>CAUPON010000012.1:0-122549 GCA_963513025.1 uncultured Albidiferax sp.
CACCTCCGAAGCCAAAACCACTTACGGCATTATTGGCGTGAAGGTTTGGGTCTACAAGGGTGACCACCTGGGTCGCAATGATGCCCCCGCCGCGCAAGAGCCGCGCAGCGAAGAAGAACGTCGTCCCCGTGGACCCCGTCGCGATGACCGCGGTGGCCGTCCCGGTGGCAATGACCGTCCTCCAGCACGTGCTCCCCGCCGCCCTGTAGGTGCCAATGCGGCTCCTGCAGACGGTAGCGACAAGCCTGTTGAAGCCACAGGTGCAGCTGCACCGAAATCTACCGTTCAGCGCGTCCGTAAAGTAGCCGCGCCTGCTGCACCTGCTGCAGCTGACGGTAAAGGAGAATAAACATGTTGCAACCCGCGCGTCGTAAGTACCGCAAAGAGCAAAAAGGCCGTAACACCGGCATCGCAACCCGGGGTAGCTCGGTTGCGTTCGGTGACTTCGGTCTGAAGTGCACGGATCGTGGCCGTCTGACGGCCCGCCAGATTGAAGCCGCACGCCGTGCGATTTCCCGCCACGTAAAGCGTGGTGGCCGTATCTGGATCCGCGTGTTCCCTGACAAGCCAATTTCCCAAAAGCCTGCTGAAGTGCGTATGGGTAACGGCAAGGGTAACCCTGAGTATTACGTGGCTGAAATTCAGCCAGGTAAGATCGTTTTTGAAATCGTCGGCGTTCCTGAAGAACTGGCCCGTGAAGCGTTCCGTTTGGCTGCTGCCAAACTGCCTTTGCGCACCACCTTCGTTGCCCGCATGATTGGCCAGTAAGCAGGAGACTGATATGACCAAATCTACTGAACTGCGCACCAAAGACGTTGCCGGCCTGAAGGACGAAGTGAAAGCGCTGCAACGCGCCCATTTCGGCCTGCGTATGCAAAAAGCCACGCAACAACTCACCAACACAGCCACGATCCGCACTGCGCGTCGTGACATTGCCCGCGCCAAGACTATTCTTGTCGAGAAGCAAGCCGCTGACAAAACCGCTAAGTAAGGAGCGAAAACATGACGGAAGCTAAAACATCCCTCAAGCGCACCTTGATTGGCAAGGTGGTCAGCGACAAACGAGCAAAGACTGTGACCGTGCTGATCGAGCGCCGTGTGAAGCACGAGCTCTACGGCAAGATCGTTGGCAAGTCGAGCAAGTACCACGCCCATGACGAAAAGGGCGAGTTCAAGCTGGGCGACACCATTGAGATCACGGAAAGCCGTCCGATCTCGAAGACCAAGAACTGGGTTGCTACCCGCTTGGTGCAAAAGGCTATTGCGGTCTAAAGCTGCAAGCTGCTTTGAAAACGGTCCACAATGTGGACCGTTTTTGTTTATGGGGCTGACACAGCCCCATTTTTCTTTTCACTCCAGGAGCACACCATGATTAAAGTCGGCGACACACTTCCATCCACCACCCTGTTCGAGTATTCCGAAGTAGAAGGCGAAGGCTGCAGCATCGGCCCGAACGCTGTGGATGTGGCCAAGGCCACCGCGGGCAAGACGATTGCGTTGTTCGCCTTGCCTGGCGCGTTTACGCCCACCTGCTCGGCACAGCACGTGCCCGGCTATGTGGCCAACGCCGAGGCTTTCAAAGCCGCCGGCGTCGACGAAATCTGGTGTCTCAGCGTGAACGATGCCTTCGTGATGGGCGCCTGGGCGCGCGACCAGAAGACCGCTGGCAAGGTCCGCATGCTGGGCGACGGCAGCGCCGACTTCGCCAAGGCCGCTGGCCTGACCCTGGACCTCACCGCCAAAGGCCTGGGCCTGCGCAGCAACCGCTATTCGATGTTAGTGACGAACGGCGTGGTCGCCAGCCTGAACGTCGAAGCCGGCGGCAAGTTTGAAGTCAGTGACGCTGCCACTCTGCTGGCACAAGCCAAGGCCGCATAAGCCATTTGCTATCAATAATAGAGCTGCTAGTGCAGGTACTACCTGCGCTAGCAGCTCTTTTTGCTTAAGAATGCAGTTTCAGGCGACGGCCTTCTTCAGCCAGTCGGCAAAGGCCGCGCACTCCCAGCGGTCCATGGCGCCGGTGTTCCAGCACAGGTAATGCGCATGCGGGCTGGGCACGCTGCGGGCGCACAAGCGTACCAGCGCACCGTTGTCCAACCAGGGCGCGCCTAGGCGCAGCCGCACCAGGGCGATGCCCATGCCGGCCGCTGCGGCATCGCACATCAGGCCGACGTCGTTGAACTGTGAACCGTCGGCGGGTTCGGGCCAGTCCAGCTGATGGGCCGCGAACCAGGTGCGCCAGGGCTCGAGCGGCGAACGCAGCAGGCGTGCGCCTTCCAGATCGTCGATCGCGTCGAATGGGCCGTGCTCTCGTACAAAGGCCGGCGAGGCTAGCGGCGTGACCTCGTCGCGGGTCAGGCAGACGTGTTCCACATCCGCATAGCGGCCAGTGCCGAAGCGCACCATCAGGTCGGCGTCTTCGGCCACAACATCGAGCAAGGGAATCGACACCTGCAGGGTCAGGTCGATCTCGGGATAGGCCTCGGTGAACTGGCGCAACCGCGGGATCAGGATGGCCCGGGCGAAGGTCGGCGTTACCGCCAGCCGCAGCTTGCGTTTGCCGGGCGCCGACTGGGTGCTGGGGAAACGCTCCAAAATCGCCAGCCCTTCGCGCACATGGGCCAGGTACTCGCTGCCCTCGGTGGTCAGCGAGAAGTCGGCGCGGCCAAACAGCTTGGTGCCGAGGATCTGCTCCAGCTGCTTGACCCGGTGGCTGACCGCACTGGAGGTGACGCACAGCTCTTCGGCAGCCTGGGTCACGCTGCGCAGCCGGGCCAGGGCTTCGAATGTCAACAGGCACTGGATTGGGGGTATACGCGTAGCAGCCATGCCCGATTGTGACCCGTCCAGGGCGAACCGCTGACTACAATGGCCCCCTTTTTGCCTAGGGGATTGCGCGTGTCTGACCGTTTCAAAGTGTGGCTGCAGTACCTGCTGCCCAAGCACGCCATCACCGCATTTGGCTGGCATGTCGCCACGGCGCGCGCCGGCAGCATCACCACCGGCATCATCCGCTGGTTCGTTGGCAAATACGGGGTGAACATGGCCGAAGCGGCCAATCCAGATATCACCAGCTATGCCAGCTTCAACGAGTTCTTCACTCGCGCCTTGAAGCCTGGTGCGCGCCCGCTGGCCCAGGCCGACCTGGTGTGCCCGGTGGACGGTGCGATCAGCCAGTTTGGCAGAATTGAGCGCGACCAGATCTTCCAGGCCAAGGGCCATACCTTTTCGACCACGGCGCTGGTGGGCGGCGACGCGGCGCTGGGTGCGCTGTTCGAGAACGGCCACTTTGCCAACATCTACCTGAGCCCCAAGGACTACCACCGCATCCACATGCCCTGCGATGGGCGGCTGACGCGCATGGTCTACGTGCCCGGCGATTTGTTCTCGGTCAACCCGGTGACGGCGCAGGGCGTACCCGGCCTGTTCGCGCGCAACGAGCGGGTGGTGTGTGTATTTGACTCGGAGCGCGGCCCGTTTGTGCTGGTGCTGGTGGGCGCTGCCATCGTTGGCAGCATGGCGACTGTCTGGCAGGGCGTGATCAACCCACCCCGCGGCCCGGTGCGCGAATGGCGCTACGACGACCATCAGGTGGTGTTGAAGCAGGGCGACGAAATGGGCCGCTTCCTGCTGGGCTCCACCGTGGTGATGCTGTTCCCCCAAGGCCCACTGAGCTTCAACCCCGCCTGGGCACCCGCAGCTAGCGTGCGCCTGGGCGAAGTGATGGCAGAGCGGTAGCACACCCCCAGGCTCCACACTGCGTGTTTCCGCCCACCCCCTTGCAGGGGGCACCGCCAGCGGCCTGGCAAAGCCAGTTCCGCGGTGGTTCTGGAACTAAGCAGTTACTTGAAGATGACGGTTTTGTGGCCGTTCAGCAGCACGCGGTGCTCGCTGTGCCACTTGACGGCGCGGGCCAGCACCTGGCTTTCGGTATCGCGGCCTTGCGCGGTGAAATGCTCTACCGTGCGGCTGTGGTCCACGCGGGCCACGTCCTGCTCGATGATGGGGCCTTCGTCCAGGTCTGCCGTCACGTAGTGCGCGGTGGCGCCGATCAGCTTCACGCCGCGGTCATGCGCCTGGTAGTAAGGTTTGGCGCCCTTGAAGCTGGGCAGAAAGCTGTGGTGGATGTTGATGGCCCGGCCCGCTAGCTTGCGGCACAGGTCGTCGCTCAGGATCTGCATATAGCGCGCTAGCACCACCAGCTCGGCGCCTTCGTTCTCTATCACCTCGTAAGCGCGGGCCTCGGCCTGGGCCTTGGTGGAGGCCGTCACCGGGATGTGGTGGAAGGGCACGTTGTAGCTGGCGGCCAGCTGGTAGAAATCGCGGTGGTTGCTGACGATGGCACGGATGTCCAGCGGCAGCAGGCCGCTTTTCCATCGGAACAGCAGGTCGTTCAGGCAATGGCCTTCCTTGCTGACCATCAGCACGGTCCGCACCGGCTCCGAGGTCTCGTGCAGGCTCCACCGCATGGCAAAGCCTTCGGCAAAGCTGCCCAGCTGGCTGCGCAAGTCGGCGGCGCTGACGGCGTCACAGGCGAACTGCACGCGCATGAAGAACAGACCGGTGTCGTGGTCGTTGTACTGCGCGGCTTCTTCGATGTTGCTGCCGCGATCCAGCAGAAAGCCGGAGACGGCATGCACGATGCCCTGGCGGTCGGGGCAGGACAGGGTGAGGATATAGGCGTGGTTGTGGGTTGAGGTCATACAGGCTGGATTGTCGCCGAGCTTGCGGCAGCGGGTTAGCCGGGCAACTGGTTCTGCAGGCTGGCGCAGTAGTCGGTGGCGGGAATGCTGGGCGTCTGCCACGTGCTGTCAAAAGTTACTATGTTTTTAGTAGCTTCTGGCGCTTGTCCCGCCTGCAGTAGAACGGCTTTTGACACCAAACTTTCAGGCAAATGCTGCGGTACGCCCAGGCTGCGGTCTACATGGCCGGCACCGGCCAGCAGCAATACGGCCTTGCCGCGCACGGCTGCCGCTTGCAGGGTCTGTGCCATGGCCATGTCACGCGCGATCTGGATGCGCGTCATGGGCGCGATCTGGCTCTCGGGCAGCAGGCCGCAGTGGCCGAGGCGGATCGCGTGCTGCTGGGCCTTCAACGCCGGGCCGGGCAGTTGGCCGTCCAGCGCGCTGTTGGCCATGGCGCTGCGCATCTGGGCGCGCGGCAGGTTCGCGCCGAGTACCGGCACGCCAGCCCGCACTGCAGCCATCACCGCCGGGCCGTAGGCGGCCCAGGGCCAGCCGGCGTCGTCCCACTGCAGCGCAGCCTGCACCTGGGAGGTATCGGCATCGCGCGGCAGGGCGGCAGTGCTGCGGCCTTGCTCGGCCATCTCGATGGCCACGGCGGCGAGTTGGCCTTGGGCGGCCAGGGCTTCTATGGTTTCGCGGTGGATGCGCTGGTGGTCGGGCGCGTCGTGTTGCTCGCCCAGCAGGATGGCATCCGCGGGCAGCAGCGCCAGGCTGCGGTTCGGCGACATGCTGGCGCAGCCCGTCAACAAGGCCGTGGCCATCAGGACGGCGCGCGGCAGCATGTTCAGTGGATGACGACCGGGTTCTGGGCCAACCCGGAGTATTGCTCCAGCGTGTCTTCGACTTCTTCCTGGGTCGGGGTGTTCTGCTGCCAGGCGTCAATATGGCGTTGGAACAACTCTGCCCAAGAGCCGTCCAGGTAGACCTCTTTGCCCGAGCGTTTGTCGACGATTTCAAAGCCGTGGCGTTCCAGCGTGGGCGCGCGCGGGGTGTCCATCTGCGGCAGCAAGGCTTCCAGGGCGGCATTCGGCTGCATGTGGACCACCACAAAGGATTCAGAGTCGTAAAGCGTGTTCATGGTGCGGTCCTTTTCAATCACTGATGCACAGATGGCTACGTTTCCACAGTTTTCAAGGCAGCTACAGATTACGGCTTTTCCACGCCGCGCAGTTGTTGGTCGATGAAATCACCGTTGGCATTCGTGATTTTTAGCCGCGCCGGCAGGTAGCCCAGGCTGGGGGCCAGCCAGATTTCGACCTTCTGGTCGAATTCCTTGCGCGGTTTGCGGATCAGTTTGATGGTTTCCAGCTCGCCGCTGGGCACGCGGATCTTCTCCGGCGTCTCTACGGTAAAGGCCCAGATATCCGCATCCTTGGGGCCTACGGTTTGCAGGGTAATGCCGCTGCCGGCGGGGTAACTGGCTGGTTCGGCGGCCAGCATGCCGGCAATTTGCAGGATCACACTTAACTGGTCCTGGGCAGCGGCCTGCAAGGTGACTTCTGGCGTGTTGGCGCTGAAGGTGACTTTGTGCTTCTCCTGGTCGAAGTGCGCGGCCTGTTCGCTGCGCCATTTGTCGGAAAACCGGGTTGGCGCCAGGCCGCTGGGTGTGATCTGTCCGCTGCTGGTGCGGGTGCGCGAGCCGAAGAACAGCATGCTGGCCTGCAGTTGGGCGTCGTAGTGCTGGCCGTCCTGGCGCCACTGCAGCTCGCCGCGCGCCTGGTAGCGCAGTTTTTTCGATTCACCGCTGAGCTCGTAGAGCAAATGCACGGAAGCCGGAAAGGCGAAGGCCGTGGCCTGGGTGACCGCGGGCGGGGCAGGCGGGGCAGGCGGGGCCGGGGCAGACGCCGCGGGTTCCGGTGGTGCTGGTGGCGTGACCACCGGGACCTCCGGCGCCGAGGCCGGTGGTTCGGGTAGCGGGGCTGGCTCGGGGGGCAGTGGGTCCGGGGTCTCCACGCTGGCGACCGTGGTGCTGGTGGGGGGCGCTTGCACGGGGGGCGGGGCTGGCGGGGGCTTGGGCCGTGCTATCGGAGGCGCTGGCGCCGGGGCAACTGCGACCGGGGGCGGCGGCGCGGCGATGCTGCGGGTTTGCAGTGCGCGGGCTGTAGGGGCTTCCCCTTGTACCTGCAGCGCTGCCGGCAGCTCGCGCAGCAGCAGCAGGTGGGCCAGTGCGACGCCGCCGCCGATCAGCAGCAGCGCACGCAGGGGCAGGGTGGGCTTCGTTAAACTCATTTGTCTATGCAACGCTTGATCCACTCCACCCGGCTGACTCCCCTATGAAATTGGCCACCTACCAAGACGGTTCCCGCGACGGCCAACTCGTAGTGGTGTCGCGCGACCTGGCTTCGGCCCATTATGCGACCGGCATTGCCAGCCGCCTGCAGCAGGTGCTGGACGACTGGGGCTTCCTCAGCCCACAGCTGCAAGACCTGTACGACGCGCTGAACCAGGGCCGGGGCCGCCACACGTTTCCCTTCGATCCGCTGCAGTGCATGGCACCGCTGCCGCGCGCCTACCAATGGGTGGAGGGCCAGGCCTATCCCAGCCTGCTGCAGGCCCAGGACGCCGAGCCCGGCCTGGTGCTGGCCCCGGGCAGCGGTGACAACCTGCTGGGCGCCTGCGAGCTGCTGCGCTGCCAGTCGGAAGCGCTGGGCGTGGACTTCGGCGCCGGCCTGGCCGCCATCACCGCCGATGTGCCGCAGGGCGCGACTCCGGCCCAGGCGCTGGACGGCGTGCGCCTGCTGCTGCTGAGCAACAGCGTGCGCCTGCGCAGCCTGGAGCCGGTAGAGCGAGCCAAGGGCGCGGGCTGGGTGCAGAGCGCGCCGGCCACCGCGTTCAGCCCGGTTGCCATTACCCTGGACGAACTCGGCGATGCCTGGGACAAGGGCCGCGTACACCTGCCGCTGCACACCAGCTGGAACGGCCGCAAGGTCGGCATGTGCGATGCCGGACCCGATATGCAATACCACTTCGGCCAGCTGATCGCCCAGCTGTGCGCCACGCGCAACGTGCGGGCGGGTAGCATCGTCGGCTCCGGCCCGGTGGCCAATGCGGGCGTGGGCAGCAAGTCCAAGACCCAGTGGCCCCAAGGCTACAACTGCATCGCCGAAAAGCGCGCCATGGAGACGCTGCAAAGCGGCCAGCCGAGTACGGCTTACCTGCAGTTCGGCGACACGGTGCGCATCGAGATGAAGGGCCAGGACGGCCTCAGCCTGTTCGGCGCGATCGACCAGGAATTGGCACCCCTGCTGGGCTGAAAGCGCAGCCCAGATACGAAATATAGGAACCCATATGCAACATCGTTTTCGCCATTTATTGTTGGTTGCCGCGCTGGCCGTCCTGGCCGGCTGCGCATCCGCCCCGCCCGAGGCCCCGTGGCCCGACCAGCAGATCGACATCACCCAGATGCGCACCAGCACCCCCTGGCGGGTCAAGGTGCCGACGCCGGCGCCGGATCTGGTGCGGGACCGCTCGCGCACCAGCACCGTCATCGTGGAGATCCTGGTGGACGCCGACGGCAAGGTGCTGCGCAAGCGGGTCGCCCAGTCCAGCCAGAACCCGGTGCTCGACGAGGCCTGCCTGCTGGCGGTGAACGACATGCAGTTCGCACCCTACCGCGGCGTCGGCGGTGCCGAGGCGGTCACGGTGATCGCCCCCATGACCTTCCCGTTCTACGACCGGCCCAGATAAGCGGGACTGGTTTGCTATATAAAAAGTAGCTGCTTGCGCTGGTGAAATAAGCGCTAGAGGCACTTTTTATATCGAAGTTCGGTGGTGTCTTTAAACTGACACGCCAACGCCATCAATCTGCCATGCAGCCCCCGTAGTCTCGACAGCGTGAACAACGCTGAAGAGATCATCGTGGAATCATTCGCTGCACAACCGGCCAGTCTGCGGATTGCGCTGGTGACCGAGACTTTTCCGCCCGAAGTGAATGGCGTCGCCATGACCCTGGGGCGCTTGGTGGAAGGCATGCTGCAGCGCGGCCATGCGCTGCAAGTCGTGCGGCCGCGCCAGCCCGGGGTGGAGGCCCAGGGGCCGCGCGCGGGGCTGGACGAAGTGCTGTCCGCCGGCGTGCCGATTCCCAGCTACGGCAATTTCCGCTTCGGCCTGCCGTCGAAAAACCGGCTGCTGGCGCTGTGGCAGCAGATGCGGCCCGACGTGGTGCATGTCGCCACCGAAGGCCCGCTGGGTTGGTCGGCAGTGACCGCGGCGCGCAAGCTGCAGCTGCCGGTGACCAGCTCGTTCCACACCAATTTCGACAACTATTCGGGCCACTACGGCCTGGGCCTGCTGAAGACGCCGATCGACGCCTACCTGCGCAAGCTGCACAACCGCACCATGGCCACCTTGGTGCCCACACCGGCCATGGTCTACGCGCTGCAGGCGCGCGGCTACCGCAATGTGTCGGTGTTGTCGCGCGGCGTGGAGATCGCCCAGTTCAGCCCGGCGCGCCGCTCTAGCGCGCTGCGCGCCAGCTGGGGCGTGGGCGAACAGGATGTGGTGGCGCTGTATGTGGGCCGCCTGGCTAGAGAGAAGAATGTGGCCGCCGTGCTGGCCGCCTTTGCCGCGATCCAGGCGCGCCAGCCCACGGCCAAGCTGGTGCTGGTGGGCGACGGTCCGCTGCGCAAGGCCTTGCAGGACAGCTGCCCACAGGCGATTTTTGCGGGCGTGCGCCAGGGTGAAGAGCTGGCCACCTACTACGCATCGGGCGACCTGTTCCTGTTCCCCAGCATGACCGAGACCTACGGCAATGTGGTGCCCGAAGCCCTGGCCAGCGGCCTGGCTGTGCTGTCGTATGCGCATGCCGCGGCGGCCCACCTGATCCGCCAGGAGCACAACGGCGCGCTGGTGCCGCTGGGCGAAGAGGCGCAGTTTGTGCAGGCCGCGGTGGCCCTGGCCAGCCACCCGCAACGGCTGCAGGCGCTGCGCCTGAACGCCCCGGACAGTGTGGCCCACCTGGGCTGGGCCGCGGTGGTGGACAGCTTTGTCGGCACCTTGCGCACCGTGGTGCAATGCCACGGCGGGCATTTCAGCAGTCTGCCCGCGGCACAGTTTGTGCAGCCTAAACCGTCGGTTGCGTCCAGCGCATAAGGGCTTGGCCCATGCGGACTGTTGAGCCATCGCGCAGACCTTCGCACAGCGCAAAGCCCTTGGGCGCCAGCACGATGATGGTCGATCCATGCTGAAACCAGCCCATCTCCTGGCCCTTGGTGAAGCTGGCGTTGCAGGGCAGGGTGTTCGGGCCTTGGTACTTCAGGTGCAGCAGCACGTCCAGAAAATGCAGGCGGATGCTGGCCACCAGGATCGCCGCCACCGGCACCAGCGCAACCGTCTGGCCGCGCGCCGGTCCGTCGCCACCGATGCGGGTTTTCAGAAAGGCGCGCTCGTTCTTGCAGAACAGCTTTTCCACGCGTTTCAAAGCAATCGGGTTCACGTTCCAGGTGTCGCCGGAAAAGTAGGTCACTTTCTCCACCGTGCAGTCCTGCGGTGCGTGGAAGCGGTGGTACATGCTCGACGTCAGCCGCAGGGTCACGAAATAGCCGTCGCGCCATTCGCCACTGTGGGCCTCGTCGCCCAACAGTTCTTGCAGCGTGTACGGAAAGCCCTTGGCCTGGAACACCTGCGTGCCCTCAATCGGCCCATGGGCGCCGACGATGCCGTCGCTGGGGCTGCTCAGCACCGCCGGGTCCATAGCGATGGGGCGCAGGCCGTCTTTCAGCTCGCGGGTAAAGCAGTCGTGCATGCTTTTGAAACGCGTTTTCTTCGCTTCGCTGAGGTCCAGATCCGAGAAGAACTTCCACACCGCAATCGAAGCGTCGCGCACCAGGGGCTGCTCGATCTGGCTGAACCAGCCCATGGCCTGCGTCAGCCAGCGCCGCGGCAGGCGGTTGGTGAGCAAAAAGTTCAGGTCTTCCTGCTTCAGTAGTTGCTGTATCTGCTGGCGAATCTGCATGGTGAATCTCTTTTGAAAGGAAAAATCTTGTGAATGAATCAATGGCTTGGTTGGCCGTCGGCGGCGGTGCGCTGCTGTACGGCGCAACCCGCGTGAAGACGCGGCTGGAACTGTCTCTGGCCAAACACCGCTCGCTTACCGGACATCCGCGCATGGCGCGGCGCATGGCGGCACAGCTGCCGAACTACGGCTACGACGATGCCCAGGCTTTTGGTCTGGACGGCGCGCCGCCCGAGGTGGTGGGGCTGCGCAAGACCGCGCTGGCCCGGCTCGCCGCCGAGTACGCCAGCCGCTTCGCCCACAGCCTGCAGCTGACGCGCGAGGCCGAGGGCGATATTTCCGACATGCAGTTCATCGCCGCGTACAAAGTGCCCTACCAGTTCCGCGAACTGTTCGGCAAGGCGTTGAAGACCGGCTCGTTCGTGCAGTCCACGGCCGGTGTGACCCTGACCGACTTGGACGGCAATGTGTTCTACGACCTGACCGGCTCCTACGGCGTGAACCTGTTTGGCAACGACTTCTACAAAGACTGCATCCGCCAGGGCAGCGCCATGGTGGCCGAACTCGGCCCGGTGCTCGGCTCCTACCACCCGGTGGTGGCCGACAACGCGCAGCGGCTGAAAGCCATTTCCGGCATGGACGAAGTCTCGTTCCACATGTCCGGCACCGAGGCGGTGATGCAGGCGGTGCGCCTGGCCCGTTACCACACCAAGCGCACGCACCTGCTGCGTTTTTGCGGCGCGTACCACGGCTGGTGGGGTGATGTGCAGCCCGGCATCGGCAACCCGGTGACCGAGCGCGATACCTACACCCTGAAGGACATGGGCGAGGCCACTTTGCGCGTGCTGCGCAAACGCAAGGACATCGCCTGCGTGCTGGTGAACCCGCTGCAGGCCCTGCACCCGAACATAGGTGCGCCGGGCGATTCCTCGCTGCTGGACAGCGGCCGTAGCGCGCATTTCGATCGCGCTGCCACGACGCGCTGGCTGAAGGAGTTGCGGCAGATCTGCACCGAGAAAAACATCGCCCTGATCTTCGACGAGGTGTTCGTCGGCTTCCGCCTGGCACCCGGCGGTGCGCAGGAATACTTTGGCGTGCAGGCCGATATGGTGACCTACGGTAAGACCCTCGGCGGTGGCCTGCCGGTGGGCGTGGTCTGCGGCCAGCATGTCTGGATGAAGCGCTTCCGCGAGGATGCCCCGGCCGACATCTGTTTTGCCCGCGGTACCTTTAACGCCCACCCGTATGTGATGGGCGCGATGAACGTGTTTCTGCAAAGCCTGGAGACTGCCCCGGTGCAGGCCATGTACTCCGGGCAAGACGCGCGCTGGGACCAACGCGCTACCGACCTGAACCAGCGCCTGGCCGCTGCCGGCGTGCCAGTGCAGGTGGCGCATATGTCCTCCATCTGGACCGTGCTCTACACCCAGCCGGCCTGCTACAACTGGTTGCTGCAGCATTACCTGCGGCTTGAAGGCCTGGCTTTGAGCTGGGTCGGTACCGGGCGGTTCATCTTCAGCTTGAACTACAGCGATGCCGACTTTGCCGCCGTGGCCGAGCGCTTCGTGCGCGCCGCCCAGGCGATGCAGGCCGATGGCTGGTGGTGGCATAACCCGACGCTGACGAACAAAGGCATCAAGCGCCGGGTGTTGCGAGAAATGCTGGCGCAGAAATTTTGAACACCCCCAGGCTGCAGTGCTACGCACTTTCCGCCAACCCCCTTGCAGGGGGCAACACCAGCCGCCTGGCAGAGCCAGTTCTGCGGTGTTTCTGGTAAATGCACGGCATACCTGAAAGTGTTGTCAGTGCGCGGCCTGGCGCGGCTCGATCAGCTCGCCGCGCATAAGGGCCAGCGGGGCCTTGTAGTACAGCAGGATGTCATGGAACGGGTCGGTCAGGATCTTGGTCATCCACACCAGGCCGGCTTCCACATCCTTCAAGAAGAACAGGTGCACGGTGCGGAACACCAGGCCGCCTACGCCCACGGCCAGCCACAGCAGGCCGGTGTTGCGGGCAAAGCCTTCCCAGGTGGTGTGCGGCTCCAGCAGGCCGAACAGGCTGGGCTGCCAGACCAGCAGCAGCGGCGATGCGGCCCAGATGGCCAGCAGCACCACTTTGCGGCGCAGGTTGTAGCCGACCTTGATGTCTTCCTTGTGCTCGTGCGTGGCCTGGTTCACCACGTCATAGCCCTTGGGCTCGAAGAAGAAATGCCCGGCCTGGCGGCTGGTCATCGACACCAGCCAGGCCAGTAGCGCGGCCAGTGCCGGGTCTTTGAAAAGCAGCGCGTAGGCGCAGACAAAGCTGACGGCGCTGACCAGGTGCAGCGACTGGTTGATGCGGCTGTGGTGGTAGTAGCGGTGGTCGTCCCAGCGCTGGATTCTGAGTTGCTCGAAGAAGTCGGACATGGGGCTCTCCTGGTTAAACGGTGGCGGTGTGGGACAGTGGTGCGGTAGCGGCGATAGACGGCGACGGGTCTTGCCAGTGCAGCAGTTCCAGCCGGCCGTCCATGTGCTCGACTAGCGCGGTGCGGCTCTCCACCCAGTCGCCGTCGTTGCAATACAGGGTGCCGTTGATACTGCGCATCTCGGCGCGGTGGATGTGGCCGCAGACCACGCCGTGGTGGCCGCGCTTGCGGGCCTCGGCTGCCACGGCTTCTTCGAAGTCGGTCACATAGTTCAGCGCGGTCTTCACCTTGCCCTTCAGGTAGGACGACAGCGACCAGTAGGGTAGGCCCATGCGGGCGCGCAGGCTGTTCAGGTGCCGGTTCAGCTTCAGGGTCAACTCGTACAGGTTGTCGCCTAGGTAGGCCAGCCACTTGGCGTACTGCACCACCGCGTCGAAGTAGTCGCCATGCACCACCCACAGCTTGCGGCCGTCGGTGGTCACATGCACCGCCTCCTGCACCACCTCGATGCCGCCGAAGTGGTGGCCGACAAAGCCGCGCGCGAACTCGTCGTGGTTGCCGGGCACAAAGATCACGCGGCAGCCTTTGCGGGCGCGGCGCAGCAGCTTTTGCACCACGTCGTTGTGCGACTGCGGCCAGTACCAGCGCCGGCGCAGCTGCCAGCCGTCGATGATGTCGCCCACCAGGTACAGGTAATCGCTGGGGTGGGCTTTCAGAAAGCGCAGTAAGGGCTCGGCCTGGCAGCCCGGTGTGCCCAGGTGCAGGTCGGAAATGAAGATGCAGCGCAGGCGTTGCGCCGGTACCGCGTCATCGTCCAGCCCGTCGTCGGCAGGTGGTGTCAGCGCGGCGCGCCAGAGCCCGGCGGCCGGCGCGCCTGCGTCAAAAGCCTGGAACATCAGGCCCCTGCCGGTGCGGCAGCCCCACAGGATGTGTAGATGCGGTGCGACATAGGGTTCATGGCAGCTCCATGGCAATGCAGTTGCCCGCGAGTGTGCGGTGGCCATGTGACACGCAGAAGGCGCTGGTGTGGCAAATGCATGACGCGCCGCGGATGCCGCCCGGAACCTTTGGCCTTGTTTCGGCACCAACCGGCTCCGTCACGTCCAGAGAACCTTCCATGAATGCATCTGAAACCCGGGCCATCGTCACCCTGAGCCTGCTCGCCGCTTTTGTCGATGGTGAAAAGCACGAGCGCGAGCGTACCGAGATCAAGCGCATCGCCGAAGGCCTGTCGCAAGCCGATGGCCTGAACCTGCCCACGCTGTACCAGGACGTGCTGCTGCAGCGCGTCTCGCTGGACAGCGTGGCGGCGGCGCTGGTCAGCGTCGAATCCAAACAACTGGCCTATGAAATGGCGGTCTGCGTCTGCGATGCGGATGGCGTGCATTCCCCCGCCGAACAGCGGTTCTTGACCAGTGTGAAGCAGGCCCTGGGGCTGAACACGGCGGCTGCCGAGCAGTTCGCGCAGCAGGCTGATGCTATGGCCTCCGTGCCCCTGGCTGCGGCCACACCCGCCGCGGCTGCAATCGCTGCAAAGCTCAGCGATACCGAGCTGGACAAGATGATCCTCAACGCCGCTATCGTCAACGGCGCGCTCGAACTGCTGCCCGAATCCCTGTCCACCATGGCCATCATCCCTTTGCAGATGAAGCTGGTTTACGGCATCGGCAAGGCCCATGGCTTCGAGCTGGACCGCGGCCATATCAAAGACTTTTTGGCTACCGTCGGCGTGGGCCTGACCTCGCAGTACCTGGAGCAGGCCGGGCGCAAGCTGCTCGGTGGCTTGCTGGGCAAGGTCGGCGGCGGCCTGCTGCGCGGCCTGGGCCAGCAGGCTGTCAGCACCGGCATGAGCTTTGCCGCAACCTACGCGCTGGGCCACGTGGCCAAACGCTACTACGCAGGCGGGCGCACCCTGTCTACCCAGGTGCTCAAGGATGCCTACGCCAGCGTGACCCAGGAGGCGCAAGGCCTGCACGGCCGCTACCTGCCCGCCATGCAGGAGAAGGCCCGTACCCTGGACGCTGGCAAGGTGCTCGCCATGGTGCGCGGCGCCTGAGGTATTGCGCGGCGCGGCATAATCGCCGCCATGCCTACGCTGCGCAACCCCCACGCCTTCGCCCGCCATCTGGCGCGCTGGGTGCTGCTGTGTTTTGCGCTGTCGCTGGGCGTGGCGATTGCCGCGCCGCTGACGCACCCGCTGGCCATGGAGCTGGTGTGCTCAAGCGCCGGTGCCGTCAAGCTGCTGGTCAAGTCGGCGGATGGCAGCACCCAGGTGGTGAGCCAGATGGGCGACTGCCCGCTGTGCCTGACCCCCGGCGCACCGCCGCCGGCCGCCCGGGTACAGGTCGAACCGGCCCAGCCCCTGGCCTATGTGCTGCGCAGCATTCCGGCTGCCCACATTGCCTGGCTGACCGCCGCGCCCCTGCCGGCGCGCGGGCCGCCGACCCTGCTCTGAACTATCAAATATGTAGCTACTCGTGCAGGCACCACCTGCGCTAGCGGCCTGTTTCTTGTTTTTTGAGCTTGGGTCTTGCGACCGAATACTTCATGTCTATTTCAATTGCTATTAAATCCGTAGCTGTCTGCGCAGCTGTGATGTGCGCCAGCAGCGCTTTTGCCCATATAACCTTGGCAGACCAGGCGGCGCTGGCCGGCACCTATTACCGCGCCACCCTGCGTGTCGGCCACGGCTGCGAGGGCTCGCCCGTGACCGCCTTGCGCGTCACCATCCCGGCCGGCTTCCAGGACGCCAAGCCCATGCCCAAGGCCGGCTGGCTGCTGGCCATCAAGAGCGGCAAGCTCGACAAACCCTTTGACGACCACGGTAAGCAGGTCACTGAAGGCGTGACCGAAATCACCTG
Organism: uncultured Albidiferax sp.; assembly: GCA_963513025.1. Taxonomy (GTDB): domain Bacteria; phylum Pseudomonadota; class Gammaproteobacteria; order Burkholderiales; family Burkholderiaceae_C; genus Rhodoferax_B. The sequence goes on from CAUPON010000012.1 coordinate 15,964, forward strand.
GACCGCCGCGTCCAAAGACAGCTGGCTGCAGGATGCGTACTACGATGAATTCGTGCTGCGCGGCGCCCTGCCTGCCACGGCCGGCGCCATGTGGTTCAAGGTGCTGCAGATCTGCGAGAAAGGCAGCGTCGACTGGTCCGAAGTGCCGGCCAGCGGCACCTCCAGCAAGGGCTTGAAGAACCCGGCGGCGCTGCTGGAAATCATCCCCTCGGAACACGTCGGCCATGCCCATTAAAGGAATAAGTGCTATGAAATTCGCAGCTATTGCCGCACTACTGGTCTGCGCCAGCGGCCCATTGTTTGCCCAGAATGTCGAAGTCAGCAACGCCTGGGCCCGCACCACCGTGCCGGGCCAGAAGGGCAGCGGCGCCTTCATGACACTGACCGCCAAGGAAGCGGCCCGGCTGGTCTCCGTCTCCACCCCGGTGGCCGGTGTGGCCGAGGTGCACGAGATGAAGATGGAGGGCGATGTGATGAAGATGCGCGCCTTGCCCGGCGGCCTGGATCTGCCGGCCGGCAAGCCTGTGGCCCTGACCCCCGGCGGCTACCACATCATGCTGATGGACCTGAAGGCCGCCTTGCCCAAGGACAGCACGATCCCGCTGACCCTGGTGTTCCAGGACGCCAAGGGCGTGCAGAGCAAGCAGGAGCTGAAGCTGCCGATCGCCACCATGGCCCCCGTCGCCCCCGGAGCTCCCGGGGCGGCCGTACACAAGCACTGACCACGGCGCACGGCTAGTTCCAACGGCCGTTTCCCCTAAGTGCCGCAGGCTTGAGCCCCTGCACCCTCTGAATGTCCGCGCCGACAGGCGCAGCTGTAGCTGAACGCGTCCCTACGCTGGGCCGGGTTCGGTCGCCTATTCCATTTTTGAAGATATGACTTCCTCGAATGCAACTTCGCCTGGGCGCACGTCTGGTGCGTCCCGCTTTTATGCCATGGCCTGGCGCTGGCATTTCTATGCCGGGCTGTACGTCGTGCCCTTCTTGCTGATGCTGGCCGTCACCGGCTTGGTGATGGTCTTCTTCACCGGCTTCCAGACCCGCCTGGGCATGACCATCTACGTCACACCCCAAGGCCAGGCCCTGGCGGTGACCGCACAGGCCCGGCCCGTGCTGGCGCAATTCCCCGCAGCCCAGCTCAAGGAATACATCGCGCCCAAGACACCCGATGTACCCAGCTGGTTTCTGATGGTGCACGACGGCGTGACCGATGCGGTCGCCGTCAACCCCTACACCGCCGAGGTCATCAAGGTGGTGAACAAGGACACCACGGTTTTCGCCTGGGCCGAGAAAATCCACGGCACGCTGCTGCTGGGGCCCACGGGTGATTACCTGGTGGAGGTGGCCGCGGGCTTGGGCATCGTGATGCTCACCACCGGCCTGTATCTGTTCTGGCCACGCCAGCTGGATCGGTGGTCTGAGGTGCTGCTGCCCCACTGGCGGGCCACGGGCCGCAGGTGGTGGAAGTCGCTGCATGCCAGCCTGGGCTTCTGGCTCAGCCTGGTGCTTTCTTTGTTCCTGCTGACCGGCATGTCGTGGACGGGCGTGTGGGGCGCCAAGCTGGTCCAGCCCTGGAGCACCTTCCCGGCCACCAAGTGGGACGCCGTGCCCACCTCGGACGCTACCCACGCCACGCTGAACAGCGCCGGCCTGCACGATGTGCCCTGGGGCCTGGAGCAGACCCCGTTGCCGGTGTCCGGCTCCCAACGGGGTACGCCCGGCGTGAACGCTGGCGAGGCGGTGAACCTGGATGGCGTAGCCGCCTTGGCGCAGCGCCTGGGCTTCAGCGGGCAGTTTCACATCAATGTGCCGCAGGATGCCACGGGCGTGTATTCCATCTCCGCCGACACCATGAGCGGTGATCTGGCCAATCCGTTCCAGGACCGCTTTGTGCACGTGGACCGCTACACCGGCCGCATCCTGGCGCAGGCGGGCTATGCCGACTACGCCCCGGTGGCCAAGGCCATGGCCGTAGGTATTGCCTTGCACCAAGGCGATGTGGGGCTGTGGAGCGCCTGCGCCAACGTGCTGTTCTGCCTGGCCGTGGTGGCGCTGTGTGTGAGCGGCGTTGCCATGTGGTGGGTGCGTCGCCCCAAGGGAAGTGGCCGTCTGGCCGCGCCCAGCGTGCCCGCCCAGGCCCCTCTGTGGAAGGGCGGCGCGGTGGTGATGCTGCTGGCGGCTTTGGCTTTCCCCTTGGCGGGCGGGGTACTGCTGGCGGTGCTGCTGCTGGACTGGCTGGTACTGGCCCGCGTTGCAGCCCTGAAGACCGCATTGTCTTGATGCAAAGCCCCCTGTGGCGCTGCGCAACGCGGCTCCATTGGGGTAAGCTGTGCAGCGACACCACAGCCCCGACAGGAGACACCATGAGCGATACACCCGCCTTTGATTTCAGCAAATTCGTGCCCGGCTTCGACTTCTTGCAGAACCTGGGCAAAGGCGCGGCGGACGCGGCCCCGGCCATGCCCGGCATGGGCGGCTGGGTGGCGCCCACCATCAACGTCGAAGAGCTGGACAAGCGCATCACCGAGCTGAAAGCCGTGCAGTTCTGGCTCGACCAGAATGCGGTCGCACTGAAGGCCACCATCCAGGCGTTGGAGGTGCAGAAAATGACCCTGGCCACGCTCAAGGGCATGAACTTCAGCATGACCGATCTGGCCAGCGCATTTAAGCTCAAACCCGATGTGGCGGCCGAAAAGCCGGTGGAGAAGCCGGCCGAGAAGCCCGCCGCACCCGCACCTGCACCCGCCGAAGCAGCGGCCGAGGCGCCGGCCGCGCCCGGTGTGGTCGACCCGTTGAAGTGGTGGGGTTCGCTGACCGAGCAGTTCCAGCAGATCGCCGGCGTGGCCCTGAAGGACGCCAGCACCCAGGCAGCGATCGAAAATAGCAAGAACCTGGCGACCAACTTCGCGGCCGAAGCCCTGAAAAGCGTAGGCGCCATGGCCAAGGCCGCCCAGGTGCCGCCGGCTAAGCCCGCAGCCGCAAAAGCCCCTGCCAAAAAGACCCCTGCCAAGAAAGCGCCGGCCAAAAAGGCCGCGGCGAAAAAGCCGCTGAACTGATATCCTGAACTTGAACCGCATTCCGAGCTGGCTATGAAACTCTTTCCCCACGGCCACGCCACCCACCCGCAATGGCGCATGGCCGCCGGTCTGGTCCTCGCGCAACTGCGCGCCCACATGGCCTTGCCCGACTATGCCAGCACGCCCACCCTGGGCCTGCTCTACATCACCGACCACTATGCGGCCGACGCCCAAGACATCCTGGACCACCTTAGCGGCGAGCTGCCCGAGGTGACCGACTGGTCGGGCACCGTGGGCGTAGGTATCGCCGCCAACAATGTCGAATATTTTGACGAGCCCGCGCTCAGCGTCATGTTGTGCGACCTGCCGGCCGACCAGTACCGCGTGTTCTCCGGCGTGGCCCCGCTGGGCCTGGGTTTCGAGGCGCATACCGCCCTGGTCCATGCCGATGCCAACACCCCGGATCTGACCGAGCTGGTGGCTGAAATGGCCCAGCGCACCGATACCGGCTACCTGTTCGGCGGCCTGGCGTCGAGCCGCTCGCGCTCGGTGCAGTTTGCGGTCGGCGGTAACGGCAACATCAAAGGCCATGGCGCGGCGCGCGGCGTGTTCAGCGGGGGCCTGAGCGGTGTGGCCTTTGGCGATGGTGTGCCCCTGGTGTCGCGCGTCACCCAGGGCTGCCAGCCGATCACCGCCACCCGCGTTGTCACCGCGTCCGATGCCAACCTGGTGCTGGAGCTGGACGGCGAGCCCGCACTCGACGTGCTGCTGCGCGAACTGGGCGTGAACCTGGAGCAGCCGCAGGAAGCCCTGGGCCGGGTCCGCGCCACCCTGGTCGGCCTGACCCGCGCCGCCGTTGGCGATGCCGTGGTGCGCACCGCGCATTTCGGCAGCGACGTGGTGGTGCGCCACATCATCGGCCTGGACCCGACGCGCAAAGGCGTGGCCATCGGTGACAACGTCGAAGTAGGCACCCGGCTGGCCTTCTGCCAACGCAATGTGGCGGCGGCCAGGGCCGACCTGGTGCGCATCTGCGCCGAGATCCGCGAAGAACTCGAGCCCGAAGAGCTGTCGGTCGAGCTGGCCACTGCGCTGGCCGCTCCGGAGGCCGAGTCGGCCCCGCACCCGGCGCGGCGCATTGCCGGCGCTGTGTATGTGAGCTGCACCGGCCGTGGCGGCAACCACTTCGGCGGCCCCAGCGCCGAGCTGCAGATCGTGCGCCGGGCCCTTGGCGATGTGCCCCTGGTTGGTTTCTTCGCCGCCGGCGAGATCGCCCGGCAAAACCTGTACGGCTATACCGGCGTGCTGACGGTGTTTACCGACGCAAAGCCGTAAACGCCGCAAACTCCCAGCGCCGCATCCCCAGTACCAGGGTGTAGGCCTCGCGCGCATCCTCGGGCAGTTTCTGGTCGGCTAGGTGCTGCTGGGCAAAGTCCTGTGCTACCCGTTGCAGCCGTTCCAGGAACACCGGCGCCAGGCTGCGGCTCACCGAGCCATGCACCAGCAGCAGGCCCTCGCCCGGGCCGTCAAAGCCGCCGCTGTAATAGTCCAGCACTACGTCCTCACGGAAGAACTGCATCACCGGCCCGTGCGGCCGCCAGCGGAAGGCCTTGGCCAGCCGCAGCCGGTAGCGGTTGAGCGGGCGCAGCTCGATGATGCCGATGCGGTCCAGCTGCGCCAGGCAGGCAATGCACTCGGCCTCGCTCAGCCGGTAGCAGGCCACGATCTGTTCCAGCGTCCACTGGCTGAGCACGCAGATCGCCACCAGCAGCAGCTTCTTGTCGGCCACCACTGCGCGCTCCTGTTCCTGGGTCAGCTCGGCCAGCAGCGGCTGGGCGTCGGCCACGCGGCGCGCTAGCTCGGCAAAGTCCAGCTTCAGAGCCCGGCAGATCGCGTCCACCCGCGACAGCGGCATGTCCCCTTTGGACAGCATGCGCTTGACGCTGGATTCCGCCACCCCTAGCTTGGCCGCCAGGTCGGCGTAGGTCAGTTGGGCGGCTTTGAGTTCCTTTTTCAGGGCGATGACGAGGTCGGCGGTAGTGCTCATGGGATGGTTAGCGTATCTCTGGCGAGGATGTGGTGGTGCGGATCGGGATGGGCTTCAAGGCGCTTTATGCAGCCAATAGCACCGCTATTGGCAAGAAAAGCCACGCCGTAGACCGCCCGAGTCCGTGCTGCCACAGACCGCAGGGAGTTATGCAGACCATCCCGCTGGTATCGATTATTGATACCTTTTGTATTGAAAAGCAATTCGGGTTCATATTTCTGAGCGGTTTGTTGCCATGCTTATCCACACTCGCGCCACTCTATTTTTGTAAGGTGTTGCCCGTGAAATCCTCTCTATCCCCTCTGGAAACCCGTCTGCTGGTGGCTATGGCCGTTGCGGTGTTGACAGCTTGTTTTGGCCCTGCAGTCGCGCAGCAGGCGCGTTACCACGACTTTGCCGACCAGCGTACTTGGTGGGGCCTGCCGTATGCCATGGATGTGTTGAGCAATCTGCCGTTTGCGGTGGGTGGCGTCTGGGGTTTGCTGGCGGTATGCCGCCAGCCGTCTGGTGCACAGCGCTCCTTGGCGGCGATGTTCTTCGGCGGCTTGGTGGTTGCCGCCGTGTGCTCCAGCAGCTACCACTGGCAGCCCGATAACGCCCGTTTGGCCGTGGACCGCCTGGGCATGGTGCTGGCATTTGCCGGGTTGCTGGGCCTGGCGGCGGCAGACCGTATCAGTTTCCGAGCCGGGTGGCTGACCGCCGCCACGGTGCTTCTCTGGGGACCGGTCTCGGTACAGGTGTGGGTGGCTAGCGGAAATCTGTTGCCCTGGGCTGTGCTGCAGGGCGGCGGCATGCTGTTATTGCTGGGGCTTGCGTGGTGCCGACCTGCGGCCGGTGCATGGGGCATTCGCCTGGGTGCGGTGATCGCGATGTACGCGCTGGCCAAGCTATTGGAGTTGGGCGACCACACCATGTTTGCCTGGACCGGCGGATGGGTGTCTGGACATAGCCTGAAGCACGCCGTGGCAGCGCTGGCGGCTTGGCCGGTGCTGGGCGCGATGCGGCGGGTTGGGCCTGGGCACAATGGGTCCCGTAGCCCTGAGTCAATGCGTATTTGGGCTTACTAGTCTGTAAGCCCTATTGCTATTTTTTTAATAGCTGTATGCGCACATAGAATATGCGCCACAGCCCAATTTGGCATTAAAAATGACACTGCAGACAAACGATTCCGCGCCCCATCCCAACCAGTTCGCGCTGCTCAAGCAGCGGCGTTTTGCGCCGTTCTTCTGGACCCAGTTCTCCGGCGCGGCGAACGACAACCTCTTCAAGTTCTCGTTTACGGTGATGGTGACCTACCAGCTCAGCGTCAGTTGGTTGCCGCCGGCGCTGGCGGGGCTGGTGATCGGGGCGTTGTTCATCCTGCCGTTCCTGCTGTTCTCGGCGACCAGTGGGCAGCTGACCGACAAGTTCCCCAAGACCCGGATGATCCGCGCGGTGAAGAACCTGGAGATCGCGATCATGCTGGTGGCGGCCTATGGCTTTTTCACGACCAATCTGGCGGTGCAGATTCCGGTGCTGCTGGCCTGCGTGTTCCTGATGGGGCTGCATTCCACCCTGTTCGGGCCGGTCAAATTTGCTTACCTGCCGCAGGTGCTGTCGGACGCCGAGCTGACCGGCGGCAACGGCATGGTGGAGATGGGCACCTTCGTGGCCATTTTGCTGGGCAATATCGTCGGCGGGCTGTTGGTGACGATCCCCGAAGTCGGGCACACGGCGGTGGCCATCGGCTGTGTGGTCCTTGCGCTGGTCGGCCGCTGGCTGGCGCAGTCGATTCCCGAGCTGGCGGCCACCGATCCGCAGCTGAAGATCAACTGGAACCCGATCTCTGAGACCTGGCGCAACCTGCAGCTGGCGCACGGAAACCTGGTGGTGTTCCGCTCGCTACTAGGTATTAGCTGGATGTGGTTCTTCGGCGCGGTGTTCCTCAGCCAGTTCCCCAGCTTTGCCAAGGAGGTGCTGCACGGCGATGAGCAGGTGGCCACGCTTTTGCTGGTGCTGTTTTCCATCGGCATCGGCACCGGCTCGCTGCTGTGCGAGGTGCTGAGCCGCCGGCATGTGGAGATCGGCCTGGTGCCGTTGGGCGCCATCGGCATGAGCGTGTTTGCGGTGGACCTGTACTTTGCCTCGCGCGGCCTGCCGGTGGTGCCGGTGATGGGCCTGGGGGCTTTTGTGGCGCAATCCGCACACTGGCGGGTGACGGCCGACCTGGCGTTGCTCAGCCTGTTTGCCGGGCTGTACAGCGTGCCCATGTACGCGCTGATCCAGCTGCGCAGCCAGCCCACGCACCGGGCCCGCATCATCGCGGCCAACAATATCCTGAACGCGCTGTTCATGATTGGCAGCTCGGTGATCGCCGGGGCGCTGCTCAGCAGCGGCTTCAGCATTCCGCAGATATTCTTGTTCACCGGCCTGGCGAATGCGGTGGTGGCTTTCTACATCTTCCTGCTGGTGCCCGAGTACCTGCTGCGCTTTGTGGCCTGGCTGCTGTCGCACTGCGTGTACCGCTTCAAGGTGACGGGCGAGCAGCACATCCCGATCAGCGGCCCGGCCATCCTGGCCTGCAACCACGTGAGCTTTGTGGATGCCGTGCTGCTGATGGCGGCCAGCCCGCGGCCTATCGTTTTCCTGATGGACCACCGCATCTTCCAGGTGCCGGTGCTGGGCTGGCTGTTCCGCCTGGCCAAGGCGATTCCCATCGCGCCGCGCGCCGAGGACCCGGCGGCCTACGACGCCGCGTTTGCGGCTGCGGCCAAGGTGCTGCAAGATGGCGATCTGCTGGGCATCTTCCCCGAGGGCGGCATCACCAAGGACGGCACGCTGCAGGAGTTCAAGGGCGGCATCATGAAAATCCTGGAGCGCGCGCCGGTGCCGGTGATTCCGATGGCGCTGACCAATCTGTGGGGCTCGTACTTCAGCCGGATCGAGCAGGGCGGCGCCATGGTGCGGCCGTTCCGGCGCGGCATGCTGAACCGGGTCGGCTTGAACGTGGGTACGGTTGTGTCTGCGGCCGAGGTGCAGCCCGCGCTGCTGCGCAACCGGGTGGCGGAACTGCTGGCTTAGGCGGGACTTGCGTACTGGGTGAGCAGGCCTTCAAACTCATCCAGCGGCACGGGCCGGCTGAACAGATAGCCCTGGCACAGGGTGCAGCCATTCAGCGCCAGGAACGCACGCTGCTGCTCGGTTTCCACGCCCTCGGCGATCACGTCGAGGCCCAGGCTGTGGGCCATGCCGATGATGGTCTGGACGATCAGGGCATCGGTGTGCTGGATGCCGATGTTGCGCACAAAGCTCTGGTCAATCTTCAGCTGGTCTAGCGGCAGCCGCGTCAGGTAGGACAGCGAGGATTGGCCGGTGCCAAAGTCGTCCATCGAAAAGCGCAGTCCCAGCCCCCGCAGCACCTTCATCTTGGCGATGGTGTCTTCCACATTTTCCAGGGCCAGGCTTTCGGTAAGTTCGAGCTTCAATCGGTCCTGCCGGGCACCGGTGTGCCGCAGCACCTCGCCTACCTGCTCCACGAAGTCCGGCTGCCGAAACTGCAGCGCGCTGACGTTTACCGCCAGCTGCAGATCGGCGGTGGCCGGGTCGTTGCGCCAGCGCTGCAGTTGCTTGCAGGCGGTTTGCAGCACCCACAGGCCGATGGGCAGGATCAGCCCCGTTTCTTCGGCCAGCGGGATGAAGTCGAAGGGCGAAACCAGGCCGCGCGTGGGGTGTTGCCAGCGGATCAGCGCCTCGGCGCCCACCGGCTGGTCGCCGGGGCCGATCTGGATCTGGTAGTACAGATGGAACTGTTGCTCGGCCAGCGCGGTGCGCAAATCGCTTTCCAGCGCAGCGCGGGCGGTGACCGCGGCCTGCATCTTTGGATCGAAGAAGCGGATGGCGTTGCGCCCGTCATTCTTGGCCGCGTACATGGCGAGGTCGGCGTACTTGATCAATTCGTCCAGGGACTGGGTTTGCCCACTGAACAGCACCGCGCCCATGCTGGTGGTGCTGCGCACATGGTGCGAGGCCAGCTGGTAGGCCTGGTTCAGGGTGTCCAGGATCTTCGTGCCCACGGCTTGGGTCTGTTCCGCGGCTTCGGTGGCAAACGGGCTCAGGTCTTCCAGCAACACCAGGAACTCGTCGCCGCCAAACCGTGCCACGGTGTCGCCTTCGCGGACACAGCTCGTCAGGCGCTGGGCTACCTGTTGCAGCAGCACATCGCCCATGTCGTGGCCCAGGGTGTCGTTCAGGGTCTTGAAGTGGTCCAGGTCCAGGCACAGCAGCGCGCCGTGCCTGTCGGTACGGGTGCTGGAGGCGAAGGCCTGCTGCAGGCGGTCCATCATCAGCCGGCGGTTCGGCAGGTGCGTCAGCGCATCGTAGAACGCCAGGTGCTCGATCTCTTTGGCGGCAGCGGCTTTCTGGGTGATGTCCACCAGCGTGGCGACGTAGTGGGTGAGGCTGCCGCCCGAGTCCGTGACGGCGGTGATGGTCATGTAGTACAGCCGCTCCTCGGCGTTCTTGCTGCGGTTCCAGATTTCGCCCTGCCATTCATTGGCGGTCTTCAGGCTGGTGTACATGGCTGCAAAAAAAGCCGCGTCGTGGCGGCCCGATGCCAGCATGCTGATGGGCTGGCCAATCGTTTCTTCGGCGCTGTAGCCGGTGATTTTGCTGAATGCGTGGTTGGTCCGCAGAACGATGTTGTCTCGGTTGCAGACCAGTACGCCTTCCTGAGACTCAAAGGCGATGGCGGCGATGCGCAATTCGTCTTCCGCGTGCTTGCGTTTGGTGATATCCCGGCCTACACCGCGGTAGCCGCTGAGCTGGCCTTGTGCATCGAAGATGGGCGTGCCGCTGACGGATATCCAGTAGGTGCTGCGATCCGGGTTGCGGCGGTGGATTTCGAAATCGCGGAACTCCTCGTGCCTCTGGAGCGTTGCGCGGTGCTGTTCCCAGTCTGCCTCGCTGACGTTCAGGCTGGGGATTTCCCAGCGTGTCATGCCCAGCGGCGTTGGGTAGCTTCCGGGCGCCTTTTGCGAAGGGCCGTCGTCCATTTTGACGAAGCGGAACTGCGCGTCCTGCTCCCAGTACCAGTCGGACGAGAGCGCCGTCAGCGTGCGGAACCGGGCTTCGTTTTCTTGCAATATGTTGCGTATGCGGTAGGCTTCCGACACATCGCTGAACACCAGCACCACGCCCACCACCTGGCCACTGGCGTTGCGGATGGGGGCGGCGCTGTCGGCAATCTGGTACTCGGCGCCGCCGCGCGCCAGCAGCGCTGTGTGGTTGGCCAACACCACGACTTCGCCGCGCTCCATCACCCGCTGCACCGGGTCCGGTACGGGTGCGCGCGTGCCGGCATCGACGATGCGGAACACCGCCCGTAGCGGCTGCCCCAGGGCTTCGGCCAGCGACCAGTCGGTGAGCCGCTCCGCCACGCCATTCATGCGGGTGATCCGCCCTTCGGCATCGGTGGCAATGACGGCGTCGCCAATCGAATGCAAGGTGATGGCCAGGTTTTCCTCGCTCTCGCGCAGTTGGTTCTCGAAGCTCTGTCGCTTTAAGGCCATGTTGTTGAAGCGCTGGGCCAGCTCGCCCAGTTCTCGTATGCCGGTGGTCGGCATCTGCGGCAGATAGCGCCCATGGGTCAGTCCATCGGTGGCGTCGAGCAGGCGCTGCAGCGGCTGGGCAACCGCGCGGCGTATGCCCTCGTGCGCCAGCCCAAAGCTGAGCAGCAGGCCGAGCAACAGAAAGCCGATGTCGTTCCACATCCGCTGGTTGGCAGCGGCATACAGGTTCTCCAGCGGAATGGTCAGGCTCATGGTGGCAATGGTTTTGCCATCCGATTCGATCAGCGGCCGGAACACCACCAGCTGGCGCTTGCCGTCGCTGCCGTGGCGGTGCAGTTCGCCTATGTCGCCATGCTGGTTCAGCGCGCTGCTGAAATTGGCGTCATAGAAAAGCAGGCCCAGTTCCAGCGGCGCTGGCGGGTAGCGGGCAATCACGTAGCCGCTGGGGTCGGTCACCCGGGCCACGGCGCCATCCGGCAGGCTCAGGTCGGCCAAGCGGCGGCTCCACCACTCGAGTGATACCACCGCCACAGCCGCACCCACCACCTTCTGGCTGGTGAAGTTGACCACCGGATAGGCAAAGTTGACGCTGGCCGCCTGGGTTGCGCGGTCCACCTGGAACGCACCAACCGAAAATTCCCGCGACTGGATGGCGCGCTGGAAGTAGGGGCGGTCTGCCACATTCACCGGCGCCCTCAAGGGGGTGGCGTTACACAGCAGTGCGCCATCTGCCCGCGGCAGGCCCAGGTTGACGTAGGTGTTGTTCAGCGACAGCACTTCGGCCAGGTACTGCGAGCAGCCCGCTGCCTCGGGTTGCTGGGCCTGCGGCAGGTAGGCCAGGTTCTGCAGAAACTCACGGGTGTTGTTGATCAGCCTTTGCTGGGTGGCAGCCAGGCTTTTGACGGTCAGCACGGCGCGCTCTTCGGTGGCGGCAATAGCTTCGGTACGGTTGGCCTGCGCCTGGTAGACCACCAGCACCACCGCCGGCAAGATGGTGACCAGCACCAGCAGCCGGATCCTGGCCGACAAGGAGCTCCACTTTCCAGCTTGCCATAGACGCATACCGACCTTTCCCAACAGGGCGTTTGCCCCCACGCAGAGATGCGCTTGATCTTAGCCTGCATCGGCCCCGCAAGGCCAGCTGTCTGGGGCGGGCATGCCCTACCCGCTTTGCTGCATCCGCAACCTGCGGGCGGCATCTTCGGCTCGGGCGTCATCAATTTCGCGCAGCACGCTGCCCATGTCGACGGCGCCGGTTTTGCGCTGGTAATGGCCGGTGAGCACCACCTCGGTGCTGAGCAGACCGCGCTGGTACAGCTCCCACATCTCTGGGCCGAAGTCGGTCTGCAGCAGCTCGGGCGCGAACTGGCCAAAGAAGTCGCGCAGATTGAGCACATCGCGCAGCAGCATGCGCTGGGCGTGGTTGTTGCCGGCCGCATCCACCGCCTGGGGTAGGTCGATGATCACCGGGCCATCGGCCGCCAGCAGGATGTTGAACTCCGACAGATCGCCATGCACCGTGCCCGCGCAGAGCATGCGTACGACCTCGGCCAGCAGGCTGGCGTGGTGTTTGCGCGCGTCTTCGGGGCTGAACACTACGTCGTTCAGGCGCGGCGCCGCGTCGCCGTGCGCATCGGTCACCAACTCCATCAGCAGCACGCCTTCAAAGAAGTTGTACGGCCGGGGCACGCGCACGCCGGCATCGGCCAGCTTGTACAGCGCATCGACCTCGGCGCTCTGCCAGGCCGCCTCTTGCGCTTCGCGGCCGAACTTGCTGCCCTTGGCCATGGCACGGGCCTGGCGGCTGTTCTTCACCTTGCGGTTTTCGGTGTAGTCCACCGCTTGGCGGAAGCTGCGGTTCGTTGCTTCTTTATAAATCTTGGCGCACAGGGTGTTGTCGCCGCTGCGCACCACGTAGACCATGGCTTCCTTACCGCTCATCAGCTGGCGGACCACGGTGTCGATCAGGCCTTCTTCGACCAAGGCTTGCAGTCTGGGGGGAGCTTTCATGCGGCCCATTTTGCACCGGGCACCCGGGTGGCTAAAAGTATCGTAATTCGATACCCGACAGCGTATTTCATCAAACTAGACGAAGAATGCGCACGGGCAGGGTCCGGCGCTGGACACAATCGCGGCCATGTTCAACCACCCCTCGCAGGAAACCATGCAAGCCTCCAAAACCGTTCTGATCCACCGCGACTCCAAAGCCTGGTCGTTGCAGGTCTGGCTGTCGTTCGCCATCGCCATCTTTGTCTGCGCCGTGGGCCTGGCCTATCTGCCTGGCCAGGATCTGGACCGGGCGTTTATGGTGATGGGCTACTTCTTCTGCCTGTCGGCGGCCTTCGTGCTGGCCAAGTTTGTGCGCGACAACGAACGCACCCGCGGTGAAGCCCGTGTAGCCGACACGCCGATGTTCAAGTTCGTGGTCTGGGGCGGCTTCTTCCTCGCCATGGGCCTGACCGGCTGGGGTCTGGCGCGCATGGACGTTAACGAAACCTACAAGGCCTTTCTGGGCGTGAGCTGGCTGTACCTGATTACCTGCACCTTCACCCTGGCCAAGACGCTGCGCGACAAGCATGACGCAGATGTGGGCGAAGCACGTTTGCAAGGCAGGGCGATACGCGCCGACGTGGCAGCTGAATAAACCAGGACACCAACATGAAAAATACACTAGCTACATTTTCAATAGCTGTTAGCGCTTTATTTATAAGCGCTAGCGCCTCTTTTGAGGCTAAAGCGCAGAGCGAGGCGTCGGCCTTGAGTGCGGTGTCCACGTTGGTTCTGGCCTCAGTGGTCGCCGCACCCAGTGCGACGCCGGGAGAAGTACCGGTGATGTTGTCCACTATCGGCGCGGTGCTGGTGGTCAAGACCGTGCAGTCCACCGCCCGCGGCACGGTGTATCTGCTGGAGCGGGCTTCGGACGGAGCGCAGGCCAGCATCGAAGTGGCCAGCAAGGGCGTGGCAGGCGCATCGCTGGTGGCAGGCAGCGTGGTCACGGTGAGCGTGATCGGCGCGGGCACCTTGCTGTCGGCGGCAGGTGAGGCGATTGCCTTCATCCCGAACGCGCTGGGCCGAGCCCTGCTGCACAACGAACGTGTGACCAACTAAACCGAAAGCCCGCCATGCGCCTGCAAATTCTGCCCGCCATCTGTCTGTGTGCCGGCCTGTGGCTGGCTCCACCCGCGCTGGCCGGGCGCTCCTGCGATGCCGAGCAGCCGCCCAAAGCCGCCACCATCGAGCGCGGCCTTACCTTGGCCGAACGCACGCTCGCGGCTCTGGACGCCAGCGGCGCGCGGGTGGTGATACTGGCCCGTGCTGGGCAAGACCTGAGCCCGTACGGCTTGCGCTATTCGCACCTGGGCTTTGCCTACCAGCAGCCCAACGGCCAGGGCGGCCATGTGTGGCGCGTGCTGCACAAGCTCAACCAGTGCGGTACGCCCGATGCGTACATCTACCGCCAGGGCCTGGGCGAATTTTTCATGGACGACCTGTGGCGATATGAAGCCGCCTGGGCCGTGCCCACGACCGAGCTGCAAGAGCGCCTGCTGGCCCTGCTGCAAGACACGCCGCGCGCCGTGCGGCTGCACAGCAAGCCCTACAGTCTGGTCAGTTATGCCTGGGCGACCAAGTACCAGCAGTCCAACCAGTGGGCGCTGGAGACCCTGGCCGCTGTCATGGAGCCCAGCGCGGACTCGCGCGAACGTGCCCAGGCCTGGCTGAAGTTCAAGGGCTACACGCCCACCACCCTGAAGATCGGGCCGCTGACCCGGCTCGGCGCGCGCGCCACCAAGGCCAATGTGGCCTTTGACGACCACCCGAACGAGAAGCGCTTCAGCGACCGCATCGAGACCATTACCGTGGATTCGGTGTTCAGCTGGCTGCAACGCGCACAGCTGGCGGGCGCGCCCGTACAGTTGGCGCTGTGAGATCGTGAACACGCTCTAAAAAGGAGTTGGTATGAGCAAAGCACTGCGTTTGTCCGAAAAGTGGTTCCACCGCGGCCTGTGGCTGGTGGCCTTCATCTTTGCGGGTTTCCTGATTGGCCTGGGCGGTAGCGTGGTGGGCGATCTGCCCCAGGTCGAGCACCAGTTCACCCTGGAAGACTTCATCGACAAGCCCGCGGCCACCGAGGCGCGGGCCGCGGTCAAGGCTGGCCAGCTGGCCGAACGCGATGCCGACACCGCGCTGGAGCAGGCTACCCTGAAGCTGCAGGTAGCCCAGTCCAATGGAGCGGCAGCCCGCGAAACCTTTGACAACTGGCTGGCCACCCGCCACGCCACCGGCCGCTCCGACCAAGACCCCGAGCTGCTCAGCCGCACCAAGGCGTTGGACCAGCTGAAGGTGGCCGAACGCAGCGCCCAGACCCTGATCGACCAGCAGGAGCAGATTGCGCTGGATGCCCGCCAGTCGGTGCAGGCCGCGCAAACCCGGCTGTCGGCGTTGGAGGAATCGGCCCAGACCGGCCTGGACCAGGCACAGCGCAAGCAGGAGCTGCGGGTGTTCGGCTACCGGCTGGCACTGACTCTGCCGCTGCTGGCCATTGCCGGCTGGCTGTTTGTGAAACAGCGCAAAAGCACCTACTGGCCGTTTGTCTGGGGCTTCATCTACTTCGCGCTGTTCGCCTTCTTTGTCGAACTCGTGCCGTATCTGCCTAGCTATGGCGGCTATGTGCGCTATGTGGTCGGCATCGTGCTCACCGTGCTGGTCGGACGCCAGGCCATCGTGGGGCTGAACCGCTACCTGGAAAAGCAGAAGCTCGCCGAAGCCCTGCCCGATGCCCAGCGACGCGAGGAGCTCAGCTACGACGTGGCCCTGGCCCGATTGGCCAAAAGCGTTTGCCCGGGCTGCGAGCGCCCGGTGGACCTGAAGAACGACACCATCGACTTCTGCCCGCACTGCGGCATCGGCCTATACGACCACTGCGCACCCTGCCATACCCGCAAGAGTGCGTTTGCCAAGTTTTGCCACGCCTGCGGCACCTCGGCGAACCGCCCGTCAGCGTCTGTGGGAACTTAGCCGCAGGGCGGCACGGCCAGGATGCTGCATTTAAGATACGGGTTATCCTCCGTCTGAACCTTGCCCGCGGCCCCCACCGGCTGCCCCACCATGCCTTTGCTTGACCACTTGCGCACCCGCCTGCCCCTGTTCGCCCTGACCGTGGGCTCCTTCGGCATAGGCTCTACCGAATTCGTCATCATGGGCTTGCTGCCCGAGGTGGCGGGCGACTTGAACGTGTCCATCCCCTCCGCCGGCATGCTGGTGACCGGCTATGCCATGGGCGTGGTGGTCGGCGCGCCGCTGATGGCCGTGGCCTTGTCCAAAGCGCCGCGCAAGGGTGCCTTGCTGACCCTGATGGCCATCTTCATGCTGGGCAATCTGCTGTGCGCGCTGGCCCCGAGCTTCGGCCTGATGATGGCGGCGCGGGTGTTTACCGCGTTCGCGCATGCGGCCTTCTTCGGCATGGGCGCGGTGGTGGCCGCCGACCTGGTGCCGCGCGACCAGCGGGCCCAGGCCATGGCGCTGATGTTTGCCGGCCTGACCCTGGCCAATGTGCTGGGCGTGCCCGGCGGCACCGCCCTCGGCCAGGCACTGGGCTGGCGCTATACCTTTGGCGTGGTGGCGGCCATCGGCCTGGTGGCGCTGGTGGGCCTGGCGGCTTTGCTGCCCCGCATGGCGGCCGTGCCCGGCCCCGGCCTGGCCAAGGAGTTCCGCATGCTGCGTGACCCGCGGGTGCTGCTGGGCATGACCTTGAGCGCCGTGTCGGCGGCCAGCCTGTTTTCCGTCTTCACCTATATCCGCCCGATCTTGAGCGGCGTGACCCTGGTCAGCGATGACGGCGTCAGCCTGTTCCTGCTGCTGTTCGGCGTGGGCCTGACCGTGGGCAATCTGCTGGGTGGGCGCCTGGCCGACCGCCGGCCGCTGCGCATGCTGGTGGCCATCTTCTTCCTGCTGACCCTGGTGCTGGCGGGCTTCACGCTGACCAGCGCTTACTGGGGCCCGGCGCTGCTGACCCTGTTCGTCTGGGGCGTCATTTCGTTCGCCGCCGTGCCGGCCTTGCAGATCCGCGTGATGGACGCTGCCCACGGCTCGCCCAATCTGGCTTCCACCCTGAACCAGGGCGGCTTCAACATTGGCTGTGCGGGCGGCGCCTACCTGGGCGGACTGGCCATCCAGTCGGGCGTGCCCTATGCGCAGCTGCCCTGGGTTGGCGCGGCGCTGGCGCTGCTGGCGTTTGGCATGACTTTTATGGCCCGCGCCCAAGACCGCAAGTTCGCGCACCGCACGGCCGCCGGGCTGCGCGCCACTTCGCTGGCCCATTGATTTTTAAGCGAAAACGGGCTCTGGCGCAGGTGGATACTGCGCTAGAAGCTATCAAAAAAATAGTAACTAGACCCCGCGCGCCCGATCCGCCTTGAACTGCGCGCGGAACGCGCCAAACGTGCCCGCGTCCAGCGCCGCGCGCATCTCCGACATCAGGTTCAAAAAGTAGTGCAAGTTGTGGATGCTGGCCAGCATGGGGCCGAGCATTTCGGCGCAGCGGTCCAGGTGGTGCAGGTAGGCGCGGCTGAAGCCGTCGCGGCCGCCGTTTGCGTAAGACACGCCCGAGGTGCCGGCGCAGGCGTGGCAGGTGCAGGTGACGTCCAGCGGCTGCTCGTCGGTCTTGTGGCGGGCGTTGCGGATCTTCAGGTCGCCATAGCGGGTGAACAAGGTGCCGTTGCGCGCGTTGCGGGTGGGCATCACGCAGTCGAACATGTCCACGCCCTCGGCCACGCCTTGGACTAGATCCTCGGGCGTGCCCACGCCCATCAGGTAGCGTGGCTTGTGGGCGGGCAGCTTGTGAGGCGTGTGGGCCATGATGCGCAGCATCTCGTCCTTGGGCTCACCGACGCTGACGCCACCCACGGCGTAGCCGGGGAAGTCCATCTCCACCAGCTGGTCCAGCGACTCCTGGCGGAGGTTTTCGAACATGCCGCCCTGGACGATGCCGAACAGCGCGTTCGGGTTCTCCAGCCGGGCGAACTCGGCCTGGCAGCGCTTGGCCCAGCGCAGGCTGAGCTCCATGGAGTTGCGGGCTTCGCGCTCGGTGGTGATGTGGCCCTTGGTGTCGTAGGGCGTGCATTCGTCGAACTGCATCACGATGTCGGAGTTCAGCGTGGTTTGGATCTGCATGCTGATCTCGGGCGTCAGGAACAGCTTGTCGCCGTTGACCGGCGACGAGAACTTCACGCCTTCTTCGCTGATCTTGCGCATCTCGCCCAGGCTCCACACCTGGAAGCCGCCGCTGTCGGTGAGGATGGGCTTGTTCCACTTTTCAAACTGGTGCAGGCCGCCGAACTGGGCCATCACGTCCAGCCCCGGGCGCATCCACAGGTGGAAGGTGTTGCCCAGGATGATCTGGGCGCCCATTTCTTCCAGGCTGCGCGGCATGACACCCTTGACGGTGCCGTAGGTGCCCACGGGCATGAAGATGGGGGTTTGCACCACGCCGTGGTTCAGGGTCAGCGTGCCGCGGCGCGCGTGGCTGCCAGCGTAGCTGCCGTCGGCGGAAGGGGCGTCGGTGGCGAGTAGGTCAAATTTCAACATGGTCAGGCGGTCTTTCGCTGGAGCAGCATGGCGTCGCCATAGCTGAAGAAACGGTATTGGTTGGCAATCGCGTGGCGGTACAAGTCCGTGATGTGCTCGTAGCCGGCAAATGCGCTCACCAGCATCATCAGGCTGGACTTGGGCAAATGGAAGTTGGTCACCAGCAGGTCCACATGCTGGAAGGCAAAGCCCGGCGTGATGAAGATGCGCGTGTCGCCGCTGGCCAGGCCGGACTGGGCCCAGGACTCCAGCGTGCGCACGGTCGTGGTGCCGACAGCGACCACGCGGCCGCCACGGGCCTTGCAGGCGGCAATCGCTTGCTGGGTGGCGGCGGGCACCTCGTACCACTCGCTGTGCATCTGGTGCTCGGCGATGTTCTCAGTCTTCACTGGCTGGAAGGTGCCGGCGCCGACATGCAGGGTCACGCTGGCGCGCTGCACGCCCTGGGCTTCCAGTTGGGCTAGCAGGGCATTGTCAAAGTGCAGGGCGGCGGTGGGCGCGGCCACGGCGCCGGGGGCTCGGGCGAACACGGTTTGGTAGCGCTGCGCGTCCTCGGCCGAATCGGTGTGCGTGATGTAGGGCGGCAGCGGCACATGGCCGTGGCACTCCATCAGGGTGTAGGGGTCGTCGCCCGCGTCGTTGCTCAGTACGAAGCGGAACAGCGTGCCGTCGGCATCGGGCCAGCGGCCCAGCAGGGTGGCACGGAAGCCACCTTCGCCTACTAGGTTGATGGTGGCGCCTGGCTCGGGCTTTTTGCTGACGCGCATATGGGCGGCAACCTGGTTGCCGGTGAGCACGCGCTCGACCAGCAGCTCCACCTTGCCGCCGCTGGCCTTTTCGCCGAAAAGGCGGGCTTTGAGTACCTTGGTGTCGTTAAAGACCAGCAAATCGCCGGCTTTAAGCAGGTCGGGCAGGTCGCGGAAGATGCGGTCCTGGGCCGTGGTGCCGGTGCCGTCCAGCAGGCGGGAGCTGCTGCGTTCAGCGGCGGGGTGCTGGGCGATCAGGGCCTCAGGCAGGGTGAAGTCGAAATCGCTGAGGGAATAAGTGCGCATAGAACTTGAGGGCCGGACAAACCCATACCAAGAGTTGAGGGGAAAACCCTAGATTGTCCCACGCGGGCCGTTCAAGCCCGCAGCCCGTCTTCAGCCGGGCAGCGTCAGGCGAGGGGTGCCATGCCCGACCACAGCTCGTTCAGGTCCGGGAAGCGCCAGGTTTCTGGGTCTTCGCGTCCTACGATCTTCTCCTTGCAGCCTTCAGCGGCCAGGTCGATCACCTGGGGCGGGATGCGCATGTCGGACTTGGTCGAGAAAAATGCCTTGACCTTGGGCTTGAGCAACGCAGTTGCGTGCTGTTCGATGACCACGCCAATCCGCCCCGACGCCAGCCGCACCAGCGAACCCGTGGGATAGATGCCCAGGCTTTTCACAAAGGCCTGGAAAACCTTGGCGTCTAGGTGGCCGTGGGTCCATTCGGCCATGCGTTTCAGGGACTCGGCCGGGTCCCAGCCCTTTTTGTAGGGCCGGTTGGAGGTGATGGCGTCGTAGACATCGCAGACTGCGCCCATCTTGGCGTAGAGGCTGATTTCTGCGTCTTTTTGCCGTTCCGGGTACCCGGTGCCATCGGTTTTCTCGTGGTGGTGCAGCACCACGTCCAGAACGATCGGGTCCAGCACCTGGCCCGCAACCAGCAACTTGTGGCCTTGCGCGGGGTGCGACTGAATGATGGCAAACTCGGAATCGGTCAGCTTGCCGGGCTTGTTCAGCACCTCCATGGGCATCATGGCCTTGCCCAGATCGTGCAGCAGGCCGGCCAGCCCCAGGGAGCGGGTTACGACTTCGTCCAGCTCCAGGCGCCGTGACAGCGCCACCATCAGCGCGCATACCGCCACCGAATGCATATAGGTGTAGTCGTCGGCAGTCTTGAGGCGGGCCAGATTGATCATGGCCTCGTGGTTGCGCAGCATCGAATCCGAAATTTCCTGCACCATGTGCGAGGCTAGCTCGGTATGCACGGTCTTGCCCATGCGCGCTTCCTGCAGCATGGTCATGATCGCCCGCTTGGACTTGGCGCAAATCTCCGCGGCGCGCTTGTATTCGGCTGTCAGCGATGTGGGTTGGGTGTCGGAGGGCGCGGCCTCGGCGGCTTGCACTTCCTGCTCCACGCAGGCCAGCGACTCGGCTTGCGCCAGGGCTGGCGTATCGGCGGCAATGTCCTTGCCCTTGCTGGCATCGATCCAGACTTCCTGGATGCTGCTGGCCAGAATCAGCGCGATGTCCTGCGGGTCGGTCAGCACAAAGTGGTTGCGCCAGAACGGGTGCTCCATCCAGGGGCCGCAAAAGCCGTCGATATGCATGCCCAAAGTGAGCTGTTGAACGTGGATGCGTTTGAGCATGTTGCGTTGCGTTAATTGGAGCAAGGCTGGGCGAGCCAAATGCACGTTGGTAAGAGTGTTTACATAGTATGACCTACGAAGCCGCGTTTGCCGGTGCTGAATTTCCCGAATCAGGGGGCTTTCTGCGCTGCGATGGCGGATTGGCACAACAAGGCAAAATCCGCCCCCATGGCCGCACCTCCGCCCAAGCTCAACCCCGCCCAAAAAGCCATGCTCAAAATGGGTTTGCGGCGCGACATCGACCTGGCCTTGCACCTGCCGCTGCGCTACGAAGACGAAACCCGCATCACCCGCCTGGCCGATGCGCGCGAGGGCGAGGCGGTGCAGATCGAGGCCACCGTCACCCACAGCGAGATCACGCTGCACGGCCGCCGCCAGCTGGTGGTGACGGTGGTGGATGACAGCGACACCTGCCAGCTGCGCTTCTTCAGCTTTTACCCCTCGCACCAGAAGACCCTGGCAGTGGGCGCGCGGTTGCGGGTGCGCGGCGAGGTCAAGGGCGGCTTTCTGGGCCGGCAGATGCTGCACCCGGTGTTCAAGCTGGCCGGTGGCGACCTGCCGACGGCGCTGACCCCGGTCTACCCCAGCGTCGCTGGCCTGCCCCAGGCGTATCTGCGCCGTGCCGTGCTGGGCGGCCTGCAGCGCGCAGCTTTAAGCGAAACCCTGCCGCCTGGCTGTCCGCCCTACAACGCCGCATATTTGGATAAAACTGGGCTGCAGCGCAATTACAGCCTGCGCGAGGCGCTATCTTTTTTGCACCATCCGGCGCCCAATGTGTCGCTGGCCGCGCTGGAAGACCGCAGCCACCCGGCCTGGCAGCGGCTGAAGGCCGAAGAGCTGCTGGCCCAGCAGCTGTCGCAGCTGCAGGCCAAGCGCGAGCGCGACCGCCTGCAGGCCCCGCCCCTGGTCGCGCTGGCAGGCGCCAGCCTGCGCCTGGGCCTGCTGGCTGCGCTGCCGTTTGCGCTGACGGCGGCGCAGGAACGGGTGGGCCAGGAGATCGCCGCCGACCTGGTCTTGCCCATTCCCATGAACCGCCTGCTGCAGGGCGATGTGGGGTCCGGCAAAACCGTGGTTGCCGCGCTGGCGGCCTGCACCGCCATCGACGCCGGTTGGCAGTGCGCGCTGATGGCGCCTACCGAAATCCTGGCCGACCAGCACTTCCGCAAACTGGTCGCCTGGCTGGAGCCGCTGCTGGCGCCGCTGGGCAAGTGCGTCGCCTGGCTCACCGGCAGCCAGAAGACCAAGCAGCGCCGCGAGATGCTGGAAAAGATCGCCAGCGGCGAAGCCGCGCTGGTGGTCGGCACGCACGCGGTGATCCAGGACAAAGTGGTCTTCCAGAACCTGGCGCTGGCGCTGATCGACGAGCAGCACCGCTTCGGCGTGGCCCAGCGCCTGGCGCTGCGCAGCAAGCTGGTCGACGGCGCGCTGGAGCCGCATCTGCTGATGATGACGGCGACGCCGATTCCGCGGACGCTGGCCATGAGCTACTACGCCGACCTCGACGTGTCCACCATCGACGAGCTACCGCCCGGGCGCACGCCCATCGTTACCAAGTTGATCAACGACGCACGGCGCGACGAGGTCATCGAGCGCATCCGCGCCCAGATCGACGAGGGCCGGCAGATTTACTGGGTGTGCCCGCTGATCGAGGAAAGCGAGGCGCTGGACCTGGTCAACGCCACCCAAACCCATGCCGACCTGAGCGAAGCCCTGCCCGGCGTGCTGGTCGGCCTGCTGCATTCGCGCATGGCGGTGGCGGAAAAGAAGGCGGTGATGGGCCTGTTCAACGACGGGCTGATGGGCGTGCTGGTCAGCACCACGGTGATCGAGGTCGGGGTCGACGTGCCGAATGCCTCGCTGATGGTGATCGAGCATGCCGAGCGCTTCGGCCTGAGCCAGCTGCACCAGCTGCGCGGCCGGGTCGGGCGCGGTGCGGCGGCTTCGGCCTGTGTGCTGCTGTACTCCACCGGCGACGCGCCGCGCCTGGGCGAGATCGCCCGGGCCCGGCTGAGAGCCATGGCCGAGACCAACGACGGCTTCGAGATCGCCCGCCGCGACCTGGAGATCCGCGGTCCGGGCGAATTTTTGGGTGCCCGCCAGTCGGGCGCACCGCTGCTGCGCTTTGCCGACCTGGAAACCGATAGCGATCTGCTGGAATGGGCGCGCGAACTGGCGCTGCAGATGCTGGACCGCTACCCGGCGCTGGCCGAGCAGCATGTGCTGCGCTGGCTGGGCGGCAAGGCCGAGTACCTCAAAGCCTGATTGGGCCTGGTGCTCACCAGCTCGATGGCTCGAAGCCCGACCACAGCGGGTTCAGGTCGGGGAACTTCCAGACCTGCGGGTCTTCGCGGTGGGTGATCTTTTCCTTGCAGTCGGGCAGGGCCAGGTTGACCAGCACCGGCGGGATGCGCATGTCGGACTTGGTGGAGAAGAACGCTTTGACCACCGGCTTCAGCAGCGCGCGCGGGTTCTGCGCGGTGACCACGCCGATGCGCCCCGACGACAGCCGCACCAGCGAGCCCGTGGGGTAGATGCCTACGCTTTTCACGAATGCCTGGAACACCTGGGCGTCCAGGTGGCCGCTGGTCCAGCCGGCCATCTTGCGCATGGCCTCCGACGGGTCCCAACCCTTCTTGTACGGCCGGTCAGAGGTAATGGCGTCGTACACATCGCAGATCGCGCCCATGCGGGCAAACAGGCTGATGTCCTCACCCTTCAGGCCTTCGGGGTAGCCCGTGCCATCGGTTTTTTCGTGGTGGTGCAGCACCACGTCCAGCACCATGGCGTCGAGCGAGGGGTCGTTGACCAGCATGTCGTAGCCATTCGCCGGGTGGGCCTTGATGATGTCGAACTCGGCGTCGGTCAGCTTGGCCGGCTTGTTCAGCACCTCGGACGGCGTCAAGGCCTTGCCCAGGTCGTGCAGCAGACCGCCCATGCCGGCGATCTTGGTCTGCTCTGCATCCAGCTGCAGCTGCAGCGCCAGCGATACCATCAGCGCCGACACCGCCACCGAGTGCATATAGGTGTAGTTGTCGGCGGTCTTGAGCCGCGCCAGGCTGATCATGGCGTCGGGGTTGCGTTGCACCGAGTCAGAGATTTCCTGTACCAGCATCGTTGCCAGCTCGGTGTTCACCGGCTGGCCCGAGCGCGCCGAGTCGAACATGGCCATCACTGCCTGCTTGGATTTGGCGCAGATGCGGCTGGCGCGCGCGTATTCGACGGCGGCGGTGGTCGGGGTGGTGTCGCGCGCCGGGGCTTCGATCTGCAGGATCTCCTGCGCAATTGCCTCCGCCGAGGTGGTCTGGGCCAGGGGCTCGACGCCCGGCGGCACGTCCAGGCCCTTGGTGGTATCGATCCACACTTCCAGCACGCTGCTGGCCAGTACGCGCTCGATGTCCTTGGGGTCGCTGAGTACAAAGTGGTTGCGCCAGAACGGATGGTCCATCCAAGGGGCGCAGAACCCGTCGATGTGCATCCCGAGGGTGAGCTGTTGAACGCTGATTCGTTTAAGCATGGGGAGGGAGGCAAAGGACCAGGGCCTAGTATGGCCCAGGAAGCTACGTTCGCTTACACATCCAACGGCGCAGGCTTGCGTACTTTAGATGAAAAAAAGCCGTTGTTGCACATCCTACCCACGCAAAGCGCTATGGTTTTTGAGGTTCTTGGGGTGGCATAAGCGCTTCCAGGCCGGCAAGGATTGTCTGCACCAGCTCCGTATGGATCTCGGCCCGGGGCCGGCCGCCGCCGTCTTCGCACACCGGGTCGAACTCGCCTTCGTCGGCTAACAGGGCGGCTCCGTTCGGCTTGCACACACCGAGAAAGCTGAAATGTGTGGCATCGGGCACGAAGGCATAGCGGCTCGCCGGCACTAGCGGCGCGAGCCGTGTTGCATCCACCGCCAGCGGCAGCTGGCCGGGCCGGCCCAGGTTGATGAACTGCACCGGCACGCCCATGCTGCGCAGGCTGGCCGCATCGAAGGCCTGGGCCAGGCCCGGGTCCACGGCCACCACGGCGCGGATGCGCGGGTCGATGTGCGATTGTTCGAAGCGGCTGGCGTCTACGCGCTGCAAATCGACGCCGCCGCGCGCAAACCACGGGCATTCGTTGACCACCGTGCCCGGTGGCACCGGCGTGGCGCAGTAGCGTATGTAGTCGGCCAAGCGGACTTGGGCGCCGGCCAGGGCCAAGGCGGTGTAGCCGCCCAGCGAAAAGCCCAGCACGGCGATGCGGTGCGGCGCAATCCGGGCCTGCCAGTCGGGGTGGGCCAGCAGGGCGCTGGTGACGGCCGACAGGTCGGCCGGTCGCTGCCAGATCTGCACCGTGGTTGCCGGCGTGGAGTCGCCAGTGGTGCTGCCCGGGTGGTTGGGCGCCGCCACGATAAAGCCCTGCTGTGCCAGTTGCGCCGCGAGCCAGCCCAGGCCGAGGGCATTGCCACCCGAGCCGTGCGACAACAGCAGCAGCGGATGCTGGCCCGGCGCAGGTGGTGCATCCCAGCGCGCCGGGCTGCCGTAGAACAGCGGGTTGGCGCCCACCATCTGGGCCTGGCCGCCGGACTGGGCCGGGTACCAGAGCACCACCTGCAGCGGTCGGCCACGGTGCGCAGCCGGCAGCACCAACTGCTGGATGCCGGGGCCCTCTTGGGCCCAGGCGCTGGTGGTGGATACACAAAGGCTGGCCAGAGCCAGAAAAACAGAGCAAAGCAAGCGCATGGAAACTCCTGTATTTAAGAATACGCCGGATGGCGGGAAAGGCTTGGCCGAGAATGCCGACTCCCGTGCGCCTTGGCGCCCTGCAACCGGATACAGGCCGTCCTCGAACACGATCCAGGCCCTTGTCTCGCTCCTTTGTCGCGCTTTCTATCTGCTGGTATTGCCCATGTTTTTCATTCCGCTTCCTTTCATCGTGGCCCTGGTGCTGGTGTTCCTGCTCGCGCAGATGACTTGGCGCCAGGGCGTGGTGGTGCTGGCCAACCAGCGCTTCCGCCTGCTGCTGGGCGGCTACGCGCTGCTGTCGGTGCTGGTCGGCCTGCGCTGGGGCTACGGCATCAAGCTGCTGTTGCCGCTGCAGGCCACGCTGGCGGTCAGCCTCGCGCCCTGGGCCTTGCGTTGCTACCAGACCCTGGCACAGGACGCCGCGGCCTCGCCCTGGCAGAAGCTGCATGCGCTGCCGGCGCTGGGCGTGCTGGCGCTGATCGCCTGGTGGCCGCAGGCCATCGATGCGGCCGTGGTGCTGGTCTACCTGGGCTACGGTCTGGCTTTGCTGCGGCTAGCGCGGCGCGGGCCGGACGCGCTGGGGGTGGCGCGGCTCGACCAGGCGCCGCTGGTGCACCGCATGCTGCAGGCGACTGCGGTGTCGCTGCTGCTGTCGGCGCTGGTGGATGCTTTCATCGCCTGGGACATGGTGCGCAGCGGCGGCCGCTACAGCGCGCTGTTACTGGGCAGCTTCGAGCTGTTCTTGTTGCTGCTCTGGGGTTATGCGGCCTCGGTGGCGGCGGACAGCTTGCCCGATCACGCTACGCCGCCGGCCGAGGCGGTCGTGGAAACAGTCGTCGAAAACCTGGCCCCGCTGGCCGACGACCAGCGCACCGTGGCCCTGCTGCAGCAGCTGCTGCAAGACCAGCGCCTGTACCTGGAGCCAGACTTGAACCTGATCCGCCTGGCGCGCAAGAGCGGCATCCCGGCGCGGCAGATTTCGGCCGCCATCAACCGGGTCGAGGGCAAGAACGTCTCGCAGTACGTCAACGACTTCCGCATCCAGCACGCTTGCGATCTGCTGCGCGGCAGCCCGCAAACGGTGGCCGACGCCATGCTGGCCAGCGGCTTCCAGACCAAGTCGAATTTCCAGCGTGAGTTCCGCCGCGTCACCGGCACCACGCCGGCCCTGTGGCGGCAGCAGGCGGCTGGTGAATAAGAGGGGGCGGGGATTGTGCCCACCGGAAACATTTGCCTCTCGCGCAACAGCATCGGCTAGGTAGACAATACGCCCATGACCCTTACTGAGCTGAAATACATCGTCGCCGTGGCCCGCGAGAAGCACTTTGGCAAAGCCGCCGAGGCCTGCTTTGTGTCGCAGCCGACTTTGTCGGTGGCCATCAAAAAGCTGGAAGAAGAGCTGGACTGCAAGCTGTTCGAGCGCAGCGCCAACGAAGTCTCCATCACCCCGCTGGGCGAAGAAATCGTGCGCCAGGCGCAAAGCGTCCTGGAGCAGGCCGCCGCGATCAAGGAGATTGCCCAGCGCGGCAAAGACCCGCTGGGCGGCGCGCTGCGCCTGGGCATCATCTACACCATCGCTCCCTATTTACTCCCCGATCTGGTCAAGCAGGTAATCCAGCGCACGCCGCAGATGCCGCTGATGCTGCAGGAGAACTTCACCGTCAAGCTGCTGGAAATGCTGCGCATGGGCGAGATCGACTGCGCCATCATGGCCGAGCCCTTCCCCGACACCGGCCTGGCCGTGGCCGCGCTGTACGACGAGCCCTTCATGGTTGCCGTGCCTACCAACCACCCGCTGGCCGCGCAGACAAGCGTCACCTCCGAGCAGCTCAAGGCCGAGACCCTGCTGCTGCTGGGCAACGGCCACTGCTTCCGCGACCACGTGTTGGAGGTCTGCCCTGAATTTGCCCGCTTCTCCAGCGGTGCCGAGGGCATACGCAAGAGCTTCGAAGGCTCGTCGCTGGAAACCATCAAGCACATGGTGGCTGCCGGCATGGGCATCACCCTGGTGCCGCAGCTCAGCGTGCCGAAATCCGCCTTGGCGGCCAAGCCGAAACGCGGCCGCAAGGATGACGTGGGCGACCCCTACGTGCGCTACCTGCCGTTCGACGGCGAGCCACCGATGCGCCGCGTGGTGCTGGCCTGGCGGCGCAGCTTTACCCGCTACGAGGCGATTGCCGCACTGCGCAACGCCATCTACGCCTGCGAACTGCCGGGCGTAAAACGCTTATCTTGAAAACGATGGAGAACCCTGTGGAATTTGCGCAAGCCGGCATTCTGGAATCTGTACCCGCCCATGGGCGCTATCTCTTCTTTTCGGTCACCGCCCAGGCCACGCCCGCGGTGCTGGGTTTCAGCCTGCAACGCCTGGCGGCGCTGGCCGACGGCCAGGCGGTGGTGGTCGGCCTGGGGGCCACGCTGGTGCAGACCCTGGAGGCTGAAGTGCCCGGCCTGCGCAGCATGCCCGACTTCTCCGGCCACGGCGTACACGTGCCCAGCACCCCGCTGGCGCTGTGGTGCTGGCTGCGCGGCGCAGCCCAGGGCGAGCTGGTGCTGCAGGCCCGCGCCATCGAGAAAGCCCTGGCCCCGTCCTTCCACCTCGACCGCGTGCTCGACGGCTTCCGCCACGGCGACCCCGCTGCCGAGCATGGCCGCGATCTGACCGGCTTTGAAGACGGCACCGAAAACCCCGATGGTGCCGATGCCGTGGCCGCCGCACTGCAGCAGGATGGCTCCAGCTTTGTCGCCGTGCAGCAGTGGGTGCACAACCTCGACGCCTTCGACGCCCTGGGCAGCGAAGGCCAAGACAACGCCATGGGCCGGCGCTTGTCCGACAACGAGGAGCTGGAAGACGCCCCGATTTCCTCCCACGTCAAGCGCACCGCGCAAGAAAGCTTCAGCCCCGAGGCCTTTGTGCTGCGCCGCTCCATGCCCTGGGCCGTAGGCCACCAGTGCGGCCTGTTCTTTGTGGCCTTCGGCGCCACCCTGGATGCGTTTGAAGCCCAGATGCGCCGCATGGCCGGGCAGGAAGACGGCGTGGTCGATGCCACCTTCAGCTTCTCCAAGCCGGTCACCGGCGCCTACCTGTGGTGCCCGCCGGTGCTACAGGGCAAGCTGGACTTGCGACAGCTGGGCCTGTAAGCCTATTCACTACATAAATCGTAGCTGCTAGCGCAGGTGCTACCTGCGCTAGCGGCCTGATTGGCTATGAAATCTGTGCGTCTTTACCTGCAACTGATCCGCTGGGATCGCCCCGCCGGATGGCTACTCTTGCTCTGGCCCACGCTCAGCGCGCTGTGGGTGGCGGCGGGCGGCTTTCCGGGCTGGCATCTGCTGGCGGTGTTCACCCTGGGCACCATCCTGATGCGCAGCGCCGGCTGCTGCGTGAACGACGTGGCCGACCGCGAGTTCGACAAGCACGTCAAGCGCACGGCCCAGCGGCCGGTGACCAGCGGCGCGCTGTCGGTGGGGGCTGCGCTGCGCTTTGGCGCGCTGCTGGCCATTGCCGCGTTTGCACTGGTGCTGACCACCAATGCGGTTACCGTGGTCTGGTCGTTCGCTGCGCTGGCCGTGGCTCTGGTCTATCCGTATGCCAAGCGCTATGTGTCCATGCCCCAGGCTGTCCTGGGCGTGGCTTTCAGCTTCGGTATCCCGATGGCGTTTTCTGCGGTGCAGGGTGGGCCGGCCTGGCAGGTGTTCAGCACCGCTGGCTGGGCCGGCTTCAGCCTCGCGGCGTGGTGGCATAGCGTGCCGCCGCTGGCTTGGCTGCTGTTGCTGGGCAATTTGTTCTGGGTGCTGGCCTACGACACCGAGTACGCGATGGTCGATCGCGACGACGACCTGAAGATTGGCATGAAGACATCGGCCATCACCCTGGGCCGCTTCGACGTGGCGGGCGTCATGGCCTTCTACGCAATCTATTTGCTGATTTGGCTGCTGGCACTTATTTCTTATGGGTTAGGTGCTATTTTTTACATAGCAATTGGGGTGGCGGCGCTGCAGGCCCTGTGGCACTGGACCCTGATCCGCCACCGTGGCCGCGACGGCTGCTTCAAAGCCTTTCGGTTGAACCACTGGGTGGGGTGTGCGGTGTTTGTGGGGGTGGCGGGGAGCTACGCCTTGGGCTGAATGCGTATAGCCGGCTGGTTTACGGTAGCAGGCTGGCCAGGCGTTTTTCGAGAAGAGGAAGCCATACGCTTGAGGGTACAGTTAAACGTCCGGCGGCTTGCAGGGTTTGCAGGGAGGCCAACCCGTTGCTAAGGGCTGCACGGCGCGCCTGCGCAGATGTTTCTTGATCCCTACCGTCCAACTTCCAGATCGATTCCACGACATCTACCTGCCACTGGGCATTGTGCGGGTCGCTGGCCGCCAGCCTTTCGCGGATGGACAGGGCGGCCCGGTAGTTGCCGAGTGCCGCTGCCGTGTCACCCTTGGCTGTTTGGGCGTTGCCGATGTTGTCGTAGTTTAGGGACAAGTCGCGCTGCCACTCGGTATTGTGGGGGTCGCTGGTGGCCAGCTTGGCGGTAATGGTCAGGGCTGCCTGGTAGCTTACGAGTGCAGCTGTAGTGTCACCCTTGGCTGTTTGGACGTTGCCGATGTTGTCGTAGCAAATGGACAGGTCGCGCTGCCATTGGGTATTGCGCGGGTCGCTAGCTACCAGTTTTTTACGGATGGTCAGGGCCGCCCGATAGTTGTCGAGTGCGGCTGATGTGTCACCCAGGTCTGCATGGGCGTAGCCGATGTTGTCGTAGCTGAGCGACAGGTCGCGCTGCCATTCGGTATGGTGCGGTTCGCTGGCCGTCACTTTTTCGCGGATGGACAAGGCGGCCCGGTAGTTGCCGAGTGCCGCTGCGGTGTCACCCTGGGCTGTTTGAGCGTTGCCGATGTTGTCGTAGTTGAGGGACAAGTCACGCTGCCACTCGGTATTGTGGGGGTCGCTGTTGGCCAGCTTGGTAGTAATAGTCAGGGCTGCTTGGTAGCTGGCGAGTGCCGCTGCGGTGTCACCCTGGGCTGTTTGGGCGTTGCCGATGTTGTCGTAGCAAATGGACAGGTCGCGCTGCCATTGGGTATTGCGCGGGTCGCTAGCTACCAGTTTTTTACGGATGGTCAGGGCCGCCCGGTAGTTGTCGAGTGCGGCTGATGTGTCACCCAGGTCTGCCTGCGCGTAGCCGATGTTGTCGTAGCTGAGCGCCAGTTCACGCTGCCATTCGGCATGTTGCGGGTCGCTGGCCGTCAACTTTTTGCGGATGGACAGGGCGGCCTGGTAGTTCCCGAGTGCGGCCGTTATGTCACCCTGGATGGCTTGGGTTCTGCCGATCTTGTCGTGGCTGACAGCCAGGTCGCGCTGCCAGAGGCTGTTACCCGGTAAAGATGTCACATTGTGGGTGATGATTTCCCGCATGCGCAGGTAGTAGCCCATGGCACTTTCGCTGCGCCCGAGGGCTGCGGCCAGGTCGCCTGCGTCCCGTAAGGTGGCGACATGGTTGGGTTCCGCTGCCAGCGACTTTTCCAGTGCATTCAGCGCTGCACCGATATCCTGGGTCCGAAGCAGGGCGGCCTGTTGCCGGTATAGCGCTGCCGCCGACGTAGCGGCTGCCGTGGCCTCTCTGCCCAGCACTGCCACGGCAGCGTTCACATCGCCTTGGGCTAGCAGCTCGGCTGCACGTTTGTCGGCGGGCAGGGCACGGGGTTGAGCCGCTGCTTGGTTGATGGTTTGGACAGCGGCCATTAGCTCCCTGATTTGCTGTTTCTGGCTTTCACGGTCTGCTTCCAGTTGGCGCAGGCGCTGGCTTTGCTGCTGGTTGGCGTGTTCTGCCTTGAGGGTCTTGTCGATCAGCGACTGCACGGTGGCTGCGGTTTTGGTGTCGCAAAAATTGTTGACTGTGACTTGCGCGTTCCCTGATGCATTGATGGCCACGCCGCACTGTCCACTTGCCGTGGCAGTTTGGGCGGCAGCCGCGGCCACCACCGCCACCAGTGCGATGGCGGTGGTGGCATGGACGACACCGCGGGCGATGGGCATAGGCTGACCGTGCACGACTAAGTCAAGGCGCAGCAGTTGGGGCCGGTGGATGGCCCACCACGACCTGTGCCGAGCCAGAGGCATTGATGGCGATACCATCGTTGGCCGTGGCCTGCTGGGCAACGCTAGGCGGCATCTCCATTTTGGGCGGGGGCTTGGTGGCCAGTATGTCTTTCCACAGGAAACCAAGGCCCCCTGCCAACGCGACCAACACTGCGAGATTTTGCGGCTGGCTGACAAATGCCCATATCTTCTTCATGGCCCATCCTTTGATGTTTTAGCGCCTGAACGCAACGCCCTGTGTTTTCTACTATAGCGAGCCGTGGTGAGTGCTGCCGCGTACATATCCGCCATTTGAGGGATAGACGCTATCGCTTCGCCAGCGATTTGGCTTACGCCGCTTCTGCTCGGGCAACGCCTCCGCAGTGGCCTACACCAGCTGGCACAACCCGGCTGGCCTCCGTGGGCTTGAGGAACAGCTGGTTGTCGCACAGCAGCGCTACCGGCTTGCCCGCCAGGTAGACGCAGTATTCACCAAACATGCGGCGCACCGACGCGGCGCCGGTGGCGGCCAGTTGGTCGAGCAGAAATTCGGCGGTGCTGGGGTGGCTGGCCATGTTTATTCCAATAGGGGCATTGTGCTGCCCAGCTCGGCCCGGCGCTTGGCGCGCCACTGCTGGGGCGTGGCGCCGAACTGCTGGCGGAAGGTCTGGATGAAATAGCTGGGGGTGGCAAAGCCGCAGGCCCATGCCACCTCTTTGCCCACCATGTCGGTCTCTTCCAGCAGGTGCGCGGCGCGCGCCATGCGCTGGCGGTTGATGTGGGCGATCAGGTGGCCGCCGGTGGTCTGGCTGAACACGTGGGACAAATATTCGGGCGTGCACCCGGCCTGCGCCGCCAGGGCGGTCACGTTGAGCGCGTGGTCGCCCAGCTGGTTGTTGACCCACATGCGCACCCGCGCCACCAGTGGCGGCTCGGGCTGGGTGCGGGGCGCGGCATCGTCCAGCACCCGCAGCACGCCCGCGCAGGCGCTGGCCAGCAGGGCGCGTACCTGCAGACTGGCATTGGCATCTTCGGCTTCACTACCCAGCGCAGCGGCATCGGCCAGCCAGTCGTGGATGCGGGCGGCGTGCGGGTGCTGGCGCGATTCCAGGTGGTCTATGCCCGGGCGGCCGGGCGTGGTCTCAGACGCCAGGTGGCAGGTGAGGGCGGTGCCGTCGGCATAGACCACCAGGTTGCTGAACGTGCCCGAGATGGTTTCGGCATGCAGCATGCGCGGCGGCATCAGCAGGGCTTCGCCCGCACCCAGCACCTGCGGGCCGTGCGGCACCGTGAACTGGGTGCTGCCGCCGATCTGCAGGAACAGCTCGGGCACCAGGTGGAAATGGCCCTCACCGCGCAGGCTGCCGGCACTGCTGGCGCGCGTGCCGCCGCAGCCGCGCACAGCCATGCCATCGGCCAGCAGGCTGGCCATGCTGTGGCGCAGATGCGCGCGCAGGCGCAGGGCTTTTTCGGCACTGTTGCGGGCGGTCTCTGCCTCCAGGGATTGCAGGCCCCGGCGCTCTGGTTTTTGTTGCATATGCCAGGCATTAAAACCGGTTGCACCCGGCTGTTCCAAAGACAGTACACCGTGTTTACCCTTGGATGGGAGTTTGGGCGTATCCCAGTTTTATTGCATAGCTTGCAGTTTTTTGGCAGTGGATTCGCTGGTGGCAACAAGGGGTGGCTCCTAAACTTTCGGCAACCCAACAACCCCGACAGAAGGAAGCGCAATGGCCCCAGCATGGTGGAAAAGCAGCGTGGTGTACCAGATCTACCCGCGTAGTTTTTGCGACAGCAACGGCGACGGTATTGGCGATCTGCGCGGCATCACCGGCAAGCTGGACTACCTGCAGACCCTGGGCGCGGACGTGGTCTGGCTGTCGCCGATCTACCAGTCGCCCAACGACGACGGTGGCTACGACATCAGCGACTACCGCGCCATCGCCCCCGAGTTCGGCAGCATGGCCGACTTCGACCAGATGCTGTCGCAGATGCACCAGCGCGGCATCCGGCTGGTGATGGACCTGGTGGTGAACCACACCTCCGACGAACATTTCTGGTTCACCGAGGCCTGCAAGTCCAAAGACAACCCTTACCGCAACTACTACATCTGGCGCGCCCCCGCGGCCGATGGCGGGCCACCGACAAACTGGGAGGCGGCGTTCTCCGGCTCGGCCTGGGAGCTCCACGCGCCCACCGGCGAGTACTACCTGCACATGTTTTCCAAGAAGCAGCCCGAGCTGAACTGGGAGAACCCGCAGGTGCGCGCCGAGGTACATGCGCTGATGCGCTTCTGGCTGGACAAGGGCGTGGACGGCTTCCGCATGGACGTTATCAACATGATCTCCAAAACCTACGCGGCCGACGGCAGCCTGCAGAACGCGCCGGTGCTGCGGCCCGGCTTCTTGCAGCCCGCATTCACCCTGGTGACCAATGGGCCGCGGCTGCTGGAGTTCTTGCAGGAAATGCGCCGCGAGGTGCTGGACCACTACGACACCATCACCGTCGGCGAAGCGCCCTGCGCCACCATCCGCCAGGGCGTGGAAATCACCCACGAAGCGAGCGGCGCGCTGAACATGCTGTTCCAGTTCGAGCACATGGACCTGGACTCCGTGCTCGGCCATGGCGAGGGCAAATGGGCGCTTAAGACCCTGGACCTGCGCGATCTGAAAGCCAGCCTCACGCGCTGGCAGGACGGCCTGGCCGGCCAGGGCTGGAACAGCCTGTACCTGGGCAACCACGACCAGCCGCGTCCCGTATCGCGCTTCGGCAACGACAGCACCCACCGCGTCACATCCGCCAAGATGCTGGCCACTTTGCTGCACGGCATGCAGGGCACGCCTTACGTGTACCAGGGCGAAGAGCTGGGCATGACCAACAAGCCCTATGCGTCCGAGGCCGACTGTTACGACCTGGAATCCATCAACATGTTCCGCACGGCCACGCAGGAGCGCGGCGTTGCGCCCGAGGTCGCGCTACAGGCCATCCGCAGCAAGGGCCGCGACAACGCCCGCACGCCCATGCAGTGGAACGCCAATACCCACGCTGGCTTCACCACCGGCACGCCCTGGCAGCCGGTGAACCCCAACTATCTGCAGATCCACAGCCAGGCGGCCTTGCTCGACACGAACTCGGTCTTCCATTACTACCGCCAGCTGATCGCCCTGCGCAAGGCCCAGCCGGTGCTGGTGCATGGCCGCTACGAGTTGCTG
The DNA here is from genome assembly GCA_963513025.1 of uncultured Albidiferax sp. Classification (GTDB taxonomy): domain Bacteria; phylum Pseudomonadota; class Gammaproteobacteria; order Burkholderiales; family Burkholderiaceae_C; genus Rhodoferax_B. Next base: position 50,538 of record CAUPON010000012.1, read on the forward strand.
CTGGCCGAGCACCCTGAGATCTACGCCTACCTGCGCACCCTAGGGGGCGAGCGGTGGCTGGTGCTGTGCAACTTCTATGGCGGCACGCCGGTGCTGGACCTGCCGTACCAGGTGGCGCAGCGGGTGATCGCCAACTACCCGGCGGCAGGCAGCAGTCTGCACAACATGGTTTTGCGGCCTTTTGAAGCCGCGATATTTCGGTTGGAGTGAGTGGTTTTGAATAACTTTCAGGAGACAAGATGAAGCTGCAAAAGATGGTTTGGGTGGGGGTGTGGGCATTCGGCGCGGCCAGCGCGCAGGCGGCGGGGGTGACTCTCACCATGTCCTGCAATTCGAGCGAGCAGGACATGCAGTACTGCAAAAAAATTGCCGCCGAGTGGGGCGCCAAAACCGGCAATACGCTGGAGCTGCTGAGCATTCCACAATCGTCCAGCGACATCCTGGGCCTGTTCCGCCAGATGCTGGCCGGTAAGTCCGACAAGCTCGACGTGCTGCAGATTGACGTGGTCTGGCCCGGCATTCTGAAAGACCAGTTGCTCGACCTCAAGCCCTATACCAACGGCGTGGAAAAGAACCACTTTCCCGCCATGGTGGCCAACAATACCGTGGGCGGCAAGCTGCTGGCCATGCCCTGGCTGACTGACGCCGGCGTGATGTTCTACCGCAAGGACTTGCTGGCCAAGTACGGCGAAAAGCCGCCTGCCACCTGGGCCGAGCTGACTGCCACCGCCAAAAAGGTGATGGACGCAGAGCGCAAAGCCGGCAATGCCGCCATGCAGGGCTTTGTGTTCCAGGCCAAGGCCTATGAGGGACTGAGCTGCACCGGGCTGGAATGGGTGGTCAGCTTTGGCGGGGGCACCATCATCGACCGCGCAGGCAAGACCACCATCAACAACCCCCAGGCCGCCAAGGCGCTGGACATGGCGGCCGGCTGGATCGGCACCATCGCTCCCCAGGGCGTGCTGAACTACGCCGAAGAAGAGGCGCGCGGCGTGTTCCAGAGCGGCAATGCCGTCTTCATGCGCAACTGGCCGTACGCCTGGGCGTTGGGCAATGGGGCCGACAGCGGCATCAAAGGCAAGATCGGCGTCATCACCATGCCCCGGGGCGACGGCCCGGACAGCACCGGCGCGGCCGCGCTGGGCGGCTGGCAAATGGCGGTCAGCAAGTATTCCAAACACCCCAAGGAAGCAGCGGACCTGGTGCTGTATCTGACCAGCGAGGCCGTGCAAAAAGAGCGCGCCATCACCCTGGCCTCCAACCCCACCATCCCCAAGCTGTATCAGGACAAGGACATCCTGGCCGCGAACCCGTTCTACGGCGATTTGTTCGAGACGCTGAAGGTCGCCGTGCCCCGGCCGGCCACAGTGACCGGAGTCAAGTACAACGAGGTTTCGGCCGCCTTCTGGAACGCCACGCACGAGGTGCTGTCGGGCAAGTCCACCGGCACGGCCAGCGTCAAGAAGCTAGAAGGCAAGATCGATGCAATCCGCCGCGGGCCCAGCTGGTAACTCCTGAAAAGATAGCTGCCTGCGCAGTATCTATCTGCGCCAGAGGCGGTCTTTACTCTTACTTCTTCAGCAACTGCGCCAGGCCGGCGTCGGTCAGCAGCTGTATGCCTTGCCCTTGGGCGAAGCGCTGGGCGGTGTCGGTCACGCCGCCCAGGCTGATGTAGATGGCCTGGTCGGCGCTCTGGGCCAGCTTGTCGGCGGCCAGGTCGCGCAGCGCTTCGACGCCCTGGTTGGCCGCCTTCCAGCGTTTGGCGGCGACCAGGCAGCTGCTGCCGTTCTTCTCCAGCCGCAGGTCGGCGCCCTTGGCGCTGATGCGGGTCACCGTATAGCCCTGGGCGCTGTAGGCGGCCTGCAGGGTATTCGCAAAGTCTTTCCAGGCCATGGCGGCCAGCCGGTCGCGGGTTTCGGCCACCCGGGCGGCGCTGGGCGTATGCCACTGGCGCTTGGCGGCCAGCACACCGATCACCAGAAACGGCAGCCCGCCCATGGCGCCAAACAGCACGTACTGGGGTGGCAGCAGCGCACCCGAGGCCAGGGCAAATACCAGCACCAGCAGCATGCTGATCCACCACGGCGAGCGCAACAGGATCGCGAATAAGGAATTGGGAGCCATCTTGAATTTCATGGCCGGGAGTGTACGGGGACGCAATGCCCCGACTTTGAACAGCTTCTAAGCCATCACCCGGTTGCGCCCCGCGCTCTTGGCGGCGTACAGCGCCTGGTCGGCCCGGTGCAGCAGCGCCTGCCAGGACGTGTCCTGTGCCGTGCCTGACGCAACGCCCATGCTGACGGTGACGGGCACGCGCACGTCCTGGTTGAGGTGTACCTGCTGCTCCACGCCCTGGCGCAGGCGCTCGGCTAGGGCCAACGCCTCGGCGGCAGACGCATGGGGCAGAAACAGCGAGAACTCCTCGCCCCCGTAGCGTGCAAAACGTTCGCCCTCACCCAGCATGCCGCTGACGCAGCGGGCGAAATCGACCAGCACCTGGTCGCCCATCGCATGGCCGAAGCGGTCGTTGATCTGTTTGAAATGGTCCAGGTCCATCACCACCACCGCACCGGCGTCGACCTGCGCAGGCAGTTGTGCCAGAAACCAGCGCCGGTTGCCGACACCGGTCAACGGGTCGGTCTGCGCCATCTGCTGCAAGCGCAGGGCGCTGCGCTGGCTCACCAGCGACACGGTGAGCAGCGCAATGCCGAAGTTGCACAGAATTTGCACAAAGAACGCGTCTTCCACGCCAAAAGGCAGGGGGAAGGCCATCAGCAAGTTGAACAGGTTGGCCGCATACACGCCCGCACTGAGCGCCAGCGCGGCCGCCAGCAGTTGCCGGCCGGGCAAGGCCTCTTGGCGGTAGCCACGCTGCATCTGCCACGCGGCCAGCGCCAATGCCAGGACCGCGCTGGCGTGGAAGGCACTGGCGCGCCACAGGTTCTGGTACGGCAACCCGGTCACCACGCCGGCCGCGCCCACGCCTACTGGCAGCAGCAACACCCAGCGTGTGCGCCGCCAGTTGGGCCGCCCGTCCAGTTCGCTGAACCCGGCCCATAGCAGCGCATAGCCCAGCATGCCCAACCACAGGCTCAAGTGGGTCCACAGCCACATCGGCACTGTGCGGTACTCGCCCATACCGGCCAACACGGCCCCGAGAGCCAGCGCGGCAAAGCCCACCGCCAACAGGCCCAGCCCCTGGGTCTGCGTCGACTGTCTGCGCACGTGCAGAAATACCAGCGAACCGACCATGAGCGAGGTCTCGTTCAGCGTCAACACGGTGGACAAATCGACATTGAGCAACATGGGGAGTTTCTACCGCAATCGGATAAGCGCCGCAATTGTCCGATAGCGGTGTGACCAAGCCGAAGGCATGGGCTCTCAAATTGCTATTATTTCAAGATCTGCTTCTCCAATGTGAATAAGCGATGGCGGCCTATAAGGCTTCAAAAACCTTGAGCGCCGCATACGCATCGTTGGCCGCGTACAGCAGCTGGGTCGGCGTGAGCGCGGGCTGGGCCCAGTTCGAGGTGGTGGTCTTCTTGGACTTGTGAAAGCGCTGGCGTAGCACCACGCCCACGGCGGCGCGCACACCCATGGAGCTGCCGTAGCCCTGCTTACGGAACACCAGGTTCAGGTCCATCACGGCGCGCAGCGTCACGTCCAGCCGGGCGTGCAGCTGGCCGCGGTCTTGCTCCAGCCCGAAGCCGACCTTGCGCACCTGCTCGGACTCCAGCACCTGCACCAGGCAGGCCCGGCAGTCGGGCCAGTGCAGCTGGAAGATGTAGGCCTTGTTGTGCAGCGCGAACTGCACCACGTGGGGGCCGCTGCTGACCTCGCCCGGCGCAAAGGTCGGCTTGGCCTCGGTGTCGAAGCCGACCGTACCGGCGGCCAGGATGTCGGCCGTGGCAGCGGCAAATTCCGCCGGGCTGCTGGGCACCAGGATGCGCTCCAGCGGCAGGCCAGGAAACGGGGGCAGCAGCGCAGTGTCGGCTTTGGAGGGAGCGATGAGTTTCATTCTGGAGAGGGCGGATACGGTGGCAGGTATGGTGGCGAGCGTAGCCTGTCTGCTACGATCAAACGAGAAAAATACACTTCGGGGACTTCAGCATGCAATCTGGGCGCAGACAGTTGGTCGGTGGTTTGTTGGGTGGCCTGTTTTCCGTGGGCGCCTGGTCACAGAATGCAGACAAGGGCTACAAGGGGGTGATCGGCATCTCCCTGCCCACTATCACCTCGCTGCGCTGGGTCATCGAGGGCCTGGCCATGACCCGGTCGCTCGACAAATTTGGCTACCGCGCCATTTTGCAGTACGCCAACGACGACATTCCCACCCAGATCACCCAGATCGAAGAGATGCTGGAGAAGGGCGCCACGGTGCTGGTGATCGGCGCTATTGATGGCACCAAGCTGGCCCCGGTGCTGAAGGCCGCCGCCGACAAGAAGGTCAAGGTCATTGCCTACGACCGCCTGATCCGCGGCAGCAGCAATGTCGACTACTACGCCACCTTCGACAACTTCCAGGTTGGCGTGCTGCAGGGCAGCGACATCGCCGCCCGCCTGAACCTGGCTGGAGGCAAGGGGCCGTTCCATATCGAGCTGTTCGCCGGCTCGCCCGACGACAACAACGCCCACTTTTTCTACAACGGCGCCATGTCGGTGCTCAAACCGTATATCGACAAAGGCCAACTGGTGGTCGGCTCGGGCCAGGTTGGCATGGACAAGGTCTCCACCCTGCGCTGGAGCGGTTCGGTGGCCCGGGCGCGGTTGGCGGGCATCCTGGACAAAACCTACGCCAAGCAACGCCTGGACGCGGTGCTTTCGCCCTATGACGGGATCAGCATCGACCTGATCGAAGCCCTCAAAAAAGCCGGTTACGGCCAGGGCAACCAGCCCTTGCCGGTCATCACCGGACAAGATGCCGAGCTGCCCTCGGTGCGCTCCATCATCCGCGGCGAGCAAAGCTCCAGCGTGTTCAAGGACAACCGCGATCTAGCCCAGGTCACCGCCACCATGGTCGATGCGCTGCTGGCAGGCAAAAAGCCCACCATCAACGATGAGAAGACCTACAACAACGGCGAAAAAGTTGTACCTGCGTTTTTGTTGAAACCGGTGCTGGTAGACGTGAAGAACTGGCGTGCTACCTTGGTGGACAGCGGGTTTTACAAAGCAGAGCAGTTTCGGGGAGGTTAGGGCGTTTTAGGCCCTCAGCGCTTATTAATTAAGCGCTGGCAGCTATCTAAAAAATAGCGCTGTCAATATTTCAAAATGACTCCGCCGAGGCCGGCCTGATGGTGGTTTCCATCACGCAGCGGGTCACGGCCGGCGGCGATTCGCCGATGTGGAAAGCCAGCTTGCGGTCGCGCAGCGCCACGTCGGCAGTGGTCACGCGGTCAAAGCGGCGCAGGTGCTCGGTCCAGGATGCGTCTTCGACCATTTCGACAAACCGGCCGGGGTCGTTGATGTCGTGCAGCAGCTCCCAGGACAGCGCGCCATGGCTCAAGCGGCTGCGCCGCGATTCCTGCATCAGGTTGCGGAATTCGCGGGCCCGGGCCGGGTCGATGCGGTATTCGATGCTGACCATCACATGGCCGCTGGCCGGTGGTACCTCGGCCTGCGGCGTCTTGAACTGGCTGGACGGCGTCAGGTCCTCGACCATGCCCTGGCCGGGCAGCAGGCGGTTCACCAGCGCCATCGCCGACACCCCGCAGACCGCCGCCAGCAGCAGGCTGGTCTGTACCGAGCCTACGGTGGCGACCTGGCCCCAGAGCGCGGCGCCGCCGGCGCTGGCGCCCATGATGGCCATTTGGTACATCGACATGCCGCGCGCCCGCACCCAGTCGGGCAGGCCCATCTGGGCCGACACGCTGAGGGTGTTGGCGGTGGTGATCCAGGCGGCCCCGGCCATCAGCATGGCCGGCACCGCGATCCAGGTATAGGGCGTCAGTGCCACCACCAGCATGGCGGCCGACTGCACCGCGGCGCCGCTGAGCACCAGGGCGTCGCGTGCCAGCCGCCGGCGCAGCTGCGGCAGGAACAGCGTAGAAATGATCGCCCCAAGGCCCATGGAGGCCAGCAGCAGGGTGAAGGTGCCGGCCCCGCCGCCGTGCAGATTGCGCGCCACCAGCGGCAACAGCGCCACCAGCGCGGTCGAGGTCAGGAAGAAGATCGAGATCCGCAGCAGCACGCCCTTCAGGTGGTAGGACTGGGCTACGTACTGCACGCCGATGCGCATGGCGCTGAGCAGGCGTTCCCGCCCCAGCGGATGCGGCACATGCACGCGCTGCCAGCGCGAGATGATCACCGCCGCCGCCAGCGACAGCACGGCGTTCAGCAAGAACACCCAGGCGCTGCCGGCACTGGCGATCAGCGCCCCGGCGACCAGCGGGCCGATGATGCGCGAGGCGTTCATCGACACGCCGTTCAGCGCCAGTGCCGCCGGCAGCTGGGTGCGCGGCACCAGCTCGGGCACGATGGCGGAAAACACCGGCCAGCGCATGGCCAGCCCGATGCCGTTGGCAAAAATAAGCAGCAGCAAAAGCACCGGCGACAGCAGGCCGAGAAAAATGCACAGGCTCAGCAAACAGGCCACCACCGCCACCCAGATCTGGGTGACCAAAAAGTAGCGCTTGCGGTCCAGGATGTCGGCCAGCGCGCCGCTGGGCAGGCCGAGCAGAAACACCGGCAGGCTGCTGGCCGTCTGCACCAGCGCCACCCACAGCGGCGTGGCGTTCAGCGAGGTCATCATCCAGGCGGCCGCCACATCGCTCATCCACATGCAGATATTGGCCATCAGCCAGGTGCACCAGAGCATGCGGAACACCGGCCTGCGGAACGGCGCTAGAGGGGACAGATCGTGGTCGTTGGGGGCGGCGGCGCGGGCGGGATCGGAATGGACTTCGGGCATCAGTCCATCATAGGACGGTTCGCCCGGCTGACTGGCTTAGCGGACCAGCTTCAAGCCCACCGGCAGCGATTCGCCAAACGCCCGCCGCGCGTCGGCCGCATCCAGCGCCGTGACCTCGCGTACCATGGCGATCCATGCCGGCGCGGCGCGTGCTGCGGTGAGGCGATCCAACACCTGCTGGCGCAACGCATCGGGCACATCGCGCACGCGGTCGCCGGTGGCCCGGGCGATCTGGGTGGCAGCAAAAGCTGCCGGCTCCACCTGGGACCAGTCTTGCGCCAGCACGGCTTCCAGCCACTGCGCGGCGACGTCCGGCGGCACGACATGGTGCAGGCTGGCGTACAGCGGCTGGCGCGCGCCGATGCGGCCCAGTGCCCACCAGCTTTGCGGGTTCTCACCGGGTTTCTGCAGGCGCTGCACCAGCCATTGGCCGAGCTGCACCTTGTGGGCCACCGCCAGGCGCTCGAACGAAGCCGCCATGCGCAGCATTTCATCCAGCGCCAACATGGGCGGGCCACCGGGCGCCTCAATGTCCTGCCCGCCCACGGGCTGCAGGTAGTAGGCGATGGCCTCGAACACCATGTCCTGCTGCTCGGCCGTCAGCCCGCCGGCCACGCGGCGCCACAGCGTCCACCATTCGGACCACTGCTGGGGCTCATGGCTGTGGGCGATGCCGGGTTCGAACAGCTGCCACAGCTGCTGCACCCGCCAGTCGTCCAGCGGGTGGCCGAAGCCGGGGCGCAGCGCGTAGCCGGTCAGGTTGAACCACTGGCGCTCGTGCTGGGCTGTGCGGCGCCGGCGCTTGGCCGCGTCCAGCAGCTGGCCGAACAGGGTGCGCAGCAGCGGCGTGTCCCAGCTGTCGCGGCTGCCCAGCAGGCGCTCCAGCATGCTGCGCAGCTGCTTCACCTCTTTGGCGTCCACGCCCTGGCTGCGGTCGCCGTAGACGCGGCCGATGGCATTGCCGGCATCGGCCAGGCGCGGGTGCGGTGCGGCCTCAATGGCGGCCTCGGGTAGATCTTCCGACGCTTGGCCGCGCAGCTGGAATTCCAGCTGCCAGCGCTGCGTGGGGTCGGTTACCGCGACGCAATGCATCTCCAGCGTGCCGACCTCGGTCAGCGAAGTACTCAACTGCACCAGCACCTCGCTGGCACTGCCTTGGACCACGGTCGCGATAGGCGGCAGGCGCACGAAATGGCCGCTGGACAGATCGATCAGCTCGCCCGGCTGGTGCCGGGTATCGGTGACGCTAGAGGCCAGGTAGAAGCGCACCGGCCGCCCCAGGCGCAACGCAAAGGTGCGGTCGGCCAGGGTGATGGCCCGGCCTTCTTCGGCGCCATGTGGCAGCACGCAGATGCCGCGCTGGCTGGTCAGGCCGCCGGTCTCCCCATCATCCAGCACCAGGAAATAGCTGCGCGCCGAGCCGCCGCCGATGCGCGGCGCTTTCCCCGCCCTGGCCAGCGCATAGGCTACGGCACCACGCGCCACGGCGGCATCCAGCTGCGGGTTGTGCAGCAGCTGCAGCGGCTGGGCGTTCCAGTTGTTCAATGTGTCGTGCAGACGCTGAACCAGGGCATCGGCATGGAACACGCCGCCGTTCAGCAGCAGCGCATCCGGCCGCACACCAGGGTGGCGCTGCAAGAAGGCCGCCACATGCCGGGTGATGGCCGCGTCGCTGGCATACGGCAGGCCAAACGCCACCAGGCCACCACGTCCGCTATAGGCGCGCTGGGGCTGGGCGTCGGCGGCCACCGATGGGAAGAAGCCTTCGACCAGCAGCTGCTGCAAATCCGTCCGGTGCAGGGGCGCAGAGCGCGCGCCGCCGATGAGGCGGGAGCCGCTGCCCAGCAGCGTCACCGTGGTGCTCTCGGGCGCACCGGGGCTCCACAGGAGCTCTTTGGCGGCGCGGCATCGCTGGGTCAGCTGCGCCAGCTGGGTGGCGCTCAGGCGCTCGCTGCCCAGGCGCGACTCGACCAGATGCGCCAGCGCCAGGTCCATGTTGTCTCCGCCCAGCACCAGGTGGTCGCCCACGCCTGTGCGGGTCAGGCGGGGTTCGCCGTTGATGACCTCCACGTCGATCAGCGTCAGGTCGGTGGTGCCACCGCCCACGTCGCAGACCAGCACGCGGCGGGTGGATTTCAAATCTTCGGCCAGCGTTTCGCGGTGGCTGTAGACCCAGTCGTAGAACGCGGCCTGGGGTTCCTCGATCAGTCTTACGCCGGGCAAACCCGCCAGGCGCGCGGCCTCCAGCGTGAGTGCGCGCGCACCTTCGTCGAAGGACGCGGGCACGGTCAGCACCAGCTCTTGCTGCTCCAGCGGGGCCTTGGGGTGTTGTGCGTTCCAGGCGGCGCGCACATGGGCCAGGGTACTCGCGCTGGCGGCCAGGGGCGAAACCTTGGCAATGTCGTCGGGCGCGCCCCAAGGCAGGATAGGCGCGGTGCGGTCCACCGCCGTGTGCGACAGCCAGCTCTTGGCGCTGGCCACCAGCCGCCCGGGCACCTGCGCGCCCAGCTCCAGCGCGAAGCGGCCTAACACCGCTGACTCGGTAGACGGCCAGGGCAGTTGCACATCGGCCGGCGCCAGCGTACCCGGCGCAGGATGAAAGCGCACCGAGGCCAGTTGCGGCAGCGCCGCCACCTCGCCCGCCGCCACCAGCTGGGCGATGGGGAACAGCTGGATCTGCGCCGCTCCGCGCTCGGCAAACGCCACCACCGTGTGGGTGGTGCCCAGGTCGATACCCACGGTGTAGCGTGGCTTCTTGCTTGCTACATTAATCATAGCTGCTTGCGCAAACAACATCTGCGGCGGAGGCATTTTTCATGCTTGAAGTGTAATCAGCCCACAGCGTGGTCCGGCCGGGGCAGTGGCTGTTACAGCAGCGTGGCTTCCAGCGCGCACTCGGGCCGCACACCCAGCGGCAGCACACACAGCCGGACGCCGTCCAAGCTGAGCACCAGACCCAGTTGACCGCCTATCTGCACGACGCCACAAGTGGTCGCAGGCGATTTCGATGTGCATGCGGCCGCCGCTGTGGACATGGCCGCCAACGCACTGATCGGCGGCTGGCGCAGCATCGCCCACAGCGTGAGCGGATCGCGCAGCTGCAAGCACTGCAGGTAAAGACGAAAAGCCATCTCTTCATCCGCAGTGGGTTCCGTATCTGGCTTGGGGCCGACTGATTGCCGCAGCCGCAATAACGCCCGCCGCAGCTGCTGCCGGCTGGCGGCTTCGGAGCGGCCGCTGGCTTCGGCGATTTCGGCATGGGTGAACTCGAAGATTTCGTGCAGCAGCAGGGCCGCTCCGTCCTCCGGCGCCAGATGGGCCGCGAGCAGGCGCAGGGCCTTCGCGGCTTCTTGCGCCAGGGCCGCATCCATCTCGGCCGAGGGGGATGCCGTGTCGTCGGCGTCTATCCCGGCCAGCCATTGCTGCATCCAGTCGCGGCGACGCAGGCGGTCTATGGCCAGGTTGCGTACCACGGTGAGCAGCCAGGCCTGGGCGATGTTGGGCGCTTGCGTGTCGGCCCCTAGCGCACGCAGGTAGGCGTCCTGCACGGCATCCTCGGCTTCCGCCGGGCCCAGCAGGCGGGTGGCGGCGCGCACCAGGCGGCGACGGTCGGCGTCGAGCAAGGCCCAATGGTGTTCGTCGTACATGGACGCAGCATGCCATAAGCGGGGGAGGGGTCGGGTGTCACACAAGCCATGCCTGGTTCGTTAAGGCAGTTCAATCACAAGGACTCCAATATGGACACCCCAGACACCACCTCACCGGCCAGCGTCGCCGAGCCACGCACCTCCTACCTGGAGGAAAAAGCCTTCAAGTCCCGCACCCTGCTGGTCTTCGGCACCGTCACGGACGTGATGGCCGCCGACGTGGCGCGCCGGCTGATCGCGCTGGACGCCGAAAGCGCCGCTCCCATCGACGTGCTGGTGAGCTCGCCGGGCGGCCACCTGGAGTCGGGCGACGCCATCCATGACATCGTGCGCTTCATTGCCGCGCCGGTGAACATGGTGGGCACCGGCTGGGTCGGCAGCGCTGCCACCCATTTGTTCCTGGCCGCGCCGCGCGCACGGCGCTACTGCCTGCCGAATACGCGCTTCTTGATCCACCAGCCCAGCGGCGGCGCGGGTGGGCCGGCCAGCGACATCGCCATCCAGGCGCGCGAGATCGTCAAGGCCCGTGAGCGCATCGCCCGCACCATCGCCCGCGAAACCGGCAAGCCACTGGAGCAGGTGCTGGTGGACATAGAGCGGGACCGCTGGCTGTCGGCCGAGGAAGCGGTGGAGTACGGGCTGGTGTCGCGGATCATTGAGCGCAAGACGGAGCTCAAGGAGGCGTGATGATCACCTTTTGATAGCTGCTAGCGCAGGTATTAACTGCGCTAGCAGCCGTTTTGACTCAAAACCTCACTGGCCGTCCGCGCGGACTTCGAACTCGATCTTCCAGCCTTCGCCGCCGTTGCGCGGGATCGCGTGCAGTTCCAGCGTGCCGGCTTCGGTGACGGCGGCGCGCAGCTTCACCGGCACCACCTCGCCAGGCGCACGGCCATCAGCCGGCAGGTTGGCTTCGATCTCGGCCAGCTCCTGCAGTTCGTCCGGGGTCCAGAAGTCCAGCAGCATGCCGACCGCGTCTTCGCGCCGCACGGACGAGCCGAAGAAGCGGAAGCGCACGGCCTCTCCGACCACCAGGCCAAACTCTTGCGGCGGCAAGTCGGCCTGGCTGCCTTCTTCCATGCCGAAGGGGGCAACGCACAGCGCTTGTACCGGCGGCTCCAGGCCGGGCACGGCCGGCATGGCGGACTCAATCCCCACGTAGTAGGACTGGGCCGTGCCGCCGCGGATACGGATGCCCTGGCCTTGGCGCACCGTGCCGTAGTAGGCAGCGCCCCGGGCCACGGCGTAGTCCAGGTCGGCACCGTCGAGCAAACGCGCAGCCGGCGCGCCTTCTGCGGCCAGCCAGCCGTTCAAAGTTGCCAGGGTGCGCTGCACCAGCAGGTCGGACTTGAACACGCCGCCGTTGAACAGCACGGCCGTGGGGTGCAGGAAGCTGGCATTCGCATCGGGCGCAAAGCCGCCCAGGGCGGCGGTGGCGCCGACCTGGCGGCCCAAGAGCGCGGCCAGATGGCGGGTGACGGCGGCGTCCTGCGCATAGGGTAGGCCCAGCTGGGTCAGGCCGGCGCGGGCGCGGCTGATGGGGCGGGCGCTGCTGTCCACCTGCGGGAAGAAGCCTTCCAGGATGGTGGCGGTGAGCGCTTCTCGGCGCAGCTCGGCGTTGATGGAGCCGCCGATCAGGCGCGCGCCACGGCTGGGGATGACGAGGGGAACCGACTGCACATCGGCGTCGCTGAGCAGCTTTTCTTTGGCCAGTCGGCAGGCGTAGGTGAGGGCGCGCAACTGCCAGGCGTCGAGAGATTTGCCGTCTGCTGCCAGCTGGCGCGCCACGCCGTGGGCCAGGGCCAGGTCCATGTTGTCGCCACCTAGCAGGATGTGCTCGCCCACCGCTACGCGGTGCAGCTGCAGATTGCCTTCTTGCTCGACCACGGCGATCAGCGAGAAGTCGCTGGTGCCGCCGCCCACGTCGACGACCAGGATCACGTCGCCGACCTTGACCTGCTTGCGCCAGCCGCCACCGCTCTGGGCGATCCAGCTGTACAGCGCGGCCTGGGGTTCTTCCAGCAGGGTGACGCCGGTGTAGCCAGCGGCCTGGGCGGCTTCGGCCGTGAGTTCGCGCGCGGCCGGGTCGAAGGACGCGGGGATGGTGACCGTCAACGCCTGCTGGCCGAACGGGGCGTCGGGGTGGCTGTGGTTCCAGGCGTCGCGCAGATGGGCGAGGTAGCGGGTGCTGGCTTCTAGCGGCGAGATGCGGGCGATTTCGTCGGGCGCATCATTGGGCAGGATGGCGGCGCGGCGGTCCACACCGGGGTGGCACAGCCAGCTTTTGGCGCTGGACACCAGGCGGATCGGCGTTTGCGCGCCATGGCTGCGCGCCCATTCGCCTAGTACCGCACTGGGCGCGGCCTGCCAGGGCAGGGCCAGGTCGCCGTCGGCAAATTCGCTGGCGTGGGGCAGGTAGATGAAGGACGGCAGCAGCGGGTAGTCCTGCACCGAACCTGGGCCGCTTTGCTGCGGTATGGGCAGTATTTGCGGGGTGGCGCTGGGGTCGTTCAGGTCGGTAAACGACAGGGCGCAGTGGGTGGTGCCCAGGTCGATGCCGATGGCGTAGCGCGCTGCGCTCACAGTTCCACCTCGGCAGCGGCGATGACATGCGGGTCATGGCCCTCGGTGGTGCGTGGCAGGCGCACGTCGGTCGCTTTCCAGCCGGGGTGGCGCAGCGTGCCGCGGAACGGGGCCTGGCCGACCACATTGCCCGTCAAGCGCACGCTGCTGGCGTCAAATCCTGCCTCCAGCACCACGCGGCTGCCTTCGGCCTCGCTGCGGGCGGGCACCAGGGTGAAATGCTCTTGCAGCACCTTGCGGCAGCCGGTGTGCACCAGACGCGCGGCACCGCCGATGTCGGCATCGGAATAGGCAGCCACGTCTTCCTGGATGAAGTCCACAAACCGGGCTTCGCGTTGCAGCAGGCCCAGCAGCTGCAGCGCGGCGTCGGGCGTGGAGACTTTCACCACCGGAGCCGGTGGTGCAACGGGAGCGGGCGGGGCAGCGGGGACAGGCGCGGCCGGCACGCCATCACGCAGCGTTTGCAGGCGGGCGGCCAGGGCACCATCGCCCAGCACGGCAAATGCCAGTGCCAGGCGGCTGAAAAAAGAGGGGTTTTGACTGGGCATGCATTTCTCCACAAATAATTCCGGCAGAACACACCCCTCCAAGGACACCGTAGAACCGGCTTTGCCGGGCTACTGGTGTCGCCCCCAGTGAGGGGGGTGGCGCAAGACGCGTAGCGCTGCAGCCTGGGGGTGAGTCAAGACCTTCCACAAAGACAAACGGCCCGGTGATCCACCAGGCCGCAAGGCATATTGTCAGGGATGGACGCCGATGCGCCCGGGCAAGGTTTTATGCCTTGGTGTCGAGGTGGGCTTCGACGGCTTCCACGGCCTTGTCGGTGGCTTCTTTGGCGACTTGCTGTGCCGATTCGATAGCCTTGGTGGCTGCGGCGACGGTGGACTTCACCAGGGCAACTGCGTTTTCGGTGCCGGCAGGGGCGTTCTGGGTGGCGGTTTCGACCAGGTTGGCGAAGCCGGTCTTGGCGTCAGCGCCCAGGTCTTCCGCGTACTGGCGAACTTCGGCGCCGCTAGATGTAGCGATTGCCTGCACATGGCGCAGGTAGGAGGTGGCTTTCTCGGGCACGGCCTTCAGCAGGTTGGTTTGCAGGGTCACCAGTTCTTGCGCGTCCTTGATCTGGAATGCAGCCAGGGTGGTGTCGGCAGTTTCTTGCAAGGTGGCCTTGGCGGCTTGCAGGTTCAGCTTGACCAGGTTTTGTACGCCGTCGAACAAGGTGTTGGACAGCTCTAAAAAGCCGGTGGCAGCGGATTTTTGGGTGGCGGCGAGGGTGGAAAAGTTCAGCATGGAAGGCTCCGGTAAAAATATCAAAACAGGTGGTGTGCAACTTATGTTGCACTGCAACATGGACCGGACTATAGCCATCTCCCCCGGTCAATGCCAAGACAGGAAGCTCTAATTTCCGCCTCGGGCGATAATCGTCACCCCGGCCAACCACCAAAGTATTACGCCCATGAGCACCACCGAAGTCGTCCGCGACGCGCAATCTGTCGAGTCCTACAACCCGCTGGCCAAGCAAAAGGCGGGCGCCAAGCTGTCGCGCATCCCGGTGAAGGTGGTCCAGGGCGAGGTGCTGAAGAAGCCGGAATGGATACGCGTCAAGGCTGGCTCGCCCAGCACCCGGTTTTACGAAATAAAACAGATCTTGCGCGAAAGCAACCTGCACACGGTGTGCGAGGAAGCCAGCTGCCCGAACATCGGCGAATGCTTCGGCAAGGGCACGGCCACCTTCATGATCATGGGCGACAAGTGCACGCGCCGCTGCCCCTTCTGCGACGTGGGCCATGGCCGCCCTGACCCGCTGGATGTGGACGAGCCGCTGAACCTGGCCAAGACCATCGCCAAGCTGAAGCTGAAATACGTGGTGATCACCAGCGTCGACCGCGACGACCTGCGCGACGGCGGTGCCCAGCACTTTGTGGACTGCATCAAGAACATCCGTGAGCTGTCGCCGCAGACCCAGATCGAGGTGCTGGTGCCCGATTTCCGCGGCCGCGACGACCGCGCGCTGGAAATCCTGAAGCTGGCCCCGCCCGACGTGATGAACCACAACCTGGAAACCGCGCCGCGCCTGTACAAGGAAGCCCGGCCTGGTTCCGACTACCAGTTCAGCCTGAACCTGCTGAAAAAGTTCAAGGCCTTGCACCCCAATGTGCCTACCAAGAGCGGCATCATGGTCGGCCTGGGCGAGACGGACGAAGAAATCCTGCAAGTCATGCAGGACATGCGCGACCACAACATCGACATGCTGACCATCGGCCAGTACCTGTCGCCCAGCAACAGCCACTTGCCCGTGAAGCGCTACGTGCACCCCGACACCTTCAAGATGTTCGAGGAAAAGGCCTACGCCATGGGCTTCAGCCACGCCGCCGTGGGCGCCATGGTGCGCAGCAGCTACCACGCTGACCAGCAGGCTGAACACGCCCTGGCCAACGCCGCGCTGTAAATGGCGACGGTTGGCGGCCTGTGGTTCAACCCTAGAAATCTCGGCAACTACGTCTCCAACGCAGTCCTGGAGCGTGGCTTAACGCTGTACCGCGGGCAAAAGGTGCTGGACCTTGAGGTCCGCGCCATCGACAACGGCCGCTGGCAGCTGGCCGGCAAGGTGCAGGGCAGCGAGCGCACGCCCTACACGCAGAACATCCGCCTGCACATCAATGTGCACGGCATGCTCACCCACTGGGACGCCGACTGCAGCTGCCCCGTAGGCGTGGACTGCAAGCACGCGGTGGCCTTGTCGCTGAAAGCGGCCTACCGCACCCAAGCTACCGTCAACGCCCCGCTCCGCCAGCCTACCGAAGCCGAGCTCGCCGCCGCCCGCCAGGCCGCGGCCGAGCGCGCGCGCGCCGCGGCCCAGGCCAAAGTCGGCCACTGGCTGGCGCAGTTCGACGCGCTGGACCGCATCCACCATCCACATCCTGACGTGGAGCGCACCGACTACCTGGTCTATGTGCTCGGCCCCTGCGCGGCGCCGCACCTGGCACGCATGCTGGAGCTGCAGGTCTACAAGGCAAACCGCAAGCGCAACGGCGACTGGGCCAAGCCCAAGATCCTGCAGAACCTGCCATACCCCGGCCATCCGCTGTGGGACGACGCCAGCCCGCAGGACCGCGAGCTGCTGTTGCTGGTCAAGGGCCAGAGCGTGGCCACGCCCTCGGCCTCCTACGGCATCAGCGCCGTGGTGGCGGGTGCCGCCGGCCGGCTGGCGCTGCAGATGGCATCGGACAGCGGCCGCCTGTTTGCGCTGGCCGACGGCGGCTTTCTGGGTGCGCCGCTGCGCTGGGCCGAGCCGCTGGACCTGGCCTGGCACTGGCAATCCAGCACGCCCGATGCCGGCGAACCGCTGTGGGCGCTGCTGCCCCAGCTGGGCGCGGGCCGCAGCACCGCCCAGCTGTACGCCAACCAGCCACCGCTGTACCTGGACGCCGCCCTGGGCGCCTGTGGCCTGGCCCAGACCTCGGGCATCGCCGCCGAGCACCTGCCGCTGCTGCTGAATGCGCCGCCGGTGCCGCAGTCGGCCCTGCAGCCGTTTCAGGCGCCACTGCTGAGGCGCCTGGGCGCGGTGGCTTTGCCGCCGACTCTCACGCCCTTGCCCTGCGTGCAAGGTGTTGTGCCCACCGGCCATTTGCACCTGCTGCCGGTGGCCAAGAAAGACGAAGCCCAGCTGGGCCTGTTGCGGGCTCAACTGCATTTCGACTACGCCGGGTTGCGCGGCAGCTGGGACCACCGCGACACCAGCGTGCTGCTCACCCACGCCGGTACCCAGACCCTGCTGCAGCGCGACCTGGACGCCGAAGCGCGGCTCACCAGCCTATTGCTGCAGCGCGGCCTGGTCGGCCTGCCGGCCTCGGGCTACGGCTTGCCGGGCGGGCAGAGCCAGCAGCCCTGGCTGGACTGGGCCGACAGTGGCTATGCGGAGTTCCGCGCCGACGGCTTCAGCGTCACGCTGGACGACGGGCTGAACGACTGGCTGCAGCGCGCCGACAGCCTGGACGTGCAGATGCAATCCGCTGCAGCCGACGCCGACGCCGACGCCGACGCCTCGCCCTGGTTCGACCTGTCCCTGGGCATGGAGATCAATGGCGAGCGGCACAACATCCTGCCCTGGCTGCCCAGTCTGCTGGCCCAGTTGGCGAATGCGCCGGTCGATGGCGACAGCGGCGAACGCGTTCTGCCGCCGCATGTGTTCATGCGCAAGCCCGACGACAGCTTTATCCGCGTGCCCACCGCGCCGCTGCGGCCCTGGCTGTCAGCCCTGCTGGAGCTGGTCGGCGACCGCAAGCACGATCTGGACGGCGACAGCCTGCGCCTGAGCCGGCTCGAAGCCTTGCGCGCCGGCGCGGCCCTCGGCCAGGGTGCGGTATGGGCCGGCGCCCAGGCGCTGCAGGAGCTGGTAGCCCAGCTGGCCGGTCACAGCGCGCTGCCCGAGGTGCCGCTGCCCGCGGGCGTGCAGGCCAGCCTGCGGCCCTACCAGCAGCAAGGCCTGAACTGGCTGCAGTTCCTGCGCCGCGCGGGCCTGAACGGCATCCTGGCCGACGACATGGGCCTGGGCAAGACGCTGCAGACCCTGGCCCATATCCAGGTCGAAAAAGACGCGGACCGGCTGACCAACCCGGCGCTGATCATTGCCCCGGTCAGCCTGATGGGCAACTGGCAGCGCGAAGCCCAGCGCTTCTGCCCCGGCCTGCGCACCCTGGTGCTGCACGGCGCCGACCGCCACGAGGTGGCCGACACCACGCACGCCCACGACGTGGTGATTGCCCCCTATTCCCTGCTGCAGCGCGACCGCGACGGCTGGCTGCAAGCCCCCTGGCACATCGTGGTGCTGGACGAGGCGCAGAACATCAAGAACGCCAGCACCCAGGCCGCGCAGGTGGTGGGCGAGCTCAACACCCAGCACCGGCTGGCGCTGAGCGGCACGCCGATGGAAAACCACCTGGGCGAAATCTGGAGCCTGTTCCACTTCTTGATGCCGGGCTTTCTGGGCAGCCAGGCCCAGTTCAACACCTTGTTCCGCACGCCTATCGAGAAAGCCGGCGACAGCGAGCGCCTGGCCCAGCTGCGCAGCCGCATCACCCCCTTCATGCTTCGCCGGACCAAGGCCTTGGTGGCGCACGAGCTGCCGCCCAAGGTGGAAACCGTGATGCGCGTCGAGCTGGCCGGCGCCCAGGCCGACCTGTACGAAACCATCCGCCTGAGCACCGAGAAAGCCGTGCGCGAGGCGCTGGACGGCAAAGGCCTGGCCAAGTCGCACATCACCATCCTCGACGCGCTGCTCAAGCTGCGCCAGGTGTGTTGCGACCCGCAGCTGCTGGGGCTGGAATCGGCGCGCCAGGTGCAGCAGTCGGCCAAGCTGGAGCAGCTGATGGAAATCCTGCCCGAGATGTTGGCCGAGGGCCGCAAGGTGCTGTTGTTCTCGCAGTTCACCTCCATGCTGGCGCGCATCGAGGTGGAGTTAAAAAAGCGCGGCATCGCTTGGACCAAGCTCACCGGCCAGTCGCAAAAGCGCGACGCCATCATCGACCAGTTCACCAGCGGCGCGGTGCCGCTGTTCCTGATCAGCCTGAAGGCCGGCGGCGTGGGCCTGAACCTGCCGCAGGCCGACACCGTGATCCATTACGACCCGTGGTGGAACCCGGCGGTGGAAACCCAGGCCACCGACCGCGCCCACCGTATCGGCCAGACCCAGAGCGTCTGGGTTGTCAAGCTGGTGGCCCAGGGCACCATCGAAGAGCGCATACTGGCCCTGCAGGAGCGCAAAGCCGCGCTGGCCGAAAGCATGTACAGCGGCGCCCAGGCGCGCAAGGAGCCGCTGTTTTCCGAATCCGATCTGCAGGAACTGCTCAAGCCGCTATCAAACTAGGAGCTGCTGGCGGAGTTAGTACCAGCGCAACAGGCCTTTTTTTATGTAAATTGGTGGGCGGGTATCCTCACACCATCGATCTGCGCCCGCGCATCCACAGGAGCTGTATTCCATGACCCCCGACAAGCCTCAAAAACCCTTTTCCATGATCCGCGAATTCCACCTGGCCGACTGGTTCACGCTGGCCAACGCGGTCTGCGGGGTCGGAGCGCTGTTCTCCGTCATGACCTACCTGGAGCTTGGCGATGTGCGCCACGTGTACTTTGCCTGCTGGCTGGTGCTGGCGGCCTTTGTGTTCGACGTGTTCGATGGAAAGATTGCGCGCTGGCGCCAGAAGACCTCGATCCTGGGGCGCGAGCTGGATTCGCTGGCCGACGTGATCTCGTTTGGCGTGGCCCCGGCCATCATTGCCTACGGGTGCGGCATGCAAGGCCTGTACGACCGCATCGTGCTGGCCTTTTTCGTGGCCTGCGGCGTGTCGCGGCTGGCGCGCTACAACGTGACGGCCGAAACTCTGTCGCAGGGCTCCGACAAGGTGAAGTACTTCGAAGGCACGCCGATCCCCACCTCCATCGTGCTGGTCTTCGTGCTGGCCATGGCCGCCTGGACCGGCAATGTGCGCCAGGATTTGTGGCTGGGCGAGGTCCGTATGGGCGGCTTTACATTGCACCCGCTGGTACTGATGTTTGCGCTGTCGGGCTCGCTGATGATCAGCCGCATCCGCATTCCCAAGCCCTGAGCGTCGAGTAGTTTCTAGGTACTAACCCGCGAGAATTTGCATTCTCGGGTCAAAATTCCCACATTTTTAGTGCGGTCAATCATCCATCGTTGAAATTAATAGAACGATGCCGTCAAACCCGGGGAACCGCCAAGCACCTTGGCGGTTTTAAAGTTCAGTCCATGGATTCGGCAAGCAAGCCTCCTGATCCAGGAGCTTCAAAAAACCGACCATGGCTGCAGCCGACCCGGCTGCGGTCTTTTTAACTGACCGATTGAAGGAAACTACCATGACCGCATCTAAATTCGCCGCTTCCGCCCTGATCGCCCTGGCTTCTGTGGCCGCTACCAGCGCCTTTGCCGGCAACGACAACAACTACCCCCAGCTGTCCGTTACCAGCACCAAGAGCCGCGCTGACGTGCAAGCCGAGCTGGCACAGGCCCGCCAAGATGGCAGCCTGCTCTCCTTCAACAACGACAAGCAGTATCCGAAGATCGATGCCGCCAGCACCAAGTCCCGTGCCGAAGTACGCGCCGAGTATGAAGCCGCGCTGAAGGCCGGTGAAATCGTCCGCATCCGCAGCTAAACCGCCACCGTGCCCTACCGGACAACCGCAGCAAGTGCCTTGAGTGCGATGTGATTTCAGCCCCCGCAGGGTCACATAGCGACAAGGCAGCTTGCTGCCCTCCGGCTGGTGCAGGAGAGAAGTTTCATGAATACGCTTAAATTCGCCGCCGCAGCCCTGTTTGCGCTGGCCTTCACCGTCACCATCAGCGCCTTCGCCGGCGAGGAAGAAAGCCCCCAGCCGCCGGTCTACGCCACTGCGTCGTCCCTGGCATTCGGCTGATCCGGGTTTGCTATTAAAAAAAGAGCTGCTAGTGCATGTAGACCATGCGCTGGCAGCTATTTTTGTTTATAAATTTAGTAGGTTGACAACGGGCCCAGGCCCGAGTCCCAGACCGGCTCGGCCTCGGCGCGGGCCGACAGCGGATCGGCCATGGCCAGTGCCGGCTCTTCGGCTTCCAGCACATGCAGGGCCCATGGCGTGAGCCGGTTGGTGTCGGCTCGCAGCACCTCCTGCTTCACGGCCAGAATCTGCGCCGGGTGCATGGAGAAGCTGCGCAGTCCCAGGCCCAGCAGCAGCCGGGTCATGGCCACGTCGCCGGCCATTTCGCCGCAGACGCTGACGCCCTTGCCCTGGGCCTGGCATTCGCGGATGGTGTCGGCCAGCAGGCGCAGCACCGCGGGGTGCAGCGGGTCGTACAAATGGGCCACCGACTCGTCGGCGCGGTCAATTGCCAGCGTGTACTGGATCAGGTCGTTGGTGCCGACCGACAAAAAGTCGAAGTATCTGAGGAACAGCTTCAAGGTCAGCGCCGCTGCCGGGATCTCGATCATCGCGCCCAACTTGACCGGGCCGTAGACCGCGCCGCGGTTGTCCAGCTCGGCGCGGGCGAAGTCCAGCAGCGCCAGGGTCTGGCGGATCTCGCTGCCATGCGCCAGCATGGGCACCAGCAGGTTCACCTGGCCGTGGGCGGCGGCGCGCAGGATGGCGCGCAGCTGGGTCAGGAACATCGCCGGGTCGGCTAGGCTCCAGCGGATGGCGCGCAGGCCCAGCGCCGGGTTCAGGTGGGTGTCTTCTTTCTGGCCCTTGTCCAGCGGCTTGTCGGCGCCGATGTCGACAGTGCGGATGGTCACCGGCATGCCTTGCATGCCTTCGACCGCACGGCGGTAGGCCTGGTACTGCTCTTCTTCGTTGGGCAGGCTGCCTTTGCGGCCCATGAACAGGAATTCGCTGCGGAAAAGGCCGACGCCGACCGCACCGGCATTCACTGCGCCGACCGCATCTTCCGGCATTTCGATGTTTGCCAGCAGCTCGATGCGCTGGCCGTCCAGCGTGACGGCCGGCGTGTGGCGCAGGCGCATCAGGCGCTCGCGCTCCAACTCACCCTGGCGTTGCTTGAATCCGTATTCGGCCAGGATGATGGCGGACGGGTCGACGATCACCACGCCGCTGTCGCCGTCGATGATCACCCAGTCGTCCTGCCGCACCAGCTGGCTGGCGCTGCGCGCGCCGACCACGGCCGGGATGTCCAGACTGCGCGCCACGATGGCGGTGTGCGAGGTCTTGCCGCCGACATCGGTGACAAAGCCGGCGAACACGCTTTGCTTGAACTGCAGCATGTCGGCCGGCGACAGGTCGTGGGCAATCAGCACCAGCGGCACGGTCAGGGTTTCGTCGGGCCACAGGTGCTGGCCGGCCTTGCGCCGCGTGGGCAGCGGTTGGGCCACTGGCGAGACCACGCCCTTCATGTAGCGCAGGATGCGCTCGACCACCTGCTCCAGGTCGGCCTTGCGTTCGCGCAGGTATTCGTCCTCCATCTCGTCAAACTGGCGGGCCAGGATGTCGAGCTGGGTGGTCAGCGCCCATTCGGCGTTGTACAGGCGGTCGGTGATCCAGTGCTTGACGCCGGAGGTCAGGGTCTCGTCTTCCAGCAGCATCAGGTGCACGTCGAGCAGGGCGGTCAGCTCGGGCGGCGCGTCTTTCGGCATGGCGTGCTGCAGGCGCTGCAGCTCGTCCACCACCGCATTGCGGCCCATGCGCACGCGGTCGATTTCTTCTGCGACCTGGTGCGCCTCGATGAAGTAATGCGCCACATCCACGCGGCTGGAGCCGACCAGCACCGCTCGCCCGATGGCAATGCCCCGGGCAACCGGCAGACCGTGGATGGCGAAGGTCATGCTGTTACTGGCCTTCGCCGAACTTGTCGGCAATCAAGGCGAGCAGGGCGTCCATCGCCTGCTGCTCTTGTGGGCCGTCGGTGTCGATGACCACGGTGGCGCCCAGGCCGGCGGCCAGCATCATCACCCCCATGATGCTCTTGGCGTTGACCCGGCGTTCGCCGCGGGCGATCCAGATTTCGCATTGGAAACTTCCCGCCAGCTTGGTGAGTTTGGCGGAGGCGCGGGCGTGCAGGCCCAGCTTATTGCTGATGGTCGTGGTGGTTTGGATCATGCTTCTTGCGGGCTTGGTTCTGGGGAGCGGTGATGGCGACCTGCATGATGCCCTGCGTGCCGCCAATCAGCGCGCGGGACACCAGGGCCTCCAGCGACTCATGGCGGTAGCTGACGGTGCGCAGCAGCATCGGCAGGTTCACGCCGGTAATGAGCTTGGACTTGATGCCGTCCACCAGCTTCTGCGCCACATTGCAGGGCGTGGCGCCGAACACATCGGTCAGCACCAAAAACTGCCCGCTGCCTAGCTGGTCGATGGCGATGCGCGCCATAGCAAAGGTTTCTTCGGGCGAGGTATGGGGCTGTACATCGAGCGCCACCACGCCGTCCGCACAGTCGGGAAACACGTGCAGAGCACACTGGCGCAGGGCATGGGCCAGCGGGGCGTGGGCGATGATGAGGATGCTGTTCATTGGGACCAATTATCGGCGCGGCAGGCGCCTAGCTTAGTTCACTCGAATTTCAGCCCGGTAAAGAAGGTCTCGGCCGCGGCCGGGTCCAGCTTGTCGGCATACACAACCGCATGGAATAGATCGACACCGGCCGGGTCGGCATGGGCAAACCAGACGGCCTGGGCATTCACCGGCGAGCCATCGGCGCGCTGGCCCGCCAGCGCCCAGCGCACGCCTGACCAGCTGCCGGGCATGGCGAAGGCGTTGGTCCGCGGATCCGCCGCATGCAGATGGGCCAGGGTGGCCGCCTGCCAGCCCGCCAGCGTAGCGCCGGCCTGCCGGGCATCGGCCAGGCGCACATGGGATACGGCGAAGGTGGCGCCGGCCGCGTCGCAGCCCTGCATATCGAGCTGCAGATTGGCGCCGGCCATGTTGACCTCACGGCTGGCCTTGTCGGGCTTGCAGGGCAGCAGCATCTGCAGCCCATGGGCTTCGGAGCGCACGCTGCGCCAGTTCAGTGAGGGGCTGCAGGCCGCCAGCGCGGCTAGACACATGCAGGGCAGGGCGGTCCGGCGCATGCTCAGAAGGACGCGCCAAACACCTTTTTCAGCACCGCGCTGCCGGTGCCGATGGGGTCCTGCCGGATGTTTTTCTCTTGCTCGCCGATCATCAGGTACAGGCCGTCCAGGGTCTTGTGGGTGATGTAGTCCTGGATCGACGCGTCTTCCTTCTTGATCAGGCCCAAGCCCGCGGCTTTGCCGGCCAGCTGGTTGTACTGGGCGGCCGCGCCGACGCGCTCGGTGGCCTGGGTGACCACCGGCAGGAACTTGCCAAACAGCGGGGTGCGGGTTTTTTCGGCGAAGAAGTTGGTCATGGCGTTGTCGCCGCCGCTGAGGATGTTCTTGGCGTCATTGAAGTTCATGCTCTTCACCGCGCCCACCAGCGCGTCCTTGGCCAGGGGTACGGCGGCCTCGGCGGCGCGGTTCATGCTGGTCACCAGCTCGTCGACGCGCTTGCCCTGGCCGAGCTTTTTCAGCCATTTAGCTGCGTCTTCGAGGTAGCCGGGCAGGGGAATGCGAACTTTTTCGTTGCCCAGGAATCCATCCGTCTTGCCAAGCAGGCCGACGGCTGCCAGCGCGGATTTCTCCAGCGCGGTTTTCAGGCCCTGGCTGGCTTCCTTGTCGCTCAAATCAGCCAGCGACAGGGCATGCACCTGCTGGGCGGTGGACCACAACAGCAGGCCGAGTGCAGAAACCGAGGCGGAATTAAAATGTCGGCGATACATGGGCAACCTTTGAAATGAAAAAAACATTTATTGCAGCCAGCGCAGCAGCCCTGCTAGCCGTGGGTTCGGGTGCCTATTATCTGGTGGCCCATAGCAACAATGCCGCCCCCATGGCCACTTATGTGCTGCTCGACGGCAGCCAGAAGAGCACGGCTGACTTCAAAGGGCGGGTCACCCTGGTGAACTTCTGGGCGACCAGCTGCACCACCTGCGTGGCCGAGATGCCCAAGATCATCGCCACCTACGACAAATACCACGCCCAGGGCTTCGACACGCTGGCCGTGGCCATGTCTTACGACCCGCCGAGCTATGTGGTGAACTACGCGCAGACCCGCAAGCTGCCGTTCCAGGTGGCCATCGACAACACCGGCGCCGCCGCCAACGCCTGGGGCCCTGTGCAGCTGACGCCGACTACCTTTCTGGTCAACAAGCGCGGCGAGATCGTCAAGCGCTTCATCGGTGAGCCCGACTTTGCCGAATTGCACCGCATGATCGAAAAGCTGCTGGCCGAGGCCTGAAAGCACACAAGGCCTATTTCTTATATGAAATAGGCCTTGGTGGCAGGCGCTACCAGCGCAAGCAGCTATTTATTCAATAGCAATGAGCGGTTTACTTGCCGCGGAAGCTGTCGTGGCAGGCCTTGCAGCTGCCGCCCACCGTGCCGAAAGCGGTCTTCACATTGTCCAGATTGCCGGTCTTGGTGGCGGCGACCAGCTTGGTGGTTTCGGCCTGCAGCTTGTCGCTGTGCTCCTTGAACTTGGCGGGCTCGGCCCAGATTTCGGGCAGGGCCTTGGTGTTGCCTCCCTTGTCGGTGCCTGCCCCAAACGCCGCCCACGGCAGTTGGGCCATGGCAGCCACCACCTCGGCGTTCTCCGTGGCGACCTTGGCGTCAAACGGCACCTTGCCCTGGGCCATGGCGCCGATGCGGCCAAAGTGCTGCGCCATCACAAACAACGCGCTCTGGCGGTATTTGATGGCGTCTTCGGGCTTGGCGAACTGCGCCGCCGCCGGGCCTGCGAGGGCCAGGGCAGATGCGGCCAGAACAAAAGAAGCAATCAGTTTCATGGTGGTCAGTCCTTCGTGGGTTAATATTTTTCGAAAACCAGCGCGGCCCACTGTAGCCTTAGCGCACAAGTTTTGCACCTCCCGGCGTATAGACCAAGGATTTCACGATGCATAAAGTACGGGTTTGGGATTTGCCGACGCGGATCTTCCACTGGGCGCTGGCCTGCGCGGTGGTCGGCCTGGTGGTGACCGGCAATATCGGCGGCGAAACCATGCTGTGGCACTTTCGCCTTGGCTATACCGTGCTGAGCCTGCTGCTGTTTCGCATCGTCTGGGGGCTGGTGGGTGGGCGCTGGTCGCGCTTTGCGGCGTTCATTTATGCGCCTCGCACGGTGTGGCGGTACCTGCGTGGTCAGGGCCTGCCCGCGCATTCGGTGGGCCATAACCCGCTGGGGGCAGGCTCAGTGTTTGCGCTGCTGGGCTTTTTGCTGGCCCAGGTTGGCAGTGGCCTGGTGAGTGACGACGAGATCGCCGCTACCGGGCCGCTGGCAAAGTTTGTCTCCAGCGACACGGTTAGCCTGGCCACTTGGTACCACGCCGAGGTCGGCAAGACGGTGCTGATCGTGCTGGTGTTGCTGCACGTGCTGGCCATCGTGTTCTATGCCTGGAAGAAAAAACACAACTTGGTCACCCCGATGCTGCGGGGCGACAAATTGCTGGCCACGCCCCAGCCGGCCTCGCGCGACGACGCAGTAACGCGCACTGTCGCGCTGCTGGTATTTGGGCTGTGTGCGGCGGCGGTGGCCTGGGTGGTCAGCCTGGGGGGCTAAACTGGCATGGTGTCTTCTGCCTCCAAGCCCGTTGTGAACGCTCCCGTGATCGAACTCGTTTCTCCCACCCAGGCGGGGGAGCTGGACGCGACCCGCGCCATCTTCCAGGAGTACGCGACCCAGCTCGGCGTGGACCTGTGCTTCCAGTCGTTCGACGAAGAGCTGGCCAGCCTGCCCGGCGAGTACGCGCCCCCGCGCGGTGCGCTGCTGCTGGCCCTGGTCGATGGCGAGCTAGCCGGCTGCTGCGCGCTGCGCCCGCTGGACAGCGCGGACTATGCCAACGCCAGCGAGATGAAACGCCTGTTTGTACGCAAGGCCTTCCGCGGCTTTGGCCTGGGCCGCCAGCTGGCCGAGGCCGCGCTGGACGCCGCCCGCGCTGCCGGTTACAGCTGCGTGCTGCTCGACACCCTGGACGATATGGAATCCGCCCGTACGCTCTACGAAGAGCTGGGGTTTTCCGAGGTGCCGCCTTACTACCACAACCCGATTCCCGGAGCGCACTACCTGAAGGCAGATATTTAGCGCCGTGGTGCTGCGCTGCAGACTACCGGTTTAATATGCGGACACGCGGCCAGTCCGGGTGACCGTCCATTTTTCCCTACCTCCAATTGCCATAGCTCCATGCGCTTGCCTTTTCTGTTGACCGCCTTGTTGTGTGCCGCTGGCTCCGCCCTGGCGGCGACCATGCAAGTCCAGGTACAGGACGGCGGCGGCAAGCCGCTGGCCGGCGCGGTGGTGTTTCTGGAGTCGCGCGAGGCGCAGGCTGCAAGCAAGCCCATGCAGGGCGTGGAAGTAGCCCAGATCAACAAGCAGTTCGACCCGCAGGTGCGCGTGATCACAGTGGGCAGCGCGGTGCAGTTTCCCAACCGCGACTCGGTGCGCCACCACGTGTACTCGTTCTCGCCCACCAAAACCTTCGAGCTCAAGCTGTACGCCGGCACCACGGCCAACCCGGTGGTGTTCGACAAGCCCGGCATCGCCGTGTTGGGCTGCAACATCCACGACAAGATGGTGGCATGGATGGTGATCGTCGAAACCCCGTACTTTGGGCGCAGCGGTGCCGACGGCAAGCTCAATCTGGACAATGTGCCGCCCGGCAACTACCGGCTGCGCGTCTGGCACGCCAACATGCCGGTAGGCGCGCCGGCGCTGGACCAACCGCTGGCGCTGGCGGCGGCCGGCGGTGCGGCCACCGTACGGGTCGCCGGACTGGTTCCATGAGACTGGGACTGCTGAGCTGGATGGGCGTTGGGCGCTGGCGCCTGTCCACCCGCATCGTGGTGCTCTCACTGTTGCTGCTGTTGCTGGTGCAGACCGCCGGCCTGCTGGTGGTGCGGGCCAGCATAGAGCGCAATGCGCGCGAGCAGATCCGCCACGAGCTGCAGCTGGGCGACCGCGTATGGCGCCGCCTGCTCGACCAGAACGCAGAAAAGCTGCGCCAGGGCGCGGGCTTGCTGGCCGGCGACTTCGGCTTCCGCGCGGCGGTCAATTCCGGTGACATTGAAACGATACGCTCCGCGCTGGACAACCAGGGCGCGCGCATCGGCGCCACCGTCACCGCCTTGCTGGACAACCAGATGGCGCTACAGGCACTCAACGACACGCCGGACAATCCGGCGCTGACCGCGGCCATCGCCGAGATCACCGTGCCGCTGGCCCGGAGCGAACTGGGTGGTACGGTGGCGCTGGTCGGCAATACCCCTTACCAGTTCGTGATGGTGCCGCTGCGCGCGCCGCTGGTCATTGGCTGGGTGCTGATGGGCTTTCCCATCGACCAGACCCTGGCCAACGACATGCAGGCCTTGTCGGGTTTGCACGTGGCCATGCTCACCCAGGCCAAGGGCCAGCCGGCGCAGATCGGCCTGTCCACTTTGCCTGACGCCAGCCTGCAGGCTCTGCAAAGCGCCGGCGGCGCCGTCACCGAGCTGGACAATGATGGCGACACCCTGGTCACCCGGCATGTCGACCTGCAGGCCGTGGGCGGCGGGGTGCAGACCCTGCTGCTGCGCTCCTTGAACGAGGTAGTGGCACCGTTCCAGCAGGTGCAGTTGGTGCTGCTGGTCATCACCGTGCTGGGCCTGCTGCTGTTCGGCCTGGGCAGCACCTGGGCCGCGCGCAGGGTTACCACGCCGCTGGGTGCGCTGGTGCAGGGCGCCGAGCGACTGGGCCGCGGCGAATACGACCAGCCGGTGCAATACACCTGGCGGCAGGACGAGATCGGCGACCTGGCCAATGCCTTTGACCGGATGCGCAAGAACATCGCCATCAGCCGCAACGAGATCCAGCAGTTGGCCTACTGGGACCGGCTGACCCGCTTGCCGAACCGGCTGCGCTTTCGCGATACCGTCAAGGAAACCATACTCCAGCGCCGTGACGAAGTCGAGGCGCAGCCGCTGGCCGTCATCACTCTGAACCTGGACCGCTTCAAGCACGTCAACGACATCCTTGGCTACGCGCTGGGCGACCGCCTGCTGATGGCCGTGGCCGAGCGCCTGCTCATGCGCATGGACGAGGGCGCGCTGGTGGCCCGGCTGGGCGGAGACGAGTTCTCGGTGCTGCTGTTCAACGCCGATGCAACACAGGCCATGGCGGTGGCCAAGACCATCGCCAATGCGTTCGAAGCCCCGATGAGCTTTGACGACCAGACTGTCGATCTGAGCGCCAGCATGGGCGTGGCCTGCTGGCCGCAGCACGCCAGCGACGTGGATAGCCTGCTGGGCCGAGCCGAGGTGGCGATGTACGTGGCCAAGCGCAAGACCACGGTGTTCGAGCTGTACGACCCGGCGCTCGACTCGTCCAGCAAGCAGACCCTGTCGCTGCTGTCCGAGCTGCGCTACGCGGTAGAGCACAACGAACTGCGGTTGTTCTTGCAGCCCAAGATCGCGCTGGACAGCGGCCGGGTCATCGCCGCCGAAGCCCTGGTGCGCTGGCAGCACCCGGTGCGCGGCCTGGTACCGCCCGACGCCTTCATCCCGTTTGCCGAGCAAACCGGCTTTGTGCGCCAGCTGACCCTGTGGATGTTCGACGAAGCCGCACGCCAGTGGGCCGATCTGCAGCAGCCCGGCTTGCCGCTGCGCATGTCGATCAATCTGTCGACCCGCGACCTGCTGGACCTGGACTTTCCGGCACGGCTCGATGCGCTGCTGGACAAGCACCAGGTGGCACCCGAAGGCTTCTGCCTGGAGATCACCGAAAGCGCCATCATGGACGATCCGCTTCGCGCTGAGGGCACCCTGAAGCGCCTCTCGGACCGCGGCTTCAAGCTGTCGATTGACGACTTCGGCACCGGCTATTCGTCGCTGGCCTACCTCAAACGCCTGCCGGTGGACGAGCTGAAGATCGACAAATCCTTTGTGATGGGCATGGAGCGCGACCCCGACGACGCCAAGATAGTCCGCTCCACCATCGACCTGGCGCACAACATGGGCCTGAGCGTGGTCGCCGAAGGCGTGGAAAACGCCGCCATCTGGAACCTGCTGCGCGAGCAAGGCTGCGACGAAGCCCAGGGCTACTACATGAGCCGGCCGCTGCCGTTGGACGGCTTCAAGGCCTGGCGCCAGCGCTGGGCCGAACGGGCCGAGGCCTGAGCCGGCGCGGGCCGTGCAGAATGCGCAACAGCATCCGACTTACAACCCTGGAAATTCCTCTTCATGAACTCTCTCAAACTCGTCGCCGTGGTCCTGATTGCCGCGGGCGTACTCGCCCTGGTCTACGGCGGCTTCAGCTACACCAAGGAAACCACCGCCGTGAAGCTCGGCCCGCTGGAGCTGTCGGTGAAGGAAAAGGAAACCGTCAACGTGCCGCTGTGGGCCGGTGTCGGTGCCATCGTAGTCGGCGGCCTGCTGCTGGTGGTGGGTGGCAAGAAGTAAAAACTGCTTTTGCTATGTAAAGCGTAGCTGCTAGCGCAGATCTCACCTGCGCTAGAGGCCTGAAAGGCTTGAATATTCAGGCCGGCAGCTGCTGGGTCTGCACGGCGGGCTGGCGGTTCACTAGCACGATGCCTGCGCCCACCAGCGCCATCGCCGCCAGCAGTCCGGTCGACAGCGGCTCGCCCAGCCACCAGGCGCCGAACAGCAGCGCGAACACCGGCGTCAGGAACACGAACACCGACATCCGCGTGGCCGGGTAGTGGGCCAGCATCCACATCCAGGCCAGGTAGCTGACAAAGCCGCCCACCAGCGCCTGCAATAGCAGCGAGCCAGCAGCGAAGGCGCTGAAGTCCAGAGTCCAGGCCTCGCCCAGCGCCCAGGACACCAGCGGCAGCACGGCCGCGCTAACACCCACCTGGTAGAGGAGCTGTTTTTCCGGCGCCACGCGGGCGAACGAGGTGGTGCGTATCACCACCGTCGTCAGCCCCCACATCAGCCCAGCCAGCAGGCCCAGCGCATCGCCGAACCAGCCCAGCGGGTAGGCGCTGCCTGCGGGATGGCTGAAAAGGCCTTCACCCAGTGCCAGCGCCATACCGGCAAACGCGCAACCCAGGCCCAGCCATTGCCAGCCGCGCAGCCTTTCGCCCGGCACGAAGCGCGGCAGCAGCAGCGCCACCCAGAACGGCGCGCTGTACAGGAACACCGTCAGCCGCGAGGCCAGCGTGTACTGCAGCCCCGCGTGAATGCAGGCAAATTCGGCAGCGAACAGCGCGCCGGCCAGCAGCCCGAAGCGCCAGGCCCCGGCCGGCTCGCCGCCCAGCCCCAGGCGCACGCCGCGCCAGCGGCACCAGGCGGCCACCGCCAGGCTGGACACGGCAAAGCGCAGGCAGGCCTGGTACACCGGTGGCACCTCGGCCATGGTGGCTTTGACCAGCACCTGCTGGAAGCCCCAGAACATGCAGCAGGCCAGCAGCAGGGCGATGGCGAAGGGGTCGAGATGGCTTTTGCGGGGGGTGGACATGGTCCATTATCGGGGCCGCCGCGGGGCGCATAATTTGCCCCCGCCGACACTTTGCCGCGGTGCCACGCCATTTTTCAAAAGGTCTTTATGCCGTCTCTGGATACCTGCATCGCCTTCTTTGGCCTGTCCCTGGTGCTGGGCTTCACGCCTGGCCCCGACAATATTTTTGTGCTGATGCAGTCGGCCACCCAGGGCCGCAAGGCCGGCTTTGTGGTGACTTTGGGCCTGTGCGCAGGCCTGGTGGTGCACACCCTGGCGGTGGCGCTCGGGCTGGCGGCGGTGTTTGCCGCTTCGGCCACCGCTTTCACCGTGCTCAAGGTGCTGGGCGCTACCTATTTGGCCTACCTGGCCTGGCAGGCGTTCCGCGCGCCTGTCGGGCCGCTGGCCCTGCAGGCCGAGCAGCAGCCCAGCATGCTGCGCATGTTTTTACGCGGCTGGGTGATGAATCTGACCAATCCCAAGGTGGTGTTCTTCTTCCTGGCGCTGCTGCCGCAGTTCGTCCACGCCGAGCGCGGCGCGATTGCGCTGCAGCTGTGCGTGCTGGGCGGCATCTTCATCGTCTCCACCCTGGTGGCCTTTGGCACGATCACCTATTTCGCGGCGGCAGTCAGCAGCGGGCTGCGCAGCTCGGCGTCGGCCCAGCGCTGGCTGAACCGGGCAGCCGGCACGGTGTTCCTGGGCATGGCGGCGCGGCTGGCGCTGGCCGAACGTTAGTTTGCTATTGAAAAGATAGCTGGTGCCGCAGTATTTATATGCGCCGGTGGCCTGAAATGTATAAATTTTGCCGGCGGATTGCTGCCGGCAATGTGCATTCAACCTAAGGCATCCTGGGGGCTGAACCGGTCAAACCCCTGCAGCGCCGCCACCACCAGCACGGCCGCCACGGGACCGGCCGCGGGGTAGAGGATGGACGCCAGAATGGGCACCACCAGGATCAGCTGCTTCAGCCCCCAACTGTACAAAACGCCGGCCCGGCGCACGTAGGCGCTGCCCGCCGCCCGCCAGCGTTCGCGGGTAGCAGAGCCGACGGGCATGGCGCAAATAAAGCTCGCATGGTTGTAGTAGCGCACCGCCGTGACCGACGACACCAGCGACGCCAGCAGCACGGCCAGCAACAGCAACTCCAGCGCCAGCCGGGCGGTAAAAGTGGGCCAGTCGGCGGCGGCGTCGATGCTGGCGTGCAGGGCCGGCACGGCTAGCGTGGCGGTGCCCATCAGCCCCAGCGCGGCGCTGGACGCCAC
This sequence comes from uncultured Albidiferax sp., assembly GCA_963513025.1. Lineage (GTDB taxonomy): Bacteria > Pseudomonadota > Gammaproteobacteria > Burkholderiales > Burkholderiaceae_C > Rhodoferax_B. Next base: position 82,914 of record CAUPON010000012.1, read on the forward strand.
CATGGTCGCCGACATCAGCGAGTTGCGCAGTGTCTGCACCGCCAGTAGCTCCGAGCCGGCGTGCGCGGACACAGCAGCAAACCACTCTTCGCGCAATGCGGCATGGGCGGTACGGGCCAGGCGCTCGGGGTGCCGGCGCTGGGCGATGGTCAGTGCCAACTCGTACCCCACCAGGATCACCACGGTGACCGCCGCAGCCAGCCAGGTCGCGTTGCTGGTCATAGCCGCTGGGTGGTCCGACGTTCCAGCCACTCAAACAGCCCCATGCCCACCAGCATGGCCACCACGAAAACCACAGCCTTGCCGACACCCATGCCCACCCCCACCAGTGCTGGGCCAGGGCAAAAGCCCGCCACGCCCCAGCCCACCCCAAATAGCAAACTGCCCAGCACCAGGCGGCGGTCGATGTGGCGGCCATTGGGCACGCGCATGGGGGCGCCCAGTAGCGACACGCTACGCCGCTTTGCCACCGCGAAGGCCACCGCACCCACAGCTATGGCGCCGCCCATCACGAACGCCAGGGATGGGTCCCACACGCCCCCCAGGTCCAGAAACCCCAGCACCTTGGCCGGGTTGGCCATGCCCGAGACGATGAGGCCTAGGCCAAACACCAGGCCCGACAGCAATGCAGAGATAAACACCATAGCCAACTCCTTACCAGCCTAAAACGTGGCGCACCACGAACACCGTGGCAAAGCCCGCGGCCATGAAGGCGGCCGTGGCCACCAGTGAGCGCGGCGACAGGCGCGACAGCCCGCACACGCCGTGCCCGCTGGTACAGCCTGAGCCGTAGCGCGTGCCCACGCCCACCAGCAGCCCGGCCAGCACCAAAGTGCCGTAGCCCGCGTCGATCTGCGGGGTGGGCAGTGCGGCGAACAACAAATACACGAGTGGAGCGCCCACCAAGCCGATCACAAATGCCAGCCGCCAAGCGATGTCCCCACGCTTGGGCGCCAGCAGGCCGCCCAGCACGCCGCTGATGCCGGCAATACGCCCGTTGAGCAGCACGAACATGGCTGCGGCCAGGCCAATCAACGCGCCGCCGGCCAGCGAAGCCAGCGGGGTGAAATGGTTCCAGTCCATCGTCATCATGTCTCCTTGGGGCAGTACAGGCGGTACAGCACCGCCAGGATTTCCAGCATCGCCGGGTCGGCCACGCTGTAGTAAATGTTCTTGCCCTCGCGGCGCGGGGCGATCACGCCCTCGTTGCGCAACACACCCAGCTGCTGCGACAGGGTGGGCTGGCGAATATCCAGCCGCTGCTCCAGGTCGCCCACGCACATCTCGCCCTGCGACAGCTGGCACAGCAGCAGCAAGCGGTCTTCATTGGCCAGCACTTTCATGGCGGTCACCGCGTGGTGGGCCGCACCGCGCAGCACGGCAGGGTCGATGGCATCAGAGGCTTGTGTCATGGGTACATATCTAAAGTGGTCCTTGATTTATTATACAAATTTATATAATATTTATCAAACAACTGTAGAGCCCACCCATGACCACCCGCTTGCACACCGAAGGCTTTTTCGATCCCGCAACCTGGACTGTGTCGTACATCGCCTGGGACCCCGCTACCCGCCGCGCCGCCGCAATCGACCCGGTGCTGGACTACGACTTCAAGTCCGGCCACACATCCACCGCATCGGCCGATCGGCTGGTGGCTTACGTGCAAGAGCACAGCCTGCAACTGGACTGGATTCTGGAAACCCACGCCCACGCCGACCACCTGTCAGGCGCTCGCTACCTGCAACAAAAATTGGGCGGCCGCATCGCCATTGGCGAGCACATCCGCACGGTGCAGGCCACGTTCAAAAAGCTGTTCAACCTGGAGCGCAGCTTCGTACCCGACGGCAGCCAGTTCGACCACCTTTTCCGCGGCGGCGAAACCTTCCACATCGGCGAGATAGAAGCCACCACCCTGCTCGTGCCCGGACACACCCCGGCCGACATGGCGTACTACATAGACGGCGACGTGGACGGCGCGGTGTTTGTGGGCGACACCCTGTTCATGCCCGACGTGGGCACGGCCCGCGCCGACTTTCCCGGTGGCGACGCGCACCAGCTCTACGCCTCCATCCACCGCCTGCTGGATCTGCCGCCCGACACCACTGTGTACGTGTGCCACGACTACCCTCCCAGCAACCGTGCGCCCGCCTGGCAAACCACAATAGCCGCACAGCGCGCCCACAACATCCATGTGCGCGACGGCATTTCTGAAGCCGACTTTGTCGCCATGCGGACTGCCCGCGATGCCACCTTGGCGGTGCCTACGCTGATCCTGCCGTCCATCCAGGTGAATGTGCGCGCGGGTAACTTCCCGCCCGCGGACGACAACGGCGTGGCCTACTTGCGCATCCCGTTGAACGCGCTCCCGCTGCACCCCTGAACGTCTCAGCGGGGCACATCCAAGGCCCGCCATGCTCCCAGTGCGTACTGTGCTTCTCACTGCGCTCTCGATGCTGGCGTTCGCCGGCAATTCACTGGTGCGCTGCTGCTGTTTGGCGCGGTGCAGGCCACGATGATCGGCCATGGCGTCTGGGCCGGCGAACGCCTGCGGCCACTGCAATGGGCGGGGCTGCTGGTCACCCTGCTGCTGCCCGGCCTGTCTGCGCCGCCGCTGCCCAGCGCGCTGCTGATTCTGAGCGCGGGTGTGGCCTTGGGCGTGTACTCGCTGCCCGGCAAAGGTGCGGGCGACCCGCTGGCCGTGCTCGGCGGCATCGCGCTGGTGATCTGCAGCGGGCCGTCGCCGCCACTTAGCGGCGCATCATGCCGCCGATTAGCGCCTGCTGCCCTCCAGCCCCACCGGCAGGCGGATTTCCAGCGCGGCGATCTTGTCGTCGCGGATGCCGAACACGTAGAGCAGATCGATGGGGCTGCCGGGGAAGTTGCCCGCCACCCGCGCCAGCAGCTGGGTTTGGTCGCCGGCCTGGGTGATGGTCAAGGGCTCGGCTGTGTACTGGTATTTGGCGTGGGCCGTCTTGCGCCAGGCCTGGATGGCTTCCAGGCCGCGGATGCTGTGGCCTTCGTCCTGTACCACCGCGTCGGGCGTGAAGCAGGGCGCGAGCAGCGCGGGGTCGGCGATGCGGTCGGCGTCCAGGTAGCGGGCGATAGCAGAGGGGAGTGGGATGCTCATGGTCGGGGTTCTTTCAGTGGGGCATTGCAAGGCAGCCATGTTGCGTTCACCATTGCGGCATGACAAGAACGCACCCCCAGGTAAGTATCCTGCTGCCACCTCCACCCGCCCGCAAGCGCTACACCGCGCTAGCAGCCGCCATCGATGTGGAGGCGATCTTCAGTCTGCTCGACGGGCGCTGGAAGCTGCTGATCCTGTTCAACCTGTTTGGCGGCCAGGTGCAGCGCTTCTCGGACCTGGAAAAACGCATCGACGGTATTTCGCAAAAAATGCTGGCCCAGCAGCTGCGCCAGCTGGAGGCTGACGGCATCATTGAGCGCACCGACCATGGCGAGCTGCCGCCGCGGGTCGACTATCGGATGACCGCGTGGGGCCAGGCGCTGTGCCCGGCGCTGGACGGGCTGCTGCACTGGTCTGAGCAGCGCGAGCAGCTGGCCAGCGCCGATTAACCCCGCAGCCGCGGCAGAGTGCCATCCCGGGTACATTTTTTCGATGCCCGAATTGACCTCTCCGCCCCTCAGCGCTAGCCCCTCGACCCCGTTTCAAACCCGTGAATGGCTGGCTCTGGTGGCGATTCTGCTGGGGGTGGTGCTGAGCGCGCTGGACACCGCGATTGCCAACACCGCACTGCCGGCGATAGCCGCCGATTTGCAGGCCCCGCCCGCCGCCTCGGTGTGGGTGATCAACGCTTACCAGCTGGCGGTGGTGGCCAGCCTGCTGCCGTTTGCCGCGCTCGGCGACCTGTGGGGGCCGCGGCGGATTTTTATCGGCGGGCTGGCTTTTTTTACCGCCGCATCGCTGCTGTGTGCATTTGCCACCACCTTGCCGCTGCTGGCCGGCGCCCGTGCGCTGCAAGGCATCGGCGCGGGGGCGGTGATGAGCGTCAACATCGCTCTGATCCGCCAGCTGTATCCGCCGTCGCGCCTGGGCCGTGGCGTAGGGCTGAACGCGCTGGTGGTAGGCATAGGCTTCACCCTGGGCCCGGCCGTGGCATCGCTGGTGCTGTCGGTGGCGTCCTGGCCCTGGCTGTTTGCCATCAATGTGCCGCTGGGCCTGCTGGCGATTGCTTTTGCCGTGCCCACCTTGCAGCGCAGCCCGCGCCGTGGCCATGGTTTTGACCCGGCGACCGCGCTGCTGACGGCGCTGACTTTTGCCGCGCTGATCCTGGCGCTGGGGGCTGCCGCACAGCGTGAAGCCTGGGCCCTGGTGCTGCTGCCGCTGGGGGTGGCGCTGCTGGCTGGTGGCCTGCTGCTGCGGCGCCAGGCCGGCCACCCCGCGCCCATGCTGCCGGTGGACTTGCTGCGCCGCCCGATGTTCGCGCTGTCCACCATCACCGCCATGGCGGCGTTTGCCGCGCAGGGCCTGGCCTTCGTGTCGTTGCCGTTTTACTTTGAGGCCGTGCTGCACCGCAATCCGGTGGACACCGGTTTCTTGATGATGTCCTGGCCGGTGATCGTGGCCCTGGCTGCGCCGTTTGCTGGCCGACTGTCGGACCGCCATCCTCCCGGCTTGCTCGGCGGTGTGGGCCTGAGCCTGCTGACCCTGGGCCTGGCCTCGCTGGCCCTGCTGCCCGCCGAGCCGCAGACCTGGGACATCGTGCTGCGCATGGCGGTCTGCGGTGCGGGCTTTGGCTTCTTCCAGTCGCCGAACCTGAAAGCGTTGATGTCCAGCGCGCCGCCCGAGCGCAGTGGCGGCGCCAGTGGCGTGATCGGCATGGCCAGGCTGCTCGGCCAGACCACCGGCGCAGCCTTGGTGGCACTGTGCTTTGGCCTGGCCGGCGTGCATGGCTCCACCGTGGCGCTGGCTCTGGGTGCGGGCTTTGCGGGCCTGGCGGCGGCGGCCAGCTTTGCCCGGCTGTGGGCCGCGCACTGAGGCGTTCAGCCAGCTGTCGTTTTAAGCTCGGCCAGTAACGGTTTCAGATCGCCATACAGCGCGCCGCTGCGCAGTAGGCGCCGGCCTGCGGCATCCGAGACGATCACCGTGGGCACGCCTTGTGCGCCGAAGGCCCGCATGTCGGCCCGGGCCTGGTCCATGCGGGTTTGCATGGCGGCCAGCAGTGCGCTGTCGGGGGCGCTCAGACGCGCTGCCGCAGCATCCAGTCCCAGGGATTGCAATATTTCCACCAGCACCGCCACCGCGCTGGTATCGCGCCCATCCACATAGCGGGCTTGCTGGATGGCCTGCAGTGCGTTCAGCTCGTGCTCCGGTGCCGTCAGGGCCACGGCCGTCAGCGCCAGGGTTGCCGGACCGGAGTCGAACATCGCCTGGTGCTGGCCCAGCACATCGTCTCGGTAGCGCTGGCTGAACGGCTGCCCGGTCAGCTGCTGGATGCGCTGGTCGTTGCTCCAGGCATAGGCGGCAAACTGCGCATCCATGCGGCGCGCGCCTTGGCCTGCAAACAGGCCGGTGGGTGCCAGCGTGACCGCCACGCCAGGTACTTCGCTCAGCGTGCGCAGGCCCGGTGCGGCGGCATAGCACCAGCCGCACAGCGGGTCGAACAAATAGGTGATGTGGGTGGTAGCTTGCATATCAGTTCCATTGGTTTAGCACTTCATTTCGCCCTTGCTGACCTTGGCGCAGATGGAGAGAGAGCAGTGTATTTGCGCCGATCGGGCAAATAAACCCCTTAGACTGCGCTTATCTATTGCATAAATCGGGCAAACCATGGACAGACTGACCGCCATGCAGGTGTTTACCGAGGTCGCCACCAGCGGCAGTTTCAGCGCCGCCGCCGACAAGCTGGACATGTCGCGCGCCATGGTCACGCGCTACGTGGCCGAGCTGGAGCAGTGGCTGAATGCCCGGCTATTGCAGCGCACTACCCGCAGCGTCACCTTGACCGACGCCGGCGAGCACTGCCTGCGGCGCAGCCAGCAGATGCTGGCGCTGATGCAGGACGTGGAGGAAGAAACCGCCAGTACCGAGGGCGCGCTGCGCGGCCAGCTGCGCCTGACCTGCAGCATGTCGCTGGGCTACGCCCAGATGGCCGCGGCGATCACCGATTTTCTGGCGCTGCACCCGCAGCTGAAGATCGACTTGGATGTCAGCGAAGGCTCGCTGAACCTGGTGGAAAAGCGCATCGACCTGGCGATCCGCATCAGCAGCGAGCCCGACCCGATGCTGGTGTCGCGCCCGCTGGCGCGCTGCGATTCGCTGCTGGTGGCCTCGTCCGCGTATCTGGCCGCACACGGCGTACCCCAGGCCCCTGCCGAGCTGGCCCGGCACCGTTGTTTGAGTTACGCCAACTTCGGCAAAAGCGTGTGGCAGCTGGAGCGGAATGGCGAGTCCGCCAAGGTCAGCGTCACCAGCCATTTCAGCGCCAACGAAGCCACCACCTTGCTGCAGGCCGCGCTGGCCGGCGGCGGCATCGCGCTGCAACCCACGTATTTGGCAAACCCGCTGCTGCGCAGCGGCCAGCTGCAGGTGGTGTTGCCCGAATGGACTTTGCCAGCGATGACCATCCATGCGCTCTACCCGTCGCGCCGGCATTTGTCGCCTGCGGTGCGGGCATTGTTGGATTTTTTGGTGAGGCGGTTTGCGGGGGTGGCTTGGTGAGGGTGTTAGCTGCTTTGTTCGACGACCAATGGTTCTTCTGCGCAATAGACAACAAGGATCTCGTGTGCGGTGATAAGCGCATAGGCGAACTGTTCGCTGAACTGCTCAAGATTTAACCCAAGGGCACTTCGGAGTGAGTCGCTTTCGATACGACGTAAGAACCCAGTGTCCTTTCCTCGAATCAGTTCTGCCACCATCGCAGGAAACTCTTCCGTGAGTGCATGGGCTATGGGTTTGGGGAAGTTAACCAAATAGCGACAGGCTCCATGTGCCACATGTCCGCCGTCGACAACGATGAGTTCAATGACTTCAGCAGAGAGATTGCGGCCATCGTACTTAAGACCAACAAGCTCAAGCTCATGTCTGGAATCGAGAATGGAATGCATTGCGGCTAAAGGCTCTCACAATTTGAAAAAAGCGGTAGACAAAACGACTGTTCACTATCGCCTGCCGCAATTTGACCACGCACTGATGTTTTTGTATTTGTTCTTCAGAGAAGGCGACGTGAGACGCTCTAGTTTTTGTAGCTACTCGCGCACACGAAAGGTGGGCTGCAAGCCCTTATCTTTTAAAGATTTCGATGTGGACCTTTCTTGGTATGAACTGTCGTTGACGCCATCCGCGCCGCTGGCCGGGTAGTGCGCCCGGCGGCGCAGTATCTTTTCTTTTACGCAAAAGAAAAGACACCAAAAGAAAGGCGCCCCCACTGTCTGCGCCCCAGCACTATCGTGCTGGGAAACCTGTGGTGCTCGCTTTGTGCGGGGTCTGGCTAAACTCGCCTGCGGCTCAAACAACGCCAGCCCTGATCCGCCCAAAGCTGCGCTCCTCGGCGCATACAGAGGGGGACCCCGGGATCGGGATCGGTGGCGCGCAGCGCCACATCGCGCCTAGGGCGCGAGCCCGGCGTAGCCGGGTTGGATGTCCGCTCCCGATCCCACGCCGTGTGGCGTCGGCGAGTAGCGGAGGGCTGAGCGGATCAGGGCTGGCGTTGTCTGAGCGCAGCGAGTTTAGCCAGACCCCGCTCAGACCGAGCAACGCAGCGTACCGGCGCAGCCGGGCGACGACTTCGGCTGGCCTTTTCTTTGGTGACTTTCTTTTGGCCACGCAAAAGACAAGTTACTGCGCTGCCGGGCGCACACCCCGGCCAGGGATGCACGAGACATCAACAGCGCTCCAGAAAATAAAAGCCTTTTAGGCCTCCGGCGCAATAAGGTACTGCACGGATAGCTATCGTATAAATAGCAAAACGTACCGCGTTAAGCGCCTAAACAACTAGTCAGAAAACGCCCCGACCTCTACCGGCAACATCGGTGCCTGCCACTGGTAGCCCGGCGCCAGCACGTCGCGGCTGGGTGTCTGGCCGGTCCATTGGATGTTGAGCAAATCTGTGACCGTCCAGGCGGTCCAGTCGGCACGAAATGGCCGGCTTGCCAGGTCTGCGCTGGGTGGGGCGTGCGGCTGGTTGCGCCAGATGATGGCGGGGATGCGGTAGCCCGCAGGGGTCGACGGGCTGTGGCCTGCGTAGTTGTTGGCGTGCCCCACCTCCTGGCCGTGGTCTGACAGGTACATCCACGCCTTGTAGGTTTGCGGCGCGCCGGTATCTCGCGTCATCTGCAGCAGCTCGGCCACGATGGTGTCGTGGTATCGCACGGCAGCGTCGTATTCACGCCGGAACTTGCGCACCCAGGCACTGCGGCCCGCCTGGATCAGGTCGGTCTCTACACCATCTTTGCTGCCTTGAAACGGGTTGGCACCGTCGGGAAATCGCAGGCTGTAGTGCGGGTGGGCGCCCATCAAATGCACCACCACCAGTTTGCGCTCGGCGGGGTCTTGCAGGGCTTCTTGCACGCAGTCCAGCAGCTCGCTGTCGAGCGAGGCGCTGGCCCGGCCGGGCGTGCGGTTCACCATGTCGACGACGTCGGCCAGCCGCCCGTGCTGCTGCTCGATCGCCATGTCGTCGTGGTTGCTGATCCACCAGACCTTGTAGCCTGCCGCGCGGGCCAGGGCCAACACGTGCAGTGGATCGGTACTTTCGGGCTGCCCAAAGTTGAGCATGTTGCGCATTGCGGGCAGGGTGCTGGCATCGACCGACCAGGCGTTGCGCAGCACCAGCATTTGGTCGCCCAGCTGGGCCTGCTGCGCCAACAGCTGTGGCGTGGTGGGGCGGCCATAGCCGTACAGCGCCATGTTGTCGCGGTTGATGCTGTCGGAAATCACCAGTACCACGGTAGCGGGCCCGGTCTGCGTCAGCGCGGGGGCGGCGGCCTGGGCGCGCTGGAGCGCTCGGTCCCGTGTGTGCTGTTCGTCGCCCCATTGACCGCGCAGGGTCTGCAGGGACTGCACCCAGTTCGGCCAGAACAGCAACGGATGCAGCCGCCGCCACGGCTTGCTGGCGTAGGCCAGCGTGCAGGCGACCAGCAATACGCCGGCCACAGCCAGCACCCAACGGGAACGCGCCGCCTTGGGGCTGTCCGCCGGGCTGCGCGGGCCGCGCGCTGCGCACCAGCCTGCCAGTGCGGAAAACCCCAGCGCCAGCGCGGTCCAGAGCGCTATCGCCCGCCATTGCGTCGAGAAGTATTCGGCGCTCTCCCGCGCATTCGAGTTGGCCGCAGAGCCCAGTACCAGCGCGCCTTCGGGGGCGGCCTGGTAGGTGTGCTGCAGATAGCCGCGCACGATGCCGTCCAGCGCAAACGCCACCGCCCACAGCCACACCACTGCCGTGCGCGTGCGGTGCACGCCGGCGCTGCGTACTGGCCAGGCCAGCCATGCCAGCAGGGGCGCGGCCAACAGCGCCAGCTGCACCACGCGCCGCCCCTCATGCCCCAGGGCGATGCATGCCAGCAGTGCGACCGCCAGCAGGGTGGTGGTCCGGCGGCCCATGTGCTGCGGGCGGGTGGTGTGGTTCGAAACAGGCATGGGATGTGTGTTGACAGGGGTTGCATTGGTGGCGCGCCCGGTGGTTTAGTTCCGCAGCAGTCGTCACCTACTGCCGGCCAGCTTGCGCAGATGGGCCTGCATTTTTACGCTTTCTATACACCCCGACCCTACCTCTCTACCCCGTTTTTACGCCCCAAAACCTACGCTTGCCCCATCAATTTCTCAAAGAAAGCGTGATGGTATGGATGTGCTTTGGATTGCGGGTATCGGCCTGCTGTGGGGCGTGATGGTGTTGCTGGTCAAGGGCTTCCAGAAGCTCGAAAAACCCAAGGGAGGCCGCGCATGATCCCGCTCGAAATGCTGTATGGCCTGGGCGGCATCTGCGCGGTGCTGTTGCTGGCTTACCTGGTCTACGCGCTGATCTGCGCGGAGGAATTCTGATGAGCGCGAACGCTTGGGGCCTGTTGGCCCTGTATCTCGTGGTGCTGCTGGTAGCCGCCTGGCCGCTGGGTCTGTGGCTGGCGCGTCTCGCCAACGGCAATGTGCCTGGTTGGATGCGCAAGGTCGAAGCCCCGCTGTACAAGCTGGCGGGCACCGACCCGGAAAAGTCCATGCACTGGGCCCACTACACGCTGGCCCTGCTGGCCTTCAATATTTTGGGTGTGGTGGTGGTCTACGCGCTGCAGCGCCTGCAGGTATGGCTGCCGCTGAACCCGCAGGGCATGGCGGCGGTCAGCGCCGACTCGGCATTCAATACCGCGGTCAGCTTTGTGTCCAACACCAACTGGCAGGGCTACGCGGGCGAATCCACCATGGGCTATTTGACCCAGATGCTGGCGCTGGCGGTGCAGAACTTCTTCTCGGCCGCCACCGGCATCGCCGTGGTGTTTGCGTTGATGCGCGGTTTTGCGGCGCGGTCTACGGCGGTGATCGGCAACTTCTGGGTGGATATGGTGCGCGTCACCGCTTGGGTGCTGGTGCCGCTGTCGCTGGTGTTCGCGGTTTTTCTGGTCGGCCAGGGCGTGATCCAGAACTTTGACGGCTACAAGGACGTGACGACGCTCGAGGTCACCGCCTTCCAGCAGCCCAAGGTCGATGCTGCCGGCGCGCCAGTGCTGGACGACAAGGGCCAGCCTGTGCTGGAAGACGCCAAGACCCAAACGCAAACCCTGCCCATGGGCCCGGTGGCGTCGCAAGAGGCCATCAAGATGCTGGGCACCAACGGCGGCGGCTTCTTCAACGCCAATTCGGCGCACCCGTACGAGAACCCCTCTGCGCTGAGCAACTTCTTCCAGATGCTGGCGATCTTCCTGATCCCGGCCGCGCTGTGCTTCACCTTTGGCAGCGTAGTGGGCGACAAGCGCCAGGGCTGGGCCGTGCTGGCGGCGATGACCATCCTATTCGTCATCGCCGTGGTCGCCATCATGCCCGCCGAGCAGGCCGGCAACCCGCTGCTGCCGCCGCTGGGCGTGGACCAGCTGGCCAGCAGCCTGCAGGCCGGCGGCAATATGGAAGGCAAAGAACTGCGCTACGGCATTACCGCCTCCAGCCTATTTGCCGTCATCACTACCGCCGCTTCCTGCGGTGCGGTCAACGCCATGCACGACTCGCTCACGCCCCTGGGCGGCATGGTGCCGCTGGTGATGATGCAGCTGGGCGAAGTGGTGTTTGGCGGCGTCGGCACCGGCCTGTACGGCATGCTGGTCTTCGCCATCCTGGCGGTGTTCATCGCCGGCCTGATGATCGGCCGCACGCCAGAGTACCTGGGCAAGAAAATCGAGGTGCATGAGATGAAGCTGACCTCCATCGCCATCCTGGTGACGCCCATCGTGGTGCTGGCGGGTACGGCAGTGGCGGTGATGTCCGGCGCGGGCACGGCGGGCGTTGCCAACCCCGGCGCGCACGGTTTCTCGGAGATCCTGTACGCGCTGACCTCGGCCGGCAACAACAACGGCAGCGCCTTCGCCGGCCTGTCGGCCAACACACCGTTCTACAACATCCTGCTGGGCATCGCCATGTGGCTGGGCCGCTTTGGCGTGATCGTGCCGGTACTGGCGATTGCCGGTGCACTGGCCGCCAAGCAGCGCCTGCCGGTCACCAGCGGCACCCTGCCTACGCACGGCCCGTTGTTTGTGACCCTGCTGATCGGCACGGTGCTGCTGGTGGGCTTGCTGAACTACGTGCCAGCGCTGGCTCTGGGACCCGTGATTGAGCACCTTGTGCTGTGGGCGAAACCATGATTGCTATTACTTCAATAGCTGGTAGCGCAGGTACTACCTGCGCCAGAGCGCTGTTTTGCTTAAATTTTCGAAAGAACTCCGTATGAACACCCAAAAGTCTTTGGTGTTGCTCGACCCCGCTTTGCTCAAGCCTGCGCTGGCCGCAGCCTTCACCAAGCTCAGCCCCCGCGTGCAGTGGCGCAACCCGGTGATGTTCGTCGTCTTTATCGGCAGCATCCTGACCACGCTGTTCGGCGTGCTGGCGCTGCAAAGCGGCGACGGCACGGCCAGCTTTGTGCTGTCGGTGGAGGTGTGGCTGTGGTTCACGGTGTTGTTCGCCAACTTTGCCGAAGCCTTGGCCGAAGGGCGTGCGCAAGCGCAGGCTTCGTCTTTGCGCGGCCTGAAGAAAAGCACCATGGCCAAGAAGCTGCAGAAGCCCGTGCATGGCTCCAGCTGGCTGCCCGAAGAGGCCGAGAACCTGCGCAAGGGCGACGTGGTGTTGGTCGAAGCGCATGACCTGATCCCTCTGGACGGCGAAGTCATCGAAGGCGTGGCCTCGGTGGACGAGAGCGCCATCACCGGCGAATCGGCCCCGGTGGTGCGCGAATCCGGTGGCGACTTCTCGTCCGTGACCGGCGGCACCCGGGTGCTGTCCGATTGGCTGGTGGTGCGCATAGGCGTGAACCCCGGCGAGTCGTTTCTCGACCGCATGATCAGCATGGTCGAAGGCGCTAAACGCCAGAAGACGCCGAACGAGATCGCGCTGACGATTCTGCTGGTGGCGCTGACCATCGTGTTCCTAGTGGTCACCGTGACCCTGCTGCCGTACTCCATCTTCAGCGTGCAGGCCGCGGGCGCGGGCACGGTGGTCAGCATGACGGCACTGATCGCGCTGCTGGTCTGCCTGATCCCTACCACCATCGGCGGCCTGCTGTCGGCCGTCGGCGTGGCCGGCATGAGCCGCATGATGCAGGCCAACGTGATCGCCACCTCGGGCCGCGCGGTGGAAGCCGCGGGCGATGTGGATGTGCTTCTGCTGGACAAGACCGGCACCATCACCCACGGCAACCGCCAGGCCTCGGCATTCTTCCCCGCGCCCGGCGTTACAGAAGCGCAACTCGCATCTTGCGCGGCCCAAGCCTCGCTGGCCGATGAGACGCCCGAGGGCCGCAGCATCGTGGCCCTGGCCCAGCGCCTGGGCGCGGTGCAGCCGCTGGTGGGCAGCACGGTCGAAGTGCCGTTCACGGCGCAGACCCGCATGAGCGGCATTGACTTGCAATCGGCCGACGGCAAAGTGCGCGTGCTGCGCAAGGGTGCGGTGGACGCAATCCGCAAGTACGTGCAGGCCCAAAATGGCCGCATGCCCACGGAAGTTGGTAAGAACGCCGACGACGTATCGCGCCGCGGCAGTACGCCGCTGGTGGTGGTGGAAGGCGCCACAGTCCTCGGCGTGGTCGAGCTGAAAGACATCGTCAAGGCCGGCATCAAGGAACGCTTCGGCGAACTGCGCCGCATGGGCATCAAGACGGTGATGATCACCGGTGACAACAAGCTCACCGCTGCCGCCATCGCCGCCGAGGCCGGTGTGGATGACTTCCTGGCCGAGGCCACGCCCGAACAGAAGCTGGCGCTGATCCGCCAGTACCAGAGCGAAGGCCGCCTGGTCGCCATGACCGGCGATGGCACCAACGATGCACCCGCGCTGGCCCAGGCCGACGTGGCCGTGGCCATGAATAGCGGCACCCAGGCGGCCAAGGAGGCCGGCAACATGGTGGACCTGGACTCGAACCCCACCAAGCTGCTGGAGATTGTGGAAACCGGCAAGGCCCTGCTGATGACGCGCGGCTCGCTGACCACCTTCTCGATTGCCAACGACGTTGCCAAGTACTTCGCCATCATCCCGGCGATCTTCGTCAGCACCTACCCGCAGCTCAAAGCGCTGAACGTGATGGCGCTGGGCAGCCCGTCTTCGGCCATCTTGTCGGCGGTGATCTTCAACGCGCTCATCATCATGTTCCTGGTGCCGCTGGCGCTGAAGGGCGTGCGATACCGGCCCGTGGGTGCGGCCGCGTTGCTGCGCCGCAACTTGCTGATTTACGGCCTGGGCGGTTTGATCGTTCCCTTCATCGGCATCAAGGCCATCGACATGGTGCTGGTCGCCATGCACATGGTGTAAGGAGTAAAAAAATGAATGCAATTCTTCGTCCTACCCTGGTGCTCTTCACCGCTCTGACCGTGCTGACTGGCGTGGTCTACCCACTGGTCGTTACGGGCGTCGGCCAGGCGGCGTTCCCTAAAGAAGCCGCCGGCAGCCTGATCGTCCGTGATGGCAAGCCCGTGGGCTCCGCGCTGATCGGCCAGAACTTCAGCGACCCCAAGCACTTCTGGGGTCGCCCCTCTGCGACCGGCCCGCAGCCTTACAACAGTGCGGCCTCCAGCGGCTCGAACCAGGGCCCGCTGAACCCGGCCCTGGTGGATGCGGTGAAGGCCCGTATCCAGGCCTTGCGCGATGCCGACCCCGGCAACACCGCACCCGTGCCGGTGGACCTGGTGACGGCATCCGCCAGCGGGCTCGATCCGCACATCAGCCCGGCCGCGGCCCGCTTCCAGGTGGCCCGCGTGGCCAAGGCCCGTGGGCTGGATGCCGCCAAGGTACAGGCCCTGGTGGACCAGAAGGTGGAATCGCCGTTGCTGGGCTTCCTGGGTGAGGCGCGCGTCAATGTGCTGCAGCTCAATTTGGCCTTGGACACGGCCTTGCAGTAACCTCTGCGCATGGACACACGCCCCGACCCCGATGCTTTGCTGCAGCGCCTGCAGGAGCAGGACGCGGCCCGCGCCCAGGGTCGGCTGCGCATCTACTTCGGTGCCAGCGCCGGTGTTGGCAAGACCTACGCCATGCTCAGCGCGGCCCAGCAGGCGCATGCGGCTGGGCGCGAGGTGCTGGTCGGCGTGGTCGAAACCCATGGCCGGGCGGAGACGGCGGCGCTGCTGGAGGGCCTGGAGCAGCTGCCGCCGCGCCAGCTGCCTTACCGCGGCCGCAGTCTGCCCGAATTCGACCTGGACGCGGCACTGGCCCGCAAGCCGGCCATCCTGCTGGTCGACGAGCTGGCCCATACCAATGTTGAGGGCTCGCGCCACCCCAAGCGCTGGCAGGATGTGCAGGAGCTGCTGGCTGCGGGCATCGAGGTCTGGTCGGCCATCAATGTGCAGCACCTGGAAAGCCTGAACGGCACGGTGGGTGCCATCACCGGCATCCGCGTGCACGAGACGGTGCCCGACACCGTGCTCGACAGCGCCGATGAAATCATCCTGGTCGACGTCACGCCCGACGAGCTCACGGCCCGGCTGCAGGCTGGCAAGGTGTACCTGCCGCAGCAGGCGGCGCGGGCCACGCAGAACTTTTTCCGCAAGGGCAACCTGATCGCGCTGCGCGAGATCGCCCTGCGCCGCACCGCCGAGCATGTGGAGGACGATGTGCGCAGCTACCGGGTAGAGCAGTCGGGCTCGACGACTGCGCTGCCACCGGTGTGGAACACCTCGGGCGCCATCCTGGCCTGCATTGGCCCGCACGAGGGCGCGGAGCACGCGGTGCGCACGGCGGCGCGGCTTGCAGGGCGGCTGAACGTGCGCTGGCATGCCGTCTATGTGGAAACCCCGCTGCTGCAGCGTCTGGCCGCGGCCGAGCGCGACCGCATCCTATCGGTACTGCAGCTTGCCGAAACCCTGGGCGCCGATACCGCGGTGCTGACCGGCAGCAACATCGCCGCGGCCTTGGCGCACCAGGCCCAAACCCTGAACTGCGCGACCCTGGTGGTGGGCCGGCCCAGCCTGCGGCCGCGCTGGCAGTTCTGGCATGCGTTCCGGCCCACGGTGGCACGCCAGCTGGCGAGTCTGGACCCGACGCTGGAGCTGGTCGAGGTAGGCAACAGCGCCAGCGCCCGCCGCTTGCCGCGGGTGTTGTTGCACCCGGACGGCGAGGGCGTGTTGCTGCCCGGTAACTGGTTGCCCTATGCGGCCGCGCTGGGCGGCTCGGTGCTGGTGACCCTGCTGGCTACGCCGCTGGCCGATAGGTTGGACCAGGCCAACATCGTGATGCTGTTCCTGCTGGCCGTGGTGCTGGTGGCGCTGCGCTGGGGCCGCGGCCCGGCGGCGCTGGCCGCGCTGCTGAACGTGGCGGCCTTCGACTTCTTCTTCGTATCGCCGCGCTTCTCGTTCGCGGTCAGCGACATCCAGTACCTGGTGACCTTCGGCGTGATGCTGGCCATTGGCCTGCTGACCGGCCAACTGACCGCCGGGCTGCGCTTTGCCGCCCGCATTGCCGACAGCCGCGAGCGCCGCACCCAGGCCCTGTTTGACTTGACGCGCGAGCTCTCCGGGGCGCTGGTGACCACCCAGGTGGTGGAGATCGGCCAGGCCGCGGTGCAGCGCCTGTTCACCCAGGTCGAGGGCCAGGCTTGGGACCCGGTCAAGGGCGGCAAGGTGCTGGTGCTGGTGGCCGAGCACAGCGACGACGGCGTTGGCCATCTGCACTTGCCCGGCATGCTGCCGCACGACTTTGATGCGGGCATTGCCGAGTGGGTTTTGCGCACCGGCCACAGTGCTGGCCTGGCCACCACCACCTTGCCGGCCCACCCCTGGCATTGCGTGCCGTTGCAAGCGCCGATGCGCGTGCGCGGCGTGCTGGCGCTCAAGCCGAGTCAGCCGCGCTGGCTGCTGATACCCGAACAGCAGCAGCTGCTGCAAACCTTGGCCCGGCAGATCGCGATTGCGCTGGAGCGCGTGCACTACGTCGAGGTGGCGCAGGAGGCCGTGGTGCACATGGAATCCGAGCGGCTGCGCAACACCCTGCTGGCCGCCATCTCGCACGATGTGCGCACCCCGCTGACCGCGCTGATGGGCCTGGCCGAATCGTTGCAGGCCTCGCAGCCGGCGCTGGCGCCCGCCCAAGCCGATGCGGCCGGGGCCATGGTGGTGCAGGCGCGCGAGCTGTCGGCCCTGGTGACCAATCTGCTGGACATGGCGCGGCTGCAGAACGGCGGCGTGGCCTTGCGCAGTGACTGGCAGTCGGTCGAGGAACTGGTGGGCGCGGCGATCCGCGCCGCCGGACCGGCACTGCGCGGCCAGCCAGTGCAGACCGATGTGCCGGCCGATCTGCCGCTGGTCGAATTCGACGCGGTGCTGATGGAGCGCGTACTGGTCAACCTGCTGGAGAACGCCGTCAAATACGGCGCGCCGCCCATCGTGCTGCAAGCCCGAGCCACGCCCACCAGCCTGGTGCTCAGCGTGCGCGACCACGGCCCGGGCCTGCCCAAGGCCATGCTGGGACGTGAAGCCGAATTGTTCGAAAAATTCACCCGCGGCAGCGCCGAATCGGCTACCCCCGGCGTAGGCCTGGGCCTAGCCATCTGCAAAGCCATCGTCGATGCACACCGCGGCCAGATCGTTGCCGCGCAGGCCGAGGGCGGTGGTGCAGAATTCAGCATCACTCTGCCACGCCGCCCTGCGCCGGACATACCTTGACCCCTGTTGCCGTACTCATCGAAGACGAACCCCACATCCGCCGCTTTGTGCGCAGCGCGCTGGAGGCCGAAGGCTGGCAGGTGTTCGAATCTGCCACCGCCAAGCAGGGCCTGACCGAGGCCGGCACGCGCAAGCCTGACATGCTGGTGCTAGACCTGGGCCTGCCCGATGGCGACGGGCTGGACGTGATACGCGATGTGCGCGGCTGGTCGGCCGTGCCCATCATCGTGCTGTCGGCGCGCAGCGACGAGGCCGACAAGATCGCGGCCCTCGACGCCGGTGCCGACGACTACCTGACCAAGCCCTTCGGCGTGGGCGAGCTGCTGGCCCGGGTCCGCGCCAACCTGCGCCGACCCCGCGCGGCGGCGGCCGACGGCGTGGTCGAGGCCGACCCGGTGTTCCGCTTCGGCGCGGTGGAGGTCGACCGTGCGGCCCGGCTGGTGCGCCGCGACGGCGCCGAAGTGCACCTGACGCCCATCGAGTACCGGCTGCTGGCGGTGCTGATCAGCAATGCCGGCCGGGTGCTCACCCACCGCCAGCTGCTGCGCGAAGTCTGGGGTCCGGCGCACACCCAGCAAAGCCATTACCTGCGCATCTACATGGGCCATCTGCGGCAAAAGCTGGAGGCCGACCCGACCCAGCCCGCCCACCTGCTGACCGAAACTGCGGTCGGTTACCGGCTGCTCGCTTAAAATATAGGCAAAATCTGCCTCTGGCGCTGATGAATCCAGCGCAGGCAGCTATTAATTTAGTAGCGCACCATGAACACCCCCATCAAGCCTCCCAATCCCACCACCGTGGCTTTCCGCCGCGCCGCGCCGCCCGCCGGCCCCGCCAGCAGCAGCGAGCCCACGCGGCTGAACAAGCGCATGGCCGAGCTAAACATGTGCTCGCGCCGCGAGGCCGACGAGTGGATCGCCAAGGGCTGGGTCAAGGTCAATGGCGTAGTGGCCGAGATGGGCGTCAAGGTCACGCCCAGCGACCGCATCCAGATCGACAAGGCCGCCAGCGGCCACCAGGCCACCCAGGTCACCATCCTGATCAACAAGCCCATGGGCTATGTGAGTGCCCAGGCCGAAGACGGCCACGAGCCGGCGGTCACCTTGTTCACGCCGCAGAACCGCTGGGTCGACGACAACGCGCGCTTCTTCTTCCACGCCAACCAGCTGCGCGGCCTGGCGCCTTGCGGCCGGCTGGATATCGACTCCATCGGCCTGCTAGTGATGACGCAGGACGGCCGCATCGCCCGCCAGCTGATCGGCGAAGACTCGGTGATGGAAAAGGAATACCTGGTGCGCGTGGCCTACCACGGCCTGGGCCAGCCCGCGCCCACCGGACAGTTGGTGCGCATGGACGACGACGACCCGGTCACGTCGAACGTGCAGGCCGTGTTCCCGCCCGCCATGCTGGCCAAGCTGCGCCACGGCCTGAGCCTCGACGGCCAGGCCCTGAAACCGGCCAAGGTGACCTGGCAGAACCCCGAGCAGCTGCGCTTTGTGCTGACTGAAGGCAAGAAGCGCCAGATCCGCCGCATGTGCGAGCTGGTCGGTCTGAAGGTGGTGGGCCTGAAACGCGTGCGCATCGGCAATGTGATGCTGGGCAATCTGCCGCTGGGCCAGTGGCGCTACCTGGCGCCGCACGAGAAGTTTTAAACACAAAAAAAGCCGTGACGTGTCGCGGCTTTTTTGATGGGGCGGGGTCGGTTTATTCGTCGCTGAGCAGCACGTTGTAAATCACCGCACCGATGACCGCGCCGACGATGGGCGCGACCCAGAACAGCCACAGATCGCCCATGGCGGCGGGCACAAACAGCGCCGGGCCGGTGCTGCGGGCTGGGTTCACCGAGGTGTTGGACACCGGGATCGAAATCAAATGGATCAGGGTCAGGCACAGGCCGATGCTCAGGCCGCCAAATGCGCCGGCCGCGCGCTTGGCAGTGCTGCCCAGGATGACGACCAGGAAGATGGCCGTCATCACCACTTCGCAGACCAGCACCGACAGCAGGTTGAAGCCGCCCGGTGAGCGCGCGCCATAGCCGTTGGTGGCAAAGGCGCCGGCGCCGGTGAAGGCCTTGGCCGCGTCGAAGTCGGCCTTGCCGGAAACTATCAGGTACAGCACGCCGGCCGCCGCGCAGGCGCCCAGCACCTGCGCGACGATGTAGCCCAGCAGGCCGGACGCCGGGAAGCGTTTGCCCACGGCCAGGCCGATCGACACCGCGGGGTTGAAGTGCCCGCCCGAGATGGGGCCCAGCGTGTAGGCGCCGGTCACCACTGTCAGGCCAAAGGCCAGCGACACGCCCAGCAGGCCGATGCCGACGCCGGGAAAGGCAGCCGCCAGCACCGCGCTGCCGCAGCCGCCCAGCGTCAGCCAGAAGGTGCCGATGAACTCGGCCGACCACTTTTTGAGATTGCTATCCATGTATGTACCCCTCGTTTGGTTGTTGTGCGTGGGCTTTCGGGCGCCAGCACGCGTTTTTGCAGCCGACGATGATGGCAAGCGGCTGTGACAAAGGCAATGGTTTTAACAATCCATCGACAAATTTGTACGCAATCTGTATGAAAACCAGCTGGATACGGCCAAGGACTTGAAGTTTGCGGCTGCGGCCATAATTACGGGTTGCCCGGCACGCTGCTGCCGGTGTTCTGTTTTTTGACATTTCCAAGGCATTCATCCCAACATGACCAAGAAAACCCTGCCATTCCAGGCCGAAGTCGCGCAACTGCTGCACCTCGTCACGCATGCGCTGTACTCGAACAAAGAAATTTTCATGCGCGAGCTGGTGTCCAACGCATCGGACGCCTGCGACAAGCTGCGGTTTGAAGCCATCAGCAACAGCGGCCTGTACGAAGACGCGCCGAACCTCGAAGTGCGCGTGTCCTTCGACAAGGACGCCAAGACCCTGACCATCACAGACAACGGCATCGGCTTGACCCAGCAGGAAGCCATCGACAACCTGGGCACCATCGCCAAGAGCGGTACCAAGGACTTTGTGTCCAAGCTGTCCGGCGACCAGAAGGCCGACTCCCAGCTGATCGGCCAGTTCGGCGTGGGCTTCTATTCCGGCTTCATCGTGGCCGACCGCATCACCGTGGAATCGCGCCGTGCCGGCGTGCCCGCTACGGAAGGCGTGCGCTGGTCCAGCGACGGTGGCGCCAGCGGCGGCGATGCGTTTGAAGTCGAGAACATCACCCGCGAACAGCGCGGTACCAGCGTGATCCTGCACCTGCGCGACGACGCGCTCGAATACGCCAGCGCCTGGAAGCTCAAGGGCATCATCAGCAAGTACTCCGACCACATCAGCCTGCCCATCCTGATGGAAAAGGAAGAGTGGAAAGACGGCGAGCTGATCAACCCCAGCGACGAAGCCGGCGGCCGCCAGCCCGGCGGCATGGTCAACACCGGCGAATGGGAAGCCGTCAACAAGGCCAGCGCCATCTGGGCCCGCGCCAAGAAGGACATCAGCCAAGAGCAGTACGACGACTTCTACAAGCAGATCAGCCACGACTTCGAAGCTCCGCTGGCCCACACCCACAACCGCGTCGAAGGCAGCACCGAATACACCCAACTGCTGTATGTGCCCGGCAAGGCCCCGCAAGACCTGTGGAACCGCGATAAAAAGGGCGGCCTGAAGCTTTACGTCAAGCGCGTCTTCATCATGGACGACGCCGAAGCCCTGCTGCCCAGCTACCTGCGCTTTGTGAAGGGCGTGGTCGACTCCGCCGACCTGCCGCTGAATGTGAGCCGCGAGCTGCTGCAGGAAAGCCGCGACGTCAAAGCCATCCGCGAAGGCTGCACCAAGCGAGTGCTGGGCATGCTGGAAGACCTGGCCAAGCACAACGCGCTGCCTGAAGCCGCTACCGCAGGGGCTGAACAGTCCGCCGATGTCGTGACCGACGTGGTCAGCGACGAAGACAAGGCCCTGGTCGGCAAGTACACCCAGTTCTACGCCGAATTCGGCGCCGTGCTCAAAGAAGGCCTGGGCGAAGACTTCGCCAACCGCGACCGCCTGGCCAAGCTGCTGCGCTTCGCCAGCAGTACCACCGACAGCACCACCGTGTCGCTGGCCGACTACAAGGCGCGCATGAAAGAAGGCCAGGAAGCCATCTACTACATCACCGCCGACAACGCCGCCGCCGCCAAGAACAGCCCGCAGCTCGAAGTCTTCAAGAAGAAGGGCATCGAAGTGCTTCTGATGACCGACCGCGTGGACGAGTGGGCGCTGAACTACCTGCACGACTTCGACGGTACGCCGATGCAGTCCGTCGCCAAGGGCGCGGTCGACCTGGGCAAGCTGCTCGACGAAGACGAAAAGAAAGCCGCTGAAGAAGCCGCCGAAACCTTCAAACCCCTGCTGACCAAGCTGAAAGAGGCGTTGAAAGACAAGGCCGAAGACGTGCGCGTCACCACCCGCCTGGTCGACAGCCCCGCCTGCCTGGTGGTGCAAGACGACGGCATGAGCACCCAGCTCGCCCGCATGCTCAAGCAAGCCGGCCAGTCCGCGCCCGAGACCAAGCCCGTGCTGGAAGTGAACGCTGAGCACCCACTGGTGAAGAAGCTCGAAGGCTCGGTGCACTTCAATGACCTGGCGCACATCCTGTTCGACCAGGCCCTGCTGGCCGAAGGTGGCTTGCCTGCTGACCCGGCGGCGTACGTGAAGCGCGTGAATGCTTTGCTGGTCTAAGATTTAAAGGAAATAGGCCTCTGGCGCAGCTAATACCTGCACCGGTAGCTACTTAATTTGTAGCGCACACCATGAATAGCCCCGCCGTTGCGAGACGAGCGGGGCTATTTTTTGGCCCCGCGCTCGGGCACACACCCCTACGCCGCGTCATGATGGACGCTCAGGCCCGCTTTTTGCTTGTAGAGAAACTGGAACCTCCCTTTACTCAGAAAGCGCATCCCATGTCATTTCGCGTCAAGCTCATTCCTCTTTCCATCGCTGCTGCTGCAGTGTCGTTAAGCGGCTCCGGTCTCGTACACGCCGAGGACCAGATCGTCAAGATTGGCCATACCGGTCCCCTATCTGGTGCCAACGCATTTGCCGGAAAAGACAATGAAAGTGGCATCAAGATGGCGATTGACGACCTCAACGCCAAGAAGTTGGTGGTGGGCGGCAAAACGCTGAAGTTTGAGCTGCTGTCCGAGGACGACCAATGTGACCCGAAGGCGGGTGTTGCAGTGGCACAAAAGCATGTGGATGCCGGGGTCAAGTACGTCTTTGGCCCCTACTGCTCCGGTGTCGCTATCCCTGCTTCCAAGGTGTATGACGAGGGCGGTGCCATTCTGTCTACGGTGGGTAGCAACCCCAAGGTGACCATGGGCGGATACAAGAATGTGTTCCGGATTATTGCCGGTGACAATCTGATCGGCACCAGTCTGGCCCAGTATGCCGTGAACGGTCTCAAGGCCAAGACGGCTGCCGTGATTGATGACCGTACCGCCTTCGGCCAAGGGCTGGCCGAAGAGTTCGTGAAAGAAGCCAAAAATCTGGGCTTGACCATCGTCGGCCAGGAATTCACCACCGACAAGTCCACCGACTTCAGCGCCATCCTGACCAGCATTAAGGGCAAGAAGCCCGATGTGATCATGTTCGGTGGCTATGCAGCCCAGGCTGGCCCCATGACCAAACAAATGAAAGGCTTGGGCATCAACGCCAAGCTGCTGGGCGGCGACGCCATTTGCGTCGCCGAGACTGGCAAACTGTCGGGCGACGCGGCCGATGGCAATGTGTTCTGCGCGCAGGGCGGTGCCATTCTGGACAAGGTCGCGGCCGGCCCGGCATTCCGCGAGGCTTACAAGAAACGCTTCAGCCGTGAGCCCGATGCCTACGCGGCTTCCTTCTACGACCAGGTCGAATTCGTGGCCACCACCATGCAAAAGCTGAACACGACAGACGCAGCCAAGGTCGGCGCCGAACTGCACAAGGCCAGCTACAAGGGGATCGTGACGACCTATTCGTATGACGACAAGGGCAACCTCAACAAGGCGCCCATCACCGTCTACACTTTCAAGGGCGGCAACCCCACCCCAGTCCAGTAAGCGCATTCAACCCTTGCACATGGGGCAACGGCCAGCAGGCCGTTGCCCTTTTTTAATATGAAAAATATCGCCGTCATTGGTGCCGGGTTCGTCGGCTTGTCTTCGGCCTACTGGTTGATGCGCGATGGCCATGCCGTGACGCTGTACGACCCCGCCGGAGCCGCCGGTGGCGCCTCTTTCGGCAACGCCGGTACGTTTGCCAACTACGCGTGCATCCCGGTCAACAACCCTACGGTATTCCGTGACCTGCCGCGCTACCTGTTGTCAGCCAACAGCCCGCTGCGTTTGCGCTGGGGCTATCTGCCGCAGCTCATGCCCTGGCTGTTGGGTTTTTTGCGATCGTCCACCACCGCGCGCTATACCCGGTCGGCCACGGCACTGGCGGAACTGCTAGGGCGCGCACAGGGTGGCTACGACGATCTGATCGCAGACGCCGGGCTGGATGGATTCATCTGCCCGCGCGAGTGCCTCTATTTGTACTCCAGCGCCGCCAACTTCGAAGCCTCTCTACCGACGCTGGAGCTGCGCAATGCCTTGGGTGTGAAGACCCGCGTACTGGACAAGGCCGAGGTCAGCGCACTTGAGCCGTCCCTGCAGCCGCTGTTTGAACGCGGTGTCTTGTTTGAGGGGTCATGGCACCTGTCAGACCCCGCAGGGTTTTTGCAAGCCTTGCAAACCTGGCTGGTAAACAAAGGTATGCGTGTGCAGGCCGCACAGGTAACCCGCCTGCAGCCATCGGCCAACGGCGTCGTGTTGCACACGCCCGGCGGCAGTGCACAGCACGATGCCGCTGCCATTTGCGCGGGGGTGCACTCCAAAACCCTGGCGGCCCAATGCGGTGATGCCGTGCCTCTTGAGGCAGAGCGGGGTTACCACATCATGTACCCCGGCAGCACGCCGCTCATCTCCCGCCCGGTGGGCTGGGCAGAGCGCGGGTTCTACATGACACCGATGGCCCAGGGCATTCGGGTTGCAGGCACCGTGGAGCTGGCCGGCCTGGGCAGTGCCAAGCACCAGGGTTTGCTCGACCTACTGAACTTTTCGGCACAGCGTGCCCTGCCTGCACTGGGGGCGCCCACAGCACCCTGGCTGGGTTTCAGGCCGAGCCTGCCGGATGGACTGCCGGTACTGGGCCGCTCACGCGCCTCTAGCCGCGTGGTCTACGCCTTTGGCCACCAGCACATTGGTCTGACGCTGGGTGGAATGAGCGGGATGCTGGTGGCAGATATGCTGGCCCAGCGGCAGTCGGCGATGGACCTGTCGCCTTTTGCAGCATCGCGATTTTTATAAGAAACAAAGCTTTCGCACCCAGCGTCCCCATGCCATGTCAGCCGGCTAGATCGCCCCAGAATGGCGTTGGGCAGGAGCAAACCCATTGGGGTCTATGCCCAACACTTGGCCTGACGGGCTCTGCAACCCGACTCCATTCATTGAACCTGCTGCACTTGGGGTTGAAACCGGCCTTACGGGTATTGCGCAAGAAGCTATGTAATTTGTAGCATTGGCGGGGCTTACCAAATGTATCTCTAGTGACGGTGGAAAACAGAGATGATTTGTACCGCAGCCATGCATTTGCGCCCCACCATTTCGTTCGCAAAGGAGCCCGCCCATGACCACCCCCACCCATACCGTGCGCCTGCACCGCGTTCTGCGCGCCCCGCCCGAGCGCGTCTACCGGGCCTTCCTGGACCCCGACGCCTGGGTCAAGTGGATGCCACCGCGCGGGTTCACGGCCAAAATCCACCATTCGGAGGTGCGGGTGGGCGGCAGCTTCCGCATGTCGTTCACCAACTTCGGCACCGGCGGCAGCCATTCTTTTGGCGGCACCTATACCGAAATCACGCCGCACACGCAGATCCGTTACACCGACACGTTTGACGATCCGAACCTGCCGGGCGAAATGCAGGTCACGGTAGCCTTGCGCCAGGTGCTCTGCGGCACCGAGTTGAGCATCGTGCAGGAGGGGATTCCGTCGGTGATTCCGGTGGAGATGTGCTACCTGGGATGGCAGGAGTCCTTGTCGGCCCTGGCCGATCTCGTCGAGCCGGAGATTCCAGATGGGGCTTAAGGGCGGGCGTATGTTTGCGGGCATCCGTTACAGCTTGGCATCCGTGGGTTTGGCGCTGCTGGGCGCCTGCAGCTCGGTCGGCGTAGGCGTCAGTGTGCCGCTGTTTCCCGGTGTCAGCATCGGGGTCGGTGGCGGTTCGGGCGGCGTGCATTTGGGCGTGGGTGCCGGGGTGGGGCCGGTGGGTGTTGGCGTGGGCGTGAACCAGCGCGGCCAGGTGAGTACTGGCGTGGGGGTGGGCACCAGCACCAACGTAGGCGGCGCGCAGGTCGGGGTCGGCGTGGGTACCAGTACGACGGTGTATGACCCAGATCAGCCGCGGGTGCGCCGTTAGCTGCGGATAGAAAGGGACTAGCGATGCTGAAAACCTACCATGGCAGTTGCCACTGCGGAGCCGTCCGCATCGAGGCCGACATCGATCTGGCGCAGAGCAGCTACCGCTGCAATTGCTCCATTTGCCGGCGCACCCGCTTCTGGCCCGCCGTGGTGTTGCCCCAGGGCTTTCGTCTGCTGGCCGGCGAGGGCGATGTGACGGAGTACCTGTTCAACACCCGCAAGAACCAGCACTTCTTCTGCAAGCACTGCGGCGTGCGCGCCTTTGGTGTGGGCAACGACACCCCGATTGGAAAAATGTACGGGGTGAACCTGATGTGCCTGAACGACGTGTCCGACGAAGAGCTGGCCTGCGTGCCCATCACGTATGTGGACGGCTTGCACGACCGCTGGGACCGCGTCCCAGCGGTCTTCGCCCATCTGTAAATAGTGCTTAGAGATTGCCGCGGAAGAAGCGGACCACCCGCTCACGCGATGCGTGGGCCTGCGCCACATCGGGGGCGATGCTGATGCTGGGGATGGCCGAGGTGCCCAGCAAGTAGCTGCCCTGGTTGGCAAACGGGTCGGCGCCCGTGACCGGCACCATCAGCCGGTCCCAGCCGTGAAATGCGCCGGGGTATTCGACCACGTCCACTACGTCGCCATTGCTGGGGTTGACCGAAGCCGCCAACGCCCGGCAAGGGGCAGCACTGTTGTCGTAGCTGTCCTTGCTGCCGATCTGGATCAGTACCGGGGCGCCCGTGAGGTTTTGGAACAGCGTGCCTGCCTGCGCCGGCGAAACGCCGAAAGCGCGCAGGATGGCCGCGTTGTTGGCGCCGTAGCACACCGGGTAGTTGGCCACGTGGGCCGCGAACTTCCGGCCGCCACCGAACTGGCCCGCATACGCTCGCTCGGCACTGGCCAGGCTCATCACGCCGCCCCAGGAGAAGCCCAGCACGCCGATGCGATCCGGGTCGATATTGCCTTGGGCGCTGAGGAAGGCCAGCGCCGAGAACGCGTCGGGGATCGTCAGGATCGGCAGCTGAGGCCGGTTGGACAGCCCGGTCACTCCGCGCGCTTCCCACATGTCGATCTGCAAGGTGGCGATACCGGCGGCATTCAGCGCGGCTTCATAAAAGTCGCCACGCGCATCCACCCCGCTGGAGCCGTGCAGTATCAGCACCGCTGGCAGTTTGCGGTTGTCGCCATGGCCGCGCTTTTTGCTGGGGTAGTTGTCGAAGTCGAAGCAGTTGCGGCGCGCGTTCGCCCGGGCCGGAATGCTCAGCTTGCCCTTGATGGTTAGCGGGGTCTGGGGTGCGGCGATATTCGGCGACTGGAACTGGATGAACGTCACCTGCGGTGCGGGGCGCTCTCGGCACTCCCAGTCATCGGCGTGCGCCCCCACGGCCAGGCACGCCCAGAACGTCAAAACCAAGGCCCGAAGCCACATCTGGTACGCCATGCAATTCTCCTTGTTGTGTTGGGTCGCCAAACCGGCGGGCTTAGCCCGCCGATGTGCGCGGCCCACCTTAACCAGCGCCCCCGGGTGTGTCAACGCAGGGCAGAGGGCTGCGTCCCGGCCGAATGGTGGGATGCCGGGCCGCCAGGCACGCGATCAAGGGCGGCCAGCATAGGGCCAAAAATATAGGCGAAATATGCCTCTGGCGCTGACATGGATTGCGCAGACTGCTATTTAATTGGAAGCAAATATTGCGGGCTAAGCCCAGCGGTCTTCAGGGTGCCATGCCACGCCGGCGGCGCGCCAAAGCTTCATACATATTGGGTATCCGGGCTCAATGCCCGAAGCGGCGCTGCTGCCAGCGCGCGCGCTGCAGGGCCCAGAGCTCGGCCACACCCCAGACCAGGCAGGCGGGTACGGTCATCAGGCGTATCAGGGTGGTTTTGCGAAGCAGCATCATGGGTCTTCCCCTCGTGGTGTGCGGCCCACCTTAGAGTGGAAATATGACAAGCGCGTGTCGCTGTGCCCAGGCCGCACAGTTTGCAAAATTTGGCCCCGCACCGCAGCCGGCGTGGCTATGCTGCGAGCCTGTGCCCCAAGCCTCCGCATCCCCACCCGAACTGCCTGAGCTGGCGGCTTTGGAGCGCACGGTTGCGCTGGGCGGCAGCCACCTGCAGGCGCGCACCGTTTGCCGCGTAGCCCTGCCGGGCGGCGGCAGCTACCCGGTGCACGCCATCACCCTGGGCAACCCCTCGCTGGACGTGCCAGCCGTCGGCTACTTTGGCGGCGTGCACGGCCTGGAGCGGATTGGTGCCGGCGTGGTCATCGCCTATTTGCACAGCCTGGTGACCCGGCTGGCCTGGGACAGCGCCTTGCACCGCCAGCTGGAATCGGTGCGCCTGGTGTTCATGCCCATCATCAACCCCGGCGGCATGGCCCTGGGTACGCGGGCCAATCCGCAGGGCGTAGACCTGATGCGCAATGCGCCGGTGGACGCACGCGACCCGGTGCCCTTCCTGGTCGGTGGCCAGCGCCTCAGTGCGCGCCTGCCTTGGTACCGGGGCCGCCATGCTGCGGCGATGGAGGCCGAAAACCAGGCGGTCTGCGCAGTGGTGCAGGCCGAGCTGCTATCGCGCGCCTTCAGCCTGTCGGTCGACTGCCACTCGGGCTTTGGCGTCAGCGACCGGCTGTGGTTTCCCTACGCCCACACCCGCACGCCCATCGCCCACCTGGCCGAGATGCACGCGCTGAAGCGCATCTTCATGGAGTCGCACAGCCAGTACCGCTACATCTTCGAGCCGCAAAGCCTACAGTATCTGGCCCATGGCGACCTGTGGGACCACCTGTACCAGCAGGTGCCGGCTGGGCGGATTTTTTTGCCGCTAACCCTGGAGATGGGCTCCTGGCTGTGGGTGAAGAAGAACCCGCGCCAGCTGTTCTCTCGCCACGGCATCTTCAACCCGCTGATCGCCCACCGGCAGCAGCGTGTGTTGCGCCAGCACCAGTCGCTGCTGGACTTCCTGGCCCGCGCCGCACATGGCCACAGGCTGTGGCTACCGCCCGAAGAGATGCGCACCTACCACCACGCCCAGGCGCGGCACGACTGGTACGGCCCCAAATGACGACCTGGATTCTTCTGCGAGGCCTGACCCGCGAGACCGGCCACTGGGGTGGCTTTGTAGAGCAGTTCCAGGCGGCGCAGCCGGGCCACCGGGTAGTCGCGCTGGACCTGCCGGGCAACGGCAGCCTGCACCGGCAGCGCAGCCCGGCCCGGGTGGACGCGATGGTCGCGCACTGCCGGGCCGAGCTGGCGCGCCGGCAGATAGTCGGGCCAGTCCACATCCTCGCCATGTCGCTGGGCGCGATGGTGGCCGTGGCCTGGTCGGTGGCGTTTCCGCAGGAGGTGGCGGCACAGGTGCTGCTGAACACCAGCCTGCGTCCCTTCAGCCCGTTCTACCAGCGGCTGCGGCCGCAGAACTACGCGCTGCTGTTGCGGCTGGCGTTGTGGGGCGGCTCGCCCGCGTTGTGGGAACGCAGCATCCTGCGCATCACCAGCAATGGCGCGCACGACGCGGTGCTGCCGCAGTGGCTGGCGTTGCGTGCACAGCACCCGGTGGGCCGCGCGAATGCCGTGCGCCAGCTGCTGGCCGCCGCCCGCTACCGTGCGCCGCTGGCCGCGCCGCAGACGCCCACCTTGCTGCTGGCCAGCGTGCAAGACCGGCTGGTGTCGGTGGCCTGTTCGTACGCCTTGGCTCGGCACTGGCAGTGCGCGCTGCAGGTGCATCCCACGGCTGGGCACGACCTGCCGCTGGACGATGGGGCCTGGGCGGTTGCCCAAGTGGATGTATGGCAAAAACAGGCCCTGGCGCAGGCAGAGATTGCGCGAGAAGCTATTAAATAAATAGCATCTCGTGCGAGCGGGCAATCAGCTCGACTGCTTGAACGCCATCACTGCCTGGTTGCGCAGGGTGCGCAGCAGGGCCAGCTCCTTCTCGTCCAAGCCCAGGCCGCCCTTGGTCGCGGTGTCGGCGTAGATCAGGCCGACCGGCTTGTTCTGGATCACCAGCGGCAGCAGCAAAAAGGTGGGCGCGTGGATCTGCTGCCGGTACCAGGCCGGCAGGCGTTCGGTGATGCGGGCCTCGGTGGCGTCGCCGATCATGGTGTCGGCCCCCTTCAGGCAGACCGCGCTGAACAGGTCGGGGGCGCCGCTGGGCTTGAGCGCCACCTGGAACGGCTTGACCACGCCTTCCACACCTTCGCCCAGGCCGAAGCGGCCGGTCAGGGTCTCGGTCTTGGGGTCGCGCATGCAGAAGATGATGCGCTGGCAGTGCAGGGCGCGGAACATGGTTTCCAGGATCATGCGCAGCACGTCGCCGAGCTTGCCGTCTTCCACCATGGCGTGGGTGATGTCCTGTATGCCCTCGGTCAGGATATCGGCCACGCTGTGTACCGGCGTGGCAGGCGCGCTGCCGTTGGCCGGCGGCGTGGCCTGCAGGGCCAGCGGCGCCAGCGCATCGGGCAGCTCGGCCACCGGGTCCGGGCCTTCTTCGGGGGCTTGCAGCAGCTGGGCGGCGCCAGAGCCGGCCACCACCCGGATCTCCATGGCGGCGGCCATCTCGATCAGCTTCTTGCGCGCCGCCACGGTGGCGATGCGCACCTCTGCCGGGCTGACGCCCAGGCTGCGCGAATAGTGCCCGGCCACCTGGGCCAGCCGCAGCGGCGCGTCGGCCGTGGGGCTGCGCAGCAGGATGTCGGCGATCTCGTTGGCCGCCATGGCGATCCAGCGGGTGCGCTCCTCAACCACCACCGGCGGGTGCAGCGGCGGCTCGCCCCGGGGCTTGCGCATGCTGCGCTGTATGCCTTCGGGCAGGCCCCAGCTCTTGGCGATCTCCACGCCCAGCGCTTCGTAGCCCACGCCCAGCACGCTGGCGGCGGCAGCCGCTTCGGCCATGGGTTTGTGGGTCGATGCCATCAGGCCGCGCACCGTGCGCGCCTCGTTGGGAAAGTAGAACTCGGCCAGCAGCCGGCCCAGGTTCTGGAACATCGCGCCGATGAAGGCCTCTTCGCTCTCGCGCTGCACAGCGCACAGCTCGACCGCGATCGAGCCGGCCATCAGCGAGCGCAGGAACTCGTCCTTCAGCACATTCGCATGGGCCTTGTCGCCCATGTGCTCCAGCAGCACCAGGCTCAGCGCCATGTTGCGGATGCCATTGAAGCCAACCAGGCTGACTGCGCGCGACACGGTGTTGATGCTGCCGCCTCGGGCCGCAAAGTGCGCGCTGTTGACCAGGCGCAGCAGCTTGTTGGTCAGCGCCACGTCTTTCAAAATTTCGTTGGTGACGCTGCTGATGCTCTCGGTTTCGGAATTGGCCATGCCCTGGATGCGGGCCACCGAGTCCGACATGGCGGGGAAGTCGCTCTTGTGCCGCATGCGGGCCAGCAGTGCGTCCAGCGTCTTCTTGCCAGGCACATCCTCTGCGGCATGGTCGGTGTCGCCACGCGCAGCGGCTTCGGACCAGGCCATCAGCGCATCGCGCAGCGCGGTGGCACCGGGTGGGCGCTGGCCGGGGTCGTAGGCCAGGGCCCGGGCCACGATGGCGCGCAGGCTGGCGTTCACGTCTGGGCCCAGGTCGGCCGGCGGGGCCAACTGCTCGTGGGCCAGGCGGTACTTGGCGCGGTCCGGGTCGCCAGCGTCCAGCATCGGCTTGCCGGCCAGCATCTCGGCCAGCAGTAGGCCGACGGCAAACACATCGCTTTGCGGCGTGGTGATGTCGCCTTGCGCGGCCTCGGGCGACAGCCAGGCGGGCGCGCCATCGACCAGGGTGGCGGTGCCGAAGTCCAGCAGCTGGGCCCGGCCAGTGGCGTCTACCAGTACGTTCGAAGCCTTGAGGTTGCGGTGCAGCATGCCAGCCGCATGGGCTGCGGCCAGGGCGTCCAGCACATCCAGCGCCAGGGCCACGGCCTCGGCCGCCTGCAAGGCGCCGCGCTGGGCCAGCACATTGGCCAGGGTCTGCCCCGGCAGGTAGCCGTAAACCAGGTATGGCTGATGCTCTAGCACATCGGCTTCCAACACCGGCACCACGTGGGCATGCACCAGGTGGCTGACGCGGCGCGCGTGCTGCACCCAGCGGGTGATGACGGCGGCATCGGCGGCTTTGTGGATCACGGGGAGCTTCAGTGCCACCTCGCGCCCCGGGGCCGGGCCCAGGCGCGGGTCTAGCGCCAGCCAGGTGACCGAGTGTTCGCCCTGGCCGAGTATGTGTTGCAGGCTGAAGCGGCCCCAGCTGGCGGGGCTGGGGGCTGTCGCGGGACGGGGCGCCGGGGTAGCTTGTGGAGAGAGCGGTGGAACATCAGCCATGGGGTAAATATCGGAAAAGGGCGCGGTAAAAAGTCGTCTCCCCGCGCAGTATGCACCCACATACGGCCGCTCGTAGACGGTGTATCCCCTGCTGCGCGGGGTCGGGCAAAGCCCGCTAATATCACCGGCCCCGCTGAGCCGCCTCTTACCCGCTCGACTTACTAGCCCTTCTTGTGTGACTGCGTACATGGAATCCGACGACTGCAACGCCTCCCCCATCGATATCGTGTACCTGTGGGTGAACGGCAACGACCCCGCCTGGCGGGCCAAGCGGCAGCGGGCCGTGGAGCAGCTGAGCCCCGAGCAGCGTCACGCCATGGCCGCCTACAGCAATGTCGAAGGGCGCTTTCGCGACAACGACGAGCTGCGCTACAGCCTGCGCGCGCTGGAGCAGTTCTTCCCCGGCCATGGCCATATCTACCTGGTGACCGACGGCCAGACCCCGGCCTGGCTGGGCCAGGTGGCCGGGCTGACCGTGGTGGACCACCGCGAGTTGATGCCTGCGGCCGCGCTGCCCACCTTCGATTCTGGCCATATCGAGTCTTACATCCACCGGATTGCGGGCCTGTCGGAGCGTTACTTTTATCTGAACGATGACGTGTTCTTTGGCGCGCCAGTGGATGTGCGCGACTGGTTCAGCCGCGAAGGTGTGTTTGTGGCCTGGTCCGACGACCCGCTGGTCAGCGACGAGCCGCTGCGCCCCGACGCCACCGCGCCGGAGAACGCCTGCCGCCTGTCTCAGCAATGGCTGCGCGGCCAGCCCGCGTTGCCGGCCGGTTACCAGCCGACCTTCCGCACCTTTGCACATGCGCCCCGGCCACTGCGCAAGTCGCTGCTGCTAGCGCTGGAGGCGCGGGCGCCGGAGATGTTCGCCCGGGTGCGCTCTACCGTGTTCCGCTGCTGGGACAAGCCGGCCATCGTGTCCGACTTCGTGCTGCGCTGGGCGCTGGCCTATGGCCTGGCGCAGCTGCGCGAGTATCCGCATGTGTACGTCTCCACCGGCGACGCCGACGGTACGGCCCAGTTGGACCATTTGGTGGCAGCTAACGGCCAGGTGGCGTTCTTTTGCATCAACGACACCACCGACGATGCGCACCCGCATGACCCACGCCTGGCCCGCGTGCGAGAGACTTTGGAACAGTTGTTTCCGCGGCCGTCGCGCTTCGAAGCTGCAGGCTCAGCAAAACGCCCAGGCCAGCCAGGCCGGGTCTTCCACCACATTCAGCAGCAGGTAGGTGCTCACGCGGTAGCACAGGTATTCGCCGAGCAATAGCGCCTCGCCCCAGGTTGGTGGGCAGGCAATGCCGGCGCGCAGCAACAACACACTCATATGCAGTTGATACGGCAGGTCATACGTAAAGGGGTTCTTCCTGCATGGCTTCGATCTGCTCGGTGAGCATGTTGACCTGGCCGACCCAGTAGTCGCTGCTGCCGAACCACGGGAAGTTGATGGGGAAGGTGGGGTCTGTCCAGCGCCGGGCCAGCCAGGCGCTGTAGTGGATGAGGCGCAGGGTACGCAGCGGTTCGATCAGCGCCAGCTCGCGGCGGTCGAAGCTGCGGAACTGCTCGTAGCCGTCCACCAGGCCGCTGAGCTGGCCGGTGCGCTGGGCCCGGTCGCCGCTGAGCAGCATCCACAGGTCTTGCACGGCCGGGCCGGTGCGGGCGTCGTCCAGGTCGACGAAGTGCGGGCCGCCGTTGGGGCCGTCGGTGGGCGTCCAGAGGATGTTGCCGGGATGGCAGTCGCCGTGCAGCCTGAGGGTCTTGGTTTGAGGGTCTTTTAGGCCTGTAGCGCTTTTAGGTAGTGCGCTAGCAGCTATTAAATCTAGAGCGTCGCCACAGGCCTTGGTCCAGGCGCTTTGTACGTCCAGCGGCACGATTTCGTGCTTCAGCAGCCAGTCGCGCGAGTGGATCCCGAAGCTTTCCAGGTCCAGCGCCGGGCGGTGCACAAAGGCTTTTTTGGCGCCCACGGTGTGGATGCGCGCCAGGAAGCGGCCTATCCATTCGAGTACCTCGAAGTCGTCCAGCTCGGGCGGGCGGCCGCCGCGGCGCGGGCTGACGCTGAATTGGAAGCCAGCAAACGGGTGCAGGGTACGGCCGTCCAGCACCAGCGGGCCGACGGCGGGTATCTCGGCGGCCATCAGCTCGGCGGCAAAGCTGTGCTCTTCCAGAATCTGTGCCTCGCTCCAGCGGCCGGGCCGGTAGAACTTGGCGACCACCGCGCTGCCGTCTTCCAGGTGCACCTGGTAGACCCGGTTCTCGTACGAGCTCAGCGCCATCAGCCGGCCGTCGCCATACAGGCCGACGCTGGCCAGCGCGTCCATCACCACGTCGGGTGTGAGTGTTTCGTAGGGATGGGCGGCGTTGGAGGAAGCAGTGGGGGTGGACATGCGGCGATTGTCACCGCTCCAAAGCACAAGGCCCGCGCCATGGTTATGGCGCGGGCCTTGGGGGCTTGCCCTTGCGGGCAGGAGGGGGCTTAGACCAGGGTCAAAGTCACTTCAATGTTGCCGCGGGTGGCGTTGGAGTAAGGGCACACGCCGTGGGCGGTGTCCACCAGGTCTTGGGCCACAGCGCGGTCCATGCCGGGCAGGCTGATCTTCAGCTGGGCAGCGATGCCAAAGCCGGCGGGGATGGGGCCGATGTCTACGCTGGCGTCAATGCTGGCATCGGCGGGCACAGTGATCTTCTTCAGGCCGGCAACGTGTTTCATGGCGCCCATGAAGCAGGCGGAATAGCCGGCAGCGAACAATTGCTCGGGGTTGGTGCCGTTGCCGTTGCCGCCCAGTTCCTTGGGGGGTGCCAGGGTCACGCTGAGCTTGCCGTCATCGCTGGCGGATTGGCCTTCGCGGCCGCCGGTGGTGTGGGCGTGGGCGGTGTAGAGCACTTTGTCGAGTTTGGTAGGCATGGTGGTTCCTTGGGGTTTACGAAATGGTGTCAGGCTCGGGGACTCGTCAGTCGCTCGCGCAGGGCCTGTACTTGCTGCGTGAGTGAAATCAATTCGGGCAGGGCGCATTGGGTGGCATCGAGGATGCAGCCCGGGATCTTGGTGGCCTGGGCTTGCAGGTTACGTCCTGCAGATGTCAGGCGGATGGTGACGCGGCGCTCGTCCTGCGCATCGCGCTGGCGGCTCAGCCAGCCTGCGGCCTCCATGCGCTTGAGCAGCGGTGTCAAGGTGCCGGAGTCCAGGAACAGGCGCTCCCCCAGGGCCGACACCATCAGGCCGTCCTGCTCCCACAGCACCAGCATCACCAGGTACTGCGGGTAGGTCAGGCCCAGCTCTTCCAGCAGCGGCTTGTATAGCTTGGTCATGGCCAGCGAGGTGGAGTACAGCGCAAAGCACAGCTGGTTGTCGAGCAGCAGGGCTTGTTCTGGGGTGAGGGTAGGCTTGGCCATGGGTTGAATTATAGTTCGCAATTAAATTGTGTGCAAGCTAATTAAAAACGCACCGGAGTGCGCTGCGTCGCGTTTTAGTACTTGTAAATGCCCTGGCCGGTCTTGCGGCCCAGGCGGCCGGCGGCCACCAGCTCTTTCAGCAACGGGCAGGGGCGGTACTTGCTGTCGCCAAATTCGTTCAAGAACACCTCCATCACCGCCAGGCAGACGTCCAGGCCGATCATGTCGGCCAGCGCCAGCGGGCCCAGCGGCTGGTTGCAGCCCAGGGTCATGCCGGCGTCGATGTCTTCCGGCGTGGCCACGCCCTCGGCCAGCACGAACAGCGCCTCGTTGACCATGGGCATCAGGATGCGGTTGACCACAAAGCCCGGCCCGTTCTTCACCGTGATCGGCGTCTTTCCCAGGGCGATGGCCATGGCGTGCACCGCATCGTGGGTGGCGTCGCTGGTCTGCAGGCCGCGGATGATTTCCACCAGCGCCATCAGCGGCACCGGGTTGAAGAAATGCATGCCGATGCAGCGGTCCGGGCGCTGGGTCACGGCGGCCAGCTTGGTGATGGAGATCGACGAGGTGTTGGACGCGATCAGCACCTCGGGTGCCAGCAGAGAGTCCAGCTGCTGCACGATCTTCACCTTCAGCGCATAGTTTTCGGTGGCGGCTTCGATCACCAGCTGCACGGCCTTGAAGTCCTCGTACTGGGTGGAGCCGCGGATGCGCGCCAGGATGGCGGTTTTGTCGGCGGCGGTGATTTTGTCCTTCTTGATCATCCGGTCCAGGCTGCCGGCGATGGTCGCCAGGCCCTTGGCCACGGCTTCGTCCGAGATATCCACCATCACCACATGCAGGCCGGCCGCCGCACAGGTTTGTGCGATGCCGTTGCCCATGGTGCCAGCGCCGACAATGCCGACGGTGTTGATTGTCAAAATGCTCATAGCGGACTCCCGGTAGAAAAATTGGTTGCAATGCAACATTCATCATAAAGCGGCTCATCCGCCGACCACATTCACACCATGTTCGACTACATCATCATCGGCGCAGGCGCGGCAGGTTGCGTGCTGGCCGGGCGGCTCAGCGAAGACCCGGCGGTCAACGTGGCCCTGCTGGAAGCCGGCGGCCGCGACGACAGCCCGCTGGTGCAGTGTCCGTCCGGCATTGCGCTGCTGGCCAAGTACGGCCGCACGCACTGGCGCTTCGGCACCGTGCCGCAGCCGGGGCTGAACGGGCGCAGCGGCTTCCAGCCACGCGGCAAGGTGCTGGGCGGGTCGACCTCGGTCAACGCCATGATCTATACCCGCGGCCAGCCCGCCGACTACGACCATTGGGCGGCCGAGGGCAACCCTGGCTGGGCTTTTGTCGATGTGCTGCCGTACTTTCGCCGGGCCGAGCACAACACCCGCGGTGCCGACGCCTGGCATGGCGCCGACGGCCCGCTGCAGGTCACCGATCTGCAAAGCCCGAACCGTTACAGCCCGGCCTTTGTGCAGGCGGCTGTGCAGGCGGGCTTCCCGGCCAACCCCGATTTCAACGGCGCCACGCAGGAGGGCGTAGGCCTGTACCAGGTGATGCAAAAGGACGGCGAACGCTGCAGCGCCGCCAAGGCTTATCTGACGCCGCACCTGGGCCGGCCGAACCTGCAGGTATTTACCGGCGCCCAGACCAGCCGCATCCTGACCCAAGGCCGGCGCGCTGTGGGGGTGGAATTCATACAGGACGGCCTGCTCAAGCAGCTGCGCTGCCAGGGCGAGGTGCTGCTGAGCGCGGGCGCGCTGCAGTCGCCGCAGCTGCTGATGCTGTCTGGCATCGGCGACCACGCGCAGCTGCTGTCCAATGGCATTGCCACGGTGCACCACCTGCCGGGCGTGGGCCTGCACCTGCACGACCACGTGGACGTGGTGCATGCGGTACACGCCCCGCGCGCCCAAGAGCTGTGGGGGCTGTCGCCCACCGGGCTCGCGCATATCGCCCACGGTGTGGTCGATTGGCGTAAACACCGTCGCGGAATGCTGACCAGCAACCTGGCTGAGGCCGGTGGCTTCGTCAAAAGCCAGCCCGGCGAGCCGCTGCCCGACTTGCAGCTGCACTTTGTGCCCGCCAAGATGGTGGACCACGGCCGCAAGACCCAATGGGGCCATGGCTATTCGATCCACGTCTGCGTGCTGCGCCCGGAGAGCCGCGGCAGTGTGACCCTGGACAGCAAGGACCCGCTGGCCGCGCCCCTGATCGACCCGAACTTCCTGGGCGAGCGCGCCGACATGGAGCGGCTGCTGCGCGGCTTCCAGCTGGTGCGCCGCATAAGCGCCCAGCCGGCCCTGGCTGCGCTGGGCGGGCGCGAACTGCCAGTCGCGGCCAAAGCCCAGGACAGCATGGCGCTGGAGTACTACATCCGCGAGCATGCCGACACCGTTTACCACCCGGTGGGCAGCTGCCGCATGGGGCCGGGGCCGCTGGACGTGGTGGACGCGCGGTTGCGGGTGCATGGCGTGGCTGGTCTGCGGGTGGTCGATGCTTCGATCATGCCGCGCATCGTCAGCGGCAACACCACCGCCGCCGTCACCATGTTGGCGGAAAAAGCCACAGATATGTTGCGCGAGGATGCGGCACGGGGCTGATTTCTTTGGAAGAATGGTAGCGTTACCGCAATTGCCTATTCCCCGCTGCCATCCCTGCTGCCGCAACGCCCGCCAGATCCCATGCACCTCCCCGTACGCCCCCGGTTGAACGCCGTCGCCGGCCCCATTTTTGGGGAGTTCTTACTGGGTTACACCGTCGTCATCGCCGGCCTGTGGCTGGCCTCGCATACCTCGGACGGCGCGGCCGGCAGCCTGGGCCTGGCGAACCAGGTGCTGGAGACGCTGTACGTGGTGTTCCGGGTGCTGGCCATCGGCATGGGCGTGGTGATCACCCAGCTGCTGGGCGGCCAGCAGGTCGAGCAGGTGCGGCGCACCGCGCTGTCGGGCCTGGGGGCTTGCACCTGGGCCGGGCTGTTCGTGGTGTCGATTCTGGTGCTAGGCAACGACCTGATCCTGGACGTGCTGAACGCGCCTGACGAGATTTTGCCGCTGGCCAGCCCCTATCTGCAGCTGCTGGCACCGGCCGCGCTGCTCGACGGCTACAACCTGACCATGGCGGCGATTCTGCGCGCCCATCTGCATGCGCGCGACTCGCTGAAGGTGATGGTGGTGATGCACAGCACCCACCTGGCGCTGGCCGTGCCGCTGATGCTGGGCGTGGGCCCGTGGGACGGGCTGGGCCTGTACGGCTTTGCGGTGGCGCTGCTGGTTAGCCGGGCGCTGGGTCTGGCCCTGCACCTGGTGCTGTGGCGCAAACGCATGGACCTGGTGCCTACGGCCCGCCACTGGTGGGTGCTGCAGCCGCGGGTGCTGGCGCCGGTGCTGCGCATCGGCGTGCCGGGCGCCAGCGCCGAGCTGGGTTACCGCGCGGCCTTCATGGTGTCGCTGGCCGGCGCGGCCCGGCTGGGCGTGGTGGCGCTGGCCACCCATGCCTACACCTTGCAGCTGCTGCGCTATGTGCTGCTGGTGAGCCTGGCGATTGGCTGGGCCTGCGAGATCATGGTGGGCCGGCTGGTCGGCGGCGGCCAGTTCAGCCAGGCCCGGGCGCTGGTGCGCAAGGGCGTGCGCAACGGGCTCATGGCCTCTGGCGGTCTGGCGGTGCTGGCAGCGCTGGCCGCACCCTGGCTGATGCGCGTGTTTACCAAAGACCCGCAGGTGATCCACGCCGCACAAACCCTTCTGTGGATCGCGGTGGTGCTGGAGACCGGGCGGGTCTTCAACCTAATCGTTACCGGCGCCCTGCGCGCCACCGGCGATGTGATCTACCCCGTTGCCGCCAGCATTGGCTCGTTTGCCCTGGTGCTGGGCCTGGGCTCGTATGTGCTGGGCCACCGCTGGGGTCTGCCGGGCATCTTTATGGCCTACGCGGCCGACGAATGGGTGCGCGGCCTGCTGATGATGGCCCGCTGGCACTGGCATGGCTGGCTGCCGCATGCGCGCAGCTCACAGCGCAGGGTGCGCAAGCGCTGACTACTAAGCCTATCTCGGCCATTTTTATATGCGGCAGATTCAAGTACGAAGTGCAACGTTTTCCAAACGGGTTGGGCCAAGAGTGCATAGGATGCACTGTTGTGACCGGCCAGTCCCAAACGTTGCACCATGACCTATACGCACTTGACCCAAGAAGAACGATACCAAATCC
>CAUPON010000013.1:0-117136 GCA_963513025.1 uncultured Albidiferax sp.
CAGCAATACCAAATAGGCCAACGTTGACGGGGCCCCCTGAGTTGGCGGGTAGGTAGCACCGAGCCGGGCGAGCGATCCCCGGCCCAGATTAATGGCGGTCACACACAGGGCAACCTGTGCGCACAGAATCCGGCTTATCGGCGGGCTTCACACTTTTATCGATGAAATAGGCTTCTAGCGCTTATTTCACCTGCGCAAGAAGCTATTGATTCAATAGCGTGTGTGCGTCAGCGCGGTACGCAGGGCTTGAATCGCCCTGAAGCTTAAAAATGCACGCGCCAGAGCGGATAATTCCACCATGCACATCCCATTCACCAAAATGCAGGGCGCGGGTAATGACTTTGTGGTGCTCGACGAGACCCAGGGCCGCTTGGGCCTGAGCAGCGCCCAGTACCGCTTCCTGGCCGACCGCCACTTTGGCGTTGGCGCCGACCAGATTTTGTCGGTGCGGGCCGCCAACGCACCCGGCATAGACTTCGAATACGCGATCCACAACGCCGACGGCGGTGAGGTAGAGCACTGCGGCAACGGCGCGCGCTGCTTCATGCGCTTCGTCCACAGCCGCGGCCTGACCGCGCAGAACAGCGTGCGCGTGCAGACCATGGAACGTGTGCTGCAGCTGAACATGCAGGACGATGGCCGTGTCACCGTCGACATGGGCCTACCGGTGTTCGACCTGGCGCAGATTCCGTTTGACCCGCAAGGCCTGCAGCCCGAAGCCACGGCTTCATGGCAAAAATGGCCGTTGGCGCAGGTGGATTCTGAGCAAGGTGCTATGTTTAGCGTAGCGGTCGTGTCCATGGGCAACCCGCATGCGGTGCATCTGGTGGACGACGCCGAGGCCTCGCCCGTCGCCACCCTGGGCCCGCGGGTGCAGAGCCAGCCC
This sequence comes from uncultured Albidiferax sp., assembly GCA_963513025.1. Classification (GTDB taxonomy): domain Bacteria; phylum Pseudomonadota; class Gammaproteobacteria; order Burkholderiales; family Burkholderiaceae_C; genus Rhodoferax_B. The sequence goes on from CAUPON010000013.1 coordinate 887, forward strand.
TGCTTTCCGAAGGGCGTGAACGTCGGCTTCATGCAGGTGGTCAGCCGCGCGCAGATCAAACTGCGCGTGTACGAGCGCGGCACGGGCGAAACTCTTGCCTGCGGCACCGGCGCCTGCGCGGCCGTGGTGGCCGGCATCCGCCTGGGCCTGCTGGACGGCAAGGTCGATGTCGACACCCATGGCGGCCGCCTGACCATCGAATGGGCGGGCATGGGCCAGCCGGTGCTGATGACTGGCCCGGCCACCACCGTCTTTGACGGCTCGATCACGATTCCAGACTAATTGATTGCACCCCCTATGAACACCACCAATCCGATCACCGAAGACGACATCGCCAACTTCCTGGCCAACACGCCCGAGTTCTTCGAGCGCCATTCCCAGGTGCTGGCCTCGGTGCAGCTGACCAGCCCGCACGGCAACCGCGCTGTCAGCCTGCAGGAGCGCCAGGCCGAGATGCTGCGCGAAAAGATCAAGGGTCTGGAGCACCGCATCATGGACATGGTGCGCAACGGCAACGAGAACGTGATCATTGCCGACAAGCTGCAGCGCTGGGCGCGCAGCCTGCTGCTGACGCGCTCGCCAGCCGACCTACCTGAGCGCATTGCCCATGAGATCGAGGTGCAGTTCTCGGTGCCGCAGGCTGCCATCAAGGTCTGGGGTGTGGCCGACGAATACGCGCACGCCCATTGGGCCCAGGGTGTGAGCGAAGACGCGAAGATTTTTGCCTCGTCGCTGACCGCGCCGTTCTGCGGCGTGAACTCGGGCTTCGAAGCCGTCACCTGGCTGGCCCAGCCGGCCGCCGCCATGTCGCTGGCGCTGATGCCGCTGCGCACCGGCGTGCTGAACAGCCCGAGCCCGGCCTTTGGCATGCTGGTGCTGGCCTCGCCCGACGCGCAGCGCTTTGAATCGGCCATGGGCACCGACTTCCTGGAGCGCATCGCCGAGCTGGCCGGGGCTGCCCTGTCGCGCCTGCGCGCTTAAAACGTGGCCGACGCCAGCGCCGGCCCCACGGTTCCGCCGCTGGTTGCCCAGTACCTCGACTACGCGCGCTTTGAAAAGCGCCTGGCCGAGCGCACGCTGGCGCTGTACTACCTGGACCTGCAGAAACTCAGCCAGCAGGCCGACAAGGCCGGCGTCGCGCTGCAGCAGGTGGGCCAGCACCACGTGCGCCGCTGGGCTGCGCAGCTGCACAGCCAGGGCCACAATGGCCGCGGTATTGCGCTGATTTTGTCGGGCTGGCGCGGCTTCTACACCTGGCTGGGCCGGCAAGGCCTGGTGGCCAGCAACCCGGTGCAGGATGTGCGGGCCCCCAAATCGCCCAAGCCGCTGCCCAAGGCCCTGGGCCTGGACGAGGCCATCGGCTTGGCCGACTTCGAGAACGAGGCCGACGATCCCTGGCTGGAGGCGCGCGATGCGGCCATGGTCGAGCTGCTGTACGGCGGCGGCTTGCGGGTCGGTGAACTCACCGGCCTGGATGCGGCACCCGGCAAGGCGGCACGCGGCTGGGTCGACCTGGAGGCCGGCGAAGCCCATGTACTGGGCAAGGGCAGCAAGCAGCGCATCGTGCCGATTGGTAAAACTGCGGTGGCGGCGCTGGAGAAATGGCTGGCCATGCGCGCCGAAGGGCGGGGTGCCGCGCTGTCCGCCGCCATGTTCCTGGGCCGCTACGGCACGCGGCTGACCGCCGCCTCGGTCTGGCAGCGGCTGCGCCGGCGCAGCCAGCTGGCCGGCACCGCCACCCCGGTGCATCCGCACATGCTGCGCCATTCGTTCGCCAGCCATGTGCTGCAAAGCAGCGGCGACCTGCGGGCGGTGCAGGAGCTGCTGGGCCACGCCAATATCAGCACCACCCAGGTCTACACCCGGCTGGACTTCCAGCACCTGGCCAAGGTGTATGACGCAGCCCACCCCCGGGCCAAGTTGCCGCCGGGCAAATAGGCCCCACAATCCCGCCCATGAAAGTTATTCGTTTACGTGAAGGCAAGGAGCGCTCGCTGCAGCGCCGCCACCCCTGGATTTTTGATTCGGCCATCGCCAAAGGCGGCGGCGACGCGGGTGAAACCGTGCGTGTGGAGTCGCATGAGGGCAAGTTCCTGGGCTGGGCCGCGTTCAGCCCCACCTCCAAGATCCGCGCCCGGGTTTGGAGCTTTGACGAAGCCCAGCGCATTGATGCTGCGTTTTTTGTAGCTGCTGTCGCAGCTGCTATCAGCGCTAGAGGCCGATTTGATGTTAATAGTGACGGCGTACGTCTGATCCACGGCGAATCCGACGGCCTGCCCGGTCTGATCGTCGACCGCTATGGCGACACCCTGGTGGCGCAGTTTCTGTTTGCTGGCGTCGAGCGCTGGAAGCCGGTGCTGGTCGACGCCATCCTGGCCGCCACCGGCCTGGGCAAGCTGTACGAGCGCTCCGACACCAATACCCGTTCGCTGGAAGGCCTGGAGCCCGCCACCGGTTGGTTGCGCGGCGACGGCCCCACCGGCCTGACCATCCAGGAGTACGACTGGCGCCTGGGTCTGGACATTGCCGAGGGCCACAAGACCGGCTTTTACCTGGACCAGCGCGACAGCCGCAAGAAGATGGCCGATTACGCCCAGCGCCTGCAGTTCCAGCGCGTGCTGAACTGCTATTGCTACACGGGCGGCTTCACCGTGGCGGCCCTGGCCGGCATGCGGGCCGGCGGCAGCCAGGGGCACGTCACGTCCATCGACTCGTCCGGCCCGGCGCTGGAGCACGCGGCAGCGAATGTTGCGTTGAACGGCTTTGCGGCAGACCGCGTCACCTTTATGGACGCAGACGTGAACGCCTCGCTGCGCCAGTTTGCGGCCCAGGGCCAGACTTTCGACTGCATCGTGCTCGATCCGCCTAAGTTTGCGCCCACTGCGGCCCACGCCGACCGGGCGGCACGCGCCTATAAAGATATCAACCGGCTGGCCTTCAAGATACTGGAGCCGGGCGGCGTGCTGTTCACGTATTCGTGTTCGGGCGGCATCAATGCCGACCTGTTCCACAAGATCGTCGCCTCGGCCGGTATCGATGCGGGCGTGGACGGCTACATCAGCGAGTGCCTGGGCGGTGCCCCTGACCACCCGATGACCATCAATTTCCCCGAAGGTGAGTACCTCAAAGGCCTTGTAATTCTGAGGAAATAGCTCCATCTAAAGCCCGTCTGAATTGGCCGCTACACTCCCCACCTGTTAATTTCCACTAAATCGCGGGAGCAGCGCCGTTCCCAGTGACAAATTAGCAATGAAAGAACCCATGGCACTCATTCCCGTCACCATCCTGACCGGCTTTCTGGGCTCGGGCAAGACCACGCTGCTCAAGCGCGTGCTGACCGAGGCCCACGGCCAGAAGATCGCCGTCGTCGAGAACGAATTCGGCGAAGAAAACATCGACAACGAGATTCTGGTCTCCGAGCCGGGCGAACAGATCATCCAGCTGAACAACGGCTGTATCTGCTGCTCGATCCGCGAAGACTTGCGCGCCACCCTGAGCCTGCTGGCCGCCAAGAAGCGCAAAGGCCTGCTGGACTTCGAGCGCGTGGTCATCGAAACCACCGGCCTGGCCGATCCAGGCCCGGTGGCCCAGACCTTCTTTATGGACGACGAGATCGCCGAAAGCTATCTGCTGGACTCGATCCTGACTCTGGTGGACGCCAAACACGCGGCAACCCAGCTGAACGACCGCCAGGAAGCCCGCCGCCAGGTGGGTTTTGCCGACCAGATCTTCATCAGCAAGACCGACCTGGTGGAGCCGGCCGAGGTGGATGCGCTGATGCACCGCCTCAAGCACATGAACCCGCGCGCACCGCAAAAAGCCGTGCATTTCGGCGAAGTGGCCCTGAGCGAGGTGTTTGACCTGCGCGGCTTCAACCTGAACGCCAAACTGGATATCGACCCCGACTTCCTGAAGGAAGACGACCACGACCACCATGACCATGCCGAAGGCGAGCACTGCGATCACCCCTCGCACAAGCACGACCATGGCCACGGGCATGAAGGCCACCACCATCACCACGATGACGATGTGAAGAGTTTTGTCTTCAAATCGGAGCGGCCGTTTGACCCCGCCAAGCTGGAAGACTTCCTGAGCGCCATCGTTAATATTTACGGCCCGCGCATGTTGCGCTACAAAGGCGTCTTGAATATGCAAGGCACCGAGCGTAAAGTCATTTTCCAGGGTGTGCACCAGCTTATGGGCAGCGATTTGGGCCCTGAATGGGGTGCAGACGAGCAACGCGGCAGCAAAATGGTGTTTATTGGCATCGATTTGCCGAAAGACATCTTTTTGCAAGGTATGGAGCAGTGTTTGGTGTGATGCCAGAGCAGAATCTAAGAAGTCAGCGGGGAAACCAGCATCCCCGCGCCAACCGTGAGTACTACTAAAGTGACCCCAGCGCCTAAGACAACCCCAGCCCCCGCGGCAGCTACCACCGAAGCAGCTCCAGCGGCGCAGACCAGCCCCCGCTACACGTCGATTCCGGCGAAGAGCGTGCGACCCTCATCGCGTCTGGCACAGCTGACCGTGCCGTCCATGGCCCCTACCGTAGCGTCTACCGCGGCCAAGTCCAGCTACATGCAGAACGCACCCGAGCCCATGATTGCGCCGCCACCCCACGTGGCCGCCAAGAAGGACCCGAAGCTGGCGAACAACTGGAAGACCACCCCGGCCGACAAGCTGACCGATGCCGAAGTCATCGCCATGCCCGACTCGGAGTACATGAACGAAAAGCAGACTGCTTTCTTCCGCCTCAAGCTCACGGTGCTCAAGCAGGACATGCTGAACAATGCCGGTGAGACCACCGAACATTTGCGCGAAGACACAGTAGTGGTGCCTGACCCGGCCGACCGCGCCACCATCGAAGAAGAGCATGCCCTGGAGTTGCGCACCCGCGACCGCGAACGCAAGCTGCTGAAGAAGATTGAGCAATCCATCAACCGCATCGACGCGGGCGACTATGGCTACTGCGACGAAACCGGCGAACCTATCGGTGTGGGCCGTCTGCTGGCCCGTCCTACCGCAACGCTGTCGCTGGAAGCCCAGCAACGCCGGGAGCTGAAGCAAAAAATGTTCGGCGATTGATCGCCGACGCGTTCAAGCCCATTACGCTGCGCTGATACGACCATGCCGCCCAACGAACCCTCTGGCTTGCTGTCCAAGGTCGTCAAGTTCGTCCGCAATCCGACGACGAACTGGTCCGATCTGGACCAGCCTGAGCTCGACAAGGAGAGCCAGTACAGCAAGCAGATGCTCAAGGAGATGATTGAGCGCAAGCGCCGCAATGACTTTGTGCGGCGCCGGGAGTTCGACCAGCTGCGCAAGCTGCGCCAGCGTGAAGTCCAGGCCTCGCCAGACACGCCCGAGCGGCCATCCTTCTTTCAGAGCAGCATGCAGTCCAAGCTGGACGACCGGGCCGGCACGATCAAGAAGATCGACGAAATCGAAGCCCAGATGTCCAAGCAATGGTGGAAGGCCAAGGACAGCGGCAGCAGCAAACCGGTGCATTTGTCATCGCGCGCGTCACTGATTCCCGTTGAATCGGCTGCTTTGGATGACGGCAGTGCCTACGCCGCCACCGTGCCGGCCTCTTTGCCGATACCCTTGCAATCGGCGCGGCGTGCCGATGCGTTCGCCCCTACCGACGTCTCGCCCTTGCGCGGCAATGGGCGTAGTTTCGAGGCGCCCAAGGTCGATCCGGTGGTCGGCATGCTGTCCGCGCTGGACGAAAGCATCAACTTTGCCTCTTTCGTGGCTCCCAAACCTGTTCCTGCTGCGCCGCCCGAGCTGTTTGCGCTGGATACCGTGGAGTACGAGCACAACCCCGAGCTGGAAGAGGCGGCCATCCGCTTCGCCAACGGCGATACGGAGGGCGCTGAGAGCGCGCTGTACACCTTGTTACGCGCCGAGCCCGCGCCGGACAGCCGGGCCGAGGTGTGGCTAGCCTTGTTTGACCTGTACCGTGCTACGGGCCTGCAGGATGGATTCGATACCGTAGGCATTGATTACGCTACCCGCTTTGGACATTCGGGGCCGGCGTGGTTTTCGATCCCTGACCAGGCGGGCCAGTTGCCTGCGACCGGCGCACAAGCCGACCTGGCTGGCAGCGACAGCGGCCATTTCAGCTGGGCTTGCCCGAGTGTGCTGAGTGCGGCGGCAGTGTCCGGTTTGCAATCGGCACTGCGCCAGCGCACGCCCTCGGTGGTGCAGATAGGCTGGACCAGCCTGAGCGTCATCGACAGCGCTGCCGTGGAAGGCCTGGGGGCTCTTTTTGCCGACTGGACCCATGAAGCGGTGCAGCTGAAGTTTCTGGATGGCGACCGCCTGGAAGAGGTGGTGAAAAGTTATACCCGCACCGCTGACCCCGGGGTGAACCAGGCCTGGTGGCGCCTGCGACTGGACCTGTTGCGTGCCCAGCAAAACCCGGATGCCTTCGATATGGTGGCCCTGGAATATTGCATCACCTACGAGGTTTCGCCACCTTCGTGGCAACAGGCTGTGTGCAGCTATGTCGCGTTGGACGAGGATGGCAGTATCTCGATGCCTGCGGCCCTGGAGGGAATACGCTCCGATAGGCCAGAGTTCAAGGATTCCGACATCGGCATGGGCGCGACACAAATGTCGAGCTTGCCCCCCACCTTGAGCGTGCTGACCGGCCTGGTACTGGGCGATGCCTCCAGCGCCTTGGCGGGGGTGGATGCGCCGGCGGAAAGCGGCGGTGTGCTGGTAGTGTCGTGCGACCACCTGATGCGTATCGATTTCTCGGCGGCCGGCTCGGTGCTCAACTGGGCGGCCGTGCAGCACGCTGCGGGCCACAAGGTGCAGTTCACGGGCCTGCACCGCCTGGCAGCCATCTTCTTCAATGTGATTGGCATCAACGAATATGCCAAGGTCATTCCGCGCCGGAATTGACCTCCATCACCCGGGGCTAGGTGCGCTTGCATCTACCGGTTTCACCCTTATCTGGATTTTATGGAACAGTTTCACGGCACCACCATCATTAGCGTGCGGCGCCAGACCCCCAATGGCGTGCAAGTCGCCATAGGCGGCGACGGCCAGGTCACGCTGGGCAACATCATCATCAAAGGCACGGCCCGCAAGGTTCGCAAGCTGCACCACGACAAGGTACTCGCCGGCTTTGCCGGCGCCACGGCCGATGCCTTCACCCTGTTTGAGCGCTTCGAAGGCAAGCTGGAAAAGCACCAGGGCCATCTGGTCCGTGCAGCCATCGAGCTGACCAAGGATTGGCGCACCGACCGCGTGCTGCGTCGCCTGGAGGCCATGCTGGCCGTGGCCGACAGCACTGCTTCGCTGATCATCACCGGCAATGGCGACGTACTCGAGCCGGAGCATGGCATCGTGGCCATCGGGTCGGGCGGCGCCTACGCGCATTCGGCGGCCAAGGCCCTGCTGGACAACACCGACCTGTCAGCATCGCAGATCGTCAAGAAATCGCTGGAGATCGCAGGCGAGCTGTGCATCTATACCAACATGAACCACATCATTGAAACGCTGGACTGAAGCATGTCCTCTATGACCCCTCAAGAAATTGTTGCCGAACTGGACCACCACATCGTCGGCCAGCACCAGGCCAAACGGGCGGTGGCGATTGCTCTGCGCAACCGTTGGCGCCGTCAGCAGGTAGCCGAGCCGCTGCGCCATGAGATTACGCCCAAGAACATCCTGATGATCGGCCCCACGGGTGTGGGCAAGACCGAGATTGCCCGCCGACTGGCGCGCCTGGCGGATGCGCCCTTCATCAAGGTGGAGGCCACCAAATTCACCGAAGTGGGTTATGTGGGCAAGGATGTGGACGCCATCATCCGGGACCTGGCCGACATCGCCGTCAAGCAAACCCGTGAAACCGAGATGCGTAAAGTGCGCGTGCGGGCCGAGGATGCGGCGGAAGAGCGGATTCTGGACGTCCTGATACCGACAGCACGCGGCCTCGAAGCGCAGGGGGAAGTGCCTGACAGCGCGGCCCGCCAGGCGTTCCGCAAGAAGCTGCGCGAGCACCAGCTGGACGACAAAGAGATCGAGCTCGATGTGGCCGACCCCAAAGCCCAGCTGGAGATCATGGGGCCGCCCGGTATGGAAGAGATGACCGAGCAATTGCGCGGCATGTTCAGCCAGATGGGCCAGCCCAAACGCAAAACCCGCAAACTGCGGATCGCCGAAGCCCTGAAGCTGATGATCGAGGAAGAAGCTGGCAAGCTGGTCAACGAGGAAGACATCAAAACCCAGGCGATCCAGAACGCCGAGCAGAACGGCATCGTTTTTATCGATGAAATCGATAAAGTGACCTCGCGTAGCGAGGGCAGCGGCGCCGAGGTGTCGCGCCAGGGCGTGCAGCGAGACCTGCTGCCGCTGGTAGAGGGCACCACGGTGTCGACCAAATACGGCACGGTCAAGACCGACCATATATTGTTCATTGCTTCCGGGGCCTTCCATTTGAGCAAGCCGAGCGACCTGATCCCCGAGCTGCAAGGCCGGTTTCCGATCCGGGTCGAGCTGCAATCGCTGTCGGTGCAGGATTTTGAGGCGATTCTGATCCAGACCCATGCCTCGCTGGTCAAGCAATACCAGGCCTTGCTGGCTACCGAAAACGTGACCTTGGAATTTGCCCCTGAGGGCATTACCCGGCTGGCGCACATCGCTTTCGATGTGAATGAGCGTACCGAAAACATCGGTGCCCGGCGCCTGTCTACCGTGATGGAGAGGCTGCTGGATGATGTCAGCTTCGATGCCGCCGGGCTGGCCGGCCAAACCGTGGTGGTGGATGCTGCTTATGTGGATGCTCGGCTCAAGGAATTGAGCAAGAACGAGGATTTATCGCGCTATATTCTGTAAACCAGAGCGTTCGAACCAAGCCACGGGGCTTTATTTGTTACACGCTGTGTGGTGCATCTCAATTGGCACATTCACAATCTGCTCTAAGTGCTTAATTTAGAACGTTTTTTGCATGCGTCTACTTGCAGGATTGCCGCTAAGTCCTTGATTTGATTACAAAAAATACTGCACCGGAGGTGGGCGCAGTGTTTTTTTCCTGCTACAGTGCAAAAAAGTGCAATTAAGTGGTGAAAAGTGCCTTCGCATGGCCCATTTGGTTGCTGCTCTATAGCGAGGGTGGGCTGTTGTGTTTCAAGGGGCTTCGTCTCTAAGTCTGGATGCCAAGGGGCGGCTATCGGTGCCGACCCGGCATCGTGACGTCCTGAGCGCGACCGCAGCCGGCCAACTGACCATCACCAAACACCCCCACGGCTGCCTGATGGTGTTTCCGCGCCCCGAGTGGGAGAAGTTCCGCGAACGGATTGCCGAGCTGCCCATGTCGGCGCAGTGGTGGAAGCGTATTTTTCTGGGCAATGCGATGGATGTAGAGATGGATGCCACCGGCCGCGTGCTGGTGTCGCCCGAGTTGCGGGAAGCCGCAGGCATCGCCAAAGACACCATGCTGCTGGGCATGGGGCGGCATTTTGAGTTGTGGGACAAAGCTACCTACGATGCACAAGAAGCCAAGGCGATGCAAGGCGACATGCCCGAAGTGTTCAAGGACTTTTCTTTCTAAGGCCTTACGGTGGACGCGATATGGAAACATACCACCGTCTTGTTGAACGAAGCAGTCGATTCTCTTCTCAACAAGCCGGAGACCTCAAACCCCAGCGCCGCCGGCGCTGCGGCGACCTACGTCGATGCGACGTTCGGCCGCGGCGGCCATTCGCGTCTGCTGCTGTCCCGGATGGCGCCGCAAGACCGGCTGATCGCCTTCGACCACGACCCGGACGCGATTGCCGAGGCCGCCACCATTGCCGACCCGCGCTTTTCTATCCGCCACCAGGGTTTTCGCCACCTGGGCGAGCTGCCCGACGCCAGCGTGGCTGGGGTGTTGATGGATCTGGGCATCAGCTCGCCGCAGATCGACAACCCCGAGCGCGGTTTCAGTTTCCGTTTCGATGGCCCGCTCGATATGCGCATGGACACCACGCGCGGCGAGAGTGTGGCCCAGTGGCTGGCAACAGCCGAAGTAAAACAGATCGCAGAGGTGGTACGTGACTACGGTGAAGAACGGTTTGCTGGCCCCATTGCAAAGGCGATTGTTGCTCGCCGACAGGAACGGGGCCCTATTTCAACCACCACTGAATTGGCCGAACTCGTGGCTGGCGCGGTCAAAACCCGCGAGTCGGGCCAGAACCCTGCAACGCGCACATTTCAGGCTTTTCGGATTTTCATCAATGCCGAGCTTGAAGAGCTGCAACACGCGCTAGACGCGAGTCTGCGGGTACTGCAACCGGGAGGACGTCTGGTGGTGATCAGTTTCCATTCGCTGGAAGACCGGATCGTCAAACAATTCATCGCCAAGCATGCGCGCGAGGTGGTGGACCGCCGTGCGCCCAGCTGGATGCTGGGCGGTGCCACGGCCATGCCGCTGGAGGCTTTGGGCCGCGTCAAGCCCAGCACCGCAGAAGTGGCAGGCAACAAGCGTGCGCGCAGTGCCGTGATGCGGGTAGCCCGCAGGACGGACGCGCCATGACCCGCCTTAACCTGGTTTTATTGCTGGCGGTGATCGCCAGCGCCCTGTACTTGGTACACACCCAGTACGAGTCGCGCAGCCTGTTTGTTGAGGTGGACAGGGCCATTGCCCTGTCGCACAAGCTGGAAATCGAGAACGAGCGTTTGCAGGTGGAAAAACGCGCCCAGGCCACGCCTTTGCGGGTGGAAAAACTGGCCAAGGAACAGCTACAGATGCGTACCAGCACGCCGGCCATCACCCAGTACGTCACGGTAATGGCCCCCACCAATGCGGCTTCGGAGGCCCGGCCATGAGCCGCAGCGTGCGCTACACCTCCAGCCCCTTGTTGGCCAGTAAAACGCCGGTATGGCGTAGCAAGCTGGTGGTGGCGGCCATCGCCGTGGGCTTTCTGGGCCTGACGGCCCGGGCCGCCTATATCCAGGTGATTGGCAATGATTTCTTTCAGCGCCAGGGCGAGGTGCGGTTCGCCCGCACGCTGGAGCTGCCGGCGAACCGTGGCCGCATCCTGGACCGCAACGGCCTGATCTTGGCCTCCAGCGTGATTGCGCCCAGCATCTGGGCCATTCCAGAGGACGTAGACCACGACCCGGTCAAGCTCAAGCAGCTAGCCAAGCTGCTGGAGATGCCGCTGGCCGACCTGAACAAGAAGCTCAACGAAGACAAAACCTTTGTCTGGGTCCAGCGCCAGGTGGACGAGCCCATTGCCCAGCAAATCGCCGCGCTGAACATCAAGGGCATCTACCAGCGCAAGGAATACAAGCGCCAGTACCCTGAGGGCGAGGCGATTGCCCATGTGGTGGGCTTCACCAATGTGGAAGACAACGGCCAGGAAGGCATTGAACTGGCCTTCAACAAGGAACTGGGCGGTAAGCCCGGTTCGCGCCGCGTCATCAAGGACCGGCTGGGCCGGGTGGTGGAAGACGTGGGCGACCAGGTGCCGCCGGTAGACGGCCGCGAGATCCAGCTCAGCATCGACAGCAAGGTGCAGTTCTTCGCCTACCAGAAGATGCGCGATGCGGTGATCGCTAACAAAGCCAAGGCCGGTAGCGTGGTGGTGCTGGATGCGATCACCGGCGAAGTGCTGGCCCTGGCCAACTACCCCAGCTACATCCCGAATAAGCGCAAGAACCTGACCGGCGAGCAGCTGCGCAACCGCGCCTTGACCGATACCTTCGAGCCTGGCTCGACCATGAAGCCCATCACCGTGGCGATGGCGCTGGAGGCCGGCCGCATCACGCCGCAGACCCTGGTGGATACCTCGCCGGGCCGCCTGACCATCACCGGCTCCACCATTACCGACACCCACAACTACGGCTTGCTCACGGTAGAGGGGGTGATCCAGAAGTCCAGCAACGTGGGCGCGACCAAGGTCGCTCAGCGCATGTCGCCGCACGAAATGTGGGACACCTATACCGCCGTCGGCTTTGGCCAGAAGCCGCAAATCAGCTTCCCTGGCGCAGTGTCCGGGCGCTTGCGGCCCTGGAAGACCTGGCGGCCCATTGAGCAAGCCACTATGTCCTATGGCTACGGCCTGTCGGCGTCGCTGTTTCAGATGGCGCATTCCTATACCGCGTTCGCCCACGACGGCGAAATCATCCCCGCCACCATGCTCAAGAGCACCGAGCCGGCCGTGGGCGTGAAGGTGTTCTCGGCCCAGAACGCCGCCGCCATCCGCAAGATGCTGCAGATGGCCGCCGGCCCTGGCGGCACCGGCCCGAAGGCGCAGACCGTGGGCTATTCGGTCGGCGGCAAGTCGGGCACAGCCCACAAGCAGGTTGGCAAGGGCTACGCCAGCAACAAATACCGCGCCTGGTTCACCGGCATGGCGCCTATCGACAAGCCGCGCATCATCGTCGCCGTGATGGTGGACGAGCCCAGCGCCGGCCAGTATTTCGGTGGTGCGGTCGCCGCCCCGGTTTTTAGCGAAGTGGTGCAGCAAACCCTGCGCATGATGGGCGTGCAACCCGATCTGGATGTCAAAGCCCAGGTGGTGACCCAGGCCGTGGAGGAGTCGTTCTGATGCTGCAACTCCATACCCCGGCAGAGGCGGTCGCCTGGTTGCAAAGCCGCGTCCGCGGCAGCCTGCAGGTCGATAGCCGGGCGATCCAACCCGGCGACGGTTTCATCGCTTGGCCGGGCGCCGCCACCGATGGCCGCAAGTTCGTCCGCGCCGCGCTGGCCCAGGGGGCCACGGCCTGCCTGGTGGAACAGGTCGGCAGCGAGGCCTTTGGTTTCGACGGCGAAGAGGCCGTAGCCTGTTACACCGGCCTGAAAGCCAGCACAGGCCCGATTGCTTCCGCCTACTTCGGCCAGCCCAGCCAAAGCCTGGATGTGCTGGCCGTGACCGGCACCAATGGCAAAACCTCCACCACCTGGTGGCTGGCTCAAGCGCTATCAAAAACGCAGCTGTACGCGCAATTCCCTTGTGCGGTAGTGGGCACTTTGGGTATAGGAATTCCGCCCGATGTACTGGCCACCGGCCTGACCACGCCGGACCCGGTGCGGCTGCAGCAGGCGTTCCGCGGCTTTGTCGATCTGGGGTTGGGCGCTTGCGCCATCGAGGCTTCGTCGATCGGCGTGGTCGAGCGGCGGCTGGACGGCACGCGCATCCGCGTCGCCGCCTTCACCAATTTCACCCAGGACCACCTGGACTACCACGGCAGCACCGAGGCCTATTGGCGGGCCAAGGAAGAGCTGTTCCGCTGGCCCGGCCTGCAGGCCGCGGTGCTGAATGTCGATGACCCGCAGGGCGTGGCGCTGGCCAATCTGTTTGTCGATCTGGACCTGTGGACCGTCTCCTGCACCCGCCAGGCGCGGCTGCAGGCGCAGGACATCCGCTACGAAGCCGGTGGCCTGTGCTTTGTGGTGGTCGAGGGTGGGCAGCGCATCGCCCTGCAGACATCGGTGATCGGCCAGTACAACGTGGCCAATCTGCTCGGCGTGATCGGCTCCATGCGGGCGCTGGGCGTGCCGCTGGCCGATGCCGTCGCCGCCTGCCACGGCCTGCTGCCGGTGCCGGGGCGTATGGAATGCATCAGCCAACCCGGCCAGCCGCTGGTGGCCATCGACTATGCGCACACGCCGGACGCGCTTGACAAAGCCCTGCTGGCCTTGCGGCCGCTGGCGCAGACCCGCGGTGGCAAGCTCTGGTGCGTGTTTGGTTGCGGTGGCGACCGCGACAACCTGAAGCGCCCCTTGATGGCAGCCGTGGCCGAAAAGAACGCCGATATGGTGCTGGTCACCAGCGATAACCCGCGCAGCGAACGGGCCGAGGCCATCATCAGCCAGATCCTGCTGGGCCTCAGCCACAACGCCTGCGTGCATGTGCAGTCTGACCGCGCGGTGGCGATTGCCGAGGCGATTGCCCAGGCGGCGCCGGCCGACGTGATTCTGCTGGCCGGCAAAGGCCATGAGGCGACGCAGGAAGTGGCCGGCGTCAAGCACCCGTTCCTCGACAAAGCCCATGCGGAAGCCGCCCTGGCGCGTCGACTTGCAGGAGCCGCAGCATGATGAACCTGCAGCAAGCTCTGGCGCTGTTGCCTGGCGCCACCCTGGTAGGGGATGGAGCGGTGGTTTTCACCCGCGTGCACACCGATACCCGCAGCCTGCAGCCCGGCGATCTGTTCGTGGCGCTCAAGGGCGAAAAATTTGACGCCAACGGCATGCTGGCACAGGCGCGGGCCCGTGGTGCGGTCGCCGCGCTGTGCCACCGCGGCTATGCGCTGCCAGGCCTGCCCTGCATCGAGGTGGACGACAGCCTGCTGGCGTTGGGCGCCTTGGCCACCGGCTGGCGCGCCCAGTTCCAGCTGCCGTTGATTGCCGTCACCGGCAGCAACGGGAAAACCACGGTGACCCAGATGGTGGCTTCCATCCTACGCGCCGCCCAGCCCGATGCCTGCCTGGCGACGCTGGGCAATTTCAACAACAGCATTGGCGTGCCGCTGACCTTGCTGCGCCTGCGTGCGCACCACCGCCTGGCCGTGGTCGAGTTGGGCATGAACCACCCGGGCGAGATCGCCGCGATTGCGGCCATGGCCCGGCCCACCGTCGCCCTGGTGAACAACGCCCAGCGTGAACACATGGAGTTCATGGCCACGGTCGAAGCCGTGGCACAGGAAAACGGCGCGGTGCTGTCCGTGCTGCCTGCCGATGGCGTGGCGGTGTTCCCGGCCGACGATCGCTATACGCCGCTTTGGCAGGGCCTGGCTGCCCACTGCGCGCATCTGCAATTTGGCTTGAACCCCTCTGACGTCTGGGCTGAATCACCGGTCTGGGCCGATGGCGCCTGGCAAGTCAGTGCCCACACACCGGTCGGACCACTGCATTACGCCCTGCATATCGCCGGCCTGCACAACGTGAAGAACTCCCTGGCCGCCGCCGCCTGCGCGCTGGCGGCCGGTGTGCCCCTGGCCGCCGTGGCGCAAGGCCTGGCGGCGTTCGAGCCGGTCAAGGGCCGCTCCAAAGCGCTGACTGTGCACCTGGGTGGCCGCAGCCTGACCCTGGTGGACGATAGCTACAACGCCAACCCGGATTCGATGCAAGCCGCGATCCAGGTGCTGGCCGCTCTGCCGGGCCCGCGCCTGCTGGTGGCCGGCGACATGGGCGAGGTCGGCGACCAGGGCCCCCAGTTCCATGCCGAAGCCGGAGCGCAAGCCCAGCGCAGCGGCATCGAGCAGGTGCTGACGCTGGGCGCCATGTCGTCCCACATCAGTGCCCCCGGTGGTCGGCATTTCGACAGTATCGACGCGCTGCTGGCCGCCGTGCAGGCCCAGCTGCCCCAGGTGGCCAGCATTCTGGTCAAGGGCTCGCGCTTCATGCAGATGGAGCGGGTAGTGGCTTTCATCCAATCCCAAGAAGAACAACAATACAAGGAGCCGCCCCGTGCTGCTTAGTCTCGCCCAGTGGTTGCAAACCCTGTCGCCCGAGTTCGGGTTTTTTCGCGTTTTCCAGTACCTGACGTTCCGGGCGGTGATGGCCGCCATGACGGCGCTGCTGATCGGCGTGGTGGCCGGGCCGGTGGTGATACGCCGGCTGACGGCGCTGAAAATCGGCCAGCCGGTGCGTGGCTACGGTATGGAAAGCCATCTGGTCAAGCAGGGCACGCCCACTATGGGCGGCGTACTGATCCTGATGTGCATCGCTATTTCCACCTTGCTGTGGGTGGATTTAAGCAACCGCTTTGTCTGGATCGTGTTGCTGGTGACCCTGGGGTTTGGCGCCATTGGCTGGGTCGACGACTGGCGCAAAGTCGTCAACAAAGACCCCGAGGGCATGCGCTCCCGCGAGAAATATATGTGGCAGTCGCTGATCGGCCTGGTGGCCGCTTTGTATTTGGTGTTCAGTATTTCCGAGAACTCGAATATGCGGGTGCTGGAGCTGTTCTTCAGCTGGGTGCAGTCGGGCTTTGATCTGAGCCTGCCGCCCAAGGCCGGCCTGCAGCTACCGTTCTTCAAGGAAGTCAGCTACCCGCTGGGCGTGCTGGGCTTTGTGGTGCTGACCTATCTGGTGATCGTCGGCTCCAGCAATGCCGTCAATCTGACCGACGGCCTGGACGGCCTGGCCATCATGCCGGTGGTGTTGGTGGGCTCGGCGCTGGGCGTGTTTGCCTACGTGACAGGCAGCTCGGTGTTTTCCAAGTATCTGTTCTTGCCGCATATCCCGGGCGCGGGCGAGTTGCTGGTGTTCTGTTCGGCCATGGCCGGTGCCGGGCTGGCCTTTCTGTGGTTCAACGCCTATCCGGCCCAGGTGTTCATGGGCGACGTGGGCGCGCTGGCGCTGGGCGGAGCCCTTGGCACGGTGGCTGTCATCGTGCGTCAGGAAGTAGTCCTGTCCATCATGGGGGGCATCTTCGTGGTCGAGGCCTTGTCGGTGATGCTGCAGGTCAGCTGGTTCAAGTACACCAAGAAGAAATACGGTGCAGGCCGGCGCATCCTGAAGATGGCGCCACTGCACCACCACTTCGAGATGAGTGGCTGGAAGGAGACACAGGTCGTTGTGCGTTTCTGGATCATCACCATGCTGCTGTGCCTGGTGGGCCTTTCCACCTTGAAGTTGCGCTAGGACGATAGAACCCCATGCAGCACTTGCAAGACCTCCGCGTACTGATCCTGGGCCTGGGTGCGTCCGGCCTGGCCATGGCGCGCTGGTGCGCGCGCCACGGTGCGCAGGTCACGGTGGCGGATACCCGCGAAGCCCCGCCACAGTTGGCGAGTCTGCAGACCGAAGTGCCGGTGGCCGCGTTCATCGGCGGCCCGTTCAATGCGGCACTGGCGCAGGGCATGCAAGCCATCTACCGTTCGCCGGGCTTGTCGCCCGAGGTGCTGGCCCCGGTACTGGCCGAGGCGCAGCGCGCCGGCCTGCCGGTGGGGGGTGAGCTGGATCTGTTTGCCCGGGCCTTGGCTGATATGCGCCAGGCCAGTGCCGTGGACGAACCCCTGCCTGAGCCGCAGCCCGAGCCAGAGTACGAAGCCGAACTGTCGGAGGACGGCGAAGCGCCGGTCGCCGCCGTGCCCGAAGCCCAGCTGGGCTACCACCCCGCGGTGCTGGCCATCACCGGCACAAACGGCAAGACCACGGTCACCTCGCTAACCGGACAACTGGTGCTGCGTGCGGGCAAGACGGTGGCGGTGGCGGGCAATATCGGCCCGACCTTGCTGGATACTCTGGCCGCGCACATGGAGGCCGACAGCTTGCCCCAGGTTTGGGTGCTGGAATTGTCCAGCTTCCAGCTGGATGCTGCGCGCAGCTTCGAGCCCACGGCGGCGGCGGTGCTGAACCTGACGCAAGACCACCTGGACTGGCACGGCAGCATGGAAGCCTATGCGGCCGCCAAGGCCCGTGTCTTCGGCCAGCACGGCCTGATGCTGCTGAACCGCGAAGACCCGGGGGTGATGGCCATGCTGCCCGCGCCGCTCAAAGTGCGGTTGCAAAAGCCCCAGCTGCGCCGGCACACCACCTTTGGCGGCGATATGCCGCAGCGCCCTGGCGATTTCGGCATCGAAGTGGTCAACGGCATGGCCTGGCTGGTGCGCGCGCTAGAAGCCGATGAAACCAAGCGCAAACGCAGTGAAGCCGCCGACGACCTGTACATCCAGCGCCTGATGCCGGCCGATGCGCTGCGCATCCGCGGCCGGCACAACGCCGTCAACGCTCTGGCCGCGCTGGCCCTGGCTTCGGCTGCGGGCTGCGCCCTGGCGCCCATGTTGTATGGCCTGCGCGAATACCGTGGTGAGCCGCACCGCGTCGAATCGGTGGATACGGTGCGCGAGATCGAATATTTTGATGACAGCAAAGGCACCAACGTAGGCGCCACCGTGGCCGCGCTGACCGGCCTGGGCGTCGAGCGCCGTATCGTCGTCATTCTGGGCGGCGAGGGCAAGGGCCAGGATTTCAGCCCCTTGGCCGCACCCGTGTCGCGCTATGCGCGCGCCGTGGTGCTGATCGGCCGCGATGCGCCGTTGATCCGCGCCGCGCTGGATGAAGCCGGCGTGGCTCTGGTCGATGCCGCCAGCATGCAGGAGGCGGTGCAGTTGGCCAGCCAGCGCGCACATCCGGGCGATGCGGTGCTGATGTCGCCGGCCTGCGCCAGCTTTGACATGTTCAACAACTACGAGCACCGCGCCCAGGTGTTCATTGAAGCGGTGATGGCCTTGGCCGACGCCGGACAGGAGGACGCGGCATGAGCCAGTTGTCCTTGCGATTTACCGATTGGTTCAAGGGCTTGCCCAAGGCGGCGGCCGATGCCTTGCCGGTGCGTCTGGGTGCCAGCGGCTTCTCGCGCACGCCCAGCCAGCCTGCGCGCGTGCACGGCTTTGACCAGCCCTTGCTGTGGGTTACGGTGACCTTGCTGGCCTGGGGGCTGGTGATGGTCTATTCGGCATCGATTGCCATGCCCGACAACCCGCGCTTCGCCAAGTACGAGCACCATTTCTTTTTGGTGCGGCATGCGGTGTTCCTGTGCGTGGCCTTTGTGGCGGCGCTGATCGCCTTCCAGGTGCCGATGCGCACCTGGGAACGCTGGGCACCCTGGCTCTTCATCGTCTCGCTGCTGCTGCTGATCGCGGTGCTGATCCCGGGCGTGGGCAAGGTGGTGTACGGCGCGAGGCGTTGGCTGCCGCTGGGGGTGATGAACTTCCAGGCCTCGGAGATGGCCAAGTTTGCCATCGTGATCTACGCGGCCGACTACATGGTGCGCAAGATGGACGTGAAAGAGAACTTCCTGCGCGCCGTCTGGCCCATGGGCGCGGCGGTGGGCGTGATCGGCGTGCTGCTGCTGGCCGAGCCCGACATGGGCGCGTTCATGGTGATTGCCGTGATCGCCATGGGCATCCTGTTCCTGGGCGGCGTGAATGCCCGCATGTTCTTCCTGATCGCCACCATCCTGGTGGGGGCCTTCAGCATGATGATCGCCTTCAACGACTACCGCCGCGCGCGGATATTTGCCTACCTCGATCCCTGGAGCGATACCAACGCGCTGGCCAAGGGCTACCAGCTGACGCACTCCTTGATCGCGATCGGGCGCGGCGAGATTTTTGGCGTTGGCCTGGGCGGCAGCATCGAAAAACTCAGTTGGTTGCCCGAAGCCCATACCGACTTTTTGCTGGCCGTGATCGGCGAAGAATTTGGCCTGGTCGGCGTGGTCTGCGTGATCGGTCTGTTCTTCTGGTTGATCCGTCGCATCATGCACATCGGCCGCCAGGCGATTGCCCTCGACCGGCTGTTTGCTGGCCTGGTCGCGCAGGGCGTAGGCCTGTGGATGGGTTTTCAGGCCTTCATCAACATGGGCGTGAACTTGGGCGCACTGCCCACCAAGGGGCTGACCCTGCCGCTGATGAGTTTCGGCGGCTCGGCGATTCTGTGGAATCTGGTGGCGCTGGCCGTGGTTTTACGCGTGGATTTTGAGAATCGGCAATTGATGCACGGAGCCCGCGTATGAGCGCGCGCCATTTGGTCGTCATGGCCGCAGGTACCGGCGGGCATGTGATTCCCGGCCTGGCGGTAGCCCGCGAGATGCAGCAGCGCGGCTGGACCGTTAGCTGGCTGGGCACGCTGCACGGTATGGAGAACAAGCTGGTGCCGCCGTCCGGCATCGCCATGGACCGGATCGCCTTCAGCGGCCTGCGCGGCAAAGGGCTTGTGCACATGCTGACCGGAGGTCTGCGCATGCTGGCGGCATTCTGGAGCTGCCTGCAGATCCTGCGCCAGCGCCATGCGAATGCCGTGCTGGGCATGGGCGGCTACGTCTGCTTTCCTGGCGGACTCATGGCTTCACTGCTGGGCAAGCCGCTGATGCTGGTGAATGCCGATGCCGCGCTGCTGATGAGCAACAAGGCCTTGCTGCCGGTCGCCGACCGCGTGGCCTTCGGCTTCGAAGGACCGGCCACGCAAGGCATACGCCGTGCGGTGGTGACGGGCAATCCGGTGCGCGCCGAGATCGAATCCATCGCCCCACCGGCCGAGCGCTTCGCCGGCCGCCAGGGGCCGCTGCGGTTGCTGGTGGTGGGTGGAAGCCTGGGCGCCAAGGCCATCAACGACTGCCTGCCGCAGGCACTGGCCCGGTTGCCCGCCGAGCAGCGGCCCCAGGTGGTGCACCAGACCGGCGTGGCCCAGCAAGCCGCAGTGCAGGCTGCCTATGCCGAGCTGGGTATTGCCGCGCAGGTGCTGCCGTTTATCGACGACATGGCGGCCGAGCTGGCGGCCTGCGACCTGATCGTCTGCCGCGCCGGTGCCGTCACTGTCAGTGAGCTGTGCGCTGCCGGAGTGGCGGCGGTGCTGGTGCCGCTGGTGGTCAGCACCACCTCGCACCAGCGCGACAACGCCGCCTGGCTGGCCTCCAAGCAGGCCGGCATCCATTTGCCGCAGGCCGAGCTGGCACCGCAGCCCCTGGCGGATTTGTTGACCAGCCTGAGCCGCGAGCGCCTGCTCGCGATGGCGACCCAGGCCCGCGCACTGGCCAAGCCGCATGCGGCGGCGCGCGTGGCCGATGAACTAGAAAGATTGGTACGACCATGAAACACGCCGTACGCCATTTGCATTTTGTCGGTATCGGTGGCTCGGGCATGTCGGCGATTGCCGAGGTGCTGCACAAGCTGGGCTATATCGTCTCGGGCTCCGACCAGTCGGACAGCAGCACGCTTCGCCGCCTGGGCGGCCTGGGCATCACCACCTTCATCGGCCACAGCCCGGCGAACGTGCAGGGGGCCGACGCCATCGTCACCTCTACCGCCGTCAAGGCCGACAACCCTGAGGTGCTGGCCGCACGCGAAAGCCATGTGCCTATCGTGCCGCGCGCCCTGATGCTGGCCGAGCTGATGCGCCTCAAGCAAGGCATCGCGATTGCCGGCACGCACGGCAAGACCACCACCACCAGCCTGGTGTCCAGCGTGCTGGTCGAGGCCGGGCTGGACCCGACCTTTGTGATCGGCGGCCGCCTGAACAGCGCCGGTGCGAACGC
This sequence comes from uncultured Albidiferax sp., assembly GCA_963513025.1. GTDB lineage: Bacteria > Pseudomonadota > Gammaproteobacteria > Burkholderiales > Burkholderiaceae_C > Rhodoferax_B. The sequence goes on from CAUPON010000013.1 coordinate 21,868, forward strand.
AAAGCTGGGCAATGGCGACTACATCGTGGTCGAGGCCGACGAGTCGGACGCGTCGTTCCTGCATCTGCTGCCGGTGATGGCGGTGGTGACGAACATCGACGCCGACCACATGGAAACCTATGGCCACGACTTCAATAATCTGAAGAAGGCGTTTGTCGATTTCCTGCACCGCATGCCGTTCTACGGCACGGCCATCCTGTGCACCGACGACCCCGGTGTGCGCGACATCCTGGAACAGGTAACCTGCCCGATCACCAGCTATGGCTTCGGCGAAGACGCCCAGGTGCGGGCCATTGATGTGCGCGCCGTTGGTGGGCAGATGCACTTCACCGTGCAGCGCCGCAATGGCGTGACTCTGCCGGACATCCCGGTGGTGCTGAACTTGCCGGGCCGGCACAACGTGCTGAATGCGCTGTCGGCAATTGCCGTAGCCGTCGAGCTGAACATCCCCGACGCCGCGGTGCAGAAAGCCCTGGCCAGCTTTGAAGGCGTGGGCCGGCGCTTCCAGCCCTACGGCGACTGGACTGCCAAGGACGGCGGCACGTTCACCGTGGTCGACGACTACGGCCACCACCCGGTGGAAATGGCCGCCACCTTGTCGGCCGCGCGTGGGGCCTTCCCGGGTCGCCGCCTGGTGCTGGCGTTCCAGCCGCACCGCTACAGCCGCACCCGCGACTGCTTTGAAGACTTCGTCAAGGTGATAGGCGAGGCCGATGTCGTGCTGCTGACCGAAATCTATGCGGCCGGCGAAGCCCCCATCGTGGCCGCCGATGGCCGGGCTCTGGCACGCGCGCTGCGGGTTGCGGGGCGGGTAGAGCCGGTCTTCATCGACGACATCGCGGCCTTGCCGCAGGCCATTCTGGACACCGCCCAGGGCGGCGACGTGGTGCTGTGCATGGGCGCGGGCTCCATCGGCAGCGTGCCCGGCAAGGTGGTTAATTTGCTATCAAAAAACGAGCACGCTGTGCTGGCGGAATAAGCGCTATGAGCCTAAAAGACTTAAATCTAGGAAAAGTTGCGGTGCTGATGGGCGGGGCCTCGGCCGAGCGTGAGGTGTCGCTGATGTCGGGCACGGGCGTGCTGAATGCATTGCGCAGCCAGGGTGTCGATGCCCATGCCTTCGACCCCAGCGAACGCGACCTGGTCGAGCTGAAGCGCGAAGGCTTTGCGCGTTGTTTCATCGCGCTGCATGGCCGCTTCGGCGAAGATGGCACGGTGCAGGGCGCGCTGGAGCTGCTGGGCATTCCGTACACCGGTTCGGGTGTGATGGCCTCCAGCATCGCCATCGACAAGGTGATGACCAAGCGCATCTGGCGGGCCGAGGGCCTGCCGACCCCGGGCTGGTTCGAGGTCGATAGCGCCGAAGCCACGCGCAAGGCCTTTGCCCAGCTAGGCGCACCGATGATCGTCAAGCCCGCGCGCGAAGGTTCGACCATCGGCCTGACCAAGGTGGCCACGCTGGAAGAATGCGATGCCGCCTACGCGCTGGCCGCGCAGCTGGACACGGCCGTGCTGTGCGAGCAGTTCGTCAGCGGCGATGAAGTCACCATCCCCCTGCTGGGCACGGGCGCGCAGACCGAGGTGCTGCCGGTGATACGCATCGTTGCGCCCGAGGGCAATTACGACTACCAGAACAAGTATTTCACCGACACCACGCAGTACTTGGTGCCTTGCGGTCTTCCCGACGGCGAAGAAGCCGCGATCCAGGCCTTGGTGCGCAAAGCCTATCTGACCCTGGGCTGCCGCGGCTGGGCCCGGGCCGACGTGATGATCGATGCGCAGACCCGCCAACCCTACCTGCTGGAGATCAATACTGCGCCCGGCATGACCGGCCATTCGCTGGTGCCGATGTCGGCGCGCGCCGCCGGCATCTCCTACGAAGCCTTGTGCGTGCGCCTGCTGCAATCCGCGGCGCTGGACTACGGGACGGCAAGCGCCAACTGACCATGCAAAAGCCCGCCCCTCCCATGGACGTGAAACTCATGAACGCCACCGCTTCGGTGCTGTTCCTGGGCGCGCTCGTCCTGGGCATGGTCGGGCTGGTGAAGTGGGTGGCACGCCAGCCGCTGTTTGCAATCGGTGGCATCGCCGTGGTGGGCGATGTTGCGCACAACAACGAGGTCACGTTGCGCGCCAACCTGAACGGAAAGATCAAGGGCACCTTCTTCACCGTGGACCTGGCGGCCACCAAGGCGGCTTTCGAATCTGTGCCTTGGGTCCGCAAGGCCGTGGTGCGGCGCGAGTTTCCGAACCGCCTGAAAGTGGTGCTGCAGGAGCAGCAGGCCGTGGCCTACTGGGGCGACGAGGACGAATCCCGTCTGCTGAACAATTTTGGCGAGGTGTTCGAGGCCAATGTGGATGAAGTCGAGCGCGACGACCTGCCGCACCTTGACGGCCCGGTGGCGCAGGCTGGCCAGATCCTGGGCATGTACCAGACGCTATCGCCGCTGTTCGCGCCGCTGGACATGGCGTTGGACCAACTGACCCTGACCAACCGCGGCGGCTGGCGCGCCCAGACCAATGCCGGTGGCGAGATCGAGCTGGGCCGCGGCACCACCGAAGAAATTACCCAACGCGCCCAGCGCTTCATAGGCACGGTGGCCCAGGTGGCTTCCGCCTATGGCCGCACGGCAGACGCATTGGAGCGCGCAGATTTGCGCTACGGCGAGGGCTATGCCCTGCGCCTGCGCGGCGTGACCACGGTGGCGACCCCGGTGGCTACGCCCAAGAAGAAACAAGCAGAGCATTGATTACAGGACGAACTATGGCAAAAGAGTACAAGGACTTGGTCGTCGGGGTGGACATAGGAACCGCCAAGGTGATGGTGGTGGTGGCCGAAGTGTTGGCCGGTGGCGAGCTGAAGCTGGCCGGTTTTGGCGTGGCGCCGAGCAATGGCCTGAAGCGCGGCGTAGTGGTGAACATCGACGCCACGGTGCAAAGCATCCAGCTGGCGCTGAAAGAGGCCGAGCTGATGGCCGACTGCAAGATTTCGCATGTCTACACCGGCATCACCGGTAGCCATATCCGCGGCATCAATTCCAGCGGCATGGTGGCTGTGAAGGACCGTGAAGTCACGGCCGCCGACGTAGCCCGGGTGGTGGAAACCGCCAAGGCGATCAACATCAGCACCGACCAGCGCCTGCTGCTGGTCGAGCCGCAAGAGTTCGTGATCGACGGCCAGGATGTGAAAGAGCCCATCGGCATGAGCGGCATCCGCCTGGAGGCCAAGGTGCACATCGTGACCGGCGCCCAGAGCGCGGCCGAGAACATCATCAAATGCGTGCGCCGCTGCGGCCTGGACGTGGACCAGCTGATGCTGAACCCGCTGGCCAGCAGCTTGTCGGTGTTGACCGAAGACGAACGCGAGCTCGGTGTGGCCCTGGTCGACATCGGCGCCGGCACCACCGACGTGGCGATCTTCACCAATGGCGCGATCCGCCACACCGCGGTGATCCCGATCGCCGGCGACCTGATCACCAGCGACATCGCCATGGCCTTGCGCACCCCAACCAAGGACGCGGAGGACATCAAAGTCGAAAGCGGCTACGCCAAGCAACTGCTGGCCGACCCGGATGCGCAGGTGGAAGTGCCCGGCCTGGGCGACCGTGGCCCACGCATGCTGAGCCGCCAGGCGCTGGCCGGCGTGATCGAGCCGCGGGTCGAAGAAATCTATTCGCTGGTGGCCCAGGTCATCCGCGAGTCGGGTTTTGAAGAAGTGCTGTCCAGCGGCATCGTGCTGACCGGTGGCAGCGTGGTTATGCCCGGCATGGTCGAGCTCGGCGAAGACATCTTTTTGAAACCGGTTCGCCGCGGGGTGCCCAAGTACCGCGGGGCCTTGTCCGACATGGTGGCCCAGCCGCGTGCCGCCACCGTGATGGGCTTACTGGAAGAGGCGCGCATCGGCCGCCTGCGCGGCTTTAAGGTAGCGCAGAAGAACGGCTCGATGAAGACCGCGGTTGGCCGCGTCAAAGACTGGTTCGTGGGGAATTTCTAGCCATGGAAACCAAAATCTGGCTAGCACGGGGCAGCCCCCCGCAAACGGGACGATGGCGTCACTGCCATCCCCCCTGGAGGTGAAATGCCTCAAAAACAAGAACTACACCCGCATTCAACAAACCTATTAATTGCAAGTATCAGGAGCACCACATGCCTATCGAAATGATTGAAGTAGAAGAATTTAACCTGGGCACCCAGATCAAAGTGATCGGTGTCGGCGGCGGCGGCGGCAATGCTGTCGAACACATGATTGGCTGCAATGTGCAGGGCGTGGAGTTCATCAGCGCCAACACCGATGCACAGGCCCTGGGCCGCAGCGTCGCGCACAAGACCATCCAGCTGGGCCTGAGCGGCCTGGGCGCGGGCAGCAAGCCCGACAAGGGCCGTGAAGCCGCCGAGTTGGCGGTGGATGACATCCGCGCGGCGATTGCCGGCGCGCACATGCTGTTCATCACCGCCGGTATGGGCGGCGGTACCGGCACTGGTGCGGCCCCCGTGATCGCCCGTGTGGCCAAGGAAATGGGCATCTTGACGGTCGGCGTGATCACCAAGCCATTCGACTTCGAAGGCCCGAAACGCATGACCAATGCCGACAACGGCCTGGCCGAGCTGGAAGCCAATGTCGATTCGTTGATCGTGGTGCTGAACGAGAAGCTGCTCGAAGTGCTGGGCGATGACGTCACGCAAGACGAAGCCTTTGCCCACGCCAATGACGTGCTGAAGAACGCCGTCGGCGGCATCGCCGAAATCATCAACGTGCCCGGCCATGTGAACGTCGACTTTGAAGACGTGCGCACCGTCATGGGCGAGCCTGGCAAGGCCATGATGGGTACCGCCGTGGCCGACGGCCCAGACCGCGCGCGCATCGCCGCCGAGCAGGCCGTGGCCTGCCCGCTGCTGGAAGGCATCGACTTGTCGGGCGCAAAGGGCGTGTTGGTGCTGATCACCGCGGCTAAGGGCTCGCTGAAACTCAGCGAATCCCGCCTGGCGATGAACACCATCCGCGCCTACGCCTCGCCCGAAGCGCATGTGATCTACGGCACGGCTTACGACGACAGCCTGGGCGAGCAGATCCGCGTTACCGTGGTGGCGACTGGCCTGAGCAAGCGCCGCGCGGTGGCACCTCCGCTGCAGGTGGTGGTGCAGCGCACCGGTACCGACAACGTCGGCTTCACCTTGCCAGCGCAAGCGGCGGGTAACGGCGGCCTGAGCAGCATTGCCCAGCCCGACTACGAGGCCTTGCGTGGCCCAGCGGTCTGGCGTACGCCGAACCGCACCCAGGCCAGCGCCCGTGTCGATGCCTTGTCTTCCGGTGGAATGGACGACTACGAGATCCCTGCCTTCCTGCGCAAACAGGCGGATTGAGGGGCGTAAAGCTACTGCGCACACCGATCTCGGGCCTGTGGTCCTCGCCGTACGGGAGTACGGCTCCGGTCCTCGACCCGACCTCGGCGCGCTCGCTACGCTTTCCACTCCCTCAATCCTGTTCTGTTCCGGCTGAGATTGAGATGTTCAATCGCTACCATCAAGCTTGCTGATCACGGGTTATCCACCCGCCAATTAAAATTACAAGATGCTGCAGCAAAGAACCCTCAAGTCCCTCACCCGTGCCGTGGGTGTGGGCGTGCACAGCGGCCAGCGGGTCGAGTTGACGCTGCGCCCGGCTGCACCCGATACCGGCATCGTGTTCCGCCGTACCGATCTGGCCGTGCCGGTGGACATCCCCATGACCGCTACGTCGGTCACCGATACCCGCATGGCGACCACGGTGTCCAGCGGTTCGGCCAAGGTGTCGACCGTGGAGCACCTGATGTCGGCCTGCGCTGGCCTGGGCATCGACAACCTGGTGGTGGAAATCACCGCCGAAGAAGTACCCATCCTGGACGGCTCGGCCGCGGCCTTTGTCTACCTGCTGCAAACCGCCGGCATCGAGCTGCAGAATGCGCCGCGCCGCTTCATTCGCGTGCTCCAGCCGGTGGAGGTGCGCGAAGGCGAGGGCGCGGCCGCCAAGTGGGCGCGGCTTGAGCCCTACCACGGCTACAAGCTGAGTTTTGACATCATCTTCGACCACCCGGCGGTGGATTCGACCGGCCAGCATGTGGAGTTCGACCTGGGCTCGGGCTCCTACACCCGCGATATTGCGCGGGCTCGTACCTTCGGCTTTACCCGCGACGCCGAGATGCTGCGCGCCAACGGCTTGGGCCTGGGCGGCGGCATGGACAACGCCATCCTGATGGACGACTACAAGGTGCTGAATGCCGGCGGCCTGCGTTACGACGACGAGTTCGTCAAACACAAGGTGCTGGACGCGATGGGCGATATGTACATGCTGGGAAAGCCCTTGCTGGCCAGCTACAGCGCCATGAAGTCCGGCCATGCACTGAACAACAAGCTGATCCGCGCACTGATGCTGAACACCGCCTCCTGGGAGATCGTCACCTTTGACGATGCGTCCAAGGCGCCCGCCGGCTTCGCCCAGCTGGCCCGGGCCTGGTAGCCGCGATGCTGCTGTTCCGCTGGGTCATCTTGCTGTGCCTGCTGGCGGCGGCGGTGTCATTCGCTTTCTATGCCGGTACCGGACAGCTGCGCTACAAGCGCTGGGGTTGGGTGGTCCTGAAGTGGACGCTGCTGGCGGCGTTCGGCTTCTTTACCGTGCTGATTTTGGAGCGCGTGGCCTGAGCGCTCACTTGGGCGGCAGGTAGCGCTTGCGCGCCGTGACCGCCAGGTCCGGGTAGTTGGCAAACACGCCGTCCATGCCCATCTCCAGGTACTGTTGGAATTCTGCTGCCGCCGCTGTTGGGTCGGCCTTGGCAAAGGTCCATCCATGCACCTGCAGGCCCGCCGCATGGGCTTGCGCAATGAAACTCTTGTCTACCGCATAAGCCGGCCGGTGGATGCTGACGCCTATGCCTTCGCTGAAGCTGGCCACCTCTTGCAAAGTCAGCGGCGTCACCGTATTGCCCGAAACCACGCCCAGGCGGGCTACGCCGTCCGCGCCGGTGATGGCTACGCCCAGCAGTACCAGCGGTAGCGGGTTGTTCTGCTCGGTCTGCTTGCGGCGCAGGCTGCGCAAAGTGCTGTCGCTGAACGACTGGATGAACACCTTGCTCTGCTGGCCATAGTGGTTGCGCGCCAGGGTGGCGAGGATGCCGTTTTCCATGGCCGGATCGGACTGCTTGGCCTCGGGGTAGATGCCTATGCTGCGGCCGCTGGCCAGGCTTTGCTGCTGGGCCAGGTCGATCACCTGTTGGAAGGTCGGCACCTGGAACGGCTCGGCCACGCTGGGCGCAAAGCCCGCATGGCTGCTCTGGCCGGTGCCGGTGGGCTGCACGGCCAGGGTCTTGATCTCGGACAGGCTGAAATCCGCCACCTTGTATCCGCCGTGGCGCGGTGCGAACCGGTTAGCGACATTGGTGGTGCGGGCCAGGCTGTCGTCGTGCATGGCGACCAGCACGCCGTCCTGGGTGAGCTGCAGGTCGGGTTCGATGAAGTCCGCGCCCATGCGTATCGCCAGCTCGTAGCCGGCCAGCGTGTGCTCGGGCAGGTAGCCGCTGGCGCCTCGGTGGGCAATCACCAGCGGGGTGGCAACGTCAGCGTGGCTGAAGCCTGCCAGGGTGGCCAGCAGCAGCGCCAGTAGGATGGTGCGTCGCATGGCGGCCTCAGTGGGTGCGGCCGTCGCGGTACATGCCGCTGGTCTTGCGCGCCAGCGGCGTGGCCTGGGCCAGCCTGGCCATGGCATGGCCCACGTGGGCGTGGGTGATGGCCATGCCCAGCGCATCAGCGGCGTCCTTGCCCGGCAGCACGGGCAGTTTCAGCAGGCGCTTGACCATTTCCTGCACCTGCGATTTGTCGGCCCGGCCGTGGCCGACCACGGCTTTCTTCATTTGCAGCGCGGTGTACTCCGACACCGGTAGATTGCTGTGCCCCAGCGCCGCCAGACTGGCGCCGCGCGCCTGGCCCAGCAGCAGGGTGGACTGCGGGTTCACGTTGACGAAGATGATCTCCACCGAGGCCGCATCCGGCTGGTAGCGCGCGCAGACCTCGCAGATGCCGTCGAACAGGATCTTGATGCGCGCCGGCAGCTGGCCCAGGTCCAGGTGCGTGGTCTTGATGGTGCCGCTGGCCACATAGCCCAGGTTGGAGCCGTCGACGTCAATGATGCCGAAGCCGGTGGTCTGCAGGCCGGGGTCTATGCCAAGAAGTCGCATGCTATTTAATTCGTAGCTGGTGGTGCAGGTAGAGTATGCGCTACAGCTTGAAAAACCACCGAACCGAGTGGAAGAAGATCGGGGCCGCAAAGCACAGTGCATCGACCCGGTCCAGCAGGCCGGTGGCACCGGTGATGGACTGGCCCTGGTTGCCCCAGTTGGTGATGCCGCGGTCCCGCTTCAGCGCCTTCATCACCAGATGCCCGGCGGTACCGGCGATGCAGGCAATCAGCGCCATGGCCAGCGCCTGGCCGGGCTTGAACGGGGTGATGGCCGACAACAATCCGCCCAGCACACCGCCGACCGCCACGCCAATCGCCCAGCTGCTCCAGTTGAAGCTCTGGCTGATGTGCGGTGCGCGTGGTGGGCGGTTCAGCTTGCGGGCTGCCAGGTGCTGCACCAGCATGCAGGTCTGCACCACCAGCACCAGGAAGAACACCAGGAACGCGCTTTTGTCCTGGTAGCCGGGGATCTCCAGCCGCACCAGCGCTGGCACATGGCTGGTGCCGTAGACGCAGACCATGATGCCCCACTGCATCTTGGCGTTGCGCTCCAGGAAGCGGTGCGGGTCGTCGGCCAGCGCGCCGACCAGGGGCAGCGCCAGGAACACGTAGACCGGGATGAACACCGTGAACAGGTCGAAATGCCGGCCACCGACCAGCCAGAACTGCACCGGCAGCACCACGAAAAACGCGAGGATCAGGCTGCGGTGGTCGCCCCGGTGGGTGGGCGACAGGGTGATGAATTCGCGCAGCGAGAAAAATGCCACCATCGCAAACAGCGCAATCGCCACCACCCCGCCCAGCACCCAGCTGAGCCAAAACATGCCGGCCATGAACCAGGTGTTCTGCAGCAGCCGGCGCAGGTTCTGCAGCTCGTGCCCGAAGGCCGCGCCAAAGCTGTCGTCACGGCGCTCGCGCAGCGACACCAGCAGCAGCGCGCCGCTGGCCAGCACCAGCACACCAAATACCAGGATGAACAAGGCCCCGACTTGCTGTGAGGCTGTAAGGCTGCGCAGAAACTGGTTCATGGCTTAAATGTCGCGCAGCGCGATGACGTTCAGTCGCGCCCGGTCCAGGAACGCGCGGCGTTCCTCGCCCGGCTCGACCTGCATCGGCGTGCCGAAGGTCACCGAGCACAGCACCGGCACCGGGATCACCTCGCCCTTGGGCATCACCCGCTGCACGTTGTGGATCCAGGTCGGCACCAGCACCACCTGCGGGAACTGGGTGGCCAGGTTGAACAGGCCGGCCTTGAAGGGCTGGGGCTCGGGCGCATGGCCGCGTGTGCCCTCGGGGAACAGGATGATGGAGTCGCCGCTTTGCAGCGCCTCGACCAGCGGCTCCAGCGGGTCTTGTTCCACGCCCTGGGCGTCCTTGGTGCGGCTGCGGTCTACGTAGATTGCGTTGAAGACCGCGCTGGTCAGCCATTTCTTGAAGCCGGAGGCGGTCCAGTAGTCCTTGGCGGCGATGGGCCGGGTGATGCTGCGCAGCTCTTGCGGCAGCGCGGCCCACATCAGGATCAGGTCGATATGGCTCTGGTGGTTGGCAAAATAAATCCGCTGTTCGGCCTTGGGCGGGCAGCCGTGCCAGCGCGCCTGGGCGCCTGTGAGCAGCCGCACAATGGCCAATAAAACAAAACCCATGATCTTTGCAAGCATGGCAGCGATGATAAGCGGGGCTGAATTTCAGGCATAAAAAGTGGCTCTGGCGCATATTCAATAAGCGCAGGAAGCTATCTATTTTGAAGCGTGTCCCGAGTGCCAAGGGAAATCCCTAGTTTTCAGATTACATTAATTAATGAAAAATTAATGCCATCAGCGGGGCATGGTGCCACGCTGAGCCAACCCTTTGCTCTCACCCCACTTTTGAACGGGGAACGGCAAATCCAGGAGACTGATAGATGTTGAAGCTTTCCCAATTGGCACTTGCCATGGCCGCCGTTGTATCCGCTGGGGCCATCCAGGCCGGTGAAGTCGAAGTCCTGCATTACTGGACTTCCGGCGGTGAAGCCAAGTCGGTCGCCGAACTGAAGAAGATCATGCAGGCCAAGGGCCATGTGTGGAAAGATTTCGCCGTGGCCGGCGGCGGTGGCGACAACGCTGCTACCGTGCTGAAGAGCCGTGTGGTGTCGGGCAACCCGCCTGCTGCTGCCCAGATCAAGGGCCCAGCGATCCAGGAATGGGCTGCCGAAGGCGTGCTGGCCAATCTGGACGCAACCGCCAAGGCCGAAAAATGGGACAGCCTGCTGCCCAAGGCCGTGGCCGATGGCATGAAGTACAAGGGCAACTACGTGGCCGCTCCGGTCAACGTGCACCGCGTGAACTGGGTGTGGGCTAACCCCGAAGTGCTGAAGAAGGCTGGCGTGGCCGGCATGCCCAAGACCTATGACGAGTTCTTCGCCGCAGCCGACAAGATCAAGGCCGCCGGCCTGATCGCCGTGGCACACGGTGGTCAGAACTGGCAAGACTTCACCACCTTTGAATCGGTGGTGCTGGGTGTGGGTGGCGCCAAGTTCTACAGCGACGCACTGATCAAGCTGGACCAGAAGGCTCTGACCAGCCCCACGATGCAAAAGTCGCTGGAAACCTTCCGCAAGATCAAGGGTTACACCGACGCAGCCTCCGCGGGCCGCGACTGGAACCTGACCACCGCCATGGTCATGCAAGGCAAGGCTGGCTTCCAGTTCATGGGTGACTGGGCCAAGGGCGAGTTCCTGGCTGCTGGCAAGGTGCCAGGCAAGGACTTCCTGTGCGCCGCCGCTCCTGGCACCGCCACCTCCTACACCTACAACATCGACTCGTTCGCCATGTTCAAGCTGAAGTCCGCCGATGCGCAAAAAGCCCAGGGCGACCTGGCTGCCGCCATCATGGGCACCGAGTTCCAGGAAATCTTCAACCTGAACAAGGGCTCTATCCCGGTGCGCCTGAACATGAACCTGGACAAGTTTGACGACTGCGCCAAGACCTCCGCCAAGGACTTCGTGGCCACCGCCAAGACCGGCAGCCTGGTGCCTTCCATCGCCCACGGCATGGCCGTCAGCCCCGCGGCTGAAGGTGCGATCAAGGATGCAGTCAGCCAGTTCTGGAACGACGACAAGATCACAGTAGCCGCAGCGATGAAGAACATTGCCTCCGCTGCCCAGACGAAGTAACTCGCGCCTGGCGCATCCCCCCATCCTGCTCACGCGGGTTGGGGGTTTTAAGTTTTCAGACCGGTGCCGTAGCGCATGGCACCGGTCGTTTTTTTGAGAGCCATCCCCCCATGAAACTGAATTTTGAGCAGGCACTGCCCAAGCTGGTGATTGCGCCCGGCTTTGTGCTGGGCTTCGCCTTTATCTATGGGCTGATGATCTGGAACGGGGTGCTGTCGCTGACTGCCTCGCGCATGCTGCCCAACTACGACGAATTCGTCGGCCTGGCGCAGTACGCCAAACTGTTCGAGATGGACCGCTGGTGGCTGGCCCTGAAAAACCTGGGCATCTTCAGCGTGTTGTACGTGGGTGGCGCAATGCTGATCGGCATGGCCCTGGCCATCGTGCTGGACCAGAAGGTCCGCGCCGAAGGCCTGCTGCGCACCATCTACCTGTACCCGATGGCGCTGTCCTTCATCGTCACCGGCACCGCCTGGAAGTGGATGCTGAACCCCAGCCTGGGCCTGGAGAAGCTGATGCACGACATCGGCTGGACCAGCTTCAGCTTTGACTGGTTGATCCAGAGCGACACTGCCATCTACTGCGTGGTGATTGCGGGCATCTGGCAGTCGGCCGGCTTTGCCATGGCCTTGTTCCTGGCCGGCCTGCGCGGCATCGACGACAGCATCATCAAGGCCGCGCAGATCGACGGTGCCAGCCTGCCGCGCATCTATTGGCGCATCATTTTGCCGATCCTGCGCCCGGTGGTGTTCTCCACCATCATGGTCTTGTCGCACCTGTCGATCAAGAGCTTCGACCTAGTGATGGCCCTGACCGGCGGCGGCCCCGGCTACGCCACTGACGTGCCTGCCACCTTCATGTATGTGATGAGCTTTACCCGCGGCCAGATCGGCCTGGGCGCGGCCAGCGCCACCATGATGCTGGCGACCGTGGCGGCGATTGTGGTGCCCTATTTGTACAGTGAACTGCGGAGCAAGCCCCATGATCGCTAAGAACCTGTCCCGTGTATTGATTTATGGCGTCCTGCTGCTGGCGGCGTTCTTCTTCCTGGCACCCATGTATGTGATGCTGGCCACCTCTTTCAAGGACGCTGAAGAAATCCGCAGCGGCAACCTGCTGAGCTTGCCGCACGCGCTGAACTTCGAGGCCTGGCAACTGGCCTGGTCCACCGCCTGCACCGGCACCGACTGCCGCGGCCTGCAGCCCTTCTTCTGGAACTCGGTGCTGATCGTGTTTCCTGCAGTGATCATCTCCACGCTGTGGGGCGCGATCAACGGCTATGTGCTGAGCCTGTGGAAGTTCAAGGGCAGCGAGCTGCTGTTTGGCTTCATGCTGTTTGGCGTGTTCATGCCGTTCCAGGTGGTGCTGCTGCCCATGAGCCAGATTCTGGGTTGGCTGGGCATTTCCAGCTCGGTCTACGGGCTGATCTTTGTGCACTGCCTGGCCGGTTTGGCTGGCACCACGCTGTTCTTCCGCAACTACTACGCGTCCATCCCGAAAGAGCTGGTGAACGCTGCGCGCATCGACGGTGCAGGCTTCTGGCGCATCTTCATCCGCATCATCGTGCCGCTGTCCACGCCCATCGTGATGGTCACGCTGATCTGGCAGTTCACGAATATCTGGAACGACTTCCTGTTCGGCGTGGCTTTCAGCGGCGCCGACAGCAAGCCCATCACAGTGGGCCTGAACAACATGGTCAACACCACCAGCAGCGTGAAAAACTACAACGTGGACATGGCGGCTGCCGTGATCGCGGGCTTGCCCACCATCCTGATCTACGTGTTGGCAGGCAAATTCTTCGTAAAAGGACTGACGGCCGGCGCCGTCAAGGGATAAGCACATGGCATCCGCACTCAAAATTTCTGGCATCCGCAAAACCTTCGGCAACGGCGACAAGATGGTCGAGGTGCTCAAGCGCATCGACATCGACGTCGCACCGGGTGAATTCCTGATCCTGGTCGGCCCGTCCGGCTGCGGCAAGTCCACCCTGCTGAACATCATTGCCGGCCTGGAGGAACCCACCGAAGGCGCCATCCGCATCGGCGACCGCAATGTGGTCGGCGTGCCACCGGCCCAGCGGGACATCGCCATGGTGTTCCAGAGCTATGCGCTGTACCCCACCATGAGCGTGGCCGAGAACATCGGCTTCGCGCTGGAAATGCGCAAGGTGCCCAAGGCGGACCGTGAAAAGCGCATCAACGAAGTGGCTTCGATGCTTCAGATCACCCACCTGCTGGACCGCCGCCCCGCGCAGCTGTCCGGTGGCCAGCGCCAGCGTGTGGCCATGGGCCGCGCTTTGGCACGCCAGCCCCAGCTGTTCCTGTTCGACGAACCGCTGTCCAACCTGGACGCCAAGTTGCGCGTCGAGATGCGTGCCGAAATCAAGCGCCTGCACCAGGTGTCGGGCATCACCAGCGTCTACGTGACCCACGACCAGATCGAGGCCATGACACTGGGCAGCCGCATCGCGGTGATGAAGGATGGCGTGCTGCAGCAACTGGGCACCCCGGACGACATCTACAGCCGTCCAGCGAATACCTATGTGGCTAGCTTCATCGGCTCGCCAACTATGAATTTGATAGCTGGTCGCGCAGGTAGCTCTAGCGCTGGCAGTCATTTTGACATCAAGGGTGGCAGCCTGGCCCTGGCCTGTCCCGGCACCGGTGTGGACGCCTTGCTGGGCCTGCGCCCTGAGCACATCGAGCTGGTCGACGCGGCGCCCTGGCGCGGCGAAGTCAGCGTGGTCGAACCCACCGGCGCCGACACCTATGTGGTGGTCAAGACCGAGGCCGGCAACGTCACCGTGCGCACCGCCCCGCAAGTCAGCGTCAAGCCCGGCGACCAGGTCGGCCTGCAGGTGGCGGCTGCCCAGGTCAGCTGGTTCAACGAAAAGACCGGCGTACGCCTGTAGCCCGTTGCTGACGGGGCCGTTGTGCCCGTCTCTCTTCCCTTTTAAGTCCTTGCCCGCATCGCAAGATGCAGCACCGTGCGCGTCACGGGGTTGGCGCGCACCCCACCCGAAAGTGTTGTTATGCGCTTGCGAAATCAGATTCTGGCCATTGGTTTGGCCGGTGCGGTCATGGCGTCTTTGGTCGGAGGCATGGGGCTGTTCAGCGCCGGGCGCCTGGCCGGGGCTTTTGATAATTCGGTCAGCATGGGCCAAGCCGTGCAGAGCAGCCAGCAGGCGGCGATGATGCAGGGCGCGGTGCGCGGCGACGTGCTGCGCGCGTTGTTCGGCTCGATCAGCCGCGACAAGGACCAGATCAGCGGCGCCCAGAAGGACCTGGCGGAGCACATCGCATTGTTCAACACCTCGTTCCAGAAGCTCGACAGCCTGCCGCTGTCGCCGGATGTGAAGGCGGTCATCGCCGCCACCCAGCCGCAGGTCAAGCAGTACACCGAGGCCGCCAGCCGCGTGTTGGACCTGACCGCCAAGGGCGCGATGGCGGCCGGCGCCATTCCTGAGTTCAACCGGCTGTTTGCCGAGCTGGAAAAGCAGATGGCGGTGCAGGTGCTTGCCATCGACAAAGACGTGCAGGCCCTGAGTGGCCGCTCTAGCCAGGTGGTTGCACATGCCACCTTGCTGGTCGGCACGGCCCTGGTGGTGGCCATCGTGCTGTTGGTGCTGGCCGCGCTGTGGCTGGCCCGGCACCTGGGCCGGCCCATGGCGTATGCGGTGCAGATCGCCGACCAGCTGGCCGAGGGCGATTTGTCGCAGACTGTGCGCCCGGTGGGCAACGATGAAACCCTGCAGCTGCTGAACGCCATGGCACGCATGCAGAGCAGCTTCAGCGGTATCGTGCGCAGCGTCAAGGCTAATGCCGAGAACGTGGCGATTGCCAGCGCCGAGATCGCCCAGGGCAACCACGACCTGAGCGCCCGCACAGAGCACCAGGCCAGCGCGCTGCAGCAGACCGCGGCATCGATGGAGCAGCTACGCGCCACCGTCAGCCACAACGACCAGAACGCCAAGCAGGCGAACCAGTTGGCCCTGGGTTCGTCCAACGTAGCCGTGCAGGGCGGCGAGGTGGTCGGCCAGGTGGTCGAGACAATGAGGGGCATCAACGACAGCAGCAAGAAAATCGCCGACATCATCAGCGTGATCGACGGCATCGCCTTCCAGACCAATATCTTGGCCTTGAACGCCGCCGTCGAAGCCGCGCGGGCCGGCGAGCAAGGCCGCGGTTTTGCCGTGGTGGCCAGCGAAGTGCGCAGCCTGGCACAGCGAAGCGCCGCCGCCGCCAAGGAAATCAAGCTGCTGATCGGCACCAGCGTTCTGCGCGTGGAGCAGGGCAGTGCGCTGGTGGACCGCGCGGGTGCCACCATGGCCGAGGTGGTGGGCAGCATCCGCCGGGTCACCGACATCATGGGTGAGATCAGCGCCTCCAGCTCCGAACAAAACTCCGGCGTGTCGCAGGTTTCAGAAGCTGTGGCCCAGATCGACCAGGCGACGCAGCAGAACGCCGCCCTGGTGGAAGAAATGGCCGCCGCCGCCAGCAGCCTGAAAGCCCAGGCGCAGGAGCTGGTGCAGACAGTGGCGGTGTTCAAGCTGGGACACGCGGACGCACATCATTTGCTATCAATAACGTAGCTGCTTGCGCTTGTTTTAGTTGCGCCGCAGGCACTTTTTATTTGAAACGGTTTTCGTTGGGCAGGCGGTGTCCTGGGTTTCCAGGGAAAACACCTGTTTTATTGGTCGTTAATTAATAAACAATTAACGAGTTCGGTGCTGTGCATGCCCGAACCCAGCGGACGTAGCCTGCGCTGCGGCCACACCATAAAAAGACAGGAGACAAAAGCATGAAGAAGACACTCATCGGGCTGGCGGTCACCGCGGCCTTTGCCGCTCCGGCCATGGCACAACAAAGCGTGGAGGTTCTGCACTGGTGGACCTCGGGGGGCGAGGCTGCGGCGCTGGGCGTGCTCAAGGGCAACCTGGAAAAGCAGGGCATCAAGTGGAATGACATGCCGGTCGCCGGCGGTGGTGGCGAGCAGGCCATGACCGCCGTGCGGGCCCGCGTCACTGCCGGCAACCCGCCGACTGCCGTGCAAATGCTGGGCTTCGACATCCAGGACTGGGCCAAGCAAGGCGTGCTGGCCGACCTGAACGACGTAGCCGCCAAAGAAGGCTGGGACAAGACCGTGCCCGCCGCGCTGCAACGCTTCTCCAAATTCAATGGCAAGTGGGTGTCGGCACCAGTGAACGTGCACTCCACCAACTGGGTTTGGGCCAACAAGGAAGTGCTGGCCAAGGCCGGCATCACCGCCGACCCCAAGACCTGGGACGAATTCATTGCCAATGGCGAAAAGCTGCAAAAAGCCGGCTTCATCGCCCTGGCCCACGGCGGCCAGCCCTGGCAGGACGCCACCATGTTCGACGGCGTGGTGATCTCCACCGGCGGTGTGGACTTCTACCGCAAGGCCTTCATCGACCTGGACCCCAAATCGCTGAACTCGCCCACCATGCTCAAGGCGTTTGACCGCATGTCCCAGCTGCGCAAGCTGGTCGATAAAGACTTTTCCGGCCGCGACTGGAACGTGGCTGCCGGCATGGTTATCAGCGGCAAGGCCGGCTTCCAGATCATGGGCGACTGGGCCAAGGGTGAGTTCATTGGTGCCAAGAAGGTGCCGGGCAAGGACTTCTCCTGCTTCCGCGTACCCGGCACGCAAGGCGTGGTGTCGTTCAACTCTGACCAGTTCGCGATGTTCAAGGTCGGTGCCGACAAGGTGGCGGCCCAGACCAAGCTGGCCTCGGCCATCATGGACCCGGGCTTCCAGTCGGCCTTCAATGTGGTCAAGGGCTCGGTGCCCGCGCGCACCGACGTGTCCGACAAGGACTTTGACGACTGCGGCAAGAAGGGCATGAAGGACTTCGCCGAAGCCAATACCAAGAACACCTTGGTCGGCTCCATGGCCCACGGCCACGCCGTGCCGGCCTCCATCAAGAACGCTTTCTACGACGTGATCACGCGCCACTTCAACGGGCAGATCGATTCCAAGAAAGCCGTGGTGGAACTGGCTGCGGCCGCCAAGTCCTAAGCGCTGACAGGGCGGGTTTTCGCCCTGTGTTTGTGCGGGCCGACGCGCTAGCGTCGGCCTTTCCATTTCCTTCGTAAGGCACGGAATGAAAGCTGGTTTTTTACCCAAGCTGCTGATCACACCCAGCGCCCTGTTGGTGCTCGTGTGCGTCTACGGCTACATCATGTTCACGGTGTATCTGTCGTTCACCGCCTCAACGCTGATGCCGCAGTACGACTGGGTAGGCACGGCCAATTACGTCCGCCTGATGGGGCTGGAGAACTGGTCGGTCGCCCTGTCGAATCTATGGGTGTTTGCCTCGCTGTACATAGTGATCGCCATGGCGCTGGGGCTGACCCTGGCGATTCTGATCGACCAGAAAGTGCGTGCCGAGAGCGGCTTGCGCTCGGTATTTTTGTACCCGATGGCGCTGTCCTTCATCGTTACCGGCACCGCCTGGAAATGGCTGCTCGACCCCGGCGTGGGCCTGGAGCACACGATGCAGACGCTGGGCTGGAGCAACTTCGCCTTCGGCTGGATCAAGGATTCGGAGATGGCCATCTACTGCGTGGTGATCGCCGCTGTCTGGCAGACCACCGGCTTTGTAATGGCCATGTTTCTGGCGGGCCTCCGTGGCGTCGACTCCGAGCAGATCAACGCTGCCCGCCTGGACGGCGCCAAGAGCTGGCAGATCTACCAGCGCATCATCATTCCGCAGCTCGGGCCGGTGTTCATCTCGGCCTTTGTGATCCTGGCGCACATGGCCATCAAGTCGTATGACCTGGTGATCGCGCTGACCAATGGCGGCCCCGGCCGCTCCACCTGGCTGCCCTCGGTGTTCATGTACCAGTACACCTTCACCCGCAATGAAATGGCCGTGGGTGCGGCCAGCTCGGTGCTGATGCTGGTAGCGATCGGCGTGGTCGTGCTGCCGTATCTGTATGGCGAAATGCGGAAGGTCAAAAATGGATAAGACCTTGTCGCGCGCTCTGCGCTTCGCCCTGTATGCCGTGCTGGTCGGCACCGCGCTCATGTTCATCCTGCCGGTGTACGTGATGGTGGTGAATTCGCTCAAACCATTGGACGAAATCCGCAACGGCAATCTGATGTCTTTGCCTATGGACTGGACGCTGGCACCCTGGCGCAGCGCCTGGAGCACGGCGCAGATCGGCGTGCAGGCCACGGGCTTGAAACCGTATTTCATCAACTCGTTTCTGCTGGTGATTCCGGCGGTGGTGATCTCGACGCTGATCGGCGCGCTGAACGGCTACATCCTGACCCAGTTCAAGATGCGCTTTGCCCACGCTCTGTTTGCGGCCATGCTGTTCTCGGTGTTCATTCCGTTCCAGATCGTGCTGATCCCGATGGCCAAGACCCTGGGTTTTCTGGGCCTGGCCGGCACGGTGAAGGGCCTGATCTTTGTCAACGTGGTCTACGGCATTGGCTTTACCACGCTGTTCTTCCGCAACTACTATGCGGCCTTTCCGGTAGAGCTGATCCGCTCGGCGCGCATGGATGGCGCCAACTTCTTCGGCGTGCTGTGGCGCATCCTGCTGCCGAACAGCGCACCCATCATCGTGGTCACGGTGATCTGGCAGTTCACCAATATTTGGAACGAGTTTTTGTTCGGTGCTTCGTTCAGCGACTACACCTCGTTCCCGCTGACGGTGGCCTTGAACAACCTGGTCAGCAGCTCCACCGGGGTGAAGGAATACAACGTGCATTTCGCCGGCGCCTTCATTGCCGCGATTCCTACGCTCATCGTCTACCTGGTGTCGGGTAAATATTTCGTCCGCGGCCTGATGGCCGGGTCTGTCAAAGGTTGATCACATGGCTTCGTTAGATCTGGTTCACATCAAAAAGAGTTTCGACAACGTTCAGATACTGCACGACATCACCATCTCGCTGGCCGACGGCGAATTCCTCGTCCTGGTCGGCCCCAGCGGCTGCGGCAAGAGCACGCTGATGAATGTCATCGCCGGCCTGGAAGACCCCACGGCAGGCAGCCTGCGCCTGGACGGCCAGGACATCACCCAGGTGGCCCCGGCCGAGCGCAACATCTCCATGGTGTTCCAGTCGTATGCGCTGTACCCGAACATGACGGTGGCAAAGAACATCGAGTTCCCGCTGGAGATGCGCAAGGTGGCCAAGAACGTGCGCGCCGAGCGCGTCGCCAGCGTGGCCAAGCTGCTGCAGATCGAACACCTACTGCAGCGCAAGCCGCGCCAGCTGTCCGGCGGCCAGCGCCAGCGCGTGGCCATCGGCCGGGCCCTGGCGCGCGAGCCCAAGCTGTATCTGTTTGACGAGCCGCTGTCGAACCTGGACGCCCAGCTGCGGCTGGACATGCGCACCGAAATCAAGAAGCTGCACCAGCGGCTGAAGGCCACCATCGTCTACGTGACGCACGACCAGATCGAGGCCATGACTTTGGCCACGCGCATCGCCGTGATGAAGGGCGGCGTGGTCCAGCAGCTGGGCACGCCGCACGAGGTCTATAACCGCCCGGCGAACACCTTTGTCGCCAGCTTCATGGGCTCGCCGCGGATGAACCTGGCCAAGGCCCGCGTGATCGAAGACGGTGCCGGCCTGGCGCTGGAGATGCAGCAGGGTGACCGCCCCGCAGTGCGCATCGCGCTGCCATCGGTGCCGGCCGGCCTGAATGCCTACCGCGGCAAGGAAGTGATTGCGGGCATCCGCGCCGAGGCGATCGACCTGTCGAGCGATGGTGCCAGCCTGGGCGCCACGCAACGCCTGGTTGCGGCCCGGGTCGAGGTAATAGAGCCTACCGGTGCCGATACGCTGGTGGTGCTGAATATCGGCGGCCATGAGTTCACCGCGCGGGTCGAGCCCGACGCGCCGCTGACGCCGGGCCAGGAGACGCCGTTCCTGGTCGATCTGAGCAAGCTGGTCTGCTTCGATGTGCAGACCGAGCAGCTGATTGCGTGAAGAAGCTTTAGAAGAAATAGGCCGCTGGCGCAGGTACTACTTGCGCTAGCAGCTATCAATTCAGTAGTAATTCAGTTTCCGTACCCCATCTGGCTGCGCCCCAGCGGAGTCAAATCCTCGGGCGTGAAGCGCCCCTCAAAATCCACCTCGTAGTCTTCCGGCGCAAAGTCGGGTGACGATTTTCCGACCTCGAACGCCGGCCTCTGCTTGGCCAGAAACGCCTGGTTCTTGGCGCAATCGGGGGCGGCGCCGATGTAGATCACGTTGCTGTAGCCGCTACCCTGGTGCTTGTCTTCGACGCCGTGGATGGTGTCCGGGTGCCACCAGACGGTGTCGCCGGCGTTGACTTTCGGGATCGGACCGTAGGCGCGCAGCAGCAGCGCGTGGTGTTCGGGCGAGGCGACCAGGGCGCGGCCGGCGCGGGCGCCGCACAGCTGGTCTTCGGCGATGTCGTCCTGCAGCGCGCGCAACAGCATCCAGGCCATGGCGTTGGCGATGGGCACCAGGTTCAGCGTGCCGTCGCCCGGGCCTTGCGGCGTCAGCGCGGTCCAGCCCTGGAAGGTGCGGAACATGCTGCAGACGGCGGGCGAGGGGATCTCGTGGGTTTCGGTGCGGTAGGCGGCGGCGAACGGATCGTACTGGCGGATGTCGCCACCAAACACATGGCGAAAGACGGTTTGGTAGCCGGGGTCGATCCAGCGCTCGATGGAGCCGCCGTCCATGTGCGGCGACAGGCCCAGCGAGGCATCGCCCGGTTCGCGCTGGCGTACGCGGTCGGAGTAGGTGCATTCCTGGTCCGGGTTGAACACCGGCTGGCCGTCATGCTGGTTGTTCCACAGCCGGTTCAGCCAGCGCCGCGTCTGGGCCAGCTCGACCGACTGGCGCGCATCCATTTGCGGCTTGGACCAGTAGATGCCATAGATCTGCGGCTTGGAGCTGGCCAGCGCGCTGAAGTACTTGTCGATGCCGCGCTTGCTGACCTCTTTGTCGAGGTAGTGGTTGTCGCTGATGTAGCTGGCCAGGTCGGCGTTCCATTGCGCCACGCGCGCCGGGTCGAACACGCCGCGGATCACCAAGCAGCCGCGTTGCTTGATGCGGGCGATCTGCGCCGCGTCCAGCGTGTCGAGCTGGCTGAACTGCACATCGGGCACCGGCTGTAAGCCCTGGGCGCGCTCGCGTTCGATGGTTTCCACCTGGGCTTCGATGTTGCGCGTCAGGGCGTCGAAGCGTTCTTTCAGGTCGGGAATCTGGGCGCGCAGCTGGCGCTTGGCGGCAATGATCTGGTTGTGGAAATCGAGGTTCGGGTCAGCTTGTTGCATGGAATAGCTCCAGAGTGGGCGGGGTAAACAGTTGCTGGCTGGGCGCCAGATCGGGCTGGGCAAAGCGCGCCAGCATGCGGCTGCCCAGCGCGTGGCCGGCCAGGTGCATGTCTTCAAAGCAGGCCCAGAACGGCTGGCGTATGTACTGCGGCAGTGGGCTGCTGTATTTGATGACCAGGTCCATCTGTTTGTCGACGCCCCGGCCGACATGCAGGTGGCTGTCGGCCAAGGCGCTTAGCAGCGGCAGAACAGGGGCTTCACGCGTCAGTACCAGGCCGTCAAATTCGGCGGCGTGGGCACGTGCCCACTGGTAGATGGCCTCAGGGGAGTCATCTAGGGTGACGGCCTGGATGCAAACGCCTGTCAAGCCTGATTGTTGGCAGGCGCGGGCAAAGCCATCGGCCAAATGCTGCTGAAAAGTGGTGCCCGACGAGGGCAGCAGGATGCCTAGCCGCTTGCGACCCTGCGCCACCAGCGTGGCGACCGCCATCGCGGCAAAACTCTCGTTGGCAAAGTCGACGCTGTCATGCGCCGGCAATGCGGTGCGGCCGTAGGTGATGAAGGGGAAGCCCTGCGCCTGTAGCCATCGCACCCGTGCGTCCTGTGGTGAGGTGTAGGTGAGCACCAGGCCGTCGGCCAGGCCGCGCTCGATTACGTATTGCACGCTGTCCAGCGCGTCGTGGCCGGCCAGTTGCGGCAGCACGATCAGGTGGTAGTCAGTGTCTTGCAGCGCGTCGCCCAGACCCAGCAAAAAATCCTTGAAGCCGAGCTGGGTTGCATCTTGCCGGTCTTGGATGAAGGCCAAGGTATGCGTCTTGCCGGTTTTCAGCCGCACCGCAGCGCGATCCCGCACATAGTGCAGATCGCGGGCGGCCTGCAGTACCTTGTCGCGGGTTTCCGGTAGCACGCTAGGCAGGCCGGCCAGCGCGCGCGACACCGTAGCCGACGACAGGCCAGTGGCCTTGGCCAAGGTGGTAATACTGGCTTTTCTGGGCTGCATCTTGTCTCCTGGTTCAAATTATGTAAACGTATACATGGCTTGTCAAGCTTTGACTTAACAAAATGTAAACGTTATCATTTTGATTTTAAAAATAAAGGAGACCGTATGCGTTGGGCTTTTATCGGGGCCAGCACGATTGCTGGAGAGTGGATGGTGGCCGCCGTGCGCTCCGCCGGCGATGAGGTGGTGGTGGTGGTTTCCGGCGATCTGGCTCGGGCCCGTGCCTTTGCCAACAGCCACGGCATTGCCCACGCCACCGACGACGAGGCAGCGCTGGCCGGTTTGGATCTGGATGCCGTCTACATCTCCAGCACCAATGAAAAACACGAGGCCTCGGTGCTGCATGCCGCCAGCCTGGGCCTGCATGTGCTGTGCGAAAAGCCGCTGGCAACCTCGCTGGCCGCGGCGCAGCGCATGGTGCAGGCCTGCGCCCAAGCCGGCGTGGTGATGGGCACCAACCACCATCTGCGCCACAACAGCGCGCACCGGCAGATGCGCGACAAGATCCAGCAGGGTGCGCTGGGCCGGCTGGTGTCGGCGCGCGTCAACCACTCGGTCTACCTGCCGGCGCATCTGCAGGGCTGGCGTTTGAAGGACAAGGGCGCGGGCGGCGGCGTGGTGCTGGACATCGCGGTGCACAACGCCGACTCGCTGGCCTTTTTGCTCGGCGAATACCCGACCGAGGTGGTGGCGATGACCAGCAACAGCGGCATGGCCGAGGGCATGGAAGACAACGCCATGTCGGTCTGGCGCTTTCCCAGCGGCCTCACGGCCTTCACCCACCAGGGTTTCAACACGCCGTTTGCCGATGTGGGGCTGGAAGTCCACGGCACCCAGGGCTCGCTCAAAGGCGTGGGCATCCTGCACCAGGGGCCGGATGGCCGGCTCGACTTCAAGAACGCCCAGCGCGAGCAGGCCTTGCCGCTGGACCAGGTCGATCTGTACAGCCGCGGCGTGCAGAACTTCCATCGGGCCATCCAGGGCCTGCCGAATGATCTGGCCGACGGCCAGGCCGGCGTGCGTTCGCTGGCCGTGGCGCTGGCGGTGCTGGAAAGCGCGCAGACAGGCCGCAACGTAACCGTGCAATACCCCGGAGCCACGGCATGATCCACCACTGCGTTTTCATCCGCTTCCGGCCCGAGGTCAGCGCCGCCACCAAACAGGCGCTATGGGCCGAGCTGCAGGCCCTGGTAGGCGTCATACCCGGCCTGCACGAAGTGCGCGCCGGAGCCAATGCCCGCTTTGAAGACCTGGACCACGGCTTTGCCGATGGCTTTATCGCGGTGTTCGACGACAGGTCGGCGCTGGCGGCCTATCAGGCCCATCCGGCCCACCAGGCGACCGGTGCCAAGCTGGTGCAGGCGGCACTCGGCGGACTGCAGGGTCTGATGGTGTTCGACCTGGATCTTCCGTAGTGCATCCGTGGTTCAGGTGCGGCACCCGCTGCACTAGCCGCGGGGCGCGCAGCTTCTCCACACACCACTGCAGCGCCGTCACAATGCGAGCAGGAGTGCGACCAATATGTTCAAAATTTACTGGACCGACGAAAACAACCAGGCCCACGGGCAAGAGACTGCAGAGCTTGCGCAAGCCCTGCAGATCACCAAAGACAAACGCGACGCGGGCTACACTTTGTCACCATGGTCAGCGAAAACCTTCAGCACGTGGGCAAGCAAGGCGTGGACTCCGTTGTAGGCGGCAAGACGCCCGACGGCCAAGCCTACGACTGGTCCAAGGCCGGACGCGCCGGTATGCCGCGCCGAAACGACAGGGTCATCACCAAGAAAGACAACTGAGCCCAGGCTTGGCTCATGGTTGGTTTTGCTATGAAAAAAGAAGCTGCTAGCGCATATTAAATATGCACTAGGGGTCTATTTTTTTCATAAAATTTTGTCCCATGAAGAGCCAAACGCCGCAAGGCGGGCGCGACGGAGGTCAGCTCTGCATGACGGTGCGGCAGTAGACTTCATTCCATCGCCGTTCCACACATTCCAACCATGTCCCCTACGCCTTATCTCTCCAACAGCGCTGCCTCCGAAATTCAAGCCTGGGAGGCGCTCAAGACTTTGGGCGACGCCGCCATGGCGCATGGCGGCTTGCAGGGGGTGCTGCAAATGTTTGTAGCAACGCTGACCGGGGCCGAAGAAGTGGCCCGTGTGAGCGAAGAAGCGGGCCACCCCGACAGCATGACGCCTGAAGTGATTGCGCAGTGGGTGGCTACCGACTACGTGCCGGGCATGCAGCAGGCGTTGAAGGATCTCAAATAGATAGCTGCTGGCGTAATATTTATAGGCGCTGGAAGCCTGTTTGACCCCTAAGCCGTTGGCGGAGGGCCGCAAGCCCGGCGAGTGTGGATGGTGGGAGCCTTAATAGTTCTGGTGCAGCAGCGGCGCCACCAGCCGCGGATCGCGCAGCTTCTCTACCCACCACTGCAGCGCCGGCCCGGCGCGGTGCGAGTGCCAGCCTACAAACAGCAGATTCGGCTCGCGCGGGTCTTGCGTAGCCAGCGCTACCAGCGTGCCCTGCGCCAGATGCTGGCGCACCTTCTCCAGCGGTAGCCAGCCCACGCCCAGGCCCGCCACCTGGGCGGCGATCTTCGCGCGCATGCTGGGCATGGCCAGTCGCTCTTGGTGGGTTTGCACGCCGTAGCTGCGGGCAATAGCCAGACGCGAGGTATCGGCCACCACCACGGCGCGGTGGGCGGTGATGGCCTCCATCGACAAAGGTTGGGCTGCCTGGGCCAGCGGGTGCCGGGGTGATACGGCAAACACCCATTCCAGCTGCGTCAATTCAAACCACTGCAGATGCGCCATCGCCGGCGGCTCGTTGGTGGCTGCCACCACCAGGTCGGCGCGCTGGTCCAGCAGCGCCTCCCAGGTGCCGCCCAGCACCTCGTGGGCAAAGCGCAGGCGCACGCCGCTGTTCAGCGCATCGAAGTCGGCCACCAGCGGCAGCAGCGCCTCGATGTTCGCCAGTTCGTCTGTAGCTCGGCTGATCGCCGGACACTTGCTCCATCAACCCCGCAAGGGTTGAAAAACCAAGTAAGAGATCGACGAAACAACCGAAGTAAACATCATGAACCGCTTTGAAGGTAGGAACATTCTGGTCACCGGTGGCAGCAGTGGCATCGGAGCCGCCGCCATCGCCTTTGCCCGAGAGTGAGCCCGCGTCGCCATCACCGGCCGCGACGCCGAGAGCCTGGTTCGGGTCAAGGCCGAGCTGGGAAGGAACGCGCTGGCTCTGGTCAGCGAAGCCGGCGATGTGTCGGCACAGGCCGCACTAGTTTTATCGTCGGCACCGAGATCATTGCCGACGGTGGCATGAGCCAGATGTGAGGGCATGCGCAAGCAGCTATACATTTAGTAGCTTCTTGCGCAGATGGAATATGCGCTGGACGTCGATTTTTTATAAATTTTCAGCGCTGCCATCGGACGGGGCGCGGACGCTCCAGTCGACTAGCTCCAGCGGCACCGGGTGGCCAAACCAATTGCCTTGCGCGTGGCTGCAGCCCATTTGCCGCAGGCGCTGCGCCTGGGCCGCGGTTTCCACCCCTTCGGCCACCACGGCGACATCAAAGCCCTCGGCCATGTGCAGCACGGCGGACACAATGGACGCGTCCTGTGGCGAGTTGCAGAGGTTGCGTACAAAGCTCCGGTCGATCTTCAGGCAGTCGAACGGCAGCAGGCCGAGGTAGGCCAGCGAGGAGTAGCCGGTGCCGAAATCGTCGATGGCGATCTTCACGCCCTGGGCGCGGATTTCGCGCAGCCGCTCCTCGGTCTGGCCGTCTTGCTCGATCAGCACCGACTCGGTCAGCTCCAGCGTCAGGTGCTCTGGCGGCAGGCCGCTGTCGTGCAAGGCCTGCTGCAGCGTGGCGCTGAAGTCGGACTGGATCAACTGGCGAGCCGACACATTCACATGCAGCTCGAAGTTGGCTGGCAGCTGCGCCAGGCGTTGCGCGATGTCGCGGGTTGCCGTGCGCAAGACCCAGTCGCCCAGCGCCAGGATCAGGTCGGAGGTTTCGGCGATCGGAATAAACAGGCCGGGTGGCACCATGCCGCGCGCCGGGCTCTGCCAGCGCACCAGGGCTTCCACGCCGCTGACCTGGCCGGTGGCCATCTGCACCACGGGCTGGTAATGCACCACAAACTGGCTGCGCTCCAGCGCCTGGCGCAGCTCGTGGGCCAGCCGCGCCTGCTCCAGCGATTGCTCCATCATGCCCGGCTCGAACAGCATGCAGGCACCCCGGCCCCGGCGCTTGACTTCGCCCAGGGCCACGCTGGCATTGCGCAGCCATTCCGGCAGGGCCTGGGCGGGTAGCTGCCCCTGGACCATGCCGACCGAGGCGGTCACGCTGACCTCGTCGCCGCCCGAGGCGAACGGGTGCGCGAACAAACGGCTGATGTCCGAACCCAGATCGGCCGCGGAATGCGCCGGGCCCAGATACAGCACGGCAAATTCGTCGCCGCCCACCCGTGCGAGCAGCACAGGATCGGGGAACCGGGCCCGCATGCGCTCGGCGATAGCTTGCAGCAAGCGGTTGCCGGTGCCATGCCCCACGTTGTCGTTGACCGCGCGAAAGCCGTCCAACCCCACCAGGCACAAGACCGCCGGGCGGGTCTCGTCCCAGTCGACCTCTTCCAGCAGGCCCTGGCGCGTGAGCAGCTGGGTCAAATGGTCGTAGCGCAGCTGCTTGCGCATATCGTTGAAAGAGTGCTGAAGGCGTTGCGCCATGGCATTGAAAGCCTGCACCAGGGTGGCGGTTTCCTGTACGGCGTTGCCCGGGGCGATCTTGGTGTCCCACTGGCCCAGCGCCAGTTGGTTGGCGGCCTGGGCGGTCCGCTGGATGGGGCGTGTGACCCATCCAATGGCCCACAGGCCGAGCAAGCAGCCCAGTCCCGCAAAACCGGCGATCCACACCAGGCTGCGCCGGCTGGCGGCGCGTATATCGCCCAGCAGATCGGATTCGGGCACCAGGGTCACGATGCGCCAATGCAGTCCGCGGACGTCCGAGTAGGGGGCGACCCGGCCTATGTACAACAGGCCGTTGACGTCCAGCTGAAAGCCCGAGGTGCTTGCCGGGGCGGCTTCTGCGACGGCCTGTGCAGCGGCGCGCAGAACCGGGTTGGCCGCTTCCTGGAGGCGCAGGCGTTCGCCGCGAGAGGTGCCATTTTGGCCGTCGGCCAGCACCGAGCCGGGCTCCGAATGCGCCACCAGGCGCCCTTCGAGATCGGTGATGGCGATGATGCCGGTACCGCGCAGAGGCTCCTCGCGCAGAAAATGGTTCAGGCCGTCGAGCTTGACATCGGCTTCCATGACCCCGATCAGCTTGTTCCCGACCTTGACTGGGCTGGCCGCCGAGATGGTGATCTCGGCCCGCTCGTCGTAGTTGGCGTAGATGTCCGACCAACCGGCCTTGCCGGACTGGGCAAACGGCGCATACCAGGGGCGCACGCGCGGATCGTAGCTGTCGTAAGAGGCGATGACTTCACTACCGGGGTGGTCGCCCTTGTAAATGCGCAACTGGCCTTGGGTCGAAGCGTCTTTGAGCATCAACGCGAAATGGGCTCCGGCGCCTTCCCTGCGCATGCCGGCGAGCTCCCCTGCCTCGCTGCCGAAATCCAGCACACTCATTTGCGTGTGGTCCAGGTAGCGGTCTTGGTAGACGCCGCGCAAATGGCGGTAGATGGGGCTGAGGTCATGGGGGGTGTAGAGCCCATGGCGGCTGATCGCGTCGGCAATATCGGCCTGGATGCGAAACGGTTCGTCCAAAAAGTTGCCCAACCGGTTGCTGGAAGCCACCATCAGGGCATCCAGTATGCGGGTACTGGTGGTGTCTATCAGGCGGGCGGTGTTGGCCTGTTGCGTTAGCGCCTGCAAGGCCACGGTCACCACCAGGATCAGTGCAAACGGCACGGTGATCGCGACTCTGAGGGATGGCCGAAAATTACGCATGTGCAATTCTGCAAGATCGGGGCTTGCGTCGATAGGTTTGCAGTGAGGGGTGGTCACACGACAGCGTTCACCGGCCCGTCCCGCCGATGCAACGGTCGACATTCAGTATCCCACACGCAGGTCGGTACGTTAGCTAGAAATGGCGTTAAAAAGCCATCGAAGGCCTGCTATGTCAGGGTAGGTTCGGCCAGCGGCCGGCTCTGACATACGCATAAACCCTGGGGTCGCACATTCAGCGCCGCTGAACTTTTCAGGTGGCGGGCAGCAGGGTGGGGCGATGGCCCGCTTGCGGTATGCCGCTCAACCGAAACGTAGACACCAGTTGGGCCAAGCGGTTCGCCTGCTCGCCCAGGCTTTCGGCCGCGGCTGCGGATTGCTCTACCAACGCGGCGTTCTGCTGCGTCATCTGGTCCAGATCGGTGACAGCGGTGTTGACCTGCGAGATGCCATCGCTTTGGGCCGAGGAAGCGGTCGAAATTTCACCAATCATGTCCGACACGCGGCGCACAGAACTTACGATTTCGGTCATGGTTTTGCCCGCATCGGCAACCAGTTGCGTGCCCTGATTGACCTTGGTGACCGAGATGTCGATCAGGCTCTTGATCTCTTTGGCGGCGCCGGCAGAGCGCCCGGCCAGGTTACGCACTTCGCTCGCCACCACGGCAAACCCGCGGCCTTGCTCGCCGGCCCGGGCTGCCTCTACCGCCGCATTCAGCGCTAGGATATTAGTCTGGAACGCAATGCCGTCGATGATGCCAATGATGTCGGATATCTTGCGGGCGCTGACGTTGATCTCCTCCATGGTGCTGACCACATGGGCCACCGCTGCACCGCCGCGCACCGCCACGGCGGTCGCAGATGCGGCGAGCTGGTTGGCCTGCTGCGCCGAGTCGGCCGATTGCCGTACGGTGCTGGTCAGCTGCTCGGTGGACGAGGCTGCGTGCTGCAGGTTGGTGGCGGTTTGTTCGGTGCGCAGTGCCAGATCCTTGTTGCCGGTGGCGATCTCTGCGCTGGCCAGGCGAATCGACTCGGAAGAGTCGAACACCGTGGAGATCGACTGGTTGAGCTGCGCCGCCATGGCGCCCAGTGCGCGCATCAGGTCGCCTACTTCATCGGTACGCGCACTTGATGCGTCCACCCGCAGATCGCCGCCGGCCACGCCATGCGCGACCTCCACGGCGCGGGCCAGCTCCTTCACCAGCTTGCGCTGCACCAGCCAGGACAGGCCGACTGCGATGCCTGCGACCAGCAGGCTCAGCGCACCAAGCCAGAGGTTGGTGCGGTGTGAACGCTGCTGTGAAGCCTCTATGGCGGTGTGTGAACGGGCTTCGCTGCGCTCCACAATGCCGGACAGGGTGCTGTTGAGGCTGGAGAACGTGGCATCGGCGTTTTGCATGGCCGCAATCCCTGTATTGGGATCCATCGACGCGAGGTCGATAGCGGCGTCCGTTTGCTTGCCGTAACTGGCGATCTGCTTGCCCAGGTCGGCGACCGCGGCCTGCAATTCTGGGTTGCCGCTCTCGGTGCCGGCGAGGGTGGCCGCCACCCGCTTTATGCCATCGAGCTGGGCCGCCAAGTCGGTACGGAACGCCTTCGTCTTGGCGTCGTCCATGGAGCCGATCAGCGTCATGGTCTTGTAGACACTGGAATGCAGCTGTCCCAGCTGTAGCTGGACCTGGGCGATGGTCTTGAAGTCCTCCAGGCTGGACGCCGAACTGGCGAGCCCCTTGCTGGTCTCTTGGCCCATCAGCTGCGAATTGATCTGCCCGGCAAACAGAACCACCACGGCGGTTAACAGAGGCGCGGCCAGTAGTTTCAGACCTAGTTTCATAGGAGCTCCCTCAGCGTGGCCGCGCAGCGGCGGATGGTGGGGCCAGCCAAAGCGGCTGGTACCTCAGGGGCCGGATTGGCTCTTGGCTCTTATTTGTAGATGCCGCCGCACACCACGGCATCGTCAAGCTTTTCGCAGTACATGCTTTTGGGGGCGATTTTTTTGGTCGTGGGGTCGGTGAACTTGTAGTCCTGCCAGAACGTGCCCTTGCTCTTGGCCATCTCCATGCGCTCCTTGACGAACTCCTTGCCGTCCACATCCTTCAGGTCAATCAGGTTCTTGCCGACCATTTTTTCGTTTGCACCGTGGGCTCGGACCGTGCCGTCCAGCGCATAGATCACTAGGTACAGGTCGCGGTCAACGAACTGGCCCGCCTTGTTACTGATCTCGGCGGCGCCTTTGTCCTTGCCGTTGGCTTTGATGAAGGCCACCCCTTTCTTGACCATGGCCGTGGCTTCTGCCGCCGTGGCCTTGTCCTGGGCGTGGGCCAGCTGCAAGAAGGGAACTGCCAGTACGCAGGCTAAAGATGCGATGAGAATAGACGGCTTCATGTGATCTCCTCTGGTTGTCTGTGAATGTGAATCACGTCAAGGTTGCTAAGCCAGTATCAACCCATTTTGCCCAGTGGCGGCTCCAGGTTTTCCCCTTAAGTGTGGATGTGCGGTAGGCGCCACAGCACGGGACCTTACTGCGGATAGGGCGAGGGCGGTGGGTGCCGGAAGGTGCCCGCCGTCAGCGGGAATGCCGGTAGCGGCAGGCTCAGGCGCACGCACAGGCCGTGGGGCTGTACGTTCAACGCCGCAGCCGTGCCCCCATGGCGCAACGCAATTTCGGCCACGATGGACAAGCCCAGGCCGCAGCCGCCGGGCAGTTCGCTGGCGCGCCAGAAGCGTTCGAACACCCGTGACACATCCGCGTTCGGCAGGCCCGGGCCGTTGTCCTCCACCTCCACCACGGCCTGGCCTTGCTGGCGCTGCACCCGCAGGGTGACGGTGGCGCCGCGGCCGGCATAGTGCAGCGCGTTGTCGATCAGGTTGCTCAGGGCTTCGCGCAGCAGCAGTTTTTCGCCCTGGGTGACCAGGCTGTCTTCGCCCTCAAAGCCCAGGTCGATGCCGGCGGCGATGGCGCGCGGCGTCCATTCGCGTGCCACTTCGCGGGCCAGCGCCGCGATGTCCAGCGGTTTTTGCTGGATGTCGGCTTCGGTCCTGGCCAGTGACAGCAGCTGGTGCACCAGGTGGGCACTGCGCAGCGCGCCGGCATGCACCTTGGCCAGCCGCTCCTGCAGCGCCTGCGGGTCGCGTTCGGTCAGGGCCAGCTCGGTCTGGCTGATCAGCCCGGCCAGCGGGGTGCGCAGCTGATGGGCTGCGTCGTTGATGAAGCGCTTTTCCTGGCCCAGGCTACGGCGCACCGCGGCCAGCATCTGGTTGACCGCCTCGGCCAGCGAATGCACTTCTTGCGGCGCCTGGGTCAGCTCGATGGGCGACAAAGTGGTGAAGCTGCGCTGGGTGCGGTCGCCCAGCAGGGCTTCGAGCCGCTTTAGCGGCTGCAGGCCACGGCCGATGCCTATGTAGACCACGCTGCCGATCAGTGCGCCCAGCAGCACCAGCGGCACCAGCATGTCGGCCACCAGCTCGCGGGCGATGCGCTGCTGTACGGCCAGGCTTTTGGCCACCTGCACGCGCAGCCGCTGCGGGGCTTCGGCGTCGCCGTAGTTCACCTCCAGCAAGGCCACGCGCACTGGTTTCTTGTCCAGCAAGGCCTCGTAAATCAGCGGCTCGCCTGCCTGTACCTGGATGCCCAGCAGCGGGTCGGGCAGCTTGCTATTGCCCAGCACGAACTGGCCGGGCGGCGACGACACCATGTAGCTGACGCGGTCGGTCGGGTCCTGCTCGATGATGTCTTGCGCGGCGCGCGGAAAGTCCACCAGCAGGCCCGAGCCCATGGGCTTGACCTGTCGCGCCAGCGAGCGCACCGACTGGGTCAGCGACTGGTCGATGCCCTTCTCTGCATAGTTGAGGGCGATGCGGTAGGCCAGCAGGCCGCCGACCAGCCACAGCAGCAGCTGCGGCAGCAGCAGCCAGAGCAGCAGCTGGCGCTTCAGCGATAGGCCGGGGGCTTTGTCTTTCTGCAGGCCGGGCGGCAGCCCCAGCAGGGTCATGGCGCGGCGGTTTCCAACATATAGCCGAGGCCGCGCACGTTGCGGATGTTCAGGCCCGAGTCGGCCAGCTTGCGGCGCAGCCGGTGAACATAAACCTCCAGCGCATTGGAGCCGGTGTTGGTGGTGTCGCTGGGCTCGCTGGGGTCGGCCTTCCAGGCGCTCAACACGTCTTCGCGGCCGACCACCTGGCCGGCGTTGGCCACCAGCAGTGACAGCAGTGCCCATTCGCGCTGGGTCAGCTCCAGCGGCTCGTCGCCCAGCCAGGCCAGCGGCTGGGTGGCATCCAGGCGCAGACGGCCGGCCGGTAGCTCCAGCGAGCCGCCGAATGCGGGCAGGCGCGATCTGCGCAGCATCGAACCGAGCCGGGCTTCCAGCTCGGCCATGTTGAAGGGCTTGGTCAGGTAGTCGTCGGCGCCGGCGTTCAGGCCTTCGACCCGGTCTTCCACGCCATCGCGTGCCGTCAAGATCAACACAGGCAAGGCCAGCAGTCGCTTGCGGATCCAGCGCAGCAGCTGCATGCCGTCGAGCAGCGGCAGGCCCAGGTCGAGCACCACGCCGTCGAACCGGGTGGATTCCAGCAGCTCCTGGGCCAGCGCACCGTTGGCGGCCGTGGTCACCTGGTGCCCGGCCTGGCCCAATTGGGCCGCCAGGCCGTCGCGCAGCAAATCGTCGTCTTCCACAATCAGTAAATGGGCCATGGTGTCGTGTTGCGTGGGAAGTGTCGGGAGGTCGCGTTGCCATCGGCGTGCAGCGCTAGGCGTATGCCGTAGCCAAGGCTGACGCCTTGGCAAGGGATACAACGCCGCGATGTACGTCGAGGGCCAGCGAGAACCGACAGCTCCCGCGTGACACGACACCTGGAGCATAGCAAGCTGCGGTTTACCATTGACCTCTCGGTCACCCTTAGCCTGGGGGCACCGTCCCGTGTTCTGGCGCATAGGCACTACATAAATGCTAGCTGCCTGCGCTTGTTGAATATGCGCTAGAGCCTGATTTGATGCATAAATCTGGTTCTGGCCCTCCCAACCTCTTGAGAAGCGAGATCGCATGAAATTTGAAGCCGTATTGTTTGACTGTGATGGCGTGCTGGTGGATTCGGAGCCGCTGACCAACGGCGTGCTGCGCGACATGCTGGCCGAGCGCGGCTGGGAGCTGTCGGTTGCCGAGTGCATGCGCTTCTTCGTCGGCAAGGCGGTGATGGACGAGGTGGCCAGCATCGAAAAGCACACCGGCCAGCCCGTAACCGAAGCCTGGATGAGCGAGTTCCGCAGCCGGCGCAACCAGGCGCTGCAAGACCAACTGCTGCCCATCCCCAACATCCACGCGGCGGTGCAGGCCATCCACTCGGCCTACGCGGGCGGCATTGCCTGCGCCTCCGGGGCCGACCGCATCAAGGTCGAGCTGCAGCTGCGCAAAGTCGGGCTGATCGAGTACTTCGACGGCCGGGTCTTCAGCGGGCACGAAATGCCGCGCTCCAAGCCTTGGCCCGACGTCTACCTGGCTGCCGCCGCGGCGCTGCAGGCCAACCCCGCGCGCTGCGCGGTGGTGGAAGACACGGTAACCGGCGTCCGCGCCGGGGTGGCGGCGGGGGCCACGGTGTTCGGCTATTCGCCCGCCACCTCTGGCCATGTGGATGCGCAAACCCTGCGCGAAGCCGGCGCCTCGGCCACGTTTACCGATATGGAGCAGCTGGCGGCGCTGCTGGTGTGAAACGCGGAATCTGGCCGTGCGGGGCGGCTGGATTTGTCATAGTTTCTATCAATTGATTAGGTTTTATCAATTGTGATTGTTTATCAATAGGACGTAAGATTGCCCCTGTTCACAACGACTACACCCTACAGGAGCCCACGATGTCCATCGCCAGCCAACGTCCAGAAATCAAGACCCTTGCCAACCTCGAATCGGCTTTCGCAGGAGAGTCTATGGCCCATATCAAGTACCGCTACTTCGCCAAGCTGTCGCGCGAAGCCGGCGACGAAGCCACTGCGCTGGCCTTTGAAGCCACGGCCGACCAGGAAGTCATGCACGCCTTTGGTCACCTGGACCTGCTGTACCCCAAGGCCAGCATGACCCCGGCCAAGGCGCTGCAGATCGCCATCGACGGCGAAACCTACGAATACACCGAGATGTACCCAGGCTTCCGCGCCACCGCCGAAGCCGAGGGCAATGCCGCTGCCGTGGCCGAGATGGACGAGCAGATCGAAGAGTCCAAGGTGCACGCCGCCCAGTTCAAGGCCACCCTGGAAAAAGCCCAGAAACGCTTTGCCGCCCTGGCCAAGGTGGAAGAGCGCCACGCCAACCACTACAAGGCCCAGCTGGCTTCGCTGTCTGCTGTTACGGCATAATTGCTGCGCTTTTCATAGCTGCTAGCGCAGCATTTATATGCGCTAGAGGCATTTTTTATATAAAACTGAGAACCCCACCATGAAAACCTATGTTTGTATCGTTTGCGGCTTTTTGTACGAAGAAGCAGCGGGTCGTCCTGAAGACGGCATCGCGCCCGGCACCCTGTGGGCCGACGTGCCTGCGAGCTGGGAATGCCCGGACTGCGGCGTCGCCAAGGCCGACTTCGAAGCCGTAGAAATTTAATGACCCATCCGCTTCTTATCATCGGTGCCGGCCTGGCTGGCTGGCAGACGGTGCGCGAGTTCCGCAAGCTCGACGCCGACATGCCCATCACCCTGGTCACAGCCGACGCGGGCGACTTCTACGCCAAGCCCACGCTGTCCAACGCCTTTGGCCAGAAGCGCGGCCCGGCGCAGCTGGTCACCACGCCCGCGGCGACCATTGCCCAGACGCTGAACGTCACCCTGCTTACGCACACCCGGGTCACGGCCATCGACACCGCCACCCAAACTGTGCAGACCAGCACAGGCACCTTGCCCTACCGCGACCTGGTGCTGGCCACCGGCGCCCAGGCGATCCGCGTGCCGCTGGCTGGCGACGCGGCAGATCAAGCGCTGTCGGTCAATTCGCTGGACGACTTCGGCGTGTTCCACCAGCGCCTGACCGGCCTGGGCGAGGGCGCACGCGTGGCCATCATGGGCGCGGGCCTGATCGGCTGCGAATTTGCCAATGACCTGGCGGGCGCGGGTTACGCCGTGACCGTGATCGACCCTGCCGACCGCCCCTTGGCCGCCTTGCTGCCGCCCACCGCCAGTGTCCAGCTGCAAGAAGCCCTGGCCGGCCTGTCGGTGCAATGGCATCTGGGCGCCACGGTACAGGCGGTGAACCGCCAGGCCGATGTGCTGGCGCTGACCCTGTCGAACGGCCAGACGGTGGTGGCCGACATCCTGCTCAGCGCTATCGGCCTGCGCGCCGACACCAGCCTGGCGCAGGCCGCGGACATCGCCTGCGAGCGCGGCATCGTGGTGGACCGCCAGCTGCAGACCAGTGCGCCCCATGTCTGGGCCCTGGGCGACAGCGCGCAGTACGCCAGCGCCGCCAGCCCCGGCGCGCCTACCGGTCGCCCCCTGCCGTATGTCATGCCCATCATGGCCGCCGCCAAGGTACTGGCCGCTAGCCTGCACGGCACGGCCGCCAGCCTGGAATTCGCGGCCATGCCGGTGGCCATCAAAACCCCGGCCCTGCCCATCGTGGCCCATCCGCCCGCACCCGGCCAACTGGGCCAGTGGGTTGAACAGGTGCTGGGTGAATGGTGGTTTGCATCGGCCGAGCTGCCGGAGCGCGCCCACGGCTTTGTGCTGACCGGCCCGCACACCAGCAAACGCATGGCCTTGGTCAAGCAGATGACGGCCGTGGCCACAACGACCTAGGGTTTACCGGCGCTAGCCGCTCCCCGCCGCCAAGGCTATGATTGACGTTGACGTAAACGTCAATCATCTTTGGCGTCTTGGAGGATCTGCATGCCGGTACTGGAGTCCCAACTTTCCCCGCGCTCGGCCGCGTTCCAGGCCAACGCTGCCGCCATGCGCGCGCTGGTCGCCGACCTGCAGGCCAAGCTGGCAGCCGCGGCCCTGGGTGGCGGCCCGGCGGCGCGGGCCAAGCACACGGCCCGCAACAAGCTGCTGCCGCGCGAACGGGTCAACCTGCTGCTGGACCCGGGCACGCCCTTCCTCGAACTCTCGCCGCTGGCCGCGCTCGGCCTGTACCCGGACCGCGACGGTACCGACAGCGCGCCCTGCGCCGGGCTGGTCACCGGCATAGGCCGCATCAGCGGCGTGGACTGCATGGTGGTGTGCAACGACGCCACCGTCAAAGGCGGCACCTATTTCCCCCTGACCGTCAAAAAGCATTTGCGCGCCCAAGAGGTGGCCCAGCAGAACCGCTTGCCTTGCATCTACCTGGTGGATTCGGGCGGCGCGCACCTGCCGAGCCAGGACGAAGTGTTCCCGGACCGCGACCACTTTGGCCGCATCTTTTTCAACCAGGCCACCATGAGCGCGCAGGGCATTGCGCAGATCGCCGTGGTCATGGGCAGCTGCACCGCCGGCGGCGCCTATGTGCCGGCGATGAGCGACGAATCCATCATCGTGCAAGGCCAGGGCACCATCTACCTGGCCGGGCCGCCGCTGGTCAAGGCCGCTACCGGCGAGGTGGTAAGCGCCGAAGACCTGGGCGGCGGCGATGTGCACACCCGCCTGTCCGGCGTGGCCGACCACCTAGCGCAGAACGACATGCATGCGCTGGCGCTGGCCCGCGCGGCAGTCAAGAATTTACATAAAAACAAGCCGCTCGCGCAGGCGGAATATACGCCACTAGCTCCTAAATATGCAGCAGAAGAGCTGCACGGCGTGGTGCCCACCGACAGCCGCAAGCCCTTCGATGTGCGCGAGATCATTGCCCGCATCGTTGACGGCAGTGCATTCGACGAGTTCAAGGCGCGCTACGGCACCACTCTGGTCTGCGGCTTCGCCGCCATCGAAGGCATGGCCGTCGGCATCATCGCCAACAACGGCATCTTGTTCAGCGAGTCGGCGCTCAAGGCCACGCACTTCATCGAACTCTGCTGCCAACGCAAGATCCCGCTGGTTTTTTTGCAGAACATCACCGGCTTCATGGTCGGCCGCAAGGTGGAGAACGAGGGCATCGCCCGCCACGGCGCCAAGATGGTGATGGCCGTGGCCAACGCCCAGGTGCCCAAGTTCACCGTCATCATCGGCGGCAGCTTTGGCGCCGGCAACTACGGCATGTGCGGCCGCGCCTTCAGCCCGCGCTTTCTGTGGATGTGGCCGAACGCGCGCATCAGTGTGATGGGTGGCGAGCAGGCCGCTGGCGTGCTGGCAACCGTCAAGCGCGACGCCATCGAAGCCCAGGCCGGCGCGTGGAGCGCCCAAGACGAAGCCGCCTTCAAAGTCCCGATCCGCCAGCAGTACGAAACCCAGGGCCACCCCTACTACGCCACCGCCCGCCTGTGGGATGACGGCGTGATCGACCCGGCCGACACCCGCCGTGTGCTGGCCCTGGGCCTGAGCGCGGCCCGCAATGCGCCGATTCCGGACACGCAGTTCGGCATCTTCCGCATGTGATGGCAGGCCGGTAGCGCGCCATGGATCGGTTACAAATGGCGGTGCCCATAGACTCCGGCGGCACGGGCCTCGCAGTGCCGACTGCAGCGTAGTTCCGCACCGGTGGCCCACCATCTCCCCAACAACTGTATCTGAAAGAAACCCATGCACCCTTTGTCCCAAGCCCTGCGGCATCTTGGCCTGGCGTTCGGCCTGCTGCTGATCGCTCCCGCCAGCTTTGCGCTGGACGTGGTGGAATCCCCGCCAGACCTGGAGATTCTCGACAAGCAGCTCAGCATTGGCGGACGTACCCTGGCCTTGCCCGATGGCCACTGGTTGTATGCGAACCGCACGCAGTGGAACGCCGTGCTGCGCACGCCACCGCCGTTGTCGATTTTTGCGGCCTACGCCATGGACGTGCAAAACGGCAGGATGCAAAGCGCCATCGTGCTGGAACTGCCGGTGCGCAGCGGCAATGCGCCCGACTGGCGAGCTGACGGCTGCTCGCAGCCCGGCCAGCTGTTCCGCGACGATTTTGGTAGTGAGAGCAAGACGCCCGAGTGCCTGCAGGTATACCGCCGCCCCGGCCATCTGGTCGGCCAGCAAACCGTGTTTTACAGCGACGTGCAGCAGTGGGTGCAGGCGCGTGGCATCAAGCTGCCCGGCCCGGTGTACGAGGTGGTGTATGCCAAGTATTCGCGCAACGACTATGGCCGGGTGCGGGTGTTTGTGCCCATGAAAGCCGTGGCCAATGACGAGGAAATCGTGGCCTGGGCCCAGAAGCTGCCCGCCACCCTGGCCGCCTTCATGGACAAGCGCGACAAGCAGGCCAAGCTGCCGTCCATCCCGGCGCTGCCGATCGAGGCCAGCGCGCCTGTGGCCCCGGTGGCCACACGGCCTAGCTACCCGGCAACCGGCTTTGCCGCGCTGGACGATGTGGCCCGCGTACCTGTCAACAACGACGGCGGCCGCGAGATGTACCGCGAATTTCTGACCCGGCCAATGCCGCGGGCGTTTGTGATCTCGAACGAAACCGTGCTCTATACCGTGGGCCGCAACCCCCCCGATTTGCGCGAGCCCGGCGAGCCCACCGAACGTGCACTGGAACGCTGCCGCAAGGTCAGCCAGTCCCCGTGCATGCTGTATGCCGTGGACGAGCGGGTGGTGTGGATTGCGAACCCGCAGGCCAACCCACCGGCAAAGGCTGCGCCCTGAGGTTCGCCTACGAGATGTTGAAGTCGTTTCACCGCGAAGGAGGCCTATGTTCGACGGAATCCTGATCGTCCATCGCCGTGACCAGCGGCCTCGCCGCCCAGTAGTAGCGTTATGTCGCCTGCCTACATGCCAAGGTCTAAAAGCGCCGGAGGTTAGAAAGTGAATGCGCTGGACAGCGTGAGTGCATGGCTGCATACCCAGATTCAGAGCAGCACTTACCTGGACCTGCCCGCGCTGCTGGCTTTGGCCGCCGCGCTGGGTTGGGCCAGCGGCATACGCCTGTATGCCGTGGTGTTCGCCACCGGCATGGCGGGCGTGTTGGGGTGGCTGCCGTTGCCGCCTGGACTGCAGGTGCTACAGCACCCGGCCATGCTGGTGGCCAGCGGGGCCATGCTGTTTGTCGAATTTTTTGCCGACAAGATCCCGGGGCTGGACAGTCTGTGGGATGCGCTGCATGCGGTCATCCGCATCCCCGCCGGTGCTGCGCTCGCAGCTGGGGTGTTTGGGGCCGATAACGCCACCATGGGCGCGGTGGCGGCCTTGTTTGGCGGTTCGCTGGCCGCGACCTCATTCGCCACCAAGGCGGTCACGCGGGCGGCGGCGAACACCTCGCCCGAGCCTTTTTCGAACATCGGCCTGAGCCTGCTGGAAGACGCCCTGACCCTGGGCGCGCTGTGGCTGGCCACGCACTACCCCGTCGCCTTTGGCATCAGCCTGTGTGTGGTGCTGGCCATCAGCGTGTGGCTTCTGGTGGTGTTGTGGCGGTTTTTAACGGCGCTAGTCCGGCGCTTGCGGGCCTGGTTTGGAGTTACCCATGTTTGACAAAATCCTGATCGCCAATCGCGGAGAGATCGCCTGCCGCGTGGCCGCCACCTGCGCGCGGCTAGCTATTAAAACCGTAGCGGTGTATTCAGATGCCGATGCCGGCGCGGCCCACGTCAGCGCCTGTGACGAGGCGGTGCACATCGGCGGCAGCGCGCCCAAGGACAGCTATCTGCGCGGCGAACGCATCATCCAGGCGGCGCTGGACACCGGGGCGCAGGCCATCCACCCCGGCTATGGTTTCCTCAGCGAGAACGCCGGCTTTGCCCAGGCCTGCGCCGATGCTGGCCTGGTCTTCATCGGCCCACCGGCCGCTGCCATCCAGGCCATGGGCTTGAAGGCCGAATCCAAGCAGTTGATGGCGCGCGCCGGCGTGCCCCTGGTGCCCGGCTACCACGGCGCCGACCAGGACCCGGCGCTGCTGCAGCGCGAGGCCGATGCCATCGGCTACCCGGTGTTGATCAAGGCCAGCGCCGGTGGCGGTGGCAAGGGCATGCGGGTGGTCGACAGCGCGCCGGACTTTGCGGCGGCCCTGGCCAGCTGCCAGCGCGAAGCCAGCAGCAGCTTTGGCAATACCGCTGTGCTGGTGGAGAAGTATGTGCAGCGCCCGAGGCATATCGAGGTGCAGGTATTTGGCGACAGCCATGGCAACGTGGTGCACTTGTTCGAGCGCGACTGCTCGGTGCAGCGCCGGCACCAGAAGGTGCTGGAAGAAGCGCCGGCTCCCGGCATGACCGAAGCCCTGCGCCAGCAGATGGGCGCGGCGGCCGTGGCTGCAGCGCGCGCCGTGCATTACGTGGGCGCGGGCACGGTGGAGTTCATCGTCGAGCAAGATGACGCCGGCCGAATGGACTTCTATTTCATGGAGATGAACACCCGGCTGCAGGTTGAACACCCGGTGACCGAGGCCATCACCGGGCTCGACCTGGTGGAGTGGCAGCTACGCGTGGCGGCAGGCGAGCCCTTGCCGCTGGCGCAGAGCGATCTGCAGATCAGCGGCCACGCCATCGAGGCCCGCATCTGCGCCGAGACGCCTGACCAGCAGTTCCTGCCGGCCACCGGCCGCTTGCAGGTATTCGAGCTGCCCGCGCATGTGGCGTTCGCCCGTGGCGCGGTGCGGGTGGATACCGGCGTGCGCGCGGGCGACGTGGTGTCGCCGTTCTACGACCCGATGCTGGCCAAGCTCATCGTCCACGGCGCCACCCGCGCCCAGGCGCTGGCGCGCATGGACCAGGCCTTGTCGCAGCTGCATGCGGTGGGCGTGGCGACCAATGTGCAGTTCCTGCGGCATGTGCTGCAGAGCCCGTCGTTCGCCCAGGCGCAGCTGGACACGGCGCTGATAGTCCGGGAGTCGGCAGTGCTGTTCCAGCAGGAGCGGGTGGGCCTGCCGCTGGCGGTGGCGGCCTGCGTGGCGCAGACGCTGCTTGCCGAGGCGGCGCTGCAAACCGCCGACCCGTTCAGCTGCCGCGATGGCTGGCGCGCCTATGGCGAGCTGGTGCGCCGGTTCGCCTTCGAGTTCCATGGCCAGGCGGTGGAGGCCAGCCTGCGCTACCTGCACGATGGTGCGCTGCAGCTGGCCGTGGGCGACACGGCGGGGCCGCTGCAGTGGGACGTCAGCGGGCAGGGTGCCGAAGCCATGGTGCTGCAGTTCGCCGGCCAGC
Organism: uncultured Albidiferax sp.; assembly: GCA_963513025.1. Lineage (GTDB taxonomy): Bacteria > Pseudomonadota > Gammaproteobacteria > Burkholderiales > Burkholderiaceae_C > Rhodoferax_B. The sequence continues at coordinate 63,615 of CAUPON010000013.1, forward strand.
GCCAGACCGTGCATTTTTATAAGAATGGGTCGGTAGCGCATATCCATACTGCGCAAGGCGCTACACAAATCATAGTAATCGACCCGTTTGCCCAGGCCACGGCGGTGCACGCCACGGCCGGGCGTTTGACCGCGCCCATGCCGGGCCGGCTGGTGGCGTTTGCGGTGCAAGTGGGCGCGGCCGTCACCCAAGGCCAACCGCTGGCGGTGATGGAGGCCATGAAGATGGAACACACGATTGCCGCGCCGGGTGACGGCATCGTCGCCGAGCTGCTGTTCGCGCCGGGCGACCAGGTAGCTGAAGGGGCCGAGCTGTTACGTCTGGAAGCCAGTGCCTGAGCGCCGGCGCGGACACAATACGCTGTAAAACAAGAGGACATCGGATGCGGATCGCGTTGTACGGGGCGGATGGCCCCGCGGAATTCTGGACAGACGGTTTGCGCGCCCTGTGGCCGCAGGCTGAGGTGGCGCACTGGGTGCCGGGCAGCCCGCCGGCCGACTACGCGGTGGTGTGGGCGCCGCCGCAGGCCTTCTTCGACGAACAGCCGGGCCTGAAAGCCGTGTTCAACCTGGGTGCGGGTGTCGATGCCTTGCTCAAGCTGCGCATCCCGCCGCAGACCCAGCTGGTGCGGCTGGACGACGCCGGCATGGCGGTGCAGATGGCCGAGTACGTCTGCCATGCGCTGATCCGGCATTTTCGGGCGCTGGACGCCTACGAGGCCGACACCCACGCAGGCCGGTGGGCGCAGCGGCCGACGCGGGCGCGGGCGGACTTTCCGGTGGGCATTTTGGGCGCGGGCGTGCTCGGGCAGCGGGTAGCGCAGGCGTTGCGCGGCTTCGACTTCCCGGTCAACGTCTGGAGCCGCCAGCCCAAGCAGCTGGACGGTGTACGGGGCTTTGCGGGGGCTGCGCAGTTGGACGATTTTCTGGCCGCGTCCAAGGGCCTGGTGTGCCTGCTGCCGCTGACGGTGGATACCGAGAACATCTTGAACCGGCGCAGCCTGTCGTGGCTGCAGCCCGGTGGCTACCTGGTCAACGTGGCGCGCGGTGCGCATCTGGTGGAGGCCGACCTGCTGGCGCTGCTGGACAGCGGCCATCTGGCCGGCGCCACGCTGGACGTTTTTCGCAACGAACCGCTGCCGGCCGCGCACCCGTTCTGGGCGCATCCCAAGATCAGCATCACCCCGCATACCTCGGCCCGCACGCTGCGCGAAGAAAGCCTGGCGCAGATCGCCGGCAAGCTGCAGGCGCTGCTGCAAGGCCAGCCGGTGGCGGGCATGGTGGAACGCGAAAGAGGTTACTGAATGCCATTGCCCTCCAGAGTCAAACTCGTCGATGTCGGCCCGCGCGACGGCTTGCAGAATGAAAAGCAGATGGTGCCCGCTGCCGTCAAGATCGAGCTGGTGCAGCGCCTGCAACAGGCTGGCCTGAAGGAGATCGAGGTCACCAGCTTTGTGTCGCCCAAATGGGTGCCGCAGATGGCCGACAACGCCGAGGTGATGGCCGGCATTGCGCGCCAGCCCGGCGTGCGCTATTCGGTGCTGGTGCCGAACCAGCAGGGCTTCGAGGCGGCGCAGAAGACGCAGCCGGACGAGATCGTGGTTTTCGCTGCGGCCAGCGAGGCCTTCAGCCAGCGCAACATCAACTGCAGCATCGCCGAGAGCATCGAGCGCTTCCGCCCGGTGGTGGCGGCGGCGCGCGCGCAGAACATGTATGTGCGCGGCGCCATCTCTTGCGCCGTTGGTTGCCCGTACGAGGGCGAGATTGCACCCGAGCGCGTCGCCATGGTGGCGCGGCTGATGCGCGAGATCGGCGTGCAGCATGTGGGCGTGGCCGACACCATCGGCGTGGGCACGCCGCTGAAGGTGCAGCGCGCCCTGGAGGCGGCGCTGCAGCACTACGCGATAGATGATGTCTCCGGCCATTTCCACGACACCTATGGCCAGGCGCTGGCGAATACCCTGGCGGCGCTGCAGCTGGGAATTTGGCAGTTCGACGCCTCGGTGGCCGGGCTCGGTGGCTGCCCATATGCCAAGGGCGCAACCGGCAATGTGGCGACCGAAGACGTGGTCTACCTGCTGCACGGCATGGGCATAGACACTGGCATCGACCTGGAGCTGCTGGTGGATGCGGGCCAGTTCATCAGCGACTATCTGGGCCGAAAATCCAACTCCCGCGCCGCCACGGCGCTCTGGAACAAGAGGTTGAGCTGATGTGTGGAGCTGAATTGAAATCGCTGCCCGAAGGGGTGCAGCGTGTGGTGGCAGCGCTGCAGGCCAGCGGCCATGCGCAGTTGCCGCGCATGCTGGAGGACGCGGCGCGCACGGCGCAGCAGGCTGCCGATGCGCTGGGCATCGAGGTCGGGCAGATTGCCAAGAGCATCATCTTTCGACGCCTGTCGGACGACGCAGCGGTGCTGGTCGTCACCTCGGGCGACCGTCGCGTCGACGAGCACAAGGTGGCGGCTCTGGTGGGCCCGGTGGGGCGGGCGGACGCGGCCTTCGTCAAGACCCGCACCGGCTTCACCATTGGCGGCGTGGCGCCGGTGGCGCATGCGCATCCGCCGGTGACCTTGATCGACCGCGAGCTATTCCGCTTTGCCGAGATCTGGGCCGCGGCCGGCCATCCGCATGCAGTGTTTGCTCTGGCGCCACAGGACCTGGAGCGGCTGACCGGCGCACCGGTGGCCGACGTAGTGCTGGTTGCGGCTTGAATACTATGGATTTAATAGCTGCTGGCGCAGGTGCAGAAAGCGCCAGAGGCCTGAGTGGTGCCGAAGTGGCGTCGCCCTGCATAGCCGTTTGCCAAATGGATGCAGCCGGTGTTTTTTGCACCGGCTGCTGGCGTACGCTGGACGAAATTGCGGCTTGGAGCCGCCTGGACGCGCCCGCAAAGCGGGCGGTCTGGGAGGCCATCGCCGAACGTGCTTTGGCTTAGTGGCCGGAAGCGCCCGAGGCGCCAAAGCCGGTTTCCGAACGCACCTGCTGGGCCTTGAACGCATCGCGCTCCTTCGCAGCTTGCGGGCTGCGGTCGAGTACCGAGAACAGCCAGATGCCGATAAAGCCGATGCTCATGGAGAACAGCGCTGGCGAGGTGTATGGGAACCAGGCCGAGCCCTTGGGGTAGCCCAGGGTGGCTTCCCACACCGAGGGCGACACGACGGTCAGGCCCACCGACGAGATCAGCCCCATGAACCCGCCGATCACTGCGCCGCGTGTGGTGCAGTCTTTCCACAGTACCGACATGAACAGCACCGGGAAGTTGGCCGAGGCCGCGATCGCGAAGGCCAGCGACACCATGAAGGCGATGTTCTGCTTCTCGAAGGCAATGCCCAGCAGCACGGCGATGATGCCCAACGCCACGGTGGTGATACGCGAAACCTTGAGCTCGGAGGCACTGTCGGCCTTCCCCTTCTTGAACACGGTGGCGTACAGGTCGTGCGATACCGCGGAGGCACCCGACAGCGTAAGCCCCGCCACCACCGCCAGGATGGTGGCAAATGCCACGGCCGAAATGAAGCCGAAGAAGATGTTGCCGCCCACGGCCTTGGCCACCAGTACGGCCGCCATATTGCTGGAGCCACCGCCGCCCTTGATCACGCCTTTGATGGTGTCGGCGAACTCGGGGTTGGTCAGCACCAGGGTGATGGCACCAAAGCCGATGATGAAGATCAGCAGGTAGAAGTAGCCGATCCAGGTGGTGGCCCAGAGCACGGATTTACGCGCTTCCTTGGCGTTTGGCACGGTGAAGAAACGCATCAAGATGTGCGGCAGGCCGGCGGTGCCGAACATCAGAGCCATGCCGAAGGAGATAGCCGAGATCGGGTCTTTCACAAAACCGCCTGGGCCCATGATGGCCAGGCCGATCTTGGCGGCTTCTTCGGGCAGCTTGCCGTCGTTGGCTGCGATCTGGGTCTTGACCTGCACGGCCTTGGCAAACAGCGCTTCGGGGCTGAATCCGAACTGCGCGAGCACAGCGATGGCCATGAAGGTCACGCCGGCCAGCAGCAGGCAGGCCTTGATGATCTGCACCCAGGTGGTGGCCGTCATTCCGCCGAATAGCACGTAGATCATCATCAACGCACCGACGATCACCACCGCCAGCCAGTAGTCCAGGCCGAACAGCAGCTTGATCAGCGCACCCGCGCCCACCATCTGGGCGATCAGGTAGAACGCCACCACCACCAGCGTGCCGGAGGCCGCAAACATGCGGATCGGCGTCTGTTGGAAACGGTAGGCGGCTACGTCGGCAAAGGTGAACTTGCCCAGGTTGCGCAGGCGTTCGGCCATCAGAAAGGTGATGACCGGCCAGCCGACCAGGAAGCCGATGGAATAGATCAGGCCGTCATAGCCCGAGGCCATCACCGCCGCCGAAATGCCCAGGAAGGAGGCGGCCGACATGTAGTCACCCGCAATCGCCAGGCCATTCTGGAAGCCGGTGATGCCGCCACCGCCGGTGTAGAAGTCGGAGGCCGATTTGGTCTTGGCTGCTGCCCATTTGGTGATGAACAAGGTGCCCACCACAAAGATACCGAACATGCTGATCGCCACCCAGTTGGTGGGTTGCTTGTCGACCTGGCCCAGGTCGGCGCCGGCTGCAAATGCAGCGCCTGCGGCGGCCAGAAATGCCCAGGCGGCCAGCGTTTTGAAGATGGTTTTCATTGGGCTGCATCCTTCAGGATTTCGGCGGTCAGGCGGTCGTATTCGCTATTGGCCCGGCGCACGTACAGGCCGGTGATCAGGATGGTGAAAACAATCACTCCCAAGCCGATAGGGATGCCGATGGTGGTGACACCTCCGCCTATGGGCTGGGACAGAAAAGGTTTGTTGAACGCGATCAGCGCGATGTAGCCGTAGTACACGAACATCATCAGCGCGGTCAGCGTCCAGCCGAACGTGCCGCGCTTGCGCCGCAGTTCGTGGTACTTGGGATTGGCCTCTATTTTGGCCACGATCGGGTCGGTCATGGTTGTCTCCTTGGGTGTGTCAATCGCGCCGCCGCCGGATTGGTGGGGCCTTGTTGCAGCAGCGCGAGTGTGGGGAGAGGCGCTGACCATGAACTGACGGATGGCCCCTAATTTGCGGCGTGCGGCACAGACACCACCGTGTTCGCCCAGGGCGGGAAAATCAGTCCAAGGGTTTGCACTAGGGCTGTAAGTGTTTGTACGTTTTTGTCAGGAAACGGTCAGCAATGCTTCCAAGAATGCGCCTCAGGTCGCCCTTGAGGAGGCCCTTAACTACATCAGGAGACAAGCACCATGGCTTCAAGCACTATGGCGACACATGTGGGCGCAGCGCCCAGGCCCATGACGGGCGAGGAAAAGAAGGTCATCTTCGCGTCCTCCCTCGGCACGGTGTTCGAGTGGTATGACTTTTACCTGTACGGCTCATTGGCCGCCATCATCGCCAAGCAGTTTTTTGGCGGACTCGATCCCACATCGGCCTATATTTTTGCGCTGCTGGCGTTTGCAGCCGGCTTCCTGGTGCGGCCGTTTGGCGCCATCGTGTTCGGCCGGCTGGGCGACATGATCGGGCGCAAGTACACCTTTCTGGTGACCATTCTGATCATGGGCTTGTCGACCTTCGTGGTCGGCCTGCTGCCCACCTACGCATCCATCGGTATTGCCGCTCCCATCATTCTGGTTGCCTTGCGCATGCTGCAGGGCCTGGCCCTCGGCGGCGAGTATGGCGGTGCCGCCACCTATGTGGCCGAACACGCGCCGCATGGCAAGCGTGGTGCCTACACGGCCTGGATCCAGACCACGGCAACGCTGGGCCTGTTCCTGTCGCTGATCGTGATTCTGGGCTGCCGCGAAGCCCTGGGCCCAGAGTTTGAAGTCTGGGGCTGGCGCATTCCGTTCCTATTGTCCATCGTGCTGCTGGGTGTGTCGGTATGGATCCGTTTGAGCATGAACGAGTCGCCGGCCTTCCAGAAGATGAAGGCCGAGGGCAAGACATCCAAGGCGCCGCTGACCGAGTCCTTCGGCCAATGGAAGAACCTGAAAATTGTGATTCTGGCGCTGATCGGCTTGACCGCCGGCCAGGCTGTGGTCTGGTACACGGGCCAGTTCTATGCGCTGTTCTTCCTGACCACCATTGCCAAGGTAGATAGCACCACGGCCAATCTGTTCATCGCTGCGGCGCTGGTGATTGGTACGCCGTTCTTCATTGTGTTTGGCTCTTTGTCGGACAAAATTGGCCGCAAGCCCATCATCATGGGCGGCTGCCTGATCGCAGCGCTGACGTACTTCTCGGTGTTCCCTGCGCTGCTGCAGTACGCTAACCCTGCCTTGGTGGCTGCGCAGAAGGCGGTGCCAGTGGTGATTACCGCCGACCCAGCCCAGTGCTCGTTCCAGGGCAGCCCGATTGCCCGCGACATCGACTTCACCAGCTCGTGTGACATCGCCAAGCGCACCTTGACGCAGAACTACATCCCCTACACCAATGTGAACGGTGCTGCGGGTAGCGTGGCCACCATCAAGCTGGGCGATAAGGAAATCACGTCGGTCACCGGTGTGTTGAACGAGAAGCGCGATGCGTTCTCGGCAGAGGGTAAGAAGACCATCGACGAGTTCCGCAAAACCGTGGTCGACACCGCCAAGGCCGCGGGCCTGACCACCAAGGCCGACAACGCCGCGATGAACAAGCCCATGGTGCTGCTGATCCTGGTCTACCTGGTGATCCTGGTGACCATGGTCTATGGCCCCATTGCCGCCATGCTGGTCGAGATGTTCCCGACCCGCATTCGCTATACGTCCATGTCTCTGCCGTACCACATCGGTAATGGCTGGTTCGGCGGCTTGCTGCCTACCACCGCGTTCGCCATGGTGGCGGCGACCGGCGACATCTTCTACGGTCTCTGGTACCCGGTGGTGGTGGCGGCTGCGACCTTCGTGATTGGCATGCTGTTCATTAAGGAAACCAAGGACGTGGACATCTACGCCAACGACTAAGCTGTGCCATGGGCTGCGGCCCAGCCTCTGCAAGCCCTCCAGCCGGAGGGCTTTTTTGTTGGGCCTAGGCTTTGCTAGTCGGCAATGCGCATCACCACACGCCCCTCTATGCTGCCGTGGCGCATGCGATCGAGGATGGCGTTCACGTTGTCCAGGCTGTCTTCGGTATAGATGGTGCGCACCTTGCCTTCACCGGCGAATTCCAGCGCTTCCTGCAGATCCTTGCGGGTACCAACAATCGAGCCGCGTACGGTTTTGGCGTTCAGCACCATGTCGAAGATCGGCAGCGCGAAGTCTCCGGGCGGAAGACCCACCAGCGACATGGTGCCGCGCTTGTGCAGCATGCCCAGGCCCTGGGCAAAAGCCGAGCGGGATACAGCGGTGACCAGCACACCGTGCGCGCCCCGCAAGGCGCGTTGCACCTCAAGCACCGGGTCTTGTGTAAGGGCATTGATCACCATGTCGGCACCGAGCTGGGTAGCCAGCTGGAGTTTGGCGTCGTCTATATCGACTGCGATCACATGAAAACCCATGGCCTTGGCGTATTGCACGGCCAGGTGCCCGAGCCCGCCGATGCCCGAGATTGCGACCCAGTCGCCGGGCTTGCAGTCCAGCACCTTGAGACCCTTGTAGACCGTGACGCCCGCGCATAGCACCGGCGCTATCTCGGAAAACTCGCGGTTGGCCGGCAGATGTCCGATGTAGCCGGGGTCGGCCAGCACATGTTCGGCATAGCCGCCGTTCACGGTGTAGCCCGTCATCTGCTGCGCGTCGCACAGGGTTTCCCAGCCGGTGATGCAGTGTTCGCAATGGCCGCAGGCGGTGTGCAGCCAGGGCACGCCCACGCGGTCGCCCTCTTTGACCGTTTTCACGCCTGCGCCAATCGCCGCCACAAAGCCCACGCCCTCATGGCCGGGAATGAAAGGCAGGGTCGGCCTGACAGGCCAGTCGCCCTCGGCGGCGTGCAGGTCGGTATGGCAGACGCCCGAGGCCACCACTTTCACCAGCACCTGGCCCGCGGCCACCTCGGGTAGCGGTACTTCCTCGATCTGTAAGGGTTGGCCAAAGGCGTGGACGACGGCAGCTTTCATTGTGCGCATGGCAGGCTCCTGGAAAAGCGTATGGTGAGGCGTGTGGGCGGCCATTGCCGGGCACGCCCCAGGTATTCACTTTAGGCGGCCCATCGGCCCCCGGCTTTGCGCTGGATCAAGCTTTTTGCAGGGGCTTTGCAGCGCCCAAAGGCCGAATAACCCCCGGGCGCGCAACACCCGGCGTGCTACCTACAATGGTCCGCCTTACCCATCCGAGCACCGACTTATGACCCAGGGAACCATCCGCATTCGCGGTGCGCGCCAGCACAATCTCAAGAATATCGACCTGGACATCCGCACCGGCGAACTCACGGTGGTGACCGGCCCCAGCGGCTCTGGTAAATCCAGTCTGGTGTTCGACACCTTGTTTGCCGAGGGCCAGCGCCGCTACGTCGAGACCTTCTCGGCCTACGCGCGCCAGTTTCTGGACCGCATGGACAAGCCGGCGGTGGACAAGGTGGAGGGCGTGCCCCCGGCGATTGCCATCGACCAGACCAACCCGGTGCGCTCCAGCCGCTCCACGGTCGGCACGATGACCGAGCTGAACGACCATTTGAAGCTGTTGTTCGCCCGCGCCGGCAACCTGTTCGACCGCGTCACGGCGCTGCCGGTGCGGCACGACACGCCCGAGAGCATCTACGCCGAACTGTGTGAGCGCGCCGCGGCGGCCCAGGACCCCCGGTTGGTACTCACTTTCCCGGTAGAGCTGCCCGGCAATACCAGCGCCGAAGAAGTGGCGCACTGGCTGTCGGCCAGCGGCTTCACCCGCGTACAGGCCGAGCGCGAGGTGGCGGTGGAGGCCCCCGCTACGCCCGCCAAACCCAGCAAGAAGGCCGCGGCCCCGGCCACCCGCAAGGTGCTGGACGTGGTGGCTGATCGCTTCCGCATCGCCGGTGCCGAAAAGTCCCGTGCGCTGGAGGCTATCGAGGTGGCCATCAAGCGCGGCGGTGGCCGCTTGAATGTGTATGTGCTGCCGGCAGAGGAGGGAGTGGAACCCCAGCTGTGGAAGTTCTCCACCGGTCTGCACTGCGCCGAGAGCGATGTGCGCTACACCGACCCGATCCCGTCGATGTTCTCCTTCAACTCGCCCGTCGGTGCCTGCGAGACCTGCAAGGGCTTTGGCCGCGTGATCGGTGTGGATTACGGCCTGGTGATCCCGAACGACAAGCTGACGCTGCGCTCGGGCGCCATCAAGCCCATGCAAACCCCGGCCTGGCAGGAGTGCCAGGACGACCTGATGCGCCACGCCGAGGCTGCAGGCATCCCGCGCGACACGCCGTATTACAAGCTCACGCCCGAGCACCAGCACTGGGTCGTCAACGGCTCGCCGAACTGGAACGGCAAGTGGAACCAGCACTGGTTTGGCGTGAAGCGCTTCTTCGAGTACCTGGAAACCAAGTCCTACAAGATGCACATCCGGGTGCTGCTGTCCAAATACCGCAGCTACACCACCTGCTCGGCCTGCAATGGCGCGCGGCTCAAGACCGAGAGCCTGCTGTGGCGCCTGGGCAGCCAGAAGGACGCGAACGCAGTGCTCGACCCCGCCAAGCGCCACCTACCCCAGGGCGCGGATTGGAGCCGGGCCCAGCTCGAATCCTTGCCCGGCCTGTGCCTGCACGACCTGATGCTGCTGCCGATAGACCGGCTGCGCCGCTTCTTTGACCTGCAGGCCGACCGCATCCTCGGCACGCGTGCAGAGCAGGGCGGTGATGTGCAAGCGCTGAAGCTGCTGCTGGACGAGATCACTACCCGCCTCAAGTACCTGTGCGATGTAGGCATTGGCTACCTGACGCTGGACCGGCAAAGCCGCACGCTGAGCGGCGGCGAGGTGCAGCGTATTAACCTGACCACCGCGCTGGGCACTTCGCTGGTAAACACCTTGTTCGTGCTGGACGAGCCCAGCATCGGCCTGCACCCGCGCGACATGCACCGCATCATTGAAGCCATGCAGCGCCTGCGTGATGCGGGCAATACCCTGGTGGTGGTCGAGCACGACCCGGCGGTGATGCTGGCCGCCGACCGCATGATCGATATGGGTCCCGGTCCCGGCGCGCGCGGTGGGCAGATCGTGTTTGACGGCACGACCGACGACCTGCGCCACGCCGACACCCTGACCGGCGCCTACCTGGGCGGCCGCAAGACCATCGGCATGGGTTTCAAGAAGCTGGTGACCGACAGCACGCCGCGCCTGGTGCTGGAGGGTGCGCGCGAGCACAACCTGCAGAACGTCTCGGTCGAATTCCCGCTGCAGCGCCTGGTGTGCATTACCGGCGTCAGCGGCTCGGGCAAGTCCACCCTGATCCAGGACGTGCTGGCGCCAGCGCTGATGCGCCACTTTGGCAAGGCCACCGAAACTCCGGGCCTGCATGACCGGCTGCTGGGCGCCGACTACCTCAGTGAAGTGGTGTTTGTGGACCAGTCGCCCATTGGCAAGACCGCGCGCTCCAACCCCGCCAGCTATGTCGGCGCCTGGGATGCGATCCGCGAGATTTTTGCCAACGCCCCCTTGTCGCGCCAGCGCGGCTACACCGCTAGCAAGTTCAGCTTCAACAGCGGCGACGGCCGCTGCCCGACCTGCGGTGGGTCGGGCTTCGAGCATGTGGAAATGCAGTTCCTCAGCGATGTGTATCTGCGTTGCCCGGATTGCGACGGCAAGCGCTACCGACCCGAGATTCTGGAGGTGACGATTGAGCGCCGCGCCGTGGCCGATGCCCGCCTGGTACAGCTGAACGTGGCCGATGTGCTGGACCTGACGGTGGCCGAGGCTGCTATTATTTTTGAGGCAGATCGTGACGTCATCCGTGCGCTGCAGCCGATTGTGGATGTGGGCCTGGAATACGTGAAGCTCGGCCAGCCGGTGCCCACCTTGTCCGGCGGCGAGGCCCAGCGCCTGAAGCTGGCCGGCTTTCTGGCCGAGGCCGCCAAGAGCAGCAGCGCCAGCCGCCAGGCAGTGGCCAAGAAGGGCACGCTGTTCCTGTTCGACGAGCCGACCACCGGCCTGCACTTTGATGACATCGCCAAGCTCATGCGCGCCCTGCGCAAGCTGCTGGACGCCGGCCATTCCATGGTCATCATCGAGCACAACCTGGACGTGATCCGCGCCAGCGACTGGCTGATCGACATGGGGCCCGAGGGCGGCTACGGCGGCGGCCTGGTGGTCGCCCAAGGCATGCCCGAAGAGGTGCGCTTGCACGCTACTTCGCATACCGGTGCGGCTCTGCGCGAATATGAGTCCACCCTGGGCACCGGTGCGCAGGTGGTGAAAGAAAAGACACCCGCCTGGCTGGCGCAACAGGCCGCACGTGTCGTGCCGCCGAATGCCATCCAGATCGTCAACGCCAAGGAGCACAACCTGAAGTCGCTGAGCGTGGACATTCCGCGCGGCCAGTTCAATGTGGTCACCGGTGTCAGCGGCTCTGGCAAGTCCACGCTGGCCTTCGACATCTTGTTCAACGAAGGCCAGCGCCGCTACCTGGAGTCGCTGAACGCCTACGCCCGCAGCATCGTCCAGCCGGCAGGCCGGCCCGAGGTGGACGCGGTCTACGGCATTCCGCCCACCGTGGCGATCGAGCAGCGCCTCAGCCGCGGGGGCCGCAAGTCCACCGTGGGCACCACTACCGAGGTCTGGCACTTTTTGCGCCTGCTGTACGTCAAGCTAGGCATACAGCATTGCGTGAAAGACGGCGCAGCGGTACAGCCGCAAACGCCGGACAGCATTGCCGCCCAGCTGCTGAAGACCTTCCGGGGTCAGCACATCGGCCTGCTGGCGCCGCTGGTCATCAACCGCAAGGGCATTTACACCGAGCTGGCCGACTGGGCGCGCCCGCGCGGCTATAGCCATTTGCGGGTGGATGGTGACTTTTTGCCGACCACCGGCTTCCCGCGTATTGACCGCTTCAAGGAGCACACGGTAGAGCTGCCCGTGCTGAGCCTCGATGTGGGCCCGGGCAACGAGGCGCGCCTGCGCGAAGGCCTGACCACCGCGCTGGAAAACGGCAAGGGCGTGGTCCATGTGCTGGTGGGCATCGACGGCCTGAAAGAAGCCATGGCCGACGGCCTGCCCACCGCCCATATCGGCAAGGTCATCGTCTTCTCCAGCAAGCGCGCCTGCCCTGTGTGCAGCACCAGCTACGCCGAGCTGGACCCGCGCTTGTTCAGCTACAACAGCAAGCATGGCTGGTGCCCCGACTGCGTGGGCACGGGCGTGAAGCTGACCAAGGACCAGCGCGCCGTGTTCGACGACTCGGTGCGCGCCGACGACACCGGCGGCCGCGAGCAGACCTTTGCCGAGCCCGAGGTCGAAGACCTGCACGACGTCGCCTGCCCCACCTGCCAAGGCACACGCCTGAACGCCACGGCCCGGGCCGTGCGCTTCGCCAATGTCGGCATCACCGATCTGGCGCGCCTGAGCGTGACCGACATCCGTAAATGGGTGCAGGCACTGCAAGTCGCCGGTGAAATGAGCCAGCGCGAAACCGACATCGCCCGCGACCTGGTGCCCGAAATCCAGAGCCGCCTGGAGTTCCTGGAAGAAGTCGGCCTGGGCTATCTGACGCTGGACCGTGGCGCCCCTACGCTCAGCGGCGGCGAGGCCCAGCGCATCCGGCTGGCGGCCCAGCTGGGCAGCAATCTGCAAGGCGTCTGCTACATCCTGGACGAGCCGACCATTGGCCTGCATGCGCGCGACAACCACATCCTGCTGAACGCGCTGCACAGCCTCAGCAGCAAGGGCAACACCCTGGTGGTGGTGGAGCACGACGAAGACACCATCCGCCGCGCCGACCACATCATCGACATCGGCCCCAGCGCCGGCAAGCGCGGTGGCCGGCTGGTGGCGCAGGGCAAGGTGGCCGATATTTCCGATGCCAGTGAATCCGTGACCGGCCGCTACCTGCTGCACGCCATGCGCCATCCCTTGAAGGCGCGGCGCGTGGTGGAGGCGTTTGACCCGGCTGCCGTGGCGGCGCCGGTGGCCGATCTGCCCTACGAAGCACCCACGGCCAAGACCAAAGCCGCAGCCAAAAAGAAGGCGGCAGCAGAAGCGACAACCGAGGCCGTGGCCATCGCCGAGCCACTGCAGTGGCTGACCGTCAGCGGCGCCACCATGCACAACTTGCAGAACGTCAGCGTGCAGATTCCGCTCAAGCGCCTGGTGGCCGTCACCGGCGTCAGCGGCTCGGGCAAGTCCACGCTGGCGCGCGACGTGCTGCTGGCCAACGTGCAGACTGCCGTGGTCCAGCGCTCCACAAAGGCCGGGCGCGACAGCTGGGCTGCCGGCCAGCGCCCGTCCTGGCTGGGCTGCGCCGACGTGGCCGGCTTTGCCGCCATCGACCGCGTGTTGGAAGTGGACCAGACGCCTATCGGCAAAACCCCGCGCAGCTGCCCGGCCACCTACATCGGTTTCTGGGACACGATACGCAAGCTGTTCGCCGAAACCCTGGAGGCCCGTGCCCGTGGCTACGGACCGGCGCGCTTCTCGTTCAACACCGGCGACGGCCGCTGCCCCAGCTGCGAAGGCCAGGGCCTGCGCACCATCGCCATGAGCTTCATGCCCGACGTGAAGGTGAAGTGCGAAACCTGCCTGGGTGCGCGCTTCAACCCCGAAACCCTGGCCGTCACCTGGCGCGGCAAGAGCATTGGCGACGTGCTTCAGATGGAGGTCGACGAAGCCGTCGATTTCTTCGCCGTGATGCCTGTCATCGCCTACCCGCTGCAGCTGCTGAAAGACGTGGGCCTGGGCTACCTCACCATAGGCCAGCCATCGCCAACATTGAGCGGGGGCGAGGCCCAGCGCATCAAGCTGGTGACCGAACTGGCCAAGGTGCGCGATGACATCACCCGCCGCGGCCAGAAGGCCCCGCACACCCTGTACGTGCTGGACGAGCCGACCGTAGGCCTGCACATGGCCGACGTGGAAAAGCTCATCCGCGTACTGCACCGCCTGGTCGATGGCGGCCACAGCGTGGTGGTCATCGAGCACGACCTGGACGTGATCGCCGAGTCCGACTGGATCATCGACCTGGGTCCGGACGGCGGCAACGCCGGCGGCCGCATCGTGGCGGCGGCACCGCCAGAGCAGGTGGTTGCGCTGGGCACGGCGACGGGCGTGGCGCTGAAGCCGGTGCTGGCCCGCTGATGGCATGACCCTCAGCGTCATCCTCCTGGTGCTCTGCGCCGCGCTGTGCCACGCCAGCTGGAACGCGATGCTGAAGAGCACTGCCAGTACCGACCGCAAGGCGGTGCTGACACTGATGATGGTGGGCGCCGGCCTGGGCGGACTGCCGCTGGCGCTGCTGCGGCCATTCCCCTTGCCGGCCAGCTGGGTCTATGTGGCGCTGGGCGTGGCCTTGCACGTGGGCTACAACGTGTTTCTGGTGCGAGCATATAAGGTGGGCGACTTCGGCCAGTCCTACCCGATAGCGCGTGGGTCCTCGCCCATGTTGGTGTCCATAGGCGCTGCGCTGTTTGTGGGCGAGAACATGGGGCTATGGGTCTGGCTGGGCGTGGTGCTGATCTCGGTGGGTATCTTCAGCCTGGCCGATCTGCGCCGGGGCATGCCGCTGGCCGGGCCGCTGACGGCGGTAATAACCGGCGCCTTTATCGCCGCCTACACCGTAGTGGACGGGCTGGGCGCGCGGGCGGCGGGCGATGCGCTGGCCTATGCGGGCTGGCTGTTTGTGCTGGACAGCTTGGCCATGCTGCTGCTGTACTGGTACCAGCACCGTGCCTGGCCGCGCAACCTGGGGGCGCGTGCCATCTGGACCGGGCTGGGCGGCGGGGCGATGTCGCTGGCGTCTTACGGCATCGTGATCTGGGCCGTGGCGCGTGCGCCCATGGGCACAGTGTCGGCGCTGCGCGAAACCTCCGTGCTGTTCGCCGCGCTCATCGGCGCGCTGTTCCTGGGCGAGCCGTTGACCCTGCGCCGCAGCCTGGCCTGTGTGCTCATCACCGCTGGGGCGATGGTGCTGGGCTTCTACCACTGAATCTGATTTGCTATTTAAAACATAGCTGCTTGCGCAGGCGCCATCTGCGCTAGCGGCCTGCTTCTTATCAATCGACTGCAGGCACGGGCAACTGGCCCGAAGCCTTGATCTCCCGCAGCGCCAGGCTGGAATGGATCAGGCTGATGCCGGGCAGGCTGCGCAGCACGGTCTCCACGAAATCGCTGTAGGCGTCCAGGCTGGGCGCTACCACCTGCAGCAGGTAGTCGGCCTGGCCGGTCACCTTGTGGCAGGCCAGCACCTCGGGCCGCTGGGCGATGGTGTCCTCAAACTGCTGGATCGCGCTGCCGGTCACCACGCCGAAGGTGACCTGCACAAAGGCGAGGATGTCCAGGCCCAGCTTGCGCCGGTCCAGCCGGGCCTCGTAGCCGGTGATGAAGCCGGCATCCTCCAGCCGCTTCAGCCGGCGCCAGCAGGGCGTGGTGCTCAGGGCCAACTGCTCGGCGAGCTGCGGGGTGGATAGGGTGCCGTCATTTTGCAGCAGCCGCAGAATAGTGCGATCTGTGCTGTCTAGCGCGGTAGTTGGTAATTTTGTGCTCATGGCGGGCCGGAAAAGGTTTGTTTGTATGCGCATACTAGCGTGGAGCGGGGGCATAAAGCAAAGCTATTCCAGCGGCGGAGCGGCATACTTTGGGGCATTCACTTCTGCTTGGAAAGAGCTTTCGCATGATCACCGTCTACAACCACCAGCACGCCCTGCACCAGGGCAAGGTCGAGATGTTCCGCGGCCAGTTGGTGCCGTGTTTCGAGGTGCCCGCCCGCGCCGACTACGTGTTGCAGGAGCTGCAGCGGCGCGGGCAGGGCGATGTGCGTGCGCCGCAGGACCATGGCCTGGAGGTCTTGCAGCGGGTGCACAGCCCGCGCTACCTGGACTTTCTGGCGAGCGCCTGGACCGAGTGGGTGGCACTGGACCCGGCCAATGCCGAGCGTGACGCGCTGCCGTCGGTATGGCCGGTGCGCAGTTTCCGCTCCGACATATTGCCCGCCAACTTCGCCGCCCGCATGGGGCTGTTTTCGTATGACGCCGGCACGCCGCTGACGGCGGGCACCTGGACGGCGGCCTATGCCGGTGCGCAGTGCGCCATCACGGCGGCCAAGCTGGTCAGCGCGGGCGAGCGTTTTGCCTTTGCGCTGACCCGTCCGCCGGGCCACCATGCCGGGGCTGACTTCTTTGGCGGCTACTGCTTCCTGAACAATGCGGCGGTTGCGGCCCAGGCCTTGCGTGACGCAGGGGCTGAGCGGGTGGCGGTGCTGGACATCGACTACCACCACGGCAACGGCACGCAGGCTATCTTCTATGAGCGCAGCGACGTGTTTTTTACCAGCGTGCACGGCGACCCGCACACCGAATACCCGTTCTTCCTGGGCTACGCGGACGAGACCGGCGCAGGCGCAGGGGCGGGCCACAACCTGAACCTGCCGCTGCCGCGCGGTACCGACTTTGTGCGCTGGCGTGCGGCCCTGGGCCAGGCTCTGCAGGCGATTGCCCGCAGCGGTGCCCAGGCGCTGGTGGTGTCGCTGGGGCTGGATACCTTTGAGGGCGACCCCATCTCGGGCTTTACGCTACGCAGCGAAGACTATCTGCGCGTAGGCGCCGACCTGGCCGCTGCCGGCCTGCCCACGGTGTTTGTGTTTGAGGGCGGCTACGCGGTAGAGGAGGTGGGTGTGAACGCGGTGAATGTGCTGGACGGTTTTGCCCAGCACGGCGCCTGATGCAATACTGCGTTTGCTCCTGAATACATAGCGGCTGGCGCAGGTTTCATATGCGCTGCAGCCCTGTTTTTATATAAACCAGCGTGGGGTCTGCCTGGCGCCCGTGCGCGGCACAGAGTACGGAAATTCAGATACTTTAAGGTGGGTGATAAGGGTTTTTACTAGAGTTCCTCTGCAAGAAAGTACAACAACTCGCTTTTTCGGTATCGCTGTTTGCAAGAGCTGTCTCTACGATTGCGGCACCGACCAAGTGCATTGAATGCGCTAGCGGAATACGTCAAAAACCATCAGGAGACACTCCATGAAACTGAAAATCTGCGCCGCTGTTGTCACCGCGATGCTCGGATCTGCCAGCGCATTTGCTGCGACCGAATTGGTCATCGCCACCGTGAACAACGGCCACATGATCACCATGCAGAAGCTGACCAAGCACTTCGAGTCCGCCAATCCCGACATCAAGGTCAAATGGGTCACGCTGGAAGAAGGCGTGCTGCGCCAACGCGTTACCACCGACATCGCCACCAAGGGCGGCCAGTTCGACGTGATGACCATCGGCCTGTACGAAGCTCCGATCTGGTCCAAAAAGGGCTGGCTCGCACCCATCGCCACCGATGCCGCCTATGACGTGGACGACATGCTGCCGGCCATCCGCAACGGCCTGTCGCTGGACGGCAAGCTATACGCGGCACCGTTTTACGGCGAAAGCTCGATGACCATGTACCGCGCCGACCTGGTGAAAGCCGCCGGTCTGACCATGCCCGCCAACCCCACCTGGACCGAGATGGCCAACATCGTGTCCAAGATCCACGACCCAGCCAAGGGCGTGTACGGGCTGTGCCTGCGCGGCAAGCCGGGTTGGGGCGACAACATGGCGTTCTTGACCACGATGGTGAATACCTACGGCGGCCAGTGGTTCGACATGGCCTGGAAGCCACAGATCGACTCCAAGCCCTGGCATGACGCGATCAACCAGTACGTGGACCTGATGAAGAAGTACGGCCCTCCCGGCGCATCGGCCAACAGCTTCAACGAAAACCTGGCCTTGATGAATGAAGGCAAGTGCGGCGTGTGGATCGATGCGACGATTGCCGCGTCCTTCGTCAGCGACCCCAAGCAGTCCAAGGTGGCAGACAAGATGGCCTTCACCCAGGCGCCTGTGGCCGTAACCCCCAAGGGTTCGAACTGGCTGTGGTCGTGGAATCTGGCCGTGCCAGCGTCTTCCAAGAAGCCGGCGGAAGCACAGAAGTTCATCGCCTGGGCTACCTCCAAGGAATACGTGAACCTGGTGGCCAAGGAAGAGGGCTGGAATGCCGTGCCCACCGGCACCCGCAAATCCACCTATGCGAACCCTGAGTTCCAGAAAGTGGCCAAGTTTGCCACCGAAGAGCTGAAGGCCATCAATAGCGCCAACCCCAACGACAGCACTTTGCCCAAGTCGCCGTATGTGGGCGTGCAGTACGCCGCGATTCCTGAATTTCAGGCCATCGGCATTGCTGTGGGCCAGCAAATGAGCGCTGCGCTGGCCGGCAAGGTCACGGTGGATGCGGCTCTGAAGACTTCGCAAACCGCTGCGGAACGCGAAATGACTAAGGGCGGCTACTTCAAGAAGTAAGTCGGCCAGGCCACCGGGTGTGACGCCCGGTGGTTGCCATTTGCGGGCTTGCGCTGTGTACGCCTGGCGGGGCTGTAGCTGGACCTGGTCCGCTGCGGCGCCGTTCCGCTGGACCGCGGGCAACCGAAATATGGGCTCCCACATCCGCCTCCACGCCAGGGCCGGTGCTGCGGGCCCGCTACCGAAAGCTACACCATGAGCCGATTTCTCCCCCGTGCCTTAATGGCACCGTCGATCGTCACCTTGTTTTTGTGGATGATCGTTCCGCTGGTGATGACGCTGTACTTCTCCGTCATCCACTACAACCTGATGCAGCCTGGCGAGACCGGCTTCGTCGGACTGGAAAACTTCCATTACTTCATCACCGACCCCGACTTCTGGCCGTCGGTGATGCACACCTTGCAGCTCTTGGGCTCGGTGGTCGTGATCACCGTGGTGCTGGGCGTGGGCCTGGCGCTGCTGGTCAACGAGCCGTTTCCCGGCCAGGGCATCGTGCGCGTGCTGCTGATCTCGCCGTTCTTCGTGATGCCCACGGTGAATGCGCTGCTGTGGAAGCACATGATGATGAACCCGATCTACGGGGTGCTCGCGCATGTATGGCAGTTCTTCGGCCTCACGCCGATCGACTGGATGACCGACTGGCCCCTTCTGTCGGTGATCATCATGCTGTCTTGGCAATGGCTGCCGTTTGCCTGCCTGATTTTCATCACCTCGCTGCAGTCGCTGGACCGCGAGCAGATGGATGCCGCCGGCATGGACGGCGCCACCAAATTCGACAAGTTCTACTACCTGGTGCTGCCCCACATGGGGCGCTCCATCGCCGTGGTGGTGATGATCGAGATGATCTTCTTGCTCAGCGTGTTTGCCGAAATCTTCACCACCACCGGTGGCGGCCCGGGCAACGACAGCACCAACCTGGCCTTTCTGATCTTCAAGCAGGCGCTGATGAACTTTGACGTGGGTGTGGCCTCGGCTGGCGCCTTGTTCGCGGTGATTCTGGCCAACATCGCCTCGGTGTTCCTGGTCCGGCTGGTTGGCAAGAACCTGGACTGAACCGGAGCACTACCATGATGAAAAAAACACCTTTCCCTATCATCCGCACCGTGTGCGCCTGGGGCGTTGCGCTGTTCTTGTTCTTCCCGCTGTTCTGGCTGACCATTACCGCGTTCAAGACCGAGGGCCAGGCGATTGCCGCCGAGCTGTTCTTCTCGCCCACGCTGGCCAGCTTTGCCGAAGTACAGGTGCGCAGCGACTACCTGCTGTTTGCCAAGAACTCGCTGATCACCAGCCTGTTGTCCACCGTTCTGGGCATCTTGATCGCGGTGCCGGCGGCCTATTCGATGGCCTTCTTCCCGACCAAGAGGACCCGCGACATCCTGCTGTGGATGCTGTCCACCAAGATGATGCCGGCCGTGGGCGCGCTGGTGCCTGTGTATGTGATGGCGCAGACCGTGGGCATGCTGGATTCGCTGACGGCCCTGATCATCGTGTTCACCTTGTCGAACCTGCCGATCATGGTCTGGATGCTGTTCAGCGCCTTCAAGGAAGTGCCCAAGGACATCCTGGAAGCCGTGCGCCTGGACGGCGCCTCGGTGTGGGAGGAGTTCCGCTGGGTGATCTTGCCGCTGACCATGGGCGGCATCGCGTCCACCGGCCTGCTCTGCCTGGTGCTGTCGTGGAACGAAGCCTTCTGGGCTTTGAACCTGACCTCGGCCAACGCTGGCACGCTGGCTTCGCTGATCGCCTCGTACTCCAGCCCCGAAGGCCTGTTCTGGGCCAAGCTGTCGGCCGCCTCGCTGATGGCCATCGCGCCCATCATCGTCTTCGGCTGGTTTAGCCAGAAGCAACTCGTCCAAGGGCTGACCTTCGGCGCAGTCAAGTAACTGTTTCAACGTCCGGGGCGTGTGCCCCGGACTGCACCCCCATTCAAGGATTCCATCATGTCATTCTTACAACTTCGCGGTGTTGAAAAATTCTTTGGCGAGCACCGCGCCATCAAGGGCGTCAACCTCGATATCCAGAAGAACGAGTTCATCGTTTTCGTCGGCCCATCGGGCTGCGGCAAGTCCACTTTGCTGCGCATGATTGCCGGCCTGGAAAGCATAGACGGAGGCTCGCTGCACGTCGACGGCAAGGACATCACCCACCTGCCGTCCAGCCAGCGCGAGCTGGCCATGGTGTTCCAGAGCTACGCCCTGTACCCGCACATGACGGTGTTCGACAACATGTCGTTCGCCCTCAAGCTGGCCAAGGTGCCGGTGGCTGAGATCAAGCAAAAGGTCGAGCGCGCCGCCGAAACGCTGAACCTCACGCCCTACCTGAAGCGCACGCCCAAAGAGTTGTCGGGCGGCCAGCGCCAGCGCGTGGCCATCGGCCGCGCCATCGTGCGGGCGCCAAAGATATTCTTGTTCGACGAACCACTGTCCAACCTGGACGCCGCCTTGCGCGGCCAGACCCGCGTGGAGATCCACAAGCTGCACCGCGCATTGGGCGTGACCACCATTTACGTGACCCACGACCAGGTCGAAGCCATGACCCTGGCCGACCGCGTGGTGGTGCTGCGCGACGGCGCCATCGAGCAGGTGGGCGCGCCGCTGGAGCTGTACGACAAGCCGGCCAACCAGTTTGTCGCCCAGTTCATCGGCATGCCGTCCATGAACATCGTCAAGGCGGCCCAGCTGTCGCAATTCGGCACCCTGGCCGGCCAGGCCGCGGGCCGGGTACCGGCCGATGGCCTGATTGGCGTGCGCCCCGAAGGCGTGCGCGTGCTGCCGGTGGGCAATGCCGGTGTACCGGGCAAGGTTGAGCTGATCGAAGCCTTGGGGGCAGACACCCTGATCCACGTGGACGTGATGGGCACTTCGATGATTTCGCGCCAGGCCGAACGCACCCATTTGCGCATCGGCGACCCGGTGGCGCTGGAGTTTGACCTAGACACCCTGCATTGCTTCGACCATGCGGGCCGCACGGTTTCATTGGCTTAACTCTTCTGCGGATTCCCTACCATGGCTACTACTTCCAACCACCTTGTGATGTTGCATCTGGGCGTGGGTTCGTTCCACCGCGCGCACCAGGCCTGGTACATGCACCGCCTGCGGCTGCAGCAGGCCGCGGGCGGCAACCAGTGGTCGCTGGCCGGCGGCAATACCCGTCCCGACATGCCCGAGACCATGGCAGCCTTGGCGGCCCAGGGCGGCGCTTATACGCTGGAGACCGTGACCCCGGCGGACGAGCGCCACTACGAGCGCATCGAATCCATCCGCCGCATCGTTCCTTACGAGCCCAGCCTGGCGGGCTTGATCGCGGTGGGCGCCGACGCCAACACCCGCATCATCTCGTTCACCGTCACCGAAGCCGGCTACTACCTGGATGCGCAGGACCAGCTAGACCTCGGCGTGGCCGATCTGGCCGCCGACCTGGAGCGGGCCAAGCAAGGTCTGCCCGGCAGCTGCATATACGCCGCGCTCACCGCCATACTGCGGGCCCGCATGGCCGGTGGCGGCGGCAAGCTCACGCTGCTGAATTGCGACAACCTGCGCCACAACGGCGACCGGGTGCGCAAGGGCTTGCTGTCCTTCATCCAGCTGGCGGGCGACACGGCCTTGCACGCCTGGGTGCAGGCCAACACGACCTGCCCAAATGCCATGGTCGACCGCATCACGCCGCGCCCCGCGCCCGAGCTGCGCGCCCGCGTGCTGGCGGCCACCGGCTGGGACGACGCGGCGCCCATCATGGGCGAATCCTTCATCCAGTGGGTGATTGAAGACAACTTCTGTAATGGCCGACCCGACTGGGAAACAGTGGGCGTGCAGATGGTGGGGTCGGTTGCGCCGTTCGAAGAGGCCAAGATCCGCCTGCTCAACGCCACCCACAGCTGCATTGCCTGGGCCGGTACCCTGGTGGGCTACCAGTACATCCACGAAGGCACGCTGGACCCGCGCATCCGCCAGATGGCGTTCGACTACGTCACCAACGACGTGATGCCCTGCCTGGACACGCCCGAACACCCGTGCCCGCTGGACCTGACCGCCTACCGCGACGTGGTGCTGGACCGCTTTGGCAATGCCGCGATCCTGGACACCAACCAGCGCGTGGCCGCCGATGGCTTTTCCAAGATTCCGGGCTTCATCGCCCCGACGGTGCGCGAATGCCTGGCGCGC
Organism: uncultured Albidiferax sp.; assembly: GCA_963513025.1. Classification (GTDB taxonomy): domain Bacteria; phylum Pseudomonadota; class Gammaproteobacteria; order Burkholderiales; family Burkholderiaceae_C; genus Rhodoferax_B. The sequence goes on from CAUPON010000013.1 coordinate 86,143, forward strand.
GGCGCCAGCATCGATTCGGTGGCTGTGTTGCCGGCCTTGTTCCTGGCCTTTTTGCAGCGCTGGCACCGGGGCGAGCTGGCGTATGTATACCAGGACCAGGCCATGGACCCGGCCGTCGCCCACGCCATCTGCGCTGCGGCCGATCCGGTGCTGGCGCTGGCGGGCAATGTCAGCTTCTGGGCCGAGCTGGCCGGCGATCCGCGCTTGGTCGCCGCGCTGCAAAAAGCCACTCTCCAAGTCAACCAATTCACCAAGGACGAAAAATGAGTTTCCCCCAACGCCTGGCTGGACAACATGCTTTGCTGACCGGTACCGCCGGCGGCATTGGCCTGGCCGCGACCACCGCCTTTCTGCGCGAAGGCGCGCATTGCACCGCCGTCGATCTGGCAGCCACGCCCTCGGCCGAGCTGCAAGCCCTGCAGGCGCAGTACCCCAACCACTTCCAGTACCTGAGCGCCGACGTGTCGCGTCAGGACAGCATAGACGCCATGGTGGCGGCCGCCCGGGCCAAGTTTGGCACCATCACCACGCTGCTGAACAACGCGGCCGTGTTCAGCCTGGGCGACATTCTGGAGATCACCGAGAAGCAATATGAGGTGATCTTCAACGTCAACGTCAAAGGCATGTTCTTCGTGATGCAGGCCGTGCTCAAGCAGATGGTGGCCGACGGCTGCAAGGGCAGCGTCACCAACCTGGCGTCGCAGGCCGGCCGCCGCGGCGAGGCCCTGGTAGCCCACTACTGCGCCAGCAAGGCCGCCGTCATCAGCTACACCCAATCGGCGGCGCTGGCCATGGCGCCGCACGGCATCCGCGTCAACGGCATCTCGCCGGGCGTTATCGACACCCCGATGTGGAAAGACGTGGACGCCCAGTTCGCCAAGGCCGAAGGTCTGCAGATCGGCGAAAAAAAGAAGGCCGTGGGCCTGGCCGTGCCGCTGGGCTATATGGGCGCTCCCGAAGACGTGGCCCGGGCCGCGGTTTTCCTGGCCAGCCCCGAGGCTTCTTACATCACCGCCCAGACCTTGAATGTGGACGGTGGTAATGTGATGTCTTGAACACCCCCAGGCTACACACTTCGTGTTTTCGCCAACCCCCTTGCAGGGGGCGATGCCAGTGGCCCGGCAAAGCCGGCTCCACGGCATCCTTGGAAGGAGTGTCGTTCGGCGGGAGGGGTTTGAATTTATGAGGAGACAACGATGGTGAGTCTGCGCCAACGCGCCCGCGAACCGGAGCTGGAGCACGACATGGGCCGCGACCCGAACCTGGGTTACGAGCCGCATGAAACCCACAGCAGCCTGCGCTATCTGGAGCACGGCATTCCCACGCCGCTGGTGCGCTGGCACCAGCACGAAGAATGCGAGCTGCACCTGATCGTGCAGACCCGGGGCAAGCTGTTTGTGGGCGACTACATCGGCCATTTCGAGCCAGGCAACTTGGTGCTGACCGGGCCGCGCCTGCCGCACAACTGGATTTCCGGCGACAACCCCGACGAGGTGGTCCATCTGCGCGACATGGTGCTGCAGTTCTCGGAAGCTCCGCTGCGCCAGGTTGGCAGCGAGGTGGGTGAGCTGCAAGCCGTGCTACCCCTCCTGGAGCGGGCCCGCCACGGCATCGAATTTTTCGACATGAGCGAAATGGCGCGCGATGCGCTGGTCCGCATCAAGCACAGCCATGGCCTGGCCCGGTTTGGCGAGTTTCTGATGCTGCTGGACAAGCTGGCCCAGTGTACCGATTACCGGCTGCTGTCCACGGTGCAGATGCAGAGCTTTGACGACGACGCCTCGCTGGCGCAGGTCAGCGGCATCGTCAGCTTCCTGACCGACCACAGCGCTGAGCAGTTCACCATGGCCGAGGTGTCGGCGCGCTTCAATATGACCGAAAGCCAGTTCTCGCGCTATTTCCGGCGTGCCACTGGCAACACCTTTACCGACTTCATGAACCGCCTGCGCATCAACCGCGCCTGCCAGCTGCTGATGGAAACCGACCGCTACATCAACAATGTCTGCTACGACGTGGGCTTCAACAACGTGGCCAATTTCAACCGGCGCTTCATGCAGATCAAGGGCATGACGCCCAAGGACTTCCGCCGCCAGGCCGAAGCACGCTTTGGCAGTAAAAACCCCTAGTGCTATATAAAACATAGCTGCTTGCGCAGGAGGAATATGCGGTAGAGTTAGTTTGTCTTTAAAACTAATGCACTGGTGCCCAGCCCTGCGCACTCCCCGCACTCTCTACACATAAGGCCATGCCATGTACCTTGGACTCGATTTAGGCACATCCGAACTCAAAGCCCTGCTGCTGGCTGACGACCACCGCGTGGTGGCGGTGGCGCATGCGCAGCTCACCGTGCAGCAACCCCAGCCGCTGTGGTCTGAACAAGACCCCTACAGCTGGTGGCGGGCGCTGGAATCGGTCATGGACCAACTGGCCAACGGCCACCGCGCGGCCTTGTCGGCGGTGCGCGCCATCGGCTTGTCGGGCCAGATGCATGGCGCGGTGTTGCTGGATGCGCAAGACAAGGTGCTGCGCCCGGCGATTCTGTGGAACGACGGCCGCAGCGGCGCCGCCTGCGTGGCCTTGACCGAGGCCGTGCCCGAGCTTGCCCAGATCACCGGCAACCTGGCAATGCCCGGCTTTACCGCGCCCAAGCTGTGGTGGCTGCGCGAGCATGAGCCCGACATCTTCAACCGCACCGCCCGCGTGCTGCTGCCCAAGGACTATCTGCGCCTGCTGCTGACCGGCGAGGCGGTAACCGATTGCTCCGACGCTTCTGGCACCCTGTGGCTGGACGTGGGCGCACGCCGCTGGTCGGCGCCGCTGCTGGCGGCTTGCGGCCTGGACGAGTCTCACATGCCGCGCGTGGTCGAGGGCAGCGCCGTCTCGGCCGGCCTGTCGGCCGCCATTGCCGCCCGCTGGGGTCTGCGCGCCGGCCTGCCCGTCGCCGGCGGCGGCGGCGACAACGCGGCCAGCGCCGTCGGCATGGGGGTGGTGGCGCCGGGGCAGGGCTTTGTGTCGCTGGGCACGTCGGGGGTGGTGTTCTTGGCCACCGACAGCTTCCGCCCGAACCCGGCCCAGGCCGTGCATGCCTTTTGCCACGCGCTGCCGCAGCGCTGGCACCAGATGTCGGTGATGCTGTCGGCCGCCAGCGCGGTGAGCTGGGCCACCAAGCTGCTCAAGTTCGAGAATGAGGCCGCGCTGCTGGCCGCCGCCGCCCAGCTGTCGCCCAGCGCCCGGGCCCAGGCGCCGCTGTTTCTGCCCTATTTGTCGGGCGAGCGCTCGCCGCACAACAACCCGAACGCACAAGGTGTGCTGTTCGGCCTGACCCACAGCCACGACGCAGCCGCTATGGCTTACGCCGTGGTCGAGGGCGTGAACTTCGGCCTGTGCGACGGCTGGCGCACCCTGGCCACTGACCAGCCCATGGGCGCACTGTCGGTGGTGGGCGGCGGCGCCCGCAGCGCCTGGTGGTCGCAAGAGCTGGCCAACACACTGGGCGTGCCGTTGGTGACGCAAGAGGGCGGTGCGACCGGCGGCGCACTCGGTGCGGCCCGGCTGGCCTGGCTGGCCGACGGCGGCGTGGAGGCCGAGGTCTGTCTGAGCCCGCCCGTGGCCCAGCGTTTCGAGCCGGTCGCGCAGCCGGCTGCCGAGCAGGCGCGCTACCAGCGCTTCCGCGCGCTTTATCAGACCTTGCGCAACAGCTTTGCCGTCTAAGAGGCTTTGAAGCCTTTTAGGCCTTTAGCGCTGGTATTACCTGCGCAGGCTGCTATTTTTATTGCTATTGCGGGTGCATCGGCGCGCAGCTTGCGCGCTTGTCATCAAGACATGTAGCTGGATCGGCTACCTTCCCAGCCAACCGCTGTTGGTTGTGAAGAGCAATGCATGAAAAATTTCAGAATATCCACCCGTCTCCTGATACTTGTGGGTGTTTTATCGGCCCTGCTGGTGGCCGTGGGTTCCATTGGCCTGCTGGGTATCGCCCAGACCAATGCCGTCGTCGAGTCCATGTACAAGCAAAGAATGCAGTCCATCGCCTCCGTGGGGGCTTACCAGTTTCTCAGCATGCGCGCGCGGCAAGTGATCTCCGACACCTTGATTGACCCCTCTCCTCTGGTGGTGGCCAAGAACATCAAGGATATCGATGCCATCACCGCGGCATCGCAGAAGGCCTGGGATGGCTTGCTGGCTGTTCCCCTGTCGGCCGAGGGCGCGAGCCGTGTCCAGTCACTTGAAGCCAAGCGCCAGAAATTCCAGCAAGAGGGCTTGAAGCCGGTGATGGTCGCCCTGCGCGACGACGACTTCCTGCCCGCCCAGGTGCTGGTGCTGGGCAAGTTCAGCGCCCTGTTCAACCCTATCAGCGACGACATTCAGGCTTTGATACAGCTGATGGAGGGCGAAGCGCGCAGCGACTTCGAAGCGGCCGTGCTGCGCTACCAAGCGATTCGCAATGCCTGCTTGGCGGCCATCGCCTTTGGCGTGCTGTTTGCGCTGCTGTTTGGCCTAGCGCTGGTGCGCGGCATCACGCGTCCGCTGCTGCATGCGGGCGCGGTCGCCAACGCCGTGGCGCGCGGCGACCTGAGCCAGCAGATCGACACCCGCGGGCAGGACGAAGTCGCCGTGATGATGCAGGCCCTGGCCGCTATGCAGGCCAGCCTGTCCCGGGTGGTGGTCAGCGTGCGCCAGGGCTCGGAGAACGTCTCCAGCGCCAGCTCCGAAATGTCACAGGGCAACTACGATCTCAGCGAACGTACCGAACGCCAGGCTAGCACCTTGCAGCAAACCGCTGCCTCCATGGAGCAGCTGGGCGCCACCGTACGGCAGAACGCCGACCACGCGGCCCAGGCCAACCAGCTGGCGATACAGGCCAGCAGCGTGGCCGCACAAGGCGGTGCCGTGGTGGCCGAAGCCGTGGCCACCATGCAAGGCATCAACCACAGCACCAAGCAGATCTCCGACATCATCGGCGTGATCGACAGCATCGCCTTCCAGACCAATATCCTGGCCCTGAATGCCGCCGTCGAGGCGGCCCGTGCGGGCGAGCAAGGGCGCGGTTTTGCAGTGGTCGCCAGCGAAGTCCGCAGCCTGGCAGGACGCAGCGCCGAGGCGGCCAAGCAGATCAAACAGCTGATCCAGGCCAGCGTGGCGCGCATGGAGCAAGGTACTGCGCTAGTGGGCAAAGCCGGCACCACCATGACCGAAGTGGTGCGCTCCATCCGCAGCGTGACCGACATCGTGGGCGAGATCAGCGCCGCCAGCAGCGAGCAAAGCACCGGCGTGTCCCAGGTCGGCCAGGCCGTCACCCAGATCGACCAGGCAACCCAGCAAAACGCCGCTTTGGTCGAGCAAATGGCCGCCGCCGCCAGCAGCATGAAAACCCAGGCGCAGGAACTGGTGGCCGCGGTGGCGGTGTTTTCCTTGCCGACGCGGTTAGCCATCGCATGACGATGCTCGCTTGAGTGGGTCTTCGACCCGCGGCGCGCGTTGCGCCGTCTCCGTCTAGCCCGCCAGCTTGAACACGCTGACCTGCTGCGACAGCCGCTCGGCCTGGCTGCGCATCGACTCGGCGGCCGAGGCGGCTTCTTCCACCAGGGCGGCGTTTTGCTGCGTCACCCCGTCCATGGCGGTGATGGCGCCGTTGATCTGGTCTATGCCCTGCGACTGGTCCTGGCTGGCCGCGGCGATTTCGCCAATGATGTCGGTCACCCGCTTCACGCTTTGCACCACCTCGGTCATGGTGGTGCCGGCGTCGTTGACCAGGCGGGTGCTGTGCTCTACGTTTTCCACCGACTCGTGGATCAGGGTCTTAATCTCCTTGGCGGCGGCGGCCGAGCGTTGGGCCAGGCTGCGCACCTCGCTGGCCACCACCGCAAAGCCGCGGCCCTGCTCGCCGGCGCGCGCGGCTTCCACCGCCGCGTTCAGGGCCAGGATATTGGTCTGGAAAGCGATGCCGTCGATCACCCCGATGATGTCGACGATCTTGTTCGACGAGGCATTCACCGTGGCCATGGTGCCCACCACCTGGGCCACTACCGCGCCGCCCTTGATGGCCACGGTGGACGCGGTGGCCGCCAGCTGGCTGGCGTGGCGCGCGTTCTCGGCGTTCTGCTTGACGGTGCTGGTCAGGTGCTCCATCGAGGCCGCGGTTTTCTCCAGCGAACTGGCCTGCTGCTCGGTGCGCACCGACAGATCGTTATTGCCCGCGGCGATCTCGCCCGAGGCGGCGGCAATCGAATCGGTACCGATCCGCACCTCGCCGACGATGTGGGCAATGCTGTCGCGCATGCCCTGGATGGCGTGCAGCAGGCTGCTGTTGTCGCCGGCCTTCAACGCAATCGGCACCGACAGGTCGCCACGCGCCATGTGCTCGGTGATGCTGGCCGCATAGCCGGGCTCGCCGCCCAGCTGGCCGATCAGGCTGCGCGCGATCAGCGTGCCCAGGCCCAGTTGCAAGACCAGCAACACTAGCGTCGCCAGCCCAAAGGTGATGACCCGGCCGCGGATCGCCGAGTCCACCGTGTCCACATACACGCCCGAGCCAATCACCCAGCCCCAGGGCGCGAAGCCTTTGACGTAAGAGACCTTTTGCACCGGGTTTTCGCTGCCGGGCTTGGGCCACAGGTAGTTCACATAGCCGCTGCCTTCGGCCTTGACGGTGTTGACGAACTCGACGAACAGGCGCTTGCCCGTGGGGTCTTTGTTTTCGCTGAGGTTCTTGCCGTCCAGCTCGGGCTTGATGGGGTGCATCACCATCACCGGCTGCATGTCGTTGATCCAGAAGTATTCGCTGCCGCTGTAGCGCATCACCTTCAGCGCGGCCATGGCCAGCTTTTGCGCCTCGGCGTCGGTGGATTTGCCCTGGGCCACCAGGCCGTGGTAGTTGACCACCAGGCTGTGCGCCACCTCGACGGCCTGGCGCACGCTGTTCTGGCGCTCCTCCATGATCAGGCGCCGTTCGGACACCAGGAACACTGCCGTCAGCAGGATCAGGCCCAGCAGTGCGCTGAAGTTCAGCACAGCCAGGCGTTTGGCAATACTCAGAGCGCGGAAACCAGTAGGGGCCATGGGGCAGCTTTCAGAGTAAGCAAAATAAAACAAACGCGTTACAAAGCGTAGCAGTTTTGCGCGGCGCTGGGAGCGGTGAAAACGCGCGGTCGCGCGGCAGAACAGGTAACAGTCATTACTGCATTTGCTATTGAATGCATAGCTGGTTGCGCAATATCTGCATGCGCTAAAGTTGGTTTTTGCGTAAAAATCTCTGGCCTAAAATGGCCACATGTCCGATGCCGCCACCGCCGTCCGCCCGCGCTGTACCCGTTGCCTGCGGGCGCAGAGCAGTTGCATTTGCCAGTGGATCAGGCCCACCGCGCACCAGGTCGAGGTGCTGATCCTGCAGCATCCGCTGGAGGTGTACAACGCCAAAGGCAGCGCCCGGCTACTGCATTTGAGCCTGCCGAACAGCCGCCTGTTGGTGGGCGAAGTGTTTGCCGAAGCCGACCTGCGGGGTCGCGCCCGCCAGATTCTGCTCTACCCCGATACCCCGCAGGACGCGGCCCTGGGTCTGCCAGTCGCCCCCGCGCTGCCGCTGGACTGGCTGCAGGACCCGGCCCAGCTGTGCCTGGTGGTGCTGGACGGCACCTGGCGCAAAAGCCGCAAGCTGCTGTTCCAGAACCCGCTGCTGCAGCAGCTGCCGCGCCTGGCGCTGCGTGGCATGCCACCGTCGCAGTACCGCATCCGCAAAGCGCACAAGCCCGACCAGCTGTCCACGTTGGAAGCCACCTGCGCCGCGCTGGCTCAGGTGGAGGGCGATGCTGCCCGTTACCAGCCTTTGCTGGACGCGTTTGACGGCTTCGTGGACCAACAGCTGGCCTACCATCTGGGCTAGATGCTTCTATTTTGATAGCTTCTGGCGCAGGTATTACCTGCGCCAGAGCCCGATTTTCTTTAAATGCTCAACGGGTCCACGTCAATCGCCCAGCGGACCAGGCCCTTGGCCTCGGGCTGGCTGCGGGTAGCGCGCAGCACCGCCTGCCAGGCCAGCAGAAAGCGCTGCAGCGCCTGGCGCGACGGGCTTTCCACCAGCATCTGGGCGCGCTCGATATTTGCCACCCGCTGCACGCCCATGGGCACGGCCGGGTAGAGGGTGACGCGGTCCACGTCTGGCACATCGCAGGCGGCGGCGCTGGCCAGGCTCAGGAACGCCTGGGCGGCTTCCTGGGTGCGGGCCTCGGCGCGCACCAGTGCCTGGTAGCTGAACGGCGGCATGCCGGCGATGCGGCGCTCGTCCAGCTGGCTGGCGGCGAAGTCCGGGTAGTCGTGCTTTTTGAGCGCGGCAAACAGCGGGTGCTGCGGGTGCATGGTCTGTATCCACATTTCGCTGGCCGCGCTGTGGGCGGCGTCGCGGCCGGCCCGGCCGCCGGCCTGCATCAGCAGCGCAAACAGCCGCTCGGGTGCGCGGAAGTCGCTGGAGAACAGCGCGCCGTCGGGGTTGATGGCGGCCACCAGGGTGATGCGCCGGAAGTCGTGGCCCTTGGCAATCATCTGCGTGCCGACCAGTACGTCGACGGCGCCGGTGTGCACCTCGGCCAACTGGGCTTCGAGCGCGCCCTTGGCCTTGGTGCTGTCGGCGTCGATGCGCGCTACCACCACAGCCCCACCATCGGGGCGGCGCAGGTCGGCCAGCAGCTCGGCCAGGTGTTCCTCCAGCCGCTCGGTGCCGCGGCCCACGGGTGAGATGTCGGGGTTGCCGCAGCTCGGGCAGGCGCGCGGCACGGGCTCGGCGTAGCCGCAGTGGTGGCAGCGCAGGCTGCGGTCGATCTTGTGGAAGACCCGGTAGGCGCTGCAGTGCGGGCATTCGCTCTTCCATTCGCAGCTGCTGCAGGCCAGCACCGGGGCGTAGCCGCGCCGGTTCAAAAACACCATGCTTTGCTCGCCGCGCGCCACGCGCTGCTGGATCGCGGCCAGCAGCTGCGGCGAGAACACGGTTTTCTTCTGCTGCAGATTCATGTCGACCAGCCGCACCTTGGGCAGGGCGCCCGCGCCGATGCGGCTGGGCATGGCCAGCCGCACATAGCGGCCACCCTCGGCCGTGGGGCGGCTCAGGTGCCAGCTCTCCAGCGCGGGAGTGGCCGAGCCGAGCAGCACGCGGCAGGGTTCATCATCGGGATTGAGCCGGGTTTCGAGCTGGCTGCGGTACACCGCCAGGTCACGGGCCGAGTAGCGTGCGCCTTCCTGCTGCTTGTAGCTGGGGTCGTGCTCCTCGTCGACGACGATCAGCTTCAGCCCGGGCATGGAGGCAAACACCGCCATCCGCGTGCCCAGCACGATGCGCGCCGTGCCGCTGTGCGCGGCCAGCCAGCTTTTCAGGCGCTGCGGCGGCGTCATGCCGCTGTGCATGGAGACGACCGAGGCGGCGCCGTAGCGCGGCTCGAAGCGTTCGCGGAAGCGGGCTTCCAGCTGCGGCGTGAGGTTGATCTCGGGCACCATCACCAGGGCCTGGGCGTTCGGATCGCGAGACAACAGGCTTTGCACCAACTGCAGATACACCTCGGTCTTGCCGCTGCCAGTGGAGCCGAACAGCAGGAATGGCCCTTTTTGGGCATCAAATTCGGCAATGACGCTGGTCTGCTCTGCGCTGAGTGCTACGGAATTAATAGTATCGGCAGCGTTAGCAGCTAGGGCTCCGCTGGGCCGCTTGAGGCGCCGCGTCAGCTGCGCCGCGCCGAGTTCGCGCAGCTGCGGTGGCAGGGCGGCCAGCGCCACCTCGCCAACCGCGCGCTGGTAGTACTGGGCGGCAAACTGCACCAGGCCGCGCCAGGCGGCGTTCAGCGGGGCCAGGCCGTCAAGTGCGGCGCCGATGGCGCGGATCTCGAAAGTCGAGTCCTGTGGTTCCACATCCCAGACTACGCCCAGGGTTTCGCGCTTGCCCAGCGGCACCCGCACCAGGCTGCCGGGTGGCAGCGGCGTGGTGTGGCCATAAGTGAGCGGCCCGGCAATCGCGCTGTGGGCAGGGGTCTGGACGACGACGGAGAGCCGGTGGAGCATTTGTGTGAGTTATTTCACGTGAACTTGCGGAAACGGGCCTAAGTGCTTGATTTACAAATGATTTACCAAGTATCCCAAGAAGCTGTGGATAACTTTGTTGATATCTCTCTGTGGCAGGCCGCCAAGCCCAGTAAATCAAGGCTTTGAACAAAATGCCTGAAAAAAAAGCATTTTCAGATGACTATATAAATCAAGGGCTTACGATCGCTATGGGTTTTGTAGCGGAGTAGAGGCCCCAAGCGTTGCCGGGTCAAAGCCCACCACAAATTGTGTGCATAAGTGGTGCGTGGCAAAACTATTTTTCGGGCCTATCGGTCCGTTTTATGCCCGAATTTGGCGCGAAGCCCGGTGCACGGCCTCGACCAGCGCCGCCACATGCTCGGGCGGCGTGTGCTGGCTGATGCCATGCCCCAAATTGAAGATATGCGTGGGCCCCTGGCCTGCACCCTGGTGGGGCACGCCAAAGCTGTTCACCACGCGCTCCACCTCGGCGGCAATCTGGGCCGGCGGCGCGAACAGCACGTTCGGGTCGATATTGCCTTGCAAGGCCTTGCTGCCACCGACCAGGGCGCGGGCCTTGGCCAGGTTCACCGTCCAGTCCAGGCCCAGTACCTCGCAGTCCAGGCCGGCCATTTCGTCCAGCCAGAGGCCGCCGCCCTTGGTGAACACCAGGCGCGGGATGCGTTGGCCGTTGTGCTCGGTCTTCAGCTGCCGCAAAACCTGCTGGGTATAGGCCAGGCTGAACTGCTGGAACGCGCCGTCGGCCAGCACGCCGCCCCAGCTGTCAAAAATCATCACTGCCTGGGCGCCGGCTTCGATCTGGGCGTTCAGGTAGGCCGCCACCGCATCCGCGTTCACCTGCAGCATGCGGTGCATCAGGTCGGGGCGGCTGTACAGCATGCTTTTGACGAGGCGGTAGTCGTCCGAGCCCTTGCCCTCGACCATGTAGCAGGCCAGGGTCCAGGGGCTGCCGGAGAAGCCGATCAGCGGCACCCGTCCGTTCAGTGCCTTGCGGATGGATGTGACGGCGTCGAACACATAGCGCAGCTTGTCCATGTCGGGCACCTGCAGCGCGGCCACGGCGGCCTCGTCACGCACCGGCGTAGCGAAGCGCGGGCCTTCGCCCGGGGCAAAGCTCAGGCCCAAGCCCATGGCGTCGGGCACGGTCAGGATGTCGCTGAACAGGATGGCCGCGTCCAGCGGGTAGCGCTCTAGCGGCTGCAAGGTGACTTCGGTGGCGTAGTCGGTATTGGTGGCCAGGCCCATGAAACTGCCGGCCTTGGCGCGGGTGGCCAGGTATTCGGGCAGGTAGCGGCCGGCCTGGCGCATCAGCCAGACGGGGGTGTGGTCGGTGGACTGGCGCAGGCAGGCGCGCAGAAAGCTGTCGTTTTGGAGCGGAGCGAAGGACATGGGGGGAGGGCAGAGGCGGTGGAAGCGTGGAGCTTAGCGCACCGGCAGGAACTGTAGGAAGGAGCCGCCCAGCAGGTTTTGCACATAGCTGATGGCGGCCCGGCGGTATTTTTCGGTGACCACGGCGGACAACAGGTCCAGGCGGCCTACGATTTTGCCAAACTCGCGCTCGAAGCTCAGGTTGCGTTCGCGTTCGTTGACTTCGTCGGCCAGCAGCAGCGGCTGGCCTGTGGCGGTGCGGCGGCTGGACAGCAGCCAGATGGCGATCTCGACGTTTCGCGCGGCGTTATAGATGTGCTGGGCGTCCAGGCTGTCGATCAGGTAGAACGTGGTCTTGTCGCCGTGGGCGGCGACCAGCATGTCGGCATTGGCCAGGATGAAGGCGGCCACGCGGTCGCCTTTAAAGTCCGGGTTGAGCGCCAGCGACAAGGCCTGGATGTCCCGCTGGCCTTGCAGCGCTGGCCAGGCCTGGCGCCGGTCCATGGCGGTGCGCACCTGGGCAAGGGCGTCTTCGCGGCTGACGGTGCTGGTCTTGCGCCACTCGGCGGGGTTGCGTTTGTACAACTTGTCGGCCAGGCGCAGCAGGCTTTCCAGGTTGTCGCGCATGCCCAGGGTGGCCATGCGGTTGACGTCCGACTGGGCCAGCTCGGCGGGGGCTGCGGGGCTGCTGCGGGCCTCGCCATGCGGTGCCGGAGTGGGGTTGAGCATGCCGCAGGCGCATAGCCCCAGCGGCATCAGCGCCGCAGTCCACCGCGCTGTGGGGGCGGGCAGGGGGCTCAAATCACGCCGCGGGCGGACAGCACCGCGTGCTCGGTACGGATGCATTTGTTCTGCACCACCCGCAACCCGGCCGCCTGGGCCCGCTGGGCTGCGCCGGCATGGGCGACGCCCAGCTGCATCCACACGGCCTTGGCGCCGATGGCGATGGCTTCTTCGACCAGAGGCGGGATGTCCCGGCTTTTGCGGAAGCAGTTCACCACCTCGATGCGGTGCTGCTGGGCCGCTGCCGTCAGGCTGGGGTAGGCGGTTTCGCCCAGGATCACGGTGGCGTTGGGGTTGATCGGGATGATGCGGTAGCCGCGCGCCTGCAGGGTGCGCGCCACGTCGTGGCTGGGCCGCATCGGGTTCGGCGACAGGCCGACCACCGCAATCGTGCGCGCGTGGGTCAGTATCTGGCGGATGGCGTCGGCTTCACTCATGGCGCTTTAGTTTACGCAAGCTTGTATGACAGCGGTTGACGGGGTGTCATGCGAAGTGATCGAAGCTGGCGAATTGCTGCAGCACCGGCGCCCCGGCAGCGTCCACCAGGCGCACGGCGGGCGCGCTGCTGGCGGCCTCGATCTGGCCGATGCGCGTGACCCGCGTCTGCGCCTGGGCGGCGGCGGCCTGCACCGCCTGGCGTGCGGATGCCGGGGCGGTGAACACCAGCTCGTAGTCGTCGCCGCCAGCCAGCACGCAGGCTAGTATTTTTTTTACGTCAAACAGGCCTTCTGTGCAGAGAGTAGCAGCGTTAGAAGCTATTAATTGCATAGCAATCGAGGTGTCGACCACCGCCGCCACACCGGAAGCGCGCAGGATGTGGCCGAGGTCGCCGAGCAGCCCGTCGCTGACATCGGCCGCCGCCGTGGCCACGCCGCGCAGCGCCAGGCCCAGGGCTACGCGAGGCGTAGGGGTTTCCAGCCGGGCCCGGGCCTGGGCAAATACGGCTTCGGGCAGCGACAGCGTGCCGCGAAAAACCTCCAGCGCCAGTCGGGCATCGCCCAGGGTGCCGCTGACATACAGGTCGTCGCCGGCTTGGGCGCCCGAACGCAGCAGCGCCTGGCCGGGCGGAACCTCGCCAAACACGGTGATGCAGATGTTCAGCGGGCCCTGGGTGGTGTCGCCGCCGACCAGCTCGCAGCCGTGCGCGTCGGCCAGAGCCAGCAGGCCTTGCGAAAACGGCTCCAGCCAGGCGGCGTCGGCGCGCGGCAGCGCCAGCGCCAGGGTAAAGGCCAACGGCTGTGCTCCGCAGGCGGCCAGGTCGCTGAGGTTCACCGCCAGCGCTTTGTGGCCCAGTGCTGCGGGGGACACGGTGGACAGGAAATGCCGGCCCTCGACCAGCATGTCGCTGGAGATGGCCAGCTGCATACCGGTCCGCGGCTGCAGCAGCGCACAGTCGTCGCCCACGCCCAGCACCGCGCGCGGCGTGGGCCGGGTGAAGTAGCGCCGAATCAGGTCGAACTCGCCCATGGGAATGCCCATCTCAATGCAAGGTGTGGCTGGCCGGCGGCAGGCTGTTGTCGGTGGCGTCCAGTACAAAAGTCGGGATGGGGGTGTCGAAGCGTTCGCCGTCTTCGGCCACAAAAAAGTAGCTGCCGCGCATTGCGCCGGTGCCGGTGCGCAGGCGGCAGCCGCTGGTGTATTCAAAGGATTCGCCCGGCTTTAGCAGGGGCTGGTGGCCGACCACGCCCAAGCCTTTGACTTCCTCTGTATGGCCGTTGCCGTCGCTGATGTTCCAGTGGCGCGCAATCAGCTGGGCCGGTACTTCGCCAGTATTCTGGATGGTGACGGTATAGGCGAAGCTGAAAATCGCTTGCTCGGGGTCGGATTGGTCGGGCAGATACTGGGGCGCGACCGCGATGGTGAACTGGTATTTGGACATGGCGGCATCGTACCGCGGCAGGCCCCGGGCGTAGCCTGCGAAAATACGGCCCATGAAAAATTACCGCATTGCCCCCTCGATCCTGTCCGCCGACTTCGCCCGTCTGGGTGACGAGGTGAAAAACGTCATCCAGGCCGGTGCCGACTGGATCCATTTCGACGTGATGGACAACCATTACGTGCCGAATCTGACTTTCGGGCCGATGATCTGCAGTGCCTTGAAGCCGCATGCCAAGAAGCCCGACGGCACGCCTGTGCCTATCGACGTGCATCTCATGGTGCAGCCCGTGGACGCGCTGGCGGCCTCGTTCGCCGATGCCGGGGCGTCCCTGATCAGCTTTCACCCCGAAGCATCGGGCCACGTGCACCGCAGCGTGCAAGCCATCAAGTCCAGGGGCTGCCAGGCCGGCGTGGTGTTCAACCCCGCCACGCCGCTGGACGTGCTGGACTGGGTGATTGACGATATCGACCTGATTTTGATCATGAGCGTCAACCCCGGTTTTGGCGGCCAGAGCTTCATCGATTCGGCACTGCGCAAGATCGAGCAGGCGCGCAAGCGCATCGAGGCCTCGGGCAAGGACATCCGCCTGGAAGTGGATGGCGGCATCAAGACCGACAACATCGCGCGCGTGGCGTCGGCCGGTGCCGATACCTTTGTGGCGGGCAGCGCGATCTTCGGCAACCCTGATTACAAGGCGGTGATTGACGGCATGCGCAGCGCTTTGGCGGGCGTGTGACCTACTATCGGCAGATGAACGACGGGACTGCACCATGGCTTTGATCATCACCGATGAGTGCATCAACTGCGATGTGTGCGAGCCCGAGTGCCCGAACGATGCGATCTACCTGGGTGTACAGATCTACGAGATCGACCCGCACAAGTGCACCGAATGCGTGGGCCATTTCGACGAGCCTCAGTGTGTGCAGGTGTGTCCAGTGTCGTGCATTCCGGTGAACCCGGCGCACGTGGAGGACAAGGAAACTCTGTGGGCCAAGTACCGACGCCTGCAGGCCGAGATCGCCGCGCCAGCGGCCATTCCCACGATCTCCAAGATTTAAGCGGATTCCGGCGGCCGCACAGGTTTGGGCCGCGGAGGTTTGCTGGTGTGGATGGCCATCATGGCCTTCTCCATGTCACCGGCCAGCAGCGCGGGGGCCGCGAGTATCGCCCGTGTCATGCTGTCTTCGATGGCCGTGCGGTGCTCGGCGGAGGGCTTTTTCAATACCCAGTTGGCGACTTCGTCCTTGGACCCGGGATGGCCGATGCCAATGCGCAGCCGCCAGTAGTCGGGGCTGCCCAGCTGCCCATGGATGTCGCGCAGGCCGTTATGCCCCGCATGGCTGCCGCCGAGCTTGAGCTTGGCCTGGCCAGGGATGATGTCCAGCTCGTCGTGTACCACCAGAATTTCGCCGGGCTGGATCTTGAAGAACCGGGCCAGTGCGCCCACCGATTTACCCGACAGGTTCATGAAGGTTTGCGGTTTGAGTAGCCAGCGCGGCTCGCCGTCCACCACCACGCGCGCCATCAGGCCGTAGTAGCTTTTATCGGGCTGCAGGCTGGTTTTGAGCTCGCGCGCCAAGGCATCAATCCACCAAAAACCAGCGTTGTGGCGGGTGGCTTCGTATTCTGGGCCTGGGTTGCCCAGGCCAACAAACAGTTTGATCATGTCGGGGATTATCCAAAAACAAAAAAGGCCCACCGAAGTGGGCCTTTTGCGTTGCCGTTAAGAATTACTTCTTGGCGGCAGGCTTGGCTGCAGGCTTGGCAGCAGCCGGAGCCTTGGCACCAGCTTTGCCCTTGGCGGGTGCAGCAGCGGCGGCTGGATCAACAGCAACTTCTTCAGCCAGCGCAATCACGGACACCAGTGCGGGGTTTTCTTTGCCTTTGGTGACAACCGATACACCCTTGGGCAATACCAGATCCTTGGCGTGCAAAGACGAGCCTTTGGTCAGGCCGCTCAGGTCCACAGCGATGAACTCTGGCAGGTCTGCGGGCAGGCAGGAGATCAGCAGTTCGGTGGCCACGGGGGTGACCATGCAGTTTTCCGTCTTCACCGCTGGTGAGGTTTCCTGGCCGCTGAAGTGCAGAGGCACCTTCATGGTCAGCTTGGTGTTGGTTTCCACGCGCTGGAAGTCAGCGTGCAGAATCAGTTGACGGAAGGGGTGCATTTGCACGTTGCGCAGCAGAACCTTGCTTTCCTTGCCGGCCAGTTCCATGTCCAGGATGGTGGAGTGGAAGGTTTCTTTTTTCAGAGCGTGCCACAGAGCGTTGTGGTCGATTTCGATCTGGGTGGCAGGCGTTTCACCGCCGTAGACGATGCCGGGTGTACGGCCGGTAATGCGGAGACGGCGGCTCGCACCCGTGCCCTGCTTTGCGCGCTCAAAAGCGACGAATTTCATAATTAACTCCTGTAAGAGTGCACCGCGACCAGTGTCACTCCGTTGTGAAAAAGACCGGCAACGCCAGAAGCGTTGCCGGTCTGCTTTTTTATTCCCGTCAGAAAAGGTTTTCTTGGTCGGAGAACAAACTCATCACCGACTCACCGTTGGCAATGCGCTGGATCGTCTCGGCGATCAGCGGGGCCACGGTGAGTTGGCGAATTTTGGAACACGCCGCCGCAGCGGGGCTGAGCGGAATGGTGTTGGTCACCACGACTTCATCCAGTGCCGAGCCATTGGCAATCCGCTCGATCGCTGGGCCTGAGAAGATGGGGTGGGTGCAATAGGCGTAAACCTTCTTGGCGCCGCGCTCTTTCAAGACTTCGGCGGCTTTCACCAAGGTGCCGGCGGTGTCGATCATGTCGTCCATGATGACGCAGTTGCGGCCATCGATTTCACCGATGACGTGCATGACTTCGCTGACATTCGCCTTGGGGCGGCGCTTGTCGATGATGGCCATGTCGCAACCCAGTTGCTTGGCCAGGGCGCGTGCGCGGACCACACCGCCCACGTCGGGGGAGACCACGATCAGGTCTTCGTAATTCTTTTGGCGCAAATCGCCCAACAGCACGGGGGACGCGTAAATATTGTCCACGGGGATGTCGAAAAAGCCCTGGATCTGGTCGGCGTGCAGGTCCATGGTCAGCACTCGGTCAACGCCTACGGCTTGCAGCATATTGGCCACCACCTTGGCGGTGATCGGCACACGGGCCGAACGTGGGCGGCGGTCCTGGCGCGCGTAGCCGAAGTATGGAATTACGGCGCTGATGCGCTCAGCGGAAGCGCGCTTCAGCGCATCCACCATGATCAGCAGTTCCATCAGGTTTTCGTTGGTCGGAGCGCAAGTGCTTTGCACCACGAATACATCACGGGCACGCAAGTTCTGGTTGATTTAGAACGTGACTTCCACGTAGTAGAAGCGTCCAACACGGGCTGAGCCCAGTGAAATGCCAAGGTGCTTGGCAATGTCAGCGGCCATGCCAGGATTGGCATTGCCCGTGAAAATCATGAAATCGGTGTGGTGGGGCTGCATGAGCTTTCCGGCGATGAAGTAACTAGCGATGAAGTAACTGTGTGCATATTTTGAACATCTGTGTGTTCAAAATATTTGGCAGGGGAAGAAGGATTCGAACCTTCGCATGCTGGAATCAAAATCCAGTGCCTTAACCAACTTGGCGACTCCCCTACACGGGTTAACAGCGCGACGCTGTCAACCGATTAACCATCGCTGGAGGCCCATCCCCACAAAGGATGAACGTCCATATTGCTGCATTTGCGAACTTGCCAAGCACTGGGTGCATCGGCTGTGTTCACATCGCCCAACATCTGCGCAAACACTGCGCTTCCAGAGCCAGTCATTCTAGCATTTAAATCTTTGCTTTCCAGCCACTCAAGGGCGTGGATTACAGCAGGGCAAAGATTTCTTGCGACTGGCTGCAAGCTGTTGGCACCGAAGTGATATGGCTGTGCAGCAAAGCCTGCGAGTATAGCACTATCTGAATCGCGTTTTAAATCCGGCGATGAAAAAATTAGTTTGGTATCCAGGCCTTCGGGAGGTTTGACGACCAAAAAGCGGCTGGGGGGCAAAGTTATAGGAGTGATTTTTTCGCCTATACCTTCGACCCAGGCATTGCGACCGGCGACGAAAAAAGGCACGTCGGCGCCCAGCGGCAAGGCGATGGCTTGCAGCTCGGCGATGGTGAGGTTCAGCTGCCAGAGTCGGTTCAGTGCCAGCAGGCAGGATGCGGCGTCCGACGAGCCTCCGCCCATGCCGGCTTGCGCGGGAATTCGCTTCAATATGCCGATGTGTGCGCCCAAACTTGTGCCGGTGGCGGCTTGCAGCGCTCGCGCTGCGCGCAGTACCAGGTCATCGGGGGGGAGCGGGGTGCTCAGGTCTTCGCGGCTGAGTTGGCCGTCGGTGCGGATATCGAAATGCAGGGTGTCGCACCAGTCGATCAGCATGAAGACCGATTGCAGCAGGTGGTAGCCATCAGCACGGCGGCCGGTGATGTGCAAAAAAAGATTCAGCTTGGCCGGTGCGGCCACGTCGTAAAGGGCTTGCATGCTTATTTATCGAGAACTACGCGCAGAGTGGCTACCGGTGTGGGCTGGTTGCGTAGCGCTGTCAGGCGCCCGGTATCAAGGCGCGACAAATCAGCTTTCCAGCCCGGAACCGCCGTATCGCTGCCTTGCAGCCAATCGAATAGCGCAGCCAAGGGCAGCGGGGCGCCTGTGGCTTGCTCGACCAGGGCATCCAGCGAGTCGAACGGGCGGACCTCTCCGTTGGTATGCAGCATGGCTGATCCCGGCTGCCAGACCAGGCGGGCGACAACGCCACCGAGGGGGTTGAACAGGGTGAGCTCGCCCTGCTGGGCCGAGCCCTTGAGCTCGAAGGTGGCCGAAAAGGATTGGGCCGATTCCGCGTCTACCTGCAGGGCGATGCGGCCGCTCCAGAATGGTCCAGCGTCGCTGCTGGGCCGGTTGATGTGGGCGCAGCCGCTCAGCAATGCGAAGCACACCAGCACAGCCCACCAGTGGCGCATGGGTTTCAAAGCTCGACGCGCAGGCGCTTGAGGGTTTCCTGCAGGGTTTCGTTTTCGGAATTGATCTGCAGGCCTTCTTTCCAGACACTGGTGGCGCGCTCGCGCTGGCCCAGTACCCACAGCACTTCACCCAGGTGGGCGGCAATTTCGGCGTCCGGCTTGGCTTTGAATGCGTCGTCCAGCACGCGCAGCGCTTCGTCGCGGTTACCCATGCGGAACTCGACCCAGCCCAGACTGTCGGCAATGAACGGGTCGTTGGGCACAAATTCCAGCGCCTTGCGGATCAACTCGCGGGCTTCGGGCAAGCGCATATTGCGCTCGGCCAGCGAATAGCCGAGTGCGTTGTAAGCGTGGTGGTAATCGGGCTTGGCCGCAATGAGCTGGCGCAACAGCCGCTCCATTTCGTCGAGCTTGTCGAGCCTTTCGGCCAGCATGGCCTGGTCGTACAGCAGGTCGGCGTCCTGCGGGTTTTGGGCCAGGGCAGCGGCCATCAGGTCGTACGCTGCCTGATACTGCTTGTTGTCACGCAACAACTGTACTTCGGCCGCGCGTTTCAGGCGGATTTCTTCGGGGGTGCGCGCTGGCAAGGACTGGAGCAGCGCACGACCCTCAGCCAGCTTGCCTTGCTTGGCCAGCAGCGAGGCCCGGCGGCTTTGCGCGGCCAGCAGGTCTTGCGGGTTTTCTATCTTTTGCAGCCAGGATTCCGCCGCCGGATAGTCTTTGCGGGCTTCTGCCACCTGGGCCAGCGCCATGTAGGCGCGTGCCAGGCCACGGCTGCGGCCATCGCTGGGGGGCAGTGCCAGAGCCAGAGTGACAAAGCGCTGCAACGATGTGTCCGCTGCATCGGTTTGCTTTTCTTGGGCTTGCAGACTGCCCAGTACCAGCCAGGCGTCCGCCAGTTCCGGGTTCTGGGTGGTCAGCAGCTGCAGTTGCTGGGTGGCTTCGGCGTAGCGCATCGCATCCAGCAGCACCCGCACATAGGCCATGCGTAACTCGGGCAAGGGTTTGCCGGCCAGGTAGTGCAGCACCAAGGGCTCGGCCAGAGGCGCCTTGGGTCCCATCATTTCCAACGCCAGCTGCACCGGGCCGGGAGCACTGGGCTCCAGGGCCTGGGCCCGGCGCGCGGCTTCGAGTGCGCCCGAGGTATCGCCTGCGGCCAGGCGCATGCGGCCGACGGTGGTCCAGGCGGCAACGCCCACGGCTGGATCGTTCAGGTAGTCGGCTAGCGCTTGTTCGACCAGGCTGGCTGCCAGCTTTTTGTCGGAAATCTGGGCGTAGGTGGCGGGAATGGCGCTGATGGCTGCGCCACGGTCCATGACCTTTGCCAGATTCAACTCGATTTTCAATGGCTCGGCCGTGTCGGCCACGCGGTTCAAGGCCAGGAGTATCTGCAGCACATAGCGGTTGGCTTCGCGCGAATCCGGCATGGCCCGGCTCCAGGTGCGGGCGGCCTGTAGAGCCGCATCTCCGGAGCGTGACTGCAGTGCAATTTCTATGGACCTCTGGTAGAGGCTGGCGTCATTGGCCTTGCGCGCGCCTTCCAGATACAGCTGGTAGGCGATGCCTGGCTCGCCGCCTGCCGAGTTGAGCTCGCCCAGCAGCAGGATGTAGAACAGTTCGCCGTTGATGGCGGAGTTCCCCGGTGCGGAGGGCGGGGCAGACTCTTGGGCGTGCGCAGGCAGACAGCCCACCACCAAAGCCAGTGTGGCAAAGCCGTAGGCGGCCAGTCGGGGAAATCGCTTCATCGGCTCATAATAATCCAAGCCCGCGCACTTGCACGCGTCATGGCGAGAGCCCCTACCCGCGTTCTTTACATCCTTTATTGCTTGTTATGCCCGAGTTACCCGAGGTGGAAGTCACCCGTCTGAGCTTTGCCGACCGCATCCAGGGGGCACGTATTTCCTCGGTGCGCATGGGCAAACCACTGCGCTGGCCGCTGGGTTGCGATCCTGCGCAGCTGCACGGGCGCACCGTGCTGGAAGTGCGGCGGCGCGGCAAATACCTGCTGCTCGACCTCGACCCCGGCTTGCTGCTGTTGCACCTGGGCATGTCGGGCAGCCTGCATTTCGCTGCGCAGCAGCCCGAGCCTGGAGCACACGACCATTGCGACGTAGCTACCAGCCAGGGCGTGCTGCGGCTGCACGATCCGCGCCGCTTTGGCGCCGTGGTGTATGCCGACAGCCAAGACGCGCCCGCGGCGGTCAAGTTGCTCGGCCATCTGGGCATGGAGCCTTTAGGCGATGGATTTTCTTTACCCAACTTTTACGCAGGCCTGCAGGCGCGCAAGACCGCCATCAAACAGGTGCTGCTGGCAGGCGAGGTGGTGGTTGGGGTGGGCAATATCTATGCGTCCGAAGCTTTGTTCATCGCCGGCATCCGGCCGACCTTGCCGGCCAACCGTATCAGCCGGCCCCGCGCCGTAAAGCTGCATGCGGCAGTGCGCGACGTGCTGGCGCGGGCCGTGCTCAAGGGCGGCAGCACCTTGCGCGACTTTTCCAACGCCCATGGCGAGAGCGGCTACTTCCAGCTGGAAGCGATGGTCTACGACCGCCGGGGCGAGCCTTGCCGGGTTTGCGGCACGCCTATCCAGTCCATGCGGCAGGGCCAGCGGGCCACGTATTTCTGTCCGCAGTGCCAGAAGCGCTGAACGGATAGGGCACAGTGCTATATTGAATTTTTCTGTCTTTGCGAAAATCGACTGCACGTGGTGACCTCCTTTAACGAACAAATCGGCCATTACGGCGCTTGGCGGCGTGAATTCGCCCTGCGCCTCAAGCTGCTGGCCGCCTGGATGAAGGAGCACGGGCTGATGGATTCCGGGGTCGAGGCCCGGCTGCAGCGGCTGGAAGACCAGATGCGCAGCGACAAGGTGATGGTGGCCTTCGTGGCGGAGTTCTCGCGCGGTAAGTCCGAGCTGATCAACGCCTTGTTCTTCTCCAACTACGGTCGGCGCATCATGCCGGCCAGCGCCGGGCGCACCACCATGTGCCCGACCGAACTCGGTTTTGACGCCGGTGTGCCGCCCAGCCTGCGCCTGCTGCCCATCGAGTCGCGCCTGCACCCGCAGTCGCTGGCCGAGTGGCGCCAGTCGGCCGACCAGTGGACCCATGTGCCCCTGGATGTGGACGACGCCGAGCAGCTGGCCCTGGCGCTGGAAAAGGTCACCGACGTGCGCCGCGTTACCCAGGACGAAGCCCGCGCGCTGGGCTTCTGGCACGACGAAGTGCCCGACGACAACCCGCCCATGGATGCCGATGGCCGCGTCGAGGTACCGCGCTGGCGCCATGCGCTGGTCAACATCGAGCATCCGCTGCTGGCGCAAGGCCTGGTGATCTTGGACACACCAGGGCTCAACGCCATCGGCGCGGAGCCTGAGCTCACCGTGAATCTGATCCCGCAAGCCCACGCCGTGGTGTTCCTGCTGGCGGCCGATACCGGCGTCACCAAGTCCGATCTGTCGGTCTGGCGCGAGCACTTGAGCCACGGCGCCGACGAAGTCAACGCCCGCCTGGTGGTGCTGAACAAGATCGACACCCTATGGGACACGCTGAGCACGCCCGAGCAGGTGAAGCTGCAGATCGTCCAGCAGCGCGTAGCTTCGGCCGACATACTCGGCGTGCCGGCGCAGCAGGTGATTGCGGTGTCGGCGCAAAAAGGTCTGGTGGCCAAGATCACTTTCGATGCCGAGCTGCTGCAGGCCAGCGGCCTGCCTGCATTGGAATCCGCGCTGGGCGACGGTATCCTGGCCCAGCGGCACGAGATTCTGCGTGCCGTGGTGGCGCGCGGTGTGACCGACCTGCGCAACGAGACCGGCCGGGTGCTGCAGGTACGGCGCCGCGACCTGACCGAGCAAAAAATGGAGCTGCAAGGCCTGGGCGGCAAGAATTCGGCCGTCATCAAGAACATGCGCTCCCGCATCGAGCAGGAAAAGCACGAGTTCGACATGGGCAACGCCAAGATCCACGCGGTGCGCTCGGTGCAGCACAAGCTGCTGGGCGAGATGTTTGGACTGCTGGGCAGCCGCAACCTGAAAGCCGAAATGGCCCTACTGGCCGCCGCCATGCGCCAGCGCGGCCTGAAGCTGGGCGTGAAAACCGTGTATGGCGAAACCTTTACCCGGCTGCGCGCCAACATGACCAAGGCCCAGGCCCATGGCACCGAGATCCACAGCATGCTGGACGCCACCTTCCGCCAGCTGAATGCCGAGTTCGGCTTCTCGCTGCAGTTGCCGCCGATTCCCGATATTCCGCGCTACCACGCCGAGCTCGACGAAATCGAGGCCAGCCACCTGCAGTATCTGGGCCTGCGCAATGCCTTGAAGCTGGCCCAGCCCGAGTTTGCCGAGCGCCTGGTGCGGGCCCTGGCGACGCGGCTGCGCGCGGTCAACGACTCTGCTTTTGGCGAAGTCGAGTTGTGGAGTAAATCCGCCGCGGCCCAGCTGGAAGACCAGCTGAAGGAACGCCGCAAGAGCTTTGTCCGGCGCATAGACGGCATCGACCGCATCCAGGAGGCCGCTGGCGGCCTGGACGAGCGGGTGGCCGAGATCGAAGCCCAGGAGGCCGTGCTCGGCCAGTTCGACACCCGCCTGCAGCTGCTGACCTCCTACTTCCTGACCACCGCCGCGCCCACGCTGCCCCCTGTCGCATGACGACCCCTCGCGTAATGGAGGCCGCTGCGGCGGGTCTCGCGACGTATGCTGCGCCGGCTGCGGTGGCAACCGCGTTTGCCTCCCAAGTGATCCACTGGCAGCAAAGCCATGGTCGCAACAGCCTGCCCTGGCAGAACACCCAGGACCCGTACAAGGTCTGGCTGTCCGAAATCATGCTGCAGCAGACCCAGGTGAGCTCGGTGCTCGAATACTTTCCACGCTTTCTGGCGCGCTTCCCCGATGTTGCCAGCCTGGCCGCAGCCAGCCTGGACGATGTGCTGGCGTTGTGGAGCGGCCTGGGCTATTACAGCCGGGCCCGCAATCTGTACCGCTGCGCCCAGCAGGTGGTGGAGGTGCATGGGGGCAAGTTCCCGCCCACGGCCGAGCTGCTGCAGACCTTGCCCGGCATCGGCCGGTCGACCGCCGCCGCCATCGCCTCGTTCTGCTACGGCGAGCGGGCGGCGATTTTGGATGCGAATGTGAAGCGCGTGCTGACCCGGGTGCTGGGTTTTGACGCCGACCTGGCCGTGGCCGCCAACGAGCGCGCGCTGTGGGACCAGGCCACCGCCTTGCTGCCGCTACAGGCCGGCCTGCAGACCATGCCGCGCTACACCCAGGGCCTGATGGACCTGGGCGCCACCGTCTGCGCGCCGCGCCAGCCAACCTGCTTGCTGTGCCCGGTGCAGCCCGTGTGCACTGCTCAGCGCCAGGGCGCGCCTGAGAAATACCCGGTCAAAACCCGCAAGCTCAAGCGCAGCACCGAATCGTGGTGGCTGTTGTGGGCGCAGGATGCGTCCGGCCGGGTCTGGCTGCAGCGCCGGCCGGACGCGGGTGTCTGGGCCGGGCTGTACTGCCTGCCGGTGTTCGACAGCCGCGAGGCCCTGGCCGCCACGGTGGGTGCTGCAGAGCTGGACGATCTGCCGGTGTTCCTGCACGTGCTGACCCACAAGGACTTGTATTTGCATCCGGTGCAGATCCAACTGGCGCCCGGCGTGCGGCCGGGGCCTAACGGTGACTGGGTCGAGGCCGCGCGTTGGCCCGAGATGGGCTTGCCGGCGCCGATCCGCAAACTACTGGCCGCTGTCTAGTTGCTATTGAATTGGTAGCTGCTAGCGCAGGTGGTATCTGCGCTACAGGCCTAAAAAGCTTAAAAAACCGTGGCGCCACCCGATGGCGCTTCAAAGCCACTGCGCGCGTCCAGCTCGCGGTGCCGCTTCAGCGTGACCCAGCGCTTGCTGAAGGCCGCGGCCAGCTGCTCCACCAGATACACCGAGCGGTGCTGGCCGCCGGTGCAGCCTATGGCCACCGTTACATAGCTGCGGTGGTCGCGCGCCAGCAGGTCCAGCCAGTGGCTCAGAAACTGGTCGATGTGGCTGAACATCTGCGCCACGTCGCGGCTCTGGCGCAGAAAGGCTGCCACCGGCTCGTCGCGGCCGGTGAGCGCGCGCAGGTCGGGCTCGTAGTGCGGGTTGGGCAGCATGCGCACGTCGAACACATAGTCGGCATCCACTGGAATGCCGCGCTTGAAGGCGAAGGATTCGAACACCAGGGTCAGCTGCGCCTCGGGCGCGGCCACCAGCGACTTGATGTAGCCCTGCAGCTGCGAGGAACGGATGATGCTGGTGTCGATCACATGGGCTTGTTCGCGCAGGTCGGCCAGTAGCTCGCGCTCCAGCTCGATGGCTTCGACCAGCGCATGCTGCTGGTCTGCCATCTCGGAACGCGACAGCGGGTGCTTGCGCCGGGTTTCGGAATAGCGCCGCACCAGGGTGTCAGTGGCGGCGTCCAGAAACAGCGACTTGATGTTGACGCCGTGCTTGCGCAGCGTCTCCAGTTGCTGCGGCACCAGCGGCAGCGATGTGGCGCTGCGTACATCCATGGCAATCGCTACCTTCTTGGCGTCGCGGGTCTGCTCCAGCTTGATGAAGCTCAGCAGCAGCTCGGGCGGCAGGTTGTCTACGCAGTAGTAGCCCGCGTCTTCCAGCGCATGCAGGGCCACCGATTTGCCGGAGCCGGACATGCCGGTGATCAACACGATTTCAAGTTTCATAGTGCGCTGCCTAACATTTCTTTCGCGTGGGCCAGGGTTGTGACGGAGAGCTTTTCGCCCCCGAGCATGCGCGCCACCTCGGCCACCCGTTGCTCGCCCAGCACCAAGCCCACGCTGCTGATCGTGCTTTTGCCGTCGCGCTGCTTGGCCACCACCAGGTGGTGGTCGGCACAGGCGGCGACCTGGGGCAGGTGGGTGACGGCCAGCACCTGGCGATCCCGGCCCAGCTGCTTCATCAGCCGGCCCACCGTCTCGGCCACGGCACCGCCGACACCGGAGTCCACCTCGTCAAAAATCAGGGTCTGCGCCGTGCCCAGCTCGCTAGTGGTGACGGCAATTGCCAGCGCGATGCGCGACAGCTCGCCGCCCGATGCCACCTTGCCGACCGCACGCGGCGTGCTTCCCGCGTGGCCTGCCACCAGGAACTGCACCTCTTCCAGCCCGCTGGCGCTGGGCTCGGTCTTTTGCAGCGCCACCTGGAACTGGCCGCCCTGCATGCCCATGCCTTGCATGGCCAGGGTGATGGCTTTGGCCAGTTTGGGTGCGGCCGAGGCCCGGGCTTTGGACAGGGACAGGGCCTCGGCGCGGTAGGCGCTTTCGGCCTTGCGCTCGGCAGCTTCCAGCGCCTGGCTGTCGGCAGCGGCGTCCAGCCGGGCCAGCTCGGCCTGCCAGCTGGCCAGCAGGGCCGGCAGCTCGGCCGGCGTGCGTTTGTAGCGCCGGGCCAGCGACACCCATTGCGACAGGCGTTCGTCCAGCTCGGCCAGGCGCTGCGGGTCCAGCTCGGTCTTGCGCAGCGTGGTGTGCAGCGAATGCGCGGCGTCTTCGGCCTGCGCCAAACTTGAAGCCAAAACCTCGGTCAGCGCAGCGTATTCGGGCGCAATGTGCTCTTGATTTTGTAGCGATGCGTGGGCCCGCACCAAACCTGCCAGCGCGCCGGATTCGTCGTTTTCGAGTGCGTCAATGGCAGTCTGCACCGCGTCCAGCAGGGCTTGGGCATTGGACAAGCGGGCGTGCTCGGCGTTCAGCTCGGGCCATTCTTCGGCGCCCGGGGCCAGCTTGCCGACTTCGCCGATCTGCCAGGCCAGGCGCTCGTGCTCCTGCTGCAGCGAGTCGCGGGCCGCGTGGGCATCGGCCAGGGTTTTCTGGGCGCTGCGCCAGTCGCTCCAGCGGGCGGCCAGGGCATGGGTGGAACAGCCCGCGTAGGCGTCGAGCAGGCCGCGCACGGTGTCGGGCCGGGTCAGGCTTTGCCAGGCGTGCTGGCCGTGGATGTCGAGCAGCTGGTCGCCAATCTCGCGCAGCTGGGTGGCGGTGGCTGGGCTGCCGTTGATCCAGGAACGGCTCTTGCCCTGGGCGTCGACGGTGCGGCGCAGCAACAGGCTGTCGGCCACGTCAAAGCCAGCCTTTTCCAGCCAGGCGGCGGTGGCGGGCAGGCTGTCGAACTCGGCGCTGATGTCGGCCCGGGCCGCGCCTTCGCGCACCGTGCCGGCATCGGCGCGGCTGCCCAGGGCCAGTTGCACGGCGTCGACCAGGATGGACTTGCCGGCACCGGTTTCGCCGGTCAGCACGCTGAAGCCGTTTTGCAGGTCCAGTTCCAGCTCGCGCACGATCACGAAGTCGCGCAGGGTGATGCGTTTCAGCGCCATTCAGGTTCCCTCGTTCCA
Source organism: uncultured Albidiferax sp. (assembly GCA_963513025.1). Lineage (GTDB taxonomy): Bacteria > Pseudomonadota > Gammaproteobacteria > Burkholderiales > Burkholderiaceae_C > Rhodoferax_B. Next base: position 113,572 of record CAUPON010000013.1, read on the forward strand.
GTGGAGTTTCTTGCGCAAGGTGTCAAAGTAGCTCCAGCCCTGGGGATGCAGGAAACGTGCGCGGTGCTCGGAGCGGCGCACGATGATGCGGTCGCCGTGCTGCAGCGAGGCCAGCGACTGCATGTCAAAGTTGGCACTGGCATCTCGGCCTGCTATGAGTTCGATAGCTACTTCCGCAGGGTCTGCCAGCACGATAGGCCGATTTGTCAATGTATGTGGGGCGATAGGCACCATCACCCAGCCGGGGATGGACGGGTGCAGTAGCGGCCCGCCGGCCGACAGCGCGTAGGCGGTAGAGCCGGTGGGCGTGGCGATGATCAGGCCGTCGGCGCGCTGGTTCGACACCAGCTGGCCGTCCACCTCGACGCGTAGCTCCAGCATGCCAGAGGTGGAGCCGCGGTTCACCACCACGTCGTTCATGGCCAGCGCGTCGAACACGCACTCGCCATCGCGCATCACCCGCGCATGCATCAGGCTGCGGTGGTCTTCCTCGTAGGTGCCTTGCAGCATGGGCAGCAGCGTGGCCTGGTAGTGGTTCAGCGGAATGTCGGTGATGAAGCCGAGCCGGCCCTGGTTGATGCCAATCAGCGCCACCCCGTGGCAGGCCAACTGGCGGCCGATGCCGAGCATGGTGCCGTCGCCGCCGACCACCAGGCCCAGGTCGCAGCGGCGGCCAATCGCGTCCACGTCCAGCGCCGGGTAGCCGGTGATGCCGGTATTGGCCACGGTTTCCTGGTCTATCACCACTTCACAGCCCAGTGTGGTCAAAAATTCGGCGATTTCCTGCAATATCTTGCGGGACGAGGCGTTGGCGACGCGGGTGCCCGGTGCAGCATATTTCCCGAAGAGCGCAACCTGGCGGAATTGTGATTTCATTCACAAATTACATCACTAAAATAAGAACATGCTCGATGACCGTGCCAAGTTGTTAATGAAAGCGCTGGTCGAGCGATATATCGCCGACGGCCAGCCTATTGGCTCGCGCACTTTGTCCAAAGCCTCGGGCCTGGACCTGTCGCCCGCCACCATCCGCAATGTGATGTCTGACCTGGAGGATATGGGGCTGATCGTCAGCCCGCATACCTCGGCCGGGCGCATCCCCACGGCCCGCGGCTACCGCTTGTTCGTTGACACCATGCTCACTGCCCAGCTCGGCCCGCTGGCTCCGCCCAAGCTGGTGGCCGAGCAGCCGCAAAAGGTCATCGTCAACGCGGCCAATCTGCTGTCCAGCCTGTCGCAGTTCGTCGGCGTGGTGATGGCGCCGCGGCGCACCTCGGTGTTCCGGCACATCGAATTCTTGCGCCTCTCGGAAAAGCGTTTTCTGGTCATCATCGTCTCGCCCGAAGGCGATGTGCAAAACCGGGTGATCTTCACCGAGGTCGACTACACCTCGTCCCAGCTCGTCGAGGCCGCCAACTATCTGAACGGCCACTATGCCGGCCTGTCGATAGAGCAGGTGCGCGAGCGGCTGAAGAACGAGGTCGAAACCCTGCGTGGTGAAATCGCTAGCTTGATGCAGGCCGCTGTGAATGTGGGCTCTGAAGCCCTGGCACGCGAGCAGGATGAAGTGGTGATCTCGGGTGAGCGCAATCTTCTGTCGGTCAGCGATTTCTCTGGCGACATGGGGCATCTGCGCCGCGCCTTCGACCTGTTCGAGCAGAAAACCCAGCTGATGCGCCTGCTGGACATCTCCAGCAAGGCCGAGGGTGTGCGCATCTACATCGGCGGCGAAAGCCAGGTTGTGCCGTTCGAGGAACTGTCCATCGTCAGCGCCCCCTACGAGGTGGACGGCCAGGTGGTTGGCACCCTGGGCGTCATCGGCCCGACCCGCATGCCCTATGAACGCATGATCCAGATCGTGGACATCACGTCCAAGCTGGTAAGCAATGCGCTCAGCCACCAGAAATAAGCCCCGCCACGCACAGTAGAATGCTGGGTTGTGTGGGGCGTTAGCTCAGTTGGTTAGAGCAGAGGACTCATAATCCTTTGGTCGACAGTTCAAGTCTGTCACGCCCTACCATTAAATTATGAACAATATCAAGGACTTGCGTGAGCAGGTCCTTTTTCGTTGGGGCTCTTGGCGGTCAGTTATGACAAATCTATGCCAAATGCCGCGTGCCTGGGTGCGTTGACATACTTCCAGGGCATACGCAAGCTTGATGTGGGGAGGGTCTGAAAACCTAAACCTTTCGGCTGCCGACTTTAGAAAGAGTGACCCGGTGTCTTTACTCCAAGCCAGCTATTTGGCGTTAGAGGAAACAAGACATGCAGGACATTTTTTTCGCGGGCCACCGAGCCCGTTCCGTGGAGCCCACAGATTCCCCATCGTTGCAGACCATCCGGGGGGGCAACTGACATGGCGTCATTCTTCAAGCAATCCGGGAAGCACTGTGTGCGTATTCGCAAGGGCGGTACCGAAATTTTTGAGGGTGGGTTTGCGACCAAGACGGACGCGAAGGCTTGGGCCGATAAGCAAGAGGCCTTGTTGCAGCCTACCGGTGTAAAGCGTGGCCTAGGCCCTCACAAGACGGGTTTCGCGGTTGCGCTTCGGGACTACGCCTACGATGTATTGGTTCTTCAGGAAGGTTGCGCGCAAGCCATCAGCCGTATCAACAAATACATGCGCGCTGGTGGTTTACCTGAACTTGTTGCTACCAAGGTTCGCGGCGGGCGGGTATTTGGCACGGATGCCGATGGCAATATTGATGTTGCAAAGCAGACGGTGGAAAGTGCTGTATTCGAGCTGACGGAGCTACCAACTGGGTACACGCGGTTCCAGGGACCGCAGCAGGCCGCATTCTTGAAGCGAGAGCGCGCTAACGACGCAAAGAATGCCCTTCCGCAGGCTGTGCGGGAGAAGATAGCGCGCTTGCCGGTATCCAAAATTGCGCCATTCCATCTCGAAGAACTGATGAATGTCATGAATGTCGCAGGCTATAAGGATGCGACACGACGGCAAGAACTGGCGATTCTGAGTGGTTTTTTCACCCACGCCAAGAAAAAATGGCGTTGGCCCATTGCTGAAAATCCGACACTCGACGTCACATGGCCGGTTGGCGCTAAGCGGGACCGCATCCTGGAGGATGCCGAGCAGACACGCCTGGTGCCGCATCTGCTGAACTGCCAAAACAAGACGTTTCAAATATTTGTGCTGTTTGCCATGGAGTCTGCGATGCGTGAAGGCGAAATGCTCCACACCGCGTGCTGGTGCGATGTCAAAGTAGATAGCGCAGCAGGGCACATATTGAAGTTAGTGGATGCCAAGGGTGGCAAGCGGGATGTTCCATTGACGCCGTTTGCCTTGAGTTTGCTTGAGCAGATACCCCGAGGGGCGGAGCATGACCTCATCTTCGACATCACCCAAAGCGCGCTGAATTCTGCATGGGTACGGGTGTGTAAGAACGCGGGCATTGTTAACCTGCACTGTGCTGGTCAAGTTTTTTCGGACACCGCGATAGGTTGTTTGATTGCCGATTGCTGCTCGAAAGCATTGGGTGGCAAGTTGCCCAGTTTGGAGTGCAGCCGTACGCTGTTGTAGAAGCCAACGATGTAGTCGGCGATGTCG
>CAUPON010000014.1:0-111451 GCA_963513025.1 uncultured Albidiferax sp.
AGCAACATACCCAAGCGCTACAACTTGGCGACCCTACGGGGATTCGAACCCCGGTACCTACCGTGAAAGGGTAGTGTCCTAGGCCTCTAGACGATAGGGTCAAAACCTTGGAACAACGTTATCAAAAATAACTTCCACACTCAAAAACTCTTCAAAAGATTTGGTGGTGGAGGTAAGCAGGATCGAACTGCTGACCTCTTGCATGCCATGCAAGCGCTCTCCCAGCTGAGCTATACCCCCGTAACCATCAACTTCGTTTAGCCTTGTAAGCCTTGCGTTGTTGTTAACCTTCCAAGCCTCAAATTATAGCGCGCAAATTAGGGAGTTTGCAAGCGCTGCAAAACTTTTTCGCGAAAACTTAAAAAAAGCACCGCATCCAACGACGGCGTCTGGGCCGTGCCCATCACCAACACCCGCACCGGCATGGCCAATTGGGGCATCTTCAGACCCTGGACGGCCAGTACTTCCTTGATAGCCGCCGAAATCGATGACTTATCCCAAGCACAGCTCGCCAGCTTCTCGCGCAGCAGCGCCAGCGCAGGCTGGATCGCAGCCGTCACATGCTGCACCAGCTCGTCGGCCTTGGGCGTGACATCGGCATAAAAAGTCGCAGCCCAGTCGGCCAAAACGACGGTGGTGTCGCAACGGTCTTTGAACAAACCACAAATGGCCGGCAAACGCTCATCGCTCTGGATGCCCTTGGCCTGCAGATGGGCTGCCACCAAAGCCGCCAGGGCCTCGTCCGGCATGGCTTTCAGATGCTGGGCGTTAACCCAACGCAGCTTGGCTTCATCGAACTGCGCCGCACTCTTACCCAGATGGTCAAGGTTGAACCACTGCAGAAACTGTTCACGGCTAAAAATTTCGTCGTCGCCGTGGCTCCAGCCCAGGCGCGCCAGGTAATTCACCATGGCATCGGGCAGATAGCCCTCGACGGCGTACTGCGTCACAGGCTTGGCCCCGTTGCGCTTGCTCATCTTCTCGCCCTGCTCGTTCAGCACGGTGGGCAAGTGGGCGTATACCGGCGGCTCCTTGCCCAGGGCACGAAAGATATTGATCTGGCGCGGCGTGTTGTTCACATGGTCGTCGCCGCGGATCACATGGGTAATGTCCATGTCCAAGTCATCGACCACCACGCAGAAGTTGTAGGTAGGCGTGCCGTCGGGCCGGGCGATCACCAGATCATCGAGTTCGTCATTGCTGATCTCGATGCGGCCTTTGACCTTGTCATCCCAAACCACAGCGCCGCCTAGCGGATTCTTGAAACGCAGCACGGGCTGCACGCCCACCGGGATGGGCGGCAAGGTCTTTCCAGCTTCCGGCCGCCAGGTTCCGTCATAGCGTGGCTTTTCCTTGGCCGCCATCTGGGCATCGCGCAAAGCATCGAGCTCGGCTACCGACATATAGCAGGGGTAGACATGACCAGCCGCCACCAGGTCCGCCAGCACCGCCTTGTAGCGGTCCATGCGCTGCATCTGGTAGAACGGACCTTCGTCATAGTCCAGGCCCAGCCAGCGCATGCCTTCGATAATGACGTCCACCGCTACCTGGGTGGAGCGCTCAACATCAGTATCTTCGATACGCAGAATGAAGTCGCCGCCGGTAGCACGGGCAAACGCCCATGGATACAGGGCCGAGCGGATATTGCCCAGATGGATAAAGCCGGTGGGCGACGGCGCGAAACGGGTACGGGTCTTCTGTGTCATGTCAATCAATGCTTAGGCGTGTTCAGTGTTGGGCAACGCCAGGCGGGAGTTGTCGCCTTCAGGGTCTTGGCCGCCCGGGCGGCCTTCGTTAAGGCGCTGGATGTCGTCCGAGGTGATGTCGCCGGTGACATAGACACCGTCGAAGCAGGACGCATCGAAACCGCTAATGGCGGTATCGGGCGAACCGGCTGCAGGGGATGCTGCCGCCCAGATGGCGCGCTTCATGCCTTCCACGTCTTGGTAAATCAGGGCATCGCAGCCAATCAGTTCGCGGATCTGCTCGACGGTACGACCATGCGCCACCAGCTCGTCCTTGGTCGGCATGTCGATGCCGTAGACGTTGGGGAAGCGCACCGGCGGCGCGGCGCTGGCCATATAGACCTTGCGGGCTCCGGCATCGCGGGCCATTTGCACAATTTCTTTCGACGTAGTGCCGCGGACGATGGAATCGTCGACCAGCAAGACATTGCGGCCCTTGAACTCGCTGGCAATCGCGTTGAGCTTCTGGCGCACCGACTTCTTGCGCACTTCGTGGCCGGGCATGATGAAGGTACGACCGACATAGCGGTTCTTCACAAAACCTTCTCGGTACGGCAAGCCCAGCAGCTGCGCCAGCTGCATGGCGCTGGGGCGGCTGGATTCGGGAATCGGAATCACCACGTCGATGTCTTGCGGTGGAACGGTGGAAATCACCCGCTTGGCCAGGGTTTCGCCCAGGTTCAGCCGCGCCTGGTAGACCGAGATGCCGTCCATCACCGAATCGGGCCGGGCCAGGTACACATACTCAAAGATGCAGGGGGTCAGCGCGGGCGCGTCGGCGCACTGCTGGGAATGCACATTGCCTTCCAGATCGACGAACACAGCCTCACCGGGCGCCAGGTTGCGCTCCAGCGTATGCATCGTGCCTTCCAGGGCCACCGACTCGCTGGCCAGCATCACCGAGCCCGGAGCCCGGCCAATGCACATCGGGCGGATGCCGAACGGGTCGCGGAACGCCAGCAAACCATGGCCGGCGATCGAGGCGATCACCGCATACGAGCCCTTGACCCGGCGGTGCACATTGCGCACTGCGGCAAATACGTCCAAGGGCGACAGCGGCAGGCCACGGGTGGATTTTTCAATCTCATGCGCCAGCACATTCAACAGCACTTCCGAATCGCTCTCGGTGTTGATGTGGCGGTGGTCGGTATTGAACAGCTCGGCCTTCAGCGCGTGGGCATTGGTCAGATTGCCGTTGTGCACCAGCACGATGCCGAAAGGCGCGTTCACGTAGAAAGGCTGGGCCTCTTCTTCGCTGTAGGCATTGCCCGCCGTCGGGTAGCGCACCTGGCCCAGGCCGCAATTGCCGGGCAGGCCGCGCATATTGCGGGTGCGGAACACGTCACGCACCATGCCCTTGGCCTTGTGCATGAAGAACTTGCGGTCCAGCTGGGTGACGATACCGGCAGCATCCTGGCCGCGGTGCTGCAGCAGCAACAAGGCGTCATAGATCAGCTGGTTTACAGGGGCATTGCTGACAACTCCAACGATTCCACACATGGTTTTTTCCTAGCGAGTAACTTGCGTCACGGTAAAAATTTGGCAAAAGCCTCCGGCAACATCGGCCGGGCGGTATGCAGCACATCGGTAAGCACACCGGCGCTGCGGGATTCTTGCCACCAGATTCCCTGGTGCAGGCCCGTCAGAAGGATGATGACGGCGCCAATCAATAACAGGATCAGGCCGCGCAGCAGGCCAAATAAGGCCCCGAGTACGCGGTCCACCGGCCGCAGGCCCACAGCCTGCACCAGTGTTTTGACCAATTTGGCCAGCAGCCCGGCCGTAAACGCCGCGGCAATGAAAACCAGCACAAAACCCGCGGCGAAACGCAAAGCCCCCGACGCCTCGCCCATCGGCAACCGGGCGGCCACATCGGCGGCAAACCACTGCGCCGCCACGAAGGCCGCGATCCAGCCCATCACCGACAACACCTCGAACACCAGTCCGCGCACCGCGCCCAATACCAGGGATGCGCACAGCACGGCCAACACGATCCAGTCCAAAGCCGCCATGGCGCCGCGCTCTTACAAGGCCAGGATCGAGGCGGACAAATCCAGTGCCTTGATCTTGCCGGCAGCTTTGTCGGCCTCGGTCTTATTGGCAAATGGCCCCACCCGGACCCGGGTACGCGGGCCGTCCTTGGTGTCCACCACCTGGGTATAGGTCTTCAAACCTGCATGTTCCAGCTTCTGGCGAGCCTCGCGGGCCTTGGCCGTATCGGCAAACGCCCCGACCTGCACGATGAAGCGCTCACCACCGGCATCGGCTGCGGCGGCTTTGCCTTCGAGCAAGGCCTTGGCCTTGGCGCCGTCTTCCTCGGCCTTGTGCACGGGCTTGGCTTCTGGCTTGGGCTCGGGTTTAGCCTCGGGCTTGGCCGCTGCCACTTTTTCGGTTTTCTCGATCTTTTCGACCTTCTCCACCTTGGCGGCGGGCCGGGCCGGCACCACTTCTTCCTTGGGGTCGAGGCTGGCCTCGGCGGTCAGCTTGGAGTCCTTCACCGCCGGCTCGACGGTGCTGACCGGCTTTTCCACCTTGACCACGGCATCGGCGCCGCCAATGCTCAGCGGCTTGACCTTGGCCTTGTCCGGGATGTCGATCGGAATATCGACGGGAATCGGGCGTGGCTGGGTATCGAACAGCAGGGGGAAACCCACCACGCCGACCAATACCAGCAGCGCTGCACCGATCAGGCGGTGGCGGGCGCGGCGGCGCATGCCGTCGATGGTTTCAGCCGGGCCCACCGACGGTTCGTCTTGTGAGCCTTTGGAGCGGAACTTGAAAAAAGCCATGCGGTGGAGAGTCAGGTGCCCATGTGTTTGGCTGTCAGCCGCGGAATACCGCCCTCAAGGACGCCGCCAACCGTATAAAACGAGCCAAAGACCACGATTCTATCAGCGGGGTCTGCGGCGGCGATGGCCGCCGCCAGCGCCTGCTGGGGGTCGGCGTGCACCGTGGCCGATGCATCTTTACGGCTATTTTGGGCCTGCCACTGGGTTTGCAAGTGCCGTGCCGTGGCGGCGCGCGGGGTCGGCATATCGGTGAAATACCAGCGGTCGACCAGCGGGCCGATGCGCGCCAGCATGGGCAGCAAGTCCTTGTCGGCCATGGCGCCGAACACCGCGTGGGTGGTCGGATAAAAGCCCATCGCGTCCAGGTTCGCGGCCAGCGCCGCCACCGCGTGCGGGTTGTGCGCCACATCCAACACCAGGGTCGGCTGGCCGGGCACGATCTGGAAGCGGCCCGGCAGTTCGACCATGGACAAGCCGGTGCGCACCGCCTGCGCCGTCACCGGCAGCTGCTCGCGCAGCGCCGTCAAAGCCGCCAGCACGCCAGATGCGTTGACCAGCTGGTTCGCGCCCCGCAGGCCCGGGTAGCCGAGTCCGCTGTAGCGCCGGCCGCGGCCGGCCCAGCCCCATTGCTGCTTGTCGCCCGAGAAGTTGAAGTCTTCGCCAAAGCGCCACAGGTCGGCACCGATGGCCTTGGCGTGGTCCAGCACGCTCTGCGGCGGCATCGGGTCGCTGACCACCACCGGCTTGCCGGCACGCATGATGCCGGCCTTCTCCCGGCCAATGGTTTCGCGGTCCTTGCCCAGAAACTCCATGTGGTCCAGGTCGATGCTGGTGATCACGGCGCAGCTGGTGTCGATGATGTTCACCGCGTCCAGGCGGCCGCCCAGGCCGACCTCCAGGATCGCCACATCCAGCCCGGACTGCGCCATCAAGCTCAGAATGGCCAAAGTGCTGAACTCGAAATAGGTGAGGGAAATATCGCCTCTGGCGCCTTCCACGCTTGCGAAGTGCGCTACAAAATCAGCAGCGCCGGCAATATCGCCGCCGATGCGGCAGCGCTCCTCGAAATGCACCAGGTGCGGCGAGGTGTAGACGCCGGTACGGTAGCCCGATTGCAGCAAGATGGCTTCCAGCATGGCGCAGGTCGAGCCCTTGCCATTGGTGCCGGCCACGGTGATCACCGGGCAGTCAAAGCGCAGGCCCATACGCTCTGCGACGGTACGGACCCGGTCCAGGCCGAGGTCGATCGTGGTGGGGTGGAGCCGCTCGCAGTGCGCCAGCCAGTCGTTCAAGGTTTGCATGGCAAGATTGTCTCTCCCCCAGGCTGCGCTTCGCTCTCGCCACCCCCCTTGCAGGGGGCAACACCAGCAGCCTGGCAAAGCCAGTTCTGCGGTGTTTCTGGAAGGGGTATCTCTGCGCAACTTATAAGTAATTGAGGCCTCTTGCGCTTATGCAGCCTGCGCAGGCCGCTACTGAATACATAGCTGTCGGCGATGCTTCTACCCTCTGGAATAATCCGGCCATGATTACCCTCTACGGCATCCCCAACTGCGACACGGTCAAAAAGGCCCGCGTCTGGCTCGACAGCCACGCCCTGCCCTACGCCTTCCATGACTTCAAGAAAGCCGGCGTGCCGGCCGACAAGCTGGCCGCCTGGACCCAGGCGCTGGGCTGGGAAAAGGTCTTGAACCGCCAGGGCACGACCTGGCGCAAGCTGGACGCCGCCGTGCAGGCCAGCGTGGTGGATGCAGCCAGTGCCGAAGCGGTTATGCGCGAACACGCCAGCACCATCAAACGGCCGGTGGTGGAATGGGGCGACAGCACCACGGTGGGCTTCAGCGCCGACGCCTGGGCCAGCAAAGCCCCCTAAAACCAGCGCCCGGCCGCCCTAGAATCGACGGGCGTGCCAGCCAAATTTAAGCCAAATATGCCTCTGGCGCAGGTATAACCTGCGCGAGTAGCTATGAAATTGATAGTTAATCCAGGAAACCAAGCATGACCACCGCAAAAATCGACAACGTCACCGTCACCACCCAAGCCAGCGTCTACTTCGACGGCAAGTGCATCAGCCACGGCATCACTTTTGCCGACGGCACCAAGAAAAGCGTGGGCGTGATCCTGCCCGCCACCCTGACCTTCAACACCGGCGCACCTGAAATCATGGAGGGCGTGGGCGGCGAATGCGAATACCTGCCGACCGGCGCCACGGAGTGGGTGAAGTCGGGCGAAGGCGAAAAATTCAGCGTGCCCGGCAATAGTTCATTCCAGATCCGCGTGGCAGCCCCCTACCACTACATCTGCCACTTTGGTTAAAGCAGCCGCCCGCGCCCGCTAGTTCTTCTGGAACAGCGGGTGCAGGTTGTTGTGCTTGCCGTCGAACACCTCGGCGCCCACGTCGATCTGCAGCGTGATGCCGATGGCGCGCTGGTCGAAGATCGGCGCGAAATGCGCGCGGGTGCAGGCCAGCAAGGCCTCGCCGGCGCGCTGCTGGGTGGCCTCGCTGCGGCCTTTGCCCATGCGCAGGTTCAGGTAGACAAACGCATGGTCACCCGAACCATCGGCCACCGCATAGTGCCGTGCCGGGTAGCCGAACACCCGCGTGCCGCCGGTGGGAAACAGCTGCTTGCCCCCGTCGTCCAGCAGGCCGAGCATGGTATCGGCCAGGCTGCGGCATAGCTGGCTGATGTCACTGCCGCCCTGGTCGGCGGGTTTGTCGAGCTGGCCGGTATAAAGAATCACGAGATGCGGCATGGTGGCTTTTAAGAGTTAAACGACGACGGGTTCCGGCTCCAAGAGGATGCCGAAGCGCTCGTAGACGCTGGTCTGGATCGCTTTGGCCAGGGTCATCACCTCGCCGCCGGTGGCAGGGTTCTCGGCACCGCCGCGGTTCACCAGCACCAGCGCCTGCTTTTCATAAACAGCGGCATTGCCCACCGACTTGCCCTTCCAGCCGCAAGCGTCGATCAGCCAGCCCGCCGCCAGCTTCACAGTCCCGTTGGCCAACTGGTAATACACCACGCGCGGTTCGCGAGCGATGATGTCGGCGCACTGCTCGGTGCTGACGGTGGGGTTCTTGAAGAAGCTGCCCGCATTGCCGATGACTTGCGGATCGGGCAGCTTGGCACGGCGGATCTCGCAGATCCAGTCGAAGATCTGGCGCGCACTGGGCGCAGCCACGCCGGTGGCGGCCATCTTTTTCTCCAGGTCCAGATAGCCGAGCACCGGCTTCCAGGCTTTGGTCAGGTGAAAGCGCACCCGGGTGATTAGCGCCCGGCCCTCCAGCCCCATATTCACGCCCCCGCCCTGGTGCTTGAACACTGAGTCGCGGTAGCCAAACGCGCACTGGGCGGCGTTCAGCGTGAAGCTCTGGCCGGTCTGCAGATCCACCGCGTCCAGCGCCTCGAAGCGGTCTTGCAGCTCTACGCCGTAGGCGCCGATATTTTGCACCGGCGAAGCACCGACGGTGCCGGGAATCAGCGCCAGATTTTCCAGCCCCGGGTAACCCTGGTCCAGGGTCCAGGCGACGAAGTCGTGCCAGTTCTCACCGGCGCCGGCTTCGACGATCCAGGCCTTGTCAGTCTCGGCCACCAGGCGCTTGCCCGGCACCTCGACCTTCAGCACCACAGGCTTGACATCGCCGGTCAGCACGATGTTGCTACCGCCGCCGAGCACGAACTTGGGCTGCGGCGCCAGCAGCGCATCCTCGCGCAGCGCCTGCAGATCGGCCTCGCTGGTGACGCGTACCAGGGTGTGGGCGCGCGCATGGATGCCGAAGCTGTTATAGCCACGCAAAGGAACATTTTTCTCGATTAACATGGCCAGATTGTCCCACCGGGCGGAGGGCAAGCTTTGAGATTGCCCCACGCCCCCAGCCTATTTTGAGAAAACCATGCCTTCATTCGACACCGTTTGCGAACCCGACTTGCCCGAAGTGCGCAACGCCGTAGACAACACCACCAAAGAAATCACCACCCGCTTCGACTTCAAGGGCACCTCGGCCAGCATCGAGCTGAAAGACAAGGAAATCACCCTGATCGGCGACGCCGAGTTCCAGCTCGACCAGATCATGGACGTGCTGACCAACAAAATGACGAAGCGCAACGTCGACGTGAAGTTCCTCGACAAAGGCGATGTGCAAAAGGTCGGCGGCGACAAGGTCAAGCTGGTGATCAAGGTGCGCAGCGGCATTGAGACCGAAGTCTCGAAAAAGATCACCCGCGCCATCAAGGACAGCAAGCTCAAGGTCACCGCCGCCATCCAGGGCGATGCGGTGCGCGTCACCGGCGCCAAGCGCGACGACCTGCAGGCCGCGATGGCCCTGGTGCGCAGCACGATTGACGATCTGCCTTTGAGCTTCAACAACTTTCGCGACTGACCCGCATGGGCAGGCCCGCATACCTTCGCCTGGCTGTACTGTGTGCAGCCTTGGCCGTGGGCGCAGCGGTGCAGGCCCAGAGCGTAGCCCTCAGCGGCATGATGGGCGGCAAGGCGCTGCTGCTGGTCGATGGCAAGCCACCGAAGAGCGTGGCGCCCGGCGAAACCCATCTGGGCGTCAAAGTCATATCGGTGGCGGCAGACGAAGCGCTGGTCGAAATCAACGGCAAGCGCGCCACCTTGCGCCTGGGCGAGTCGCCTGTCAGCGTCAAGGGCAAAGGCAGCGGCAACAAGATCGTGCTGGTGGCCGACAGCCAAGGCCACTTCATCGGCCCGGGCCGGATCAACGGCCAAAGCATGCAGTTCGTGGTGGACACCGGTGCCACCGTGGTCAGCCTGGGCATGAACGATGCTGAGCGCATGGGCATCAACTACAAAAACGGCGAGCCGGTGCGCATGAGCACGGCCAATGGCAACTCCAACGGTTGGCGCATCCGGCTGAGTTCGGTGCGGATCGGCGATGTGGAGCTGTCTGGTGTGGAAGCAGTGGTCACGCCGTCGTCCATGCCGTATGTGCTGCTGGGCAATAGCTTCCTGACCCAGTTCCAGATGACCCGGATCAACGACCAAATGGTGCTGGAACGGCGTTACTAGGAACCTGTTCTCTGGTAGATTCGCTGCCAACCTTCTCGCCCATGCCCTACACCCACGTGCCCCACCCGCAGGACGCCGACTACGAGGACCTGCTCAGCCTCTGGGCCGACCTCGAATCGGGCCTGGCCATGGTGCTGGCGAATCCGCGCAACATCCCGGACTTCGAGCAAAAGATCCGCCAATACGACCGCTGGATGCAAGACCTGCTGCAGCAAGACACCGACACCGGCCTGTACCTGCTGTTCCAGCTGGCCACCAATGCCTCGGTCGGTTACAGCGCGCTGCATGCGCTGGTCTGCGCCGTGCTATGCCACATCACCTCGCAAGAGCTGCATCTGGTGGAAAGCGAGCGCGACAGCCTGGTGTTCGCGGCCATGACCATGAACGTCGCCATGACCGCACTGCAAGACACGCTGGCGGTGCAGACCACTGCGCCCACCAGCGAGCAGAAGGCGCTGATCCAGACCCATGCGGCGGATGGCCGGCGCTTGCTGTTTAAAGTCGGGATTGTCGATACCGACTGGCTGGACGTGGTGGCGGCGCACCACGACGCGCACGACGCCCGGCACGACTTCCAGCAGCTCGGCCTGGTGCCGCGGCTGGCCCACACTTTGCGCGTGGTGGACCGCTACGCCGCCATGGTCAGCCCGCGCAAGTCGCGCACCGGGCGCAGCGTGACGGACTCGGTGCGCAGCATCATGGCCAGCGCGCTAGGCCCGAACGACCCCGTAGGTTTTGCGCTGGTGCGGGCCATCGGCCTGTGCCCGCCTGGCACCTATGTGCGCATGGACAGCGGCGAAACCGCGGTGGTGCTGCGGCGCAGCAGCAAGGCCAACCTGCCGCTGGTCGCCACCTTGATGAACCGCAAGGGCGAGGCCTATATGCCGCCTCGCCTGCACCGCACCGCCAGCAGCGCACCGCATGTTCAGTCGGCGCTGACCCAGGATGCAGTGAAGATCCGCGTCAACCACCAAAGCCTGCTGCGCCAAGGCATCTACGCCGACCGCCCGGGGGCACCCCGCTAAGCTCAGCTAGGCTTTTGGGTTTTCTTGCCCAGGCGCGACTCGGTACCCTTGAGCAAGCGGGCAATGTTCTCGCGGTGCCGGTACACCAGCAGCGAGCCCATGGCGCAGATGGACAGCAGCACGGGGGTTTCGGTATACCAGGTAGTGCCACCCCACAACACGTAATACACCGGCGCCAGCAGCGCGGCCGACAGCGAGGCCAGAGACGAGTACCGGAACGCATAGGCCATGATCAGCCAGGTGATGATGGCCATCAGGCCCAGCGCCCAGTGGATGCCCAGCAGCACGCCCAGCGCGGTGGCTACGCCCTTGCCACCAACGAACCTGAAGAACACCGGGTACAGATGGCCGAGGAACGCCGCCAGGCCGACCAGCGCGATGGTGCCGTCTTCCAGGCCGTATGGCTTTCCGTACCAGCCGACCAACGCCACCGGCAACCAGCCCTTGACGCCGTCGAGCAGCAGCGTGGCAATGGCCGCCGGCTTGCTGCCCGAGCGCAGCACATTGGTGGCGCCGGGGTTTTTACTGCCAAAGGTGCGCGGGTCGCTCAGGCCCATGACGCGGCTGACGATCACCGCAAACGACAAAGAGCCCAGCAGGTAGGCGGCCAGGGTGGCGAGAAGGGGGTAAAGCATTTCCAAGAGGTGTCTCCAAACTGGAGCGCATTTTGCCAGCCGTCTATAAAGGAATCGCGCAATTCACGGGTTTCGCGTCCAAAAGCTGCACGCAGACTTGCGGGTCCAACCCAATCAGGTAGCCACGCCGGCCGCCGTTGATGGCGATGCGCGGCAGCTGCAGGATCGCCGCCTCGATGTACACCGGCATGGTTTTGCGGGTGGCGAACGGCGAGGTGCCGCCAACCAGGTAGCCGCTGTGCCGGTTCGCCACCTCTGGCTTACAGGGCACGACCGACTTGCAGCCTATCTGCCGCGCCAGGTTCTTCAGCGACACCGCGCGGTTGCCATGCATCAGCACGATCAGCGGCTTGGCCCGCTCGTCCTCCATCACCAGCGTCTTGACCACGCTGAACGGGTCCAGCCCCAGCACCTCGGCGCTGTGCTGCGCCCCGCCATGTTCCACATAGGCGTACGGGTGCTCGGTGAACGCAATCTTCTGCGCCCGCAGCAGCTGGGTGGCCGGCGTCTCGGAAATATGGTCTGACTTCGCCATACTGAAATATATAAAAATAAGTGCTGCAGCGCAGGTAGCACCTGCATCACCAGCTATATAAAAAATAGCAAATCCAAAAACCACCCCGGCTACCAATAAGCGCACCTGCCCCTTCCAGAGAACCCATGGAACCGGCTCCGCCGGGCCATAGGGTTCGCCCCCTGCTTGTCGTATCGGTTTTTCAAACCGATACGAGGGGGGTTGGCGGAAACGCGCAGCGTGGAGCCTGGGGGTGAGCCCAATCATTGCGCTGGGTCGCGCAGCTCCCAGCGGATCTTGTCGATCTCGGCCAGCAGCTCGGGCGCAAGGGTCTGGCCCCAGTGATCCAGGCATTCGTCCAACTGCGCCAGCGAAGTCACGCCGATGATGGTGCTGGCAACCTGCCATTTGCTGTTGCAGAAGGCCAGCGCCATCTGGGTCGGCGTCTGGCCGTTGGCGCGCGCCAGCGCGTTGTAGCGGCGCGCGGCCTCCAGCGCCTCGGGGCGGCCCCAGCGTTGTTTGCGCATGGATTCGAACTTGGCCATGCGGCCCTCGGGCGCGCCCGGGCCGGTGGTGCCGGACGCATCGTATTTGCCGGTCAGCAGACCAAAGCCCAGCGGCGAATAAGCCAGCAGCGACACGCCCAGGCGGTACATGGTTTCATCCAGGCCGTTTTCCACAGTGCGGTTGATCAGGCAATACGGGTTCTGCACAGTGGCTACGCGCGGCAGGCCATGCTGCTCGGCCAGGCGCACGAACTCGTGCACGCCATACGGGGTTTCATTCGACAGGCCGATGGCCTTGATCTTGCCCTGCTTGACCAGGGTGGCCAGGGCTTCCAGCTGCTCGTGGATGCTGGAGACCGGAAGGTCTTTTTCTGGGTCGAAGTAGACGCCGCCAAAGGCCGGCACGTGGCGCGCCGGCCAGTGGATCTGGTACAAGTCGATCACATCGGTACGCAAGCGGTGCAGGCTGCCGTGGCAGGCATCGATGATCTCGGCGCGGGTCAGGTCGGGGCTGCCGTTGCGCACCCAGGGCATGCCGCGCGACGGGCCGGCGACCTTGGTCGCCAGCACCACCTTGTGGCGTACGCCGGGGTTCTTGGCAAACCAGTGGCCCAGGATGCTCTCAGTGCCGCCATAGGTTTCGGCCCGGGCCGGCACCGAATACATTTCGGCCGTGTCCAGAAAGTTCACGCCACGCTCCAGCGAGCGGTCGAGGATGGCGTGGGCATGGGCTTCGTCAACCTGCTCGCCGAAGGTCATGGTGCCCAGGCAGATGGAGGTGACTTGCAGGTCGCTTTGACCGAGTTGGATTTTTTTCATGGGATGGCAATGGGTTTTGCTTAACAACCGTGTTTCAGCAGCGTTTTCCATCCTACAACAAGCGCCCGATGCAAGTCGTCCACCGGACAGACAAGCCCAGGTCCAGATGGCTAATATCGCGGCATGTACCAAGCCTTACGCCATTCCCGCAGCGAATTCACCACCCTGCGCACCATCCCGTACCACGTGCGCCAATGGGGCCAGCCTAAGCCTGGCCAGCCACCGCTGGTGCTGGTCCACGGCTGGATGGACGTGGCGGCCAGCTACCAGTTCATGGTCGACGCTTTTGCCGAGGACCGCCACATCATTGCCCCCGACTGGCGCGGCTTCGGCCTGACCGGCAGCGGCGGGGTCGACAGCTTCTGGATTCCCGACTACCTGGCCGACCTGGACTTTCTGCTCGAGCACTACGCCCCCGGCCAGGCGGTCGACCTGGTCGGCCACAGCATGGGCGGCCACGTCGCCATGCTGTACGCGGGCATCCGCCCGACCCGCGTCCGCCGCCTGGTCAACCTCGAAGGCTTTGGCATGCCGGCCACCCGGCCGTCGCAGGCGCCGGGCCGCTACGCCGAATGGATGGACGGCCTGCACAGCCTGCACCGCGGCGAGATGGCGCTGAAGACCTATGCCGACCTGCCCGGCGTGGCCCAGCGCCTGGTGAAGACCAACCGCCGCCTGCCCGCCGACAAGGCCGACTGGCTGGCCCAGCACTGGGCCCAGCCGCAGCCCCGGGACGACGGCAGCAGCGTCTGGCAGATCCTGGGCGACCCGGCGCACAAGCTGCGCGGCGCCCAGCTATTCCGGGTCGACGAGGTGCTGGCCGTGTACCAGCGCATCACCGCGCCCACCCTGGCGGTGGAAGCCTCGGACGACAGCCTGGCCCGCTGGGGCCTGGGCTACACGCTGGACGAATACCACCAGCGGCTGCAATCGGTGCCGAATGCCCGCATTGCCGTGGTCCACGACGCCGGCCACATGCTGCACCACGACCAGCCGCAGCAGCTGGCGCGTTTGATCGAAGATTTTTTCGCCTGAAATTCAAGCCTTTCAAGGCTTTCAGGCCTCTAGCGCATATAAATAAAGCGCAGTCAGCTCTTAATTCAATAGCAAACGGGCCAATGGTGTGCCCCGGGGTTCTGTGCCACTATGTAAACGTCATTTGCTACAAAGGCGCTTTACCAGCGATACCCCATGAAACTAAGCCTCAAACTTCCGCTGG
Organism: uncultured Albidiferax sp.; assembly: GCA_963513025.1. Lineage (GTDB taxonomy): Bacteria > Pseudomonadota > Gammaproteobacteria > Burkholderiales > Burkholderiaceae_C > Rhodoferax_B. Next base: position 14,281 of record CAUPON010000014.1, read on the forward strand.
CGTTTGCCGCTGCAATGGTCTTGGTGCTGTGCGCCGCGCTGTTTGGCATCTACCAGCTGAACCGCTCGCTAAACACCTACCAGACCACGGTGCAGACCAGCTATGAGAACGAACGTGCCATTTCCCATCTGCTGAACGACTTCAAGGTCCAGGTGCAAGAATGGAAGAACGTCTTGTTGCGCGGCAAAAACCCAGAGCAGTTGGACCGCTACTGGAAGGCGTTCCAAACCAAAGAAAGCGAAATCGCCCAGTCCGCCAGCGTGCTGCAGCAAGCTTTGCCGCCGGGTGAAGCACGCAGCCAGGTCGAGCGCTTTGCCCAAGCCCACCAGACCATGGGCGCGGCCTATCGCAAAGGGTTTGAGGCCTTTAAAGCCGCCGACTTCGACTCGGCGGTGGGCGATAAAGCCGTGCAAGGCATGGACCGCGAGCCCAGCAAACTGCTGGACGAGGCCGAGAAGGCCATCGGCACCGACAGCCGCGCCGTCGCGGACATGGCCGCCAACAACGGCCAACGCGCCACCACCATCAGCCTGACCATCATGCTGGCAGCCTGCATTGCCGTGATGCTGGCCAGCTGGCGCTTCAGCCGCACCATCACCACCCGGCTCGGCCACGCACTGGGGGTGTCGCAGTCGGTAGCCAGCGGCGACCTGACCGCCGCCCAGGCCGTGACGGGCAAAGACGAGCTGGCCGACCTGCTGAACGCGCTGCACGGCATGCAAACCAGCCTATCTACGGTGGTTGCCAACGTGCGCTCCAGCGCAGAAAGCGTGTCCAGCGCCAGCCAGGAGATCGCCGTCGGCAACCACGACCTTAGCTCGCGCACCGAAGAACAGGCCTCGGCGCTGGAGCAAACCGCCGCCTCCATGGAAGAGCTGGGCGCGACCATCCGTCAGAACACCGATGGCGCCGAGCATGCCAACCAACTGGCGGTCAAGGCGTCCAGCGTGGCCGTGCGAGGCTCCGAGGTCTTCACCCGCGCGGCGGACACCATGACGGGCATCACCGAAGCATCACGCAAGATCTCCGACATCATCGGCGTCATTGATGGCATTGCATTCCAAACCAATATCCTGGCGCTGAATGCCGCAGTCGAAGCCGCACGGGCGGGCGAGCAAGGCCGCGGTTTTGCCGTGGTGGCCAGCGAAGTGCGCCTACTGGCACAGCGCAGCGCCGACGCGGCACGCGAAATCAAAGCCTTGATCCAGACCAGCGTGCAGCGCATGGCCCAGGGCTCGGCCCTGGTGGACGAGAGTGGTGCGGCGATGCAGGAGGTGGTGGCGTCGATCCGCCGCGTCACCGACATCATGGGCGAAATCAGCGCCGCTAGCCAGGAGCAAAGCCGCGGCGTGCAGCAGATCAGCGAAGCCGTGACCCAGATCGACCAGACCACCCAGCAAAACGCCGCCCTGGTGGAAGAAAGCGCGGCCGCCGCCGACAGCCTGCAGCACCAAGCGGCAGAGCTGGTGCGCACGGTGTCGGTGTTCCGGCTCAACGGCGCCGCGCCCGGCATGGGCAAACCGCTTTTGACCTGACGCCGCAAAAGCCCGGTGTGCCGCCCGGGCGTCATGAGAGGCGTGAGAAAATAATGGGTTAAGCCCTCGGCTCACTCTACTTGTCGGCTCACGCAGCCGGCCAGTGCACTCAAGGAAGACCCTCATGGAAGCAGAACGTATCAACACCATTGGCAACCAACTCAGCAGCTTGAGCGTGCGTACCGAAGATTTACGGAGGTATCTTTGACGTCGATGCCAAAGCCGAGCGCCTGCGCACCGTCAATGCATCGCTAGAAGACCCCAGCGTCTGGAACGACCCCAAGAAGGCCCAGGAACTGGGCAAAGAGAAAAAACTGCTCGACGGCGTGGTGCTGGCGCTGGAAAAGCTCACCCGTGAGCTGGCAGACAACACCGAGCTGTTCGAGATGTCGAAGGAAGAGGGCGACGAAGACGGCCTGATCACCATCGAGACCGAGACCGCCGGCCTGGCCACCGAGGTCGAAGCGCTGGAATTCCGCCGCATGTTCAACCAGCCGGCCGACCCCCTGCCCTGCTTCCTGGACATCCAGGCGGGCGCGGGCGGTACCGAGGCCTGCGACTGGGCCAGTATGCTGCTGCGCCAGTACCTGCGCTACGCCGAACGCAAGGGCTTCACCGCCACCGTGGAAGATCTGACCGACGGCGACACCGCCGGCATCAAGGGCGCCACCATCAAGATCGAGGGCGAATACGCCTTTGGCCTGCTGCGCACCGAAACCGGCGTGCACCGCCTGGTGCGCAAGAGCCCGTTCGACTCGTCGGGTGGCCGCCACACCAGCTTTGCCAGCGTGTTTGTGTATCCGGAAATCGACGATTCCATCGAGATCGAGATCAATCCCAGCGACGTGCGTACCGACACCTTCCGCGCGTCCGGCGCCGGCGGCCAGCACATCAACAAGACCGACTCGGCCGTGCGCCTGACGCACATCCCGACAGGTATCGTGGTGCAATGCCAGGACGGCCGCAGTCAGCACAGCAACCGCGATGTCGCCTGGAAGCGCCTGCGCTCGCGTCTGTATGACTTCGAACTGCGCAAGCAGCAGGAAGCGCAGCAAAAGCTGGAAGACACCAAGACCGATGTGGGCTGGGGCCACCAGATCCGCAGCTACGTGCTGGACAACAGCCGTATCAAGGACTTGCGCACCAATGTCGAAGTCTCGGCCACGCAAAAGGTGCTGGACGGCGACCTGGACATCTTCATCGAAGCCTCTCTAAAACAAGGCGTTTAATGCAAGCTCTTTTCGCACAGCCCACCAAGGCCCTGATCTTCGACATGGACGGCACCATGATCGACTCTATGCCGCACCATGCCTCCACCTGGCAGGACTTTGCCCAGAAGCACGGCATTGACATGGCCATCGACGAGCTGATGCGCCGCACCACCGGCCGCACCGGCCTGGAATGCGTACGCTTGCTGCTGGACCAGCCGGACATGGACGACGCCCTGGCCTGGGAGCTGGTGCACGAGAAGGAACGCCTCTACCGCGACATCTTCGGGCCCATCTTCAAGGAAGTCGCTGGCTTCAGCGCCTTCTATGCCGCCACCCGTACGCGCGGCCTGAAGGTCGGCGTGGGCACGGCGGGCGACATCCACAACGTGGAGTTCGCCCTCGGCCACCTGAAGATGGCGCCGCCGCCCGACGCCATCGCCCGTGGCGATGAAGGCCTGAGCGGCAAGCCCACACCCGCTATCTTTTTAGCAGCAGCAGAGCGCGTGGGTATTGCGCCAGAGCACTGTATCGTCTTTGAAGATGCGCCTTTTGGCATAGAAGCTGCTCGCCGGGCTGGCATGCGTGCTGTCGGCATCTGCACCACCAATACACCCGAAGAGCTGGCCGGGCCGCACGTCATTACCTGCGTGCGCAACTACGACGAACTCTTGCAATCGAACTTTCTGGGGAACCTCCATGTATCGTGAAGGACAGGCGACAGCCATCCACCGGGCCGACTACACCGCGCCGGCTTTCTGGATTGACACGGTCGAGCTCTGCTTCGACCTGGACCCGGCCAAAACCCGCGTGCTCAACAAGATGCGCATGCGCCGCAACCCGGATGTGCCGGCCCAGGCGCTGCGCCTGGACGGCGAAGAGCTGAACCTGGCGCGCGTGCTGGTCAACGGCCAGGGCGCTTCGTTCAAGATCGAGGGCAACCAGCTGGTGCTGGAAAGCCTGCCCGGCGTTGAAGACGGCGCCTTTGATCTGGAAATCTTCACCACCTGCGCGCCGGCCAAGAACACCAAGCTGATGGGCTTGTTCGTCAGCAACGACACCTTCTTCACCCAGTGCGAGGCCGAAGGCTTCCGCCGCATCACCTACTTCCTGGACCGCCCGGACGTGATGGCCACCTACACCGTGACCCTGCGCGCAGACAAGTCCAAGTACCCGGTACTGCTGAGCAACGGCAACCTCGTCGACCACGGCCCGCTGGACGATGCCCGCCACTTTGCCAAGTGGGAAGACCCGTTCCGCAAGCCCAGCTACCTGTTCGCTCTGGTGGCCGGCCAGCTGGTCAGCCGCGAGCAGCGCATCAGCGCGCGCAATGGCAAAGACCATTTGCTGCAGGTGTTTGTGCGCCCCGGCGACCTGGACAAGACCGAGCACGCCATGCACTCCCTCATGGCCTCCATTGCCTGGGATGAAGCCCGCTTCGGCCTTCCGCTGGACCTGGAGCGCTTCATGATCGTCGCTACCAGCGACTTCAACATGGGCGCCATGGAAAACAAGGGCCTGAACATCTTCAACACCAAGTACGTGTTGGCGAACCAGGCCACGGCCACCGACACCGACTACGCGAACATCGAGTCAGTGGTGGGCCACGAATACTTCCACAACTGGAGCGGAAACCGCGTCACCTGCCGCGACTGGTTCCAGTTGAGCCTGAAGGAAGGCCTGACCGTGTTCCGCGACCAGGAATTCAGCCTGGACCTGTGCCGCGACCCGTCGGCCAAGGCCGTCAAGCGCATCGAAGACGTGCGCGTGCTGCGCACCGCCCAGTTCCCCGAAGATGCGGGTCCGATGGCCCACCCGGTGCGGCCCGACAGCTACATCGAGATCAACAACTTCTACACCGTCACCATTTACGAAAAAGGTGCGGAAGTGGTGCGCATGATGCAAACCTTGGTGGGCCGCGACGGCTTTGCCAAGGGCATGACGCTGTACTTCGAGCGCTTCGACGGTCAGGCCGTCACCTGCGACGACTTCGCCCAGGCGATTGCCGACGCGAATCCGCAGTCGGACCTGGCACGCCTGCTGCCGCAGTTCAAGCGCTGGTACAGCCAGGCCGGTACGCCGCGCGTGCAGGCAGTGGGTCACTACGACTCGGCGTCGCGCAGCTACAGCCTGACCCTGTCGCAAACCTGTGCGCCCACGCCCGGCCAGGCCACCAAAGAACCGTTCGTGATCCCCATCGGCCTGGGCCTGCTGGCGCAGGATGGCAGCGCGCTGCCGTTGCAGAGCGCTGACGGTTCGACCCTGAGCGCGCCCTACACCTTCGTGATGACCGAAGCGACGCAAACGCTGACCTTCGTGAACCTGGACGCCGAGCCCGTGCCCAGCATCCTGCGCGGCTTCTCGGCCCCGGTGGTGCTGGTGTACGACTACACCGACGCCCAGCTGCTGACCCTGTTGGCGTTCGATACCGACGCATTCAACCGCTGGGAAGCCGGCCAGCGCCTGGCCGTACGAGCCGCTATTACATTGATAGCTGGTGACGCAGATATATCCAGCGTCAAGCCGCTAAATGATGCCTATATTGAAGCGATGCGCAGCGTGCTGCGCCATCCAGATTTGGATGCCGCATTCAAAGAGCTGGTGCTGACCCTGCCGTCCGAAACCTACCTGGCCGAGCAGCTGAACGTGGTCGACCCGCAGCGCATCCACGCGGTGCGCGAAGCCATGCGCAGCCAGCTCGCGCAAGCCCTCACAGCCGACTGGGCCTGGGCCTACGAGACCTACGGCGACACCGGCGCCTACCGCCCCGACCCACTGTCCAGCGGCCGCCGCGCGCTGACCGGCATGGCGTTGAGCCAGCTGTGCCTGGCCGCGCAGACCAACGGCGATGTGGTCTGGCCCGGCAAGGCCTACCAGCGCTTCAAGGACGCGGGCAATATGACCGACCGCTTCAACGCGCTAGCCGCGCTGGTCGCCAGCGGCCATCCGCTGGCGACGCAGGCGCTGCCGCGCTTCCACGCGCTGTTCAAGGACGAAGCCCTGGTGCTGGACAAATGGTTTGCCCTGCAAGCCGGCGCCACCGACCGCAATGGCAACATCCTGCCGGCGGTGCGCCAACTGATGAAGCACCCGGACTTCAGCCTGCGCAATCCGAACCGCGCGCGCAGCGTGGTGTTCAGCTACTGCAGCGCCAACCCTGGTGCCTTCCACCGCCGTGACGCCGCAGGCTATGTGTTCTGGAGCGAGCGCGTGATCGAGCTCGACGGCATCAACCCGCAGGTGGCCGCCCGCCTGGCGCGTGCCCTGGACCGCTGGAAGAACCTGGCCGAACCCTACCGCAGCGCCGCACGCGAAGCGCTGGTGCGGGTAGCCGCCAAGACCGACCTGAGCAACGACGTGCGCGAGGTAGTCTCACGCGCACTGGCCGACTAAACAAGGAACCCCATGTCCCAAAACATATCCCTCACCCGCTACCTCGTCGAGCAGCAACGCGTAGACGGCCTGATCCCGTCGCAGCTGCGCCTGCTGATCGAAGTCGTGGCCCGCGCCTGCAAAGGCATCAGCCATGCGGTCAACAAAGGCGCACTCGGCGGCGTGCTGGGCACGGCCGACTCGGAAAACGTACAAGGCGAAATCCAGAAGAAGCTGGACATCATCGCCAACGAAGTGCTGATCGAAGCCAACGAATGGGGCGGCCACCTGGCGGCCATGGCCTCAGAAGAAATGGAAGAAATCCATGCGGTGCCCAATGGCTATCCGCAGGGCGAATACCTGCTGCTATTCGACCCACTGGACGGGTCCAGCAACATCGATGTGAACGTCAGCATCGGCACCATCTTCAGCGTGCTGAAGAAGCCGCCAAGCGATGCCGCCGTGGTTGAGCAAGACTTCTTCCAGCCGGGCAAGAACCAGGTCGCCGCAGGCTACTGCCTCTACGGCCCGCAAACCACCCTGGTGCTGACAGTGGGCAACGGTGTCGCCATGTTCACCCTGGACCGCGAACAAGGCTCGTTCTTCCTGACGCAGGAAAACGTCCAGATCCCGGCCGACACCCAGGAATTCGCCATCAATATGAGCAATATGCGCCACTGGGATACCCCGGTGAGAAACTATATTGACGACTGCCTGCAAGGCACGGAAGGCACGCGCGGCAAGGACTTCAATATGCGCTGGATCGCCAGCATGGTGACCGACGTGCACCGCATCCTGACCCGCGGTGGCATCTTCCTCTACCCCTGGGACAAGCGTGAACCCGGCAAGCCCGGCAAACTGCGCCTGATGTACGAAGCCAACCCCATGGGCTGGCTGGTCGAGCAAGCCGGCGGCGCCGCCAGCACCGGCACCCAGCGCATCCTGGACATCGTGCCGCAAAAGCTGCATGAACGCGTGAGCGTGGTGCTGGGATCAAAAAATGAAGTGGAAAAAGTAGCCAGCTACTTCTCCAAGCTATAATCCAAGGCTAATGTGCCGGTGTAGCTCAGTCGGTAGAGCAGCTCATTCGTAATGAGAAGGTCGGGTGTTCGATTCATCTCTCCGGCACCACATACCAAGAAGCCCGCTACCCCAAAAGTAGCGGGCTTTTTCATGCCCAAAATCATGCCTCAAAGCCAGTTCAGCAAGAATTTCTTGGACAAGGCTATAATCGTAGGCTTTACTGAATTTGGCTGGTGCTTTCGGGTGCCAATTGAGCTCGGTAAATTACTTTTACCGCCACCGCTAAGGTGGCGAGGTGCGGCGATCGCCGTTAATTGGCCGGGGTAGCTTTCACGCCACCACGGCTCTGATTGGAGTGTCCTCATGGCACGCGTATGTGAAGTCACGGGCAAAGGCCCAATGGTTGGGAACAATGTCTCCCACGCCAACAACAAAACCAAACGTCGGTTCCTGCCGAACCTGCAATACCGCCGCTTCTGGGTCGAAACAGAAAACCGTTGGATCCGCTTGCGCATCTCCAACGCCGGCCTGCGTTTGATCGACAAAAATGGCATCGACTCTGTGCTCGCCGATTTGCGCGCACGTGGCCAAGCATAAGGAGCTGAATCATGGCAACCAAAGGCGGACGCGAAAAAATCAAGCTGGAATCTACAGCAGGTACGGGGCACTTCTACACCACGACCAAAAACAAGAAAACCATGCCCGAGAAAATGTTGATCAGCAAGTTTGATCCTAAAGCTCGCAAGCATGTTGACTACAAGGAAATCAAGCTGAAGTAATTCAGCCTGGTCTTCCAGTCCAACGAAAAAACCCGCTCTTACCCGGCGGGTTTTTTTATTGCCCGCAGATTTGGCGCTGCCAGGGGCAGGGAAAACCCATAGCGCCTAAAATCAAACGGTGACCTCCATACTTAACGCCGACCTCCATTGCCACTCGGTCGTCTCCGACGGCACCTTGACGCCCGAACAACTCGCCGCCCGCGCCAGCGCCAACGGAGTCGAGCTATGGGCTTTGACCGACCACGACGAAGTGGGTGGCCAGCAACGTGCTGCCGCTGCCGCCAAGGCCCACGGCATGAAGTACCTGACCGGCGCCGAGATTTCCGTCACCTTTGCCGGTGAAACCGTGCACATCGTTGGCCTGGGCTTTGACGCCAGCAGCCCGTTGATGCAGCAAGGCCTGGAAGCCACGCGCGGTGGCCGCGGAGCGCGGGCCATGGAGATGGCTGCCGGCCTGGCAGCGGTGGGCATTCGCGACGCCTATGAAGGCGCACTCAAATTTGTCGGCAACCCCGCGCTGATTTCGCGCACCCATTTCGCCCGCTTTTTGGTGGAGACGGGTATCTGCAAAGACACCTACGAAGTGTTTCGCAGATACCTGACCGAAGGCAAACCCGGCTACGTGCCGCACCGCTGGGCTACTCTCAAAGATGCGGTCAGCTGGATCACCCAGACGGGTGGCCTGGCAGTCATCGCCCACCCGGGCCGCTATAAGTTTTCCGCCAATGAAGAGTACGCGCTGTTCAGCGAATTCAAGGCCCATGGCGGCACTGGGGTTGAAGTCGTAACCGGCAGCCACACCGTAGCCGAATATGCGGAATACGCCGACATGGCGCGGGAATTCGGCCTGGCCGCATCGCGCGGCAGCGACTTCCACAGCCCGGATGAGAGCCATACCGACCTGGGCACCCTGCCCTACCTACCGGGCGATCTGACGCCGGTGTGGGAGTTGCTCGCGGACCGCATTCAGTGAGCCGCCCGGTATCTGCACTGGCCGGCATTGCGCTGGTCACAGTGGCGGTCGCGTGCTTTGCCACCTTGGATACCACCACAAAATGGACCAGCGCCAGCGTGCCCCTGCTGATGGCGCTGTGGGTTCGCTATCTGTTCCAGGCCTCGGTTACCACCGCGGCCATGCTGCCCTTGCGCGGCATGGCGCTGTTACGCACCGCGCACCCTAGGTTCCAATGCCTGCGCGGCGTACTGCTGCTGACCAGCAGCCTGTTGTCGTTCCTGAGCCTGAAGCACATGCCGGTGGGCGAATTCACCGCCATCGTGATGATCACGCCGCTGGTGATCACCCTGGTGGCGGCCCTCCTCGGCGATCGCGTATCGGCCCTGCGCTGGCTGCTGGTCGTCGGCGGCTTTATCGGCACGCTAATCATCATCCGCCCCGGTGGCGATGCCTTCAGCTGGGTCACCCTGCTGCCGCTAGGCCTGGTGGCCACCAATGCCTGGTTCCAGGTGCTGACCAGCCGCCTCGCCAAGACCGAAGACCCGTTCACCATGCACTTCTACACCGGCTGGATCGGCACCGTGGTGGCCTCGCTGACGGTACCGTTTTTCTGGGTACCCATCCACGATTGGCGGCTGTGGGGCGGCATGCTGTTGATGGGTTTGATGGCCACGGTAGGCCACTTCCTGCTAATCCTGGCCTATGCCCGCACCCCGGCAGCCACCCTGACTCCATTTCTGTACGGGCAGATTGGCTTTGCCATGCTCGGCGGCTGGCTGGTGTTTTCCCATGTGCCCGACCAATGGGCGACCCTGGGCATACTGCTGGTTGCGGTTTGCGGCGCTGCCGGCGCCTGGCTGACCGTGCGGGAAAGCCGCATTTCTGTCCAACCGGCTGAATCTTGATAATCACCCCATGGCACAGTACTTCGAAATCCACCCCGACAATCCCCAGGCCCGCCTGCTCAAGCAAACCGTGGCCCTGCTGGGGCAAGGCAAGCTGGTGGCGGTACCCACCGACTCCAGCTATGCATTCGTCTGCCATCTGGACGACAAAGCCGCGGCCGATCTGCTGCGCCGCACCCGGGGAGTCGACGACAAACACCACCTGACCCTGCTGTGCCGCGACCTCAGCGAACTGGCCAACTACGCCCGGGTCGACAACAAGCAGTACCGCCTGCTCAAGGCCGCTACCCCCGGCCCCTACACCTTCATCCTGGAAGCCAGCAAGGAAGTGCCGCGCCGCCTGAGCCACCCCTCGCGCAAAACCATAGGCTTGCGCGTGCCCGACCACAAAACCCTGCAAGCCCTACTGGAAATGCACGGCGCGCCGCTGCTGGCAACCACCCTGATCCCCCCGGGTGAAACCGATCCGCTGAACGACGCAGAAGCCATACGCGAACGCTTCGAACACCAGATCGCCGCCGTACTGGATGCCGGCGCCTGCCCCCTGGAGCCCACCACCGTCATTGACCTGACCGACATGGGTACCGGCGGCGACCCGGTGCTGGTGCGCCAGGGCCGCGGCGACCTAGCTGCCATTGGCCTCTAAACCTTAAGCCCTGAGACATACGCTCCGTGGATATCCAACACCTGATCCAAACCGTCCTCATCTACGCCCTGCCCGTCCTGTTCGCCATCACGGTGCACGAAGCCGCGCACGGCTATGTAGCCCACCATTTTGGCGACAACACGGCCTATCGCATGGGACGCATCACGCTGAACCCGGTCAAGCACATCGACCCGGTGGGCACGATCCTGATGCCACTGCTGCTGTATTTCGCAACCTCTGGCGCCTTTCTGTTCGGCTATGCCAAACCGGTGCCAGTCAACTTCGGCAACCTGCGCAATCCCAAGCGCGACATGGTCTGGGTGGCATTGGCCGGCCCGGGTGCCAATTTGATCCAGGCCTTCTTGTGGGGCGCGCTGCTGTATCTGCTGGTCGGCGCGGGTATCACCGAGCCTTTTTTCCTCCGAATGTGCAAGGCCGGCATGCTGGTGAATGTGGTGATGTTCGCCTTCAATCTGTTCCCGCTGCCGCCCCTGGACGGTGGCCGCATTCTGGTCGGCCTGCTGCCCTACCGCCAGGCCGCCCTGGTGTCGCGCGTCGAACCCTGGGGCTTCTTCATCGTGATGGCCCTGGTGATTTCGGGCATCGTCAGCAGCCTGTGGCTGCAGCCGGTGATGGGCCTGACTTTCGGCCTGCTGGATATTCTGCTCAGCCCCCTGACCTTCTTGATCCGTTGATTAATTGTTTATGACTTCCTCACGTGTTTTAACTGGCATCACCACCTCGGGCACGCCCCATCTGGGCAATTACGTGGGCTCGATCCGCCCCTCGGTGCGCGCCAGTCTGGCGCCGGGGGTGGAGAGCTTCTACTTCCTGGCCGACTACCACGCGCTGATCAAGATCGACGACCCAGCACGCATCCAGCGCTCGACGCTGGAGATCGCCGCCAGCTGGCTGGCCGCCGGGCTGGACCCGAACCGCGTGGCCTTCTACCGCCAGTCTGACATCCCGGAAATCCCCGAGCTCACCTGGCTGCTGACTTGCATGACGGCCAAGGGCTTGCTGAACCGCGCCCATGCGTACAAGGCATCGGTGGACAAGAACACCGCCGCAGACGCCGACCTGGATGCCGACATCAGCGCCGGCCTGTTCATGTACCCGGTGCTGATGGCCGCCGACATCGTGATGTTCAACGCCCACAAGGTGCCGGTGGGCCGCGACCAGATCCAGCACATCGAGATGGCGCGCGACATCGCCCAGCGCTTCAACCATGTGTACGGCGAGCATTTCGTGCTGCCCGAGGCGCTGATCGAAGAATCCGTGGCCACCCTGCCCGGCCTGGACGGCCGCAAGATGAGCAAGAGCTACGACAACACGATTCCACTGTTCACCCCGCGGGCCGAGTTGCGCAAGCTGATTGCCGGCATCCTCACCGATTCGCGCGCGCCCGGCGAGCCCAAGGACACCGAGGGCTCGGCCCTCTTCCAGATCTACCAGGCCTTCGCCAGCGAAGAAGAGACCGCCAGCCTGCGCCAGGCCTACGCCGAAGGCATTGCCTGGGGCGACGCTAAGCAGGTGTTGTTCGAACGCATAGACCGCGAGATCGCGCCCATGCGCGAGGCCTACCAGTCCTACATGGACAACCCCGGCCAGGTGGAAGACATCTTGCTGGCCGGCGCCGCCAAGGCGCGCCAGACCGCCACCCCGTTCATCGCCAAGCTGCGCCATGCGGTGGGCTTGCGCGATCTGCGCGCCCAGGCGGTGCAGAAGTCCGCCAAGGTAGCCAAGGCGGCGCTGCCCAGCTTCAAGCAGTACCGCGAAGCCGACGGCAAGTTCCACTTCAAGCTGGTCGATGCGCACGGCCGTTTGCTGTTGCAGAGCGCCGGCTTCGAGGCGCCCAAGGACGCCGGCCGGGCCATTGCCCAGCTGCAAGCAGAGGGCCTGGCCGCCTTGGGTAGCCTGCAACCTGCTGAGGGCGTAGCCCTGGACGATGTCACCCAGGCGCTGGAAGCCCTGAAGAACGCTCAATAAGTGCCGGGGTAGGCGCCGCCATCGACCAGCACGTTCTGGCCGGTGATGTAGCCGGCCTGCGCGCTGCACAGGAAGGCGCAGACCGCGCCAAACTCCTCCGGCGTACCAAAGCGCTGGGCTGGAATGGTCTTGCGCCGGGCGTCGGCTACCGCGTCCACACTGCTGCCAGTTTTGGCCGCTGCGCCCTGCATGTTGCCGCGCAGGCGGTCGGTGTCAAACGCGCCCGGCAGCAAGTTGTTGATGGTCACGCCCTGCCCCGCCAGCGGGCTGCGCGCCACGCCGGCCACAAAACCCGTCAGGCCGCTGCGCGCGCCATTGCTCAGGCCCAACACGTCGATGGGCGCCTTCACCGCGCTGCTGGTGATGTTGACGATGCGGCCAAAGCCACGCGCCGCCATGCCGTCCACCGTAGCCTTGATCAGTTCGATGGGTGTCAGCATATTGGCGTCTACCGCTTTCAACCAGGCCTCGCGGTCCCAGCTGCGGAAGTCGCCGGTCGGTGGACCGCCGGCGTTGGTGACCACAATGTCAAAGTCCTTTCGGATGGTGAACACCGCGGCCCGACCTTCGGGCGTGGTGATATCTGCAGCACAAAACAGCACGCTGGCGCTACTGAAGCCTGAGTTTTCAGCTATCAATTTCGCAGCAGTAGCTGCCAAGGCTTCGGCGCCACGGGCGACGATCAGCACGTTCACCCCCTCGCGCACCAGCGCCTGTGCGCAACCCCAGCCCAGGCCTTTGCTGGCCCCACACACCAAGGCCCAACGGCCCGAAATTCCTAAATCCATGATGGCTCCTTTGATCAACGCCCACTGCGGGTAAATACATAAATGCCGGACACCACCAGCACGGTGCCGGCGGCCACCCAGGCGGTAAATGGCTCGCCCAAAATCAGCACACCCATCAGGATAGTGGACATCGGGCCCACCATGCCGATCTGGGCCGCCAGGCCGGCGCCCAGGCGTTCGATGGCCATCATCACCATCAGCACAGGGGCGGCGGTGCAGGCGGTGGCGTTCAGCACCGACAGCCAGATGACTTCGGGCGCCACCTGGGCGGCTGACATGGGCCGTAGCAACACGAACTGCAGCAAGCACAGCACGCAGGCCACGGTGGTCGCCAGGCCGACCAGGCGCAGGGAACCCAGGCGCTGCACCATCTGCCCGCTGTAGACCAGGTAGATCGCATAGCTGACGGCGCTGCCGAACACCAGCAAGGCGCCCAAGCCGGCATTCGCACCTTGCAGATTGATTTCGTGGCCAAACACCAGCACCACGCCACAGTAGCAGACCGCCATGCCCAGCACATGGACACGGGTGATGGGCTTGCGGTACAGCAGCCAGCCCATGGCCACCACCAGGGTCGGGTTCAGGTACAGGATCAGGCGCTCCAGGGATGCACTGATGTAACCCAGCCCGGCAAAGTCCAAGAAGCTCGCCAGGTAGTAGCCAGTGAAGCCCAGGCCCAGCACGCCCCACCAGTCCTTGGCGGTCAGCGGTGCTTTGCCGCGGCTGGACCACCAGGCCATGACTGCGAAGATGGGCAGCGCAAACAGCATACGGTACATGATGAGGGTGACGGCGTCGACGCCATAGCGGTAGGCCAGCTTGACGATGATGGCCTTGCCGCTGAAGGCGATCGAGCCCACGAGTGCGAGCAGCAGGCCGCTCGCTATGTTTTTTGTAGCCACTGGTGCAGATAGGATGTGCGTTGGGAGCCTATTCTAGGTTGAACACCGATTCCCGAGCATCGTGTTTGACGCACCCCGTCGTCGCCAAAAAAAACGGCACCCGAAGGTGCCGTTATCTCTGAGCAGCCAGGGCTCTACTCTTCCACGAAAGCTTCTTCGCGCTTGTTCTTCACCGCAGGCAGCAGCACGATGATGATCATCAGGGCCGCCACCGCCAGCAGGCTGGCCGACAGGCCACGGGTGACGAATACGCTCCAGTCGCCACGCGACAGCAGCAACGCACGGCGCAGGTTTTCTTCCATCATCGGGCCCAGAATCAGGCCCAGCAACAGCGGTGCAGGCTCGCAACCCAGCTTGTTGAACAAATAGCCCAGGAAGCCAAAGCCTGCCACCAGCCAGATGTCGAAGGTGTTGTTGTTGGTGGAGTACACGCCAATCGCACAGAACAGCACGATGGACGGGAACAGGAAGCGGTAAGGCACCGATAGCAGCTTGATCCACATGCCGATCAGCGGCAGGTTCAGAATCACCAGCATCAGGTTGCCGATCCACATGGAAGCGATCAAGCCCCAGAACAGTTCGGGGTTGCTGGTCATCACCTGCGGGCCAGGCTGGATGTTGTGGATGGTCATCGCACCCACCATCAGTGCCATCACCGCGTTGGGTGGAATACCCAGCGTCAGCAGTGGAATGAAGGAGGTTTGCGCACCCGCGTTGTTGGCCGACTCAGGGCCTGCCACACCGCGGATATTGCCCTTGCCGAAAGCGATTTCACCGGGCTTCATCTTCATCTTCTTTTCCAGCGCGTAGCTGGCGAAAGAGGCCAACAGCGCACCGCCGCCAGGCAAGATGCCCAGAGCCGAACCCAGGGTGGTACCGCGCAGCATGGCCGGCAGCATGTCCTTGAAGTCCTGCTTGGTGGGGAACATGCCGCTGATCTTGGCAGTGAACACCTCGCGGTCGTCCTCGGGCTGGGCCAGGTTGCTGATGATTTCACCGTAGCCGAACACACCCATGGCGATGGCCACGAAGCCCAGGCCGTCGGTCAACTCGGGGATGTCGAAGCTGAAGCGGGCCAAACCCGAGTTCACGTCGGTACCCACCAGGCCGATCAACAAGCCCATCAAAATCATGGCCACGGCCTTGAGCAGCGAGCCCGAAGCTAGCACCACCGCGCCAATCAGGCCCAACACCATCAGCGAGAAGTATTCGGCCGGGCCGAACTTGAAGGCGATCTCGGTCAGCGGAGGTGCAAAGGCCGCCAGAATCAGCGTACCCACCGAACCCGCAAAAAACGAGCCCAGGCCCGCCGCCGCCAGCGCCGGCCCCGCCCTACCCTGCCGGGCCATCTGGTATCCGTCAATCGCCGTGACCACCGAGGACGACTCCCCCGGTAGATTCACCAAAATGGCGGTGGTGGAACCACCGTACTGCGCACCGTAGTAAATACCGGCCAGCATGATAAGCGCCGACACGGGTGGCAGCGCATAGGTAGCGGGCAACAGCATGGCGATGGTGGCCACCGGGCCAATGCCGGGCAGCACGCCAATCAAGGTGCCCAAAATACAACCCACCAACGCATACATCAGGTTGATCGGGGTGAACGCAACGCCGAAGCCCAGCGATAAATTAGTCAGCAAATCCATGGAAACCTCTTAATAACGATTAGCCGGTGATGAACGTAGGCCAAACCTGGATCTGCAACTTCAGCAGCAAGATGAAGGCGAGGTAGCTGCCGATGGCCAGCGCGGTGGCCAGAATCAACACGTCGCGCAAGACGAACTTCTCGCCAGCCTTGGCCGAGATCAGGGTCAGCGCATAGATCGCGATGATCAAGCCCATGGCGGGCAAACCGATGCTGGGCAAGCCACCCAGCAACACCCCGAAGGCCAGATTGGCGCCCAGGATGAAGAACAGCGGACGCCAGGCCCACTTGCCAATCTTGTCACCGCCTTCGGTCTCGGTGACCAGCGCCTTGAAGGTGATGACCGCACCCAAGATCGCCATCACCACACCCAGCACCAGCGGGAAATAACCAGGTCCCATGCGCGCGCCCGTGCCCACGGTGTAGGTGGTTGCGCCCCAGGCGAAAGCCACACCCACGCCCATAAACATCAGCCCGGAAAAGAAATCCTTCTGACTTTTTATTAACACGTACAGTCCTCCCAAAAAAATACACACCAGCGGCAAAAATACCCGTGGCGCGATTATGGTTGGAAGGTATGGCGTAAACGGCGCGGGTTCACCCTAGGAAAAGAGTGAGGGATTCCACGTACGGGCTACTCCAAGGGAGGCGTGGTAGACAGCACTTCGTCCAGCGTGGTCAGGCCTTCGGCCACCCGCAAAGCACCGGCCAGGCGCAGCGGGCGCATGCCGTCGGCTACGGCCTGGCGGCGCAGTTCGTCGATGCTCGGGCTCTGGTTCACTTTCTTCTTGAAAGCCTCGGACACGGTGAGCAGCTCGTACACGCCCATGCGGCCCAGAAAGCCGGTCATGCGGCAGTCCACGCAGCCCACCGGTTTGTAGGGCGTGTAGCTGGCGCTGATCTTCCAGGGCTTGATGGCCTCGGCCAGGGTTTCGCGGGCCAGCGCCTCGTCGGGCGCGCGGCACTGTTTGCACAGGGTGCGCACAAGGCGCTGGGCCAGCACGCCGAGCACGGTGGCGTTCAGCAAATAGGCGGGCACACCCAGCTCCATCATCCGCGTCAGTGCCGAGGGTGCGTCGTTGGTATGCAACGTTGAGAACACCAAGTGCCCGGTGAGTGCGGCCTGGATGGCCATCTCGGCGGTCGCCAGGTCGCGGATTTCGCCGACCATGATGATGTCCGGGTCCTGCCGCATCAGGGCGCGCAGGCCCTCGGTAAAGCCAAAGTCGAGCTGCGGCTGCACCTGGGTCTGGTTGAAGCTGGGTTCGATCATTTCGATCGGGTCTTCCACCGTGCTGACGTTCACCTCTTCGGTCGCCACACGCTTCAAAGTGGAGTACAGCGTGGTGGTCTTGCCGGAACCGGTCGGCCCGGTCACCAGGATGATGCCGTGCGGCCGCTTCACCAGCGACTCCCAGCGCTGCGCATCGTGGGGAGTGAAGCCCAGCGCGTCCAGGTCTTTGACGGCGGTGTCGGGGTCGAAGATCCGCATCACCATCTTCTCGCCGAAGGCGGTGGGCAGGGTCGACAAGCGCATTTCCACTTCGTCGCCACGCGGGTTGCGGGTCTTGATGCGACCGTCCAGCGGGCGGCGCTTTTCCACCACGTCCATGCGGCCCAGCAGCTTGATGCGGGCCACCATGGCGTTCATCACGCCCATGGGCATCTGGTACACCGGGTGCAGCACACCGTCGATGCGGAAACGGATCACACCCTGCTCGCGCCGCGGCTCCAGGTGGATGTCGCTGGCGCGCTGGTTGAAGGCGTACTGCCACAGCCAGTCGACCACCTGCACCACGCCCTGGTCATTCGCGTCCAGCTGCTTGTTGGTGCGGCCCAGCTCGACCAACTGCTCGAAGCTGCCGGCACCAATATTGCCACCGGCCTTTTGCACCGCCTTGACCGATTTGGCCAGCGCATAGAACTCGGCGGTAAAGCGGTGGATCTCCAGCGGGCTGGCCACGACACGGCGCACGCTGCGGCGCGACTGGCGCTCCACCTCGCCCATCCAGTCGGTGAGGAAGGGTTCGCTGGTCGCCACCACGACCTCGGACGTAGTGACCTGCACCGGCAGCACCTTGTGGCGCTCGGCGTAGACGGCGCTCATGGTGTCGGCCACCTTGCCGACCTCGACCTTCAGCGGGTCGATGCGCAGGTACTGCAGGCCGGCGCGGCCCGCCAGCCACTGGGTCAGCATCTCGATGTCCAGCGGCTTGCCGTCGCTGGCGCGCTGCATCGCCACGCTGGCCAGGCGCACCAGGGCCGGCTGGGCGCTCTCGGCCTGCGAGCAGCGGGCGATGGTGCGCTGCTGCTCGGCAGCGGCGATCACACCATCCTCGGCCAGCCATTCGACCAGCAAACGCCAGTGGACCGGGCCCTGGTAGGCGGTCTTGGCCAGCGCGGGTGTGGCAACTTTCATGGCGGGCGCCCCTCTCGAAAAATCAGGCTAATCAGGCTACAACGGGTTTGAAGACTTTCAGCCATTTGGCTGCAGGCAGGCCCCAACGGGTCTGAATGGCGTCGGAGCGCTCCACTAGATCCTCGCGCGATGGCCGGCTGGCCGTGCGCTGGGCCAGCACCACGGTATTGCCTTCGCGCGTGGGCTTGAAGGCCCAGACCGCATCGGCACCGAAGGCGGCGGTGATCTTCTCCACGCTGGCGGCGTAGCTGCTGGCCTCGCCAAACAGGTTCACCGTCATGCAGCCCTCGTCGGTCAGCAGCTTGCGGCAGTCGGCATAAAAATCGGCGCTGTCGAGCACCGGCGCAGCCGCGTCCTGGTCATACAGATCGACCTGCAGCGCGTCTACGGTGGCGGCCCAGTCGCTGTTCTGGATTTTCAAGGCGGCGTCGCCCAGCACGATGTGCAGGCGCTCGTCGTCGGGCGGCAGCTTGAACCAGAAACGGCAGGCCGACACCACCTGCGGGTTCAGTTCTACCGCGGTGGTATTCATGCGCAGCTTCTTGCGGCAGAACTTGGTTAGCGCCGCAGCCCCCAGGCCAAGTTGCATCGCATGCCGCTTGGCCACGCTGCTGGGCGGCACAAACAGCAGCCAAGCCATCATGCGCTGCACATATTCGAGCTCGATGTCGTACGGCATGTCGAGCAGCATAGAGCCCTGGACCCATTCGGTGCCCAGGTGCAGGGTACGCACATCGCCATAGTCGCAAAAGTTAACTTCGGGCAGGGCGGAGGTTGCCGTGGCGGCAGATTTACGGGCCATCAAATCATTCCATATTGTTCAAACACTTCGCGCCACGCAGCCAGCTTGCGCTCGAAGCTCCAGCTGGCATGGGCCGGGCTGGTGGATGGCAGGCGGACGGTGGGCAGGCCCAGCTCGGCCAGTTGGCCGGCGTGGCGAAAACTCTCGGCCCCATTGTGCGCGACGGCCTGCAGCCCGGGGCAGCGCTGGCGCAGAGCGACAAAATCATTTACTTCGGCTTTACGGATCTTCGCGTCCAGGCTGCCCTCGCGTTCGCAGCTGGCGTACACATCCCACAGGCCCAGGCCTTTGGAGAGCATCCAGTTGCTACGGTATGCATAGCTGCTAGCGCAGATGGTATCTGCGTCGGCGGCATAAATGGCACTTAATATGCGCCAGAACTGGTTTTGCTTGTGGCCGTAGTACTGCTGGGCTGCCAGCGAGGCCGCGCCGGGAAAGCTGCCCAGCACCACCAGCCGGGTATCGGCGGCCACCAGCGGCGGCAAGCCCACCAGCCGCGTCATACGGCCAAGGCCTGCAAACGTGGCAAGGCGGCCAGCGCATTGCGCGTGGTCGCCGCCTCGATCTCATCCACCGCCACACCGCGCAGCCCGGCCAGCACCGCACCAATGCGCGGCAGCTCAACCGGCGAATTGATGCCCTGGGCCTGGCCGGCCGCGCGCTGGGCGGCGGTGGCGTAGAGCCAATGCGGCGGGATGTCGGGAGCGTCGGTCTCCAGCACCAGCGCGTCCAGCGCCAGGCTGCTGGCCAGGCGGCGCAGCTGGTTCGCCGCCTCGAAGGTCATGGCGCCGCCAAAGCCCAGCTTCAGCCCCTGAGCTATGAAGGCCTGGGCCTGCTGCGGACTGCCGTTGAAGGCGTGGGCTATGCCCAGCCAACGGCCGCCCGGCCCGGCCACGGCACGCAAATGCTTGAGCACATGGTCGGCGCTGCGCCGCACATGCAAGATCACCGGCAGGCCGTGCTTCTTGGCCAATTTGAGCTGGGCGCGGTAGAACAGCTGCTGGCGCGCCAGCATGGCCGGCTCTTGCAGCGCGGGCACAAAGTAGTCGAGCCCGATCTCGCCCACCGCCACCAGCCGCGGGTCGTCGCGGTGCTGGGTCAGCGCCTGGTCCAGCAGGTCCAGGTCGCCATCCTGGGCGCGCGGCACGAACAACGGGTGGATGCCCAGCGCATAGGCGTCTTGGGTGCGGTGGGCCAATAGGCGCACCGTGTCGAAGTTGCTGGCCATCACGCCTTGCAGCACGCACAGCGCTACATTTTCAATAGCTGCTTGCGCACGCAGATACAGCGCCAGAGCATGATTTTGTCCAAATTCTGGAGCATCCAGATGGCAGTGCGTGTCGATCCACATAGTGCATGGACTTTAACGCCACCAGCAAGAGCAACTAAGGCCGCCGGTCGGTGTCGTCGAACTCGACGCCGTCCAGATACTGCGGCGCAGTGGTGGCATCGAAGTCGGGCTGGTGGCCCATCAGGAACAGGCTGGCGTTGTCCAGGTCTTTGGCGGTGATGCCCGACTGCAGCGCGGTGACGAATTTGCGCCAAGCCAGGTCGGGCTCGGCCAGCTTGAAGCCGTAATAGTGCTCGTCGCCACGCGCCTCGCTGCGTACAGCCATCACCTGCAGGCTGGACGCCTCGTAGGCACCCAGCTGGATCTGCGCAGGAGACCAGATGAACAGCGGCAAGCGCGACCGGGAATGGGCCTGGAAACCGTCGTCCGACAGTTCGACCAGCTGCAGCTCCACCGACCGGGCGTCGGCACCGCTGCCCACCGCCAGTTGGCCGCGGCACTTGAGCGAATAGCGCTGGTGCTGGCGCAGGCCGCCGCCCGGCGCATCCGACGCGGCCACCGGCGGGATCACGGCCTTGTACTCGGGCAGGTTGTAGATCGAGTCAAGCAGGATCTTCTCGCGCTCGCTGAGGTTCTTGAAGACCTGGGTGCGCTGGTTGAAAAAGTAATCCAGCATCGGCGGCGTCATCACCGGGTCATTGGTGGTGAAATACCGGCGGGTCGGCAAAATAATATTTTTAATCCGGCTTTTAATAAAATAAAAATACAGATCTTTTTTCTTTTTCTTGCCGGAATATACTTTTTTAAACACCAGGGGTACGGTGGTCAAATTCAAACTCGCGCCCACCGCCGGTGCCCCGTTGGCAAAATCGTAATTCTGGATCGCGTGGGCTTGCAGCCGCTTGAAGAACAGCAGCGACTCGTACATCTCGATCCGGTCGGGGTTG
Source organism: uncultured Albidiferax sp. (assembly GCA_963513025.1). Classification (GTDB taxonomy): domain Bacteria; phylum Pseudomonadota; class Gammaproteobacteria; order Burkholderiales; family Burkholderiaceae_C; genus Rhodoferax_B. The sequence continues at coordinate 35,487 of CAUPON010000014.1, forward strand.
ACCGCAATCACCAGATGGACGGTATCAAAGAAGGTGCTGCAGTACTGGTACATGAACTTCATCAGCGGGAACAGGATAGCCCCCCCTGTCTTGCGGAAGTTCGGGTGTACCGCCAGCGCAGACACCTCGGCAATCTTGCCCTTCTCGGCGTGGATATCGCTCAGGTCGAAGATCGCTTGCAGCGGAAAGCCGAACGCGCTTTGCCTTATCAGCGAAATGGTACCCACCACCTCGCCATCGAACTTGGCGCACAGCGTGGTGGTAGTGGGCAATGCGTGGTAGATGGTGGCGCGCAAGCCAGAGGGGTCGGGCTTCATGAAGCCGCTGGCCACATAGGCATCGTGCAGCAATTTGAAGCAGGCTTCCAGCTCGTCCTGGGTGTCGGCGATCTTCAGCACCAGGCGCTCGTCGGGGTGCAGGTCGCAATTGACAAACGAGCGGTAAATCGAGAAACGGATTCTCCGGGGCAAAAACGCAATCGCTTTGCGTAACCCCTGGTGCAGCCCCTTGCGCAATCTTTTGCGAAAGGGAATGGCGTGCGTATTCTGTAGGTTGGTCATGGCTTTACGCCTTGACTGTGCCCGGTAGCAACGCCCGTTTTATCTATTAACAATCCCAGCCCCCAAGCCATTTAAACAAAATAATCGATGATGGCTTTTATTTCAATACCCAACATTATCTTACCAAAGCCGCCCCATACAGCACCCACACAGCAAATACATAATCTCACACATGAATACCCGCGGCATGCTTTCATGGTTTCTGAAACTGCTCTGCAGTTCCCTGCTGGCAACTTCGGCGGCCATCCTGCCAGCCTGGGCCGGCGATTGCGGCGGCCCATCCGCCTGCTACCTGGGCTTCACACCTGCCGGGCAGACCGGTAGATTGCACTACTTTGCGTCGCAAGACCCCGCCAACAGCCCCGGCGACCCCAACACAGTCTTGGTCGCCGTGCACGGCCACCCGCGCGATGCCCTTACCAGCTTTACGGCCGCCTGGCAGGCGGTGCAGCAGGCCGGCGCAGGCGCCCGCACCCTGGTGGTCGCGCCGCTGTTCCAGGTGGCCCATGCCGACGCGCCCCACTGCCGCAGCCCCGGCGTACCCAGCGCCGAAGCCGGCGACCTGCTGTGGACCTGCGCCTCCTGGATCACCGGCGAGCCGGCCCGCGGCGGCCAACTGACCTCGTTTGCGGCCATGGATGCGCTGGTGCGCGAGTTGCTGCAGCGCTGGCCCGGCTTGCGCACGGTCACGGTTGCCGGGTTTTCTGCGGGCGCGCAAATGGTGCAGCACTACGTCGGTTTTGCCGCCCTGCCACCGCCCGGCGTGGCGCTGCGCTACGTGGTGGCGGCGCCCGGCAGCTGGCTGTACTTCGACCCGGACTGGCCGGCCGACACAGTTGCCGCCTGCCCGGCGGTACAGGGCTGGAAGTACGGCACCCGGCAACTGCCCGCCAACCTGGGGCGCAGTGCAACGGAAGCCCGTACCCGCTATGCCCAGGCCGACATCCACTACCTGGTAGGCGCGCTGGACAGCAGCGATGCCGCCGGCACTTTCTACAAGATCCTGGACAAAAGCTGCGCCGCCCAGACCCAGGGGCCCTACCGCTTGCAGCGCGCGCAGGCCTATGCCGACTACGAACGCCGGCTGTTGGCGCCAGAGCGGCCGCGCAACCTTGTCATCGTGCCCGGCTGCGCGCACGACGTGGCCTGCGTGTTCCCCTCGGCTGCGGCGCGGGCCGCGCTGGTAGGCGGCTAGCGCAGCCAGCGGCGCAGCACCCAGGCGCCCAGCACCAGCAGCCCCACCGTGAGCATCACGATGGCAATGGTCAGCGGGCCGGGCTGGCGCAGCGCGGCAATGATCTGCTGCATGAAAAACGCCATCACCAAGGTGCTGGGCGCGATGCCCAGCGCCGTACCAAGCAGCATGTCGCGCAGCCGGATGTGCGAGGCCCCGGCCACCATATTGGCAATGGCAAACGGCGCCACCGGCACCATGCGCACCGCGACCACCGCCAGCAGGCCCCGCTCGGCCAGCCGGCGGCTGACCGCATTCACCCGCGCACCGCCCAGGCGCTGCAGTACCTCGCGCCCCAGCAGCCGGCCCAAGCCGTAACTCGCGCCCGCCCCCAGCAGGGCCCCGCCGAGAGTACAGCCCACGCCGGCCCAGGGGCCGAAAGCCACCAGGGTCACCAGAGTCAGAAAAGACAAGGGCACGGCCAGAGTACTGGCTAGCGCAAAGCCGGCCACCGCCGCCACCGGACCAAACGACCGGCCCAGCTGCTGCAGGCCGGCGACGATACGGTCCACGTCCAGCCAGGCCCGCAGCGGCGACGCGCTCCAGGCAATCGCCAGGCCCAGTACAGCCACCACAAACAGTACCAGCCACAGCAGCCGCCAACGCAAAGACGGGTTCAAGGCGCGATATCCATGCGTTCGGCGATCACCTTGGCCAGCTCGTTGACGTTGCCGGGCTCAAAAATCGAACCATGCAGGCCAGGGATCTGTTGCTCGTACAAGTGCTTGGGCATGAGCCGGCGCCAGGGCCCGAACAGCCAGCGCCCCCAGCTCGACAGGCCCGAGGACTTGAGCAGCAGGGTCGGGCCGTCGAAGCCCGCGGGGCGGTAGCCGTCCAACGCCATCACCTGGCTGACCAGGCCGGGGTCGTTGAACATCGCCCCCATGCGGCGCCCGTTCAGGCTGAGTTCCTGCACCCGCAGGCGGCGCACCATCCAGCTGCACAAGCGCCAGAACATGGTGCCGCCCAGGCGCGACGCCGGGTAGGTGGTGTCGATCAGGAACAGCCCCCGCAGCGGCACGCCACGCTGGCGCAGCAGCCGGGCCGCCTCCAGCGCCGGGATGCCGCCCACAGAGAAACCGGCCAGAAAGCCCGGCCGCTTGCCATGCGACTGGATGCACTCGGCATACAGCTCGGCGAGTTCATTGATGTTCTTGATCGGGTGGGCGAACGGCGGCTGCAGCATGTGCACCTCGCAGGCATTGCCTAACGCCCGGGCCAGATTCTGGAAGCGCACCAAGTCACCGTGGCCCGAAGCCGCCAGGTACAGGGGCACGCGGCCGGTGTCGGCACCCAGATTGACCATCACACTCGGCCCCTTGGCCTTGGCCAGCAGGGCCTGGGCCAGGCCTTCGATGGTCGGGTGCTCGGTGACCAGGTACATCGGCACCTTGCGGCCCACCAGTTGCTCGATGCTGGTCAACAGGGTGACCGCGGCCAGCGAATCGCCGCCCAGGTCGAAGAAATTGTCCTGCACACCCAGCGGCCGGGTGTCCAGCACCTCCTCCCACAGCGCAAGCAACTCGGGCTCGTATTTGCGGCTGGGCGCGCGGGCTTCACGCAAGGCGTTGGCCTGGCCCGGGTCGGGCAAGGCGTCGTAGTCGATCTTGCCGGCCGCACTGCTGGGCAGGCTGGACAAGATGCTGATGCCGCCAGGCACCATGTAGTCGGGCAGGCGGGCCCGCAGCACGGCCTGCAGCCGGTCTACCGTGGTATGCCCGACGGCGGCAACCCAGGCGTGGATCTGCGGCTTGCCCTTGCGCTCGACCAGCTTGGCCGCCGCCTGCAGCACGCCGTCGATAGCCGACAGTGCGGATTCGATCTCGCCCAGTTCGATGCGGTAGCCGCGCAACTTGATCTGCCGGTCCTGCCGGCCCAGGAAATGCAGATTGCCGTCGCTGCCCAGCCAGCCCCGGTCGCCGGTGCGGTACATACGGGCGCCGGGCCGGTAAGGGTCGAGCAGGAACACCTGCGCGTCCAACTCCGGGCGGTTCAGGTAGCCGCGCGCAATAGCATCGCCACCGATGAAGATTTCGCCTGGCACGCCCATGGGCATGGGCCGCAACGTCTGGTCCAGCACGTAGATGCGGGTGTCGTCAATCGGCCGGCCGATGGGCAGCGCGCCATCGGTGCGGGGGTGGTCGCATTCCCAGGCGGTGGCAAAAATCGCCGTCTCGGTAGGGCCGTAGACATTGAACAAACGGGCGCCGGTTTCCTTCAGGAATCGGCGGGCCAGCTCGGGGGACAGCACCTCGCCGCCACAGCAGGCGACGCGCAGCTTCAGATCGCGCCGGTGCCCTGCGGTGTCGAGAAAGCGGCTCATGGTGCTGGGCACAAAGGCCATGATGGTGACCCCGTGCTGCACCGCAAAGTCGGCCAGCGACTCTGGCAGCAAACGCCCGGGCGGCGGCAGGGCCACACTGGCGCCATGCACCAGCGGCAGCAGCAGCTCGATCAGCGACGGGTCGAAGGTCAGCTGCGTGGCCTGGGCCGAGCGGTCATGCCATTCCACCGCATAGGTGCGCGACAACCAGCCCAGGCGCCGCGCCAGCGTACCGTGCTCGATCATCACGCCCTTGGGCCGCCCGGTGGAGCCGGAGGTGAACAGCACATAGGCCAGGTCGCTGGCCGCTGGCCGGGCCGCCAGGCGTGGCACACCGTGCTGCGCCACCTCGGCCTGGGCCTCCCGCCAGTCCACCAGCAGACTGCAGGCGTGCAAGCCGCCCAGCCGCTCTAAGGATTGCGGCTGCAGCAGCACGGCAATGGCGCCACTCTCTTGCAGCACTGCTTCCAGCCGGCCTATCGGCGCATCGGTGTCCAGCGGCAGGAACGCGGCGCCGGCCTTGGCCACGGCCAGAATGGCCACCACCATGTCGGCCGAACGCTCCATCAGCACGGCCACGATCTGGTCCTTGCCTGCGCCCAGGGCCCGCAGGCGCCAGGCCAGGTGGGTGCTGACGGCGTCTAGGGTGGCGTAGTCCATCGCCCCCTCGTTCCAGACCAGCGCGCTGGCTTCGGGGCGCAGGCCGGCATGGTGCTCGAACAGCGAAATAAAGGGTTGTGCATAGGCCATGGAGGCCACGTCCTTGTGCAGGCCGTCGACCAGCGCCCAGCGTTCCTCGGGCGGCAACAGCGGCAGGCTGTGCACCAGCGTATCGGGTGCACCCATGCAGGCCTGCACCAGATGCCAGAGCCGGCGGCCTAGCAGCTCGACCTCGCCCACAGCAAAGCAGGCGGCGCTGGCTTCCAGGGCCAACTCCACATCCTGCTTGGCATGGAATTCGCACACCGTCACACCCAGCGGAAACCGGGCCTTGCCGGAGAACAGCTGGCGCAGCTCGACCAGTTCGGCCGCGCCAAAGAACACCGCATAGTCCTGCCGCTCGAACGACAGCAGCACGTCAAACACACCGTCCCGGCGGTTCCGCGCCAGCTCCAGCGTGCGGCCCAGCTCGCTCAGAGGATAGCGCGGGTGGCGCAGCGCCGAACGCATGGCACTGCCCACGGCGGCTAGCAGCTCGCCCACCGTCATCTGCGGCGTCAGCGGCACCACCACCGGCATCACGCCGACAAACATGCCCAGGGTGTCGCTATAGCGGCGGCCGCTACGGTTCAGGCTGGGCACGCCGACCACCACCTCCTGGCGGTTGCCAATACGGCCAAAGTACAGCACCAGCGCAGCCAAGAAGAAATTGAAGGCGCTGGAACCCTGGGCCGCGGCGACCTGGCAGAGCCGGTCGTAGTCAGCACGGGCCACGCGCTGCAAGCCCAGACGGGCTTCGGGCAGCTCATGCTGCTGGCTGCTGGCGTAGCGCCGCTCGATCAGCGGCGCCGGCAGCGCCGGGATTTGCGCCTGCCAATAGGCGGCATCGCGCTCGAACGCCGGCGACTGGCGATAGCCCTGTGATTCGTCGATGAACTGCCGGTAGCCGGGCACCACCCGCACCGGGGGCGCGCGGTCGGCTTCCAGGGCGTTGTACAGCTCGCTCCAGCGCCGCCCCACCTGGGTTGTGCCCCAGCCGTCCATCACCAGGTGGTGGAACTGGATGGTCAGCCCGTGCAAGCTGTCGTGCCCGCGCAGCAGCGTGAAGCGCCAAGGGGGTGTGCCGTCCAGCGCGAACGGCACCTTCATGCGCTGCTGCCACCAGGCGCGCATGGCCTCCTTGGGGTGGGCTTCGGCACTCATGTCCAGCAGCTCCAGGTTGGCGCTGCCGTGGGCCAGCAGCACCTGGCGGCCATCGACCAAGGGGGCCAGGCGCAAGGCCTCGCTTTCGGCGACCAGCAGCTCCAGCGACTGCCGGAACCGTGCCAGGTCCAGCGGCCCCTGCAAGAAGCAGCAGCCGCCGATATTCAGATGCGCACTGCCCGCCCAGGTGCGCTGGTCCAGCCAGACTTCATGCTGGCTGAGCGAGAGGTGCAGCCCCTCGGCGGACGGCCCGGGGTTTACTGCGTCCATGTGGCAATCTTCTCCATTGCATGGCGGTAACCCACCTCGACAATCTCATCGGCACGGCGGTAGGCCATCAGCGAAAAATCGGCTACTGGCGGCTCCAGGTAATGGTCGGCCTGGGCCCGGGTGGCGGCGCGCTGGTTAAGCCCGCCGATGTGGCCGGCGCGGTAGAGGATTTCGGCAATCCCCGGCTGGCTGTGCCCCGCACGCGAAAAATAGCCCTTCAGCTTGCTACGCACCGACAACCGCTGCAGCCGCGGGTCGACGCCCATGTCTTCCCGTACGTCGACATCGATGGCGATCACGGTGCCGTTTCCGCGCCGCTTCTCCAGCGGCACGCCCAGGCGCATGCGCATTGCATCGACCGGCACGTTCTCCAGGATCGCGCCGTCCACCAGCAACTGGCCCTCATGCAGCACCGGCGGGAACAGGCCGGCCGGCGAGTTGCTGGCCAGCACCGCGCGCCACAGCGGGCCGCTGTCCTGCACCGTGGTGCGGGCCGTGGTCAGGTTGCAGGCCGCGGCAAAGTACGGCATCCACAGCGCATCGACCTGGGTGTCGCCAAACATGCGGTGCAGATCGCGCGCCACGCGGCGGCCCGACACCAGGGAGATGATGGGCAGGGTCAGCCATTCGCCGCCGTCGGCAAATATGCGGGTCTGCTCGCGGATGCTGTCCAGCGGCAGACCGCAGGCGTATTGCGCACCGATCAGCGCCCCCATGCTGTTGCCACCCACCAGGTCGACCGGAATCTTCGACTCCTGCAAGGCCCGCAGCACGCCCAGATGGGCAAAGCCACGGGCGCCGCCGCCGCCAAGCACCAGGCCGACCGCGCGGCCGGTCAGAAAGCGCGCCAAGCGGGCATAGTCGCCATCCTCCTGACTGCGCAGCGGGTAGATGCGCTCCAGCGTGCGGCCTAGGCGCCAGGGCCCGGTGGCCTGGGGCAGCGCGGCCGCGGCCGCATGCAGCAGCACCAGGTGCTGGCGCTTCATCTGGACGCCGGGCTGGCCGGCCAGGTCCAGCTCCACGGCACTAGGCACCGCAGACGCACCGGCATCGGCCACCCACACCACCTGGTCGGCCTGGCGCAAGGCGCGCTGGGTCCAGGAAGACGGTGAAGGCGGAGAAGATGGTCCGCCATCGGCCTCCAGCACCAGGTAGTCGTAGGCGTCTTCCAGCGCATCAAACTGGTCCTCAGCCGCACCGGCTGCAGGTGTGACGTGGTGCACCCGACCCAGCCGGCCCAGGGCCTGGGCCAGGCTGCGCGCCACATCGGCCGCGCCGGTGCTGCCCGGAACGGGCAGCACCACAAAGGCATGGGCCTGGTGCCGCTGCAGCACGCGCGCGGTGTGGCGCAGGTGGTCAAAAATGGCTTGCGAAAACACCCGGTTGACGGCCAGGGGCTGGCGCAACAGCAAGGTTTCGAAATGGCTGCGGTGCAGCACCGCCAGGGTGGAATCACGCACCGCGCTGACATCGGCGGTGCGCGGCTGCTGCAGCACCATGCCCGTCTCACCCACGCTGTCCCCGGAGCGGATTTCGTTGTACAGCAGCAAGCCGCTGTCGGCACTGCGGCGCGATACGCGCAGGCGTCCGGTGAGCACAAAAAACATGCTTTCGGCCGGCGCACCTTCTGCGAACACCATGCTGCCGCCGGCCACGTCCTGCCGCTCCAGCAGCTGGGCCATGTTGTGCAGCACGGCGTCGTCCAGGCTGCCGAACACCCGGCTGTCGCGCAGCACCTGCAGGGCTCGCCCGTAAAACTGCTCCTGACCTAGCATGGACCCACTCCTGCGCTTTGCATGTAATGGCCCCCTGGCCTGCTGTCGATGGACACACAGCACGCCGGTGCGATGCGACTCAGATACAAAATTTCACAATTGCCGAGTGTACGTCCGCACAGGAATGGTGCGACAGCGGGTTTTACAGAAGAGGGTCGAACCCTGGCTAGGCTGCGCCCGGCGCTGCAAACTGGCCCTGGTTCAGACGCAAGGTGCGGCCGCAGCGGGCTGCTAGTGACTCATCATGCGTGACGAGCACAAAGGCCGTGCCCTGGTCGCGCGCCAGCTGCAGCATCAGGGCAAACACACCGTCGGCGGTGCTGCGGTCCAGATTGCCGGTGGGTTCGTCGGCCAGCACGCAGGCCGGCTGGGCCACCAGGGCGCGGGCGATGGCCACGCGCTGGCGCTCGCCGCCAGACAGCTCGGCCGGTCGGTGGTGGATGCGCTCGCTCAGGCCTACGCTTGCTAGTATTTTGATAGCTTGCAGCGCAGCCTCCGCGCGCGGCATACGCCGAATCCATAGCGGCATGGCGACGTTGTCCAGCGCGCTGAACTCGGGCAGCAGGTGGTGGAACTGGTAGACAAAGCCCAGGTGCTGGTTGCGCAGCTGACCCTGCTCGGCCGGGCCCAGGCTGGCCAGGTCCTGGCCATGCAGCAGCACCGAGCCACTGGTCGGCGCATCCAGCCCGCCCAGCAAATGCAGCAGCGTGCTCTTGCCCGAACCGGAGGCGCCAACGATAGCCACGGTTTCGCCGGCAAACACCTGCAGGTCCACGCCCTTGAGCACGGTCACATCGAGCCGGCCTTCGGTAAACCGCTTGGTCAGGCCGTTGGCTCGGAGAACGGGTTTATCAGCAGGCTTATTCATAACGCAATGCTTCTGCGGGGTTGACGCGGCTGGCGTGCCAGCTCGGATAAATGGTGGCCAGAAAGGCCAGGATCAGCGAGATTACGGCGATCGGCACGATGTCGGACTGCTGCGGCTCGCTCGGCATGCGGCTGATGAAGTAAACCTCTTTCGGCAAGAAGCTGGCGTGGAACAGCTGCTCCAGCGCCGGCACGATGACGTCGATGTTGAAGGCGATGCCCAGGCCCAGCGCCAGGCCAGCGAAAGTGCCCATCACACCGACCATGGCGCCCTGCACCATGAAGATGCCCATGATGCTTTTCGGACTCGCGCCCAGGGTGCGCAGGATGGCGATGTCGGCGCGCTTGTCGGTCACGGTCATCACCAGGGTGCTGACCAGGTTGAACGCGGCCACGGCGACGATCAGGGTCAGGATGATGAACATCATGCGTTTTTCCAGCTCGACGGCGGCGAACCAGGTCTTGTTCTGCTGGGTCCAGTCGCGGATCAGCAGGTTGCCGCTGAGGCTGTCGGCCAGCTGCTGCGCCACCTGGCGCGCCTGGTGCAGGTCCTGCAGGCGCACGCGGATGCCGGTCGGGCCTTCCAGGCGGAAGATGCGCGCCGCGTCGTCCATGTGCATCATCAGCAGCGCCGAGTCGTATTCAAAATGGCCGGAATCGAAGGTGCCGACCACCGTCATCTGCTTGAGCCGCGGCACCACGCCTGCCGGCGTCACCTGGCCGCTGGGGGCGATCAGCGTCACCGGGTCGCCCTCGCGCACGCCCAGGCTGCGCGCCAGTTCGATCCCCAGCACCACGCCGAACTGGCCGGGCACCAGGCGCTCCATCACCGCCTTGGGCAGGGCCACGGCCAGATCGGTAACCTCGCCCTCGTGCGCCGGGTCTATGCCCCGCACGATAGTGCCTTTCATGTCGTCACCGCGCGCCAGCAATGCCTGGCTTGCTATGAAAGGTGCAGCACCGATGACGGCCGGGTTGCGCTTCACCTCGGCCAGGGTCTTGGCCACATCGGGCAAGGCCTCGCCGTTCGGGGCGAACACCTCGATATGCGCGACCACCGACAGCATGCGGTCGCGTACCTCTTTCTGGAAGCCGTTCATCACGCTGAGCACGATGATCAGCGCCGCCACGCCCAGCGCAATGCCAAGCATGGAAACACCGGAGATGAAGGAGATGAAGCCATTGCGCCGGGTGGCGCGGCCAGCCCGGGTGTAGCGCCAGCCCACCAGGAGTTCGTAGGGGATTTGCATGGAGCGGTAGAGAGCGAAAACAGCGGCGATTGTGGCATTGCGCCTGCAACGCCTGCTTGGCAGGGGCAATTTGCTATTCAAACAATAGCTACTAGCGCTGGTACTAGCTGCGCTAGAGCGCTAAAAAGCTTGTAATGTTTGCTGCCACAGCACTGCGTTCTCCAAGCCACTGATACAAACTAAGTGCTTACCCTATAAGCCAAAAAAGTATCAGAGATGCGCGGCTTGCGCAGTAGTAAGCCCCTGGGTGGCTGGCTAAGCTACAGGCATTCGCACAGAGGATGCAGCAGGCTTAGGGGTCTGCGCTCCCTGCCCCCATCACCACAGCCGGAGACCGTGATGTCCCCTTACCTCGAACTGGTAGGCATACAGCAGCAGGAGTCCTTCAAGGTCTGGACGCACGGATATCCGTACGAGACGGTGCGCTGGCATTTCCACCCCGAGTACGAGCTGAACCTGGTGACCCACACCTCGGGCCGCTTCTACGTGGGCGACCACACAGGCACCTTCGAGCCCGGCCAGCTGTACATGGTGGGGCCAAACGTACCGCACAACTGGATCAGCGAAGTGCCCGACAACCAGCCCGTGCCCGAACGCTGCCGGGTGCTGCAGTTCTCCGGCAAAAGCATCATGGGCGGCATCGAGGCCTTTCCGGAGCTGGGCCAGCTGGAGCGCCTGCTAGTGGACGCGCAGCGCGGCATCCTGTTCTCGCCGACCACCTCGGCCAAGGCCGCGCCGCTGATGGAAGAGCTGCTGCACGCCAAGGGCTTCCAGCGCGTGCACAAATTCCTGAGCCTGCTGGAAATTCTGGCCACGGCGCACGACAGCACGCTGCTGGCCACCCCCACCTTCCGGCCCGACCCACAGGGCTACCAGTCGTCCACCATCAACCAGGTGCTCAGCTACCTGGCAGAGCACCTGGACGAACAGCTCAGCGAAGCCGACCTGGCGCGCTATGCGGGCATGGAGGCCAGCGCCTTCTCGCGCTTCTTCCGCCGGCATACCGATGTGCCCTTCATCCAGTACCTGAACCGCCTGCGCATCAACAAGGCCTGCGAGATGCTGATCTCCAGCAACACGCCGGTCACCGATGTCTGCTACGCCTGCGGCTTCAGCAATGTGTCCAACTTCAACCGCCAGTTTCTGGCGCAGAAGACCATGCCGCCCTCCAAGTTCCGCCAGTACTACCGACTGAACGACGACTGCGAGGCGCTGGGCTAGCGCCCCCACGCCTCCCCACCCCGCTCTCTGCAAGTGGTCGCCCAATGGCGGCCTGGGCAGAGCTTTGCCCAAAACCTTTTAACCACTGACCCACATGACCGCAAACCGCCTCTGGAGACAAACGAAATGAAGCAAGCACTCGATGGAAAGGTCGCGGCCGTTACCGGCGCCGCCTCCGGCATAGGGCTGGAATGCGCCAAGGCCATGCTGGCCGCCGGTGCCACCGTGTTCCTGGTCGACCGGGCCACCGACCGCCTGGCCGCGCTGTGCGCAGACCTCGGCGAACGCGCCATTCCGCTGACGGTGGACCTGCTGGACAGCGCCAGCGTGGCGGCGATGCTGCCGTCTATCCTGGCCCGCGCCGGCCAGCTCGACATCTTCCACGCGAACGCCGGCGCCTACGTTGGTGGCGAAGTCGCCACTGGCGACCCCGACGCCTGGGACCGGATGCTGAACCTGAACATCAACGCCACCTTCCGCTCCATCCACGCAGTGCTGCCGCACATGAAGGAACGCCGCACCGGCGACATCATCGTCACCAGCTCGATCGCCGGCCTGGTGCCGGTGATGTGGGAGCCGATCTACACCGCCTCCAAATTCGCGGTGCAGGCCTTTGTGCATACCGTGCGCCGCCAGATCGCGCCACACGGGCTGCGCATCGGTGCGGTCGCCCCCGGCCCTGTGGTCACGGCCCTGCTCGACGACTGGCCCAAGGCAAAGATGGAAGAAGCCCTGGCCAACGGCAGCCTGATGCAGCCCCAGGAAGTCGCAGACGCCGTGCTGTTCATGCTGACCCGGCCGCGCACGGTCACGATCCGCGACCTGGTCATACTGCCGCTGACCGTGGATCTGTGATGGCTACCCATTTGACCGCCCACGACTGCGTGATCGGCGTCGACATCGGCACCCAAAGCACCAAGGCCGTGCTGGTGCGCGCAGACGGCCAGATCCTGGCCCAGCACGCCCAGAGCTACCAGGTAGAAACGCCAAAACCACTGTGGGCCCAACAGTGGCCGGACGTCTGGCTGGATGCGGTAGTTTCATGCATAAAAGGGGTTCTAGCGCATGCAGTACCTACGCAGACTGCTATCAAAAGTATATGCGTGAGCAGCCTGTACGGCGGTAGCGGCATCCCGGTAGATGCGCAGGGGGAAGCGCTGTATCCGTGCCTGATCTGGATGGACCGGCGCGCGCAGGACGAGGTGCGCTGGGTGCGTGACCACGTCGATCTGGAGCGCCTGTTTGATATCACCGGCAACGGCGTGGACAGCTACTACGGCTACACCAAGATGCTCTGGTTGCGCGAGAAAGAGCCAGCCATCTGGGCCCGCACCCAACAGTTCCTGCCGCCCAACAGCTATGTCAACGCCCGCCTGACCGGCGAGGTGGCGGTGGACCACAGCTCGGCCGGGAATATCGGCGGTGTCTACGACGTGAAAGCCCGCGGCTGGTCGGCCGAGGCGCTGCAGATGCTGGGCATTCCCCTGCACATGATGCCCGCGCGCCTGGTCGAGTCCAGCGGCGTGGTCGGCCCGCTGCTGCCGGCCTGGGCTGAGCGCCTGGGCCTGCCGGCAGGTATTCCCGTAGTGGCCGGCGGCGTCGACGCGGCCGTCGCCACCCTGGCTGCCGGCGCGGCCCAGCCGGGCAACCATGTGGCCATGATTGGCACCAGCATGTGCTGGGGCACGGTACGCCCGAGCGTCGACGCCCGCCACGGCCTGATCAGCATGCCGCATGTGTTCAACGGCGGGCAGGATCTGTATGTATTCGGCGGCGCCATCACCGCAGGCGCATCGGTCACCTGGTTCCGCGAAACCTTTTGCCAGGCCGAGATCGCCGCCGGCAAGGCACTGGGCGTAGACCCGCACAGCTTGCTGGAAAAAGACGCCGCGCCTTTGCCACCGGGCAGCGACGGCCTGCTGTTCCTGCCGTACCTGATGGGCGAGCGCAGCCCCGTGTGGGACGCGCAGGCCAGCGGCAGCTTTGTCGGCCTGGGCCTGCACCACGGCCGGCCGCACCTTTACCGCGCAGTGCTGGAGGGCGTGACCTATGCGCTGCGCCACAACATCGAGGCCGGCGTGAAAGGTATTGCCCAGCTGGACGAACGCCTGGTGGTGGTCGGCGGCGCCAGCCATTCCGACATGTGGATGCAGATCATTGCCGACGTCACCGGCCGCCCGGTCTACACCCTGGCCGACGACGTGGAAGCATCGCTGGGCGCGGCCATGCTGGCCGCCTTTGGCGCAGGTTTGATCAGTGCCGACGCTGTGCGCAAAGGCTGGGTCACGCCGCGGCTGCGCACCGAGCCCCAAGCCGAAGCCCATGCCGCCTACAACCACTTTTTCCAGCAGTACGTGGACCTGTACCCCGCACTCAAACACACCATGCACCGCCTGCGCCAACCGCCCCAAGGAGACACACCGACGACCTAATTACCGCTTTGCACACCCTGCCATTGTTGAATTTCGAATTTAAGAATTACATCCATAGGAGATAGACATGCACATACACACACACGCTGCCGCACTGGCCGCCCTCGTCCTGGGCACCACCTCGCTCTATGCCCAGACCATCACACCGGCCAAGATCGCGTTCCTGATGCCCGACCAGTCGTCCACCCGCTACGAAGAGCACGACAAGCCTGGCTTTGTGGCCGAGATGAAGAAGCTCTGCGCGGCCTGCGAAGTGCTGTACCAGAACGCCGACGGCGATGCCTCGCGCCAGCAGCAACAATTCAATTCGGTGGTCTCGCAGGGCGTGAAAGCCATCGTGCTGGACCCGGTGGACTCCACCGCCGCCGCCTCGCTGGTCAAGCAGGCCCAGGCCAAGGGCATCAAGGTTGTCGCCTACGACCGCCCCATCCCCGATGCCAAGGCCGACTACTACGTGTCGTTCAACAACGAAGGCATTGGCAAGGCGATTGCCGACTCGCTGGTGGCCCGGCTGAAGGCCAAGGGCGTGTCGCCCAACGACGTGGGCCTGCTGCAGATCAACGGCTCGCCCACCGACGCGGCTGCCGGGCTGATCAAGAAGGGCATCCACTCCAGTCTGGACAACAGCGGCTACAAGATCCTGGCCGAATACGACACGCCCGACTGGGTGCCGGCCAAAGCCCAGCAATGGGCCAGCGGCCAGATCTCGCGCTTCGGCAAGAAGATCATCGGCGTGGTGGCTGCCAATGACGGCACCGGCGGCGGCGCAATTGCGGCCTTCAAGGCGGCCGGTGTAAACCCCGTGCCCTTGGTCTCGGGCAACGACGCCACCATCGCCGCGCTGCAGCTGATCATTGCCGGCGACCAGTACAACACCATCTCCAAGCCCAGCGAAACCGTGGCCGCGGCCGCCGCCCAGGTGGTGGTGAAACTGCTGGCCGGCGAAACCCCGAAAGCCGAGACCACGCTTTACGGCACACCGTCGCAGCTGTTCGTACCCGCCGTGGTGACGGCCGAAAACCTGAAGGCCGAAATCATCGACAAGATGGTCAGCGGCAAGCCGATCCAGACCCCGGCCGTACTCTGCGTCGACCGCTATGCGGACGGCTGCAAAAAGCTCGGCATCACCAAGTAAACACACCATGACTGCACAACCAATACAACACCCTGATTCTGGACACATGGCCGGCGAACCGGTGCTGCGTCTGCGTGGCGTCTCCAAGCGCTTCGGCGCGGTGGCGGCTTTGACCGATATCGATCTCGACGTGCATGCGGGAGAGGTGGTTGCCTTGGTTGGCGACAACGGTGCGGGCAAGTCCACCCTGGTCAAAATCCTGTCCGGCGTGCACCAGCCAACCACCGGCACCATGCACTTCTGCGGACAGGCGGTGACGCTGGCCGACCCCGGCGCCTCCTTGGCGCTGGGCATCGCCACCGTGTTCCAGGACCTGGCGCTGTGCGAGAACCTCGACGTGGTGGCCAACATCTTCCTGGGCAAGGAGCTGAGCCCACTGCACCTGGACGAAGTCAGCATGGAAGTCACCGCCTGGAAGCTGCTGAACGAGCTGTCGGCCCGCATCCCCAGCGTGCGCATTCCGGTGGCCTCGCTTTCGGGCGGCCAACGCCAGACGGTGGCCATTGCACGCTCGCTGCTGCTGAACCCGAAACTGATCCTGCTGGACGAGCCCACGGCGGCACTCGGCGTGGCCCAGACCGCCGAGGTACTGGACCTGATCGAACGGGTACGCGACAAAGGCCTGGGCGTGGTGATGATCAGCCACAACATGGAAGACGTGCGCGCCGTGGCCGACCGGATCGTGGTGCTGCGCCTGGGCAAGAACAACGGCGTGTTCGCTCCCGACGCCTCCAACCAGGAACTGGTCAGCGCCATCACCGGCGCCTCGGACAACTCCGTCTCGCGCCGCTCCGGCCGGCGCCAAGCCCAACTCAACCAGACAGCATAAGTTCGACCAGGACTAAACCACCATGACACGCGCTAACCACACCACGGCACCTGCCACACCGCTACTTGACCGCAGCGACGAACGCTACCAGGTCGCCACCGGCGTGATGGGCAGCATCCGCACCTTCATCGACCGCGTGCGCGCCGGCGACCTGGGCTCGCTGCCGGTAATCGTCGGGCTGGCGATCATCTGGACCGTGTTCCAGAGCATCAACCCGATTTTTCTGTCCAGCCAGAACCTGATCAACATGCTGTTCGATGCGTCCACCATCGGCGTAATCTCGCTGGGCATCGTCTGCATCCTGATGGTCGGCGAGATCGATCTGTCGGTGGGCTCAGTCAGCGGCTTTGCCTCGGCCATCGTCGGCGTGCTGTGGGTCAACCACGGCTGGCCGGTGGGCCTGGCAATTGCTGCGGCGGTAGCGACCGGCGCCGCCATCGGCCTGTTGTACGCACAGCTGTTCAACCGCTTCGGCATGCCCAGCTTTGTGTCGACACTGGCCGGCCTCCTGGCCATCCTCGGTGCGCAGCTGTATGTTTTGGGCGGCACCGGCTCGATCAACCTGCCCTACGACTCACCCTTGGTGAACCTGGGCCAGTCGGTCTTCATGCCGGCCTGGTTGGCCTACACGGTGGTCGCACTGGCCGGCGGGGTAATGTTCCTGTCCGGCTTTCGCACCGCGGCCCGCCGCCGCAGCGCCGGCCTATCGACCGAGTCGCTGCAACAGCTGCTG
This sequence comes from uncultured Albidiferax sp., assembly GCA_963513025.1. Taxonomy (GTDB): domain Bacteria; phylum Pseudomonadota; class Gammaproteobacteria; order Burkholderiales; family Burkholderiaceae_C; genus Rhodoferax_B. The sequence goes on from CAUPON010000014.1 coordinate 51,979, forward strand.
CTGCGCACGCTGGCCATCACCGTGGTGCTGGAACTGATCACGCTGTACTTCTACCAGGACCGCGGCATCCCCTGGATGTTCGGCATCTTCATGGGCCTGGTCGTGGGGCTGGACTACCTGCTGAAGCGCACCCAGTGGGGCCGCATGGTCAACGCCGTCGGCGGCAACCGCGAAGCCGCGCGCCGCGCCGGCATCGATGTGCGCAAGATCTACTCCAGCGCCTTTGTGCTGTGCGCCGTATTGGCTGCATTCGGCGGCGTGCTGGCATCCTCGCGCCTGGCCTCGGCCAGCCAGCAGGCCGGCACCGGCGACGTGAACCTGAATGCGATTGCAGCGGCCGTCATCGGCGGAACCAGCCTGTTCGGCGGCCGCGGCAGCGCGTATTCAGCGCTGCTGGGCATCATCGTGATCCAGTCGATCTCCAGCGGCCTGACCTTGCTGGACTTGTCCTCGTCGCTGCGCTACATGATCACCGGCGCGGTGCTGGCGATTGCCGTCATCGTCGACTCGCTGGCCCGCCAGTCGCGCGTATCGCACGGCCGCGCTTAAAAACCTGGCGCATCGTTGGGCGCAAGCATGGACATGGCACGCGCATAAAAAAAGCCTCTGCACAACCCATGGTTGCGGCAGAGACCTATAACCCGGCCACGCCTAGCGCACCCTAGGGGCGCACCGGGCATTCCGGTCACTGGAGAAGATGAAAGCGGTTTGCGGCTTACTCGTTGCTGTCGCTAGAGAAGGTACGCACCGAGCTGTAAGCGTTGTGCACGCCGGGCACCTTACTGGCGACGAAGCGGGCCTTGGCTTCTTCCTGGGGGCCTTGGGTCCAGCCGTGCAAAGTGACGTTGCCGTTGTTGGCGGTGACGGTCAGGCCGCTGGCGTCGCTACCCAGCGTGTTGCTCAGGCTGGACTGCACGGCGGTGGCCAGGTCGGCGTCATTGGAGGTGGCGGCTTGGGCAGCCATGAAGGGGCCAGCAGCCAGAGCGATGAGGGCGGCAGCAGCGATGCGGTTGATAGAGCGTGTCATGGTGAATCCTTTGGGTTGTTACACCAACATTGGTGCGATGGAGTGATCTTCCCAAGCCGGGGTCAATACGGTGTGTCGGAAACGCGTACTTGTGTTGCAACTGTCATGGAGAATGTCATCCAGCAGGTAGTTTGCTATTAAATTTGCAGCTGCTTGCGCAATAGCTATATGCGCCAGAGGCCTAAAATCCAACATACTCGGACCATAGTCCCTCTAGGAAATCTGCATGCTGACCAGCGCCCTGATTGCTTTCCTGCACTTCGCCGCGGTGTTTGGCATCTTTGCCACGGTGTTCGCCACCTGGCTGCTGCTGCGCCAGGCGCCGACCTGCGCCCAGGCCCGGCAGATCCAGGTCTGCGACCGCTGGTACGGCCTGTGCGCGGCCGCGGTGCTGGGGGTCGGCCTGCTGCGGGTGTTCTATTACGAGAAGGGCGCGGACTTCTACTCCGGCAATCCCTTCTTCGGCTTGAAGATGGCCTTGTTTGTGATCGTAGGTCTGCTGTCCATCTACCCTACCGTGCAGTTCATCCGCTGGGGCGCGCAAACCCGGCAGGGCCTGCCGCCAGTGGTCAACGCCCATCAACTGGCGCGGCTGCGCAGCCTGCTGGGTCTGGAACTGGCCTTGCTGCTGGGCGTGGCCTTGTGTGCAGCGCTGATGGCCAAAGGGGTCACGCTATGACTTGCGGAGCCGAGCGCCTGCGGCCATGAATGGGCCTACCGCCTTCACCCTGGGCTGCATGGTGGTGGGGGCGTTGCTGATCGCCATGACGCTGGGCGGCTCGTTCATCAGCCGCCTACCCCTGAGTTCGGCCATGCTGTACCTGGGCGTGGGCATCGCCATCGGCCCTTGGGGCCTGGGCCTGTGGAAGCTGGATGCGCTGAAAGATACCCAGATGCTGGAACGCCTGACCGAGGTGGCCGTGCTGATCTCGCTGTTTACCGCCGGCATGAAGCTGAAGCTGCCTTTGAAAGACCGGCGCTGGTGGATTCCGCTGCGGCTGGCATCCGTGTCCATGCTGGTCACCGTGGCGGCGGTCACGGCCATCGGCATCTGGCTACTGGACCTGCCACCCGGCGCCGCGGTGCTGCTGGGCGCCATCCTTGCGCCTACCGACCCGGTGCTGGCCTCGGATGTACAGCTGTCCGACCCCGGCGACCGGGACCGCCTGCGCTTTGGCCTGACCGGAGAAGGCGCCCTGAATGATGGCACCGCCTTCCCCGTAATGATGCTGGGCCTGGGTCTGCTGGGCCTGCACGACCTGGGCGACAGCGGCTGGCGCTGGGCGGCGGTGGATGTGCTGTGGGCGATTGCCGGCGGCCTGGCGCTGGGCGGCCTGATGGGTACGCTAATGGGCCATGCGATTCTGTACCTGCGCACCCGCCACCAGGAGGCGCTGGATGCCGACGAGTTCATCGCCTTGGGCCTGATCGGGCTGACCTATGGCCTGGCGATTGCCTGCCAGACCTATGGATTCCTGGCGGTATTTGCCGCCGGGCTGGCGCTGCAGCGAGTCGGCGAAAAGGCGGCCACCCCGGACACCGAACCCACGCCCGGCCCGGAGCACACCCACCCGCAGACACCTGTCGAGATGATGCTGGCCGTGCAGCGCTTCAATAGCCAGCTAGAGCGCTTTGTGGAAGTCGGCATCGTGCTGGCCATCGGCGTACTGCTGGCGACAGTGCGGTTCCGGGCTGAACTGCTCTGGTTCATTCCCGTGCTGTTTCTGCTGGTGCGCCCGCTGTCGGTTTTTGCCGGCCTGCTGGGCACGACGGTGCTGGGTTCGCAGCGCCGCCTGATGGCCTGGTTTGGCATCCGCGGCATTGGCTCGCTGTACTACCTGCTGTACGCCGTTAACCACGGGCTGTCGCCCGCGCTGGCCCAACAACTGTTGTCCATCACCTTGGGCGTAGTCGTGGCCTCCATCGTGGTGCACGGCATTTCCGTGACACCTTTGATGAACCGCTACGAAGCCCGCAAGAAAGCCCGGCCCGGCGCTTCGTAGCCTGTAGGCTAAGCCGTCCGCGGGCTGCGCCAGAACAGCCGCCGCGCCAAGGCCACAGGCCAGGCCCAACGACTACGCGTAGATACCACCACCCGCGCCTCGGCCAGCGCCTCGATCTCGAGCCAACCGGCGGCCAGCCGATGCTGCTGCCCGGCGCGCAGCAACAGCGGTGCATCCACCCACAGCCCCGCCAGATACTCGCGCCGGTGCAGGCAGACCGCGCCCTCGGCCACCATGATTTCCGCCCGCCGCGGCAGTGGCTGCCAGCTGCGCTGGGCCGCAGGCAATTGCAGGGTCAACAGGGGCACTGGGGCAGTAGGGAACGGCATACAAGACCTCTTTGTGAAAGTAGCTGTAGCGTAGAAATTCCAGCCCCCATCGAACAGCCACAGACCACCGCCATCTGTTACGCAACAGTTTAGAAAATGTGCATCTGTTATGGTCTGTTTTGCGTCCGTCTGTACCTGTTCAGCCATTCCCCAGCCCCGCATGATGGAGGGCCCATGACCATGCCCGCAGCCCACTCTTCCCCGCCTAAGTACCAAAGCCTGGCCGAGCACTACCGCAGTGCCATCCAGGCCGGCAGCCTTCTGCCGGGCCAGCGCATGCCCTCGCTGCGCGAGCTGATGCGCCAGCACGCAGTCAGCCTGTCCACCGCCATGCAGGTCTGCCGCCTGCTAGAGAGCGAAGGCACGCTGGAGGCGCGGCCGCGCTCGGGCTACTTTGTACGCACGCCCGAGCGTTCGCGGCTGGCACCGGTGAACGACCCGCCGATGCAGCGCGCGCCCGACCCCGCCCAGTACGTGGGTATCCACACCAAGGTGTCGGAATTCCTGGCGCTGGGCCGCATGCAGCGCTTCAAGACCAATCTGTCCACCGCCCGCTGCGCGCCCGAGCTGTACCCCAGCCAGGCACTGAACCTGGCCGCCCAGCGCAGCCTGCGGCAAGACCCCGAGCAGCTGGTGCGCGCCGCGCCACCGCAGGGCTGCCTGGAGTTCCGCGAGGTGCTGGCCCAGCGCGCCATGGGCGCAGGCATGCACTTGTCGGCCAACGACATCCAGGTCACCAACGGCTGCACCGAGGCGCTGAACCTGGCGCTGCGCGCCGTGGCCCAGCCGGGCGACACGATTGCGGTGGAGTCGCCCACCTTCTACGGCCTGCTGCAGACCCTGGAAAGCCTGGGCCTGAAGGCGCTGGAGATCCCCACCAGCCCGCGCACCGGCATCTCGGTGGACGCGGTGGAGCTGGCGCTGCGCAACACCCTACGGATCAAGGCCGTGGTGGTCATTCCCTACCTGCAAAACCCCACTGGCAGCATCGTGCCCAGCGCCCACAAGCAGGCGCTGCTGCGCCTGTGCCAGCAGCACGATGTGGCCTTGATCGAAGACGATACCTACGGCGCGCTGGTGGACGACAGCGTGCTGCGCGAGGAGCCGCTGCGCGCCATCAAATCCTGGGACGACAGCGGCCACGTGGTGTACTGCGCCTCGCTGCACAAAAGCCTGGCACCGGGCCTGCGCCTGGGCTGGGTCAGCGCCGGGCGCTGGCAGGCGCGGGTGGAGATGTTGAAGTTCGCCGCCTCGCGCAGCAACGAGCGGTTGGCGCAGCGGGCGGCCGCCAGCTTCATAGCCTCGGCAGCCTACGACCGCTATCTGCGCCGGCTGCGCAGCATCCTGGCCACGCAACGCACCCAGACCGCCCAGGCTGTGGCCAGCTACTTCCCGCCCGGCACCCGGCTGACCGTGCCGCGCGGCGGCCTGTCGCTGTGGGTCGAGCTACCCAACCAGCTATCGGCCACCGCCCTATTCCACGCGGCGCTGGCCGAGAACATGGTGATCGCGCCCGGCACCATCTTCACCAATTCGAACCGTTTCGAGAACCATTTGCGGGTCAACTGCGGCTGGCCGTTCACGCCCGAGATTGACCACGCGTTTGCACGGCTGGGGCAGATGGTGACAGCCTTGGCGTCCACTAGAGAATCTAAAGAAAAAATGCGTCTAGCGCATATTCAATAAGCGCATGCCGCTATATTTTGGATAGCAGAACCCATTTAACCCCAAACCGCCGGCACCAGGCCGCGCACGCCGGTTCGCAGCACAAAGGCCGATCCGGCCAGCGGCTGCTCGGCCAGCTGCTCGACCGACAGGCCGGCCCGGGCGCTGGTGACCAGCATCAGGTCCAGATTCTCGCCACCGAATGCCACATTGGTGATCTGGCTAGCGGGTAGGTTGATGCGCTGCAGTTCGTCGCCGGCCAGGTTGAAGCGGCGCAGGCAGCCACCACCCCAGAACGCCACCCATACATGGCCGTCGGCGTCGAAGGTCATGCCGTCGGGCTCGCCCTCTTCAACCGCAAAGCGCTTCCACAGGCTCTTGCCCTGCAGCTGGCCGTTGGCACCCAGGGTGTAGCGGTAGATGCTGCGCAGCAGGCTGTCGGTGTGCAGCATCACCGTGCCATCGGCCGAAATCGCCGGACCGTTGGCGATATGGATGTCGCGCTCGGCAATCTGGATGCGGCCGTCGGGGTGCAGGCAGGCCAGCTGGCCCAGCGGCTGCTGGGGGTTTTCATGGTGCATGGAGCCGGCCCAGATGCGGCCCGCGGCATCGGCCTTGGCGTCGTTCAGGCGCAGGCCTGGCTGGTCGGGGTGCGGCGAGCCAAGGCGCTCGATCTTCAGCTCGGGCTCCAGGGTCAGGCGCACAAAGCCCGACTGGAAGCCGGCCACAAAGCCGTGGCCGTCGGCACAGGGCACCAGCCAGCCCACTTTCTCGGGCAGCAGCCAGGTTTGGCGGGTATCGGTGCTGGGCGCCCAGGCGTGCACTGCCTGGCCCAGGATGTCGACAAAGAAGAAGCGGGCGCTGGCGGCATGCCAGAGCGTGCCCTCGCCGAGTTGCAGGTTCGCGGGCCAGATGGGGGTGATCGGAGTGGGCAAGGGCATGGCAACAGGTTTGCTACAGTTTTCAAGTATAAAAACCATAGCTTCTCACGCAATTCAGATCTGCGTAAGAGGGTTTTTCAGTAGGCGAAAAAAGGCATCAAAATTCCCACCCGCTGGGTGCCGGGCGGGCGGCTGGCTTCAAGTCCAACCGGCGTCCACCACGAAGTCCTGGGCGGTGACCATGCTGCTGTCATCGGCTGCCAGGAACAGCGCCATATTGGCGATGTCGGCACCGACGATGCGGCCGGGCAGGCACTGGTTGTCGTCCATGGCGCGCTCGCCTTCGGCGTCGACCCACTGGGTCAGCTGCTTCTCGGTCATGATCCAACCGGGGGTCAGGGTGTTGACGCGGATGTTGTCCGGGCCCAGGTCGCGCGCCAGGCTGCGGGTCAGACCCACGGTGGCGGACTTGCAAGTGCCGTACACGGGATAGCCCTTGCCCTTGATCATCCAGCTGATGGAGCCCAGGTTGACGATCACCCCACCGCCCCGGCGGCGCATGCCGGGCACCACGGCCTGGGCGGCGAAGAAGGCGGGGCGCAGGTTGACGGAAACCCGCCAGTCAAAGTCGTCCGGCGTCACGCTCATGAGGTCGTGGCGCTGGTCGTTGGCCACGTTGTTTACCAACACGTTGATATCGCCATGGGCGCTGGCCGCCTGGGCAATCGCCGCCTGCAGCGCAGCCACATCGGCGGCTTCGCTCTGCAGGAACAGCGGCGTGGGGCCGACCGTGCTGGCCTCGGCCACCACTTTGGCGGCCGACTCGGCATTGCGGCCGGTGAAGGCCACCTTGGCGCCCTGTCGGGCAAAGCCGACCACGATGTCGGCACCGATGCCCGAGCTGCCGCCGGTGACGAACACGCTGCGGCCCTCCAGGCTGGGGTAATGTGCGGTTTTCAAAGCAATGCTCCTTGGTCTGTCTGAATAAAAAAACGCGTGCCTGCTCAGCCCTCTGAGGCAGGCACGCTGGAGAATGAATACACCAGGGCCGACTCGGGGTGCATCACCGGCACCGGCCAGCCCACCTGGGCCAATTCCTCGCCCTGCACCCGTACGCCGTCGCTGCGCAGGGCATCACCCCACCCATCGGGCGCATCGCCGCGCGCCCGCGCCTGGCCGGCACTGCCCAGCAAGCGCGCCTGCCAGGTCCCGCTACCGGCAAATGCCGGCAGGCGCAGGCCGGGCTGGTAGCTGTAGTTGGGTGGCGAGACGGTGAACACACCTAGCACGGCATGCTCTCTCGTCTGAGCCAACCACCAAACCACGCCATCCACCGTGCGGCCCTGGCTGAAGCGACCGGTATGCAGTACGTTGCGCAGCGACTTGTGCAGCGCGATCCAGTGCGCCAGGGTGGCGCGGTCGGCCTCGTTCAACTGCCGTACATCGGCCTCCACGCCCATGTGGCCAAAGCAGGCCACGGCGCAGCGGAAGGCCATGCTCTGGCTGCGGCCGGTGGCATGGGCCGGGGCCGGACCCACATGGCTGCCCATCAGCTCCAACGGGAACAGGCGTGCGGCGCCGCTCTGGATCGCCACGCGGGATACGGCGTCGTTGTTGTCACTGGTCCACAGGCGCTGGGTGTGGCGCAGCATGCCCAGGTCGGCACGGCCGCCACCGGAGGCGCAGGTTTCGATTTCCAGCTGCGGGTGGGCGGTGCGCAGCCGCTCCAGCAGCGCGTAAAGCGCAGGGATCTGGCTGCGCATGGCCAAGCGGCCGTCCTGCCCCGCGGCGTGGGCAAAGATGCGGTTCATGTCCCACTTGAGGTAGGCAATCGGGTGCGCGGCCAGTACCGCATGCAGCTTGTCGAACAGGTAGGCGCTGACCTCGGGGCGCGACAGGTCCAGCACCAGCTGGTTGCGGCCCAGCACCAGCGCGCGGCCCGCCAGCTGCAGCGCCCAGTCGGGGTGGGCGCGGAACAGATCGCTGTCGGGGTTCACCATCTCGGGCTCGACCCACAGGCCGAACTCCATTCCCAGGCTATGCACATGGGCGATCAGCGGGCCCAGGCCTTCGGGGTACTTGACCGGATCGGGCCACCAGTCGCCCAGGCCGGCGCGGTCATCCTTGCGGGCCGGGAACCAGCCGTCATCCAGCACAAAGCGCTCCACGCCCACGCTGGCCGCGGCCCGCGCCAGGTCGAACAAGACATCGGCCTGGTGGTCAAAGTACACCGCTTCCCAGGTATTCAGGTGCACCGGCCTGGCCCGCATGCGGCCACCAGGCCACTGCAACACCTGGCTGCGGATATAACGCTGCAGCCGGGCGCTGGCGCCGTTCAGGCCAGCGTTGGACCAGCCCAGGTGCAGCTGCGGGGTTGCCAGGCTGGCGCCGGGTGCCAGCTGCACCTCGCCCGGGGCAAACCACTCGCCAGCTTGCAGATTCAGCCGGCCGTCGTCGGCGCGGTCCAGCGCGAAGCGGTGGTTGCCGCTCCAGGCCAACTGCGCGGCCACCACTTCGCCGGTGTGATCGCTCGCATCGCTGGCCAGCACAAACACCGCGGGCGGCGCCTCGTGCGAGCTGCGGCCGCTGCGGTTGTCGCGCTGCCAGCCCACCTGGGGCACGGCCTGGCGGGTCCATTGGAATTCATGCGACCACTGGCCATGGAAGCTGCCCAGCTCTTGCAGCGCGGCCCCCAGGGGCACGCTGGCGCTGGCCAGATGATCAAGCGTAAGCGGCGTGCTACCGGTGTTGTGCAGCACGCTGTGCAGGCTGAGCACATCACTGTCGGTGCACAGATGCAGGCACAGCTGCACCGAAATGCCGGCAACGGCGTCCTCCAGCGTCAGCTGCAAGGTCTGCGCGTCGGGCTGGGCAAAGCCGGTGGCACGCAAATCCTGTACTGCGTCCAGGCCGGCGCGGTGCGCGCGCAGCGCCGGTGCCCCCAGTTCGCCATTGCCAAAGCAGGGCAGCACGGGCAGGCCGCCCAGGCGGTCCAGCGTGCCCGGCGCCAGGCGCTGCAGCCGGGCCGCCGGCCAGGCCTGCAGCAGCGGGGTATCTGACAGCCGCGCGCCAAAATGCCGCCACACCGGCATCTGGCCAAGCGCAAACTCCAGCACCACCGAGACGTTCTGCCCATCCAGGCGCAACAAACGTGACATCGCCATCATCCTTTGGTGGCACCGAAGGTCAGGCCTGCGATGAAGTGTTTTTGCATCAGAAAGAAGATCAGCACTGGCGGCATGGCGGCCACGATGGACCCCGCCGACACCAGATGCCACTGCGCCACCCACATGCCGTTCAGCGACTTCAGCCCACCAGTCACCGGCATCGCGTGGTTGCCCTGGATCAGCACGGTAGCCCAGAAATAGTCGTTCCATATGAAGGTGAACACCAGCACCGCCAGTGCCGCCACCGCCGGGCGCACCAGGGGCAGCACCACCTTGAAGAAGATCTGGATTTCGGACGCGCCCTCGACGCGCGCCGCCTCGATCAGCTCGCGCGGCAACTCGCGGATGAAGTTACGCATGAAGAAGGTGCAAAACCCGCTCTGGAAGGCGATATGGAATAGTGCCAGCCCGGCGATGCTGTCGTACAGACCCAGGCGCAGGCTGAGGTCGCGCACCGGCACCATCAGGATCTGGAACGGCACAAAATTGCCGCCCACGAACAAAAAGAACACCAGCAGGTTCAGCTTGAAGCGGTACACGCCCAGCGCAAACCCGGCCATGCAGGCCAGCGTCACCGCACCGATGACGGTGGGAATGGTGACCAGAAAGCTGTTGATGATGTAGGCCGCCAGCGGGGTCTTGCTGAACACCGCGGTGTAGTTCTCGACAAGCCGCCATTCGGTGGGCAGGCCCCAGTAGTTGCCGGTGTTCAAGTCAACGGCGCCGCGAATCGAGGTAACCGCCACGGCAATGATGGGCAGCAGCCAGACCAGCATGGCCACGGGCAAGCCCAGGCGGTACAGCAGCTGGGTCGTCAGGCTGGTTTTTTGGATCGGGGTGGGGAACATTTGGGGATTTCCAGAAATTCAATTGTCGGGATGCAGGGTTAGGCGCCCGGAGCGCAGGACACCGGAATGCACTCCAGTGCATGAGGATTCCGAGCACCGCGCAACGACACCATGCGCCCGAAAATTGGATTTATGGAGATCACCATTATTCGGTTTCCTGCTCTTGTTTGTAGACGCGTCGGAGCACGAAAACGATGTAGACCAGCATCAGTAAAAACAGCACCGTGGCGATGGCTGTGCCATAGCCCATGCGGTAACCGTATTCGCTCAAGGCCTTCTCGTACATGTAGTACGCCAGCACCCGCGACTGGCCGAAGGGCCCGCCCTGGGTCATGATGGACACCATGTCGAAGCTGCGCAGCGAGCCAACCACGGTAACCACCACGGCGATGAAGGTGGCGGGGCGCAGCTGGGGCAAGACGATCTTCCACAGCATGGTCCAACCCTTGGCGCCTTCCAGGCGCGCAGCTTCGATCAGATCCGGGCGCAAATTGTTCAGGCCGGTCAGATACAGAATCATGCAATAGGCGATCTGCGGATAGAGGCCAGCGATAACGATGCCGTAGGTGACAAGGGTGTCGTCCGACAGAATAGCGATAGGCTCCATGCCGAAGAAACCCATTACATGCAGCAGCAGGCCGTTGGTGGGGTCGTAGAACCAGCTGAACACCAGGCCGATCACCACCTGCGAGATCACGAACGGAAAGAAGAACAGCGACTTCGCCAGGCGGATGCCGAACACCTTCTGGTTCAGCAGCAGGGCCAGGCCCAGTCCAGCGGGAATGGCCAGCAAGAAGCCGAAGAACCAGATCACATTGTTCTTCAGCGCGATATAAAAGTCCTCGTCACCGGCCAGCTCGACGTAGTTGCCAAAGCCTATGTACTTGGGCGTACCCAGGCCGTCCCAGTCGTAGAAGCTCAGCGCGATCGACTCGAAGATCGGGCCGATCACGTACACGCCGAACATCAGCAGCGCGGGCAGCAGGAACAGCCAGGGCACTACGCTGATCTGGTGTTTGGACCACCAGCTGGCAGCGGGTGGAGCAAGTGGAGCGATTGGCTCAGAGGATGGGGTCATCATGCAGTTTCCTGACCGGGATGCCCTCGCAGGCATCCCGGGGGGATTACTTGTAAACGCTCTTACGCACCTTCTCCAGGCGCTCCAGGATCTTGGCGCGCTCGCCCGGTTTCACCATGTACTGCTGGAAGCCGTCCATACCGGCCTTGGCCATTTCAGCAGGTGCATCGCGGTCATAGAACTGGCCCAGCGCGTAGGCGTTGGACAGCATGGAGAAGCCGGCCTTCAGGTAGGTATCCATCGGCATCTTGGCATCCTTGTTTACCGGCAGCTGGCCCAGGATGGTGTTCATCTCGGCCTGCACTTCGGGCTTGGACAGATAGGCCAGGAAGCGGCGCGCATCGACCTTGTTCTTCGCCTTGCTCGGGATGTGGAAGGACTCGGTAGGTGCGTCCTCAGCCTTGGGCAGGCCGGGGGTGATCTCGGGGAACTGCATGAAGCCGAGCTGGGCTTCGGTCAGGCCGGCCTCTTTCATCGGTGCCACGGCAAAGTTGCCCATCAGGTACATCGCGGCATCGCCCTTGATGAAGGCCGGCAAGGCCTCCTGCCATTTGTAGGATGCATGGTTGGCCAGGTAGTAGCCGGGTTTCACCAGGTCGTCCCACTTGTCGAACACGGCTTGCACGCGCTTGTCGGTGTACGGCACTTTGCCTGCGGTCAGGTCCATGTGGAACTCATAACCGTTGACGCGCATGTTCAGGTAGTCGAACCAGCCGCCGGTGGGCCAGGTTTCCTTGGTGCCGATGGCGAACGGGGTGATCTTATTGGCCTTGAGCTTGGCACTGGCGGCCACCAGTTCGGCCCAGGTCTTGGGCTCGGCGATACCCAGCTTGGCGAACAAGTCCTTGCGGTAGTAGATGCCCCACTGGTAGTAGCTATAGGGCATGCCCCACTTCTTGCCGTTGATGGTCATGGCCGACGAAGCCGACTTGAGCTTCTCGTTCAAGCCTTCCTTGGCCCAGACATCGGACACGTCTTCGAACAGTCCGGCGTTGACAAACGGGGCCATGCGGTTACCCGCGTACCAGGTGCAAACATCGGGTGCCTCGGCCGTCAGGAAGTTACGGATCGAGGTCTTATAGCCCTCGTGGTCGAACACATTGACCTTGACCTTGACGTCGGGGTTGGCGGCTTCGAAGCCCTTGACCAGTGCCTCGAACGCGGCACGCGGTGCCGGGTCGGATGCGTCGTTGTTGAACACCAGCTCACCGGCCAGGGCCGACAGACTGCAAGCCAGGAGGGCCGCTGCAGCCAGCACCTGTTTGACGGGTTTGAACACCATTTTGTTGTCTCCTAAATATGCGATTGAAACGCGTTGTACGGAAGCCCTAACGTGAAAGCTAAAGCTTCCAGATCGACACGGCCTGGGGGGCCAGATCACGCGCACCCAGCAGGCACTGCGCGTGTGTTGCCGGTGCAAATTGCACCTCGGAACCCGAAAAATTCATCACGAACTGCAAGTCGCCACAGCGGCGGGTGCGCACGTCCGGCGGCAAGTCCTGCACTGGCAGCTGCGCAGCCTGCGCGGCCAGGCCCAGCACCCGGCGCCAGCCCGCTGCATCCAGCCAGCCGGCGGTGTACCAGGTGCTGCCGTTATGGGTTACGGCCGGGCGGTTGTCGGCAAACACGGCCACCGGGGCGGCCGTGGTGCAGGCCAGGTCTTCGCGCCAGCGGCTGGCTTCGGTATGGCCGCCGTCGTTCCAGTGCACGCTGTCTACCAAGCCCGGCGGCAGCGAAGCGACGCGCTGCACCGTTACGCCGGCCAGATCGGCAAACGCACCCGGCGGCAGCTTGTCGGGGAAGGCAAGGGCCTCGCTCTTGGAGCCGCTGCGCGGGCCTAACACCACTTGCGCCTTGCTGCGGGCCAGGCGGGCGGCCAGGGCCGCGTCTTCGCGCAGATGGGCAGGCAGCACCACCAGGGCATAGCCATCAAGGTCGGCGCCGCTGGAGACGATGTCCACATCCAGCCCCATCTGGCGCAGCATGCTGTAGGCGCGAAAGCTCAGTTCCACGGCGTTGAAGTCCGCGCCCTGGGGCTGGATCTTGGCCATCCAGATGCTGGTGAAGTCGAACACCAGGGCCACGGGCGCCTGCTGGTAGGTAGTCGGCAAGTGGGCTTGCAGCTGGCGCAGCTCTTGGGCCACCTGGGTGGCTTCCAGGCCGCCCTGGTCCAGCGTGCGGTCGGGACGATTCAGGCCTGCGTGCATCTGCTCTTGGGCAAACGGCGCCTGGCGCCAGCGGAAGTAGCTGACCACCTCGGCCCCATGGGCAAAGGCCTGCCAGGTCCAGAGCCGCACCATGCCGTCCAGCGGCGCGGGGTTCCACTGGGCCCAGTTCACCGGGCCAGGCTGCTGCTCCATCACCCACCAGCGGCCCTTGCACATGCCGCGGTAGAGGTCGTGGTGGAAGGACGCGATATCCGGATGGCCGATGCGCGCGTAGTGGCGCTTTTCTTCGGGTGTGAGGAAGAAGTTCTGTGTGAAGCCCAGCGGGTAGCTGTCCCAGGTGGCCACGTCCAGGTCGGCCGACAGCGTGTGGTGGTCGAACTCGGTGAAGAAACCCATGAAGTTGTGCACCACATCGCGCCCCGGCGAGTGCTGGCGCAGGATGTCGACCTGGATGCGGTTGAAGGCCACCACCTGATCCGAGGCGAAGCGCTGGTAGTCCAGGCGCTGCGCGGGCGTCACTTCGGTCACCGTGCCCACCGGCGCATCGACTTCTTCAAAATTGCGGTACTCCTGGCTCCAGAACACCGTGCCCCAGGCCGTGTTCAGCGCGGCGATATAGCTATAGCGCTGCTGCAGCCAGGCGCGGAAGCCCTGGCGCGCCGCCGCGCTGTAGCTGACCACGGTGTCGTGGCAGCCGTACTCGTTGTCGGTTTGCCAGGCCACCACCGCCGGGTGCTGGCCATAGCGCTCGCCCAGGGCCGTGGTGATGCGTGCCGACTGCGCGCGGTAGCTGAGGCTTGAGAAGCAGTAGTGCCGGCGCGAGCCAAAGCCGCGCGCTTGGCCATGGGCGTCCACGGCCAGCATGCCGGGGTCGGCATCGACCAGCCACTTGGGCGGCGTGGCGGTAGGCGTGCACATCACCACCTTCAGGCCGGCCGCATGCAGCGTGGCAATCGCGCGGTCCAGCCACTCCCAGGCGAACACGCCGGGGCTGGGCTCGATACGGCTCCAGGCGAATTCCGCAATCCGCACGTACTGGATGCCGACTTCGACCATGCGCCGGGCATCGCCTGGCCACCAGCTCTCGGGCCAGTGTTCGGGGTAATAGCAAACGCCTAATTTCATCTTCGGGGTTCCTTGGTTCAAGCCATGGCTGCCGACAGCAGCAAGTCCTCGTTGGCCACGGTGCGCTCCACCGCGCGGCCTTGTGCGTCAAACAAATGCAGGTGCTGCGGCGGCAGCGACACGGCCACGCGCTCGCCGGCGCGGGCAAACGCATTGCCCGGCGCCTTAACCACCCAGGGGTCGCTAGGCGTGCCGCTGTCCAGGTACAAATAAGTCGATTCACCCAGCCGCTCCTGCCACTGCACGGTGCGCAGCACGTGCTGGGTGGCGGTGCCGACTTCTGCGTCTTCGGGGCGCAAGCCCAGCGACACCGCGCTGCCGATGGCCAAGGCGCTGGCGTTGACGCGGATCTGCAGCAGCTCGCCCTGGGCCAGGCGCACCGTGGCCAGCTCGGTGCTGGCCGATTCCAGCGTGCCGTCGATGAAGTTCATCTTGGGTGAACCGATGAAGCCGGCGACAAACTTGTTGCGCGGACGGTGGTACAGCTCCAGCGGCGGGCCGAACTGGGCCACACTGCCGTCGCGCTGCACCGCCTCGCCGGTATTCAGCAGCACGATGCGGTCGGCCAGGGTCATGGCCTCGACCTGGTCGTGGGTCACATAGACGGTGCTGGCCTTGCCAAAGTCGCGGTGGATCTTGGCGATCTCGAAACGGGTCTGCACGCGCAGCGCCGCATCCAGATTGGACAGCGGCTCATCGAACAAAAACACCCCCGGCTGGCGCACGATGGCGCGGCCGATCGCCACGCGCTGGCGCTGGCCGCCGGACAAGGCCTTGGGCAGGCGCTCCAGCAGCGGGCCGAGCTGCAAGATGCGCGCAGCCTCATTGACACGCTGCAGCACCTGGGCCTCTGGTGTCTTCGACAAGCGCATGCCGAAAGCCATGTTCTCGAACACCGTCATGTGCGGGAACAGCGCGTAGCTCTGGAACACCATGGCCACGCCGCGCTGCGCGGGTTCCACGTCGTTCATCTTCACGCCGCCGATCAGCAGCTCGCCCTGATTGATGGTCTCCAGGCCTGCCACCATGCGCAGCAAGGTGGACTTGCCGCAGCCGGATGGGCCGACGAAAACGCAGAACTCGTTCTCACCGATGTTCAAGGACACATCACGGATCGTTGGCGGATTCTCGCCGTAGGATTTGAAGACGTTTTTGAGGTCAATGCGTGCCATTTAGATGCGCTTTCGAGAAAGATGCGGAGCCAGATCAGAGACAAATCAAGGCTGGGCAAAACGTATCCCTTTCCAGGAACCCGTGGAACCGGCTTTGCCGGGCCACTGGGTTCGCCCCCTGCAAGGGGGTTGGCGGAAACGCGTAGCGTGTAGCCTGGGGGTACGCAACTAATGCGAATCGCGCGGCACGGCAGCACCGCGGCAGCCCACCAGGAAGTCCATGTCGGCGCCCTGGTCGGCCTGCAGCACATGGCGGTGGTACAGCCGCACATAGCCGGAAGCCGGCTCGGGCGGCGCCACCCAGGCCAGGCGGCGGCGCACCAGTTCCTCGTCGCTCACATGCAGATGCAGACCGCGGCCGGCCACATCCAACTCGATCTCGTCACCGTCTTGCACCAAAGCCAGCGGTCCACCGGCCGCAGCTTCAGGCGCCACATGCAGCACCACGGTACCGAACGCCGTGCCGCTCATGCGGGCATCGGAGATGCGCACCATATCGGTAATACCTTTTTGCAGCAGCTTGGGCGGCAGGCCCATATTGCCGACCTCGGCCATGCCGGGGTAGCCCTTGGGGCCGCAGTTCTTCAGCACCATGACGCAGTTTTCGTCGATGTCCAGGTCCGGGTCCATGATGCGCTCCTTGTAGTGCTCGATGTTCTCGAACACCACGGCCCGGCCACGGTGCTGCAGCAGCTTGGCAGTCGCTGCCGAAGGTTTGATCACCGCCCCCTGCGGCGCCAGGTTGCCACGCAGAATCGCCAGGCCGCCCTGCTCCACCAAGGGCTTATCCAGCGGGCGGATCACCTTGTCGTTAAAGCACTCGGCATGCTCGACGTTTTGCGCCTGGGTGCGGTTGTTGACGGTGATGGCGTCGCCGTGCAGCAAACCAGCTTCCAGCAGGCGCTTCATCACCACCGGCAGGCCGCCGGCGTAGTAGAAGTCTTCCATCAGGTATTCACCCGAGGGCATCAGGTTCACGATGGTCGGGATGTCCTTGCCCAAACGGTCCCAGTCGTCCAGCGACAGCGGAACGCCCATACGGCCGGCGATGGCGATCAGGTGGATAACGGCGTTGGTCGAGCCGCCGATGGCGCCGCAGACGCGGATGGCGTTTTCAAAGGCTTCGCGGGTCAGCACCTGCGACAGACGCATATCGCGCTCGACCATGTCGACGATCATGCGGCCCGAGCGCTGCGCCAGTTCCAGGCGACGCGAATCCACAGCCGGAATCGCCGCGTTGGTCGGCAGCGAAACACCCAGCGCTTCGACCATGCTGGCCATGGTGGAGGCCGTGCCCATGGTCATGCAGACGCCGGCAGAGCGCGACATGCAGCTCTCGGCCTGCATGAATTGCGGCAGGGTCATCTTGCCGGCGTTTACCGCTTCGGAGAACTTCCACACATGGGTACCGGAGCCAATCGCTTCGCCGCGGTAGTTGCCGTTCAGCATCGCGCCGCCGGACACCACCAGGGTTGGCAGGTCGACGCTCGCCGCGCCCATCAGGGTGGCGGGCGTGGTCTTGTCGCAGCCAGCCAGCAGCACCACACCGTCCAGCGGATGGGCGCGGATGGCTTCTTCCACGTCCATGCTGGCGAGGTTGCGGTACAGCATGGCGGTGGGGCGCATCAGGGTCTCGCCCAGCGAGGACACAGGGAATTCGACCGCGATGCCGCCAGCCTGCAGTACGCCGTGCTTCACGCGCTCGGCGATCTGGCGGAAATGCTGGTTGCAGGGAGTCAGCTCGCTCCAGGTGTTGCAAATGCCGATGACCGGGCGGCCATCAAAGCTATCGTCTGGCAGGCCTTCGCTCTTCATCCAGCTGCGGTGGATGAAGTTGTCCTTGCTGGTGCCGCCAAACCAATGCTGGGAACGGCGTTTTTTGGGGGATTCGGTGGTCATGGAGGGGCCTCAGGGGTCACAAAAGCGTGGAATTAATAAATCATACAAATGACTTTGCATTCTACGATCAGGGGAAACCCTTGAGAACCCGGCTTCAGACCTCCGGCTCCACCGATTCCGCCCGCGCATCGGCCAGCATGTCGGAGCGCTGCATCAGCTCGCGCGTGTCCGACAGCATCACCGCCATGCGATGCAAGGCGCGCTGCGCATCCCCCATGCGGATGGCATCCAGCACCTTGCGGTGGTCGGGCAGCGCATCGTTGAAGCCCCCGGCCTTGCGTGCAGAAATCCCCAGCAAGGACTCAAGTGCACTGCCAATGATGGCCGCCAGCGGCACCAGCAAAGGATTATTGGTAGCCTGCAGCACCGCACTATGGAAAGCCAGGTCCGCCTCGACCCACTGGTTCACATCGGCAGCGTTCTCCATGGCCGCAAAAGCCGCCTCCAGGTTGGCCAGTTGCGCGGGGCTGCGGCTGCGCGCCGCCAGGGCAGCAGCTGCGGGCTCGATGATTTCGCGCATCTCGGTCAGGTGCCGCAAGAACTGCGCATCCGGCCCGGTGGCGCAGCGCCAGGACAGCACATCCGGGTCCAGCATGTTCCAGCTGGATTCGGGCCGCACCCAGGTGCCGACGCGCGGACGCGATTCCAGCAAACCCTTGGCCGCCAGCACCTTGATGGCCTCGCGCAGTGCGGTGCGGCTCACATCCAGCGTACGGCATAACTCCTCCTCATTCGGCAGCAACTCGCCTGCCGGGTAAGTGCCACCCAGCACCCCATGGCCCAAGGCCTTGACCACCTGGCCATGCAGGTTGCGGCCGGTATAAGTGGCCGAGGTGTTTTGACTCGCTTTCGCGGAGACAGGGGACTTCATTGCGCATCACTCCAAAGCACGAAACCATGTAATAAGCCCATAATAAATCATACAATCCCATAAAAATAGAGGCGACAAACACCATGGCACATTCTCATACCCCCTGGATCGGCGTGGACTGGGGCACGACCCACCGCCGGGCCTACGCGTTGGACGCAGCCGGCCAGTGCAGCGGCGAGGCGTCAGACGACCAGGGTGCCCTCACCACCCGGGGCCGCCACGCAGAGTCGCTCGCCACCTGGCTGCCGTCGCTGACCAGCGATGCTGACAGCCAGGTCGTCATGTCCGGCATGGTGGGCAGTGCGTTTGGCTGGGTCGAAGCCCCGTATCTCGGCCCGGAAGTCGCGCTTGAAGCCATACCGCAACACTTGGTCGCGGTACCCGGCCAGGCACGGCGCTACATCGTGCCAGGCTACTGCGTGCGCGATACCACGGGGCAGCCCGACGTGATGCGCGGCGAAGAAACCCAGCTGCTGGGCGCGGTCGCCATGGGCTTGCGCGACGGCTGGTTTGTGCTGCCCGGCACACACAGCAAATGGGTACTGCTGCGCGACGGCCGCATCGAACAGCTGCGCACCTATATGACGGGCGAGTTGTTCGCCCTGCTGTCGACCCACGGCACGCTGGCCGCCGCCGCCCAACCCGCCGGCACGGAACCACTGTGGAGCCAAGCTGCATTTGCCGACGGCGTGGCTGCGGGCGCGCCGGGCGCACTGGCGCACCAGCTGTTTGCCTGCCGCGCCCGCGTGGTCACCGGCAGCATGCCGGCCAGCCAGGCCCAGGCCTACCTCAGCGGTCTGCTGATCGGCAGCGAACTGCAAGACGTACTGCGCGACCTGGACCCGCATACCGCCACCAACGACGGCCGTCCCCAATTCCACCTGATCGGCTCTCCCGCCCTCGCCGAGGCCTACCAGGTCGCTGCCCGCCAGCTCGGCAGCGCGCTTACCGTGCTGTCGCCGCGCGAGGTGATCCTCAGCGGCTTCCACTACATCCAAACCCACGGAGCTTGACCATGCACGCACCCCACCCCCCTTTGGTCGCCATCCTGCGCGGCCTGGACATTGCCTCGGCCGAAGACGTAGGCCGGGCCTTGTTCGACGCCGGCTTCCGCATCCTGGAAGTGCCGCTGAACCGCCCAGGCGCGCTGGAATGCATACGCCGGCTCTCAGCCATGGCCCCGGCCGACGCCCTGGTCGGTGCCGGCACGGTGCTGCGCACCGCCGATGTGGATGCGGTCAAGGCCGCCGGTGGCAAGCTGATCGTCTCGCCCAACTGCAATCCGGCGGTGATCAGCCATAGCGCCGCCAGCGGCCTGTACAGCGCCCCCGGCATCGCCACGCCCAGCGAAGCCTTTGCCGCGCTCGAGGCCGGCGCCCATGCGCTAAAGATCTTCCCCGCCGAACAGATGGGCACAGCCGGCCTGAAAGCCCTGTTGTCGGTGCTACCCAGCGGCACGCCGATCTGGCCAGTAGGTGGCATCACACCGGAGAGCATGGCGGCCTGGGTCAAGGTTGGTGCCACCGGTTTCGGCATCGGCGGCCAGCTGTACGCGCCCGGCACGCCAGCCGACCAAGTGAAAACGCGGGCCGCAGGGTTCATGGCGGCATGGAAAGCCTGCCAGCCGGGCTGAACCGAATTGCTATTGAATCAGTAGCTGCCAGCCCAATTACCACCTGCGCTAGTGGCCTAAAAGACTTAGAAATCTACCGAGGCAATCGCTGCGCGCAACACCTCGGCGGAGCGCAACAGCGCGGTGCGCTCGTCGGCCTCCAGCGCCGGCTCCAGCACCTGCAGAGCGCCGCCAGCCCCCACCACCGCGGGCAAAGACAGGGCCACGCCGAACAAGCCCAGTGCGCCGGTCTGCACCCGCGTCACCGTCAGCACCCGGCGCTCGTCGCGCAACATACCGTGCAGCAGATGCGCGGTGACCAGGCCGATCGCGTGGTTGGTCGCGCCCTTGCGCTGGATGATCTCGTAGGCGGCGCGGCGCACCTGCAGGGCGATCTGCGCCTCGTCCGCGCGCTGCCAGCCTGGCCAGCTGCGCAGCGGTACCCCGCCGACCTCGGCACCCGACCACAGCACGGCCTCGGAATCGCCATGCTCGCCCAGCACCTGGGCGTGGATGGAGCGCGGGTCCAGCGCCAGCCGCTGGCCCAGAATCTGGCGCAGCCGCGCCGTGTCCAGCATGGTGCCGGTGCCGATCACCCGTTCGGGCGGCAGGCCCGAGGCCTGGGTGAAGTCGTAGACCAGCACGTCGATCGGGTTGCTGACGATGACCACGATGCCCTTGTAGCCCCGCAGCTGCAGCGCAATACCGCGCAGTATGGCCAGGTTGTCGCGCAGCAGGTCCAGCCGCGACTGACCGGGTGCGCCGTTCTTGCCGGCGGTAATGACGATGGCCTGGGTATCCAGCATGTCGGCCAGCGAGCCGGCCCGTACCGAGGCCGAGGGGTAGAACGAGGCGCCGTGCGCCAGGTCCATGGCCTCGCCCTCGGCCAGGCCGTCGCGCGCATCGAACAGGATCAACTCCTGCGCCGCCCCGGCCTGCAACACCGAGATCGCCACACTGGCCCCCACCCAGCCGGTGCCTATGATGCCAATAGATATACGTGGGTGCATGGGGGCCTTTAAACGTTTACGTCATCGATCGCGTGGCGCTGCGCTTTACTGCATTTGCGGCAGGTTGCCGATGCGCACCAGCATCTCGGTGAACATCTGCATGTCGGCGTCCAGGTCGACCACTTCCTTGAACTCCTTGGCATTGTGCGCCGTGTACTTCTTGCCCGGCATGGCGGGGCCGAAGTTGATGGCATTGGGCATCAGCTTGGCGGTGGTGCTGCCGGCGGTAGGCACGGGCTTGGCTTCCAGGCCGGTGGTGTCGCCAAAGATGTTCAGCAGCGTCGACAACCACGCGCCCTTGGGGTCGCGCGCCATCCAGTCGCCCTGCTCGTAGCTAACCTCCAGCGGCGCCTGCTGGGCGCTGGACCAGGCGTTGACCTTGCCAGTTACCGCAGCCGTCAGCTCGGCCGGCGTGCGGCCACGCGGCATGCGCACATTGGCGGTGACTTCGAGCTTGCCGTCTTTCTCGCGGATCAGATTGGGCGAAAAGGTCAGCGGCCCCATGAAGTCGTCGCGGTAACCCAGGCCCATTTTTTCGCCTAGGTAGCCGGTGCCGTACAGGTCACCCAGGTATTGCACAGCCCGCGCATAGTGGTTGCGGGCCAGCGGCACGCCTGACTCTTGCAGAAACAACGCCAGGCGCGGCAGCGGATTCACGCCTTCTTCGGGGCGCGAACCATGCGCCGAGACGCCGACCACCTTGATGTCCACACTGTCTGCACTGCTGCTGATGGCGATGCTGAATGCGCCGCCCTGGGCGCTGTACTTCTGCACAAAGGCCGCCTTAGCCGCCTCCAGCTGGGCTGCGACGGCCGCCAGATTGCCACCGCGCAACTGGGCGGTGGCGTTCTGTGGCACGGCATTGGCCGCAGCCGCGCCGGCCATGGCGACGATGGCCGTGCTGCTGGCATCGGCCGGCACCGCTGGGAAGAACACCTTGAGCGCCCCCGGGCCCTTCTCGGCCACTACCGCAGGGTATTTGCTGTCGAGCACGATGTTGTAGTTGGGTAGCGGGTTTTGCGCGCGGTAGTACTTCATCGCGTCGCCTCCGGTTTCTTCGGTGGTCTCGACCATCAGGCGGATCGTGCGGTCCAGCGGCAGGCCGCTGTCCTTGACGGACTTCATCGCGTACAGCACGGCGGCGATCGAACCCTTGTCGTCGATGGTGCCGCGGCCGTACAGGTAGCCGCCCACGCGGGTCAGCTTGAACGGGTCGAGCTTGGTGCCGTCGTCGAGCACCCATTCATCAGCCACCACCGGCACCACGTCGGCATGGGTCAGGATGCCGAACTCTTCCTGGCCGCGGCCGGCCAGCTTGATCTCGAAAATCCGGTTGTCGACGTTGCGGTACTGCAGGCCGAAGTCTTTGGCCATGGCCTCCAGCAGCGCGCCGAAGGCGATGGTGTTCGGGTTCTGGTGCGGCGGAATCTTGTCATCGCGCACCGTGGGGATGGCCACCATCTGGGCGATGGAGGCAATCACTGCCGTCTGGTTGTGCAGCCGGTTGTACAGGCCGAGCAGGCGGCTGATATTGGTCAGCGCGTCGCCGGTCAACACCGCTTTGGCCCGGTAGGCTGCTACATCGGGCTGCAGCCAGGGGTTGGCCTGGGCCGCCGCCGCCAAAAAGGCGTTGAAGTCTGGCGCAGGCTGGGTTTGCTGGGCCGCGGCAAAGCGGTCGAGTGCGGGCTTTTGCAGGGTCTCGGCCTGCGCGGCAGGCATACAGGCGAGGGCCATGCTCGCACACAAAACGGCCAGGGAAAATCGTTGCATCTCAGTGCCTCTTGGTCAAGGGAAAAAGGGCTGCGGGCGCGGCCCGCAGACAGCCAAGGATGTTACGCCGGCCAGCGGTAGCCGAGCAGCGTGTCTGCGGGATAGCTGTTTTCGCACACGCAGTCCAGCTGGTTGCCACCCAGCAGCACAATCTGCCCTGCTTCGTGGCGCAGATAGAAGCCCACATGGCCCTTCCAGCCCGTGGGATCGTCGCGGGTCAGCACCACTATGCAGCCGGGCACCGGTTCGTCCAGGGCCTTGCCCCAGTCCAGCCAGGAGCGCGCCAGCGCCGAGCCCGTGCCGGCAATGCCGACCTGGGCCAGCGTCCAGTTGACGAAGGACGAGCACCACGAAGCCTTGTCGTCGTAGCCGGCGATGTTGGTGCCCGCGTGGTATGCGGTGACCCGCGGATTGCTCTGGCCCGGCGGGAAGGTGCGCACGCCCTGCTCTCCCGCGGCCACCAGCATCCAGGTGGCAAAGGGCTGCTGCAAAGACTGCATCAGAACAGGCCCTGCGGCACCTTGTCCGCCTTGTCTTCCACCGGGTTCGCCGCCAGCCAGTTGGCCGGGTACTGGCGCATGAATTCCTTGGCTTTTTCGATGCGCACCGTCAGCCAGGCATCCACCGCACCTTCGTTCAAGATAACCGGCATGTGCCGGTCGTTGCCTTCGGGGCCGTAGCGGCGCATCAGGGCGTGGTTGTTGGCATTGACGGTCAAAACGGTGTAGCTGAGGAACGGCACGCCGTCCGGCCCGGTCCAGCTCGCCCACAGCCCCGCCACACCCATGGGCTTGCCATCAACGCGCGAGATGCGCGTGGGCACGGCTTTACCGCTACGCCAGTCGTCCACAAAAAACGCCTGCATGGGCACGATGCAGCGCTGGTTTTGCAGCCAGGCATCGCGGAAATTCTGCGTAGTGCTGGCCGTCTCGGAACGCGCATTCACCAGCTTGGGTGCGCGCAGCTTGCCGTCGGAGGCCGACTTGACCCAGTGCGGCACCAGACCCCACTGGGCGGGCAGCAGTTCGCGGGTCGGTGGCGCATCGCCCTCGCCGGCCACAGGCCGGATGCAAAAGCCCGGCTTGCGCGGCCACATGTGGCGCTCGCCTACGACAGAGGGCGGTTCGACGTTGAAGGCATCGCGGTAGGCGGCGGCTTGCTGCAGGGATTCGTAATGGGTGGTCATGGGGAGATGGTAGCGCCGCGCCATCCCGGACAATAGCCCCATGCCCACCCCTTCCCATTTGCTGATTCCCTTCGCCGCCAGCGACTCCCAAGGCTGCCGCCCTGCGCTGGCCACACTGCGCCTGCCCCACCTGGAACGGCTGCTGGCGCGCCTGACACCGACCACACGGGACAGCGGGCCGGAAGACAGCCTGTCGCCGCCCCACGAACGCGCACTGGCCCGGCACCACGGCCTGGCCGCTGCCGACGGGCTCATCCCCTGGGCCGCCTGGCGGGCCTCGCAGGCCGGGCAGGACGGCGCCTGGGCCTTCATCACCCCCTGCCACTGGCAGGTGATGACCGACCACATCGTGATGGCCCGGCCCGACACGCTAGGCCTGGATGAAGCCGATTCGCGTGCCGTGCTGGCCGCGGTGCGGCCGTATTTCGAAGAAGACGGCATTGCGCTGGAATACGCCCACCCCACGCTGTGGCTGGCGCGCAGCGATATCTTCCGTGGCCTGGCCACGGCCTCGCTGGACCGCGTGGTCAGCGGCGTCGGCAGCCGCAATGTGGACGACTGGATGCCGCCCACTGCCCAGGGCGGGCCGCTGCGGCGGCTGCAAAGCGAGACGCAGATGCTGCTCTACACCCACCCGGTGAACGATGCACGGGCCGAACGCGGCCTGCTGCCGATCAACTCGTTCTGGGTCAGCGGCAGCGGCGCCCTCGCCGCGCCACCGCCGCCGGTGGCCGCCCCCCGCATGCCCCTGGCGCTGCTGCACGCCGCCCAGAATGAAGACTGGGCCGGCTGGACCGCTGCGTGGCAGCAGATCGACGCCGAAGACTGCGCAGCCCTGCTGGTCGCCGCCGAACAAGGCGAGCAGGTACAGCTGACGCTGTGCGGTGAACGGAATGCGCAAAGCTTCCTGTCCGCGCCGCGCAGCTTCCTGCAAAGAATTAAAAGCCTTTTAAGCCCCCAGCGCTTATCTACCGTGCTGGAGCAGCTATGAAAATTACAGCACGCGACATTCCGCCCCGTGCCGTCTGGGCGCTGGAGCAAGCCGGTGTGCACCCCCTGCTGGCCCGCCTGTTCGCCGCCCGGGGCGTGGCCGACAAGGACGCGCTGGACGACGGCTTGGGCAAGCTGCTGCCACCCGCCAGCATGCTGGGCGCGCAAGCCGCCGCCGTGCTGCTGGCCGACGCCATCGCTGCCGATAAAAAACTCTGCATCGTGGCCGACTACGACTGCGACGGCGCCACCGCCTGCGCCGTCGGCCTGCGCGGCCTGCGCCTGCTGGGCGCGAAGCACGCCACCTACATCGTGCCCGACCGCGTGACCGACGGCTACGGCCTCACGCCCAGCATCGCCCGCCGCGTCAAGGACAGCGGCGCCGACATGCTGGTCACGGTGGACAACGGCATCGCCAGCCTGGAGGGCGTGGCCGAAGCCAAGGCCCTGGGCCTGCAGGTGCTGGTGACCGACCACCATTTGCCTGCACTCAAAGACGGCCAGATCGTGCTGCCCACCGCCGACGTGCTGGTCAACCCCAACCAACCCGGCTGCACGTTCGAGAGCAAATCGATTGCCGGTGTCGGCGTGATGTTCTACGTGCTGCTGGCCTTGCGCGCCGAGCTGCGCAAACGCGGCGTATTCACCGCCGAGAACCAGCCCAAGCTGGACCCATTGCTGACCCTGGTGGCGCTGGGCACCGTGGCCGACGTGGTCAAGCTGGACGCCAACAACCGCCGCCTGGTAGCCCAAGGCTTAAAACGCCTGCGCGCGCAGGCACAGCCTGCGGGACTAGCTGCGTTATTTGTAGCAGCCGGGCGCCAGGCCAAGGTGGCCACCACCTTCGACTTCGGCTTTGCCCTGGGCCCGCGCATCAACGCCGCCGGCCGCTTGGCCGACATGACGCTGGGCATCGAATGCCTGCTGACCGACGACCCGGCCCGCGCCACCGAACTCGCCACCACGCTGGACAAGATCAACCGCGAGCGCCGCGAGATTGAGGGCGGCATGCGCGACCAGGCGATGCTGGTGGCCGAGTCGCTGTTTGACGAATCCGAAGAGCCGCCGCCAGCGGTCTGCGTGTTCGACCCCGACTTCCACGAAGGCGTGGTCGGCATCGTCGCCAGCCGCCTCAAAGACAAGCTGCACCGCCCGATCTTCGTGTTCGCCGCCAGCAAGGCGCCGGGCAAGGAACATGAGCTCAAAGGCTCGGGCCGCTCCATCCCCGGCTTTCACTTGCGCGACGCGCTGGACCTGGTGGCCAAACGGCACCCCGGCGTGCTGCTGCGCTTTGGCGGCCACGCGATGGCGGCCGGCTGCACCGTGCACGAAGACAATTTCGAGCAGTTCGAGCAAGGCCTGCAGCAGGTGGCGCTGGAATGGCTGGACGCCGCCACCCTGACGCGGCGCCTGGAAACCGACGGCCCGTTGGCGCCCGAATACCGGCGCGCCGAGCTGGTCGATGTGCTGCACAAGGAAGTCTGGGGCCAGGGCTTTGCGCCGCCCACCTTCAGCGAAGAAGTCGAAGTGGTGTCGCAGCGACTGGTCGGCGAAAAGCATTTATCGCTAAAGCTGAAACACCAGGGCCAGCCGGTAGACGGCATCTGGTTCGGCCATACCGAGAGCCTGCCGGCCCGCGTGACGCTGGCCTTTCGCCTCGACGTCAACGAGTGGCAGGGTCAGCGCAGGGTGCAGTTCTTGGTGGAAGCCGCCGAGGACTAGCAACCGGGTACCGCGCGCAGGCCCATCAGAACTGCAGCTGCGCAGAGAACGCGATGCTGCGCGGAGCGCCGACGTAGTAACTGTTCAGCCAGTAGCTTTTGTTGGCCAGGTTGCTGACGTTCAGGCGCAGGGTCAACGGCTTGCCCGACGCCTGGGTGGCGTAGCGCATGCCGAGGTCGGCGGTGGTCACGGCAGGTAGGCGGTCGGTGTTGGCCGCGTCGGCCCACTGCTTGCCGGTGTAGTAGATGCCGCCGGTCAGACTCAGTCCGGGCAGTGGCAGCGCGTATTCAGAATAAATCTTGGCGACTACCTTTGCCACGTTATTCGGGCTGTTGCCGTCAAACTCGGAGCCCTTTACCTTGGCGTCCAGCGCCGTGACACCGCCCACCACCGTCCACTTGTCATCGAGCTTGCCCGAGGCATTGAACTCGATGCCCTTGTGGTTCTGGCGGCCGCTCTGGGTATAGAGGTTGCTGCTGTCAGTGAATTCGTAGGCTTTCTCGATGTCGAAGATCGCCGCGGTCAGCAACATCTTGCCGACCGTGGCCTTAACGCCAATTTCCTTTTGTCTGCTGACCATAGGGGCCTGGATGGCTCCCGCATTCGCCGTCTCATCCGGCGCGATGCCGCCTTGCTCCAAGCCTTCGATGTAGCTCGCATAAGTCGTGAGCCATGGCACGGGTTTGAACATCAGCGAAACCGATGGCGAGTTGCGGCTCTTGTCATAGTCGGGCTGTGAGCGGTCGCCGCTCGAGGTCAGCGATTCGCTGCGGATATTGCTGTGGTTGACGCCCACGAGCACCGACCACTGGTCGTTGAACGTGACGTTGTCGCCAACGAGGTAGTTGCGATTGAGCACCCGACCTGCGTAATACGGCGCGGCCACGCTCGACGGGAAGGTCGGTTCTGGCACATAGGTGGGCGTACTGAGTGTGTAAGGGCCTTGCCAGCCAGTGTTGGGGCTGCTGAGCGTGCCCCAAGACTTGTCCGAGTACATGGTGTAGCCGAGAGTCAACTTGTGGGCTATTGGGCCGGTGTTGACGCTGATGTCGGCCAGCGCAGACCCTGAGTCGAAGGTGTCCTTGGTGCGGCCGGAGCGGATACGGATCTGGTCGAAGCTGCCGACCGTGCTCACGCTGTTCATAGTGTGGTCTTGCACAGGGCGGTCGACGTTGTCGCGCATAAAGGCGCCACGCAGCGTGACGGCGTCGTTCAATCGGTAGCTCAGCTTGCTCATGAGCTTGGTGTTTTCAAACTCATCCCGCACCCATGGCTGGCTCCAGAGCTTTTTGGCGTCGGGCGCACTACCATGCGGTACGCCGTCGAAGTACCAGTAGGCAGAGGTGCCGCTGGTCTCATACTTGTTGTAGACCGCGTTCAGTTCGAGTAGCAGTTGGTCGGTGATCTCCCAATCGACCGCGGCGCTGACCAACTGGCGGTTGATCTTCTGGTCGTCGATGGCCGTGCCTCCATCTTGAGACACCAGATTCAGCCGGTAGCCGGCACGGCCGGCCTCGTCGATACGCCCGACGAAGTCGCCGTGCACATAGGCCTGGCTGCCACCGTAGTTGCCGACCGTAACGCTGCTGAGCCGCTCGGTGGTCGGGCGCTTATAGACGTAATTGACCATGCCGCCCGGCGATGCGGCGCCATAGAGAAAGCCCGAGAGTCCGTTCAGAATTTCGACGCGCTCCTTGTCCTCGAGCACGGCGGCATGGTTGTACGCACGGCGCAGGCCGTCTTCCGCCGTGTTGTAGCCGTCAAAGCCGCGGATATTGACCGCAGGCGACCAGCTGGTGACCTGGGGCACCGTGGTGCGGGTGGAAGGGTTGAGCTTGTACACATCGTCGGGCGACTGCGCCTGGATGTTCTGCATCAGCTCGCGCGGCACCACACTCATGGAGAAAGGTGTGTCCTGCAGGCTCATACTGCCCAAGGCGCCAACCGAAGAGATGGTTTTCACGCGGTAGCCATCGGCGGCCGCGCCTTCCTGCTGGAGTGTCGCCGTCGAATCGGCTTCAAATTTGGCCGTCACCACCACTGCCGGCAAGGTCGTGGTGCCGGATGCTGAAGGCGTAGCACGGATGACCACGGCACCACCCTCGTGTTCTGCAACCAACCCACTGCCCGCCAACAAGCGGTCCAATGCCTGTTGGGGCGTCAACTGGCCTGAAACCGCCGGTGCCGACCTGCCGGCGACCAGTACTGGCGGCGCGATAAGTTCGATACGGGTTTGCCGGGCCCAATCGTTCAGCGCCTGCCCTAACGGCTGCGCGGCGATGTTGAGTTGCACGGGGGTGTTCGGACTTTGCGCATGGATGGCGGGACAGCCTATGGCCAACGCGATGGCCAGGGCCATTGGGGCGGGCCGAAACATGGGACGGTTCATTGCGTACGTTCTCCTACAGGTGAATAGATGGTTTCTCTCACCTGGGTAGACGCACGAGAAGAATCAAACCCTACGCCAAATAAAAACTATTTTCATTTAGCCGTATGACGCAGCACAGATCAGGGTGCGGCCACGATTTCCGTCACCCCCGCAACCTCCCGTAAGCGCACCGGTATTGCCTGCGGCAAAACCCTGGCGAAGCGGTCCAGCCGGGTGGGGTTGAAGGTTCCGGTGACGCGCAGGCCCGCCACGGCCGGGTCGCGTACCACCAGCCGGGTGCTGCCGTAGCGCTCCAGTTCGGCCAGCACCTGGTCGAGCCGGGTGTTGTCGAAGCTCACCCGGTTGTCACGCCAGGGCGCAATGCCTTCGCTGGAAAGCGAGGCCGCGGACGCCAGTGCGCCTTGGACGTCGCTGGTGATCTGCTGGCCGGCCGACAAAAAGACCGGCGTGGCAGCCCCCACACCGGTACCGATGCGCTCCACCTTGACGCGGCCTTCGTCCACCGCCACGCGCACGCCATCGGCACCGGCCATGCCAGGCGTATGGCGCACCGAGAACCGGGTGCCAACGACCGTAATGCGTAGAGGACCGGCCAGCACCTCGAATGGACGCGCGGCGTTGCCGTGCACGCTGAAAACCGCCTGCCCTTCTAACAGCCTTACTTCCCGGCGATTCCGGTAGTAGCTGACTTCCAGGCGCGTCGCGGTGTCCAGCCGCAGCCGGCTGCCGTCCGGCAAAGGAACTTCGAGTTGCTGCCCGCGCTGTGTGCCGAAGACCTGGGCAAACAGCGGCTGGGCTTGCCAGCGGCTCCAGGCGATGTAACCCGTGCTGCCCGCCAGCAGGGCGACGGCCGCAGCGGAGAAGGCGGGTACGAAAAAACGCCGGCGTGCCGGGCTGGTGGGGCGCACCGGGTGGGATGCAGCGGGCGCAGCCTCGAAGGCCAGATCCTCTGCAAGGTTGGCACGCAAAATATCCAGCCCGTCGGCGGGCAATCGGTCGAGTGCCGTCCACTCATGCTGTTGGCGTGCATAGGCGCGGCGGTGGCTGACAGAGGCTTCGAGCCAGCCCTGAAAAGCGGCTTCGTCGCGCGCACTGAACCCGCCCCCCGTGCGGCGGACGAACCAGTCCAGAGCATCGCTCTCGATGTCGGACGGGGGCGTGAAAGGGTATTGCGGCAGGCTCATGGCGCTCTCATACAGGTAGACGTATGAACTATCTCCAACCCCATGCCTGGCGGGTAAAAATGTGGCAATCCGTTCGCGTTCATTCGTGGTTGCGCCTTCTTCTTCGCAGCGGGGGCGCGGGCGGGGCGTTATGGTTGATTTCGTTGCGGCAGCGTTGGCAGACCTGCACAGCATTCCTCACATGCTGTTCGACCATCTTGACGCTGACGCCCATGCGCTCAGCCACTTCGGCATGGGTCAGCCCGTCGAACTTGTGCAGGATGAACGCCTGGCGGCAACGTGGCGGCAGGCTGTCGATGGTAGCCAGCATGGCGTTGACCATCTGTTGCGACTCCATGGCCGCATCGGGCTCGAAGGCCGCCGGCCCGAGCGCGTTGTCTGGTTCGTTGGAGGCCACGCCGTCTTCCGGCTCGGCAAACCGGGCGCGCACATCACCGCGCCGGCCCTGGTCGATTACCAGGTTGCGGGCGGTCTTGTAGAGCAGCGCACGCGGATCACGGACGGCCAGCCCCGTCTGCTCGGCGGCGTAGACGCGCGCATAACTCTCCTGCACCAGGTCGGCCGCAGTGGCGCGGTCGGCCACCTTGCGCGAAAGGAAGTTCAGCAGTTCTCGGTAGTAGTGTGCGACCACGGATGGTTGAAGCCAGAAAAGGTGAACCCGTCAACGGGCTGGCTTCAAGATGTGGCGTGGGCTGATCTGGCGCGCAGTTTATAGATGGGAATAATTCTCATTATTACCGATGCGGGCCACGGCTCCTGAAAATCCCATCGCGGGATTCAGCACCGAGTCGAAGACGTTGAAATCCACCAGCCTTCTAGGCCGCTAGCGCTTATTTCACCAGCGCCAGCAGCTATTTATTCAATAGCAAGTCAGTTTTAGAAGCTTTCCCAGTCGCCCTCGCCGCCTTTGGCAGCAGATGGCTTGCTGGCGGTAACGGCCACCGGACGGCGTGGCGCTGGGGCCCGCGGCTTGGCTGGCGGCGCAGGCTTGGCGCTGGACAAGGCTTTCATCGGTGCACGTGCAGGCGCCGGTATGGCCGCCTTGCCCGCCAAGGCCTTGGCCACGGGTTTGGCAGGCAACTTGGGCGCTGCCGCCGGGCGCATGGCGACCGGGCGCGGCGCCGGCCGGGCCAGCTGCACCGCGTGGCTGCCGACGTTGAACACCGACACCACTTCCGACAGGCGCTGCGATTGTTCGCGCAGGCCGGAGGCGGCCGCCGCGGATTGCTCGACCAGTGCGGCGTTCTGCTGCGTCATCTGGTCCAGGTTGTTAACCGCCTGGTTGACCTGGGCGATACCGTCGCGTTGCTCGGTCGACGAGGCACTGATTTCGCCAATCAAATCGCTGACGCGGCGCACGCTGCTGACGATCTCGCCCATGGTCTCGCCGGCCTGGGCCACCTGCTGGGTGCCGGACTCGACAGTTTGCGCCGAGGCACCAATCAAGGTCTTAATCTCTTTCGCAGCCTGGGCCGAACGCTGGGCCAGGCTGCGCACTTCAGAGGCCACCACGGCAAAGCCGCGGCCCTGCTCGCCAGCCCGGGCGGCTTCGACGGCCGCGTTCAAGGCCAGGATATTCGTCTGGAAGGCGATGCCGTCGATGGTGCCGATGATGTCGGCGATTTTGCGCGAGGCATCGCTGATGTTCTGCATGCTGGTGACCACCTGGGCCACCACTTCGCCGCCGCGGATCGCGGCCTGGGCGGCGGTGGATGCCAGCTGATTCGCCTGGCGCGCGGTGTCGGCCGACTGGCTGACGGTGCTGGTCAGCTCTTCCATGCTGGCCGCGGTCTGCTGCAGGTTGGAGGCGGTTTGCTCGGTGCGCTCGGACAAATCATGGTTGCCGGTGGCGATCTCGTTGGAGGCGGTGGACACCGATTCCACGCCGGTGCGCACCTCGGCCACCACGCCGCGCAGCTTGCCGACCATGCCCGACAGGGCGCGCAACAGCTGGCCGAATTCGTCCTTGCGGCTGTCCTGGATGTCCAGTGTCAGGTCGCCGGCGGTGATGGCATCGGCCACATCCACGGCGCGCTGCAGCGGCTGGGTAATGGAACGCACCAGCAGCAGCGACAGCGCCACGCCCAGAGCAAACACCACCAGTACGCTGGCGATGGCGACCAGCACCACGTTGTCGCTGGCGGCAGCAGCAGCCTTCCTGGCGTCATCCCGCTGCTTGACCTGCACGGCCACGTATTTGTCGATGGAATCCAGGTAGGCCTGGGCGCGTGGGCGGTAGTCTTTTTCCAGAAAGGCCTGGCTGGCGGCGGCGTCGCGCGCGGCCTTCAGTTCCTTGACCTTGTCGCCCTGGCCACGGATGTCGGCGCGGGTCTTGGCGACCAGCTCCAGTGCAGACTTGTCATCCGGCGTGGAGGCGGTCTTGTTGATCTTTTCCTGGATCGGGGTGATGTTGGCGGTCAGCGCCGCCACTTTGGCGTCGAAGTCCTTGCTCAATGCCTCGTCGGTGGTGACCAGGCTGGACATATTCATGTTCACAGCCATGTTTGCCATGCCGCGCCAGGTCACGGCGGTGGTAATGGAATCTTCAAATTGCGCCACCAGGCCATCGGTGGTCTGGGTCACCTCGCGGGAGCGGGCCTGGACCCACACCGTAACCAGCAGCATGGCCAGCAACAAACCCAAAATCGTCGCCCAAAGCTTGGTCGCCACTCGCATGTCATTGAATTTCATGGTTTGTCTCTTTATCCATTACGAAAGCACATGGCCGCACCCAGCCAAAAAGTAACCGAATGCTACATCCAAAAACCGACTGCTTTGAAAGGACTTTGCGTGCAGCCCTGGCCGGCCGCTATTTGGCTGGCTTTAGTGCAGCTTGACGTGCGACTCGGTGCGCCGGGTGATGGCGCGGGTCAGGGTTTCCAGCGCCACCTTGGTGAAGCCGTGCAGCGCCAGTTCGTGCATCTTGTACAGCGAGGTGTACATCACGCGCGCCACCAGGCCGTCGATGAACAGGCTGCCCGCCATGAGCCCGCCCATCAGGCTGCCAACGGCGCTGTAGTCGCCCAGAGACACCAGCGAGCCGAAATCGCGGTAATGGTAGGGCTCGAGCGGCTTGCCGGCCATGCGAAGCTTGATCTGCTTGGCCAGGTGCGATGCCTGCTGGTGCGCGGCCTGGGCGCGTGGCGGCACAAAGCCGTTCTTCTCGGGCCAGGGGCAGGCGGCGCAGTCGCCCATGGCGAAGATGTTTTCGTCGCGGGTGGTCACCAGGGTTTGGTGCACCGCCAACTGGTTGATGCGGTTGGTTTCCAGGCCGTCGATGTCTTTCAAAAAGCCCGGCGCCTTGATGCCGGCGGCCCAGACCAGCAGCTCGGCCGGAATCACCTCGCCGCTGGCCAGCTGCACGCTGTCAGCGGCCACGCCCGAGACCCGGGCCGAGGTGTGCACTTTGATGCCCAGGCCGTTCAGCAGGTCCAGCGCGCCAGCGGAAATACGCGGCGACAGCGCAGGCAGGATGCGGTCCGCGGCTTCGATCAAATGCAGCTGGATGTCGCGCTCGGGGTCGATGCGATCCAGGCCAAAGGCCACCACCTCGCGCGTGGTGCGGTGCAGCTGGGCCACCAGCTCCACACCGGTGGCGCCGGCGCCGATCACCGCCACGTGCAGCTGCGACGGGCTGAGTGGCGTGGTCTGCGCATGGGCGCGGATGCAGGCGTCGAGCATGCGGCGGTGGAAGCGCTCGGCGTCGGCCAGGGTTTCCAGCTTCAGCGCATGCTGGTCCACGCCGGGCGTGCCAAAGTCGTTGCTGCGGCTGCCCACGGCCATCACCAGTGTGTCGTAGGCAAACGACTGCTGGGTGGTCACCGCCACGCCGTCTTCGTCGATGAAGGGCGCCACATGCACCAGCTTGTTGGCGCGGTCCAGGCCATTCATTTCGCCCAGGCGGTAGTGGAAGTGGTGCCAGTGGGCCTGGGCCAGGTAGTTCAGCTCATGCCGGCCCACGTCCATGCTGCCAGCTGCAATCTCATGCAGCTTGGGCTTCCAGATGTGGGTACGGGCCATGTCGATCAGGGTGATGTCGGCCTGGCCCTTGCGCCCTAATGCGTTGCCCAGGCTGGTCGCCAGCTCCAGCCCGGCGGCGCCTCCGCCAACGATGACGATGCGATGGGCCGGGGTACTGGAAGGGGTGGGGGTACGCATGCAGAAATTCTACGTTGCCCCGCCCAGGCCCCCCGCCGAGCTAAGTCTTCAGCGAACGCGCCACCAACACCTCCACACTGCCATCGTGCGCAAAGCCTAGGGCCTGGGCCTGTGGCGTATGCAAGGGCGGGTAGGCGGCAAACAGGCGCTCAATCAGCGCATCCGGCGCGTAGTGCACCAGCGCCTGGCGGTCGGAACCAAAGCGTGCAGCCAGGGCATCCACCACATCGGCCACGGCCAGGTGCAGCGCGGGCATCTGGTAGACGCGGCGGACATCCATCCGGGCTGGGTCGAGGCAGGCCGCATGCAGCAGGTTGTCCACGCAAGCCCCCACAGAAATCCACCATGCCTGCCCGTGGGCAGACACCGGCACCGTAATGGGCTGGCCAGCCCGCAGGCGCCAGAACAGCTGGCTCATAAAGGCCGACAGCAGTCCGGCACCCTCCCCCGGCCGCGCCACCACGCCGGGTACGCGCAGCGAGCAGCCCTGCACCCAACCCAGGCGGGTGGCATCGGCCACCAGCAACTCGCCCATGAGCTTGTGGGTGCCGTAGCTCAGCGCCGGTGCGGGCTGTGTGGCCTCGTCCACCACAGCGGGCAGATGGGCACCGTACACCGCTACGCTGCTGGCAAACACAAACCGGGGCGGGCGGGGCTGGGTACGCAAGTCTTCCAGCAGACCCAAACTTGCGTCCAGGTTGATGCTGCGGCCCAAGGCATAGTTTTTCTCCGCCAGCCCACCTGGGCAACTAGCGAGGTGGAACACCACGTCCACCGGGTCAGCCAAAGCGCGCTGGCGTAGCGCTGGGTCGGCAATGCTGCCCCCGAAGTGGGTCACACGGGCATCGCTGGGCGGCGTGGAAAACGCCAGATCCATCAAGACTAGCTGGTCCACCGCCTGGCCAGCCAGGCCAAATTTCAGCAGCCGCTGGACCAGCGCATTGCCCACAAAACCGGCGGCGCCGGTGACGACAATGCGCATCAGCCGCCCCTCACGTCGGCCATGGGCACCACCTGCTGGTCGATGCTGCCGAACGGCCCGGCGCTGCCGTCTTCAAACAGGGCCTGCATGCGCACCCGCTCACCGAAGCGCATGAATGACGTACTGGCCGCGCCCTGGTCAATCATCTCGATCACGCGGCGCTCCGCCAAGCAGGCCGAACCTGCCGCGCGCGCCGCGTTCGACACCGTGCCCGAGCCGACGATACTGCCAGCCGTGAGGCGCCGGGTGCGCGCCGCATGGGCCACCAGCTCACCGAAGCCGAAGCTCATCTCACCGCCATGCGGCTCCCCAAAGCGCTCACCGTTGCGCTCGACCTGGAGGTGCATCTGCACGCGACAGTCGCGCCAGGCGGCGCCAAGCTCGTCCGGCGTCACGGCCACGGGCGCAAAGGCGGTGGACGGTTTGGCCTGCAGAAAGCCGAAACCGGTTTTCATCTCGTGCGGCCCGAGCGCACGCAGGCTCCAGTCGTTGATCTGCACAATCAGGCGCACGGCGGCCAGGGCCTGGGCGGGCGTTGCGGCCATGGGCACCGGCCCCACCACCACGCCGAACTCGCCTTCGAAGTCAATGCCGTCGGCCTCACTGGGCAGCGGCACGTCTGCATGGGGCCCCAGAAAGTCGTCGCTGGCACCCTGGTACATCACCGGTACGGTGTCGAACTGGGGAATCGGCGGCGTGTTGAACGCCTGCTCCATCAGCCTGCCGTGGTTCAGAAATGCCGAAGCATCCAACCATTGCGGGCTGCGCGGCAAGGGTGCCAGGCACTGCTGTGGGTCAAAGGCGAAGGCATTGGCAGCCTGCCCCGCATGGAGCGCATCGCTGCGCGCCTGCAAGGCCGGTGCAACCGCGTCCCAGCGCTGCAAGGCATCCAGCAGGCTGGGGGCGATGTCCTGCGCATCGCAGGCCAGGCGCTGGTCGCGCGAGACGATGATGAGGCGGCCATCCAGGTGGCCATTGGCGAGTGTGGCGAATTGCATGGGTGTCCTGTTTAGCGCGGCAGGGCCATAAGGCCATCGTCAAAAATCGCCACGGCACGGGTCCAGCCCGCTGAGCCCCGCCGCACCTTGTGCGGAAAGCAGCTGATGTAGAAGCCGTGGCCGGGCAAGGCTTCGAGGTTGTGCAGCTTTTCCAGGTGGCAGTAGCCAATGTCGCGGCCGGCCTTGTGGCCTTCCCAGATCAGCGCCTTGTTGCCGGTCTCTGCGATCTTTTGGGCGGTATAGGAAAACGGCGCGTCCCAGCTCCAGGCGTCGGTGCCGGTCAGGCGCACACCGCGCTCCAGCAAATACATGGTGGCCTCGTAGCCCATGCCGCAGCCGGCAGACACAAAGTCGTTATGGCCGTAGCGCGAGCCGGCGCGGGTATTGACCACCACGATGTCCAGCGGCGCCAGCGTGTGGCCAATGCGTGCGAGCTCGACCTCCACATCGGCAGCGGTAGCTACATAACCGTCGGGGAAATGGCGGAAGTCGAGCTTCACCCCGGGTTGGAAGCACCATTCCAGCGGCACCTCGTCAATGGTGATGGACGGCTTTTTTTCGCCGTTCTTCGCGTCCATGGTCGAGTGGAAATGGTAAGGCGCGTCCAGGTGGGTGCCGCTGTGCGTGGTCATGGTGACCCACTCGGCGGCGGCGGCTTCGCCGTCCGGGTAGTCCTGCGCCGTGGTGCCGGGAATCATGGCCATGAACTCGGGCAAGGTGTCCTGGTGCTTCTGGTAAGTGATCTTGGGCGCCAGTGGCGGAGGATCGGACAGCACCTCGTTTTCGAGGTAAATCGACAAGTCTACGAATTGTCTGGTCATATATGGTTTGCTTTGAAGTTATTGCGTTAGTTGCCGTCAGAGATCAGCGTGCCGCCGTCCACGACGATGTTTTGGCCGGTGATAAAGCCCCCGGCAGCGCTGGCCAGCATCACAGCCACACCGGCCACTTCGTGTGGTTCGCCCACGCGGCGCAAGGGGGTGGCGGCCAGACGGCGCGCCATGAAAGCGGCGTTGTCCATCAGGCCAACCGAAAGCGGTGTGCGAATCAGCCCCGGGGCAATCGTGTTGACGCGCACGCCCTGCGGCCCCCACTCCACCGCCAGGTTGCGCGCCAGCTGGGCCAGTGCCGCCTTGGACAAGCCGTACAAGCCAATCGCTTTGTTGCCGCGCAGCCCGGCAATGCTGGCCATCAAAATCACGCTGCCACCTCCGTGCTTGGCCATGTGCGAGGCGGCATGGCGGGTCAAGTCCATCGCGCTGCGCAGGTTGATGCGCATCACGCGCTCCCAGTCTTCGTCGGTGGTGTCGGCCATAGGGCCTGCCGGGCCTTGCACGCCCGCGTTGCAGACCAGCACGTCCAGGCGGCCAAAGCAGTCCAGCGCGCAGGAAACCAGTGCCTGGGTTTGCGCCGGGTCCAACAGGTCTGCCGTGACCGCGCGTGCTTGTGCGCCACTGTGGCGAAGCGCTGCGGCCAAGGCCTCACAGGCGGCGCGGTTGTGGTCAGACACCACCAGCGTGGCCCCTTGCGCGGCCATGGCATGCGTGATGGCCAGCCCCAGCCCGCCTGTGGCCCCGGTCACCAGCACCACGCGGCCCGCCAGGTCAAACAGGCCTTTTTCGGGGGCCTGGGCAGTTGCGGGCACGCTCATTCGGCCACCACGCCGTTGTCGCGGATCACCGCACCCCAGCGCAGGGCTTCGCTCTGCATCCACGCGCCAAACTGCTGGGGCGACTGCCCGGCCACGGTCAGCCCCAGGTCGGTGTAGCGCAGCACCACATCGGGCGACTCCAGTGCCGCCAGCAATTCGGTGTGCAGGCGGGCGACGATCGCGGCGGGGGTGCCAGCGCGCACCACCATGCCGTTCCAACCAGAAATATCCAGGGCGGGCATGCCCAGCTCGCCCATCGTGGGTATGCCGGGCAATTGGGGCAGGCGGTGCGGGCGGCCTACCACGGCCAGTGCGCGCAATTTGCCGCTTTGTACCAGTGGCATGCTGGAGGGCGCGACATCGCACATCACGTCAAGCCGCCCACCCATGAGATCTTGCAGCGCTGGGGCCGCGCCCTTGTAGGGAATGTGGTTGAGTTTGCCTTGGATGGCTTTGTTGAGCATTACCGTCCAGATGTGCGGCTGGCTGCCAATGCCGTACGAGCCGTAATTCAGACCCGGCTCAGCGCCAGCCGCTTTGACCAGATCGGCAAAGCTGGCAAGCCTGCTGGCAGAGGGCACGACCACGAGCAGCGGAGTGCTGAATAAGCGGCTCAAAGGAGCGAAATCTTTGGCCATGTCGTAACCCAGTTTGGGGTACAGCGCAGCATGCATCGCAAAGGGGCCAATGTCCCCGTAGAACAGGGTGTGCCCGTCGGCGGGCTGCTGCTTGACGAAGGCTGCGGCGATTTGCCCGCCCGCACCGGGGCGGTTGTCCACCACGATGGACTGGCCCAGGCGCGCGCCCATTTTTTGCGCCAACATGCGCGACAGCGCATCGCCAAAGCCGCCTGCCGGGTATGGCACAACCCAGGTCAGGGTGCGGCTGGGGAAGACCGCATCGGCCTGCTGCGCCCAAACGCCAGGGGCCAACGCGCAGGCGGATGCCGCCAGCACGGTGCGGCGGCTGGGGTGATAGGGGTTTGTCATGGTGTCACCAGGCCCTAGCATCCCGCACCGTGGAGGGATGCATCCAGACTCGCGGCAATTGCGGGGTCATAAACACCATCCACCAGTACAAACAGCATGCGGCACATGCGGCCCGAGCGGTTGGCCCAGGCATGGTTGGTGCCGCGCTGCACCACCACATCGCACTGGCGCAGCAGGGTGGCGCTGTCGTCCAGCACCAGGGTCATTTCGCCGTCCAGCACCACACCGTAGTCCACCGACTCGGTGCGGTGCATCAGCGGATGCGGTGAATCGACCCGCACGGTGGAGGCACTGGCATCGCCGATCTGGGTGAAGGCGTCGTGCATTACCGCAGCGCCGTGGGCAAGAAAGTCTTCGGTATCCGGCGGAATGTCCACAATGCGGATACGCGTGCCGGCCTTTGGGGGCGGCAGCACCAACGCGCCCAAAGTCGGGTCGGTGGCGTTGTCTACCGGTGCGGGCATGCCCTGGGTAGACCAGACCTCGTGGAACACGGTGCCCGGGATCTTCTCGATGGCCACCACGGTGGGCAAAGGCCCGGCCTCGCTGACGATGGCCTTGCCCTGGGCGTCGTGCCCGGTAACGATGCGGCGAATGGGATGGAATGCCATACTGATCACCTCCATCAAATAGGCGCAGCCAGGGCCATCAGCGTCTCGCGCATGATGCTGCCGTGCTCGGCCTTGTCGCCACCGGTGATCTCGATCTCGCCCAGGCGCAGCGAGTTCTCTACCACCATGCGGCAGCGCTCCCAGCGCCGTGCCTGGAAGCGATCCAGCGCGGCAGCCAGACCCGTTTCGGTATTCAGCTCTTCGGCCAGCACGATGGCATCTTCAATGCCGATGCAGGCACCCGAGGCCATGTGTGGCGTGGTGGCATGCACCGTGTCGCCTATCAACACCACCCGGTTCTGGTACCAAGGCTGGGGCATGAGCAGGCTTTCCAGCGGGCGGTAAACGATCTGCGCGTCGGCGTTGATCTGGGCGCGCACGCTTTGCATCAGCGGCGCCGAGAAAGGAGCCAACAGATCGGCCAGCATCTGCGGAAAGTGCTGTGCATCCCGGCGATCGTTGGTCGCCCGGTCTTCGGTCACGAAAAGGTACATTTTTTCCTGCGACACCGCATTCAGCCCGGTCTTGACCTTGGGGCCCAGCCACATCATGGTGGCCCGCACTTCCTCAGGTCGGGGGAGCACAGCGCGCCACACACACTGGCCGCTGTACAGCGGCTGGGGCGCCGCCGGGAACAGGGTTGTGCGCACCTGGGAGTACAGGCCGTCAGCGCCTATCACCAGGTCGTAGCGTTGCTGGCTTCCATCGGTGAACTGCACGTCCACGCCATCAGCGTCCTGCTGAATGGACGTAAAACTGCAACCCAAACGCACATGGGTGCCCGATGCGCGCGTGGCATCGGCCAGTATTTTGGCTAGCTCCGACCGCATGATGCCGCCGCCACCTGGCACATCCGGCCCCGCCAGGCGGGGCGTGGGCAGAGACCCGATCTGTTGACCGCTGGGGGTGAACAGATCCACCCCATCGCCAGCGTATCCCCGAGCCAAAAAAGCATCCAGCACGCCCAGCGTGCGTAAGGCCCGCAAGGTGGCCCCCCCCAGGGTGATGCCGGCACCATAGGAACGCCAGCCCGGGTCAATCTCGACCAGGTCTACCGCGCAGCCCTGCTTGCGCAGCTCAATGGCCGCCGCCATGCCAGAGAAGCCCCCGCCAATAACCAAAATCTTGTGTGCTGCTGTCATTTTTCTATCTCCTTTTTATCTATTAATCTCACATAACCCTGGGTGTCTATCGCGTGGGCCACGGCCTGCAGCGACTGGCCCAGGCAGGGCCCCAGCGTGCAGACCCCGGTATCCACATCAAACAACGCGCCGTGGGCAAAACACACGATGGCGTCGCCCGCATGGTTCAGGTACGCGTCCTTGCGCCAAGCCATAGGGCTGTTGGCGTGGGGACAGTTGTCGCGGTAGACCCGCAGCCCACCGTCTCGCCGCACCGCAAACACCGTATCGCGGCCCGCATGCCCGGGGTCGAAGCCGCGCGACGTACCCAAGGGCACATCGTCCAGATGGCACAGCAGCGTCATGGGCAGCTGCCTTCAGTGCTTTGCCCCGGGCGGTGGGCCGCCCGATGGCGCCCACTTGTCACGGTGCTGGAACAGGAATAGCTGCGAAGCATCGGCACCCATGGGTGCCTCGCGGGCCAGCCAGTCTGCGTCGTGCAGGTCCATGTCTGCGTCATATTCCACATGGCAGCCCAGCGGGCTGTTGAAGTACCAGAACCAGTTGGAGCCAAACAAATGGCGCCCGGGTCCCCAGAAGGACTGGTAGCCCTTGTTCACAAAACGGGTGCCGGCCAGCATCACCTCGGTAGGCCCGCCCATATGGAAGGTGAAGTGCTCGCAACCCTTCATGAAAGGCGGCGTCTGGATCATGAACAGCGTGTGGTGGTCGGTCGTACCGGCAGGGCGCAGGAAAGGGCCCACGCCAGCAAAGCGGTCGGTGCACACAAAGCCCAGACGCTGGTAGAAAGCCTCGGCCTTGGCCGCGTCGGGTACGAAATACACAACGTGCGACAACGAGCGGGGCAGCGCCTGCATATCCGGCGTAACGGCCACCTGGTTGACTGGGCGCTGTGGCGCAGCACCGGGTGCATTGACGGTTTCAGCAGGCAGCTGGATCGGCCGGCGCACGCTGACCTGAAAGGCCAGCGCAAAGCCCATGTCGTCCACAGCCTGCACGCGGCCCTGCGCGTCGCGGCGCACCTCGCGGTCGCGGCCTAGCTCTGCTTCGATCGCATCCAACGTAGCCGCATCGGCCACGCCATAAACAGTCTCACGCAGCATACTGGCCGTGCCCATGGCGGGCGGCAGGCCAGAGTTGTCCTTGTGGCGTACCTCCACAAACGTGCCATCCAGCGCCTCGAAGCGTCCACCTTCTGCGGACACGTCCACCGGGGTGAGGCCGTAATCGGTCAGGTACTGGACGCAGGCGGGGACATCGTCCACACCAAATACCAGTGCATCAGGTCCAAGAATGTTCATAGCTTGTTACTCAGTTCAAAAGTGAAAAATTGGGTCATGCCAAAGGGACAGGTACCAGCGTGGCCGGCATAAGACACGGCCTGCGCAGTCAACAGAACTTCAGCACCACCCATTTGCTACATTTTTTATAGCTAAATGCGCTTGTAATACCTGCGCAATCACGCAGTTCGACCACCTAATGTTTCCGCCACCCAGTCGGCGATATAGGCACCGGCATTGGCGCTGTTGTCAAAGCTGCTGTGCTGCACCCCACCCTCGCGGTCGGTGAAGATCTTGAGTTCGCGTTTGGGGCTGTTGACCAACTGGTCGTAGGTGGCATGTGCCCATTTCAGCGGGATCTGCGAATCCTTTTCGCCGTGGGTCACCAGGAACGGCACCTTGATCCGGTCCAGAATGCCGTCAAGGTGCACGTCCTGCGCGATGCGCATGAAGTCGTCGATGTCCTTGGCGCCCCAGACCCAACACACGTGGGCCCAATAGTGCGGAACCGGCAGATTGCCTTCCTTGGCCAGGCGCTTGGCCTGCACGTCGCGCCAGTCGTGGTTGGCACCCCATACAACGCCCATGGCAAAGCGCGGCTCAAAAGCTACGGCGCGTGGGCAGTAGTAGCCACCCAGGGAAACGCCTTCCATGCCGATGCGTTTGGAGTCCACGTCGGGGCGGGTCTCCAGCCAGTCCACCACGCGGCTGGCCCAGTGCTCGCTGTCGAAACGCGCAGTCAGGCCGCGCAGACGCAGCGCGTCACCTGTGCCGGGCTGGTCGATGATCAGCGACGAGACGCCGCGCTTGGCCAGCCAGCCCGGCAGGCCGACCATGTACTTCATCTCCTTGGTCGAGTCCAGGCCGTTGACCTGCAGCAGCAAGGGGGCCGGGCCCGTGGTTTTTTCGGCGCGCACTAGCAGGCCGGAGAGAAAGCTGTCGCCGTAGGGAATCTGCACCCGCTCGCAGTTGTCGCCGGCCAGCGCGATGCCCTTGGTGAATATCTCCTCGAAGCGCTGGTACAAGGCAACCCGCCCTGGCGCACCGTGGGCCTGCAGCCGTTCGCAAGTCAGCAAATAGTTGGCCGCGCGTTTGTATTTTTCACCGGCGGAGAACATGCGGCCTGCGGCTTCGTCTTCTTCGGCCAGGCTGCACAGCTTTTCGGCCATCTGTTGCCAGGTATCGCGGAAGGCCGCGACGCCTGCGGCGTCAGGCTGTTTGGCCGCCTCTTGCAGCGGCTTGCACATAACTTCGATTTCACCCATGCGCGCACCCATCTCGATGGAGAGGTTGACGGAAAGATCCCATACGTAGTTAGTGGGGAAGTAACGGAACATGTGTACGGCTTTCGGTAGATGGAAGTGGCTTATGTAGGTAGTTGAGGTGACTCAGGGCTTCTTGGTCGCGCGCGGGCCGATGCCCAGGTGGCCGAAGAAGGTGGCCGTCTGGTCGTCGGCGAACTCCGGCACGAAGTGAAAAGCGACGATCAACCCGTCTCTCACTTGCACCACGTCCGTGCCCTTGATGCGCTCCAAGCCGAAGTCGCGCGCCGTCTTGCTGCTCACTTCAAGCAGCGCATGCACGGTGTCACCCCGCACATCGGTCTTCAAGGTCTTGATGCGGCCCTCGGGGCCGACCACGGTCTCCTTCACGTAGGCGACCAGGCAGGCCTTGTTGTTCATATCCGGTGTGCAGCGCACGTAGTCCGATCGCGCGACCTGCTCGGAGATCAGCGCGCTGACAGCGGCCATGTCGCTGGTGTTGACGGCGGCGACGTAGCGCTCAAAGACCTCCTGCGGCCCTGCGGGTGTTTGTGCTCCAGACGCGGCGGCCGATCCGGCGAGAAGTGCCGCCATCAATGGGCGGGCGGTACGTCGAAGAAATGTAGTCATGTCTTTTCCTGGTTAAAAATCAATGCACCACTGCAGGTGCGGATATGGTCGCCGGATGCGCCACGTTGGCAGACAGCCGGGCCGCGCGGCGGTAGCACAGCCAAGACACAGTGCACACCAGCAGCGCAGCCAAGCCGATGGACGGTGTGCCAAAGCCCGCGACCAACACGCCGCCCACCACCGGACCGATAGCGGCGCCGCTCATCAACATG
Source organism: uncultured Albidiferax sp. (assembly GCA_963513025.1). GTDB lineage: Bacteria > Pseudomonadota > Gammaproteobacteria > Burkholderiales > Burkholderiaceae_C > Rhodoferax_B. The sequence goes on from CAUPON010000014.1 coordinate 95,990, forward strand.
GCGGGTGTCAACGCCACCGCACGGCCACTGGCGTCGTGACGCGACAGCCAGCCAAAGACGAAGGTATGGGTGAAGATCATGGGCGTCACAAACAAGGCGGTAGCCACCGCATACATGGCAAAACCGCTGCCCCAGGCCAGTGCCATGGCCAGGGTGGCCTGCACCCATACGCCGCCTGCGGCTGCGCCAAAAGCAGGCCAGCGCCGCTCGGTCAGCGCCGCCAGCACCGGTGGCAGAAGGTTGACAAAACCCAGTACCACCAAGACCACCAGCACCCGGTCGCCAAAGCCGCGCTCAGTACCGATGCGCTCGGCAAAGCTGAACACCATGGACTGGGTGACGGCCATCAGCGTCAGGCCAGCAATCGCCCACCAGACCGGTGCAGCAATCGGCTGAACCTCACGCGGCACCGGCTTGGCGCTGCCGTCCGTCGCCGTGGGCCGGGGAAAAGCCAGCGCCGTGCCCAGCGTTGCACAGGCCATCAAGGCAGCAAACATGGCAAACAGTGCCACGCCGCCGTGCTGCGTCACCAGGCTCTGGGCCACGCCAATAAACACGATGCCTGACACCCCCAGGCCGATGCTGACGATGGCAAACAGGCGGTGCGGCCGGGCACTACGCCCTATGGTGCCGTGCACAAAAGACAAGCCCATGCCCGCGCCAAACCCGGCCACGGCGTGCAGCGCCGTCATGGCGCCCACATGGGTGGTCTGGGTGATTGCAGCAAAGGCTACAAAGGCGATGGCATAGCCCAGCGGTGCAGCCCGCCAGGGCGCATGCCGGTGAAAGCGTGGTGCGAATACCAGGCTGGCCAGCACCGCAGCCGCCAGGTAGGCCGTGACCATGCCACCGGCCTGCGGCGGGCTCAGCTGGTACTGGCCTATCAAGGCAGTGCCCACCCACACGGGCAGCGCCACCAGGTCCACCATACCGGCCACATGGGCCAGAAGCAGAATGGCGCGGCCTTGCCAATGCTCGGTATTTGTTTTCATGCGGTTGTCTCCTTCGGTGCCGTCTGCGCGGCGGGTTTGAGTAGGAAGTGCGCCAGTGCCGGCAGCAGGATCAGCGCGCCCAGCATGTTCCAAAGGAACATGAAAGCCAGCAATAAACCCATGTCGGCCTGGAACTTGATGGGGCTGGCCACCCAGGTGATGACGCCAATCGCCAGCGTCACGCCGGTCAGCATCACCACCTTTCCGGTGAACAGCAGCGCCTGGTAATAAGCCTGCGACAGGCTGGCCCCGGCGCGTAGCTGCGCCAGGGTGACGCTGAGGATGTACAGCGCGTAGTCCACACCTATGCCCACGCCCAGCGCAATCACCGGCAGCGTGGCCACTTTGACGCCCATGCCGAAGGCCACCATCAAGGCCTCTGCCAGAAAAGAGGTCAGCACCAGCGGCAGCACCGCCACCACCACCGCGCGCCAGGAGCGGAAGGTGATGAAGCACAGCAGCACCACGGCGCCATACACCATCAGCAGCATCTGGTGCCAGGCATGCTTGACCACGATGTTGGTCGCCGCCTCGATGCCGGCATTGCCCGCCGCCAGCAGAAACTGCACGTCCGGCGTATCGTTGTCGCGGGCGAAGGCGGCCACATGCTCGACCACGCGGGTCAGGGTGTCGGCCTTGTGGTCGCGCAGGTAGACGTACACCGTCAACAGGCCGCAGCTGTCGTTGTACAGCCCGCGCGGCGCGCCAGCGGTCACGGTGTTGAGCATGTCCTGGTTGTTCAGGAACTCGTACCACTTGGGGTTGCCCTCGCTCAGCCCGGTCAGCACGCGGCGGTTCAGCAGCGCCAGGGTATTGGTGGACTCCACGCCTTCGAGCTGGCGCAGTTGCCATTCCAGCGCATCCACCTTGTTCAGCGTCTCATACTGCGAGCACTTGCCTTCGGGCGTCATGACCATTACCGCCAACACGTCGCTGCCCGCGCCATAGGCGCTGTTGATGAAGGCCACGTCGCGGTTGTAGCGGCTGTCGGCGCGCAACTCGGGAGCGCCTGGGTCCAGGTCGCCAATCTTCAGCTGCGACGACACCAGTGCACCGGCCACGCCCAGCAGCACGCCGCCCGCCACGGCCGCCGTAGCCCAGCGGCGCTGGGTAAAGCGGTCCAGCCAGACCCACAGCGGGCTGCGTGCCGCGCCGCTGGCATCCCCCGCCTCGGCGCGCAGGCTGCGCTGTGCCGCCGCGGGGCTGACACCGGTGTAGCTGAGCAGAATTGGCAGCAGGATCAGGTTGGTGAAGATCAGCGCCGCCACGCCCAGGCTGGCGGCCAGGGCCAGCTCGCGAATGGCCTGAATGTCGATCACCAGCAGCACCGCAAAGCCCACGGCGTCGGCCAGCAACGCCGTCAGCCCCGCCAAAAACAGGCGGCGGAAGGTAAAACGCGCGGCCACCAGACTGGGCATGCCACGGCCTATGTCCTGCATGATGCCGTTCATCTTCTGCGCGCCGTGGCTCATGCCGATGGCAAACACCAGGAAAGGCACCAGGATGGAATACGGGTCCAGCTGCTGGCCCAACAAGGGCAGCAGGCCCAGTTGCCACACCACGGCCACCATGGACGCAGCCACCACCAGCGCGGTGGAACGCACGCAGCGGGTGTAGGCAAACACCATCACACTGGCAATCGCCACCGCCAAGGCAAAGAACACCAGCACCGCTTGCACGCCATCGATCAGGTCACCCACGATCTTGGCATAGCCTGTGATGTAGATCGACACCCCTTGTGCGCCGTACTTGGCACGCAGCATTTCCAGGCGCTGCGACAGTGCGCGGTAGTCCATCGCATTGCCCTGGGCATCCCGCGCCTGTAGCGGCACAAACAGCACGCTGGAACGCCGGTCCAGCGCCACGGTCTGGCCGATCTCGCCCGAGCGTTCGATGTTCGCCTCCAGCCGTTGCAGGCTGGCCGCACCGCCGTCGTATCCGTCAGGAATCACCGGGCCACCCTCCAGGCCATCTTCGGTCACACCGACCCAGCGGGTGGATGGCGTCCACAGCGACTTCATGCCTACGCGGTCCACGCCAGGTATCAAAAACACCTCGTCGTTGATCTTGCGCAGGGTCTCCAGATAGGCTGCGTCATAAATGCTGCCCTGGGGGTTGGCCACCGCAATGCGCACGGCATTGCCCAGTCCGCGCAACTCATTCTGGTGCTGAAGGTAGTTCTGGATGTAGGGATGTTGGCCGGGAATGGTCTTCTCGAAGCTGGCGTTCAGCTCCAGCCGGGTGGCCTGCCAACCCAACAACAGTGTGACCAGCGCGCAGACACAGATAACCCACAAGCGGTGGTTGAAAAGCAGACGCTCCACCAGCGAGCCAGACTGCACATCAAATGTCGCCTGGGTGGGCGCTAAAGTTGGAGGCGCCATCATGGTACGGCCCCCGCAGCTACGGCAATGGCTCCACGCAAGGTAAGTGCCAGCAAGCGGCCATCGGCCAATGGCAACACGCCCGCTGGCGAAGGCAGTGCCGCGCCAGGCAACAGACTCAAGACCCCGCCACGCAATGCAAACAGCTGCCCGCCCTGGTTGGCCAGCACAGCGCCCTGCCCCGCACGCAATGCCGACGCAGTGAATGAAATGGGCGAAGCCACCGCCAGTGCCGACCAGGTAGCGCCCGCGTCGGTAGAGCGCCAGACATTGCCGCGCAGGCCCGCCAACACGATCTCGCCACGGCTGGGTAGCTCGGCCGTGAAGAAGCTGCCCTGGTAAGGCGTGGCCAGGCGCGTGAAATGCTGGCCAGCATCTTGCGATTGCAATACCAGGCCCTGCTCGCCCGCAATCACCACCGTGCTGCCCTGTGCACGCACGGTGTACAAATGCAGAGCCTTGGGGTTGTCCAGTTGCTGGCCCCAGGGCTTCCAGCTGCGGCCGCCGTCTTCGGTCATGAAAGCCAGGTTGTAGGCGCCCACCACGATGCCGCGCTGCGCGTCAAAGAAATGCAGGTCCAGCAGGGGTTTGTCCGCGCCATCCGCCACCAGGCGCTGCGCGTTCTTTACCGCCGCCGCGTCGCCACGGGCCTGTGCCTCCTCCAGCACCAGCTGGGCAGCCTGCTTGCCATCCAACTGGCGTACCCAGGTATCGCCACCATCCACCGTAGCCAACACCACGCCGCTGTGACCCGTGGCCCAGCCATGTTGCGCATCCACGAAACGCACGGCGGTCAGGGTCACGCTGGTCGGCACCTGGGCTTGGCGCCAGTGGGCTGCCGCGTCGTCCGACAGCAGCACAATGCCGCGCTCGCCCACCGCCACCACGCGCGGGCCTGCCAGGGCCGCACCCAGCAGCACCGCATGGGCGGCCTGCGGGCTGGCCAAGGCAGGACGGTCCAGCGCACTGCCTACCGGTGCAGCCCACGCTGCGGGCAAAGCCAGCACAGCGGCGCACACCAGCATGGCGCGCATCAGGCCCGTTGGCTTCAAGGAAATCAAAACCATGTTGTGCTGCACCTCAACGAACGCTGTCGCCGGCCATGGCATCGGGCGAGAAGGTGGAGTCGGCATAGCGCGGCTGCAGCGTGTATTGCGCCGACTTGCCGTTGTACAGGTCACCCACATAGGCAGTGCCCGACAGCAGGTCGTTGAAACCGAATGCCCCGGTCACCGTACCCGGCAGATCGGGCGCCACAAAGGTGGCCGTCCAAATGCTTTTCCACAACTGGCCATTGGAGTCCCAACGGTCGGCCAGCACACAGGTCCAGGTGTCTTCATCGCAGTAGTAGCGGCTCTTGGCGGCCGGGTGGCGCTGGCCGGCCCGCAGGCTGGCATCCACCACCCACACGCGGTGTAGCTCCCAACGCATGAAGTCGGGATTGACACCGTTTTTGCCCAGCACCTCGGCATCGGTCTTGGGCTGCAGCAGGCGGTTGCCGTTGTAGGGGATGAACATCTCCTTCTTGCCTACCAGCTTGAAGTCGAAGCGGTCCAATTTACCCGACCAGGTCTGCACCTCGTCATAGCTCATCAACCCGGCAGTGACCGACGACGGCGTGTCGCAGCAGGGGTTGGGCAGCTTGCGTACGCGGCGCTGCCCGGTCAGATAGACCCAGGACTGGGTCTTCGCCGGGTCGATCTGGTCGCGGCCCACGATGGCCTCTCCCGCGCGGATCGGTGGCCCCACGTTGACCAGACGGATCAACTGGGTCTCGGGTGCCTTGGCGAAAGACTCCAGCGTCACGTCGGGGTAGTAGTACGGAATCTGGAAGTCGATGACACCATCGGTGGTCATCACCGGCTTGCCTTCGGCCGTGATCTGGTACTGGGTGACCTTGGACTGGAAGGAGGTGCCGCGCCAGCGCAGGATGTGGTTCCACATCACCTCGGCGCCCAGCTTGGGCAGGGGGAAAGGAATGCCGCCCACCACATCGCTCGGCACATCGCCCTGCAGCTTGCCACGGGTGGCGTTCTTCAGCGTGTTGTCATACACCCACTGCGGGGCGGCGGCGGTACGGTGGGTCTTGTACACGTCAACACGGTAGTCGGGGTACTTTTTCAGCAAAGCCATGACGCCGTCGCTGAGCTTGTCGGCGTACTGGTCGGCGTTCTTGCCGGTGATGCTGGTCAAAGGCTTCTCGTCCTTGAACGGATCGCCGCGGCGACCGCCGGCTTTGTCGCCTGCAATGGGGGTGGACATGCCACCGGTCCAGGCGGGAATGCTGCCGTCCTTGTTGGCGGCTTTTTCAGCACCTAGCGGGGTCAACTCGGTCTTCAGCTTCGCGGCTTCTTCCGCGCTGACGGCGGCCCAACTTGGCAGGCTGGTGGCAGCGCCCATCAGTAGGCCGCAGGCGGCCAGCAGGGTATGGTGGTTTTTTTTCATGGTGTCTCCGGTAATTCCAATGTGCGGGGTCAGAACGTGCGGCGCAGGTTCAATGAGATGAAATCGCGGTCGCCCAGCGCGTTGCCGTCGCTGAACCTGCTGGTGCTGTAGTCCTGGAAGGGCTTGCTGGTGCCGATGTAGCGGGTGTAGTTCAGCCCGAACTGCCAGGTGTTGCGGAAGTTGCCCTCGATGCCAATGTTGGCGCTGCCCGTGCCCTTGGGGCCCCAGGCTGTGACGCTGGAACGGCCGGACAAGGTGTAGCGCAGGCCCACGGGTACATTGATGTCCACGCCGTCAAACGCCTGCCGGTAGGTCGGCGTGTAGACGAATTGCACGATACTGGCGTCGCGGGTGCGGCCCTTGTCGATCTCGTTGTCGGGGTCGTTCTTGTGCAGCACACGGTTCCAGGCCACCTCGGCCGCCAGGCCGCTTTCCTTGGCCAGGAAGTTCGGGCCAAAGCTGGCAATCGTGGACAAGTTGACGTGCGCGGTACGCCCTGTCGGGTAGGCGGGCCGGGATGCGCTGCTGGGGCCGAAGTACAGAGCGTTGTTCACATTCAGCGGCATGTTGTCGCGCAGCGATGCTTCGGCGGACAGATTGAAGTCGCCCACAGAACGCGTCACGCTGGCGCCAACCACATCGATGTCGCGGCCAAATACATAGAACCAGCGGCTGTCTGTGGTGGGTGCACCGGGGTTCAGACGGGAATAGAGCTGGCCCGTCTTGTCGTGGTACCGCGCGTAGTAAAAACCCAGGTCGGTCTCGTCCAGACGCCACTTGGCCTGCAGGCCAAACTGCCCGCTGTTGCGCGGCTTTTCGTCGCTACCCGGCGATGCCACATAGTTGCCGCCCACGCCGGGCACCGACAGCGGTATGCCGACATATTCCGGCCCGGTGGCCCCCCAGGGAATATTGGCGGTAGAGAAGTAGCTACCGGCGGCCGGCACACGGCTCTCTTTCCACTGGAACTGCACATAGCCGCCCAGGCTGAAGTTGGGCGTCACCTGCCACTGGCCCGACAGCTGCGGCACGGGAATGGCGGTTTCCTTGAACTGCGCATTCGGCGACGACATCAGCTTGGCCACGTCCGTCGGCCCCTGGGCAGCCGCAATACCGTTGTCGCCAAAGAACAGGCTTTCGCCGTAGAGCAAGGTGTACTGACCCAGCCGGCCGCTAACTTTTCCACCGTTGGCCAAGGTGGTGCTGCCAAACACAAACGCATCCATCAGCTCCGCCTTGCGGCCCGACTCCTGCTGGGTGTCGTCAGCGAACTGGTTGTACGGCGACTGGCCGTTGGTCGGGTCGTTGGGCGCGTCCGTGCCGCGCTGGTAGGCCCGGTCGTACCAGCCCGCAGCACTCACCCGCAGGCCAAAGCGGCCCTGGTACACCGCGTCGAACTCAGACAGCAGGTCCACACGCTCAGACACAAAGCCGCGCTTGCTGAAGTTCTGGTCGCCCGCATTGAAGTTCAAAGCCTGCGCTGCGCCCTGGGCATTGAAAGACTGGGTCAATGTCGGGTCCGCATCGCGCAGCCGGTACATGGTGCTGGCCTTGACTGTGTTGTCGAAGCGCAGGCTCAGGTCCGGGTTGCCGCTGTCCAGCTCCATGGACTGGGCACCAGACGCAGCCCCCAGCGCAGCACAGGCCATGGCCGTGCGTGTTATCAGTCGGGCATGGGAATAGGAGGAACTGGGGCTATTGATCCGATTAGCCCGGGCGGACGGGGTCCGCCTCCATAGACGTGTTTGCATTTTTTGTCTCCGTTTTGTTGTCTTGCGGTGGCTGCAAACTGCGGTTTGCCCCTACCTGGGAACGGAATGTACGGAGGGGTAAAGCATTCGTAAAATGGATTATTTCGATTCCACACATCCACACCACCAATACCAAGGGTTACCCCGAGCATGCGATTCAACAAACTCGACCTCAACCTTTTGGTGGCGCTGAACGCCTTGCTGACCGAGCGCAACATCAGCCGTGCGGCCGTGCGCGTGCACCTCAGCCAACCCGCCATGAGCAATGCGCTGGCACGCCTGCGGGCTTATTTCGAAGATGAATTGCTGGTGCCTTCGGGGCGCCAGTTGATCTGGACACCGCGTGCCGAAGCGCTGGTAGAGCCGGTGCGCGAGGTGCTGATGCGCATCGACAGCACGATTGCCGCGCAGCCCCGCTTTGACCCGGCCACCGCCTCGCGGGCCTTCACCCTGCTGGTGTCGGACTTCACCACCACAGTCTTTGTACCGGCCCTGTTGGAGCGGCTGTACCACGAGGCACCCGGCGTACGCATAGACCTGCGCATGCAGTACACCAACCCCGCCGAAATACTGGAGCAGGGCGACGCGGACCTGCTGATCATTCCCGCCCAATACGCCTCACCCGACCACCCGTCCCAGCCCCTGTTCGAAGAAAACTACCTGTGCGTGACCTGGACCGGCAACCGGCATATCCAGGACACGCTGAGCTTTGAGGACTACCTGGCTTGCGGCCATGTGCTGGCGAATTTTTCCGGTGCGGCCCATACACCCGCATTCGACGGCTGGTTTCTGGAGCGCTTCGGAATCACCCGCCGGGTGGAAGTCACGGCCCCGACACTGGCCGCCCTACCCAGCCTGGTGGTGGGTACCGACCGCATCGCCACCGTGCACCGTCGGCTGGCCGAGCGGGTGCGCCACCTGCTGCCCATCCGCATCTGGGAGCCGCCACTGGAAATCCCCAAGCTGGTCCAGATGCTGCAATGGCACAAGTACCGCAACAACGACCTGGCACTGGCCTGGCTGCGCAACTGCGCGCTCGAAGTGGGGGCCGAAATCTGAACGAAGTCTGATCACTCCAGGGCCGCTGCCGGGCCGAAGAATTCATAGCGGGTTTGTGCCTCCGGCACGCCCAGGTCCCGCAGCTGTTTTTTCATCTGGCGCATAAAGGGCTTGGGCCCCAGAAAGTACGCGTCCACATCGCGCGAAGCGGGCAACCACTGGGCCAGCTGCTGGGGCTGCAAATGGCCCACGGCGTCGGGGGCGTCGTCGGCGCCCACATGTTCGTCGTAAGCGTAGAAGCGCTGCAGCTGCGGGTACTTGGCCAGGCGCGACTCGATCGCATGGCGGAAGGCATGCACTTGGCGGTTACGCGCGCAGTGGATGAAGTGCACAGGCCGCGGGCCCTGCAGCGCCGCGTCCAACATGGCCAGGGTGGGCGTGATGCCGACACCGCCGCTGATCAGCACCAGCGGTTTGTCGCTCGCCGCCAGCACGAAGTCGCCGGCGGGCGGGAAGACATCCAGCACCGAGCCCACCGCCACCTGGTCGTGCAGATAGTTCGAAGCCACCCCACCGGCCTCGCGCTTGACGCTGATGCGGTAGTCCACACCGTTGGCGGCTGCGGACAGCGAATAGTTACGGCGGATCTCGTTGCCGTTCACCACCAGGCGCAAGCCGATGTACTGGCCGGGCTGGAAGTCGATCAACGCGCCGCCGTCCTGCGGCTGCAGGTAGAAGGAGGTGATCTCGTCGCTCTCCAGCTCTTTGCGCGCTACCCGGAAGGCCCGCGCACCACGCCAGCCGCCGGGGGCGGCAGCCACATCGGCGTAGATTTTTTCTTCCGCACCGATCAGGATGTCGGCCAACTGGCCATAGGCCGCACCCCATGCTGCGATGACGGCATCGGTAGCGATCTCGGCGCCCAGCACCTCGCGGATGGCGCGCAGCAGGCAGCCGCCGACCACCGGGTAGTGTTCGGGCTGGATCTGCAACGACACATGCTTGCTGATGATCTGCGACACCAGGCCGCCGAGTTGCTCCAGCCGGTCGATGTGGCGGGCGTACATCAGCACGCCGTTGGCCAGCGCGCGTGGCTGGTCGCCATTGGCCTGGTGCGCCTGGTTGAAGAAGGGCCGCACCTCGGGGTGCTCGGCCAGCATGGTTTTGTAGAAATGCGTGGTCAGTGCCTCGCCGCCGCTTTCCAGCAGGGGCACGGTGGATTTGACGATGGCGCGTTGTTCAGGGGTCAGCATGGAGTGGCTTTCAATCGGATGCAGGGCGGCGCCCGGCTGCAAGCGGTATCTCAAGTTCCATGCCCGCCATTCAGCCTATAAAAATCAACCACTTAGGCATGCACCATATCTTTTTGATGCGGTCATAATGATCCACAAAGGAATCATTTTGATAACAAAAAACCTGCTCCAGACCCTGGTGCCGCTGGTCGACGACCTGGCCCGCGAGCTGCCCGACGGCGAGCGCTACCGCCGCCTGCTGGAGGCCGTGCGCGCCCTGCTGCCCTGCGATGCGGCGGCGCTGCTGCGCCTGGACGGCGGATGGCTGCTGCCGCTGGCGGTGGATGGCCTGAGCCACGACACCCTAGGGCGGCGCTTCAAGGTCAGCGAACACCCGCGCCTGCAGCAGCTGCTCGAAGCCCCCGGGCCGACCCGCTTCCCGCCCGACAGCCCGCTGCCCGACCCCTACGACGGCCTGATCGAAGGCGTGCAGCTGGAGGTGCACGACTGCATGGGCTGCCCGGTGCTGCTGGGCGACACCCCCTGGGGCGTACTGACCCTGGACGCGCTGGACAAGGAACGGTTTTCCAGCGTCGACCTGGGCGATCTGCAGGCCTTTGCCAGCCTGGCGGCGGCCACCGTCAGCGTGGTGCAGCGCATGGCCGGGCTGGCGCAGCAGTTCGAGGCCGAGCATGCGCGCGCCGAAAGCTACCGCGCGCTGGCCGAAGAGCACCCAGCAGCCACGCTGATCGGCCAAAGCCCGGCCCACCAGCGCCTGCTGGCCGACATCGCCACCGTGGGCAATAGCGACTTGACGGTGTTGATCACAGGCGAAACCGGCGTCGGCAAGGAGCTGGTGGCGCAGGCCCTGCACGCGGCCTCGCCACGCGCCAGCCGGCCGCTGATCAGCCTGAACTGCGCAGCACTGCCCGAGTCGCTGGTGGAAAGCGAGCTGTTCGGCCATGTGCGCGGCGCGTTCTCGAGCGCGGTGGCCGACCGGCGCGGCAAGTTCGAGCTGGCCGATGGCGGCACGCTGTTCCTGGACGAGGTGGGCGAGCTGTCGCTGAGCGTGCAGGCCAAGCTGCTGCGCGTGCTGCAAATCGGCCAGCTGCAGCGCCTGGGCTCGGACCGCGAGCACCGCGACGATGTGCGGGTCATCGCCGCCACCAACCGCGCCCTGGCGCAGGAGGTGCGCGCCGGCCGCTACCGCGCCGACTTCTACCACCGGCTCAGCGTCTACCCGCTGCCCGTGCCGCCGCTGCGCGAGCGCGGCCACGATGTGCTGCTGCTGGCCGGGCATTTTCTGGAACTGAACCGATCCCGCCTCGGCCTGGGCAGCCTGCGCCTGGATGCCGATGCGCAGGCCGCGCTGCTCGCGCACAGTTGGCCCGGCAATGTGCGCGAGCTGGAACACCTGATCGCCCGCAGCGCCCTGAAAGCCATGCAGGGCGCAGCGCCCCGGGCCCGCATCGTCAGCCTGACGGCCGCGCACCTGGACCTGCGCACAGAAACCGCCCCGGTCGCCTTGCAGAACGGTGTGGCCCCACCCGTCGATCTACGCACTTCGCTGGACGACCACCAGCGCCAGCGCATCGCCGAAGGCTTGCAACGCCACCAGGGCAACTGGGCCTCGCTGGCGCGCGAGCTGGGCCTGCACCGGGCCAATCTGGTCCGGCTGGCAGCACGGCTAGGCTTGCGCGAGAAGTAATAATCGGCACCAAGAATCAAACGAAAGCCCGCGATGGAACTCCCCGCACACCAACTGAGCATGACGGTCTTGATGACCCCGGATATGGCGAACTTTTCGGGCAATGTGCACGGCGGCGCGGTGCTCAAGCTGCTGGACCAGGTGGCCTATGCCTGCGCCAGCCGCTATGCCGGGCGCTACGTGGTGACGGTGAGCGTAGACCAGGTGATGTTCTTGCAGCCCATCCACGTGGGCGAGCTGGTGACCTTTCTGGCCAGCATCAACCACACCGGCACCTCGTCCATGGAGGTCGGCATCAAGGTGGTGGCCGAAGAGATCCGCACCCGCAGCGTGCGCCATGTGAACAGCTGCTTCTTCACCATGGTGGCCGTGGACGACGACCGCAAGCCCGCGCCGGTGCCCGCGCTGGTACCCAACACGGACGACGAAAAGCGCCGTTTCGAGCAGTCCATCATGCGCAAGAAAGTGCGCCGCGAGCTAGCCGCCCGCTTCGCATCCATCAAAGAAGTTTCCGAATAAAAAGTAGCTCTGGTGCAGGTAGAACCTGCGCCATTAGCTACCAATTCAATAGCAAACGCTATTTGTCAATGGAAGAGCCCATATCGTCCAGCCACAGCACACGGTCGGCGTAGCACTGCAAGTCGGCCGACAGCGTGGCCTGCGCGCCGTTGATCCAGACCTCTTTGCGCAGGTCGGACTTGAGGTACGAGATAGCGTCTTCAAAGTCGCCATCGCCCGCCGACAAAATCACCCGGTCGTAAATGCCCTGCGCGGCGAGCTTGATCATCAGGGTGGCAATGGCCACATCCACGCCTTTTTGCACCGTGCGGTCGAAGTGGGTTTTGCACGACGGGCACTGGTTGTGCTGCTCCTTCAGCTTGTACAGCTGGACCCGCATCTGCGGGCCCTTGGGCGGCGCGGATTTGATCCAGGTGTGGAAGGCGTTCTGCGCTTCGGCATTGGGGTCGCCGGTGGAGTTCAGGTAATAGCTCTCGTAGATCGGCCCGCCATTGGCCTTGACCAACTCGTGCTTGAGCTTCAGGTAGTCAAAGCCGTTCGGCCGCGAGCGGCCGAAGTTATACATATAGGCGGCGTCAACGATCCAGACGGTTTTCATGGGGGTCACGGGTTCACTTCGTAGAGTTCTAAAGGCAGACCATCCGGGTCGGCAAAAAAGGTGAAGCGCCGGCCGGTGAATTCGTCCACCCGCACCGGCTCGACCACCACACCATCGGCTTGCAGGCTGGCGATGTTGGCATCCAGGTCGGCCACCGCAAACGCCAGGTGGCGCAGGCCGCAGGCCTCGGGACGCGAGGGGCGCGGCGGTGGGGATGGGAAGGAAAACAACTCGATCTGCGAGCCATCGGCAAGCGCTAGGTCCAGCTTGTACGACTGGCGCTCGGCCCGCAGGTTCTCGGCAACGACGCGCAGGCCCAGGATGCGGGTGTAGAAGTCTTTGGAGCGGGCGTAGTCCGAGCAAATGATGGCGGCGTGGTGCAGGCTGGCGAGTTGCATACCGCCGAGCTTACCCCGCCATGGCCTCGCGCACCGCCGCCAACTGCCGGCGCGACACCATCAGCGGCTCGGCCAGGCCTTGCAGGCGCACCGCCCAGCCTTCGCCCTCTTCGGGGTCGAAATGCTTTTCCAGGGCCCGCAAGGCGCGCTTGGACACCAGCGCATTGCGGTGGATGCGGATGAAGTGTTGGGCGTAGCGCGCTTCCAGCTCGCTCAGCGAGCCGTCGAGGATGTAGTTCTTGCTGGCGGTGCGCACAGTGATGTACTTCAGTTCGGCCTTCAGGTAGAGCACACTGGCCATGGGCACGCGCTCGGTGCGGCCGCGGTCGTGGATCACCAGCACATCCTCAGTCAAATTGGGCTCTGGCGCTTTATTTACCTGCGTAAGACGCTCCACTTTTTGTAGCGCCTGCTGGAGCCGCTCCAGCCGCACCGGCTTGGTCAGGTAGTCGACAGCGGCCACCTCGAAGGCCTGCAGCGCATGGCCGGCATGGGCGGTAACGAACACCACGGCCGGCGGCTGGGCCAGGGCCTGCAGGCGCTGGGCGAGCTGCAGACCATCGATGCCCGGCATGTGGATGTCGAGCAGCAGCAGGTCGAAAGTCTGGCTGGCTAGCAGCGCCAACGCCTGCTCTGCAAGGGCCGCCTCGCCGCATACCTGGGCCCGCGGCGCAATGCAGTCGCCCAGCAGCGTGCGCAGCCGGGAGCGCGCCAGCGCTTCGTCGTCCACCAGCAAAACGCGCAAGCTGTTCATAGCGGCAGCTCGATACGCACGTGGTAGACGCCGTCTTTCAAGCCAGCCTGGAACTGGCTGTGCACATCGTGCAGCAGGTTCAGGCGGTCGCGCACGTTGTCTAGCGCCAGACCGTGACCAGGCGCGCCTTGGCCGCCGGGCACGGTATTGCTGATCTTGATGACTACGCTGTTGCCGCGGCGCTCGGTGGAGATGTGCACGTCGGCCCCGCTGGCGCTGGGCTCGACGCCGTGCTTGACCGCGTTTTCCACCAGCGGCTGCAGCAGCAGCGGCGGCAGCTCGGCACCTGCAGCCCGCGGGTCCAGCGACCATTGCACGCGCAGCCGCTCGCCAAAGCGCACCTGCTCGATGGACAGGTAGCGCTCGGCCAAGGTGGTCTCCTGCTCCAGGGTGACGGACTCGCCCTGGTCGACCAGCGCATGGCGAAACAGGTCGCTCAGGTCTTCCAGCAAGGCCTCGGCCCGGGCCGGCTCGGCGCGCACCAGGGCGATCGCGCTGTTCAAGGTGTTGAACAAAAAATGCGGCCGGATCCGCGCCTGCAGCTCGCCCAGCCGGGCCGTGGTCGCCGCCGGCGTACGGGCCCGGGCGCGCAGCACCAGGCCGGCCACGATCAGCGCCGACAACCAGGCACCCGCCGCAGCGCTGGCCAGCCAGGGCACGGGCTCAACCACGCCGATCAGCGCCAGCATGCCGCAGCCATACAGGCCGGCCAGCGCACCCAGGGCCACGCCGGCGGCGTTCTGCCAGCGCTGGCGCAGCCGCGCCAGCGTGCGCTTCAGGCTGCAGGCGGCCAGCAGCCAGACCAGCACCGCCGGCAAGGCGCCGCCGGTCCACAGCGCCAGCTTGGTCAGCCAGTCCCAGCTGTCCTGCGCGCCAAACAGCGCGGCCACGGCCACCGCCACCTCGACAAACAGCACGGCGCGCAAGATCACGCCGGCCTGGCAGGCGTCGAACACCAGGGCCGCCCGGGCAGATGCGGTCGGCTCGGTGGCCAGGGGCTGGAAGCCCGATAAAATTTGGGTCTCTTGCATACCAGCCCGATTATTGGGGAAGTTCATCTTCATTGGTACGCCACTTCATTTCCCCTTTGGTGCCCCGCATGTCTTCTTCCCCAAACCAACTCGACAAAAAATCCGAAGCCTGGTCGGCGCTGTTCTCCGAGCCCATGAGCGACCTGGTCAAGCGCTACACCTCCAGCGTGTTTTTTGACAAGCGCCTGTGGCAGGCCGACATCGCTGGCAGCCTGGCGCACGCCGAGATGCTGGCCGCGCAAAACATCATCGCCGCCCAAGACCACGCCGACATCCAGCGCGGCCTGGGGCAGATCAGCGCCGACATCGAATCCGGCAACTTCGAGTGGAAGCTGGACCTGGAAGACGTGCACCTGAACATCGAGGCCCGCCTGACCCAGCTGGTGGGCGACGCCGGCAAGCGCCTGCACACCGGCCGCAGCCGCAACGACCAGGTGGCCACCGACGTGCGCCTGTGGCTGCGCGGCGAGATGGACCTGATCAACGGCCTGCTGACCGATCTGCAACTGGCCCTGGTCAGCATTGCCGAGAAGAACGTAGACGTGGTGATGCCCGGCTTCACCCACCTGCAGGTGGCCCAGCCAGTGAGTTTTGGCCACCACATGCTGGCCTATGTGGAAATGTTCGCCCGCGATGCCGAGCGCATGCTGG
>CAUPON010000015.1:0-111339 GCA_963513025.1 uncultured Albidiferax sp.
CAGGTCAACGACGCGGTGCATTTGCTCAATCACAGGCCTCGTAAGTGCTTGGGCTACCGAACTCCCCATGAGGTGTTTTACAACCTACCGGTTCGGCCTCTTACACTGCATTCCGTTGCACTTTGTACTTGAATCCGCGGATAAAAAAGGCCTGTAGTGCAGGATATACCTGCGCCAACAGCTCTTAATTCAATAGCAAATTGGTTATGAGCTCAGGCCGCCCGCGCCAACAGGCTGCGGTGCCCTTCTGTCGCCAGCACCTGCTGGGCGTTCAGGCTGCGGATGGATATGCTGGCGTCTTGCGGAATGCCCCCAGACAGCTGCAAAGCCAGGTAGCGGCCGCAGCTGACGCGCAGGAACGAGGCAAAGTTGTCCACCTCGCCGCGCTGCGCCACCAGTTCGTCGTACAGCTTGGCGCACAACTGCGGCACGCCCATGCCGTCGCGCTGGGCGATTTCATCCAGCACCTGCCAGAACAGGTTCTCCAGCTTGATGCTGGTCGCCACACCGTGCAGCCGCACCGAGCGGGCACGGCTGTCGTAGAGGGCGGGATCGGCGCTGATGAAGACTTGGCACATGGTGGATTCCCTGGATGCAGCCCCACATCATCGGAGGCTGCATACCCAGCGTCAATGCCTGGTCACAAACTGATACGCGTGCCCAGCAGGGCCAGGAACTGCGCAATCCATGCCGGGTGGGCCGGCCAGGCCGGGGCCGATACAAGGTTGCCGTCGGTGACAGCCGCATCGATGGCGATCTCGGCATAAGTGCCGCCAGCGATCTCCACTTCGGCACGGCAGGCCGGGTAGGCCGAGCAGGTACGGCCCTTGAGCACACCAGCGCCGGCCAGCAGCTGCGCACCATGGCACACCGCCGCCACCGGCTTGTTGGCTTCAAAGAAATGCTTCACCGCCGAGATCACCGCTGGATAGGTGCGCAGGTACTCGGGGCCGCGGCCACCGGGGATCACCAGCGCGTCGTAGCTGGCCACGTCCAGGCCGGCGAAGGTGGCGTTCAGGGTGAAGTTATGGCCGGGCTTTTCGCTGTAAGTCTGCGCGCCCTCGAAGTCGTGGATCGCCGTCTTGATATGGTCGCCGGCTTTTTTGTCGGGACACACGGCATGCACGGTGTGGCCTACAGCCAGCAGCGCCTGGAACGGCACCATGGTTTCGTAGTCTTCGCAGTAATCGCCGCAGATCATCAGGATTTTTTTCGCCGCCATGGCTGTCTCCTCAAGGGTGGTTGGGAGTCCATTGTTGGCGGCACAGCGCGCAGATGGGTGTTAGCCGGCTACTACATGCGGCATAGAACCAGGGGCGCATGCACAATGCCGCGACCCCTTTTCAACACCCAAGGAGACCCATGGAGATAACACACGAAAACCTGATTTCACTTGCGTCCTTGCTGGCCACACTGCTCGGCGCGGTCTATGCCGGACGATCCGCCACAGAGGCCAAGCGCCAAGCCCGCGCGGCAGATGAGTCGCTGCGCGCCACCGAGGTTCAGGCGCGCACTGCATCCGAGGCATTGCGCGAGTCAACCCGTCAGAATCTCATCTCGCTGCACGCATACCGGTTGGAAATCTACAAAAGCTTTGTGCGCGTGCGGCGGGAGCTGGGTATAGGTGGCACTTTGCGCAAGGAAGAAGTCCGAGCGCTTTGGGAGCACGCCCTGGTGGCCGACCTTTATTTTTCTGAGTCCACCACAGATAGGCTCAGAACCTTTGTGGACACGCTACTTTCCACATTCGACATCAGCCGGGATTGGCAAGACCTGCAGGATGACGCCCACGGAGCCATGGATCAGCCAGCGGCAGCGCCTACTGAAGATGAGTTGCTACAAATGTCCACGGCCTTGCACCTCAACTTGCACGGCGAACTCAGGCTGGCCAACCCAACGCGTTAGCGTACGCCTTGGCTGCCGGTTACCACCGGCAGCGCTGCCAGCCCCCGGTAAGCTGGGTTGCCGATCCATTGCGGCTGCGCATCGGCCAGGCGCAGGCCAGGAAAACGCTGCAACAGCAGCCTGAACGTGATTTCGGCCTCCACCCGCGTCAGCATCGCGCCGATGCAGACATGCGGGCCCGAGCCGAAGGACACCGAGCCCCCGTCGCGCCCCGCCACGTCCAGCAGGTCCGGCTCCGGATGGCGAGTCGAGTCGCGGTTGGCAGCACCTATCAAAGGCACAACCAGGTCGCCGCGGCGCAGCTGCTGGCCGAGCAACTCCATGTCTGCAGCCACGCGGCGGCCGGTGTACTGCACCGGGCTGTCGAAGCGCAGCAGCTCGCGCACGGCGCCGGGCAGCAAGGCTGGGTCGTGTTGCAAACGCTGCCATTGATCCGGGTGGCTCAGCAAGGCGTACAGGCCGTTGCCGAGCAGGTTGCGCGTGGTCTCATGGCCCGCGAACAACAGCATCGCGCACTGGGCCAATAGCTCGGCGTGGCTGTGGATGTCGCCCGCATCCTCGGCCTGCAGCAGGCGGCTGACCAGGTCATCAGCAGGATTCAGGCGGCGCTGGGCCACCAGGGTTTCGAAGTAACGGCCCATCGCCAGCAGGCTGGCCTGGGCACGGCGGGCCTGGGCGTGGGTTGCCAGCGGGGCGCCGATGAAGACCGCCAGGTCGTCCGACCAGGTGACGAAGTCGGCGTTGGCCGCATCGTCTATGCCCATCATCTTGGCGATCACGCGCACCGGCAGCGGCCGGGCCACGGCCTGCATGAAATCGAAGCTGGGTTGGCCGTCGACTGCATCGAGCAGCTCGGCCACCGTCTGCTCGATGTGCGGAACCAGCGCCTGGATTGCCTCGGGTTTGAAGCCGGCGTTCAGCACCTTGCGGATGCGCGTGTGGTCGGGCGCATCCAGGAACAGCATGGCCCGGGCGAACAGCTGCTGGAATCCGGCCAGCTCACCTTTTTCCTGCTCGCGGTCTGTGACCCAGCCGCCTGTGCGCTGGGCCGAGAAACGCGGATCGCGCAGCACCAGCTCGACATCTGCATGCCGGGTCAGCAACCAGGCGCCGCCGAAGAATTCGGTGCTCCAGTGGATGGGGCCGGCCTCACGCAGCGCCTGGTAGGCCGGGTACGGATTCGCCAAAAAGACGGCATCGACGAAGGGCGCAATCGGGGTCATGCGGAAAACAGTGTTTGCAGGGCCGCGCCATCCAGATGGGCAGCGACGGCGGCTGGCGTCGGCTCGGCCAGGCGTGGCACCACGCCCATGCAGGGCGCCTGGTGCCGGCGCGTGAACTCATGCCGCAGCGTGTCCAGATTGGCTTGCAGGTGAGGCATCTGCGGGTCCAGCGTGTTCGCCACCCAGCCGGCCAGCGGCAGGCCGCGGGCGCGGATCGCCTCGGCCGTCAGCAGTGCGTGGCTGATGCAGCCCAGGCGCAGGCCGACCACCAAGACCACCGGATAGCCCAGCGCCATCGCCAGGTCGGCGGTGTCCGCGGCGGGGCCCAGCGGCACGCAGAAGCCGCCAACGCCTTCGACCACCAGTACGTCGGCCCGCTGCGCAAGCGCCCGGGCTTGTTGCACCAGCGTGGGCAGGTCTATGGCGCGGCCTTCCAACACAGCGGCGATATGCGGCGCACATGCGGCCTGGAACTGCTGCGGGCCGACCTCGGCGCTGGTCAGTTCCAGCGAACCGGCTGCACGCAGCGCCTCCACGTCTTCGTTGCTGCCATCGGCCTCCAGCCCTGCCGCCACCGGCTTGAAGCCGGCGCTGCGCCAGCCCTGCTGCGCGCACCAGTGCAGCAGGGCCGCACTGGTGCGGGTCTTGCCGATTTCGGTGTCGGTACCCGTAACAAAAATACTAGACATGCAGATCCTGGGCGGCAATCGCCAGGCCATTCACCAGGCGTAGCACGTCGTGGACGCTGTGCGAGGCGCTGAGGGTGATGCGCAGCCGGGCCGTGCCCACGGGCACGGTCGGTGGCCGGATCGCTGGCACCCACAGGCCTTGCCGCTCCAGCGCCGCCGACAAGGCCAGCGCGGCAGCGTTGTCGCCGACGATCAGAGGCTGGATGGCGGTATGCGAATCGGCCAGGCTCCAGCCCAGCGAAGGATGGGCGTCCATCAGCAGGGTCAGCTGGCGGCGCAACAAGCCGACCAAGCGTTCAAGGTGGGCGCGACGTTGCGCACCATCGTCCGACGCTAACACCAGCAAGCTGGCGCTGACCGCATGGGCGATGGCCGGCGGCGCAGCGGTGGTGTAGATGTAGGGCCGGGCGGTCTGTACCAGCCACTCCACGATGGTTGGATGGGCGGCGATAAAGGCCCCGGCCACGCCGGCGGCTTTGCCCAGCGTACCCATGTAGATCAGCCGCTCGCTGCACATACCGAAGTGCGCGAGGCTGCCACGGCCATCGGCGCCCAGCACGCCAAAGCCATGGGCGTCGTCGACCACCAGCCAGGCGTCGTATTTTTCGGCCAGCGCCAGCATAGCCGGCAGGTCGGCCAGGTCGCCGTCCATGCTGAACACGGCATCGGTGACGATGAGCTTGATTTCGCTGTCGCAGGTACTCAGTTGGCGCTCCAGCACCACCAGATTCCGGTGGGCGTAGCGCTGCAGAGTCGCCTTGGACAGCAGCGCGCCGTCTACCAGCGAGGCGTGGTTCAGCTTATCTGCAAAAATCGTAGCGCCCTGCGCAGCAAGGGCGGGCGCCAGTGCCATATTTGCCATGTAACCAGTGCAAAAGTACAGAGCACGGGCGTTGGGAATATTCGGCGCCATCCAGGCCGCCAGTTCGGCTTCCAGGCTGGCATGCGCCCTGGAATGGCCGCTGACCAGATGCGAGGCGCCGCTGCCCGCGCCGAAGCGCTGCGCGCCCTCGGTCAGCGCGGCGATCAAGGCCGGGTGGTTGGCCAGGCCCAGGTAATCGTTGCTGCAGAAGGCCAGCATCTCGCGTGCAGGCTGGCCGTCGCGCGCCACGCGCTGCAGCGGCGCGCAGGGCGACTCGGCCATGCGGCGGCTGCGGGTCAGCGACTGGGCCGCACGCTCACGCAGTTGGCGGTTCAGGTGGTCGATCAGCATCGGTTGGGGTTTGGTTCAAAACATCGTCCAGCGTGGCCATCACCTGCCGCGCCAGCCAGGACGACAGCTGTTCGTCCAGCAGATACGGCGGCAGCAAATACACCGTGCGACCAATCGGGCGGATAAGCAGCTCGCGGGCCCGGCCGGCCAGATGGAAGCGCTCGGCAAAGCGCGCACCGGCCAGCGGCTCGAGCACGTCAAAGGCCCAGATCATGCCGATGTGGCGGAAGTTCTCGACGCGCGGATCGGTCTGCAGCGGCGCCAGCGCAGCGCTGAGGCCGGCGGCTTGCTGGCGGTTGTGGGCCAGCACATCATCGCCGGCAAACCGGTCCAGCACCGCCAGCGCGGCGCGGCAGGCCAGCGCGTTGCCGGTGTAGGAGTGCGAGTGCAGAAAGCCGCGCGCCACGTCGTCGTCGAGAAAAGCGTCGTACACGCTGTCGCGCGACAGCACCATCGACAGTGGCAAGTAGCCGCCGCTAATGCCCTTGGACAGGCACAACAAGTCTGGCCAGATGCCTGCTTGCTCCACCGCAAAGAAAGTGCCGGTGCGGCCACAGCCCACGGCGATTTCGTCCGCAATCAGCAGCACCTGGTACTGGTCGCACAGCGCGCGTGCCGCCTGCAGATAGGCCGGGTGGTACATGGCCATGCCGGCGGCGCCCTGCACCAGCGGCTCCAGTATCAGCGCGGCGATATGGCCGCTGCGCGCTTCCAGCAAGGCCTGCAGCTCGGCGGCGGCGCGGCGGGCTACGTCGGCAGCAGACTCGCCGGGCAAAGCCTGGCGCGCGTCAGGTGACATCACCTGGTGGGAGCACAGCAGCAGCGGGTCGTAGGCGTCGCGGAAGATTTGTACGTCGGTGACGGCCAACGCGCCCAAGGTTTCGCCGTGGTAGCCCTGGCGCAGGCAAACGAATTCGCGCTTGTCGCCCAGCCCCCGGTTGCGCCAGTGGTGGAAGGCCATCTTCAAGGCAATTTCCACCGCCGAGGCGCCATCGCTGGCGAAGAAGCAGTGGCCGAGCACACCGCCCGTCAATGCCGACAGGCGCTCGGCCAACTCCACCGCCGGGGCGTGGGTGCAGCCGGCCAGCATCACATGCGGCAGGGTGTCGAGCTGGTCTTTGATGGCGGCGTTGATGCGCGCGTCGGCATGACCGAACAGATTGACCCACCAGGAGCTGACGGCGTCGAAGTAGCGCTTGCCGTCTTCGTCGTACAGCCAGACGCCCTGGCCGCGCACCATGGGCAGCGGTGGCACCTGGGCGGCGCGCTGCATCTGGGTGCAAGGGTGCCAGATGTGCGCCAGGCTGCGCGCCACGAGGGAAGCCATGGCTGGCTCTCAGGCGGTGAGGCGTTGCAGTGCTTCCTGGTACTTGGCGGCGGTCTTGGCGATCACGTCGGCAGGCACGCGGGGTGCGGGTGGGGTCTTGTTCCAGGGCTTGCCGTCGATCTGCACCTGCTCCAGCCAGTCGCGCACGAACTGCTTGTCATAGCTGGGTGGGTTGGTGCCTTCCACATAGCCTTCGACCGGCCAGAAGCGCGAGGAATCGGGCGTCAGCACCTCGTCCATCAGCACCAGCGTGCCGTCGGTGTCCAGGCCAAACTCGAACTTGGTGTCGGCAATGATCACGCCCTTGGTCAGCGCGATGGCGGCGGCTTCGGAGTAGATCTGGATGCTCAGGTCGCGGATACGGCCGGCCAGGTCGGCACCGATCATCTCCACGGTTTTCTCGAAGGTGATGTTTTCGTCATGGTCGCCAACTGCCGCCTTGGCCGCCGGGGTGTAGATCGGCGCAGGCAGCTTGGATGCATTGGTCAGGCCCTCGGGCAGCGGCACACCGCAGACCGAGCGGCTTTCCTGGTATTCCTTCCAGCCGCTACCGGCCAGATAGCCGCGGACCACGGCTTCCACCGGGATCGGCTTCAGGCGCTTGACCAGCATGGAGCGACCTTGCACCTGGGGCACTTCGTCCGGCAGAACCGCGCTCTCGGGCGCTTCGCCGGTCAGGTGGTTGGGGCAGATATGGCCCAGCTTGCCGAACCAGAACAAGGCCATTTGCGTCAGCAAGATGCCTTTGCCGGGGATGGGCTCGCCCAGTATCACGTCGAAGGCACTCAGGCGGTCGCTGGCCACCATCAGGATGCGGTCATCGCCCACAGCGTAGTTATCGCGCACCTTGCCGCGCGCCAGCAGAGGCAGGCTGTGGATGGAAGAGGTATGGACAGTGGTCATCAGGGCGTTCTCAAGAGGAAATTAGGCTGGAATCAAGCAAGCCGGGGCGGCGACATCGCACGCATGCCAACCCTAGAGTGTAAAACGCCGGGGTCCTCACCGCTTTTGCCAGGCTGTACTAAACCGCATTCCAGCCCTGCACCGCCGTCCACACCGCCCCCAGTACCAGCACGCCGCCAACCAGCCGCCCCACGGCGATAGAGGCCTGGGGCCGCGCCGCCAGCCAGGCGCGCGAGCCCCCGGCGGCCACGGCCCAGAAGCCGTAGACCACGGTTTGCGTCAGCGCGATGATCAGGCCCAGCACCACTGCCTGGACCCACACCGCGCCGTACTCCACGCGCAAAAACTGCGGAAAGATGGCCAGCATGAACAAATAGGCCTTGGGGTTCATCAAACAGGTCAGCATGGCGCGGCGAAAGATGACGCGCGGCGGCGGCGTGCCCACCGCCGGCAGCGGCCCGATTGCCGACTGGCTGCGCAGCACCGACACGCCGATCCACGCGATGTAGACCGCGCCCAGCAGCAACAAAGCATTCAGCAGGCCCGGCACCCATCGCAGCACTAGGCCCAAGCCCAGCACCCCGGCCACCACGTGGCAGATGCCGCCGGCCACCATGCCGGCCACCGCGTAAAGGCCGGACTTGCGCCCTCCGACCAGGGCGTTGGACAGTACGAAGGCCATATCCATGCCGGGCAAAACAATGATGCCGAGCACCATCACGAAAAATAGCCAAAGGTGTGTGTAGTGGGTCATGACGTGGCGCTTCCGTGGATTGAAAATCCCAGGTTAAAACCCTATCAGGGCGATATTGGCCCTGATACCTGCCTAAACTTGCGGCCATGTATTCACCCACCACCCGCGTGCTGACCGTGCTGGAGCTGCTGCAAGCCCATGGCCGCCTGAGCGGCCCGGACCTGGCGCTGCGGTTGGAAGTGGATGGGCGCACGCTGCGGCGCTACATCCGCAAGCTGGAAGACCTGGGCATTCCGGTGCTGGCCGAGCGCGGACGCTATGGCTTCTACAGCCTGATGCCTGGCTTCAAATTGCCGCCCATGGTGTTTACCGACGACGAGGCCCTGGCGATTTCACTAGGCCTGGTGGCGGCGCGCGGCCTGGGTCTGGCCGCCGCTGTGGCGGCCATCGAGAGCGCCCAGGCCAAGCTGGAACGGGTGATGCCAGCGCCGCTGAAACAACGGGTACGGGCGCTGGGCGAGACCGTGGTGCTGGACCAGCGGCCGTCGGCCCCGGCCAAGGACAACCAGGCGCTGATCGCACTCAGCCTGGCCGCCTACCAGCAGCGCCAGGTGCACCTGCACTACTGCTCGGCGCAGAACGTGGTGACCGAACGGGATTTCGACCCTTACGGCCTGGCCTACCGGGGCCGGCGTTGGTACGTGGTCGGCAATTGCCATCTGCGCCAGGGGCTGCGCTCGTTCCGGCTGGACCGGGTACAGGCGGTGCAGCCGAACCAGCAACAGTTTGTGCCGCCTGCTGACTTTGATGCCGTGCGCCACCTGGCCTTGGGGGTAGCCAGCATTCCACGGGCGATCCAGATCGAAGTCTTGCTGCACACGGACATGGAGACGGCGCGCGGCGCGCTGTTCGACAGCATCGGCCTGATGCACCCGGTGGACGGTGGCGTGGTGTTGCACAGCCAAGCCGACAATGTGCACTGGTTTGCGCGCGAACTGGCGCGCCTGCCGTTTGACTTCGCCGTGCGCCAGCCGCCGGCCTTGCGCGAGGCACTCAGACTGCTGGCCGCCCGCTTGCAGCAGTTGGCAGGGATCAGCCCCGCTGGAACTTGAAGACCGCGGTGCCGGCCATCGCGTTCGGCCAGACGCGCACCTCGCGGCCTTCCTGCAAACCAAAAGCATCCAGAATGCGCAGGTCGTTCTTCTCGGCCAGCACCTCGAAGTCCTTGAAAGTACCGACGCGGATGTTCGGCGTGTCGTACCACTGGTAGGGCAAGCGCTTGGTCACTGGCATGCGGCCGCGAAGGATGCTCATGCGGTTAGGCCAATGGGCGAAGTTGGGGAAGGCTAGCACGCCCATACGGCCCACGCGGGCCGTTTCACGCAGCATGGTTTCGGCATTGCGCAGATGCTGCAGGGTGTCGATCTGCAGCACTACGTCGAACGAGGCGTCGTCGAACATCGCCAGGCCTTCGTCCAGGTTCAGCTGGATCACATTCACGCCGCGCTGCACGCATTTCAGCAGCTTGGCGTCGTCGATTTCAATGCCGTAACCCGAGCAGCCGCGCGTGGCCTGCAGATGCGCCAGCAAGGCGCCGTCGCCGCAGCCCAGGTCCAGCACGCGCGAGCCTTTGGGCACCAGGCGGGCAATCGATTCCATCGTGGCTTGTACGCTCATGCTGCCACCTCTTGCGCAATCCGGTCAAAGTAGGCGCGTACCGTGGCCATGTAGCGCGGGTCGTCCAACAAAAACGCATCGTGGCCGTGCGGTGCGTCGATTTCGGCATAGCTGACGGTGCGCCGGTTGTCCAGCAAAGCCTTGACCATCTCGCGGCTGCGCTGTGGCGAAAAGCGCCAGTCGGTGGTAAAGCTGACCAGCAGAAACTGCGCCTGCACCTTGGCAAAGGCCGCAGTCAGCTTGCCGTCGAAATGCCGGGCCGGGTCAAAGTAGTCAAGCGCGCGGGTGATCAACAAGTAGGTGTTGGCGTCGAAGTAGTCACTGAACTTGTCGCCTTGGTAGCGCAGATAGCTTTCGATCTGGAACTCGGCGTCCTGTGTGGTGTAGCGGTAGCTGTCGCCCACCAGCTGGCGGCCGAACTTGGTGTTCATCACGTCATCACTCAGATACGTGATGTGGCCAATCATGCGGGCGATGCGCAGGCCGCGCTGCGGCACCACGCCATGCTGGTAGAAATGGCCGCCGTGGAAGTCCGGGTCGGTGACGATGGCGCGACGCGCCACTTCGTTGAAGGCGATGTTCTCTGCCGTCAGATTCGGCGCGCTGGCGATCACCACCGCATGCCGTACGCGCTCTGGATACTGTAGCGTCCAACCCAGTGCCTGCATGCCCCCCAGGCTGCCGCCCATCACGGCGGCGAGTTGCTGGATACCCAGGCTGTCGAGCAGGCGGGCCTGGGCGTTGACCCAGTCCTCCACCGTCACGACCGGGAAGTCAGCACCGTAGACCTGTCCGCTGTCGGGGTTCACATGCATGGGCCCGGTGGAGCCGAAGCAGGAGCCCAGGTTGTTCACGCCAATGACAAAAAAGCGGTCCGTGTCCAAGGGCTTGCCCGGTCCCACCATGTTGTCCCACCAGCCGGCCGACTTGGGCTGGTCGGCATACACGCCTGCCACATGGTGCGAGGCGTTCAGCGCATGGCAGACCAGTACTGCATTCGACTTGTCGGCATTCAGCGTGCCATAGGTTTCAAACGCTAGGTCGTAGGCGCGGATCGAACCGCCGCCTTGCAGTGGGAGACGTTCCGGGAAATGCTGGGATTGCGGTGTCGCGATCAAGGGCTTATCCACGCCCTAAACAGGTTTTGTGTCGATAAAGCTCTGCCGCTGCATCAACTTGTCTTGCAATTTGCCCAGGTTCGGATGGTGACTGCGCCAGTCCACGGCCGGGAAACGGAATTCCAGCCAGCCCAGCGCGCAACCCACGGCGATGTCGGACAGGCTCAGGTGGATTCCACTGCAAAACGGCTTCTCGGCCAGGCCGCGGGACATGGCTTTCAGGGTGGCGTCGATCTTGCCCATCTGGCGGTCGATCCAGGCCTGGCTGCGCTGGGCCTCTGGGCGGTCGACCCAGACGGATTCCATGCGTGCCAGCAGGCCGGCGTCGCACAGACCGTCGGCCAGCGCTTCCCAGGTTTTGACTTCCACGCGTTCACGGCTTTGCGCCGGAATCAGCTTGCCGACCGGCGACAAGGTGTCCAGGTACTCGACAATGACCCGCGAATCGAATACGGCTTCGCCGCCTTCCATCACCAGGCAGGGCACTTTGCCCAGCGGGTTGGACTCGGAAATGTTGGTGCCCGACGCCCACACGTCCTCCAGCACCAGCTGGTAGTCGAGCTTTTTTTCGGCCAACACAACGCGCACTTTGCGTACGTAGGGGCTGGTGAGAGATCCGATGAGTTTCATGGGCAAGATAGGACTGGGGATGCGTCCATTCTAGCGATTCACCCCCCTGTCGCGGGCCCGCGAACCCGCCGGGGTGGCGCGCATCCTACAATTCGGGGATGAATCTTTCCACGATCTCGGCCCTGTCGCCACTGGACGGCCGCTACGCCGCCAAACTCGCCTCCCTGCGCCCTTTGATGAGCGAACAGGGCTACATGCAACGCCGTGTCCAGGTCGAAGTCGCCTGGTTCATCGCCCTCAGCGACGCCGGTTTCGCCGAATTCAAGCCGCTGACCCCCGGCGCACGCACCTATTTGCTGAACCTGGTGAAGAACTTCAGTGAATCCGATGGCCGCGCCATCAAGGAAATCGAAAAAACCACCAACCACGACGTGAAAGCCGTCGAATACTGGATCAAGTCCAAGTTCGAAGCCCGGCCCGAGCTGCTGGCCGCCGCCGAATTCGTGCACTTTGCCTGCACCAGCGAAGACATCAACAACACCAGCCACGCGCTGCAGCTCAAGGGCGCGCGCACCCAGGTCATCCTGCCCGGCCTGGACGCATTGATCACCAAGCTGCGCGAGATGGCCCAGGCATTTGCCGACGTGCCCATGCTCAGCCGCACCCACGGCCAGACCGCCAGCCCGACCACCGTCGGCAAGGAAGTCGCCAACGTGCTGGTCCGCCTGGTCGCCGCCCGCGAGAAGATCGCCGGCGTGCCGCTGATGGCCAAGATGAACGGCGCAGTCGGCAACTACAACGCCCACCTGTCTGCCTGGCCCGATTTCGACTGGGAGGCGTTCAGCCGCAAGGTCATCGAAACCCCCGAGCCGGTGTCCGAAGCCGGCATCGCCCCCTGGGGCCTGGGCCTGACGTTCCAGCCCTACAGCATCCAGATCGAGCCGCACGACTACATGGCCGAGCTGTTCGACGCCATCGCCCGCACCAACACCATCCTGATCGACTGGTCGCGCGATGTCTGGGGCTATGTCTCGCTGGGCTACTTCAAGCAGCGCCTGAAAGCCGGCGAAATCGGCTCCAGCACCATGCCGCACAAGGTCAACCCCATCGACTTCGAGAACGCCGAAGGCAATCTGGGCCTGGCCAACGCCTTGCTGCGCCACCTGAGCGAAAAGCTGCCCATCAGCCGCTGGCAGCGCGACCTGACCGATTCCACCGTGCTGCGCAATATGGGCGTGGCCGTCGGCTATGCGGCGCTGGCCTACCAGTCGCTGCTGACCGGGCTGAACAAGCTGGAACTCAACGAAGAAGCCCTGGCCGCCGACCTCGATGCGTCGTGGGAAGTGCTGGCCGAGCCGATCCAGACCGTGATGCGCCGCTACGGCGTGCAGGGCGCTTACGAAAAGCTCAAGGAAGTCACCCGCGGCAAGACCGTCACCGCCGAAGCCTTGCACGGCCTGATCGCCTCGCTGGAGATACCCGAAGCCGAGAAGCAGCGCCTGCTGGCCATGACGCCAGGCAGCTACACCGGCATCGCCGCCGAACTAGCGCGCCGAGCGTAATTTTTTTAAATGAAATAGGCTGCTAGCGCAGGTGGTACCTGTGCTAGCAGCTATAAAAACAATAGTAATTTGCATGGCTCTCAAAT
Source organism: uncultured Albidiferax sp. (assembly GCA_963513025.1). Taxonomy (GTDB): domain Bacteria; phylum Pseudomonadota; class Gammaproteobacteria; order Burkholderiales; family Burkholderiaceae_C; genus Rhodoferax_B. The sequence continues at coordinate 12,968 of CAUPON010000015.1, forward strand.
CCACCATTTTTAAAGCCAACCTGCAAATTGCAGACATTGAACACGGCTACTACGCCGACCACGCGCTGACCCTGGCGCGCCATCCCAGCGAAACCGACGAACGCATGATGGTCCGCCTGGTGGCGCTGGCGCTAAACGCTTACAAGCTGCAAAGCGTGTGTGGCGGCGATGGCGTGCTGGCGTTTGGCGCCGGCCTGAGCAACCCGGACGACCCGGATCTGAGCCTGCGCGATTTCACCGGCCAGACCAAGCTTTGGGTCGAAGTCGGCCAGCCCGAAGACAAGCCGCTGATCAAGGCCTGCGGCAAGGCCGACCAGGTGCTGCTGTACCCGTTCAGCTCCTCGGCCGACATTTGGTGGCGCGGCATGGAGAGCAAGCTATCGCGCCCGCAGAACCTGCAGGTCTGGCGCGTGCCCGCCGAAGCCTCTCAGGCCCTGGCGACACTGGCCGAACGCAGCATGCAACTGCAGGCGACGGTGCAAGAAGGCGCCCTGACCCTCAGCAGCGAAAAAGGCAGCGTAGACGTAGAGTGCATCCGCTGGAAATAACCCCCACTCTATTTTTGAATACGTTTTAGGCCGCTAGCGCTTATTCCACCTGCGCCAAAAGCTACTTAATCTATAGCAGACAAGCGGCCTTCAGCGGCGCGCTCGGCATAGCGGTTGAAGCGCCAGGAGGTTCCTTCCTGGGTGATGCGGCGCCAGGTGGCGCGCTTGGCAACCGGGTCCATGGCGGGCCAGAGCTGTACTTCCTCGAAGGTCCGGCCGCAGCCTTTGCACAGGGCATCGCCCTGGAAGGTCGAGCAGATGGCGATGCACGGCGTGTCAGGCGTGGTCTCGTACCAGGCCAGCCAGGCGGCGCGGGCTTTGGACGGCATACTGGCCTCGTCGGCCTCGTCTTCGTGGTGATAAACCAACAGCGCATACACCTCGGCCAGAGCGCGTAATTCGGCGCACAGGGTGATGCCGTCGGGCGACGGCTTTTGGACCCGCCAGTAGTTGATGGCGGCTTCGATGTCGGTGATGTGGATTCCGGCCATGGACAAGGATCAGGACGAGGGTTGGCAAAGGGAGAGTGATTGTGCTCTAATCGCGGGCTTGAAGGGGAGTAGCTCCCGCCCGCCGCAATCGCGGGCACCCACTGGTCGTCAATACGTTGCCCCGCAGGGCTTCCGGCCAGCGGGGCATCTCTCAGATGCCGAGCAAGACCTTCGATACCCATCTGCAATGGCTGGGGTCGAAGTGCTCCCAGCGGCTCTCCCGCCCACACACTCCCGATCTCACCGTTTGCGGTTACCCACAACGCAACGGAGTGTTTTTCATGGAATTTTTATCCGCCCCCTGGTGGTCTGCCCTGCTGGCGATCATTTTGATCGACCTGGTACTGGCTGGCGACAACGCCATCGTCATCGCCCTGGCCGCCCGCAGCCTGCCTCCGCATCTGCAAAAGAAGGCCATCATGTGGGGTACGGTCGGTGCCATCGCCGTGCGCTCGGTGATGACCGTCGGCGTGGTCTGGTTGCTGAAGATCCCCGGCCTGATGCTGGTCGGCGGCCTGGGCCTGCTGTGGATTGCCTACAAACTGCTGGCCGACCAGGGCAGCGAGGACGGACATGACGGCCCGGTGGTCAGCACCTTCTGGGGTGCGATGAAAACTATTCTGGTGGCCGATGCGCTGATGGGCGTGGACAACGTGCTGGGCGTGGCCGGTGCCGCCCATGGTGCCTTCGATCTGGTGGTGATCGGCCTGCTGGTCAGCGTGCCTATCGTGGTGCTGGGCAGCACCGTGGTGCTGAAGCTGGTCGAGCGCTTCCCGGCCATCATCCAGATCGGTGCCGCCGTGCTGGCTTTTACCGCTGCCAAGATGATCGTCGGCGAACCGGTGCTGGCCTCGGTGTTCGGCCCCGCCGCACCCTGGAGCACCGCCGCCCATTGGGGCGTGTACGCGGTAGCGGTTGCCGGTGTGCTGGCAACAGGCAGCTGGAGCGCCCGGCGTAAAGTGCAAGCCACGGCCTGATCCGCGGTCCATGCGGCCCCGCAGAAGCGGTATCCTTGGCCGCATGAAACTTCTACTCAAATGGCTGCTCAGCGCGGCCGCCCTGCTTCTGGTGGCCCATCTGTACAGCGGAGTGCAGGTGCAAAACTTCACCACGGCGCTGATCGCGGCACTGGTGATCGGCCTGCTCAATACCGTGCTGCGGCCGGTGTTGGTGGTGCTGACCCTGCCGGTCACGGTGCTGACGCTGGGGCTGTTCCTGTTTGTGTTGAACGCGCTGATGTTCTGGTCGGCGTCCGGCCTGCTGGCCGGCTTCCATGTGACCGGGTTTACCGCGGCCCTGATCGGCTCGCTGATCTATTCGGCACTTGGCATCGCCATCGATTCATTTGTCTAGCTTGTCCAGGGCCTGCTGTTTCAGCAACGCCTGGATTTGCCGCGCGCGGGTGTCGATGATCGAAGCCTCGATGTCGTCCACCGGCCCGCTGCCGGCCGGCGGCTTGCGTGCCCAGTCCTGGGCGGCGCGGAACCGGTCCATCGCCCCCGCATAGTCCAACCGGGCCACCTGGGCCTCGGCCTCGGCGCGGATGGCGCGCAGGGTCTGGCCTTGCGCGGTATAGGCGGCGGCCAGCAGCTGCCAAGCCGTGCCGTCGCGCGGGTGCAAAGCTACCCAGGGCTGTAGCCGGGCAATCGCCTCCACCGCCTTGCCGCTGCGGGTGCGGATTTGAGAACCCAGCAATAGCTCGGGCCGGCCCGGGGCCTGCAGATCGACCAGCGCCGTGGTCGCAGCCAGGTCGCCTGCCGTCCATTCGATTTCGGCTGCCAGCAGGCGGGCGATGCGGGCAGCGGCTGCGTGGGGCTCTACCAGCGCTTGCAGCCGGGTCACCAGGCCGCGGGCCTGGGCGAAATCGCGCTGGCGCAGGGCCGACAGCGTGCCGGCATACAGCACGCCGACGCTGCGCACATCCATGGCCGGTCCGGTCGGCTTGGCGCCTTTGGCCTCGCCGACCCAGGCGCGCAGCATATCCACGCCGGGGTTGCCCAGCACCCGGGCGCGGGCCGCCATCATGGCCTGCACCGGGCTCTGAGGCGCGGGCGTGGGCCGCGCGTCCAGCGCCTGGCGCGACTGCATGTCGGCGATGCGCTCGGTGGTCAGCGGATGGCTGCGCAGATAGGGGAAAGAGCCGTTGTCGCTGATGCGCGAGGCCTGCTGCAGCTTTTCAAACATGCTGACGAAGCCCAGGGGGTCGAAGCCGGCCTGCGTCATCACGCCGTAGCCGATGCGGTCGGCCTCGCGTTCCATGTCGCGCGAGAAGTTCAGCTGGTTTTGCACCGCCGCCGCCTGGCCGCCGACGATCATGGCGTTGGCGGCGTCGGGGTTCTTGCTGGCGGCCAGCGCGCCCAGCACCATGGCGCCGATCATCCACGGGGTTTGCCGGCTTTGCGAATCCATCATCCGCGCGATATGCCGCTGGGTCACGTGGCTGAGCTCGTGGCCGAGCACCGAGGCCAGCTCGTCGTCACTGGTGACCACGCCGATCAGCCCCAGGTGCAGGCCCAGGTAGCCGCCGGGCACGGCAAAGGCGTTGATGGTGCGGTCGGCACCCATCAGCACCTCCCAGGCGAAGCGCTGGTCCAGCTCGTCGGTCAACTCGCCACGCTGCCGGGCTGCTGCCAGCAGGGGCTGCCAGATGCTTTGCACGTACTCGACCAGGATGGCATCGTCGATGTAGTCGGGGTCGCGGTAGATTTCACGGGCAATGCGCTCACCCAGGCGCCGCTCGGCACTGGTGCCCATGCTGTTGCCGTCACCCAGGCTGGGCAGCTCGGCGGCAGGGGCGGCGCGCGTCTGGGCCATGGCAGCACCGGGGTGGCCCACGCTTGTTGCTATTAAAACTAGAGCTATTGACGCAATCTGCAGCTGCGCCAGAGCCCTATTTTTCATAAATTTTGATTTCAAAATGAGTCCTAAGAACCTGTTCAGAGTCTTTTTGGGGCCGCGCAGGTGCCTTTTCGGGATGAGATGCTAGGCGCAAAACCCAAGCCAAGGCTTCTGCCTTGGCGGGTTTTGTAACGACGCAGCTCGCCCGAAAAGACACCTGCCCTACGGGTTGGGGTGAAATCGGGCGATTTGCCCGCCATAGCCCTTGCATGGGCAGGGAGCCCATGCTGCGGTCTACGACAGCCAACTCATCCCGATTTCAGCCCAACGCGACCCCAAAAAGATTCTGAGCAGGTTCTAAGATCCGGGCCGCAACCGACGGGGATACGTATGATGCAATCCAACCATAAACGTTCTGTAAACCCGGATTGTGACCCGCATGACGACCCTGACGCATTTTGACGACCACGGCCAAGCCCACATGGTCGATGTGGCCGCCAAAGCCCATACCCACCGCACGGCAGTGGCCACTGGCCGGATCGACATGCTGCACGCCACGCTGGCGCTGATCGAGAGCGGCAGCGCCAAAAAAGGCGACGTACTGGGCATTGCACGTATCGCCGGCATCCAGGCGGCCAAGAAGACCAGCGACCTGGTTCCCCTGTGCCATCCGCTGGCGCTGACCCGGGTGGCGGTGGACTTTGCGACCGTCGCCGAACCACCATCGGTGCAGTGCACCGCCACCGTGGAAACCGTGGGCCCGACCGGGGTGGAGATGGAAGCCCTGTGCGCGGTGCAAGTCGCCCTACTGACGATTTACGACATGTGCAAAGCAGTAGATCGAGGCATGGCCATGCAGGGCGTGCGGGTGGTAGAGAAGCACGGCGGCAAGTCAGGGAGCTTTGTGGTGCCATGAAGCACATTGACCGGCAAGATCTGATCCGCGAACTGCTGGCGACTTTCGACCCCGGCAACCCGGCTCTGCCACAGAACGGCGAACAGCGCCTGCTGGCCATAGGCACGGCCATCGACCGGGCCACGGTGCACGCCCCTACCGACAGCGAGACCCGGCGGGTGACGATTCTGCTGTCCGACCTGCGCGGCTTCACCGCGGTGGCCGAGCAATTCACCGCCATGGAGATGGTGACGGCGCTGAACCGCTACCTGGAGCGCATGACCGAGATCATCGTGCGCCACGGCGGCTGCATCGATAAGTTCATGGGCGACTCCATCATGGTGCTCTTCGGCGCGCCGCTGCCGCTGGACAACGACATTGAGGCCGCGCTGGCCTGCGCCATCGAGATGCAGCTGGCCATGGACGGCATCAACGCGCAGAACCTGCTGCACGGCATGGCGCCGCTGTACATGGGCATAGGCATCAACACCGGCGAGGTGGTGGTCGGCCACCTGGGCTCACGGTTGCACAGCGAATACACGGTGATCGGCGACCAGGTGAATCTGACCTCGCGGGTCGAGGCGCACAGCCTGCGCGGGCAGATCCTGCTGAGCGAGAACACCTACCAACAGGCCAAAGACTACATCGACATCGGCGACGTCAACGAGGTGCAGGTAAAGGGCAAGCGCGCCTGCGTGCGCATGGTCGAATTGCTGGCCCTGCGCGGCGCGCGCCCGATGACCGCGCCACAGCGCGAGGTACGCAACAGCCCGCGGGTCGAGGTGGACATGCCGCTGGCCTACCAGGTGCTGCGGGGCAAATCGGTCCTACCCCAGGAACATACTGGCCGGATCGTCGACCTGGGTTATGGCGGCATGTTCGTCGTCAGCCCGGACGGGCTGGAGCCGTTTGACGACATCAAGATAGCGCTATCGCTGTCGCTGATGGGCCGCGAACTGACCGAGATTTACGCCAAGGTGCTGCGTGTGACCAAGGTCGAGGACGGGTACATGTTCCCGGTGGAATTCACCTCCATCGAGGCCAAGGCCCAGCTGGCGATCAAGGAATACGTCGACAGCATTGTGGAGGGCAGCACCCGCTAACGGGCTACGGCGCTGGCGGGTGGCCGGCCATCCAGTCGGCATAGGCATCGGGAAACGCTTCCTTGAAGCGGGCCAGATGGAAAGCCGCAATGTCATCGCGCCCCAGCAACAGTGCGCTGTCGATCACCCGCTCCACCACCCGGGCCTCGGGAGAAAAATGCAGCATATCCAGCGCCAGGCGCAGCTGGGCAGCCGCATTCTGCGCCGTCAGCGGGGTCACGGAGAGCTCGGCAAACCGCACCTGGCTCTGGAACAGGCGGGTGTCGCGGATCTTGTTCAAGGTGTCGGTCCGGTAGGCCGGATCGCGCGCCTCGGGGGCCAGATAAATTTGACTGATGCGGTGGTAATCCCAGCCCGCATACGCGCATACCGCTATTAAAAAAGTAGCTGCCACCGCATACCGTACCTGCGCCAGAGCCTGATTTTTCATAAATACCGCTGGTGGACGCCTCCACAACAGCATCACGCACAGGCCGACGGCGATCTGGAACGGGCCGTACCACAGCGGGTATTCGAGCATGCTGTGCAAGCCCACCACCGCCAGCACCGACCAGGCCATCTGCCGGGTGGTATCGGTCTCGGCCCAGGGCTTGGAGCGCAGCACCCATACGGTCAGCAGACCGCACAAGGCCAGCGCCGTCGGCACACCCAGCTCAACCGCCAGATGCAGCGGCAGGTTGTGGGCGTTGTCCAGAATGTCGCAAAACCGCGGGCCGTCGTACAAGGTGATGTAGTGCGCATAGTCGAGTTCGCCCCAACCCCAGCCGAACCACGGGTGCTCGGCGATCAATGCCAGCACGTTGCGCCACAGCGTGATACGGCTGAAACACACCGCGTCACCCGTATGCAGCCGCGCCCATGCACCACTGGACCAGGGGCTCAAACCCACCACAAAGGGCAGCACCAGCAAGGCCAATACATAGGCCAGCACGTATCCGACCACCACCTGGCGTATCGCAGGCCGGCGCAGCCCGCCCCAATGCCACACCAAGACCAGCAGCAACATCGCCTGGAACAAACCCGTGCGCGAGGAAGACACCGCATTCCCCGCCCCCAGCAGCGTGGCCAGCACCAGTGCGCCCGTACGCCAGGCTTTGCTCAGCCGGTCTGGCACGGGTTGCACCGCCCACCACAGCAAGGCGGCCAATGCGATGTTCGTCAGGCTGGCGAACTGGTTGCGCTGGCGCAGGTTGGCAAAGGCTTCACCCAAGTGCGTGGTGTTGACCCACGGAGACAGCGGCGCGCTCAGCCCGAAATACTGAACAATGCCGATGGCACTGCTCATCGCCCCCGCCAACAGCCAGCCAAGGGCGGCAGCCTCGGCCCAATAAGCCACGCTATCCTGGTGGTGACCCGACCGACAAGCCCGTAGCCCCAACAGCCCAGCCGTGCAAGCCAGCGCCACCAGCCAAGGTGCCATCGCCGACATCGGGCCAGGTGCGAAGGGGTTGAGCCAGGGGAGGGCTAGGAGGAGGGGGAAAATTAGTATGTGCAACAAATGCATCGGATGGGTAAAACAGACACACAGAAGGCTACACCAAGGTTGTATGGGTGGTGGCCGGGTACTTTCGGGAATTTTCCCATGCAGATTTTCTTGGTCATGGCAACTGCAAGCCCCAATCTGAGGCCTATTTTTTCTCTGATGCAGTTTGATGGGGCCATGCAATGGCCGCTATGCGTGGGTCATTGGCTGAGTCACGCGCCCAGCTTTGCTGCGCAAGCATGCACTCCTTCTCATTCGTAAATTTACAAATTCTGCCAAGCCAAGTGCGCGCCTCATCCTCGCGGTTATTTAGCGCCAATGCAGTTGCCAAACGATAGGCAAAACTGAGTGAGGGATACGCTGTCGTCATAGACTCCAGTGCCTCAATTTCATGATCGTCCATCCCCGGATGAACCTTGAAGCGCATCAGTGCAATCCAATCCCGGAGGTGGGTTAACACCCACACATCCGGTGCATCCCCCATAGGTGCTCGACCTTGACCCACCAGCGACTGTTCAAGCCGCAATAAGCTGTAGCTGGTATCGACACGCATGTAGTCTCGAATAGTCACTCCAAACATCAACACGGCAGTCAACCACAAGCCACCCAATATCCAGCGTTGTGTTGTCAGCACAACACGGGCCTGTAGACGGGCATCCAAAACGCCCATGATCAAACCAGATGGCAATAAAAAATAAGCATATTGAAGTGGATACTCCAGCAATGCATGAATCCCCAACATGCCCAATACCATCAGGAGAATGGCATCTTCATGCTGACGAATCGCAGCGGCTCTAAGCCAAAACCACCGAACCAACACGCCTGAAACGAGTAAGCCGATGGGTAATCCGCTCGAAAGCACCAAGTCCAAAAACAGGTTATGCGAATGGGTGAATATGCCTCCAAGGCTAGGAAATCGATCGGCAACTTGGAGCTGTGCAGGACTTAGTTCAGTCCAGCCGTAGCCCAGCCACGGTCGCTCTACGATGGCCTGAAGAAATAACTGCCATGCGCTTAACCGCAGTTCTCTTGTTTGCTGAAGCCTGGCGTACATATCGTCTTGCTCCAGCAACAATATGCCATTCAACCAGCGCAGTGCGAACGGACAAGCCAGAAAGTAAGCATACAAACCGGACACCGCCCAGGGAAACCACCGCGAAGGCCACAGCTTTCGCCACATCCATGTGGCCAACAGCGCGGCAGTTAGCGCCAGAAAACCCGTGCGAGACTGGGTTAGTGAAAGCCCCAACAGTAAAAAAGCAGCAACCCCGATAGCTCCGCCCCATCGCAACAGACGATAAAAGTAGGCCCAAGCACATGCACCTAAACCCCAAAGTAGCAAGGTGGCAAGTTGGTTCGGCTGCCCCAGGTTCGCAGAGAGTCGGCTGCTAGTTGGAGCGAGTGCCCATATGCCCAGTACGCCACTTTCCCATAGACCCAGCCATACATAAAGTTGTAACCCGACGGATAAAACGGCCGCTAAACCAACGGCAATGAATAAGCCGTGTGCCAATTGGTCTCGGTTGCTCGCCGCCCACCGCGCGCCAATGAGCAAAGCCAGCAAAAATCCCAGTAAATAGGTGCTTGCAATCCACGCTTGTCCCAAAAAAGGAATCACCCCTGCATAAAGCTGTAGCCAAGGCAAAAAAACCAGCATAGCCGCCACGATGGCAACACCATGCCAGTGCGCAGTTGAATGGATACGGAAGATGACCCCCCCCCCAATCATTGCCAATAAAAGCGCAAACCAAGCATCGGCAGGAAATGTTGCCCAAGGTGGGACATTCACTGGCAGTAGCCAAGAAAGTGCTAGCAATACAGACCACAACACCAACCAACTGGGGGAAATTATTGCGAACGTATGTGATTTTTTCGGCATTGGGTAACTGGTTGAACTCACTTGTATTAACGGGCTTCTGCTTTACAGCCCAGTGGGAACAGGTGCCCAGAATTGGTGTGCAGCGCCTGAACTGCATACTCTTGGCTCCATCGCCGATAGGCAGATGGAAATGCCTGGCAAAAACGCTCAGTATGGAAGCGAAAAGCATCCTTATCGTTCAAATACAAAAGACTTAAGAGCAGGGGCTGAATCACCAACGGCTCCGCAGAAAAGTGCAGTAATCTTTCTGCGCGTTCCCGCACCTCCAAGGCATTTTGGGGTGTGACTACCGTTGAGCTTAGCACTGCGAAGTCCAGCTGTGGACCAAATAACCATGCACCTGATGCATTGACTAGCGCCGGGGCCATCGCTGCCTGGCGTACTGATTTGTCGTTGGTAAAAGGGATTTTATATATCACCAATACTGTATTGCACTGCTGCCATCCGACCCAGGCCACAGCCATTAGTAATACTGGAGTCAATTTCGCAAATCTAAGCGACCATACCTGATAGCCATTTAATACTCCATCCACCTCTTTTGTTGATAAGAGATAGCCGAAAAACAAGCCGGACAAGAACAAGAAGCCTGCATACCATAAGGGATATTCCAGCATGCTGTGTATTCCCACAATCAGCAGTAATATGCATCCGGCAAATAATGGATCCAATTCGAGGGCAGTTGCCTCAAGGGTTTTAGCTCTCTTAATACGGCATGAAATTTTTTTGTAGGCAAACCAAAATACCAGGCCTAAAAATGGAGCGGTTACCAACAAACCAAATTCAACAAAAATTTGCAATGGCAAATTGTGCACATTATCAAAAATGCCTTCATGACGACGTTCAAATAGTGTCGCGTACTGTGCGTAGCCAGTTTCACGCCATCCCCAGCCCAGCCAGGGGCGTTCGTAAATTAAATATAAGGCATCATGCCATATGCTTATTCTGGCATCTTGCCCCATTTTAACGGTGCGCTCAGCGCCAGAAGAAAAACCAAAATCCAGTAATTTTGCAGCAATGGTTAAAACGAGCATTGCAAATATAAGAAGTGCCAGCTGTCCTATAAAAAGCCGTGTTACAGCTGTGCTTAATTTTTTTCTCCATGCAAAGGCGAGCATGGCCAGCACAGTCACCTCTAATACGCCTGTGCGTGAACCCGATGCAGCTACTGCAAACATCAGCATAAGTAACAGAAACCACGCCATTGGCTCGGTCACACTACGTTTATGCACTAGCCATACCGTACTGATGGAGCCTATGCACAAAAAAGTAGCAAATAAGTTGGTTTGGCGTAGCGCCCCAAAAGCCAAACCGCGAGACTCTGGTTCAGGTATCCATTGGTATAGTTCCCCCACTAATCCAAACCATTGCAGTAAACCTTCAGTCGCATTAATTAGCCCTGCCGTGACAAGTGCAAACAAAAACCAAGGTAATCCCCGTGAGTCACGCCGAAAATGTACGCCGACATGACACGCCACACCACCCAACAATATTCCGGCCATGCCAGAAACTAAGCCTCCCCAATATGGATTGGGCGAGGCTAGAAAAATTAACATTCCGCACGTTATGAGAATATAGACCAAAACGGGTGTGGCGCTTAATCCAAATAGCATGGATGCAATACTTAATGATGCCAGTGAGAAAATTTGCGATAAGGCATCCCGAGATACGGCTGAAGAGTAGGGGTAAATCCATACGAGCACTATACATAGTGACCCCAGTAGAAACCGCAATCTTTCAATGATGATTTGATTAAAAACAAAAGGCATATTGCTAAATGTAAAAAAGGTGCCAATGGCACCTTTTTGTGGGTCAAGCTACTTGCTTAAGTGCGGCATGCAGCAGGAACATATTTAGACTTAATGGTACCTTTCGCCGTATTCGTAACGGTTGGGCTGTCGGCCGACGTGCAAAGCCAAGTGATTGAGCCAGCAGTTGGGACGGTTGAAGACGCTGTAGTCCCCGCCAAAGCGGCTGTACCACTCAATGGATTCAAGATTAGCGTAGTACCACCGTCAATGGCGGCAGTGTACGTAATGGTGATCCGCCCGGTAGTAGCGTCAATTGCGACTTCGCTAACATTTTTTGTTGCAGCCGGCGAAACCCAGCCTGATGCAAATGGTGCACCGTTTGCAGCATTCTCCGCCACAGCGACTTTTGCCGAGCCGGCTAGCGTCAGCCCTTCCGTAACCTTCGCCCGCACCGTGTAATCCTGATAAGCAGGCAAAGCCACAGCGGCCAAAATACCAATAATCGCCACGACGATCATCAATTCGATAAGGGTAAAACCCTTTTGCAAAGCTCGCTTCATAAAAAACTCCTAGAGTGGGTGTTGAGACAATTAGCTCCAGCAGATCGCGTGCCAGCTCATCGAACCACGCTATTTCGTGCAATACACCACGATCTCGATAAGCTTTGACCCGTTGGTACTAGCCACATGCGCTTAGATTGGCCATTTTTGTCAGGCGGCGCGATGCATGCAGGATATCTGGAACATTTTTGACACACAGAAGGTGTATCGCCTACACCTCAAACGCCTGTCCTGCCTGCAACCAACGTATGTCCTGCGGTAAACGCCGCCCGCTAGGTGTATCGCCATCAAACTGAGCGATCTCGTCCATGATCAACTCGGTCTCAAACGGCTTAGTATGGGTGATGAAGATCGGAAATTGCTGCTTTTCGCCAATCCCGTCCAGTTCATCGGCCAAAGTCACCGGCGACAAATGCAGGCTACGGCGAGCGAGTTCCTTCTCGCGGTTGCTGAAAGCCGTTTCGATCACAAGCATAGCCACGTCAAGCTGCTCCAATCGCCGCCAAAAAGCGGGGTTGCGCTCGGTATCCCCGGTAAAGACCCAGCACGGACCTCCGGCTGACACGGCATACCCTACGGCTGGAACAGTATGTACCGCGGACAAGGCTTCGATGGTTTTGCCAGTGATGCAGGTAACTTGGCCGACCTTGATTTCGTGGAAACTGATAAACGGCGCAGCAGCAGAAGGAATCACACTGAAGTCCGGCCAGATCACATTGTTGAAGATATGCGCTTTCAACGCAGCAATGGTACCGGCCAGGGCGTAAATTTTCAGTGCTTCCGTCCTCTGGGAAGCCACGGCGTCCACCATCAAGGGCAACGCGGCCACATGGTCCAGGTGTGAATGGGTGAGGAAAACATGGTTGACCGCGCACATTTCATCCAATGTGAGGTCGCCGACGCCGGTACCTGCGTCTATCAAAACATCAGAATCAATAAGGAAAGACGTGGTCCTACAGTCTTTCGCGATGGCGCCAGAGCATCCCAGCACGCGGACCTTCATTGGCACACCTTTTTTATGATCTCAAATTAGGGGAGCCATCTCATGAGAATCGGACGGCAACCGAGGCAGGGAGGCTACCCCGTCTGCCAAGGGCAGAAAAGGTAATTTTTCTCATTCGGGTTCAGAAAATAAGCGCTTTACAGTTCATTCACTGTTTGAAATGCAGAATTGCACGGCATCTTCCGATAACGGTGAAAGCACGTAGCGATCACCTGACGATGGTTAAGGCTGTATGAACTGCATTTGCGTGCCCGCAAGCTGCAACACGTCGCTATGTTTAAGCGACACCGGTGTAGCACCAATTGGCGCACCATTCAGCATGGGCTGCTCGGCGCCTTCGACATGCACCACGACGTAGCCATGAGGGCGTCGGGTAATCGCCGCCACAGCGACCCCTGGCTTGCCTAAAGTGGTGACTACCTTGGTCAAGGTCACCTCACGCCCTGCAGCCGCGCCTGTCAACACTTTAATCGCCGCATGGCTATGGGCTGCGAGCTCCGCACCCGCCAGAGGTGTAGGAGCAGAGTGGTCGGACGCGCGGCGGGTGTACTGCACCGGCCCCGTCGCCAAAGGCACTCCGCTGACCATACCTGGCCGTGTCGTAAAAGCCTTGTCCAAGCCAGCTTCTGCGCCTTCATGGATGAACTTGAGCTTGTATTTCCCGACTTCCACCAAATCGTTGTTTTGCAGAACCTGTTTGCGAGCGGCTTTACCGTTGATATAGGTACCGTTGGTGCTATTGAGATCTTCCAGATGGACTTCCTGCCCCACCATCAGGACGACAGCATGCTCACCGCTGACCGCCAGACTGTCGATAACGATGTCGTTGTAAGGCCGACGCCCCAAAGTCGTACGGTCTTTGGTCAACTGTACTTCTTTGATGACCACTCCATCGATCGACACGATCAATTTGGGCATGGTCTGCTCCTGTGTCTGTTCATGGACTTGGCACCCGTAAAAATCTAGCTTCCTAACAGCCGGGACACCAGTCCCCGTTTTTTGGAACCGGCCATGGCTTGCACCAGCAAGACCGTAATGTTATCCCGTCCGCCGTGCGCATTGGCGATGCTGACCAGTTGGATGGCTTTTTGTTCTAGCTCGGCATCGGTTTCCATGATACGGGCGATCGGGGTATCTTCAACCATATCAGACAAGCCATCGGAACACATCAAGTACACATCGCCCTGTTCTACAACATGCTCATGCACTTCCAGCAGCACGGTATCTTCAATACCCAGCGCACGGGTCACAAGATTCTTGTTCACGGAAATAGCCGCTTGGGCCGGCGTAATCAGGCCCGCATCCAGTTGCTCTTGCAGCAAAGAATGGTCTTTGGTGATTTGTACTAAGGCGTTATTGCGAAACCGATAACAGCGCGAGTCGCCGATATGGCCCAACAGCAGACGAGAATCCTGGAACACGCCCACCACCAGCGTGGTGCCCATGCCTGCATATTGCTCATGCGTATTGGCGGCCGTAAACACGGCCAGATTAGCGTTATGCACGCAAATATCCATGGCGCGCCGAACTTCTTTGCCATTGGCCTGGAGCCCTGCATCCAGCAACCAGCGCCCTAATTCCGTTTGGATAAAGGCAGTCGCCATGCTGCTGGCCACCTCGCCTGCGTTGTAGCCACCCATGCCGTCCGCCAAGACGGCAACCCCACTGGGCGCGTCAAAGGCCACGGCATCTTCGTTATTTTCACGCAGAAGGCCGGGGTGGGTTTGCGTGCAGAACTCGTAAATCATCTTGTTGTCAGGCTAACTTCAGGGCTGCAAACTAGCGTGTGCAGAGGACTGATCATAGTCTGCCGCGGTATGCGGTCGATCTGACGCATCGACATGCGAAATTACGCAATTTTGATATATTTTGTTACAAATGGCACATAAAAACAGCCCCATTGGGGCTGTTTCACTGAGCGCAGAGGAACGGGGCAGGTCTAGTAGAAGGCAAACAATAAATCAGACGGCCTCAGCCGAAGGTTTACGTCGCATGAATTTCCCCACAGCCAAGACGATCAAAGCGCCAGCGATTCCAAATGCGTAGTGCCAGTTTTTGTCTTGTGGCAAGTACTGGACCAAAGCTGGATCGCTGTGTGCCATGGTGCCGGCAATCCAGCCCAGCAACATGCCACCCACGGTAATGATGAACGGAAAGCGGTCCATCAGCTTCAGCACGATCTGGCTACCGCCCACGATGATGGGGATGCTGACCAGCAGACCGAAGATCACCAGGGGCAACTGGTGTGTTTCACCGGCACCTTGCGCAGCGCCTGCAATCGCGATCACGTTGTCGATGCTCATGACCAAGTCGGCCACGATCACGGTTTTCACCGCGCTCCACAGCTTGTCGCTGGCCTGGATGTTGTCGTGACCGCCGTCCTCCTCAGGCACCAGCAGCTTGACGCCAATCCAGAGCAGCAAAATCGCGCCGACCAACTTGAGATACGGCACTTGCAGCAGCGACAGCGCAAAAGCGATCAGTACCACACGCAACACAATCGCGCCCACCGTACCCCACAAAATGCCCTGGGTACGTTGCTTTGCAGGCAGCCCTCGGCAAGCCAGGGCAATGACAACGGCGTTGTCCCCTCCCAACAGGATGTCGATCATGATGATTTGGCCGACGGCCAGCCAGAAATGGGCTGTGAGGAATTCTTCCATGGTGGTCCTTAGCGTGACAGCTCTTACGGTTCCGCCTGCGCGTAGCGTCTAAGCAAAAATCTGATTGTCCCCTAAACAATTCAGGCCTGGCACTGTGGATAACCGCAATACCAGGCCTGTCGAGGGAAGGTCAGGACTGGCAGACCCGACGGCCGTACCAGACCTTGGCGCCTATCCGCCAAACTTGCGCTTACTTAAGCAAAGCCTTCAGCAGCTTGGCCATTTCAGACGGATTGCGAGTCACGGTGAAGCCACACTCTTCCATCACAGCCAGCTTGGCATCCGCCGTGTCGGCGCCGCCAGAGATCAGCGCACCGGCGTGGCCCATGCGTTTGCCGGGAGGTGCAGTCACGCCAGCAATGAAGCCAACGATAGGCTTCTTCATGTTCAGCTTGCACCAGCGTGCGGCTTCGGCTTCGTCCGGACCGCCGATTTCGCCAATCATAATGACCGCGTCGGTGTCAGGATCGTCGTTGAAAGCCTTCATCACGTCGATGTGCTTCAGGCCGTTGATCGGGTCGCCGCCGATACCCACCGCGCTGGACTGGCCCAGGCCGATTTCGGTCAGTTGTGCCACAGCTTCGTAGGTCAGCGTGCCAGAGCGGCTGACCACACCAATCCGACCCTTGCGGTGGATGTGGCCGGGCATGATGCCGATCTTGATTTCGTCAGGCGTGATCAGGCCGGGGCAGTTAGGGCCCAGCAGCAGGGTGCGCTTGCCACCAGCAGCTTCCTTGGCCTTCATGCGGTTGCGCACTTCCAGCATGTCCTTGACGGGGATGCCTTCGGTGATGCAGATGGCCAGATCCAGGTCGGCTTCCACAGCTTCCCAGATCGCAGCGGCTGCGCCAGCGGGCGGCACGTAGATCACCGACACGGTAGCGCCGGTATCTGCAGCCGCTTCTTTGACGGAGGCGAAAATGGGGATGCCGAAAATAGATTCGCCAGCCTTCTTGGGGTTCACACCCGCGACGAAAGCGTTCTTACCATTGGCGTATTCCTGGCACTTTTCGGTGTGGAACTGGCCGGTCTTGCCGGTAATACCTTGGGTGATGACCTTGGTGTCTTTGTTGATGTAGATAGACATTGCTTATTCCTTAGGCAGCAGCTTTGACCGCAGCAACCACTTTTTCAGCCGCTTCGGCCATGGTGTCTGCACTGATGATGGGCAGACCGGATTCGGCCAGCATCTTCTTGCCCAAGTCTTCGTTGGTGCCCTTCATGCGCACCACCAGAGGCACGGACAGATTCACCGCCTTGCAAGCGGTGATCACGCCGGTGGCGATGGTGTCGCACTTCATGATGCCGCCGAAGATGTTGACCATGATGGCCTCGACCTTGGGGTTCTTAAGCATGATCTTGAAGGCTTCGGTGACCTTCTCGGGGGTGGCACCGCCGCCCACGTCCAGGAAGTTGGCTGGCTCAGCGCCATACAGCTTGATGGTGTCCATCGTGGCCATGGCCAGGCCAGCGCCGTTCACTAGGCAGCCGATGTTGCCGTCCAGGCTGATGTAGGCCAGGTCGAACTTGGAGGCTTCCACTTCAGCAGCGTCTTCTTCGTCCAGGTCGCGGTAGGCCACGATTTCGGGGTGGCGGAACAGCGCGTTAGGGTCGAAGTTGAACTTGGCGTCCAGCGCCATCAGGTTGCCCTTGGAGTCGCAGTTCAGCGGGTTGATTTCCACCAGCGAGGCATCGGTCTCCATGTAGCACTTATAGAGCTTGGCGAAGATGTCGACAGCCTGGTCGACCGAAGCGCCCGTCAGGCCGATGGCCGCGGCGATCTTCTTGCTCTGCTCGGTCGTGATGCCGGTCAGTGGATCGACGTACTCGGTGATGATCTTCTCGGGCGTGGCGTGCGCCACTTCCTCGATGTCCATGCCGCCTTCGCTAGAAGCGATAAAGGCAACCTTCTGCGTGGCGCGGTCGGTGACCAGCGATACATACAGTTCGTTCTTGATGTCGGCGCCGTCTTCGATATAGAGGCGGCGAACCTTCTGGCCTTCAGGGCCGGTCTGGTGCGTCTTGAGCTGCATGCCGAGGATCTCACCGGCCAGCTTCTTCACGTCATCAATGGTCTTGGCGACCTTTACGCCGCCGCCCTTGCCACGGCCACCGGCGTGGATCTGTGCCTTGACAACCCACACAGGGCCGCCGAGTTTTTGGGCGGCTTCCACCGCTTCTTGCACCGTGAATGCTGGGATGCCCTTCGGCACCGGCACACCAAAATTGCGCAAGATTTCCTTGCCTTGGTATTCGTGAATCTTCATGAGGGCTCTCTCAGGAATGGATGGGGGTTCTACTCGTCTGTCTTGTATAAGACTGGCGTGCTGCGTTCTGTCAGCCCGCGAATGTATCATGTTGCAGCGCACAACACCTTACAACCATAGGCCCACCATGCCCAAAGTCTTTATCGATGGCGAAGCCGGTACCACCGGTCTCCAAATCCGCGAACGCCTGCAATTGATGCCCCAGATCGAGGTGGTCAGCATCGCCCCCGAACTGCGCAAAGACCCCGCCGCCAAGCGCGCGCTGATGGCCGAAGTGGACCTGGTCATCCTTTGCCTGCACGACGACGCGGCCATCGAATCCGTGGCCATGGTCGACAGCCTGCCCGGCAAAAAGCCCAAGATCATCGACGCCTCCACCGCCCACCGCACCGCACCTGGCTGGGTCTTCGGCTTCCCCGAACTGGCTTCCGGCCAGCAAGAAGCCGTGGCCCAGGCGGACCGCGTCGGCAACCCCGGCTGCTATGCCACCGGCGCCATCGCGCTGATCCGCCCGCTGGTAGATGCCGGCCTGCTGGCTCCCGACACAGCCCTGGCTCTGCCTTCAGTCAGCGGCTATTCGGGCGGCGGGCGCAGCATGATGGAAGCCTATGAAAAAGGCGAAGCGCCGCTGTTTGAAATCTACGCACTCGGCCTGCAGCACAAACATCTGCCGGAAATCATGCGCTACACCGGCCTGACGCGCCGGCCAATTTTTGTGCCCTCGGTGGGCAATTTTGCGCAAGGCATGCTGGTGCAATTGCCACTGCATCTAGACCTGCTGCCCGGCCAACCGAAAGCCCAAGATTTGCACGACGCTTTGGCACGCCATTACGCGGGCAGCGAATGGGTGACGGTAGAAGCCCCTGGCGACAGCGGCAAGCTGGATGCCACCGCCCTGGTGAACACCAACAAGATGGAACTGCGCGTGTTTGGCAACGAAGCCCACCGCCATGCAGTGCTGATTGCGCGCCTGGACAACCTGGGCAAGGGCGCTAGCGGTGCGGCGGTGCAAAACCTGAAACTGATGCTCGGACTATAAGCGCCGCATACGCGCTTTACTATTATTTTCATAGCTATCAGCGCAGGCAGTACCTGCACCATAGCAACGAACCGTATAAATTCAGCTCTGGTCTTCCCAATCGTCGCTGCCGGCCACCACGCGGCGTACCGCATCAGACGAAAAGCCCCGCGCCAGCAGAAATCGCTGCTGCTTGCCGCGGGCTGCGGCGTCTTCTGGCGGGCTACCGAACTTCTTGCGCCAGACTTCGCGGGCGCGGGCCAGCTCAGTACTTTGTAGACTGGCCACCGCATCCAGCACCGCGCCCGGGTCCAGGCCCTTGGTCTGCAGCTCCTGGCGGATGCGCGCCGCGCCCAGCTTGCCAGCACGCCGGTACAACACCGAATCCACCACCCGCTGCTCGTTGATGAAATCCTTGGCCTGCAGCTCGTCCAGCGCCTGGGCCAGCTCACCCGGATTTTCTTCAAACACTGCCAGCTTGCGCTCCAGCTCAGCCCGCGAATATTCGCGGCCGCTGAGCAGGCGCAAAGCCCGGCCTTTCAGGCTGATGGGCGACAAGCTTTTGCTCGGTTGAAACGCCATTTGCTATCTCTTTAATAGCTATTGGCGCAGGTACTACTTGCGCCAGAGGCCTGTTTAGGCCTCAACCTTGGCTTTTTTCACTTCCTTGACTTCCTTGGCCTCTTCCGGCGCAGACAGGATCAGCGGGATGCCTAGCGACTCGCGCACCTTGTTCTCGATCTCGGTCGACAGGCCGGGGTTCTCGCGCAGGAATTCGCGGGCGTTGTCGCGGCCCTGTCCGATTTTTTCGCCGTTGTAGGCGTACCAGGCGCCAGACTTTTCAATGATCTTGGCCTCCACTCCCATGTCGATGATTTCGCCGTGGCGGCTGATGCCCTCGCCGAACAGAATGTCGAATTCGGCCGTCTTGAACGGGGGCGAAACCTTGTTCTTCACCACCTTGACCTTGGTTTCGTTACCGATGGAATCGTCGCCCTTCTTGATGGTGCCGGTGCGGCGGATATCCAGGCGCACCGAAGCGTAGAACTTCAGCGCATTGCCGCCGGTGGTGGTTTCGGGCGAGCCGAACATCACGCCGATCTTCATGCGGATCTGGTTGATGAAGATGACCATGCAGTTGGCCTTCTTGATGTGGGCGGTCAGCTTGCGCAGCGCCTGGCTCATCAGCCGCGCTTGCAGGCCGGGCAGGCTGTCGCCCATTTCGCCTTCCAGTTCGGCCTTGGGCGTCAGCGCCGCCACCGAGTCGACCACGATCAGATCGACCGCGCCGGAGCGCACCAGCGAATCGACGATTTCCAGCGCTTGCTCGCCGGTGTCGGGCTGGCTGATCAGCATTTCCTGCAGGTTCACGCCCAGGTTCTGCGCGTATTGGGTGTCGAGTGCGTGCTCGGCATCGACAAAGGCGCAGGTGCCGCCCAGCTTTTGCATTTCGGCGATGACCTGCAGGGTCAGCGTGGTTTTACCGCTGGACTCAGGGCCGTAGATTTCAATGACCCGGCCGCGTGGCAGGCCGCCGACGCCGAGTGCAATGTCCAGACCCAGCGAGCCGGTGGAGACGACCTGGATGTCCTCGATCACCTCGCCCTCGCCCAGCCGCATGATGGTGCCCTTGCCGAACTGCTTTTCGATCTGCGCCAGCGCGGCCTGCAAGGCCTTGGCTTTTTCTGCGACAGCGGCAGCAGTGGGTGCGGCGACGGGGGTGCGGGCGGTGGGGTTCATATCGGGTCTTTCAAAATCAAGGGGTTTAACCGTTGTACCGCCTGCTATTAACAACAGGCTGGATGCTTGAACAGTAGTTTATGTGCATCATAAATTTCCGCAATAGATTTATTAGTCAGTTTGGCTTACATTCTGCGAATGGCAGATTTGACACCCGAACTCGGCTGGCGCGAGACCCATCTGGGGCGCATGATGGAGGCCGCCCTGCGCCGCTTCGACGCCCGCGTGCTGGAGCTGATGGCCCGCAATATCGAGGTACCGCTGGCGCTGAGCAACCTGGCGGCACGCGCCCAGGTGGGCGCCGCCCACATCCACATCACCCGGCATCTGCCGCTGCAGGGCGCGCGCCTCACCGAGCTGGCGGCCCAGGCGGGCATGAGCAAGCAGGCCATGGGCGACCTGGTAGACCAATGCGTTGCCTGGGGTATGGTGGCGCGCGAACCCGATCCGCTGGACGCGCGGGCCCGGCGCGTGGTGTTCACCGCCACCGGCCTGGTCTGGCTGCAGGCGTTCCAGGATGCGGTCGCCCAGGCCGAAGCCGAATTCCACCAGGCTGTCGGCCCCGAGGTGGCAACCGTGGTGGCGCTAGGGCTGGAGGCGTATGCGACCTAAAATCGGGCCATAAAACAAATGCCGCACACAGCGGTAAAGGAGACAAGGATGCGCATCCTCATTGCGGAAGACGACCAGGTATTGGCAGACGGCCTGCTGCGCGGCTTGCGGGCCTCGGGCGCGGCGGTAGACCATGTCTCCAACGGCAGCGAAGCCGATACCGCCCTGCTGACCCACCATGAATTCGACCTGCTGATACTGGACCTGGGCCTGCCCAAGATGCATGGGCTGGAGGTACTGAAAAAGCTGCGCGCCCGCGGCTCGTCGCTACCGGTGCTGATACTGACCGCTGCCGACAGCGTGGAAGAACGCGTCAAGGGCCTGGACTACGGGGCCGACGACTACATGGCCAAGCCGTTTTCACTACAAGAGCTGGAAGCCCGGGTGCGCGCCCTGGCGCGGCGCGGCGCAGGTGGCGCCAGCAGCAGCATCCAACACGGCCCGCTGGTGTACGACCACGCGGGACGCATGGCCACCATCGACGGCAAGCTGGTGGAACTATCGGCCCGCGAACTGGGCCTGCTGGAAGTACTGCTGCAGCGCGCCGGGCGACTGGTCAGCAAAGAACAGCTGATCGAACGCCTGTGCGAATGGGGCGAAGAGGTCAGCGTCAATGCCATCGAGGTCTACATCTACCGGCTGCGCAAGAAGATCGAGAAAGGCCCGATCCGCATCGCCACCGTGCGCGGCCTGGGCTACTGCCTGGAAAAGATCGCGCCTTGAATGTTACATAGCCCATTACTATCGAAACATAAGCCCCCAAAGACAAAACCTACAAAACTTTTTATAATTGCGTCCATGCGTATGTCCACCCAAGCTTTGATCCTCTAAAAACCTTCCGATTTTTCGGAGGGCTTATGCGCCTTGCCGGAACCCACACAACCCCGGCAATTTGCGCGGGTTTTTTTGCTTTCTGGACCCGTGTTTTTTAAGGAATTTCCATGCACACCTTTGACAAGCTGATCGCCGCAATTCATCCGCACCAGTGGATGGTGGGCTTGCGCTCGTCCATTGGTGCTGCTGCATCTGCGCAAGACATAAACCGCTAGCTGCGGGATTTTTTCAAGGCTGTGGAACAGCCGTTGAAAACCCTGGCCAGCGACAAGCGGGCCAGGGTTTTTGTCTTTAAGGAACATCGTATGACTACGAACACACATGCGCGACACATTCGCAATATCGGCATCATCGCCCACGTGGACGCTGGCAAAACCACCGTCAGCGAGCGGGTACTTTTCACCACCGGCGAAATCCACCGTACCGGTGAGGTGCACGACGGCAATGCCACCATGGACTACGACCCGCAGGAGCGGGCGCGCGGCATCACCATCAACAGCGCAGCCACCACCGTGGCCTGGCGCGGCCACCAGATCAACCTGATCGACACGCCCGGCCACATCGACTTCAACATCGAAGTCAGCCGCTCGCTGCGCGTGCTCGACGGCGCAGTGGTGGTGTTCGACGGTGTCGCCGGCGTGGAGCCGCAGACCGAGACCAACTGGCGCCTGGCCGACCAATACCATGTGCCGCGCATTGCGCTGGTCAACAAGCTGGACCGCACCGGCGCCGACTTCGCCCGCGTGGTGGCGATGATGGCCGAACGCCTGGGCGTGAAACCCCTGGTGCTACAGCTGCCCATCGGCACGGAAGCCGAGTTCACCGGCGTGGTCGATCTGCTGACCCAACAAGCCCTGACCTGGCCGCCCAATGCCCAAGGCAAACCGACGCTGGAACGCGGCCCCGTGCCCGCCTACATGCAGGCCGCCGTAGAGGCTGGACGCCGCACGCTGGTAGAGACCGCCGTGGTGCAAAACGACGCGCTGCTGACCGCCTATCTGAACGGTGAAGACATCTCGGAAGCGCAGCTGCGCGCGTGTATCCGCCAGGGAACGCTGGCCGGTGCCTTCGTGCCCGTGCTGGGCGGTGCAGCGCTGAAGAACAAAGGCATTGAGCCGCTGCTGGATGCGGTGGTGGACTACCTGCCCGCGCCCGAAGACCGCAACAACGACCTGCCGCCCGGTGACGGCTTTGCCGCGCTGGTGTTCAAGGTGGTGCACGACGAACACGGCACGCTGAGCTATCTACGCGTTTACCGTGGTGAAGCCCATGCGGGCAGCCAGGTACTGAACGCCAACACCGGCCAGCGCGAGCGTCTGTCGCGCGTGGTGCAAATGCACGCGGACCGGCGTGAAGAGCTGGCGCTGGCGCAAGCCGGTGACATCGTGGCCGTGGCGGGTCTCAAGGCCAGCAAGACCGGCCACACGCTGAGCGACCCCGCGCAGCCCCTGGTGCTGGAGGAAATCCACGCGCCCGAACCGGTCATTTCGATGGCGGTCGAGCCGCACTCGCGCGACGAGCAAAACAACTTCTCGCGCGGCCTGCACACACTGGTGGACGAAGACCCCAGCCTGCGTCTAGGCCAGGACGCAGACACCGGCCAGACCCTGCTGTCTGGCGTAGGCGAGCTGCAGCTGGAAGTGACGCTGGAAAAACTGCGCAGCCGCTTCGGCGTGACGGTGCACACCGGCCCGCCCCAGGTGGCCATGCGCGAGACCATTGCGCGTGCGGCCAGCGTGCGCTATCTGCACAAAAAGCAGAGCGGCGGCCCTGGCCAGTACGCGGAAGTGGCGCTGCGCGTGGAGCCGCTGGAGCGCGGCGCAGGCCTGCGTTTCGAGAACGCCATCACCGGCGGTGTGATCCCCCGGGAATACATCCCCAGTGTGGAACAAGGCGTGCGGCGCGCGGCCCTGGCCGGCGTGCTGGCCGGCCACCCGGTGGTGGACCTGCTGGTCACGCTGGAAGACGGCAGCTTCCACGAGAAGGACTCGTCCACGCTGGCGTTTGAGGTGGCCGGGGCGGCTGCCTTCACCCAGGCACTGCGCGAGGCTGGGCCGACGCTGCTGGAGCCGGTGATGGCCGTGGAAGTGACCACGCCCATGGACCAGGTAGGCGACGTGATCGGCGACCTGAACCGCAGGCGCGGCCATGTGCGCAGCCAGGACCAACGCGGCAACGCGGCGGTGGTGCGCGCCATGGTGCCGCTGCAGATGCTGTTTGGCTACATCGGCAATCTGCGTGCGCTGACCGCCGGGCGGGCCAGCTACACCATGCAGTTTGACCATTACGCCGAAGCGCCACGCCAGGCCTGAGCCTGAGAAGGGCGAACTGCAAGGCTCGCCCTTTTTTATGCCCCGAATCAGCCTCTAGCGCACATTCCACCTGCGCCAGCAGCTATCTAAACAGTAGCAATGCCTCGCCACTGCCGCACATAAGCTGGCACGTCGCCAGGCCCAGGTGCGTCCACCACCGGCGCGGCGTGGGTCTGTACCAGCGGCAATACGCCGGTCCACACCGGAATGTCCATGTCCTCCGCGTCGTCGACGGGCGGGCCGGTGCGCACCTTGCACACGGCCTCATCCAGCGCGATACGCATGACCGTGGTGGCGGCAAATTCCTTGTCATTGCCACGGCGTACTTCTGCATTCCGGCCCGGTGCCAGCTTGTCCATGAAGGCATCCATGGCTGCCCGCTTGGCTGCGTCCTCCACCACCCGCTCAAAGCAGCCGTAGACCATGGCCGAACGGTAATTCATGGAATGGTTAAAGGCCGAGCGCGCCAGTACCAGGCCATCCACATGGGTGATGGCCACGCAGGCCTGGGTACCGCCGGCCAGCAGCTTCAACAGACGCCCGCCGTTCGAGCCATGGATGTACAGGTGCTCGCCCTCGCGCCAGCAGGCGGTGGGGATGTTGTGCGTGCCCTTGTCGTCCACGAAGGCGATATGGCAGACATAGGCCGCGTCGATGATGGCGTGCAGCGTGCTGCGCTGGTAGTCGGCGTTCTCGGCCACGCGGCGGATGCGGGTGCGTGCGCTGGGCGGCGCGGCGGCGGTGTCGGTCATGGGCTGGGTTCCAAAGTGGGTAAAGGGCAGCGCACTATAATTTTTTCTGGCTCTAAAAATAGAACCAGAACAACCCCATTTTTTGGAGCCAGTCATGGACTACGCGGTGCTGTTTGCGCAATTCAGCCAAGCCCATGCGCAGCACGGCTGGTCGCGCCAACGCCTGCTGCATGCCTGCTTGCGTACGGCCATCCGCAGCGGCACGCTGAGCGCCGGCACTCGCCTGCTAGCGACGCGGCAGCTGGCCAGCGACCTGGGCGTGTCGCGCAATACCGTGCTGTATGCCTACGAGCAACTGGCCACCGAAGGCTATGTGCAGCCGGACCGGCGCGGCACCGTGGTGGCGGACATGGCCGTCGCCCGCCCCACACCACGCGCCCGCCCGGTCCAGCCGCCACCCAGCCTGTCGCGGCGCGCCCAAACCACCGAGCCCCTGCCCGAAGCCCAGCTGATGGGCGCCTTCGTGCCCGGCGTGCCGGCGCTGGCCGACTTCCCGCTGCCGGCCTGGCGGCGACTGGTGGAGCGGGCCTGGCGCAGCATGTCCACGGTGCAGTTGAACTACGGCGGGCCTGCGGGCCAACCCGCGCTGCGCGAGGCCATTGCCGAGCATCTGCGCGCCTCGCGCGGCGTGGTCTGTGAGGCGCGCCAGGTCTTCATCACCGACGGCACGCAAAGCAGCCTGGACCTGTGCGCCCACGCCTTCGCCGATGCGGGCGACACCGTGTGGCTGGAAAACCCCGGCTACCGTGGCGCGCTGACCGCGTTCAAGGCGGCCGAGCTGCGCGTCCACGGGATTGCGGTGGATGCCGAGGGCATGGCGCCCAGCGCTGCCGACTGGCGCCAGCATGCACCGAAGCTGGTCTACGCCACACCCTCGCACCAGTACCCGCTGGGCAGCGTGCTCAGCCTAGCGCGCCGGCTGGCGTTGATCGAGCAAGCCCAGGCCACGGGCGCACTGCTGATCGAGGACGATTACGACAGCGAATTCCGCCATGACGGCCCGCCGCTGGCCGCCATGCAGGGCCTGCAGCCGGACGCGCCAGTGCTGTACCTGGGCACCTTCAGCAAGACCATGTTCCCGGCACTGCGCATAGGCTTCATGGTGGTGCCGCAGAACCTGGTGGAGCCGCTGCAGCGGCTGGTGACGCAGTCGGTGCCACGCGGCCGCGCCGCAGACCAATTGGCGCTGGCGGAGTTTTTACGCAGCGGCCAGTTCGCCACCCATTTGCGCCGCATGCGCAGGCTGTACCGGCAGCGGCGCGATGCCCTGCGCAGCGCGCTGGAACGGCAGCTGGGCGATGTGGCCAGCGTGCACGGTGGCTCGGCCGGCATGCACCTGGCACTGGTGCTGGATGCCGCGATTTCCGACGTGGCCGTGAGCACCCAGGCGCTGCAAAAAGGCATCGTGGCCCACCCCTTGAGCGCCCACGCCGTCGGCGGCGGCCCGGTGTGGAACGGGCTGATGCTGGGCTATGCCCAGGTGCCGGTGGAGCAGATGGAGGCGGCGGTGAAGAAGCTGGCGGCCATCATCCGCAAGCTGGGCTGAACTACAAGCGCTGCTGCGTGGCCTCGTCAAACACGTGGACCCGCTCGGCAGCGATCGCCAGCGTGATGTTGTCGCCAGACTTCACCAGCAGGCGGTCGTGCACCAGGGCCTGGATGGGCTGGCCCTGGGCTTCGCAGGTCAGCAAGGTGTCGGCACCGCTGAACTCCACCACCTTCACTTCGCAAGGAATACCATGGGCCTCACCTGCAGGGCGCACCTGCAAATGCTCGGGCCGCAGGCCCAGCAGCACGCGGCGCTGGCCCAGGTGGGCAAACCGGCCTCCCAATAGAACTTGACCACCAAAATCGGCTTTAGCGCTTGAATTATCAGCACTAGCAGCTACCATATTCATAGCAGGCGAGCCGATGAAGGTAGCCACGAAGCTGTTGCACGGGCGGTCGTACAGCTCGGCCGGGGTGCCGATCTGCTCCACCTTGCCGTCGCGCAGCACGATGATGCGGTCTGCCATGGTCATGGCTTCGATCTGGTCGTGGGTCACGTAGATGGAGGTGGTCTTCAGCCGCTGGTGCAGGGCGCGGATTTCGGTGCGCATCTGCACGCGCAGCTTGGCGTCCAGGTTGCTCAGCGGCTCGTCGAACAGAAACACCTGCGGGTCGCGCACCATGGCCCGGCCCATGGCCACGCGCTGGCGCTGGCCGCCAGAGAGTTGGCGCGGCAGGCGGTCCAGCATCTTGTCCAGGCCCAGCATCTTGGCGGCGCCCGCCACCTTGCTGGCGATGGTGCCCTGCGGCGTGCCGGCAATCATCAGGCCGAAGCCCATATTCGCCTCCACCGTCATGTGCGGGTACAGCGCATAGGTCTGGAACACCATGGAGATGCCGCGCTCCTTGGGTGGTAGGTCGTTGACCACCTTGTCGCCGATACGGATCTGGCCTGCGCTGGGCGCGTCCAGCCCGGCCAGCATGCGCAGCAGGGTGGATTTGCCGCAGCCGCTGGGGCCGACGAAGACGGCAAATTCACCGTCGCCAATAGAGATGTCCACGCCCTTGATGACGGGCACGTTGGCAAAGGATTTCTCAATGCCGGAGAGGGTTACGGATGCCATGGAGTGTGTTCTCTGCGAAAAATGGTTAACCGCCCTTGACGCCGCCAGCGGTGAGTCCGCCAACGATCTCTTTTTGGATCAGTAAGGTGAGGATTAGCACCGGCAAGGTGACCAGCAAGGCCGCTGCGGCCAATGGGCCCCAGGCGATCTGCTCGAAGGTCAGCACGTTGTAGATGGCGACCGGCAGGGTGCGGGTTTCACGCCCGGCCAGCACGGCGCCGAAGATGAAGTTGTTCCACGAAAAGATGAAGGCCAGGATGCCCGCCACCGTAATGCCAGGCCGCGCCAGCGGCAAAGCAATGTGGCGAAAGCGCTGCCAGGGCGAGCAGCCATCGACCACCGCCGCCTCTTCCAGCTCGATGGGCAGGGTCTCGAAATAGCCCGACACGATGTAGACCATGATGGGCACAGTAATCACCAGGTGGGTGATGATCACCGGCGCCAAGGTACCCGTCAGGCCGAGTGCCTGGAACAGCGTGAACAGCGGAATCAGGAAGCTGATGGCAGGCGTCATGCGGGCGATCAATATCACCATCAGCAGCTTGCGCGCCTTCATGCGGGCCACGCCGTAGCCGGCGGGCACGCCGATCAGCAAGGCCACGATAGTCGCGGTGCCGGACACCATGATGCTGTTCAGCAGGTACTGGAAGAACGGGCCGCTGTCGAACACCTTGACGAAGTTGGCCAGCGTGGGCGGACTGGGGATGAACACCGGCGGATAGGCCAGGTTGTCCACCTCGTTCTTGAATGCCAGTGACAGCATCCACACAAAGAAGCTGATGGCGGGAGACACCAGCAGGAATACGCAGACGCCCAGCAGCAGCTTGTCGCGTAAACGGTCACGGGTGTTATTCATAGTATTTTGAGCGTTCACGCAGCCAGAACAAGAGCATGGACAAAGCCACCACCAAGACAAAAAACACCACCACCACGGCCGACGATTTGCCTATCTGGTAGAACGAAAACGCCTGCAGGTACAGGTAGATATTGATGGTCTCGGTCGATGTACCCGGCCCGCCCTGGGTGATGACGTAGATGGTGTCGAAGGTCTTCAGCGCGTCAATCAGCCGCACAACGGCAGCCACCAAAATGAAGGGCAGCAGCAGCGGAAAGGTGACGTAGCGAAAGGTCTGCCAGCGGCTGGCGCCCTCGATATAGGCGGCCTCAAACGGGTCGGTCGGCAAGGAGGCCAGGCCGCCCAGCACGATCAACATCACCAGCGGCGTCCACTGCCACACGTCCACCATCACCAGGCACAGAATCGCCAGCTTGGGCGAGTACACCCATTCGCTCGGGCCTATGCCGACCAGCGACAACAGGTAATTGAGAACGCCCTGCTGCGGATGGAACATCATCACCCAGACCAGCGCAATTGCCACCGGTGTGGCCATCATCGGCAGCACAAAAGCGCCGCGCCAGAAGCCACGCCCGGAGAACTGCTGGTTGAACACCAGCGCGGCCGCCGTGCCCAGCACCAACGGTGCGGCCACTGCCAGGGCGGTGAAGACCAGGGTGTGGGCAATCGACTCCAGGAAGCGCGTATTGCTCGCCAACTCGGCGTAATTGCCCAGACCGGCAAAGGTGGCTTTGGAGCCAATCTTCCAGTCGAACAGGCTCATCCACAGCGTGAACATCCAGGGGAAGACGATCACGGCGGTGATGACCACCACGGCGGGCAGGATGTACCACAGAAACGGCGACGGCTTTCGCATGCCTACAGCTCCACGCGCCCAGGGTGGAGCGCACAAGGTAAAGAAGCAGCCCACGCCAGCGGCGCGGGCCACGGCATCAGGTTTCGGACTTGGCCAGTACCGGGGCGAATTCGGCCGTGGCCTTCTTCAGCTCCGCCGCCACGTCGCCACCGGTCAGCATGTTGTTCAGCGCAATGCCGAACACGTCGCGGAACTCGGTCACCGGCTCGATGATGGGCAGGCCGGGGCGGGCAATTCGCAGCGACTCGGCCACCGCGCTCAGCCATTCGGCGGGCACCTTGAGGTTGGCAATAGCCTCCGCATTCGAATACGCCGACAAGCGCACCGGTGCACCCGAGGCAGTGGCCAGCATGCGGGCCTGCATGGCCTTGCCGGTCGCCCATTGGATGTAGTACCAGGCCGGGCCCTTCTTGGTGGTGAAGGCCGACACGCCGATTCCGTCGCCAAAGGTGGCCGACACCTGCAGCTTGGGGCCGGGTGGCATCACGCCGTAGCCAACCTTGCCGACGATCTTGGACTTGGCCGGGTCTTCCAGCGGGGGCGCAAAGCCAGAGCCATCCAGCCACATCGCCGCCTTGCCTTGCAGGAAAAGGCTTTGCGCCTCGTTCCAGTTGTAGCCGGCCACGCCGGCCGGGCCGGTGTTCTTCAGCAGGTCGCGGTACATGGTGGCCGAGGCCAGGGCTTCGGGGGTTTCGGTTGCCAGCTTGCCGTTGGCGTCGAAGAACTGGCCACCAAAGCCGAGGAACAGACCGGTCCACAGCGGCACATTGGCGTTCTTCAGGCCGCGCCCGACAAAGCCGACCACACCAGTCGCCGGGTCGTGCAGCTTCTTGGCGGCGTTGACGATGTCGGCATAGCTCTTGGGATAGGCCACGCCCTTGGCGGCGAACAGCTCCTTGTTCCAGTACAGCACCCAGGGGTCGAGGTTGAACGGCAGACTGTCGACGCGGCCATCGCTCTGGGTGGCGTAGAACATGCCGCCTGCGGAATAGTCCTTCAGGTCGAAGTCGGGCGCTGCGCCATTGGCAAACAGGCCCCGCAGATCTTCCATCCACTTGCCCTTGGCGAACTGTCGTTTTTGCACGTGGTAGCTGAGGTGCACCACGTCGAAGCTGGTCTTGCCGGAGTTGAATTCGATCACCGTCTTCTGGCGCGACTGCTGCTCGGGCACCTGCTCGGCACCGACCTTGATGCCGGTTAGGTCTTCGAATTCCTTCTGGTACTTTTGCAGCAGCTCGCCGCGCGGGCTTTTGATCAGATGCACCTCGATGCTCTGGCCGCTGTAGCGCTTCCAGTCAAAAGCCCCCTGGGCTTGGCTGGTGGGCAAGCCGGCCAGCGCGGTGGCGCCGGCGGCGGCCTGCAAGACGGTACGGCGTGGAATGGAACGTGTCATGTTTGTCTCCTAGTTTTTGGTCTACAGGGATGCGGCGTTCTGGCCTAGCGCACGGTACGCCAAGCGCACCGCCTGCGCCTCGGTGTTATCCAGCGGCGTCAGCGGTGCCCGCACGTTCAGCCAGGTGTCGTCACCGGTCTGCTCAGCCAGGGCGGTCTTGTAGGCGCTGACGAAGGGCATGTTCGGCAGCAGGCTCAGCAGCTTCAGCAGATCGACGATCAGCGCCTCGTCGGCCGCAGACGCGGCCTCAGGATTGCGCATGACGCGGCAGATCAAATGCGGCGCCAGGTTCGACAAGCCATTGATCGAGCCCGGGCTACCGGCGCGCATGGCGGTGGCGATATGCGCTTCCGATCCGACCAAAATCGCCAGCTTGGGGAAGGCCTTGATGATGGCCAGCGAATGCGCCAGGTCACCCGCGCTGTCCTTAAAGCCGACCACCTGCAGCGGATGCAGCCGCATCAGCTCGGCCACCGCGGCGTGCGTGAACGTCACATTGCTCAGCGATGGGAAGTGGTACAGCAGCACACGCAAGTCGTCCGAGCCTATGCCCTTGATCACCTGGCTGACGGCAGATACCACGCCCGCCTCGCGCGGGTGGTTGAAAAAGAACGGCGGCATCAGCAGCTGCCGGGTGCAGCCCAGCGCAATCGCATGGCGGCCCAGTTCGATCGCTTCGGCCAGTGCGCAGGCCGAGATGGTGACGACGATCTGGTCAGGGCGCACACCGCTGGCCAGCACCGCCTCCAGCAGGCTCTTGCGCTCGGCCACGCTGAACGAGAGGCCTTCGCCGGTGGTACCGAACAGGGTCACGCCGTCGCAGCCCGCATCCAGCAGGCGCCGCACATGCGCCAGGGTGCGCGGCAGATCGAGCTGGCCGCTGGCGTCGAACGGCATCAACAGGGCGGGCCAAAGGCCCTCAATAGCGTGTGTCAAAGGGTGCTCCTGGGTGTTGTTGGGTCAGGGGGAAAGAATCGAGTCGGCGGTCAGTACCCGGTTGCGGGCGCTGTCCAAGTGGGCTTCGAGCAGTTGCACCGCCGCCGTGGCGTCGCGCTGCTGCAGGGCGGCGATGAAGCGCAGGTGCTCCTGCATCGCCGGGATCAGCCGGGCCGGGGTGATCACGCTTTGCTCCAGCTTGATCAGCCGCACGCGCAGGCTGTTGACACGGTAGATCTCGGAGATGATTTCATTGCCCAGCGCGTCGACCATGCGGTCGTGCAGGCCCCAGTCCACCGCCTGGGCGTCGTCCAGCAGGGCCGCATCGGGCTTATCGAGGAGATTGGCGCTGGCGCGCTGCAGGATGTCCTGGTGGCTGGCGGTGATGGTCTCTAGCTCGGCAGCGCTGACAGTGGCGGCGAAATGGCGAACTGCTTCGCGCTCGATCAGGCTGCGCACCTGGAACGCATTGCGCACCAGCTTCAGGTCCACATGGGCGATCTGCAAGCCGCGCTGGGGCACAGTCTTCACCAGACCGCCTGCTTCCAGGCGCGGAATCATCTCGCGCACCGCTCCCAGAGGCATGTCCAGCAATGTCATCAGCTCGCGCTGCGAGACAAACTGACCGGGCCGGATATTGCCGCTGAGGATTTGCTGGGTGAAGCCCTGGTAGGCGCGGGCCCGCTGGCTGCTGGACTCGGGGCGCACGAGTGCCAATGCCTGGGCCTGGGCCGGTGCCGGCTTGGCGCGGGCTTTGCGGGCAGGCTTGGCGGAGGTGCTCACGAGCGCACCACGCCCTTCTTCAGCAAGATATTGCCGTACAGCCGGGTTTCGCCGGTGGCCACCACGGCAAATGCCTGGGCCGCCCGCGCATAGAACGCATGGCGCTCCAGCGACGCCGGAGCGCGCTCGCCATGGCGCTGCAGGGTGCGGGTGAAGTCCTGCACCGCCTCGGGCACAGCACTGGCGTCGCCCACCACCTGCATGGTGAAGGCGGCATCGGGCACGTACTCGTCCAGCGGCAGCAGCGACAGCACGGCGTCCAGCACGCGGGTGGCATCCAGGCCCGGCAGATGGACCAGCCGCTTGGCGTTGGTGGCAGCGGGGAAGTTGGCGTCGGCCAGCACGATCTCGTCGCCATGGCCCATGGAGGCCAGCACGTGCAGCAGATCGGGGGACAGCAGGGGCGATATGTTTTTCAGCATGGAGGGAGTCAGAAATGGCGCCAGCTGGAGCAGCTGTTGCGCACTAACATGTTAGTTTTGCTTCAGTGTGACTATAGGAGCCGCGCTCAAAAGCAGAGCCGGTGAAAACCCGTGCAGGTAAACCCGCAATTCCGCAGCGCCTTCAATTTCGCACAATCGTGCTAATATTTCGCCATGGATGCCAAAACCCAGAAAAGCGAACTGACCCGTGCCGCCATCGTCGGCGCGGCGATGGATCTGGCTGCCACCCAGGGGCTGGAGGCCATCAGCCTGCAAACCGTGGCCGACCGCGTTGGCCTGTCCAAAAGCGGAGTGTTTTCGCGTATAGGCTCGCGCGAGGCTTTGCAAAAAGCAGTGGTCGACGAATACGGCCAGCGCTTTGTGGCCGACGTGTTTACGCCCGCCATGCAGCAGCCGCAGGGCTTGCCCCGGCTGCACGAGATCATGCGGCGCTGGAGCCTGCGGGTCTGCCAGGTGGAAACGCACACTGGCTGCATCTTTACCGCCGGTGCCTTTGAGCTGCACGACCGGGACGGCGAGCTGCGCGACCACCTGGTGCAGGCCATCGGCATCTGGCGCACGGCGCTGTGCCGCACTGTGCAGCAAGCCATCACGCTAGGCCAGTTGCGGGCCGATACCGACCCCGACCAATTGGTCGGCGAGCTGTACAGCCTGGTCATCGGCCTGCTGCACGATGCCCGCTTCCTGCGCGACCCGCGCGCCACCGAGCGCACCCAGACCAGCTGGACCCGGCTGATCGCCAGCTACCAAACCTGAGCGGTTGAACAATCGCCCCGCTTTTTTTACTTAAATTTCGCACAACTGTGCTATTTTTTCCACCAAGGACCACGCCATGACCGATGCCTCGCTCCCCGCCGCCTCTACGACGGCCACCTACTACGACGCCCACGCGATGACGCGCTTCTTGCGCTGGGGCCTGCGCGCACTCCAACAGGTATCGCCCGCGCTAGCGCTTCGCTCGGCCTACCGCTTGTTCGGCACGCCGCTACCGCTCAAATGGCGCGGACGCCAGCACGCCTGGGGCTCCGCCTGGCAGACCGAGCGCTGGGGCTTTGAGCAGGCCAGCCTGACGGTGTACAGCCTGCCCGCTGCAGACCATGTGCCTAGCGTCTTGCTGCTACACGGCTGGGGTGGCCATGCAGCCCAGATGCTGCCGCTGGCCCAGGCGTTGGCCGCCCAAGGCATGCGCCCGGTGCTGGTGGAAATGCCGGCCCATGGCCGCAGCGATGGCCAGACCAGCAACCTGGCGCAGTTCAGCCGCGCCATCGACTACGTCAGCGCCCGCCTGCTGCAAGACCGCCAGCCGCTGCGGGCGGTGGTCGCCCATTCGCTGGCCGCGAATGCAGCGGCGTTTGTGCTGGCGCGCGGCCTGCCGGCCGCCAAGCTGGTGCTGCTGGCGCCGCCGGCTTCGCCGCGCCAGTACACCCACCAGTTCGCCCAGGTGTTCGGCCTGCGCGAAGCTCTGCGGGCCGCACTGCAGCAGCGCCTGGAAGCCCGCGAAGGTGTGGTGATGACCCAGTTCGAGCCCGCCGCCGTGGGACCGCGCATCCGTGCCCAGACCCTGGTGGTGCACGACCGGGGCGACCGGGTGAACCGCTTTGCTGACGGCCTGGCCTACAGCCAAGCTATCCCGCGTGCGCGCCTGGTCGAAACCCAGGGCCTGGGCCACCGGCGCATGCTGCAAGACCCGGGTGTGCTGGCCGAGGTGGCAGCGTTCGTAGCCGCTTGACCATGGACATGCGCCGCAGTGCCTGCACTGCTAGTGGCCTTGTGGTGCAATAGCGGCTTTGCCGCCGCCAGGAGCCCCCATGAACGCCCGCATCCCCGCATCCGCCCTCAACCCGGCACAGGCCCTGGCCGATGCCAGCCGCGCCTGGGATGGCGACATCGTGCAGCAGCTCAGCGACTACATCCAGATTCCTGCCAAGTCGCCGATGTTTGACAGCGACTGGTCGGCCCATGGCTACATCGACACCGTGGTGCGCAATGCAGCCAGCTGGATCGAGGCGCAAAAGGTCGAAGGCCTGGCGCTGGAGGTAATCCGCCTCGAAGGCCGCACGCCGGTGCTGTTTTTTGAGATCCCCGCCTCCAATGGCAACGGCCCGGCGATGGCCGCCTCCGACCAAACCGTGCTGATGTACGGGCATCTGGACAAGCAACCCGAATTCAACGGCTGGCGCAACGACCTCGGCCCCTGGACGCCCAAGTACGAGGACGGCAAGCTCTACGGCCGCGGCGGCGCCGACGACGGCTATGCGGTCTACGCCAGCATCACCGCCATCCAAGCGCTCAAGGCGCAGAAGCTCGCGCACCCGCGCATCGTCGGCCTGATCGAGAGCTGCGAAGAAAGTGGCTCCTACGACCTGCTGCCCTACGTGGACGCAATGCGGCCGCGCCTGGGCGATGTGTCGCTGGTGATCTGCCTGGACTCGGGCGCCGGCAACTACGACCAGCTGTGGCTGACCAGCAGCCTGCGCGGCATGGCCAGCGGCACCCTGAAGGTTGAGGTGCTGACCGAAGGCGTGCATTCCGGCGACGCCAGCGGCCTGGTGCCGTCCAGCTTTCGCATCATGCGCCAGGTGCTGGACCGTCTCGAAGACAGCGCAACCGGCCGTTTGCTGCCGGCCAGCTTCCACTGCGAGGTGCCGGCCGACCGGCTGGCCCAGGCGCGCGCCACGGCCGCCATACTTGGTGACGAAATTTACAAACGCTTCCCGTGGGCGCACTACGACTGCGGTGGTTCCACCATGTTCACCCTGCCCACCACCACCGAGCCGGTGCAGGCGCTGCTGAACCGCACCTGGACGCCGACCCTGAGCGTCACCGGTGCCGAGGGCTTCCCCAGCATGCAAAACGCCGGCAATGTGCTGCGGCCCTATACCGCGTTCAAGCTATCGCTGCGCCTGCCGCCGCTGGTCGACGCGGGCGAGGCGGTGCAAAAACTCAAGGCCTTGCTGGAAGACAACGCGCCCTACCAGGCCCGCGTGACCTTTGCGAGCGAAGAGTCGGCCACCGGCTGGAACGCGCCGACCACCGCGCCCTGGTTCGAACAGGCGCTCAACGAAGCCTCGCAGTCCCAGTACGGCGCGCCCTGCGGCTATATCGGCCAGGGCGGCACGATACCGCTGATGAACATGCTGTCCAAGGGCTTCCCGAAGGCGCAGATGATGGTCTGCGGCGTACTCGGCCCGAAGAGCAATGCGCACGGGCCAAACGAGTTCCTGCACGTGCCCTACGCCAAGAAGCTGACGGCGGCGGTGGCGCAGGTGATCGCCCGCTTCCCCATGCAGGCCACGGACTGAAATTTAGAAGAAATAGGGCTCTGGCGCAGGTACTACCTGAGCCAGCAGCTATTATTTTTGCAGCAAACCGCCCAGCATGCCGAACAGATCATTGCTGTCGCCCAGGCCGGCTGCGGGAGCCTGGCCTTGGGGGGTGAGCTGGTCCACCACACCGGGTAGCACCTGGGCCAGTTGACCCGCGGCTTCCTGCGGCTGCAGGCCCAACTGGGCGGCGATACCGGCCAAAGCGTCAGAACCCAGCACATTGCTCAACTGGTCGCCTGAAATCGGCTGGTTCTGGCCGCTGCCGACCCAAGACGCCAGCACGTCGCCCAAGCCAGCCTGGCTGAACTTATCGGCCAAACCGCCGAGTCCGCCCTGGCTGCTGTTATTGCCCAGCATGCCCACCACCACCTGGATCAGCTGGGGGTTGCTGGCCAGCATGCCGATGATGCCCCCCAGGCCGCCTGCACCGCCTTGCGGCTGTTGCTGCTGTTGGCCGCCGTTGTTCAAAACCGCGCCGAGAACCGAGTCAAGTAAGCCCATGGTGAGTCCTTAAGAGTGGATAGGTAGGCAAGCTGGGCGGCCGAAGCCGCAGCCTGCAAAAGCATTCTCGCCCATGGGCGTTACGCCGGGTTTACTGCACCACTTGCGCCAGCAGGCCTTGCGCATACTGGCCGGCCACGACCTGCAGGGTGTGGCCCTTGATCTTGCCGGCCTGGCCTTCGCAGCCGAACTGCAGAAAGCGCTGCTTGCACAGCTGCTTGGCGGCTTCGCGGGCGGGCTTGAGGTAGTCGCGCGGGTCGAACTTGTCGGGGTTTTCGGTGAAGTACTTGCGGATCGCGGCCGTCATAGCCAGGCGCACATCGGTGTCGATATTGATCTTGCGCACGCCGTACTTGATGGCTTCCTGGATTTCTTCGACCGGCACGCCATAGGTTTCCTTCATGGCGCCGCCGTGTTCGCGGATGGTGGCCAGGAACTCCTGCGGCACGCTGGAGCTGCCGTGCATCACCAAATGGGTGTTGGGGATGCGGCGGTGGATTTCCTTGATGCGCGAGATCGCCAAGATGTCGCCGGTAGGCTTGCGGGTGAACTTGTAGGCGCCGTGGCTGGTGCCGATGGCGATGGCCAGGGCGTCGATCTGGGTACGCTGGACGAACTCGGCCGCCTGCTCAGGATCGGTCAGCAGCTGCTCCATGGTCATGGTGGCGTCGGTGCCGTGGCCGTCTTCCTTGTCGCCCTTCATGGTTTCCAGCGAGCCCAGGCAGCCGAGCTCGCCTTCCACCGTGACGCCCACTCGGTGGGCCATCTCGGCGACCTTGCGGGTGACTTCCACGTTGTATTCGAAGCTGGCAATCGTCTTGCCGTCAGCCTGCAGCGAACCGTCCATCATCACCGAGCTGAAACCCAGGTTGATCGCGCCCTGGCAGATTTCGGGGCTCTGGCCGTGGTCCTGGTGCATCACCAGCGGAATGTGCGGCCAGGTCTCGATGGCGGCCTGGATCAGGTGCTTGATGAAGGGCTCGCCCGCATACTTGCGCGCGCCGGCGCTGGCTTGCAGGATGACCGGTGCGCCGACTTCCTCGGCGGCCGACATGACCGCCTGGACTTGCTCCAGGTTGTTGACGTTAAAAGCCGGGATGCCATAGCCGTTGACGGCCGCATGGTCCAGCAGTTCGCGCATAGAGACGAGTGCCATGGTGGTAGTTCCAGAGAGTTGAGAATGGGGCAGAGCAGTTTGGTAACCGCTTGGTAACTAAGCCAATTCTAGCGGTCCCCCAAGGCCGGCAGGATGGCGAAAGACAACCGATAACAAGTTTGCCAGTGGGTTTGGCTACCCGATACGCCGTTTTCGGGTGCAATCAGCTCAAATCTGCCCGCATGCACTTCGGCCACCCGGCTGACAATTTTGTGGCCCAGGCCCAGTGCATCTACCGGCTTGGTTTGGCCACTGGCAGCCCCCGTGTCACTCACCTGCAACCAAGCCAAAGCGGAGCTGTGACCGGTCTGCACTTCCACCTCGGTACCGCGCGCGGTGTGGCGCAAGGCGTTTTCCACCAGATTGCGCAACGCCAGCTCGATCAGCACCGGGTGGCCCGAGACCGGCGGCAGCGCATCACCGCTAACGCTGAGCACATGGCCGCTTTGCCAGGCGCTCTGGGCGTAGTCGGCCACCACCCGCTGGGCCAGTGCCAGCAGATCCACCGGCTGGGCCGATTCGGCCAGCTCGACCCGGCTGGTACGGGCCAGCACCAGCAGCTGGTTCACCACCTCGCCGGCGCGCAGCGCGTCGGCTTCCAGCTGCTGCAGGCTCTGCGCGCGCTCGGCCGGCGACAGCGGACCTTGCAGGGCCCGCGCCAGCAGTGCCAGCGAGGCCAGGGGGGTGCGCAGCTCGTGCGCCACCTCGTCGGCCAGCGAGCGCTCGCGCTGCAGTGCCGCCTGCTGGCGTTCGACCAGGATGTTTATGGCCGCCACCACCGCCTCGAACTCGGCATGCGGATGCCGGGCCTGCAGGGCGCTGGCCTGGGCCACGTCCAGCGCGTGCACATCGGCCGACAACAGGTGCAGCGGGCGCAAACCGCGCTGGATGGCCAGGCCCAGCGCCAACGCTACCACCGGCAGCAACCACAGGCCGGGCAAGGCCACCTGCTCGGCAATGTCCCAGGCCAGGTCGTCGCGCTCGTCGATGCTCAGCAGCACCATGACGCGGCGCGAGCGGGCCGGGCCCTCGGCATCCCAGCGGGCAAAGCTGCGCCAGCGTTCGGCCTGGGGGCCGAGCTGCAGATCGGCAAAGCCCTCGTTTTGCGCAAACGGGGGCAACACCGCAGCCCCGGTGTGGGTCAGCACCCGGCCTGCCGTATCCCAGACCACCACGCTCAGCGACTGCTGGTAGTCATGGCTCTTGAGTTCGGCATAGCCCTCGGGTACCGGCCGGGCGCCGTTCGCATTCGATATGAAAACCCCGCCCTGCTGGTGCAGCAACAAAGCGGACACGCTGGCCAGGTGGCCGTCGGTAAGTTCATCGGCCTCGTGCAGACCGGTCTGCACGCCCACCGCCATAAAACCGGCCCAGACCAGCAACAAAGCTCCCAGGGCCCAGACCAGCAGATGCCGGGTGAGTGAGCTGCCGCGGGGGTTCATGCGGGCTCCTGCGGCACAAAATAGCCCACGCCGCGCAGGGTGTGGATCATCTGGGAACCGAGCTTTTTGCGCAGGTGGTGAATATGCACCTCGATCGCATTGCTGTCCAGCAGCTGGTCAAAGCTGTACAACGTGGTTTCAATCTGGGCCCGCGACAGCACGCGACCGCGGGCTTGCAGCAGGGCCAGCAATACCGCGTATTCCCGGCCCGAAAGCGCTACCGGCTGTCCGGCCAGTTCCACTGCGCGGGTCGCCGGGTTCAGCACCAGATCGCCGCGGGTGATCAGCGGCTGGGCCCGGCCAGCCGAGCGGCGCAGCAGCGCGCGCATGCGGGCTTCCAGCTCGTCGGGGTCGAAGGGCTTGGTCACGTAGTCGTCGGCCCCCGAGTCCAGGCCTTCGATGCGCGAGGCCACGGCATCGCGCGCGGTCATGATCAACACCGGGGTGTGGGCATCGGGCAGGCCGGCCGGGTTGCCGCGCAGCTTGTGCAGCAGGCTGCTGCCATCGCCGTCGGGCAGGCCCAGGTCTAGCAGCACCAAGTCGAAGGGCTCGACACACAGCGCGCTCCAGGCATCGGCCAGGCAGCCAACCACATCCACGGCATAGCCGCGCTGGCGCAAGCCTACGTTGAGACCCAGCGCTATGCCTGTGTCGTCTTCCACTACCAAGATTCGCATGGGCTCTATTGTGCGGGGCATTGGACATTGGAAATGCCTTAAGGATGGCTTAATGCGCGCGCCCAAGACTCGGCCCCATGCAAAACGAAAGACAAGGGTGGGCCACCGTTCTGGCCCTGGGCGGGCTGCTCGCATGGGACAGCACGGGCTGGGACGTGCCGGTGGCCGCCTGGTTCGGCACGGCCCAGGGCTTTGCGCTGCGCGACAACTGGGTGATGAGCACGGTATTCCACGAAGGCGGGCGCTTCCTGGCCTGGGCGCTGGTGCTGGCGCTGTGCGTGGGCGCGGTACTGCCGTTCGGCCCGCTGCGCCGGCTATCCACCGCCCGCCGCATCCAGCTGGCGCTGACGCCCATCCTGGGTGCGCTGGCGGTGTCCATCATCAAATCCACCAGCGCCAGCAGCTGCCCCTGGGATATGCACGTGTTCGGTGGTGTGGCCCAGCATGTATCGCACTGGCAGTGGAACACGCCCGATGGCGGCAGCGGCCATTGTTTTCCGGCCGGCCACGCTACGGCGGGTTTCTCGTTCCTGGGCGGCTATTTCGTTTACCTGGAGCAGCCGCACATCGCCCGGCGCTGGTTGGTCGGCTCGCTACTGGCCGGTACGGTCTTCGGCCTGGCCCAGCAGATGCGCGGCGCGCATTACACCAGCCACACGCTGTGGAGCGCCTGGCTGTGCTGGACGGTCGCCTGGTTGGGGAATAAGTTGCATCAACACCTTGTAGGAGACCGCTATGCACGCGCCTAAGTTACGGCGCTCTGCGCTCGGCCAAAGTGGCCATGTGGTCCTACCCAGCCGCTGGTCCATGCCCTGGCGCGCGCCCTCCCAACCCGGCTGGCACCCGCAGACTGTTACCGCTGTACTATGCCTGTGGATGGCCAGTATCGGCAACCTGGCGCTGTGGCAAGCTCTGCACCAGCTGGGCTCGCTGCAAGGCACGGCCGGCCTGCGCCTGACCCTCGGCCTGGGCCTGGGCATTACCGCCTTGCTCGGCACCCTGGTGTCGCTGCTAACCCTGTTGGCGCCACGCTGGCTACTCAAGCCGGTACTGACCCTGCTGCTGCTGATGGCGGCCTTTGGCAGCTATTTCATGCAGAGCTACGGCATCGTGATTGATGCCACCATGCTGACCAATGCGCTGCAAACCGATGTGCGCGAAGTCACCGACCTGCTGCACTGGCGGCTGGCCCTGACCGTGTTCGGGCTGGCCGTAGTGCCGGCCTGGTGGCTCTGGCGGCTGCAGGTGCGCTATCCGCAAGGCTTGAAAGCACGGCTCAAGAATGCTCTGTTTTTGATAGCATTTATCGCAGTATCTGTGGG
Source organism: uncultured Albidiferax sp. (assembly GCA_963513025.1). GTDB lineage: Bacteria > Pseudomonadota > Gammaproteobacteria > Burkholderiales > Burkholderiaceae_C > Rhodoferax_B. The sequence continues at coordinate 54,017 of CAUPON010000015.1, forward strand.
CGCTACAGGCATTATTTTTCAAAATCTGGCCGGGCTGATGCGCAACCATACCCAGCTGCGCTACCTGATCAACCCGCTGAACAGCGTCTACGCCATGGGCCGGCTGGCCAAGCCCACCCAGCATGCGGGGCCTCTGCAACCGTTGGGTGAAGATGCCAAGCTGGCCGCGACCAGCACCCCTAGCACGCGGCCGCCGCTGGTGGTGCTGGTACTGGGCGAAACGGCACGCAGCGGCAACTTCGGCATCAACGGCTACGCCCGCAACACCACGCCGCTGCTGCAGGCCCAGGCGCGCAACGGCCTGATGGTCAGCTATACCAATGTCTGGTCCTGTGGCACCAGCACCGCTGCATCCGTGCCATGCATGTTCTCGCCGCTGGGCCGCGAAGCCTATGGCGCACGGGATACCGACACCGAAGGCCTGCTCGACGTGCTGCAGCACGCTGGCCTGGCCGTGCTGTGGGTGGACAACCAGGCGGGCTGCAAAGGGGTGTGCGACCGCGTGCCCAATGCCAGCACCACCAGCGTGCCGGTGCCAGGCTTCTGCGACGGCAATGAATGCTTCGACGCGGTGATGCTGCACGGGCTGGAGCAGCGGATTGCGGCCCTGCCCGCCGCCGCCCGCGCCAAGGGCGTGGTGGTGGTGCTGCACCAGATGGGCGGCCATGGTCCGGCCTACAGCCACCGCAGCCCGGCGGAGTTCAAGAAATTCGGCCCCGAATGCGTGAGCAGTGCGCTGCAAGAATGCAGCCAGGAAAACATCACCAATGCCTACGACAACACCATCGTCTACACCGACTTCTTGCTGAATTCGGTGGTCCAGTGGCTGCAGACCCAGTCGGGGCAATGGGATACCGCCATGCAGTACGTGGCCGACCATGGGGAATCGCTAGGGGAGAACAACATCTACCTGCACGGCCTGCCCTATGCGGTGGCGCCCGATGTGCAAAAACATGTGCCCTGGATCACTTGGCTGTCGCCTGCCTTCACGCAGCGCAGCGGCATCACACCCGCCTGCCTGCAGCACAACGCCGCCGCGCGCATTTCGCACGACAACTTCTTCCACTCGGTGCTAGGTTTGCTGGGGGTGCAAACCACGGTCTACCGCCCGGCGCTGGACGTGTACCGCGGGTGTGCGGCAGGGGCCTGAGCCGGCCCTCACAAGAAAAGCCAGATCAGGCGACCTGGCAGATCTTCAGCATATTAGTGCCGCCGGGCGCGCCCATGGGCTCGCCACAGGTGATAGCGTAGATGTCGCCGCTTTGCACAATGCCACGCTTGGTCAGATGGCGCTCAGCTTGCTCCAGCGCAGTATCGCGGTCGCTGCTGGCGTCCATCAGCAAGGGCAGCACATTGCGGTACAGGCACATCTTGCGCTGGGTCGCCAGGCGTGGCGTCAGCGCGTAGATCGGCACGTGGATGCTGTGGCGGCTCATCCACAGGGCGGTGGAGCCGCTGTCGGTCATGGCCACGATGGCCTTGGCGCCCAGATGCTGGGCGGTGAACAAAGCGCCCATGGCGATGGACTGGTCGATGCGGTCAAAGGTCTTGCCCTTGAAGTCGGCCTCCAGCTCGCCGAATTCGGCCTTTTCGGCTTCGCGGCAGATGTTGGCCATTTCCAGCACGGTTTCCAGCGGGAACTTGCCGGCAGCAGTTTCGGCGCTGAGCATCACGGCATCGGTGCCGTCGAGAACGGCATTTGCCACGTCGCTGACCTCGGCACGGGTGGGCACCGGGTTGGTGATCATGCTTTCCATCATCTGGGTGGCGGTGATCACCACCTTGTCGCTGGCGCGTGCCATGCGGATCATGCGTTTTTGCAGCGCAGGCACGGCAGCGTTGCCGACTTCCACCGCCAGGTCGCCGCGCGCAACCATGATGCCGTCGCTGGCGTCCAGAATGGCTTGCAGGTTGGGGATGGCTTCGGCGCGTTCGATCTTGGCGATCAGGCCCGGCTTGTGGCGGTACTCGGCCGCGGCCACATTGCACAGCTGGCGCGCCATTTCCATGTCGGTAGCGTTCTTCGGGAAGCTCACGGCCACGTAGTCGGCCTGGAAGGACATGGCGGTCTTGATGTCGTCCATGTCCTTAGCGGTCAGCGCGGGGGCGGTCAGGCCGCCGCCCTGCTTGTTGATGCCCTTGTTGTTCGACAGTTCGCCGCCCAGCTTGACGATGGCGTGTACGGCCTCGCCGCGCACGGCTTCCACCACCATGACGATCAAACCGTCGTTCAGCAACAGCACGTCGCCGGCTTTGACTTCACGGGGGAGTTCTTTGTAGTCGAGGCCGACGGCGCCGATGTCGCCCAGCTCGGTGCGTGCAGCATCGAGCACGAATTTCTGGCCGGGCTCCAGCATCACCTTGCCTTCGGCAAACTTGCCGACGCGGATCTTCGGGCCTTGCAGGTCGGCCATGATGGCCACTTCACGGCCTGCGCGCTTGGCGGCATCGCGGACCATCATGGCCCGGTCGATATGGTCTTGTGCCTTACCGTGGCTGAAGTTCAAGCGCACGACATTGACGCCGGCCCGGATCATTTGCTCCAGCAGCTCCGGGGTATTGGAAGCAGGGCCCAGGGTGGCGACAATTTTGGTGGCAAGGCGGGGCATGGAAAAGTCTCCGTTGTAATTTAGTTTCCATTTTTACACGAAAGCAGTTACCAAAAGGTTACAGGATGGGCTCGAAAACCCTCACCACAGCGCTGACATCGGCCCATGGTACAAAGTTACCACTGCCGCGCTATCCCACCAAGCTTTGATCTTGGTCAGAACCCTTAAGGGTCCGCCCGCATAGCATCGCGGCAGCTTATTGCGCACCCATGCCAAGCCAGCACTGGCTTTGCTAGGCAATCCCCCCTCTTCACCCGTGTTTTCGCCATGACTTCTTTGATTGAACCGCGCTCCGCGGAGCCCTTGCCGCTGGCGCCTGATGCCCCGCTGCCGCACCGCAAGGTGATCCGCTCCTGGCTGATTCCGCTGGCCCAGCGCACCACGCTGCGGGCTCTGCTGCTGTTGGCTTTTGACTACGCTTTGCTGTTGTCCCTGCTCAGCGCTACGGTATTGCTGGCCCCAGCCTGGGCCAAACTGCTGTGTGGGCTGGCAGCGGGCTTCGTCATCGGCCGGCTGTTCATCATTGGCCACGACGGCTGCCACCAAAGCCTGACGCCGCACCGCCGGCTGAACAAATGGCTGGGCCGCATCGCCTTTCTGCCATCGCTGACCGCCTACAGTCTGTGGGACGTAGGCCATAACGTGGTGCACCACGGCTTCACCAACCTCAAGGGCGTAGATTTCGTCTGGGCCCCGTTGACACCCGACGAATACCAGGCCTTGTCGCCCCTGCGCCGGACCATGGAGCGGGTCTACCGCAGCGGCTGGGCACCGGGCGTGTACTACATGGTGGAGATATGGTGGCGCCGCATGTTCTTCCCTAGCCAGTCGAGCATGGGCACGCAGCGCCCGATCTTCACCTGGGACTGCGTGCTGATCTCGGGCTATGGCCTGCTTTGGCTGGCGGCACTGACCGCAGCGGCGCTGTCCACCGGGCAATCGGTACTGCTGGTGCTGGCCACGGGCTTTGTCGTGCCTTTGCTGTTCTGGTTCGCCATGATCGGCTTTGTGGTTTATGTGCACCACACCCACGTCAAGGTGTCCTGGCACGCCGAGCGCAATGCCTGGGCGCGGGCCCAGCCCTTCGTGTCGACCACGGTGCACCTGACCTTCCCGTTACAGATCGGCGCGCTGCTGCACCACATCATGGAGCACACCGCCCACCACGTGGACATGAGCATCCCGCTGTACCGCCTCAAGGAAGCCCAGAAGAAGCTGGAAGACCTGCTGCCCGAGCGCATCATCATCCAGCCTTTCTCCTGGCGCTGGTACTTTGACACCGCGCGCAGCTGCAAGCTGTACGATTTCAGCCGCAGCTGCTGGACCGACTTTGCGGGCCGCGCCACCAGCACGCCCAAGCCCCACACGGCGTAAAACCCGAACTATTGACCTGGCGCAAACGTGGCCACACGGCCACTTGATCCGGCGCAAACTGCCTGAAGCCTGGGTCTTTTGTAATCAGATGCATGGGAATGTTCCCATGTATCCGATGGAAAAAAGACCATGAAAAAATCCCTGCTGGCCGCCGCACTGTGTGTACTGGTGTCGGCCTCCGCATACGCCCAATCCACCACCGAAGGTCCATGGCTGGTGCGGGCCCGCGCCGTGCACCTGGACAGCGCCAACGGCGACACCACGCCCCTGGCCCTGAGCATCAACAACAAGTGGATGCCCGAGCTGGACATCAGCTACTTCTTCACCCCGCAGATCGCAGCCGAACTGGTATTGACCGTGCCACAGAAGCAAACCCTGAGCGCCGGCGGCACGCCCATCGGCAGCTTCAAACACCTGCCGCCCACCCTGACGGTGCAGTACCACTTCCAGGCCAACGGCTTCAAGCCCTATGTGGGCGCGGGCCTGAACTACACCCGGATCAGCTCGGTCAACCTGCCCGCCGGCGTTACCGTGGACCGCAACAGCTTTGGGCCGGCATTGCAGGCAGGCGTGGACATTCCGCTGGCCAAGAACCTCTACTTCAACCTGGACGTGAAGAAGGTCTACATCCGCACCGATGTCGCCGCGGGCGGCAGCAAGCTGGGTACCTTCAAAGTAGATCCCGTCCTGTTCGGCATCGGCCTGGGCTGGCGCTTCTAAACAAAAAAAGCGCCGTGATCGGCGCTTTTTTCATGGGTCGAAACCTACGGGTTGCTCAGGCTATCAAGGCTTCTCGTGCGTCAGAACAGGACTGGCCGCCACAGCCCTGGATGGGTGTGGCTGGCAGCGCATCCGGGCTGGTGATATGCCCGGTCAGCGGGTCAAACCCCACCCGGCGCACATGCAAGGCCAACGCCGCGTCCATGCTTTGCGCGTGCTGCAGAAACCAGGGGCCTAGTTCGGAAGCCATGGCCCGGATGCACGGCAGATCGCCCGCCTGGCCCCGCACCGCGCCTTCGCGCATCACGTCCAGCACCACTTTGTGCTGCATGCTGTGGCAGTTGACCGAGGCAAATCGGGTCGCCTGCATCCAGCGGTCTTCCTGGCCGAAGTGGGCTTCGGTATGCACGATCAGCTGCTGCCACAGCTGCAGCAGATCGGCATCCGGCGCCGCCCCCACGCCGGCCAGCAAGTCCACAAACTCACGGTGGGTGTCGTCCATACACGCCAGGTCCAAGGACAAGGCGTCCGACCATTCCAACAAAGCCATGCGAATTCTCCTGAAGTTGCTCAGGAGCGTAGCGGCCCTCGGGCGACCAGCCCTTGATGCAGATCAGGCCGCAGCGCGCTTTTGCAGAATCTCGAAAGCCGGCAGGGTTTTGCCTTCCAGTATTTCCAGGAAAGCACCGCCACCGGTGGAGATATAGCCCACTTGCTTTTCAATGCCGTATTTGGCGATGGCGGCCAGTGTGTCTCCACCACCCGCTATCGAAAATGCAGCGCTTTCGGCGATCGCCCGGGCAATAGTTTCGGTGCCATGGGCAAAGGCGTCGAACTCGAACACGCCGACCGGACCGTTCCAGACGATGGTGCCGGCCGACTTCAGCTGGGTTGCCAGGGCGGCCGCGGTTTGTGGGCCGATGTCCAGAATCAGGTCGTCATCGGCCACGTCGGTCGCCGCCTTGACGGTGGCTACCGCATCGGCGGCGAAGGACTTGGCGGTCACCACGTCGGTGGGGATAGGCACGGCCGCGCCTCGGGCTTTCATCGCCTCGATGACGGCCTTGGCCTGGTCGACCAGGTCGGCTTCGGCCAGCGATTTGCCTATCTTCAGACCGGCAGCCAGCATGAAGGTGTTGGCGATGCCGCCACCAACAATCAACTGGTCGACCTTCTCTGCCAGGCTCTTCAGGATGGTCAGCTTGGTCGACACCTTGGAGCCGGCGACGATGGCCACCAGCGGCCGCTGGGGATGCGCCAGGGCCTTGGTGATGGCATCGATCTCGGCCGCCAGCAGAGGGCCGGCGCTGGCGATCTTGGCGTATTCGGCGATGCCGTAGGTTGTGCCTTCGGCGCGGTGGGCGGTGCCGAAGGCGTCGTTCACAAAGATGTCGCACAAGGCAGCCATCTTCTTCGCCAGCTCGGGGCTGTTCTTCTTCTCGCCGACGTTCACGCGGCAGTTTTCCAGCAGTACCACCTGGCCGGGCGCGACCGTCACGCCGTCCACCCAGTTGGCTACCAGCGGCACCTCGCGGCCCAGCAATTCCCCCAGACGCTTGGCCACTGGTGCCAGCGAATCTTCGGGCTTGAACGCGCCTTCGGTGGGGCGGCCCAGGTGCGAGGTCACCATCACGGCGGCACCCGCGTCCAGCGCCATCTGGATGCAGGGCACAGAGGCGCGGATTCGGGTGTCTTCGGTGATGGCACCGGCGTCGTCCTGCGGCACGTTCAGGTCGGCGCGGATGAAGACGCGTTGGCCCTGGGCTTTGCCCTGGGCGCACAGATCGGAGAAGCGGATGACGTTCATGGCGTTGGAGTCTCGTTGGTGGATAGAAAACTAGTCCACCATTTTAGGAGCGCCATTCCGAAGAAAGTTACCAGCCCATCCCAAGATGCAACGGCAGGTACACCAGCATGCCGGCGACGATGGTCAGCAGCACGTCGCGGCGCCAGAAGTACACCAGCGCACCCACAGCGGCGCCGAACAGGCGCGCGTCCATCCAGGTGGTCAGCAGCTGGCCCTGGGTCATCAGCACCTCCGGCAGCACCACGGCCGACAGGGCGGCAATCGGCGCGTACTGCAGGCCACGCTGGGCCCAGTGCGGCAGGCCGGCGGATTTGCGGCTCAGAAAGAAGAAGCAGCGCGTCAGCACCGTGATCAGCGCCAGGCCGGCGATCAGCGCCACGGTGTGCAGGTCGGTGCTGCCGTTCATTCCGCACGCTCCGTGCCGGGCGCCGGGCGCAGCTTCTCGGTGCCCATGCAGACAAGCACCGCCACCGCAATCGCCACCACGATGTTCAGCTTGAACGGCAACTGGTAGGCCACGATGGCCGCCACCGCTGCCACCGCCGCCGACAGCAGCCGCAGCCGGGTGCTGGCCAACGAACAAAGAATACCGATCAGACACAGAATGCCGGCAAAGCCCAGTCCCCAGGCGGTGGGGATAAAGTTCGCAAGTACCACGCCAGTGATGCTGATTGGCATCCAGCTGAGCCAGGTGGCGGTATTGCTGCCGGCCAGATAAGCCTCCTGCGCGTTGCGCGCCTCCGGGGTGTCACCCGGGTGCGGAAAGCGCTTGGTGAACAGCACATAGCTCATGTCGGTGGTCAGATATCCATGGCTGATGCGCTCCAGCCAGGGCAGGTGCATAAGGTAAGGCCGCAGATGCAGGCTGAACACCACAAAGCGCAGGTTCACGCAAAACGCCGTGGCCAGGATCACCCAGGCCGGCGCGCCGGCAATCATCAGCGGCGTAGCGGCCAGCTGCGAGCTGCCGGCAAACACCGTCAAGGTCATCAGCAGCGCCGCGCCCAGGCCCATACCCGAATTGGCCATGGCCACGCCGGTCATCAGGCCCCAGGCCGCCATGCCCGGGGCTTGCGGCCACATCTCGGCAGCGCCGATGCGGAATTCGGGGTGGGTGCGGTTAGCGCGCTTCAGGAACATCGACTGTGCCTTCGAACACCATGCCGGGCTGCAGATCGCAGCCGCGCAGGAAGTCGGCCACCGCCAGGCGCTTGCCGCCCGGGCGCTGCACTAGCGCGATGTTTACTATCGAATCCATAGCTGCTACCGCAATGTAGTCCTGCGCCAGAGCCACAATGGAGCCACAAACTGCATGCGCCGGCGGCCGGGCTTCCGACACGCTGGCCGCCCAGACTTTCAGGCTGTCATCGCCCAGCTGGGTGGCGGCGCCGGGAAACGGGTTGAAGGCCCGGATGCGGCGCACGATGGTCTGGGCGCTTTGCCCCCAGTCGATGGCGGCTTCGCGCTTTTCGATCTTGTGGGCGTAGCAAATGCCCTCGGCCGGCTGCGGCACAGGCACCAGGCTGTCCAGCTGGGCCAGCTGGGCCAGCGTCTGCACCACCATGCGTCCGCCCAGAGCGGCCAGCTTGTCGTGCAGGCTGCCGGTGGTGTCCGTGGGGTCTATGGGCAGTGCTTCGACCAGCAGCATGTCGCCGGTATCCAGGCCGGCGTCCATCTGCATAATGGTGACGCCGGTCGTGGCGTCGCCCGCCTCGATGGCTCGGTGGATGGGCGCGGCACCGCGCCAGCGCGGCAACAGGCTGGCGTGGATGTTCAGGCAGCCGCGTGGTGGAAGGTCCAGCACCCACTGCGGCAGGATGAGGCCGTAGGCCACGACCACCATCACATCAGCCTGGGCGGCGAGCAGGGCGGCCTTGGCCGCAGCGGCATCTTCGGGGTATTTACCGTCCAGGCGCAGGCTGCGCGGTTGGGCCACGGGAATGCCATGGGCCAGCGCATGCTGCTTGACCGGCGAGGCTTGCAGCTTCATGCCGCGGCCGGCGGGCCGGTCGGGCTGGGTCAGGGCTAGAACAATCTCGTGGCCGGCCGCCTGTAGCTGGGCCAGCGCAACCTGGGCGAACTCCGGCGTGCCCGCAAAAATGACGCGCATCAAGCCACGTCCGCTTTGCCCATGGCGCGGCGCGTCTTGAGCATCTTGCTTTTGATACGGTTGCGTTTCAACGGCGACAGGTATTCAACGAACACCTTGCCCAGCAAATGGTCCATCTCGTGCTGCACGCAGATAGCCAGCAGGCCCTCGGCCTCCAGGGTGCGCGACTGGCCCTCGCCATCGAGTGCGCTCACGCGGATCTGGGTGGAACGCTCGACGCCGTCGTAAATACCGGGCACCGACAGGCAGCCTTCGTCGTTCAGCACCCGCTCTTCGCTGGCCCACAAGATCTCGGGGTTGATCAGCACCAGTGGCGCATTGCGCTCCTCGGACACGTCGATCACTACCAGGCGCTCGTGCACATCTACCTGGGTTGCCGCAAGGCCAATGCCGTTGGCCTCGTACATGGTCTCCAGCATGTCGGTAATCAGGCCCTGGATGCGCGCATCCACCGCCGTGACCGGTCGTGCTAAGGTGTGCAGCTTGGGATCTGGATATTGAAGAATTGAAAGTAGCGCCATGGAATCTCACCGAAAATGTCGAGCGCGTACGCAACTCCCGAGAGAAGGGCTCCCAGCCCTTTTGTCGGGAGTTGCGTACGCCGTGTGTCTCTATTTTCGCTACTTTTGCGCCGGCATAAATGGGCCGGGGCCAATATTCGTTGCCCAACCAGGGGCTTGGGCGCAGAATCGCGCGTAATTTGTCTTTAGTTTTCCGTCGGATCAGCGTCCTGTACAGGACCGGGCAGCGGTAGCCCCGGCGGGTATTTGTGGTGCAACCAAATATGAAATACATGATGGCGGGAGTGGGTACACGTTGGGCTATCGCGTCGGCGTGTGCCGCTCTCATGGGCGGCTTGTCCGTCCCCGCAGCGCTGGCCCAGAATTACCCGATCAGCCCGGCCCAGCAGGCCACCGCCAGCCAGGTCGCCCAGAACGGCGTGCCGCTGAGCGATCTCGCACCCAATGCCCCCGACCGCTATACCGTCAAATCCGGCGACACACTGTGGGCGATTTCCGGCCTGTTCCTGACCTCCCCCTGGCGCTGGCCCGAGCTCTGGGGCATGAACCAGCAGGAAGTGCAGAACCCGCACCGCATCTACCCCGGCCAGGAACTGCGGCTGGTCAAGAAAGACGGCCGCGCCATGCTGGTGGCGGGCCAGGCCCAGCCGGGCGACGGACTGCGCACCGTGCGCATGTCGCCACGCACCCGCATCGAAAACCTGGGCGACAACGCCCTGCCCACCCTACAAACCAATCTGATCGAGCCCTTTCTGGCCGAGCCTCTGATCGTCGACGAAAACACCCTCGCACTGGCGCCGCGCATCGTCGCCACGCCAGAAGACCGCATCCTGCTCAGCCGCGGCGACCGCGCCTATGTGCGCGGACCGCTGGAAGCGCCGCTGCTCGACGAAAAGGGCAAGCCCTGGAACTTCCGCGTGATGCGCAATGCCACGCCGCTGCGCGACCCGATCACCAAGGAAGTACTGGGCTTTGAGACCCAGTACGTCGGCAAGGTGGTACTGGTCAAGGGCGAAAGCCGCCAGCTGTCGGGCACGGTCGACAAGAATGGCCAGCCGCTGATGGACATCGTGCCGGCCAGCGTCGACATCCAGTCGATCAAGGAAGAAATCAGCGTCGGCGACCGCCTGCTGCCCGAACCCGAGCGCGAGCTGCTGAACTTCGTGCCCCGCGCGCCAGCGCAGAATGTCGACGCACGCATCGTCTCGGTCTACGGCAGCACCTCCATCGTCAATGCCGCCCAGTACCAGATCGTGGTGATCAACAAGGGTACGCGCGACGGCATCGAGCGCGGCCATGTACTGTCGCTACTGTCCGCCGGGGCCAGCATGGTCGACACCACCGACACCCCGAAAACCCGCATCAAACTGCCGGACGAGCAGAACGGCCTGCTGATGGTGTTCCGCCCGTTCGAGCGCCTGTCCTACGGCCTGATTCTGGAAATCAAGACCGGCGTCAAGGTAGGCGACCGCCTGACCACGCCACCCCGCTAAACCGCAGCGGCCCCAGCGCATGGAGCGCGACGAACTCACCGCCTGGCTGCAGCTGCTGCTGACGCCAGGCATAGGCAACGAAGCCGCCCGTCGCCTGCTGGCCGCTTTCGGGCTGCCACAAGCCGTTTTTGCGCAGTCCCAAGCCTCGCTGCAGCAAGTCGTTCCCCCTGCCCACGCCAACGCGCTGCTGCGAACGCCGCCCGAGCTGGCCGCGCATCTGGAGGCCACCGCCCAGTGGCTGGCGCAGGCCGAGGCCGCGCCGCGCAGCCTGATCACCCTGGGCGACGCCCGCTACCCCACGTCTTTGCTGGCCATGGCCGACCCGCCGCTGCTGCTGTTTGCGTTGGGGCGCACCGACCTGTGGCAAACCGGCAGCACACAGAACATCGCCATCGTTGGCAGCCGCAACCCGACACCACAGGGCGAAGCCAATGCCCGGCAATTCGCCAAAGCCTGCGCCCAGGCTGGCCTGACCGTGGTGTCCGGCCTGGCGCTGGGCGTGGACAGCGCGGCCCACCAGGGCGCGCTGGAGGGTGCTGCCGCCGGGCAGCTGGCGACGATTGCCTTCGTCGGCACCGGCCTGGACCGCGTCTACCCCAAGCGCAACCTGGCCCTGGCGCACCAGATCGCCTCGCACGGCCTGCTGCTCAGCGAATACCTGCTGGGCACACCGCCGCTACCGGCCAACTTCCCCAAGCGCAACCGGCTGATTGCCGGCCTGGCCCAGGGCACGCTGGTGGTGGAGGCGGCCCTGCAATCGGGCTCGCTGATCACGGCCCGGCTGGCCTCGGAGCAAGGCAAAGAGGTATTCGCCATCCCCGGCTCGATCCACGCGCCTCAGGCCCGCGGCTGCCATGCGCTGATCAAGCAGGGCGCCAAACTAGTGGAGAACATCCAGGACGTACTGGACGAACTGCAGCTGCCAAACACTACGAATTTGATAGCTGCTAGCGCAGATACAGAAAGTGCTGAAGGCCAAAATGATGCCGAGAATCCTTTGCTGATTGCACTCGGCTTCGATCCGGTCGGGCTGGATGCGCTGGTAGCCCGCACCGGCATTGCCCCAGCCCAGCTGCAGGTCCAGCTGCTGGAACTGGAGCTGGACAACCAGGTCGCACGCCTGCCCGGTGGCCTGTTCCAGCGCATGGGCCGGGCTTGATTTTTTTAGCCCCGCCCCTGCCGCAGTTCTGCGCTATATTGGGGCCATGTTTGAAGTACTCGTCTACGTTTATGAAAACTACTGGAGAGGCGATGCCTGTCCCGAGCCCCTGCAACTGGGCCGCAAATTAACGGCCGTCGGCTTCGAGGCCGATGAGATCCAGGAGGCCTTGCGCTGGCTCGACGGCCTGCACCTGGCGTCGCACAAGCCTGAGCAGCAGCCTGGCACCCCGCCCGCGCTGCCGGCCAGCAGCATACTCACTTTGCCCGCCACGGATAGCCTGCGGGTCTACTCGGTAGCCGAGCAAGACCACCTGGGCGCCGAATGCCTGGGCTTTGTGAGCTTTCTCGAAACCGCCGGAATCTTGGCCCCGAGCATGCGCGAAATCGTCCTCGACCGCGCCATGGCCGCCAACGGCAACCCGGTCACCCTGGACGACCTGAAGATCATCATCCTGATGGTCTACTGGAGTTTTGGCGAAGAGCCCGACGCCCTGGTGCTCGACGAGCTGTGCGACGACGCGTCAGACCGCGTCGCCCACTAACGTTTTTTATAAGCCATTGAGGCCGCCAGCGCTTATTAAATGGGCGTGAGCCGCTACGAAAATCGTAGTAACTAAGCCAACAAACGCTCGGGGTTGGCGTCCAGCTTGGCTAGTGCGTCGCGGGTGGCGCGCAGGGTCAGGGCTTCTTCTTCCTGTGGCACCAGCAGGCCAGCTTGCAGATAGGCGGCCAGGCGGCGCGCCTGGATCAGGTAGCTGCGGCCGTCCATCGAGGCAAACAGATTCAGCTGCTTGCGGTCGCTGCGCCAAGCGAACTGCACGCGGTTGACCTGGCGGTTGTGGTCCAGCATGAACCAGTGGCCCAGCTGCAGCTCCTGGGCCCAGGCCTGCATGGCTTCGGTGGGCTTGGAGCCGCCATCGGCAATCACGTCGATGCTGGAGGCGTCCATGCCCAGCATCATCTCGATGTTTTCCGGGTCCAGCGGCAGGTCGCCCGCATCCTCGTCGCTGAAGAAGTCCTCCAGATTGGCCAGATGCGCGGCCATGGCTTCGATGCGGGCCTGGGGGATCGCCTCGGTCTTGGACATGAAGGCATCGGCCAGCGTGTCGCTGATCTGTTTGATGTGCAGCTCTTGCGCAGGCGTGTCCAGCCCCAGCAAACCCATGCCCTGGCGCAGGCGCTGCAGCAGGGTGGGCAGGCTCTGGATCACCCGGGCTCGGTCGGCGCGGTTCGGTTTGGCGCTGGCTGACCAGACCAGCTCGGACGCGGCTTTCTTCAGGGCGATCGTGTCTTCGTGTTGCGGGCCATTGCGCACCGCGGCCATGGCCAGCACCTCGGCCCAGACCTTGAACAGGAACTCGCGAATCTCGTCGCGCACTGGCATGTCCTTGAGCATGTTGCGCAGCTCAATCGTGTACTGGATCGCCAGGGTTTCCTTTTGCTCGACCTGCTGCGCCAGGCTGACCAGGCGCTGGGTGCTGCCTTTTTCGGTCAGGTACTTGGACAGGAACAGCACGAATTCGTCGTACACCAGCTGGAACACCCTGCGCCCGGTTTCGGGATACTGCTCGATCACCTGCACCACGCGACGGATTTCGTTCTCCATCGCGGTACCGTTGATGGCGCTGGCGTCAAAGCCCATGACGCAGGAGCCCATGCGGTCGATCAACTGGCGTGCCGGATGGTCTACGGTGCTGAAAAATTCGGGCTCGGCCAAGGCGACGCGCAGTACCGGCAGCTGCAGGCGCGCAAACCAGACCCGCACCGACGGCGGAATCCGCTCTTCGGCCAGGATGCTCTGGAACATCAGGGCGACGATTTCAATGGTGGCTTTTTCGGCCGAGGTGGCGGCTTTTTGCTTGAGCTCATTGGACCGCTCGCGCAACGCCACTGCAACCTGGGACACCTCCGCAGGACCGTAGTCGTGGCGGTCGGTGTACACCACGCCGCCCGGCATGGGATCGGTATCGCCGCCATCCCGCTTACGGGCAATTGCCCGGGCCAGCGCAGGCGAAACCGGATGCTGCTCGGTTGCATCAAAATCACTGACGTGGTCGCTCAGCATGCGTTTCAGATGGCCCATCACACCCTGAGCCCGGCGCCGCGCCCGCGCCAGCGGTGTAGAAGCCGTCATCATGCGGGTTTCCTCGGCGCTGTTTTGTTGCATGCGGGCCCGCTGGATACGCTCCGCGGCACCGATGCTGGAATCCTCATATGCAGAGCCCGCGCCGCGTAATGTACCGGTGCCGGTTGTGCCAGCTGGCGCACCGGCCCAGCCCGAATCCTCGCCGCCTGGAGTCGGTTGCGGCTCCTTGGTCACGCGGGATGCGCCAGCGGTGGCCGCACCGGCCGCATCACTGCGCTTGACGCGGGTGCGCAAATCCACCGAGGGCATAACGCCACTGTCCACCAGCAAGGCATTGCCGGACTCATAGGCAGCCAGAATCTTGGCGCCCAGCTCGCGCTGAAGCACATCGGTGACCAAGGGCAAGATATTGCGCGCCAAACCCACGGTCGCCCATTGTTCGACCAGCGACAGCATCAGCACTTCCGGCCGCAGCGGGTCGTGGCTATTCAATTCACCCGTGCCTTCCAGCAGCTGGATGCGAGCGCACAGATCGCCATAGACCCCGCCCAGACGGTCCAAAATCGCCAGTGACAGGCGCGAAGCAAGGATTTTGTTCTCCACCACCTCGTCGCCCATCAGCTCGAACTGGGATACGCGGTAGTTTGCCGGTGCCACTTGGGCCACCGGCAGCAAAGCCTTTTGCCAGGCAGCCACGGTGGCCTGCTCCCAGGTCCGGTTGTGTCGCTGGTAGGTGGTCCACGCATCCTGCCGCTCGTGCATCTCACGGGTGGTGCGCACTTCTTCCATCAGTGCCGTAAGGCGCCCGGCCACTGCCCGGTTGACATCGCCCATGCCTTGTCCCACTTCGGAGACAAAGCGCTCCCGCACCTTGCGGGCGAGTTGCAGGTCAGAAGGAGAGGCAGTGCTGGCCATATGTCAGACGCAGATCAAACGGTTGCACCCGCGTTGGGATCGTTAGGGTCTTCTTCTTTTTTGCCGGTCGACTTGACCAGGTCTTCGCGCTTAATACCCAGCCACATGGCGATGGCCGCCGCCACGAACACCGATGAGTAGATACCGAAGCAGATACCGATGGTGAGCGCCAGGGCAAAGTAATGCAGCGTGGGGCCGCCAAACAGCAGCATAGACAACACCATGATCTGGGTAGAGCCATGCGTAATGATAGTGCGGCTGATGGTCGAGGTAATCGCGTTGTCGATTACCTGCATCGTATTCATCTTGCGAAAGCGCCGGAAATTCTCGCGGATACGGTCAAAAATAACCACCGATTCGTTCACCGAGTAACCCAGCACCGCCAGCACCGCCGCCAGCACCGGCAGCGAAAACTCCCACTGGAAGAAGGCGAAGAAGCCCAGGATGATCACCACGTCATGCAAGTTGGCGATGATCGCCGCCACGGCGAACTTCCACTCGAAGCGTATTGCCAAGTACAGCATGATGCCGACCACCACAAAGGCCAGCGCCTTCAGGCCGTCGGCGGCCAGCTCGTCACCCACCTGCGGGCCGACGAATTCGGTGCGCTGCAGCTGCACCGAGGCATCCAAGGTCTTCAGCGCGGCCAGCACCTGGTCGCTCTGCTGGGCCGAGGTCACGCCTTTTTGCACCGGCATACGTATCAGCACATCCTTGGAGGTGCCGAAGTTCTGTACCTGCACGTCGTTCAGGCCCAGACCGGCGATCTGGGTGCGCACCTGGTTCAGATCGGCGGGCTGCGAATAGCTGACCTCCATCAAGGTGCCGCCGGTGAACTCTACCGACAAATGCAGGCCGCGCGAGAACAGGAAAAACACCGCCGCCACAAAGGTCAGGAACGAAACGGTATTGAATACCAGCGCATGCCGCATGAACGGAATGTCGCGGTGGATCTTGAAAAACTCCATGGTGTCGCGTCCTTACTTGGCGTTGGTTTCAACGGCGGCATCGGGCCGCCACACGGTGCCGATGGACACGGTCTTGAGCTTCTTCTGGCGGCCGTACCACAGGTTGACCAGGCCGCGCGAGAAGAACACGCTAGAGAAAATACTGGTCGCAATGCCCAGCACATGCACCACGGCAAAGCCGCGCACCGGGCCAGAGCCGAAGGCCAGCAAGGCGATGCCAACGATGGCGCTGGTGATGTTGGAGTCCAGAATCGTCGCCCAGGCACGGTCGAAACCGGCATGGATGGCCGCCTGCGGCGAGGCGCCGGCACGCAGCTCTTCACGCACGCGCTCGTTGATCAGCACATTGGAGTCGATGGCCATGCCCAGCACCAGTGCCATGGCGGCCATACCCGGGAGGGTCAACGTGGCTTGCAGCATGGACAGCACCGCCACCAACAGCAACAGATTGAAGGCCAGTGCAATGCTGGAGAACACGCCAAACAGCATGTAGTAGCAGCACATGAACAGCGCTACCGCCAGGAAGCCCCAGGTCACACTGTGGAAGCCCTTGGAGATGTTGTCGGCGCCCAGGCTCGGGCCGATGGTGCGCTCTTCGATGATTTCCATTGGCGCGGCCAGCGAGCCGGCACGCAGCAGCAGCGAGGTGTCGCTGGCTTCCTGGGTCGTCATGCGGCCCGAGATCTGCACCCGGCCGCCGGCGATTTCAGAGCGAATCACCGGCGCGGTCACGACTTCGCCCTTGCCCTTTTCGAACAGGATGATGGCCATGCGCTTGCCGATGTTCTCGCGGGTTACGTCCTTGAATATGCGCGAACCCTTGGCGTCCAACGTCAGGTTGACGGTGGCTTCGTGGGTCTGGCTGTCGAAGCCGGGCTGGGCATCGGTCAGGTTTTCGCCAGTCAAAACGACCTGCTTCTTGACGATCACGGCCTGGCCGCTGCGTTCAGGGTAGCGCTCGGCACCAAACGGCACGGCGCCCGCGCCGACGGCCGCCGAAGCGGCCTCGGTGCTTTCGTCCACCATGCGCACTTCGAGGGTGGCGGTGCGGCCCAGGATGTCCTTGGCCTTGGCCGTGTCCTGCACGCCGGGCAGCTGCACCACGATGCGGTCCAGGCCTTGCTGCTGGATCACCGGCTCGGACACGCCGAGTTCGTTGATACGGTTGTGCAAGGTGGTGATGTTCTGCTTCAGCGCCTGGTCCTGCACGCGGCGCGCGGCCTCGGGGCGGATGGTGGCGGTGAGCTTGTATTCGGTGCCGTCGGGCGCATCGGTGGCGATGAGGTCGGGGAACTGATCCTGCACCACCGCCTTGGCCGCAGCCAGGGTTTCGCTATCGCGGAAGCGCACTTCGATGGCCTGGCCGTTGCGGATGATGCCGCTGTGGCGCACGTTCTTGTCGCGCAAGATGCCACGCAGATCGCCGCTCAGCGATTCGGCCTTCTTGGTCAGCGCGGCCTGCATGTCGACTTGCAGCATGAAGTGCACGCCGCCGCGCAAGTCCAGACCGAGGTACATGGGCACGGCGTGCAGCGCGGTCAACCAGGCAGGCGAGCGCGACAGCAGATTCAGCGCCACCACGTAGTTGGCGTCGTTGGCATCGGGCACCAGGGCTTTCTGGACGACGTCCTTGGCCTTGAGCTGGTTGTCGGTACTGTCGAAGCGGGCTTTGACCGAGTTGCCTTCCAGGCCAATCAGCTCGGGCGTGAGGCTGGCAGCCGTCAGCGCTTCCTGCACCTTGGCCAGGGTGGTGCTGTCGATCTTGACCGAAGCCCGGGCGGCAGAAACCTGCACCGCCGGAGCTTCACCAAACAAATTCGGCAGGGTGTAAATGGCCCCCACCAGTAGCGCGACCAGAAGGATCACGTACTTCCATACCGGATATCGATTCATGGTCGCGCTTGGATACTCACACTAATATTTACTTGACCGAGCCCTTGGGCAAGACTTGTACAACGGCGCTGCGCTGCAATTGGACGACCACGCCGTTGGCGATTTCGAGGCTGACCGAACCTTCACCCAGGTTGGTGACCTTGCCCAGCAGGCCACCGGCGGTTGCGACTTCGTCGCCCTTGGCCAGCGCGTCGATCATGGCGCGGTGCTCTTTCTGCTTCTTCATCTGGGGGCGGATCATCACAAAGTACAGCACCACAAACATCAACACCAGCGGCAGCATGCCGGTCAACGACGACATCATGTCGCCGCCAGCAGGCGCAGCTGCGGGGGCGGTTTGGGCGAAAGCGGAAGAAATGAACACAGAAGGCTCCAACAGCAAATGACAAAAATAAAACCCGCAGACAAGGCTTGGCGCATGCCAAGCACCCAGGCGGGGGTAGAGCGGATTGTATGCGGCTGTGTTAGGCCTTCGCCATCAGGGCTTGCCATGGCGTAGGGTCATCCAGGTTGCTATTCTTTCAATAGCTTCTGGCGGTTATCCATTAAGCGCCAGAGCCTTTTTTCATGCATTTTTTAGACTGGCCCGCAGCGCATCCCATTGGATGCGGGCTGCCGCCAGGTGTCGCGCGCGCACATGGCCGTAGCCGCGGATTTGCTCGGGAACGCGGGCCAATTGCACGGCCGTGGCATGCCGGGCCGGCGTCAGCTGCGGCAGCAACTCGGCAATGCTGTCGCGGTATTCTTGGATCAGCGCGCGCTCGCCGCGCCGCTCTTCGGTATAGCCAAATGGGTCGAAGGCCGTGCCGCGCAAGCCCTTCAGCCGGGCCAGCAAACGGAAAGCCAACCCCATTCCAGGCCCAAAACTCTGCTTCTGCAGCTCTCCCTTGGCGTTCTTCTTGGCCAGCAGCGGCGGCGCCAGGTGGTAGCGCAGCTTGAAGTCGCCCTCGAACTGCGACTGGATGCGCGCCAGAAAGGCCGGATCGGCCTGCAGCCGCGCCACCTCGTACTCGTCCTTGTAGGCCATCAGCTTGAACAGGTAGCGCGCCACGGCCTCGGTCAGTGGCAGGTGCTTGTCCAGCGGCAGCTCGGCCTGGCGCACCTGCTCCACAAAGGCGCGGTAGCTGTCGGCATAGGCGGCATTCTGGTAGCCGGTGAGGAACTCGACCCGGCGCTGCAGCATCGCGTCCAGCGATTCGCGCGCATGCCAGGTGATGGCCTGGGCCGGCGCGGCCACGCTGGCCGGGTCGACCGCTGCGCGACGGCCCCAGGCGAAGGCGGTCTTGTTGACCTCCACCGCCATGTCGTTGAGTTCCATGGCGCGCAGCAGCGAGGCCAGCTGCAGCGGCACCCAGCCCTTTTGCCAGGCGTAGCCCAGCAGCATCGGGTTCGCGTACAGGCTGTCGCCCATCAGCCGGTTCGCGGCCGCATCGGCGTCGAAGCTGGCCACCGCGTCCAAGCCAACAGCACGCACGATCTCGGCGCTGCAAGCCTGGCTCGGGTTCTGCCAGTCGGGGTTGTGCACAAAGGCCGCAGTCGGCGCGCTATGGGTGTTCAGCGCCACATGGGTGCGGCCGGGGCGCATGCGCTGCAGGGTTTCCTTGCCCGCGGCGACGACCGGGTCGCAGCCCACAATCAAATCGGCCCCGGCCAGGCTGACCCGGGTAGTGCGGATCGCGTCCTGGCTTTCGGCCAGCAGCACATGGCTCCAGGTGGCGCCGCCTTTTTGCGCCAGACCCGCCGCGTCCTGGGTGACGATGCCCTTGCCTTCCAGGTGCGCAGCCACGCCCAGCAGCTGGCCCAGGGTAATGACCCCGGTGCCGCCCACACCTGCCACCACGATGCCCCAGACGCCGGCAATCGGCGCCAGCGCGGGCTCGGGCAGCGGGCTGCCGCTGAATGGCGAAAGCGCCTGGGCCGGCGTCTTCTTGCGCAGCTGCCCGCCTTCCACCGTCACAAAGCTCGGGCAAAAGCCTTTCAGGCAGGACATGTCCTTGTTACAGCTGGACTGGTTGATCTGGCGCTTGCGGCCGAACGGCGTCTCCAGCGGCTCCACGCTCAGGCAGTTGCTTTGCTCGCCGCAGTCGCCGCAGCCTTCGCAGACCAGCTCGTTAATCACCACCCGCTTCGCCGGGTCGACCATGGTGCCGCGCTTGCGGCGCCGGCGCTTTTCGGTGGCGCAGGTCTGGTCGTAGATGATGATGGTCGTGCCCTTTATCTCGCGGAATTCGCGCTGGATCTCGTCCAGCAGGTCGCGGTGCTTGACCTCCACGCCGGGCGCCAACGCCACACCCTGATACTTCTCGGGTTCGTCCGTCACCACTACGGTTTTGATAGCGCCTTCTGCAAGCACGGACTGCGCAATCTGCACAACCGAGTGTCCTTCAGGGCGCTCGCCGACCTGCTGGCCGCCGGTCATGGCCACCGCGTCGTTGTACAGAATCTTGTAGGTGATGTTGACACCCGCGGCTATCGCCTGGCGGATCGCCAGCAGGCCGCTGTGGAAATAGGTGCCGTCGCCCAGGTTGGCAAAAATATGCTGGTCGGTAGTGAACGGCTGCTGGCCTACCCAGGGCACGCCCTCGCCGCCCATCTGGGTGAACCCAATCGTGCTGCGGTCCATCCAGGTGGCCATGAAGTGGCAGCCTATGCCGCCCATGGCGCGCGAGCCTTCGGGCACCACGGTCGACGTGTTGTGCGGGCAGCCCGAGCAGAACCAGGGCGCGCGCTCGGCCGCCTTGGCGCTGATCTCCACCGCCAGCATGGCGCGCTCCTTGGCGTCCAGCACGGCCAGCTGGGTGTCGATGCGCGCGGCTACGTCCTCCGGCACGCCGAGCTTCTTCAGCCGCTGGGCGATCGCCCGGGCGATCAGCGCCGGCGACAGGTCGGCATTGGCGCGCAGCAAGGTATTGGCCGTGGGGTTGGCCATCGACCACTCACCGCCGCTCTGATCGCCCTCGGGTTCGTTGAACTTGCCCAACACATTGGGCCGCACATCGGCGCGCCAGTTGTACAACTCTTCCTTCAGCTGGTATTCGATGACCTGGCGCTTTTCTTCGACCACCAGAATCTCCTGCAGGCCGATGGCGAAGTCGCGCGTCAGCTGCGCCTCTAGCGGCCAGACCACAGAGACCTTGTGCAGGCGCAAGCCGATTCGCCGGCAGGTGGCGTCGTCCAGCCCCAGGTCCAACAGCGCCTGGCGGGTGTCGTTGAAGGCCTTGCCGCTGGCGATCAGGCCAAACCTGTCGTTCGGTCCCTCGATCACGTTGTAGTTCAGCCGGTTCGCGCGGATGTAGGCCAGCGCGGCGTACCACTTGTAGTGCATCAGCCGCGCTTCCTGCTCCAGCGCATGGTCGGGCCAGCGGATGTGCAGGCCGCCCGGCGGCATCTGGAAGTCGGTGGGGATTTTGATGGCTACGCGCTCCGGGTCGATCATCACCGTAGCGCTGGACTCGACGATCTCCTGGATGGTCTTCATGCCGGCCCAGACGCCGGAGAAGCGGCTCATGGCAAACGCATGCAGGCCCAGGTCCAGGATCTCCTGCACATTGGTCGGGAAGAACACCGGCAGGCCGCAGGCCTTGAAGATGTGGTCGCTCTGGTGCGCGGCCGTCGAGCTTTTGGAAATATGGTCGTCGCCGGCCACCGCAATCACGCCGCCGAACTCGGTGGTGCCCGCCATGTTGGCATGCTTGAACACATCCGAGCAGCGGTCCACCCCCGGCCCCTTGCCGTACCAGATGCCGAACACGCCGTCGAACTTGTTGGTGCCCGGCGGCGAAAAGCCCAGCTGCTGCGTGCCCCATACGGCGGTGGCGGCCAGCTCTTCGTTCACCCCGGGCTGGAACACGATGTTCTGCGCCTTCAGGTACTTGCCGGCCTTCCACAGCGCCTGGTCGTAGGTGCCCAGCGGCGACCCCCGGTAGCCGCTGATGAAGCCCGCCGTGTCGCGCCCCTGCTGCGCGTCGCGCAGTCGCTGCAGCATCGGCAGCTTGACCAGGGCCTGGACCCCGCTCATGAAGGCGCGGCCATAGTCCAGGCGGTATTTGTCGTCGAGCGTGACCGTCTCTAGTGCTTTGCGGATGTGTTCCGGCAAGGGTGCATTCATCGTGCTTGTCTCCAACGGAGTGGGCTCCGCTTTGGGGAAAAGTGTATGCCTGCACCCGCGGTAAGTGTTTGCGTTTTTTGCCTCGTTTCCCCTACTACACGAAAGGATCTTGCGCAAATACAGTCAATCCATGCTTGATAAATTCGACCTCACCATCCTCGATGCTTTGCAGGCCAACGCCCGCCTGACCAATGCCGAGCTGGCCCAGCGCGTCGGCCTGTCCGCCGCGCCGTGCTGGCGCCGGGTCCGGGCGCTGGAAGAAGCCGGCTACATCCGCGGCTACCGCGCTGAAATAGACCGACACAAGATCGGCCTGGATGTATTGGCCTTTGTGCGCATCGATGCCGTACAAAACAGCGGCCCCGCGCTGCAAGGCCTGGAAGATGCGATCCGCCTGATCCCCGAGGTGGTGTCTTGCCACTACATCAGCGGCACCGGTACGTTTGAGTTGCAGGTGGTGTCGCGCGACCTGAATACCTTCAGCCAGTTTGCCCGGCAGGTGCTGGTGAACCTGCCGAACGTGAAGGATTTGCACACCAGTTTTTCACTGGGCGAGGTGAAGGGGAATGGAGTGTTGCCGTTGGGGCATTTGGCGGGGTAAATGCTTGCGTGTGGGCACTCCTCAACACCGCTGGCCAGGTATGCGCCCGGCCAGGGATCGCATGGACGCCAAGAGCCATCCGCACCACCCAAAGCCGCATAGAAATACTCAAATAAAAAGAGGCTCCAGCGCAAATTTCATCTGCGCGAGCAGCTACGAAAAATAGAGTGGCTCGTGGCTCCTTCTTTTGGGGGAAGGATGCCAACGCACAGGGGCGTCGAGCGATTGCGCAGGGCTATAGTGTTCTATCGCATTTCGACACTCACCAGGAGCCATCCATGCAACGTGTGTACATGCCCATCCAGCTGCAGGCTCCGAGCAATTTGACGCAGCCCATTTTGCCGAACTGGTCCTTCAACCTGTTCAACGTCAACCTCGGCAGGTCGGCCAATCCAGCGGTCGAACAAATGGCGCTGGAGAACATAGGCAGCTATGGCAGGCAGATCGGGCACGTGGCCGAAGCCCTCGAAGTGATTGTCAGGCGACTCCATCTCATGGAAAGCAACGAGATTTCTCAAAAAGAGAAGGACGTCCTCCAAGTCTTCCTCGGCGATGTGTCTGCCATTCGGCAAATCAAGGCCTCGCTCCCCAAGGCCTAGTCAGCTGTCCGACTGCGCAGCGAATTTAGAAACGCAAGTGAGTCCAACCCTCCCATGTCCAAACTGAATCTCAGCGCAGAGGCGAGCCGCCTGCCCGTTCCCTGGCGATCCACCGTGCTCGGCAAAGCCGCTGGAGCCAACGTCAAAGTGCTGCGCATGGACGCCACTGCCTACCCACCCGAAACCCACCCCTTCGTCGAAGCCCTGCTGGTCGTGGACGGCCACATGAACCTGGAAATCGACGGCCAGCTGATCCGCGTGCAAGCCGGCGAAGTCTTCCTGGTGCCCGCCGGCCAACCCCACGCCGTGGCAGCAGGCAGCCAGGGCACGCTGGTCATCATCGACCAGTGACGGCTCAATTTGCGTATCGGAATATTCAAATGAAAAGTGACTCTGGTGCAGATTCCATGTGCGTGAGCAGCTATGAAAAGTAGAGCGCTGTGTAACTCCGCCATTGAAGGCAAGATGCCTGCGGATCAGGTGTCTAACGGTTGCCCTGGGCTATAGTGGTTCATGCGCTTGGTATGTGGTGTTTGTCCAATTTTTATACCTGGATATTTATCCAAGTACCTCGGCAGAGAGCCAGTCTGCAAGCCGCTTCCAGGAGATTTTGATGACCGATATAGACCGCAGATCCCTTTTTATCCGGCAGGATTTGCCGTCTACATTACGTTAGGCGTCACCGATGAACATTCTTCCTCTTGCGTCACTTCACAAGCACTTCCTTGCAGCTGACGCAGTTAAGCAACTGCTCTTCACCAAGATTCCAGATAGCTCAAGCAAGTTCAATCTCGCTCCGGAACTTCAAGAGGCTGCACAGCAGTTCTCTTCCATGCTGCGGCTGCAGGTCTTCTACGCACTGATCTACGTTGTAGTTGAGGGATACAAGGAGCTGGCATGCCAAGACGCAGAGGTGGATCGCCTGCTTGGAAACGCAGAGTTCGTCGATAGTCTGCGCCGCTTCCGCAACGCCAACTTCCACTTTCAAGAAGATCCGTTTTCCCCGAAGCTGGTTGACTTTCTTCACGCAGAGGGAAGTGAAGATTGGGTTCGCGCCTTGTACTTCGCACTTGACAATTTCTTCACCGAAAAGCTCAAGCTGAATGAAGTCATTGCATCGTTGCAAGCCACTACTCGGCATTAAGCGCCGTAGGTGAGAAAGTCAAATGAAACCCGCGCCGCCAGTGCCGCCTAACCCTTCAATCGAGAGGACGTCACCCGGCAAGCCGGGCGCCGCCTCTCATCTCAAACGTTGAGGTTCGTCAGCTTGCTCGTGCGTAAGCTGGTGCAAGATTCAAAAGGAGGCAATATGCCTCCGTTGAGCAATTCCAAGGACACAGGCGCCGATTCCAAACCCCGAACCGATGCTTTTAGCGCGGCCTCCCCGGCCCATGGCTCCCCAGCCTCAAAAACCCTTCACGCACCGGCCCTAAACTAGCCCCATGCATTTCCACTCCCCATCTCCAGCCATGGGGTGCCTCCCATGATCGTCCGAGACCGCCCCTCCGGCTTGCGCCTGTTTTTGATATTGCGGGGCTCGGTGCTGCCGCGCATCTTGCCTGCGCTGCTGGTCAACACCTTGATCGCCATCGGGGTAACGCTCAACCACGGTGATCTGTTCACGCACAAGATCACGCTGACCACCATCCCCTTCACGCTGATCGGCCTGCCGATTGCGATTTTTTTGGGCTTTCGCAATACGGCGGCCTATGACCGGTATTGGGAAGGCCGCAAGCTGTGGGGCGAAATACTGCTGCGTGCGCGCAATCTGGCGCGGCAGTGCAATACCTTGCTGGTTTATCCGCAGCCGGTGCAGGCCAGCAACGGGCTGGACGATGTGCGGGTGCGTATGGTCTACCGCTGCATTGCCTACGCGCACGCGTTGCGCCACTACCTGCGGGGCAGTAGTGCGGTGGACGACACGCGGCGCTTCCTGCTGCCTGCCGAGTCGCAGAAGATGGGCACGTCGTCCAACCCACCCGACTACCTGATGCTACGCATGGGAGCGGACTTGCAGCAGTGCCTGCAAGAAGGCCGCATCGACCCCTGCCTGGCCGCGTCCATCGACGCGACGGTGTCGGCTATTGCCGGGGCAGGTGCGGCGTGTGAGCGCATCAAGAGCACGCCCATTCCGTTCTCGTACACGCTGCTGCTGCACCGTACGGCCTACCTGTACTGCTTCTTGCTGCCTTTTGGGCTGGTGGATTCGATTGGCTTCATGACGCCGCTGGTGGTGGCCATCGTGACCTACACCTTCTTTGCCTTGGATGCCTTGGGCGACGAGATCGAGGAGCCGTTTGGCCTGGAGCCGAATGACCTGCCGCTGGATGCGATCTGCCGCAGCCTGGAAATCAACTTGCGCGAGTCGTTGGACGACACCGATATTCCCCCGCCCCTGTTGCCGATAGACTTCAGGCTGAGCTGATACGCTCTTCTTTTTATAGCTTCTAGTATAGATGGCTTATGCGCTAGAGGGCTATTTGGCGTGTAGCCATCGGTGGTGCCAGGTTTACTGCACTGCCTCCGCGCTTCCCCCCAGCGCCTGCACTAGCGTGGCGTGGTTGTTGAACTGGTTCAGCCGGTTTTCCGCCAGCGCGATCTCCGCGCTGCGGCGGCTTTCCTGCGCGTCCAGCCAGGGCTTGAGGGCCACCGAACCGGCGCGGTAGCGCACCTCGTACAGGCGCTCGGCCTGGGTGGCAGCTTGCAGCACCTGCTCCAGCAGCACGGCTTGGGCGCGGTACTGCTGGCGTGCCGACAAGGCGTTTTCTACGTCGCCCAGTGCGGTGTAGAGCGTCTGGCGGAAGTTGACCACCGCCTCCTCGCTTTGCGCCTGGGCGACCCGGATGTTCAGGTCCATTTCCTTCTGGTTCAAGAACGGCAGGCTGAGCCCCAGGCCCAGGCTGGCGACCGGGTTTTGCAGCAGGTTCAGCAGCGCGGTGCTGGAGGTGCCGAGCGCGCCGGTCAGGCTCAGCGCCGGGTAGTAGCTGGCGCGGGTGGCGGTGATGTTGGCATGGCTTTCGCGCAGCCGCAGCTCGGCCGCGCGCAGATCCGGGCGGCGCCCCAGCAGCTCGGCGGGCAGGCCGGCGGCGACTTCGGGCAGGCGGCTGTTGGGCAGGGTAAGCGGCGGATTCGGCAGCGCGCTGGGCGCGGCATCGAACAGCAAGGCCAGGGCGGTGTTGGCGGCCACGGCCTGCTGCTGCAGCGTGGTCTGGCTGGCCTGCAGGCTGAGCAGGCTTTGCCGGGCCTCGGCCAGCTCCAGGCCACCGGCGGCGCCCGCATTCACCTGGGCCTGCACCAGCTCCAGCGTCTTCTGGGCGGTGGCAATGCTTTGCAGATTGGCGGCCAGGCGCTGGTTCAGGTAGCCGAGCTGCCAGTACAGCTGGGCCGTGGTGGCGACCAGCGCCAACGCGGTGGCTTCGCGGTCCTGGGCGGTGGCGCGGGCTTCCCACAGGGCGACGTCGCGCTGGCTGCCCAGCTTGTTCCACAGGTCGATCTCGTAGCTGGCGCCCAGGCTGACACCGCTGCTGCGGCTGGTGACGGCGTTGCCGCTCAGGGTGCGGCTGGTGCCGCTGCTGATGCTGCCGCTGAAGCTGGGGCGGTTCTCGGCCAAACCGGCTTGCAGCTGGGCCTGGCGGACCTTGATGGTGGCGGCCGCCAGGTTGTTGTTGCGCAGCAGGGCTTGCTCGACCAGCTGGTCGAGCACCGGGTCGTTGAAGTTCTTCCACCAGGCATCGGTGCTGGCATTGCTGTCTGCATTGGCGTACTGCCATTGTGTGGGCAGCGTGGTGGCGGGCGCGCTGTAGGGCGCCTGCGGGGTGGCGCAGCCGGCGAGCAGCAGGGTCGCCAGGAGTGTGCAAGGAAGTAGAGGCTTGAAGGGGGTCATCGGATTACTCTCGGGCCAAGGCGTCTACCGGGTTGAGCTGGGCCGCGTTGTTGGCGGGCAGGAAGCCGAACACCACGCCAATCAGGGTCGAGCAGCCAAAGGCCGCCACCATAGAAGCGGTGGAATACACCATCTGGAAGCTGCTGCCGCTTTTGCCAAAGCCCCAGCCAATCAGCAGCGACAAGCCTATGCCCAGCACGCCGCCGAGCAGGCAGACCAGCACGGCTTCGATCAAAAACTGCTGGCGGATGTCGCTCTGCCGTGCGCCCACGGCCATGCGCACGCCGATCTCGCGGGTGCGCTCGGTGACCGACACCAGCATGATGTTCATCACCCCGATGCCGCCCACCACCAGCGAGATCAGCGCAATCGCCGAGACCAGCAAGGTCAGGGTCTGGGTGGTGCTCTCTATGGTCTGGCGGATGGTGTCGGTGTTCAGGGTGTAGAAGTCGACCACACCGTGGCGCTGCTTCAGCAGCCGGTTGATGCCGGCGTCTGCGGCCTCGGTAGAGGCGTCGTCGCGCACGCGTACCGAGATCGAACGCAGATAGCTCTGGCCCAGCACCCGGCGCATGGCTGCGGTGTACGGGATGTAGACGTTCAAGGCCTCGCGGTTGCCAAAGCCGGACTCGCTTTTCTGCGCCACGCCGACCACCCGGAACGGCACGCTGCCCAGCAACACCACCTGGCCCACCGCGTTGTCGGTGGTCGGGAACAGCTGCTTGCGGGTGTTGTCGTCGATCACCACCTCTTGTGCCAGGGTATCGATGCTGGCGTCGTTGAAGAAGCGGCCCTGCGCCAGGGTGATGCCTTTGACGCGGAAGTACTGCGCGCCCACGCCATTGATATTGCCGGTCACCGCCACATTGCCATAGCGCAGCGTGGCCGAGCTGGAGGCGGTGGGGGTCACGCTGTCCACATACACCTGCTGGGCCAGCGCGTCGGCGTCGGCCGGCACCAGGGTGCGCACCCGCGCGGCCCGCTGGTCGCCAAAGCCGCTGCCCGAGAAGATCTCGATGGTATTGGTGCCGATGGAGCTGATGTTCTTCAGCACTTGCAGGCGCGAGCCCTCGCCCAGTGCCACCACCGATACCACCGAGGCGATGCCGATGATGATGCCCAGCATGGTCAGGAAGCTGCGCAGCGGATGCGCCCGCATCGCCAGCACGGCCATGCGGAAGGCTTCGCTGAAGCGGCCCCAGCCCGCACCCCAGCCCGAACCGCCGGCCGGCGGCGCGGGCAGCGTGGGGGCGGTGGTTGCAGGCTGGACCTGGCGGTCGGCCACGATCTCGCCGTCGCTGATCTCGATGATGCGCTGCGCATGCTCAGCCACCTGCATGTCGTGCGTCACCAGGATGATGGTGTGGCCTTCGGCGTGCAGCTCCTGCAGGATCTTCATCACCTCGGCGCCGCTGTGCGTGTCCAGCGCGCCGGTGGGTTCATCGGCAAGGATCACGCTGCCGCCGTTCATCAGCGCGCGCGCAATGCTCACGCGCTGCTGCTGGCCGCCCGACAGTTGGCCGGGCTTGTGGCCTACGCGGTCGGCCATGCCCAGGCGCGTCAGAAGCGCGTTGGCGCGCTGGTGCCGGGTGGCGGCGTCCTTGCCCGCATACACCGCGGGCACTTCCACATTGCCCAGCGCGCTCAGATCGCCCAGCAGGTGGTAGCGCTGGAAGATGAAGCCAAAGTGTTCGCGCCGCAGCTCGGCCAGGGCGTCGGCATCCAGCTGGCCGGTCTCGCGTCCGGCCACGCGGTAGGAGCCGGTGGTAGGCCGGTCCAGGCAGCCCAGGATGTTCATCAGCGTGGACTTGCCCGAGCCGGACGCACCGACGATGGCGATCATCTCGCCCGCGCGGATGCTGAGGTTCACGTCCTTCAGGACGGCAATGGTTTCTTCGCCCGCCGGGAACTCGCGCCGCAGGGCGGTCAGTTCCAGCAGGGGGCTGGTGGGGTTCGCATCCATGCTTACATCCCTGGAGGCGGACGCATGCCAGAGCGGCCACTGCCACTGCTGCTGCCGCTGGCACCAGCAGCCGGGGCTTCGCTGACCACCACG
Organism: uncultured Albidiferax sp.; assembly: GCA_963513025.1. Taxonomy (GTDB): domain Bacteria; phylum Pseudomonadota; class Gammaproteobacteria; order Burkholderiales; family Burkholderiaceae_C; genus Rhodoferax_B. Next base: position 82,921 of record CAUPON010000015.1, read on the forward strand.
CGCTCGCCCTCGGCCAGGCCCTCCAATATCTGCGCGTTCACGTTGTTGTTCAGCCCGACCTTGACGACGCGCGGCTCGGCCTGGCCGTCTGCGTTCACCACCCGCACGCGGGTGCGGCCCTGGCGGTCGCGCTCGCCGAGCGCGGCCGATGGAATGCTCAGCACCTGCTTGGCCTCGCTCTGCACGATGCTCACCTGGGCCGTCATGGAGATGCGCAGCTGGCCCTCGGGGTTCGGCACGTCGAGCAGGCCGTTGTAGTAGATGGCGGTGGCGCTGGTGGTGGTCGTGGTCGTGTCGGTGAGTATCGAATCCGGCGCTGGCTCTACCGTGCGCAAGGTGGTGGTGTAGCGCTTGTCGGGCGCGCCAAGGATGGTGAAGTAGACCTTTTGTCCGGGCTTGACGCGCACCACGTCGGCCTCGGAAATCTGCGCCTTGACGGTGATGGTGTCCAGTCGCGCCAGCTTGATGATGGTCGGCGTGGTCTGGTTGGCGTTCACGGTCTGGCCTTCCTGGGCCACGATGGCCACCACCACGCCGTCGATGGGTGCCTGGATCTGGGTATAGCCCAGGTTCAGCTGGGCGGTGCTGACGGTGATCTTGGCCTGGGCGATCTGGGCCTGCAAGGAACCGATTTCGGCGCGGGCGGTCTGCAGTGCGGCATCGGCAGCTTCAAAGGTGGCGCGCGAACTGGCGTCGGCAGCCAGCAGGGTTTTCTCGCGCTGGAAGCTCAGCTCGGCCTGCTTCAGCGTGGCCTGCTTGACCAGCAACTGGGCCTGCACATTGGCCAGCGCGGCCTCGGCATTGCGCAGGCTGTTTTGCTGGGTCAGCGAGTCGATCTCGGCGACCAGCTGGCCTTTCTTGACCGTATCGCCCAGGGCGACCTTCAGCGACTTGATCTGCCCCGAAGCCTGGGCGCCCACGCTCACCTGCTTGAAGGCCTGCACCGTGCCGGTGGCCAGCACAGCCTGCTCCAGGTCGGCCAGGGCGGCGGTGGCGGTGACAAAATTTGGTTTCTTGGCGGCCGGGAAGAACACCAGTTTGGCGGCTACGGCCAGGGCCAGCAGGACCAGGGCGAGCAGGGTGTAACGCAGAAGTTTGTTCTTGGGCATGGATGTGTGGAGGTGCGGACTGAAGCACGGCCCACTTTACATAAGCCCCGTACCCGCCCCGCGTGCCTCCGGCAAAGCCTTTGTAAAGCTGGGGTTGGTCGGAATTCAGCGCGCCACGTAGTCCGGGTAGCGCTCGCAGATGTTCTCCAGCTGCCCCAGCGTGCCCGATAGATGCGCGCGCAGGCTGTCCTGGGCGGCCAGCGGGTCGCGCAAGGCGATGGCGTCGACGATGCTGCGGTGGTCGCGCACCACCGCCTGGGCCTTGCCCTCGCTCGGCAGGTCCAGCCGGCGCAGGCGGTCCACATGGCCGGATATACGGCGCACCAGCGCCCACAGGTCGGGTACGCCGGCGGCCGCATACATCTGCTGGTGGAAAGCCTGGTCGGCGGCTACGAAATCTCTGTAATCGGCGGTATTGATCACCGCCACCTGCAGCTCGATCTGCGCCCGCAACCGGGTCACTAGGTGGTCGTCGGCGGCCAGGGCCAGCGTGCGCACCACTTCCAGCTCGATGGACTTGCGCAGAAAGTGGGCCTGCTTGGCGGCGTTGACATCGATGCGGCTCACCACTGTGGCGTGCTGCGGAAAGATGTCCACCAGGCCTTCTTCGCCCAGGCGCATCAGTGCGTCGCGGATCGGCGTCTGGCTCAGGCCGAACCGCTGGGCCAGTGCATCGCGCGCCAGCACCGTGCCGGGGGCCATTTCCAGCGACACGATGGATTCGCGCAGCTGGTCGAAAACCTGGGGCGCGGCTTGCCGGGAGCGGTCGAGGCGGACTTTTTCTTGGACGTTCATGGTCGGGTATTCTGGCATTGACGCACTAATACATTAGTGTTTTAATTATTCCATGACCCCTCGCACCTATGAATCCCTGCGCAGCGCCCGCTGGTTCGACCCGGACGATCTGCGCTCCTTCGGCCACCGCTCACGCATCATGCAAATGGGCTACGCGCCCACCGACTGGGTCGGCAAGCCGGTGATCGCCATCATCAACACCTGGTCGGACCTGAACCCCTGCCACACCCACTTCAAGCAGCGGGTTGAGGACGTAAAGCGCGGCGTGCTGCAGGCCGGTGGCTTCCCGGTCGAGCTGCCGGCCATTTCGCTGGCCGAGGCGTTTGTGAAGCCCACCACCATGCTGTACCGCAACATGCTGGCCATGGAAACCGAGGAGCTGCTGCGCAGCCACCCGGTGGACGGCGCGGTGCTGATGGGCGGCTGCGACAAGACCACGCCCGGCCTGGTGATGGGCGCAATCAGCGCCGGCCTGCCCAGCATCTACATCCCCGCCGGCCCCATGCTGCGCGGCAACTACAACGGCCAGATCCTCGGCTCGGGCTCGGACGCCTGGAAGCTCTGGGACGAGCGCCGCGCCGGCAAGATCAGCAAGACCGAGTGGATAGGCGTAGAAGGCGGCATTGCCCGCAGCCACGGCACCTGCATGACCATGGGCACTGCCGCCACCATGATGGGCATCGCCGAAGCCATAGGCATGACCCTGCCCGGCGCCTCCAGCATCCCCGCGCCCGATGCCAACCACCCGCGCATGTCGGCCGAGAGCGGCCGCCGCATCGTCGACATGGTCTGGGAAGATCTGACGCCCAAACGCATGCTGAGCCGCGCCTCGTTCGAAAACGGCATCGCCGTGGCCATGGCCATGGGCTGCTCGACCAATGCCATCGTGCACCTGGTGGCCATGTCGCGCCGCGCCGGACCCGACTGCGCGGTCGGCCTGGATGACTTTGACGCCTTCAGCCGCCGGGTGCCGGTGCTGGCCAACATCCGGCCCAGTGGCGACAAGTATTTGATGGAAGACTTCTACTACGCCGGCGGTCTGCCCGGCCTGATGAACCGCATGGGCCAGTACCTGCAGCTGGACGCGGCCACCGTCACCGGCCGCAGCATCGGCGAGAACATCGCCGGCGCCCAGATCTTCAACGACGACGTGATCCGCACGCTGGACAACCCTCTCTACAAAGAGGGCGCGCTGGCCGTGCTGCGCGGCAATATTGCCCCCGACGGCGCGGTCATCAAGCCCAGCGCCTGCGCCCCGCAGTTCCTCAAGCACACAGGCCCGGCCCTGGTGTTCGACGACTACCCGACGATGAAGGCCGCGGTGGAAGACGAGAACCTGGACGTCACCGCCGAGCACATCATGGTGCTGCGCAACGCCGGCCCGCAGGGCGGTCCCGGCATGCCCGAATGGGGCATGCTGCCGATTCCCGCCAAGCTGGTGAAGCAGGGCGTGCGCGACATGCTGCGCCTGTCCGATGCGCGCATGAGCGGCACCAGCTACGGCGCCTGCATCCTGCACGCCGCCCCCGAGGCCTACATCGGTGGCCCGCTGGCGCTGGTGAAGACCGGCGACCTGATCACCGTCGACGTGGCCGCGCGCAGCATCCATCTGGAAGTCAGCGACGAAGAATTGGCCATCCGCCGCGCCGCCTGGCAGGCGCCGCCCAAACGTTTTGAGCGCGGCTACGGCTGGATGTTCTCGCGGCACATCATGCAGGCCGATAAGGGCGCCGATTTCGACTTTCTCGAAACCAGCTTCGGCGCGCCCATCGGCGAACCCGATATTTTCTAAACACCTCCGGAGACCACTTTGAAAGAATCCACCCGCGCCCTGCTGGCCAAAGTCAGCACCGCCACACTCTGCACCGCCTTGTTCAAGCGCGGCCTGCGCAACCAGTTCATCCAGGACGTGCGGCCGCTAAACCCCAACCTGCCGAACATGGTGGGCGAGGCCTTCACCCTGCGCTACATCCCGGCGCGTGAAGACCTGAACACCATCGAGGTGTTCAAGGACCGCAACCACCCGCAGCGCAAGGCGGTTGAAGAATGCCCGCCCGGCGCGGTGCTGGTGATCGACAGCCGCAAGGACGCGCGCGCAGCTTCTGCCGGCGGCATCCTGGTGTCGCGCCTGATGGTGCGCGGCGTGGCCGGTGTGGTCACCGACGGCGGCTTCCGCGATGCGCCCGATATTGCCAAGATCAGCATGCCGGCCTACCACCAGCGCCCATCGGCGCCCACCAACCTGACGCTGCACCAGGCGCTGGACATCAACGTGCCCATCGGCTGCGGCGACGCGCCGGTGTTCCCTGGCGACGTGGTGGTGGGCGATGCGGAAGGCGTGATCGTCATCCCCGCGCACCTGGCCGACGAGATCGCGCTGGAGGCCACCGAGATGACGGCGTTCGAAGACTTCGTCACCGAACAGGTGCTGGGCGGCCGTTCCATCCTCGGCCTGTACCCGCCCACGGATGAGCAGTCGCGCACCGACTTTGCCAGCTGGCGCGCAGCCAACGGCCGCTGATCCCTATAAATAAAACCGGAGACAAATTCATGACCACTACCCGCCGCACCGCGCTGTTTGCGCTGGCCGCTCTGCCCACTGTATTGCCTGGCATATCGTGGGCCGAGGACTGGCCTGCAGCCAAGCCCATCACCTACGTCGTGCCCTTCACCCCCGGCAGCTCCACCGACATCATCGGCCGCACCCTGGCGCAAAAGCTCGGTGAAGCCCTGCACCAGTCGGTGGTGGTGGACAACAAGCCCGGCCAGGGCGGGGGCATTGGCGCATCGTTTGTGGCCAAGGCCGCGCCCGACGGCTACACCTTGTTCGGCGGCACCATCAGCACGCATGCGATCAACGCCAGCCTGTACAAAAACCTGTCTTACGACCCGGTGAAAGACTTCGAGCCGGTGTGTTTGGTGGCCACCTTGCCGAACGTGCTGATCATCAATCCGGCGCTGGGTGTGAACACCGTGCTCGAGCTGATTGCGCTGCTGAAAAAAGACCCGAGCAAGCGCCTGTTCGCCTCCTCCGGCGCCGGCACCTCCACGCATCTGGCCGGCGAAATGTTTGCCGACATGATCGGCGTGCCGCTGACCCATGTGCCGTACAAGGGCACGCCTCCAGCGCTGACCGATGTGGCCTCCGGCCAGGTGCCGTTCATGTTCGACCAGATGACCGCTGCGCTGCCGCTGGCCAAGGCCGGACGTTTGAAACTGATTGCGGTGACCACCGGCAAGCGCATCGCGCTGGCACCCGAGTTGCCGACCATGATCGAGTCCGGCGTCGCCGGTTTCGAGATGACTTCCTGGCAGGCGGTCTACGCGCCCAAGGGCACACCCAAAGCCGTGGTCCAGCGCCTGAACGCCGAGATCGTCAAGGCGCTGAAGGTGCCCGAGGTGCAGGCCAAGCTGGAAGGTCAGTTGGGTATGAATATCGTCGGTAGTACGCCCGAAGAGCTGGCGGCGCACATGGCCCGCGAGATTCCGCGTTGGGCGGCGCTGGTGAAGAAGTCGGGGGCTGAGCCGGGGTGATTGCGGCATCGGCTGATGCAGGATCGTACATCCTCATGATCATGTTCACGCACCCGAGGCAGCAATGCAATGACGCCTTACGTTCGCGCGAGCTGCGGCGTTGCAAATCCTCGCCATAGCTGCGTCAGCGTCAGCGGTTTGCACCTTGCACCTCATCCCGATCCAGGGCACGCAGCCTCTCACAGACTTATTCCGCGCCGTCTTTTTTCTTCCGTCGGCTGGGGCGTGCCGGCCGCGCCTGCGGTGCGCTGAGTCGCTGGCCTTCCTGGTCCAGCCACAACAGGGTTTCGGCATGTGACAAAAATCTACGCAGGTACTCGGGTGACAGTTCGCGCATCGTGGCCAGGGAGCGCAGCACCAGCATGTGGGAATTCAACGGCCCCGCGTTTTCCGGGCCCCGTTTGAGCGACTGCTCCACCTGGTCCACAACGGCAAACTTGGACCACACCTCCCGGAAGCCTTGCACGCTCTTCAGCTCGGGCCGGCCGCCCCAGCCAACGGGAGGCCCGTTCCCTGTCGCATCTGGTTGCGTGGCTGTACGGATGTAGGCGTTCAACGCAGCCAGTGGCGAGGTGGGCGGGGGGATGGATTCGGACTGAATTGCCCGGGGTTTACGTCCGCCACGCTCGGCATATGCAGCCAAAGCGGTTTGCAGCTTGCCATCGACGATGCGCCGTACGGGTTCGGGTGCCGATTCCATCCGCTGCTGCAGGGCTTCCAGATAGCGAAAACGCACGGGGTCCCAATGCTGCGCGCCAGCGCTGCGCAAGGACGCCAGCACAGCCGCTGCATCGAAAGCCTCTGGCGCCATCATGGTGCTGGCGGTTTCTCGGCAGTCGAGCGGGGCACTGGCGCCATTTCCACCCGGCGGTTTTGCGCACGGCCTTTGTCGTCGTCGTTCGACGCCACGGGCTGCTCGGCACCAAATGCGGCCGCAAATACCCGCGATGAGGGCATGCCGGATTCGATCAGGGCGCGCGATACGGTGAGCGCACGCTGGGCCGACAGCTCCAGGTTGTCGGTGAAATGCTGGTTGCGGTCGATGATGGGCTGGTTGTCGGTAAAGCCACTGACCATCAGCATGTCGTCCCGCGCGCCCAGGTAGACCTGCAGCGGCGGCACCAGGCTCTTCAGCAATTGCCGCCCTTCGGGGCGCAACTGGTCCGAGTTCACCGGGAACAGCACGCTGCCGCTGATGCCGATGCGGCCGTTGTTCAAGGTCACGCGGCCTGTAGCCAAGGGCACGGCCAGGGCCTTTTCCAGGGCCATGCGGCGCTGCTCTTCGCTCTGGCGCTTGGCTACTTCCGCCTGTAGATTGGTGACCAGGTCCATCTGCACCACCAGCACACCGACCAGCACCAGCACAAAAGCCCCCAGCAAGCCCGACATCAGGTCGCCGAAAACCGCCCAGACGGGCGCGGTCTGCTCCACGCCATCATCCCAGTCTTCCGCGCCGGTCATCCCGCAACCCCTTCCGCGCTGCGCAGTCGGCGCATGTCTTCCACCACCGTCTGCTGTGCTGCGATGCTGAGGTCAATCACCTCGCGCGCCTGGGCCACGTAGTAGGCGAGTTGTTCGTCACTGCGCGTTGCCGACTGCTGAATGGCGCCCTCCACACGCTGCAGGCTGTCCGCCAGTTTTTCGTTCGACGCACTGAACAACTGCACACCGTGGCCAAAGGCCTCGCTCAGGCTGGCCAATTCCACGGCACTGCCGGTGACCTGCGCCGCCACCTGCGCGGTCTGGTGGGTGTGCGCCTCCACCGCCTGGGCAAACTGGCCACCCGCAGCGTCCAGCACGCTGGCAGCGGATGCCACCAGCGACTCGATGGCGGTGCGCTGGTCGCCAGCCGCCTGGTTCAGCGTCTGTAGCAGTGTGTCGAGTTGCGCCACCAGCTGGGTGCGTTCTGCAAAAGCCTGGTTGTCGCGCTCGCTGAATCCGGCCATTTGCTGGCGCAGCTGGGCAATCACTTCCGCCGCAGCTTGGGGCGCCTCGGCCGCCGTGGCCATCAGCCGGGCCATGGGCTCTTCCAGCGCCGTGCCCAAGGTCGCCAAATGGGTCACCACGGCGGTCTGCAATTGCGCCAGCCGGTCCACTGCGGCCAGGCCACGTGTGGATTCGTCGGCGCGCAATGCTGCCAGCTCGGTGCGCCAGAGGCTGGCCAATTGGTCCAGGCGCTCGCCTTGCTGCTGCGTCCAGCGGCCCTCAGCCTCGGTATGGCTGGCCAGCAAAGCTTCAGACCGGTCTACCAGATCCGCCACCTGTGCCAGGGTTGTTTCGGCGCGTTGGCTGGTATGTGCCACCATGTCGCCGGCGGTCTTCTCCAGCGTTTGGCATACCGCCTGTTGCTGGGCCAGCGCCTGTTCGCCCATGGCACGCCATTCACCCCGCAGCGTGTGGGTGGTGGACTGCAATGCCTGGGTCCAGCCCTGCAGATGCAGCTGATCGGCCGTAGTCTGTTCCTTGCGGGACTGGGTTGCCGCCGCTTGTACCGAAGCCAGCAGCGTGCTGGAACGTTGCTCGAAAGTATCGGCAAAGCCTTGCAGCGCGGTGTGCGAGAGCTTGGCCAGTTGTTCCAGACGCTCGCTCTGGTCCTGTGTCCAGCGTGCCTCTGCGGCGGTATGAGCAGCCAACAAAGCTTCAGACCTCGCTAACAGATCAGCCACCTGTGCCAGGCTTGCAGCGGCCCGTTGGCTGGTGTGCTCCACCATTTCGCCAGCGGTCTTCTCCAGCGTTTGGCATACCGCCTGTTGCTGAGCCAGGGCCTGTTCGCCCATGGCGCGCCATTCGCCCTGCAGTATGTGGGTGGTGGACTGCAATGCCTGCGTCCAGCCTTGTAGGTGCTGTTGGTCAGCCGCAATCTGCTCCTCCCGGGATTGGGCTGCAGCCGCCTGTACAGACGCCAGCAGTGTGCTGGAACGCTGTTCGAAAGTATCGGCAAAGCCTTGCAGCGTCGTCTCAAATCGTGCCGCCTGGGCCTCGCTGCTGCGCACATGACTTTGTTGCGCGGCGGCCCAGCCATCGGCTGTACGCACGGCAGCTGCGTCCCAGTTCTGGGCCAGGCCATTCAGCTGGCTTTGCGTGGCGTCAAAGACGCGCTGGTGCAGCCGTGTGGATTCCTGCGCCATCTCGGCCATGGCCGCCTGGACAACCGGTTGGATGCTGTCGCCAGCCGCGCGTGCAGCAGCGGCCAGGCTGGCCTGCAGCGATGCACTGACGGAGCTGGCCAATTCGCCATAGGCCCCCGACACCTCGCGGTGAAACTGCGCCTGCTGTCCCTGCAGTTGTTCGCTCAACTGCTGGCTGCGGCGCTCCATGCCGTCCATCAGGGCCTGCAGGCGCTCGGCTACCTCGGGCAGCGCGTGGGCTTGCAGTTGCACGGCCTTGAAGGCGTCATGGCGCTGTTGCGCCATGGAAAACGGCCGCAAGCTGGTGGCGATGCGGGCATCCAGCAGGCGCACCACGTCCAGCCGCTCGCGCCGGGCCATTGCCGACAGCAGCCCCAAGACCGCCGACGCCGCCACCCCAGCCACCGAGGTGCCGAATGACAGGCCCAGGCCCTTAATGGGCGCCGCCAGGGCGGAGCGGATGGCATGCAGATCGTTGGAACCTTCCAACGCGAACACCGCGCCCTTGAAGGTCACCACCATGCCCAGGAAGGTGCCCAGCATGCCCAGCATCACTAGCAGGCCCACCAGGTATGGCGTCAACGCCAGGCCGGGCAGGGCGCTGCGCTCGCCCTCGACGCGCATGCGTACGGGGTTGCGCAGCAGGGCAGGCACACGCTCCAGCCAGGTGGGCAAATCAGCGGGAGGCTGCGTCACGTCGGCCAGCGCGGTGGCCAGCGATTCCGTGTCGGCCCTGAAGCGTCGCAGCTCCAGCGCCCCCAGTAAGTACACCCCGGCGATCACCCCGGTGACGGCCAGGGCCAGCGCGCTCGTGCCCACAAACCCATAGCCCACCCAGGCCACGCCCAGCAGACCGATGGCGAAGATGGCGGCGAAAAGAAACCTATTCATACTGCGTTCTCAACTTTTTCAATATCCCTACGCGGCGCCCCAGTGGGCGCACGCTCAAGCGCGGTTTCCCGCTGGAATGCCTCTACCAGGCCCATGACCTGCTCCAGGCGCAGGTCAAGCTCGGCCAACATGACGGCCTGCTGTTCCTTGTCAAACCGGTCCAGCCATCCGCCTGCTTGGCGCCAAAAGGCGGGCGCATCTTGCTGCGAGTGGGCCGTGCGCAACTGCTCGAACCGGCTTTTCAGAAGTGCCGGGATGGTCGCCAGCAACTTCTGTTCGCGTGCTGCCAGCAATTGCTCCCACACGGCATCCAGCGCCGCCAACTGCCGCAAGGCGGGAGATACGGCGGCCACGGCTTCGCGCACCCGCACGCGCAAGGGCGGGACCATCAAATCCATACGGCGCTGTAGGTCCAGGTGGCGCTGGCGAAACACCGCGTAGTCGGCCACAGTTTCTTCCGGGGCGGCCGGCACCGGCATAGGCTCGGGGTTACGACCCCGTCGCCGGCTGGCACCTGCGTCGACAGCCGCCACAGGCTTGGTGGTGATGGTATGGACCAGGACGAGGCGCACCTGCTGCACCTGTTCGGCGACATCCAGGCTGCGGCCCACGTGCGCCGGCTTGCCTGCGGGCAGAGGGGCTGCACGCATGGTGTGTATCGCCTGCAGCGCGCCGCGCAGTGTCACAGCGTCGAATACGCCCAGCAGCACGCTGAGCTGCTCGGCAGAATCCACGCTGGCGCCTGCCTTGCCGACGGAGGCTGGGTCACCGAGCAGGCGAACAAGTTTGGAACTACTAAAGTTCGTGCGCAAAAAAGATTCCTTGCACCTCACGGAGGCACAGAAAGCAAACAAGGTGAAAAACCTGTTGCAAACCATGTGACGGGCGGGTGTCACCACCCCGCGAGGGAAGCGCCCCGAGATATTTTGGTATCTCGGGGGCTAATATCCAGGTGGTTTGAGGGGAACGGATAAACGCTGGTACTTAAACCACCAACATCCATCAAAAGATGGCTAAGTTGTTGATTTCATTATTGTCTAAGCTCTATTCAAGAGAATTTTAGACGTCGATATTCCCCGCCCGCAACGCATTCGTTTCAATGAATTCGCGACGCGGCTCCACTTCATCCCCCATCAGCATGGTGAACACGCGGTCGGCTTCGATGGCGTCGTCGATCTGTACGCGCAGCAGGCGGCGCACGGTGGGGTCCATGGTGGTTTCCCACAGTTGGGCGGGGTTCATCTCACCCAGACCTTTGTAGCGCTGGCGGCTGGTGGCGTGTTCGGCTTGGGCGATCAACCAGGCCATGGCTTGGCGGAAGTCGGTGACCTTTTCTTCCTTCTGGCGTTCGCCTTCGCCGCGTAGCACTTTGGCGCCTTCGGACAGCAGGCCGCGGAAGGTGTTGGCGGCTTCGGCCAGGGCGGCGTAGTCGGCGCCGTGCACGAAGTCCTGGGTCAGCACGCTGCTCTTGATGTTGCCGGGGTGGCGGCGGCTGATGCGCAGGATGGGGTTGTCGGTGCGCACATCGAATTCACCCGCCACTTCGGCGCCGCTGCCCAGTTCCAGCAGGCGCGTTTGCAGCGCTGTTGCGGAGGCTTCGGCGTCGGCCACGGTGTCGAGGTTCAGGACCACGCCGTCGGCGATGGCGCGCAGGGCTTCGGCATCCATGAAGTTGTGCAGGCGGGCGATGACGGCCTCGGCCAGTTGGTGCTTGCGCGCCAGTTCGGCCAGGGTGTCGCCGCTGAGGGTGGTGCCGTTGTCGCCACCGGTGTAGACCGCGGCGTTGACCAGGGCGATGCGCAGCAGGAAGCCGTCGAGCGCGCTGGCGTCTTTCAGGTACAGCTCGTCCTTGCCGGCCTTGACCTTGTACAGCGGCGGCTGGGCAATGTAGATGTGGCCGCGCTCGACCAGCTCGGGCATCTGGCGGTAGAAGAAGGTCAGCAGCAGGGTGCGGATGTGGGCGCCGTCAACGTCGGCGTCGGTCATGATGATGATGCGGTGGTAACGCAGCTTGGCGACGTTGAAGTCGTCGTTGCCGGTGGTGCCGCCAGCCTTGCCGATGCCGGTGCCGAGTGCGGTGATCAGCGTCAGAATTTCGTTGCTGGTGAGCAGCTTTTCGTAGCGGGCTTTTTCGACGTTCAAGATCTTGCCACGCAGGGGCAGGATGGCCTGGAATTTACGCTCGCGGCCCTGCTTGGCGGAGCCGCCGGCGGAGTCGCCCTCGACGATGTAGATTTCGCACATCGCAGGGTCTTTTTCTTGGCAGTCAGCCAGCTTGCCGGGCAGGCCCATGCCGTCGAGCACGCCTTTGCGGCGGGTCATGTCGCGGGCCTTGCGGGCCGCTTCGCGGGCGCGGGCGGCTTCGATGATTTTGCCGACGATGATCTTGGCATCGGCCGGGCGCTCTTGCAGGTAGTCGTAGAGCAGCTTGCTGACGATGTCTTCCACCGGGCCGCGCACTTCGCTGGAGACCAACTTGTCCTTTGTCTGGCTGCTGAACTTGGGCTCGGGCACCTTGACGGACAGCACGCAGGTCAGGCCTTCGCGCATGTCGTCGCCGGTGACTTCGACCTTGGCTTTTTTGGCGACTTCGGTGTCGTCGATGTACTTGTTGATGATGCGCGTCATGGCCGCGCGCAGGCCGGTCAGGTGGGTGCCGCCATCCCGCTGCGGGATGTTGTTGGTGAAGCACAGCACTTGCTCGTTGTAGCCGCTGTTCCACTGCATCGCCACTTCGACGCCGATGTTGGTGTTCTGGTCGCTTTGGCGGTCGCCCATGGCGTGGAAGATGTTGGGGTTCAACACCGTCTTGCCCTTGTTGATGAAGTTCACAAAGCCTTTGACGCCACCGGCACCCGAGAAGTCGTCTTCTTTACCGCTGCGCTCGTCCTTCAGGCGGATCTTCACGCCGTTGTTCAGGAAGCTGAGTTCGCGCAGGCGCTTGCTCAGGATTTCGTAGTGGAAGTCGTTGTTCTCTTTGAAGATCTCGGTGTCGGGCAGGAAGTGCACCTCGGTACCTCGCTTCTCGGTGTCGCCAATGATCTGCATTGGGGATACTTCGACGCCGTCCACGGTGTTCAGCAAGCGGTTCTGCACAAAGCCTTTGCTGAACTCCATCACATGGATCTTGCCGTCGCGGCGAATGGTAAGGCGCAGCATCTTGGACAGTGCGTTCACGCAGCTCACGCCCACGCCGTGCAGGCCGCCCGACACCTTGTAGCTGTTCTGGTTGAACTTGCCGCCAGCGTGCAGCTCGGTCAGGGCGATTTCAGCGGCCGAGCGTTTGGGCTCGTGCTTGTCGTCCATCTTGATGCCGGTGGGGATGCCGCGGCCGTTGTCGACCACGCTGATCGAGTTGTCGGAGTGGATGGTGACCAGTATGTCGTCGCAATGGCCCGCCAGCGATTCGTCGATGGAGTTGTCCACCACCTCGAACACCAGATGGTGCAGGCCCGTGCCGTCGGATGTGTCGCCGATGTACATGCCCGGGCGCTTGCGCACCGCTTCCAGCCCTTCCAGGATCTGGATCGAACCTTCGCCGTAGGCTTCGGTGGCGCCGGCCTGGTTGGTGTCGATCGTCGGCTGAAAGTTGGAGCTATCTGCGCTGTCGCCGGTGTTCACCGCTTCCATGGATTCGGCATCGGTGGGGACGGGAGGGACGGGCTTGTTTTCTTCGGTCATGGCGTACGGTGCTTGTCTGGAGCCAGGCTCCAGAGGCTGCATAATTTATTAGGTAAATCTGCCTTTTGCGCAGATAGGTTATGCGTGAGTAGCTACTATTTTTATAGTGTTAAATACGCATCGGCATGACCACGTATTTGAAGGTCTCGTTCTCGGGGATGGTCAGCAGCGCCGAGCTGTTGCCGTCGCTGAGCGAGATGGTCACCATGTCTTGCTGCATATTGGCCAAGGCATCGATCAGGTAGGTGACGTTGAAGCCGATTTCGATGGTGTCGCCGCCGTAATCGACGTCGAGCTCGTCCACGGCTTCTTCCTGTTCTGCATTGTTCGAGGCCACGCGTAGGCTGCCGGGTTCGACGTTCAGGCGCACGCCCTTGAATTTGTCGCTGGTCAGGATGGCGGTACGCTGCAGGCTGGACAAGAACGCTTGGCGGCCCAGGGTGATGTGGTTCTGCTGGTTCTTGGGGATCACGCGGTTGTAGTCGGGGAACTTGCCCTCGACCAGCTTGGTGACGAATTCCATGCCGTCAAAGCTGAACTTTGCCTGGTTGTTGGCAAACTGCATCTCGATCGCGCCTTCGGCGTCGCTCAGTAGACGCTGCATTTCCAGCACGGTCTTGCGCGGCAATATGACTTCCTGCTTGGGTACTTCCACGTCCAGCGCGGCCGAGGCGAAGGCCAGGCGGTGGCCGTCGGTTGACACCAAGCTGAGCTGCGTGCCTTCGGCGACGAACAGAATGCCGTTCAGGTAGTAGCGGATGTCATGCACGGCCATGGCAAACGACACTTGGCTGAGCAGGGCTTTCAGCACTTTTTGTGGCACGCTGAAAGCTGGGCCAAAGTTGGCGGCTTCCTGCACCAGCGGGAAGTCTTCGGCGGGCAGGGTTTGCAAGGTGAACTTGCTCTTGCCGCCCTTGAGGATCAGTTTGTTCTGGCTGGACTCCAGGCTCACGATCTGGTCGGATGGCATGGTGCGCAAGATGTCGATCAGCTTGCGGGCACCCACGGTGGTGCTGAAGTCGCCGGCATCGCCATCCAGTTCGGCGCTGGTGCGGATCTGGATTTCCAGGTCGCTGGTGGTCAGCTGCACGGTGCCGCCGGTTTTGCGCAGCATCACATTGGCCAGAATCGGCAAAGTGTGGCGCCGTTCGACGATACCCGCCACCGACTGCAGAACCGCGAGCACCTTGCTTTGTGTTGCCTTCAAAACGATCATGTCAACCCCGTGTGTTTATAAATAAGCTTTGCGAGAAACCAGCGTGGCGATTTCGACCAACACGTGATTTTCCCTGTTTTTACCTGCACTTTTGGCCAGCCTTCAGGACTTACGCTAGTCCCTTGTGCGCCCAGAGGGCAGCATAGAGGACGCTGCGTAAGTTCTAACCCTTTAATGTTTGCTCCAGCACGTGCAATTGCTGGTTCAGCTCGGTCAGTTGCTGGCGTTCACCGCCAATCTTGCGGACGGCGTGCAGCACCGTCGTGTGGTCGCGGCCGCCGAACAGTTCACCGATCTCGGGCAGGCTTTTTTGCGTCAGTTCCTTGGCCAGGTACATTGCAATCTGCCGCGGCCGCGCAATCGAGGCCGGGCGCTTCTTGGAGTACATGTCGGCGACCTTGATCTTGTAGTAGTCGGCCACCGTCTTCTGGATGTTTTCCACCGAAATCTGCCGATTCTGGATGGATAACAAGTCGCGCAGCGCTTCGCGCGCCAGCTGGATCGACATTTCCTTCTGGTTGAAGCGCGAATAGGCCAGGCATTTGCGCAGCGCGCCTTCGAGCTCGCGCACGTTGGAACGCACGTTCTTGGCCACGAAGAAGGCGACTTCTTCGGGCATTTCGGTGCCCTCGGCGCGCGACTTGTTGATCAGAATCGCGACCCGCATCTCCAGCTCGGGCGGCTCGATGGCCACCGTCAGGCCCGAATCGAAGCGCGACACGAGGCGCTCGTGGATGTCGGCCAAGCCCTTAGGATAGGTGTCGCTGGTCATCACGATGTGCGACTTCTTGGTCAGCAAGGCTTCGAAGGCGTTGAAGAACTCTTCCTGGGTGCGATCCTTGTTGGCGAAGAACTGCACGTCGTCAATCAGCAACAGATCCAGGGAGTGGTAACGCTCCTTGAATTCGTCAAAAGTCTTGCGCTGGTAAGCCTTAACCACATCTGAAACGAATTGTTCCGCATGGATGTAGAGAACTTTGGCATCGGGACGGTCGGCCAGCAGGCGGTTGCCTACGGCGTGCATCAAATGCGTCTTGCCCAGGCCCACGCCGCCGTAGATGAACAGCGGGTTGTACAGCTGACCGGGCGTGCCGGAAACGTGCATCGCGGCGGCGCGTGCCATGCGGTTCGCCGTGCCTTCGACCAGTGTGTCAAAGGTCAGCGCGGTGTTCAGGCGGTTCTTAAACTGGGCCAGAGCCGGGTCTTCTCCCACCGGCGCAGCTTCGGGGATCGGGCCTACACCCTGCGAAATAAGCGCTGTAGCGTGAGTACGCACCTGCGCCTCCCGCGGAGTGAGGACTAACTCGAGCGGGATGGTCTGGCCATACAGCTTCTCCAGGAGGACGCCGATGCGGCCTACGTATTGCGCGCGAATCCAATCCAGCTTGAAGCGGTTGGCGACAAACAAGGTTACTTTGGAAAAGTCATCGTGCACCTGGGCCACCAGGGGCTTGATCCAGGTATTGAACTGCTGCTCTGGCAGTTCCTGGGCCAACTGTTCTACGCAGGCTTGCCAGAGGCTGTGGCCGGCGCCGGTGTTGGCTGGGGTTCCCTCGGTCATTATGGGGGCTTCTACTTCTGTGGATAAATTAGGGATCGGCGAACCGACCATTGTAATTTATCCCGCCCTTATCCACAATTTAGCGGCTATGGGTTGTGCGCCGGCCAAGCACGCACTTTAACGCCATGCGCCTTGCCAGGCCCCGAATTATTTGCCATAATGCCGGGTTTCCCTGACTAAATTCATCTCGCCAGCTTTTCGGGCTATACGCTACGGAAGCTGGAAAAGGTGGGTTGCTTGGCTCGGCGTAGTACTGTAGTTAGTACTGCGGCAGTCATGATTTCAGGGCCAATCTAGGGGCTTTATTTAAGCTGAAGCCCTCATTTTTCGGCAATTGTCCCTGGGGTTCGCTTGGGGGGTCGCTGAACCGAACTCTTCTAGGATGTCATCATGAAACGCACTTACCAACCGTCGAAAATCAAGCGTGCCCGCACCCATGGTTTCATGGTCCGCATGAAAACCCGCGGCGGCCGTGCTGTCATCAACGCACGCCGCGCCAAAGGCCGCAAGCGTCTGGCTGTCTAAGTTCGCGCCTCGGTTGGCGCGCATCCCCGCTCCCGATTTCTTGTTGTGACTTCGGCCCACTTTCTGCCGTGCAGCGACTAAAAACGCGCGCGCAGTTCCAGGCCGTGCTGGCAGGTCATACGGTTGCGCGTACGGCGCACTTTGCGCTGCACCGCGCAGCGCTAAATGCGTCCGCTGTGCCGGCCCCAGCTGCTGCCAAGCCAACGCCATCTTCCACAGGGCCCGAGTCCACGCGACCGCAGGCCCTGTTTGGCGTTGAGGGTGTCTGGCTGGGTGCCATGGTGCCCAAGCGGTGGGCCAAACGGGCGGTGACGCGCAATGCCATCAAGCGCCAGATATACCAAGTGAGCCAGGCTTTTGAGCCCCGCTTTCCGCAGGCTGCCCATGTGGTGCGCCTGCGCAGCGTGTTCGATCGCAAGCTGTTCATCAGCGCCACCTCCGACCAGCTCAAGCAGGCTGTCCGCTCCGAACTGGAGCTGCTGTTTGGCAGGGCCGTCACCGGGGTGACATCAGCATGATGCAAGCTCTGCTGATGGGCGTGATTCGCGGCTACCGTCTGCTGTTGAGTCCTTGGCTGGGCTCGGCCTGCCGCTTCGAGCCGACTTGCTCGGTGTACGCGCTGCAGGCCTTGGAGCGCCACGGTGCTGCCGGCGGCTCTTATTTAACATTGCGTCGGTTGGCGCGTTGCCAGCCCTGGTGTGACGGTGGGCACGACCCATTGCCGCAAGACAGTCCCCGGCTTTTCGGCCATCTGCTTTCCTCTTCTTCACATAAGTAGCCCTCTTCATGAACGATATCCGCCGAACCATCCTGTGGGTGATTTTTGGTTTTTCTATGGTGTTGCTATGGGACAAGTGGCAGGTATTTAGCGGCCATAAAGCCACTTTCTTCCCCATGCCCTCCCAGCAGGTGGTGGCCAAGCCCAGCGCCGATCCAGCCAGCGTGCCTGTGCCAGTAGCGGCTGTCGCGCCTGGGGCAAGCGTTGCCCAAGTACCTGCGAGCCCCGCCGCCCCGGTAGCGGCCCGTGAACGCCTGGAAGTCAGCACCGATGTGCTGAAGCTGACCTTTGACACCGAAGGCGGCTCCCTGGTGCGCAGCGAGCTGCTCAAGCAGGTGGACATGGCAGACAAGTCGCGTAACTTTGTCTTGCTGGATGACAGCAAGGAACGCGTCTACATGGCCCAGACCGGCTTGATCGCCGGAGCAGGCGCAACGGGCGCGGCCTTGCCCAGCCACAAGACGCTGATGAGCCTGGTGCCTGGCGAGCGCAGCCTGAAAGACGGTGCCAACGAGCTAGTCGTGCGTTTCGAGTCGCCCGATGTCGGCGGCGTGAAGCTGGTCAAGACCTACACCCTGGCGCGTGGCGCCTATGTGATGAACGTCAAGCACGATGTGCTAAATACCGGTATCGCTGCCGTATCGCCCCAGCTGTATCTGCAATTGGTGCGCGACGGCAACAAGCCGCCGGGCGAGTCGTCGTTCTACTCCACCTTCACCGGCCCGTCTGTCTACACCGAAGCCAAGAAGTACCAAAAGGTCGAATTCAAGGCCATCGAAGAAAACAAGGTTGATATCGAAAAGCAGGCGACCAACGGTTATGTGGCCATGGTGCAGCACTACTTTGCCAGTGCCTGGCTGCTGGGTGACGGCATCCAGCGCGACCTGTTTATGCGCAAGGTCGACACCAATCTGTATGCCGTGGGCATGATTACGCCACTGAACAGCATTGCACCCGGTGCCAGCAAGTCGGTGGAAGCGCGCATGTTTGTGGGCCCGCAGCTGGAAAAGACCTTGGAAGCCACGGCCACCGGCCTGGAGCTGGTCAAGGACTATGGCTGGGTGACCATCCTGGCCAAGCCGCTGTACTGGCTGCTCGACAAGCTGCACGGTGTGATCCAGAACTGGGGCTGGTCGATTGTGGCTCTGGTGCTGTTGCTGAAGATCGCCTTCTATTGGCTGAATGCCAAGGCCTACGCAAGCATGGCCAAAATGAAGGCCATCAACCCACGCATCACCGAGATGCGCGAGCGCCTGAAAGACAAGCCGCAAGAAATGCAGCAGGCGATGATGAAGATCTACCGCGAAGAGAAGATCAACCCGATGGGCGGCTGTTTCCCCATCATGATCCAGATCCCGGTGTTCATTGCCTTGTACTGGGTGCTGCTGTCCAGCGTGGAAATGCGCAACGCACCGTGGGCTCTGTGGATCCATGACTTGTCCTCGCCCGATCCGTTCTATATCTTGCCCGTGGTCATGGCCTTGACCACCATGCTGCAGACCTCTTTGAATCCCGCGCCGCCGGACCCACTGCAAGCTAAGATGATGTGGTTCATGCCGCTGGCGTTCTCGGTGATGTTCTTCTTCTTCCCGGCCGGCCTGGTGCTGTACTGGATTACCAACAATGCCTTGTCGATTGCCCAGCAGTGGCTGATCAATACCCGCATGGGCGTGCCACCCAAGTTCCATCTGCCCAAGTTCTAAGGGCGGGACGGGTGCCCAGCGCCCGTGTTGAAATCCAAAGGCCGCTTCAACCTGCTAGGTTGAACGGCCTTTTTTCTTGAAAGTGCAAGTTATGCAAGCCCGCAATGCCGATCCGATAGCCGCCATCGCCACCGCCCCTGGCCGGGGTGGGGTGGGCATCGTCCGGGTCAGTGGCAAACATATCGCTGCCGTCATCGAAGCCCTGTGCGGCCGCCCGTTGAAGGCCCGCGAGGCGACCTATCTGCCGTTCCGCGATGCTGACGGCACCGCCATAGACCACGGTCTGGCCCTGCACTTCCCGGCCCCGCATTCCTACACAGGCGAAGACGTACTGGAGTTGCAGGCCCATGGCGGACCGGTGGTGCTGCAGCTGCTGCTGGCGCGCTGTCTGGAGGCGGGTGCGGAGATCGGCTTGCGCCTGGCCCAGCCGGGCGAGTTCACCCAGCGGGCGTTCCTGAAC
The DNA here is from genome assembly GCA_963513025.1 of uncultured Albidiferax sp. GTDB lineage: Bacteria > Pseudomonadota > Gammaproteobacteria > Burkholderiales > Burkholderiaceae_C > Rhodoferax_B. The sequence goes on from CAUPON010000015.1 coordinate 102,302, forward strand.
GACAAGATCGACCTGGCCCAGGCCGAGGCGATTGCCGACCTGATCGACGCCAGTACCGAGGCAGCGGCCCGCAGTGCGGCCCGTTCCTTGTCGGGCGAGTTCTCGCAAGAGATCCACGCCTTGCGCGATGGCCTGGTGCATCTGCGCATGCTGGTCGAGGCCACGCTGGACTTTCCTGAGGAAGAAATCGACTTCCTGCGCAAGGCAGATGCGCACGGACAGCTATCAAAACTACAGCAAAATCTGCAAACGGTGATGCAGCGCACGCGCCAGGGCGCGCTGCTGCGTGAGGGCATCAAGGTGGTCATCGCCGGTCAGCCGAATGCGGGCAAGTCCTCGCTGCTGAACGCCCTGGCCGGGGCCGAGCTGGCCATCGTCACCCCGATTGCCGGCACCACGCGCGACAAGGTGGCGCAAACCATACAGATTGAGGGCGTACCCATCCATGTGATCGATACCGCGGGTCTGCGCAGCAGCGAGGATGCGATCGAAGCCATAGGCATCGAGCGCGCCTGGGCCGAGATTGAGACCGCAGACGCCGTGCTATTCCTGCACGACCTGACCCGCGCCGCTCTGCCCGACTACCAGGCCGCCGACGCCGCAATTGCGGCCGAGCTAGTGCAAAAGCTGCCGTCTAGGGTGCCGGTGATCGACGTTTGGAACAAGCTCGACTCCATGCCCCAGGCCGAGCCAGGGGTGCTCGCGTTGTCGGCCAAAACCGGTGCCGGACTGCATGCTTTGCGCCACAAGCTGCTGGAGGTAGCGGGTTGGCAGGCTTCGCCCGAAGGGGTGTTTATTGCCCGGGCCCGCCATGTGCAGGCCTTGCAGCGTGTGGACGCGCATGTGGCCTTGGCGGTCGCCCACTTGGCGGCGCAGGCCCAATTTTTGGACTTGTTGGCAGAGGAGCTGCGATTGGCCCAGAATGCGCTGAACGAGATAACCGGGGCCTTCAGTGCGGATGACCTGCTGGGCGTGATTTTCTCCAGCTTTTGTATCGGTAAGTAAGTGCCGCCTTAGCCGTGAAGTGGTGCATACAATTAACCGCGTTAACCCGCATAGCAGCGCCCTTTTTGCCCATGAATGCATTTTTGTCAGCGAACGATACGCCCAAGCTGCAAAGCCTCGTGGATGCCATTGCCGTGAACAAGGCCAAAGATGGCTTGCCGCTGCAACTGCCATCGGCACAATGGGAGCTGCTGGCCAACTACCTGGTGCCGGTGACCTTGGCGCAGGGCGATGTGCTGTTTCGCCAGGGTGTGAGCGACCGGACCTTGTATTTCGTTGCCAATGGCAGTCTGAGCGTGCATTTCGAAGATGCCGACAAGCGCATCCGGCTGGCGATCGTGGGCGCGGGCAGCGTGGTGGGTGAGGGAAGTTTTTTTACCGGCTTACCGCGAAGTGCCACTGTGCAGGCCGGCAGTGCCTGTGTTTTATGGGGCTTGCTGCCAATGCGGTTTACCGAGTTGACCCATCGCAAGCCCGAACTGGCTTTGTCCATTTCCATGGCGGCCGGGGCCGTGGTGGCCAAGCGTTTGCTGCACAGCAGAAACCGTGCTGCGGTGACATGAGAACGCAGATATGAAGGAAAGCGAAACATGTCTTGGTTAAATTGGTTTTCCCGTAAATCCCCGGCTGCGCCGGCCGCGCCCGCGTCTTCGGCCTTTCCCGATAGAACCGGCCCTGACAGCCAGCAGGATTCCCGGCTGCGGGACACCCGCATCGACCGCCGCGAGCGCTTGTACGGCGTGGTGCGGGCGTCGCTGATCGAGGCCGGTGTGCTCACCAGCAGCTACAAATTCAAAGTGCTGGCACTGGATGACCAGGGTCAGCAGTTTTTGGTGATGGTCGATTTGGCGCCGTCGTGGACCGCCATGGCCGACTGGCGCACCCGCATCGAGTCGAAAATCATCCATGCCGCGCAAGCAGAGCACGGCCTGGCGATTACTTCGGTTTACTGGCGCAACAACGCCGAACTGGCTCCGCCAGCGATGAGCCGGCCCGCGGTGCTGTCGAGCCCGGATGCGGCGGTACCGTCGCAAGCTGCGAGCCTGGCGACGGGTAGCCGCTACGAGCCAATCCAGGCGGATGAAGTGGCCGCATTCCACCAGGCCCTGGAAGCGGCCTCGCGCATGCCTTCAGTGCCCCGCAAAATCCACTAGGGTGAACAGCGACAAGCCGCTGGCGCGCAGCTTGTCGGAACCGCCTAGCTCGGGCAGATCCACGATTGCGGCGCCTTCCACCACGGTGGCGCCTAACTTCTCCAGTAGCTTTTTGCCCGCCATCATGGTGCCGCCAGTGGCGATCAGGTCGTCAATCAGCAGCACCCTATCGCCGGGTTTGACGGCGTCGGTGTGCAGCTCGACGGTGGCGCTGCCGTACTCAAGCTCGTAGGTTTCTTCCACCGTGGTGAATGGCAACTTGCCCTTCTTGCGGATAGGCACGAAGCCGATGTTCAGCTCGTAAGCCACCACCGCACCCAGGATAAAGCCGCGCGCGTCCAGCCCGGCCACCACGTCGGGGCGCAGCTCGGGTGCCATGTAGCGGTGCACAAAAGCGTCGATCATCACTCGAAAGACCTGGGGGTTTTGCAAGAGCGGCGTGATGTCGCGGAACTGTACGCCCGGCGCCGGCCAGTCGGGCACCGTGCGCATATGGGCTTTGAGATACGCGTTGACGCTGAAGCTAGTCATGAAAATTCAACCAAAGTGGAGCGGGCCGCTATTGTGCCTTCTGGGCCGGCGGGTCAGCCTTTTAAAAATTTCTCTTCGGCCAGGGCCAGGGTGGCGGCTTGGCCCGACAGCACCAGGGTGTCGCCATCTTCCAGCAGGGTTTCGTCGGCCGGTATTTCGGTTTTGCCATTCTGGCGGCGCAGGCTGATGACGCGAACCCCTACTGCATGTAACGCCAGCCGTCCCAGCGGCTTGCCCAGACACTTGGCAGCGATGGTGAGGGTCAGGGTGGTCAGTCGCTCGTGGTGCAGCTCGTCCACGCCATCGTCGTCCGCACCGTGGAAGTAGCCGCGCAGCAGGTTGTAGCGGGCATCCCGTTGGTCCTGTACCACCCGTATCACTCGCCGCATCGGCACGCCGACCAAGGCCAGCGCGTGGCTGGCCAGCATCAAAGAGGCTTCGATGGCTTCGGGCACGACTTCGGTGGCGCCGGCCTGGCGCAGCTTTTCCAGGTCATGGTCATCCTGGGTGCGCACAATTACCGGCACCTGGGGCGCGTGGGCACGGGTGTGTACCAGTACGCGCAGGGCCCCCGGCACGTTTAGGTAGGTGATTACCACCGCGCTGGCCCGCGCCAGGCCCGCCGCCATCAGCGCCTGCAGCCGGGCGGCGTCGCCAAACACCACTGAGTCGCCGGCTGCCGCGGCCTGGCGCACCCGGTCGGGGTCCAGGTCGAGCGCCATATAGGGAATGCCTTCACGCTCCAGCATGCGGGCCAGGTTCTGGCCGCAGCGCCCATAGCCGCAGATGATGACGTGTTTGTTGGCATTGATGGACTTGCGCGCAATGCTAGTCATGTGCAAGGACTGCTGCAGCCATTCGCTGCTGACCAGCTTCATCACAATCCGGTTGCTGTACATGATGATGAACGGCGTAGCCAGCATTGACAACACCATGCTGGCCAAGATCGGGTTCAGCAAGGCCGGCGGTACCAGCCGGTTCTCTTGCGCCAGGGTCAGAAGCACAAAGCCGAATTCACCCGCCTGTGCCAGATACAGGCCGGTGCGCAGTGACACCCCGCCCGTGCCACCCAGCAGCTTGGCCAGCGCCGTCACCATGGCCAGCTTAAACAGCACAGGCACCGTCAGCAGCAGCAGAACCAGCTTCCAGTGTTCGAGCACCAGCCGCCAGTCGAGCAGCATGCCGATGGTGATGAAAAACAGGCCCAGCAGCACATCGTGAAATGGCCGGATGTCGGTTTCCACCTGGTGCTTGTATTCGGTTTCTGAAATCAGCATGCCGGCGATAAAAGCGCCCAGTGCCAGGCTGAGTCCGGCCAATTCGGTCAGCCAGGCTAGGCCCAACGTGATCAGCAGCAGATTCAGTACAAACAGCTCTTCGCTTTTGCGCCGGGCCACAATCGTCAGCCACCAACGCATGACTTTCTGGCCTCCCACCAGCAATACCGTAATCAGCGCAGCGGCTTTGAGCGACGCAAGGGCTAGGGAGGCAAACAGTTCTTCAGGTGAGGAGCCCAGGGCGGGTATCAGCACCAGCAGCGGCACCACTGCCAAATCCTGGAACAGCAGCACGCCCATCACCCGCTTGCCGTGCTCGGACTCCATCTCCAGCCGTTCTGCCATCAACTTGACCACAATCGCGGTGCTGCTCATCGCGAGCGCGCCCGACAAAGCCAGCGCAGTCTGCCATTGCATATTCCACAGCGTGGGCGCCATGGTGGCGAACATCAGCGAGGCAAATGTGGCGAACAACATGGTGATGGTCACCTGGAACATCCCCAGGCCAAACACATGCGTGCGCATGGCGCGCAGCTTGGGCAGATTGAACTCCAGCCCGATGACAAACATCAGAAACACCACGCCAAATTCGCCCAGGTGTTTGATGCCTTCGGAGTTCTGGGCCAGTGCCAGCGCGTTCGGGCCAATCACCACGCCCACCACCAGGTAGCCCAGCATAGGCGGCAGCTTCAGAGAGCGGAACGTGACCACTCCCAGCACGGCGGCCAGCAGGTACATCAGCGTCAGTTCCAGTGCGGTCATGCGTCTATGCTAACAAGCGTACCGACCATGCCCTGAAAAGAAACTGCGGGGGGCACGTCGATAGAATCGCAGGCATGACTTCCGCTACGCCGCTTGCCCCTTCTTTTGACGCTGCCAGGGCCTTGCGCCAAGCGCGTGAGACCTTTGACATCGAGGCCGCCGCTGTGGCGGGACTGAAAAACCGCCTGACGGATGCTTTTTCCCGTTCCGTGCAATTGATGCTGGAGGTGCGTGGGCGGGTGGTGGTCATGGGTATGGGCAAGAGTGGCCATATCGGCCGCAAGATCGCCGCCACCCTGGCGTCCACCGGCACCCCTGCAATGTTCGTTCACCCCGGCGAGGCCAGCCACGGCGATCTGGGCATGATCCAGGCCAACGATGTGGTGGTTGCGATCTCCAACAGTGGCGAGAGTGGCGAAATCACGGTGTTGCTGCCAGTGCTCAAACGCCAGGGCGTGCCTTTGATTGCCATTACCGGTGGTCTGCAATCCACCCTGGCGCGCCATGCCACCGAAGTGCTGGATGGTGGTGTGGACAAAGAGGCCTGCCCGCTGAATCTGGCACCGACGGCCAGCACCACGGCGCAGCTGGCCTTGGGCGATGCGCTGGCTGTCGCCTTGCTGGATGCCCGGGGCTTCAAGGCTGAAGACTTTGCGCGCTCGCATCCCGGCGGTGCGCTAGGGCGCAAATTGCTGACCCACGTGAGTGATGTCATGCGCTCCGGCGAAGATGTGCCGCGTGTGGCACCCGACACTGCTTTTGGCGACATGATGCGTGAAATGAGTGCCAAAGGCGGTATTACTGCGGTGGTGGATGCGCAGCGGCAGGTGCTGGGCGTGTTCACCGATGGCGACCTACGCCGGCTGATAGAAAACGGCGTCGATCTGCGGACCAAATGCGCACAGGACGTGATGCATCTGCACCCCCGCAGCATCCGCCCCGATGCCTTGGCGGTGGATGCCGCGGAATTGATGGAAGAGCACCGGATCACCTGCGTGCTGGTCGTCGAACCCAACGGTAGCTTGGTAGGGATGGTGCATATTGGCGACCTGATGCGGGCTAAAGTCATCTAATGCCGACACCTGCAATTCAATTTCCGCCAGAGCTGTTGATCAAGGCGCAAGACATCCGCGTGGTTTTCTTTGATGTCGACGGTGTATTGACCGACGGCGGCCTGTATTTTTCCGAATCAGGCGAAACCCTCAAGCGTTTCAGCACCCTGGACGGCCACGGCCTCAAATTGCTGCAAAAAGCCGGCATCACCCCGGTGGTGATTACCGGCCGGGACTCCCTGCCGTTGCGTGTACGGCTGGAGGCTTTGGGTATCACTTATACCGTATTTGGTACCGAAGACAAGCGGCCCGCCGCCGAGCGCATCCTGGCGGAACTCGGGCTGGACTGGTCGCAGGCTGCCGCCATAGGTGACGACTGGCCGGACCTGCCGGTGATGCGCCGTTGTGCATTCGCCTGCGCTCCCGCCAACGCCCAGGCCGAGGTGCTGGCCGCTGCCCACTATGTGACCCAGCGCACCGGCGGTCATGGTGCGGGCCGGGAGTTGTGTGACTTGCTGCTGGTGGCCGGCGGCCACTACGCTGCGCTGCTACGCGAGTATCTCGCGTGAAGACCGTACTGCGTTCGGCGTGGGAGCGCCTGTCCATCTACCTGCCCATCATCTTGATGGCTGTGCTCGCGCTATGCAGCTACTGGCTGGTGCGCAACACCCCGATATTCGCTGCCGCCGGTGTCGCGGCCCCGGTTTCGCACGAGCCCGACTACTTCATGCGTACTTTTTCGGTCAAGACCTTCGACGCTCTGGGCCGACTGAAAAGCGAGGTGCTCGGGGTCGAAGCCCGGCACTTTCCCGACAACGACACCGTTGAAATCGACAAGGTCCGGATCCGCTCGGTGAACCCTGAAGGCCTGGTCACCGTGGCCACAGCCGACCGCGGCTTGAGCAATGCCGACGGCTCCGAGGTGCAACTGTTCGGCAATGCAGTGGTGGTGCGCGAGGCCGTCACAAGCAAAGGCGTGGTGGTGCAGCCCCGGCTGGAGTTCCGTAGCGACTTCTTGCATGCATATATGGAGACTGAACGCGTGCGCTCCAACAAGCCGGTCACCTTGATCCGCGGCAAGGACACCTTCACGGCAGACACCATGGATTACGACAATCTGGACCGCCAGATGCAACTGAACGGACGCGTGCGGGGTATTTTGATGCCCCAGCCGGCGCCATAAGCCTGGCCATGTCCAAACTGGTTTTCATCACGGGCGCATCCAGTGGCATCGGCCAGGCACTGGCATTACGGTTCTTCCAGGCCGGCTACCGCCTGGCCTTGGTGGCACGCCGGGTTTCAATAGTCGAATCATGGGCTAGCGCTCAAGGAATAAGCGCTGATAGCTACAAAACTTATAGTGCGAATGTGGCGGTACCGGACAGCATTGTGGCGGCCGGCCTGGCCTGCATCGCCAGCCAGGGCGTTCCCGATGTGGTGATCGCCAGCGCCGGCATCAGCATTGGCATGGATACAGCCATGCACGAAGACCTGGCAGTGATGGCTCAAACCTTTGCCACCAATAACCTCGGTCTGGCCGCCACCTTCCACCCTTTTATCCAGGCCATGGCACAGCGTGGCAGTGGCGCGCTGGTCGGCATTGGCAGTGTGGCTGGCATCCGGGGGCTGCCGGGCCACGGTGCGTATTGCGCCAGCAAAGCAGGAGTGATCGCCTATTGCGAGAGCTTGCGTGGGGAATTGCGCGCGAGTGGGGTCAAGGTGGTCACCATTTGCCCTGGCTATATCGATACTCCGCTGACACAGAAAAATAGCTATGGCATGCCATTTCTGATGCAGCCGCAAGACTTTGCAGATAAGGCATTTGGCACCATTGAAGTGGGCAGCAGTTACCGGGTGATTCCATGGCAAATGGGTGTGGTGGCTAAACTTATGCGTCTCTTGCCGAATGCGGTGTACGACAAGTTATTGGTAGGCCGAGCCCGTAAGCCGCGGCAAACTGCAGAACCTGGAATCCATTGAGTAATTTGGGTTAAAGCGATCAACAAAAAAGGCTCCTTAGGAGCCTTTTTTAGTTCTGCAGAATTGCAGCCGGGATTTTAGTACCCGCCGCGACCACCGCCGCCGCCGCCATTACCGCCGCCACCGCCGCGAGGGCCAGAGCCGTAGGGGCTACGGAAACCACCGTCGCCACCACCGCCACCGGAACGGCCACCGCCGCCATATCCACCACCGCCGTCACCGCGGCCACCACCACCACCACCGCCGCCGTAGCCGCCGCCACCGGAGCGACCACCGCCACCGCCACCGCCGTAGCCACCACCACCTTCGCCACCGCCGCTACGGCCACCGCCGTATCCGCCGCCGCCACTACCACCGCCATAACCACCACCGCCGGTGCGGGGGGGGCGGGCTTCCATGGGGCGGGCTTCGTTCACAACGCAGCTACGGCCACCCAAAGGTTGGCCATTCATGCCGTTGATGGCCGCTTGTGCCTCGGCATCGCTACCCATTTCAACAAAACCAAAGCCTTTAGAGCGACCGGTATCACGCTCCATCATCACTTTGGCGCTGGTGACGCTACCGAACTGGCTGAAAGATTGTTCCAGATCGCTGTCGCGCACCGAGTAAGGCAGGTTGCCAACGTACAGTTTGTTGCCCATTAAGGGACTCCTCAAAAACACATTAATAAAGCGACGGAGTCCCGAAGACGCAATCTACAGAAACTTAGGACGCGAAACCGACCGACACCGCAAACCTGTGTGGGCTTCTGACCCACACTTTTGCATTATGCGGCTAGATCAATAGATTTCAAATAAAAAATATGATGCATCTGAGCGTGACAAATTTCACGCAACAAAAAAGGACCACAAGGGTCCTTTTTTATTTTGTAGCTGGGACGCGAGCCCCAAGCAAACAAATTTTAGTAGCTGTTGCGGCCACCGCCGTAACCGCCACCACCGTTGCCGCCGCCGTAGCCGCCGCCGCCATTGCCACCACCGTAGCCACCGCCGCCGCCACCGGAGCGGGGAGGACGGGCTTCCATCGGACGTGCTTCGTTGACAACCAGGTTACGGCCGCCCATAGCTTGACCGTTCATGCCCTTGATAGCTGCTTGTGCTTCAGCATCGCTACCCATTTCGACAAAGCCGAAACCCTTGGAGCGGCCGGTGTCACGTTCCATCATGACCTTGGCGCTGGAGATGGAGCCGAACTGGCTGAAAGCCTGTTGCATGTCTTCATCGCGGAAAGAATAAGGCAGGTTGCCTACGTAAAGTTTGTTGCCCATGAAAGGACTC
>CAUPON010000016.1:0-95671 GCA_963513025.1 uncultured Albidiferax sp.
ATGCGGTGGCCGGCGTGGGCAAGATCAGCATGGACGAGGTCACCAAGGGCGTGATTCCTTTCATGATCGCCCAGTTCCTCATCATGTTCCTCATGGTGGCATTCCCCCAGCTGGTCATGGTGCCGGCTCGCTGGTTCTACTAGACCACCGGCACGGCTGAACCCTGGCAAGCTGCTGCAAGAAGGGGTGCTGCGGTCTGGCACCCACTTGCTACATAAAAGGTAGCTGCTTGCGCAATTGACAAGAGCGCCAGAGCCCTGTTTTCTTTAAATTCCCAAGGCCGCTTCTATGTCTTTTTCCAGGCTCTTGGGCGTGTCGTTCGGCGCGTAGCGCTTGAGCACCTGGCCGTCCTTGCCGACCAGGAACTTGGTGAAATTCCATTTGATGAACTGGGTGCCCAGCAGACCCGGGGCTTCGGATGTCAGCCACTGGTACAGCGGGTCGGCGCCGCTGCCGTTGACCTCGATCTTGGCCATCATCGGAAAGCTCACGCCGTAGTTCAGCTGGCAAAAGCTGGCGATCTCGCCATTGCTGCCCTTGTCCTGCGCGCCAAACTGGTTGCAAGGGAAGCCCAGCACCGCCAGGCCCTTGGCTCCATAGCTTTGGTGCAGCGCTTCCAGCCCGGCAAACTGCGGGGTGAAGCCGCAGGCGCTGGCGGTGTTGACGATCAGCAGGACTTGGCCCTGGAACTGCGCCAGGGCGACGGGCTGGCCGTCGATGCCGGTGGCGGTGAAATCGTAGATGGAGGTGGTCATGCCGCCATTGGATCAGAAGCGCGGTGAACGTGCTCAGTCGCTGCGCGCTGCCAATAAGGATGCCAGCAGAATCAACGCCGCCCCGACCAGGGTGCGCAGCGACAGCGTGGCAGCACCCAGGGCGATGGACGAGACGCTGGCGAACACGATCTCGGTCAGCATCACGATGGAGCTGTTGCTGGACGACAGCCGCGCCGCGCCGTACTGCAGGCCCATATTGCTGATGAAGAACAGCAGGCCCATCGCCACGATGGCGCTCGCCCAGCCGGCGTGCACGGTCGGCACGGCGTCAACCATGCCGAACTGTCCGCCGACCAAGGCAGCCAGCCCGGCCATCAGCACGCCGCCGCCAAACATTGCCACCATGCGCTCGGTGCCGGGTACATGCTGCTGGCGCCGCAGCAGCACGGTGGTCAGCGCAAAGCTGAAGCCGCCGAACAAGGCCAGCGCGTCGGCGGCCGAGAAACCCAGGTCGGCCAGGCTGGCCATGCCGTCTTCTGGCCACAGCACGATCAGCACGCCGGCCAGCGCCAGGGCCAGCCGCAGCAGCGATGCGCGCGTGGGCCGCTCGCCCAGCACCAGCCATGCCAGCAATACCGCCCAGCCGGGCATCAGATAAAACAGCAGCACGACGCGCACCACGTCGCCAATTGCCACCGCCCAGTTGAAGCCCACATTGGTCATGCCGGTGGCCAGCAGCAGCCACCACAGGCCGGGCCGGCGCCACATGCCCTGCCAGGCACGGGGCCGCCAGACCAGCAAGCCCAGCAGTGCGACCGCATACAGCAGCGAGGTCGACCACAGAGGGTGCAGGCCGGCGTGCTGCAGTTGGCGGAACGGCCACCAGGACACGCCCCAGATGAAGGCGTTGAGCAGCAGGGCGAGAACGGGGAGCAGGGTGCCGGGCACCCGTGCAGCAGCGCGCTGCATGCTAGTGGGTGTTATCGGTGCGGGCCAGCATCAATAGATGCTCGACCTCGTCCTTGTGTTTGATGCAGTTGCTGGCGTGCCAGCGCTGGATCAGCCACATGAAGCCGGCGACCACTAGGCCGAAGGCGGTGATGGCGCCGAACGACGACAGCCCCATGCCGGTGGACACGCTGTAGAACGCGCCCAGGCCCAGGATGCACAGCTGCTCGTTGAAATTCTGCACGGCGATGGAGCGGCCTGCGCCCATCAGGTTGTGGCCGCGGTGCTGCAGCAGCGCGTTCATCGGCACCACCATGAAGCCGCCCAGGCCACCCAGGATGATCAGGAAGGGTATGGCGATCCACACGTTGTGGATGAAGTTCATCAGTATCACCAGCAAGCCCATGACCAGGCCCAGCGGGATCACCTTGGTGGCCGTGTCCAGCCGCATGCGCATCGACGCGGCAACGGCACCCACGGCCGTACCGATGGCCACCACGCCCAGCAGGCTGGTCGACTGGGTGATGCTGTAGCCCAGGGCGGTGGCGCTCCAGGCCAGCACGATGTATTTCAGATTGCCGCTGACACCCCAGAACAAGGTGGTGGTGGACAGCGTGATCTGGCCCAGCTTGTCGCTCCACAGCCGCGAGTTGCAGCGCCAGAAGTCGGGCAACAAGGCCAGGAAGTTGGACGGCATGGGCCGCATCTCGACGCCGGTGTCGGGGATGCGGGTGTTGAACCACGCGGCGAGGGCGTAGACGGCGATCAGCACGCTGATGGCGGCTTCGGGCGCGGTGTTGATGCCGGTGTCGATCAGCGGAAAGTCGAACGCCAGCAGCTTCATCGACAGCATCGGGCTGACCAACTGGCCGCCGAACAGCACGCCCAGGATGATGGAGGCAATCGTCAGCCCCTCGATCCAGCCATTCGCCTTGACCAGTTGCGAGGCCGGCAGCATCTCGGTGAGGATGCCGTATTTGGCGGGCGAGTAGGCGGCAGCGCCCAGGCCGACCACGGCGGTGGCCACCAGGGGGTGCACGCCGAACAGCATCATCAGGCAGCCGACCACCTTGATACTGTTGCTGACCAGCATCACCCGGCCCTTGGGGAACGCATCGGCCAACGCGCCCAGCCAGGGGGCCAGGATCACATAGAACAGCGCAAACATCGGCACCAAAGCCGCCTGTTGCCACTGGGCTCCGCCCGAACCCCGGATCATGGCCACCGACGCTACGAAAAGCGCTTGGTCGGCCAGTGACGAGAAGAACTGGGCCGACATGAGAGTAAAGAAACCGCGCTTCATTAATGGGTGTGGGCGGCATCAGCGGGACTGATGCGGGTTGATTTAAGCCATGTCTCCAAAGAAGAGCGGGTTATATCACGCGCCGCGATGCCAAAATCCCCAATAACCCCGGACCTCCCCCGCAACTCCGCCCCTTGACCCGAACGGATCCACCCCATGCCCCGCCCCATCCTGGCCACTATCCACACCGAATCACTGCGCCACAACCTGGCCCGGGCCCGTGCCGCCGCAGGCGATGCGCGGGTCTGGGCGGTGGTCAAGGCGAACGCCTACGGCCACGGCATCGAGCGGGTGTTCGACGGGCTGCGCGGTGCCGACGGCTTTGCCTTGCTGGACCTGAACGAGGCCGAGCGCGTGCGTGCCCTGGGCTGGCGCGGCCCGGTGCTGCTGCTGGAAGGCGTGTTCGAACAGCGCGACCTGGAGCTGTGCTCGCGGCTGGATCTGTGGCACACCGTGCACTGCGACGCCCAGATCGACATGCTCGCCATCCACAAAACCAATGTGCCGCACCGCATCTTCCTGAAGATGAACAGCGGCATGAACCGCCTGGGCTTTGCGCCGGAGCGCTACCGCTCGGCCTGGACCCGGCTCAACCTGCTGCCCCAGGTGGACGAAATCTCGCTGATCACCCATTTCAGCGACGCCGATGGCCCGCGCGGCGTGGCCGAGGCCATGGCGATCTTCAATGCCGTCACCGAAGACCTGCCGGGCGAGCGCAGCGTGGCGAATAGCGCGGCCACCCTGCGCCACACCCCGGGCGGCCCGCTGCAGCAGCCGGCGCTGGCGGCCCAGGTGGCCGGCGACTGGGTGCGTCCCGGCATCGCCATCTATGGCAGCGCGCCCGACTTCCCGGCCTATAGCGCGGCCGACTGGGGCTTGCAGCCGGCCATGACGCTTGCTGCGAAAATAATAGCTACCCAGGATTTACAGCCGGGCGCCAGCGTCGGATATGGCTCCAACTTTGTAGCCAGTGAGGCGATGCGCATCGGCGTCGTCGCCTCCGGTTATGCCGACGGTTACCCGCGCATTTGCCCGACCGGCACCCCGGTGCTGGTCGACGGCGTGCGCAGCCGCACCCTGGGCCGGGTCAGCATGGACATGCTGGTGGTCGACCTGACCCCCACACCCCAGGCCCAGATCGGCACACCCGTCACCCTGTGGGGCCGGGCCGCCAATGGCGCGCTGCTGTCCATCGACGAAGTCGCGCAGGCCGCGGGCACGGTGGGCTATGAGCTGATGTGCGCGCTGGCGCAGCGGGTGCCGGTGGTGGTGGATTAAGCCACCATGTAATTGTTTTTGACCTTGACGTAGTGCTCTGCGGAGTAGCGTAGAAACGCCATTTCCTTGTCGGTCAGCGGGCGCAGCTTGAGTGCGGGGCGGCCAATGTACAAGTAGCCACTCTCCAGCACCTTGCCCGGCCCTACCAGGCTGCCCGCGCCGACCATGCAGCCGGGCTGCACCACCACGTCGTCCATCACGATGCTGCCCATGCCGATCAGGCAGTCGTCGCCAATCTGGCAGCCATGCAGGATGACCCCATGGCCAATGGTCACGTAATTGCCGATCAGCAGCGGCGAGCCATCGGGCTTGCCCGTGCTTTTGTGCGACACATGGCCCATGCTCAGGTCCTGGATATTGCTGCTGTGGCCAATGCGGATGCGGTTCACATCGCCGCGCAGCACGGTGTTGCACCATATGGAGCTGTCTTTGCCGATATGCACGTCGCCGATCACCTGTGCCGACGGGTGGAGGTAAACGCCATCGGCGGACTGGGGGTGGGTGTGGAGGTAAGAGCTGAGCGGCATGGTGGGGTGGGGCCTGGGAAGGCCTGTGCGATACTTTGTAACAGGCGGGAGCGTAGCGCATCTGCCATTCTTTGTTAGCCAATCCAGGTATCAGCAAGCGCTTTTCTGGCTGACCGGCCAGCCTGTACCGAGCACTATGTCCACCCGTAAATCGCTGTTTTTCTCCTTCCTGGACCGCTACGCGAGCTTGGCTATTTCGGTGGGCTCCTCCATGGTGATCGCCCGGCTGCTGACGCCGGCCGAAATCGGGGTGTTCTCTGTCACCATGGTGTTGTTGACGCTGGTGGCGTCGGTACGGGACATGGGGGCCGGCCAGTACCTGGTGCAGGAGCGCGAGTTGACCACCGAGCGGATACGCGCGGTCTGGGCTGTCCAGCTGGGTCTCGGCGTGGGGCTGGCGTGCTTGGTGGTGCTGGCGAGCTATCCGGTGTCTTTGTTCTACAAAGAGCCTCGCATGCGCGACATCATGCTGGTGATCGCCTTGAACTACGCCATCAACCCTTTTGGCTCGCTCACCTACGCCTGGCTGATGCGCGAAATGCGCTTTGAGAGCGTGGCCTTGATGCGGTTTTCGTCGGCGCTGCTCGGGGCTCTAGTGTCTATGGTCTTGGCCTGGCAAGGACATGGCCCGATCAGCCTGGCTTTTGGCTCTCTGACGGCGACCATAGTTGGTGCTCTGATGGCTAGCCACTATCGCCCCAAATCGTTTCCCTGGATGCCGGGTTTGGGCGAGGTGCGTCGCGTACTGAGTTTTGGTTCGAAACTCACCGTCAGCTCCATCATTGGTGTGGTTTCTGGCGGGGCCCCCGAGTTGCTGTTGGGTAAGCTGCAGAGCCTGACCGCCGCCGGCCTGTATTCGCGCTCCAACGGGCTGGTGCAGATGTTCAATCGGCTGGTGATTGATGCAGTCGGGTCGGTCTGCCTGCCGTGGTTTGCCAAGCAGTCGCGCGAAGAGGGCGATTTCATTGCCCCGTTTCTGAAAGCCACCGCCTATGTCACCGTGGTGGGTTGGTCTTTTTGTGTGGTGATCATTTGCCTGGCCCATCCCATTGTGCGGGTGCTATATGGAACCCAATGGGACCAGTCGGTGGACCTGGCGCGCTATTTGTCGGTGGCGATTGCCTTTAGCGTACCGGCATCGCTGTGCAATATTGCGCTGCTGTCGTCGGGCGCGGTGGCGAAGATTGCGCGCTTGACTGTTGTGAATGCACTCCAGACAGTGGCGTTTGTGGCACTGGGCGCCTGGCATGGCCTGGTGGCTTTGAGTCTGGCGGTCATCGTGGCTGCGGCCATCAGCGCGGCGTATGCGCTGCACGTGACTGCGAAGCACCTTAAATTGCCTTTGCGCGGCTTGTTGCATGCGGCGCGTTTGAGCGGGCAGGTGGCCTTGCTGACCGCCGTCGGGCCGGTGCTGGTGGTATCCGAATTCGGTCTCTATCCAGAGACTTCCTTGCTACCCCTGGCATTGGGCGGTGCCAGCGCGCTGCTGGGGTTTGTGGCGGGTGTGATTGCCTTCAAGCACCCGCTGCAGGAAGAGCTGTTGTCGATCTGGGCCAGGATCAAACGCTAGTCCTGCAGTCCAGCCACAGCACCTCATAAGGCGCCAGCGCCAAGCCCTCGCGCAGACTGCGCACCGTGCCGCTGAGCAAATCCACCGCCGTTTCTGGCTGGGCTGAAAAGACCGGCGCCGGGCAATGCTGCAGCTGCTCGCTAAAGTTGGCCAGCACCAGCACAGGGGCGCCCGGCACGCCGCGCATGTAGCCGAGCACGCTGGCATTGCCGGCGCGGAAGCCGGTGAGTTGGCCGCCGGCAAATACCTCCAGGCTGGACCGTACTTCGACCATGCGGCGCAGGCCCTGGTAGATCTGGCCGGGCACGCTGGTCTTTTTATTCCGCTGCGAGTACAGGCTGGCGACGCGGGCCGGGCGATGCACCCAGCGGCTGTCGCTGGCCTTGGCCGGCTCGCTCAGATAGCTTGCGTCGTTCGGCGTGCCGACCTCGTCGCCCAGGTAGATCAGCGGCATGCCGCCAGTGCTGAGTGCCACGCTGTGCAGCAGCAGGATGCGCGCCGGCGCCAACGGGTCACCCTGCTCGATGCCGGCCAGCGACGCACAGGTGCCGCTGATACGGCAGTCGCCGGTGGCAGGGTTGTCCTGGAACGGCACGCCGCGGGCGAAGCTGCCCTCGAAGCGGTTCACAAAAAAGCGGTTCAGAAACTGCCGGTGCGGGAAGCCTTGGATGCCGAGCTGGATCGCGTCCTCGTCGGCAAAGGTCCAGCCGATGTCGTCGTGGCTGCGCACATAGTTGACCCAGCTGGTGTCCGGGTCCAGGTTGTGGCGTTGCTCCAGCGCCTGCTGCAGCAAATTCACCTCGCGCGTCGCCAGGCTGTTCCACAGCAAGGCCATTTGCAGCGGGTTGTACGACAGCTGGCATTCCTGCGGCGAGATGTACTTGACCACATCGTCCGGGTGCACGATGGCCTCGCTCTTGAACAGCATGCTGGGCGCGGCGATGCGCACCAGTGCGCTGAAGGCACGTATCACCGTGTGCGCTTCAGGCAGGTTCTCGCACACCGTGTCCAGCCGCTTCCAGACAAAGGCCACCGCATCCATGCGCAGGATTTCGGTGCCCAGGTTGGCAATCGCCAGCATCTCGCCGGCCATGGCGGTGAACACGGCGGGGTTGCTGTAGTTCAGGTCCCACTGGAAGCTGTTGAAGGTGGTCCAGACCCAGCGGCCATCGGCCAGCTGCGAGAACGCGCCCGGGTGCTGGTCGGGAAAGATCTCGCGCACGGTTTTGTCATAGGCGTCGGGCAGCGTGCGGTCGGGGAACAGGTAGTAGAAGTCGGCGTACTGCGGGTCGCCGGCCACCGCGCCTTTCGCCCAGTCGTGCTCGTCTGAGGTGTGGTTGAAGATGAAGTCCAGCACCAGGCTGATGCCCTCGGCGCGCAGCGCGGCGGCCAGGGTCTGCAGGTCGGCCATCGTGCCCAGGGCCGGGTTCACCTCGCGGTAGCTGCTGACCGCGTAGCCGCCGTCGCTGTTGCCGTCCGGGCATTTGAACAGCGGCATCAGGTGCAGGTAGGTCAGGCCCAGTTCCTTGAAGTAGGGAATCTGCTTCAGCAGGCCCTTCAGATTGCCCGCGTACAGGTCCACGTAGCAGACGCCGCCCAGCATCTTCTGCGACTGGAACCAGCGCGGGTTCTTCTCGCGCTGCACGTCCAGCGCCTGCAGGTCGGCCGGGCGCTCCAGCCAGGCGTCGAAACCTACGGCCAGCAGGTCGACCAGGAAGTCCAGAAAGTCCGGCCGGGCGCCGTACAGCGGGGCTAACTCCTGCAGCAGGGTGGGGAAGTGCGTGTCCAGCCGGCTGGCAAACGCCTTCCAGGCTTTGCGCGCGGCCTTGGCCGCCGGGCGGGCCGCCAGCTGGGCGGTGACGTACTGCTGGGACAGCTGAACTTGGTGGGCAACAGAAAGCATGGTGCAGCCAGTGTGTGGGTGGAAAGAACGGCCGCGAGTGTACGCTTCCAAAGCGCTTTGAGGCCTGCGCCGATTGAAGCCGTAAACGCCTGGGCCGCGTACAGGGGAAACACTAGGCCTGCGCACGCAGCCTGCAGGTGCGCCTGTTATCGAGCCGGGGGCGGCATGGCAATCCCATAAAAGGTTTTTTGTCCATGACACCGGCCTGGCTACTATGGGCACTGAATGGCGCCGCCGGTAGATCGCAGGCGGGCAATTTATTTCTAAATGAAAAATGCTGCTAGCGCAGGCAGTAACTACGTTAGCAGCTATTTAAATCATAGTAATCGGCCGTTGTTTCGACCCCCGTGGGGAACTCACAGTCCCCCCGGCCCTCCATCTAGAACGCCGGTGGCGGCAGATGCGGAGCATCATCGCCACCACGACCACAACAAAAGTAGGAGGCTCGCATGCAGATCCAGATCAATACCGACCACAACATCGAAGGCCATGAAGGCCTGGCCAGCCACGTCACGGGCGTGGTGCAGCATGCCTTGCAGCGTCTCAGCCCCCACATCACCCGCGTCGAGGTGCACCTGAGCGACGAAAACAGCGACAAGAACGCCCACCACGACAAGCGCTGCCTGCTAGAGGCCCGCCTGGAAGGCCGCCCGCCGGTAGCGGTAACCCACCATGCCGACACCTTGCACAAGGCCGTAGACGGCGCTGCCGCCAAACTGACCCGCAAGATCGACGACCTGATCCACCGCCTGCACGACCAGAAGGTGCGCAGCGACGCGGTGATCGCCGCCGTGGTGCCGCCCGACGCCTAACGCGCGACCGGCCCACCGTCAGATTTAGAAGAAATCTGCCTCCAGCGCTTATTGAACCAGCGCCAGTAGCTATTTAAACCATAGCAATCAGGCGCTTCACCACGGCCAGGCCATCCGGCGGCCCCGGCCGTGCGCGCCGGCCAGGGCGTAGAGCGATTGGGCCACGGTCAGGTCCTGCAGGGCGATGCCGGTCATGTCGAATACCGTGATGGCGTCGGCCGGGCGCTGCCAATCGGTGTCGCTGGTATCGGGCAACAAAGTTCCGATCTCCCGCAGCGGGTAGTCGGCGGGCGCCCATTGCGCTTCGCCTAGCTGACGCGCCTGGGCGGTGTCGTCGATCACCAGCAGCGCCTGCTCCAGGAGGCCTTCGGGCAGCTCGCGCTTGCCCTTGGTGTCGGCGCCTACCGCGTTGATATGCGTGCCGGGCCGCACCGCCGCGCGCGAGAACAGGGGTTGGCGGCTGGGCGTGGCGGTGACCACGATGTCGGCGCGGGCCACGGCGGTATCGGCGTTGGGCGCGTGGGTGATGTCGCAGCGCGGGCGGAACAGCGCTTCCAGCGCCGGGTTGGGCTGGCCCTGGGCGGTGACGTAATCCACCTGGGTAAGCGAGGGGCAGACCCGCAGCGCGTAATCGAGCTGTATGCGGGCCTGCACGCCGCTGCCGAACAGGCACAGGCGGCGGCTGTCGGGCCGGGCCAGCTGCTGGATGCCGATGCCGCCGGCCGCGCCGGTGCGCATGGCAGTCACATGGTTGCCGTCGAACAGGCCTAACGGCCGGCCGGTGGCCGGGTCCATCAGCAGAATGGTGGCCTGGTGGGCATCTTTGCCGAGCGCCCGGTTGGCGGGCCAGAAGCCGGCCACCTTCAGCCCCAGCGCCTGGTCAGCGGCGATGTCGCCGGATTTGATGCCAAACACCGTCTGCCCGCCCAGCGATTCGCGCACCAACGGAAAGGTGCGGCCGCTGCGGGCGCTGTGGGCCTCGAAGGCGCGCCGCACGCAGCGCAGCGTGTTGTCGTGGGTCAGCAGGGCTTGCACGTCTGCGTTGTCTAGCAGCAGCAGGTCGTGGGGTGGGGTCATGGTGGTCTTTCGATGGTGGTGTCTAGTTCTGGAAAATATATCTAATTTTAGATAAATAGTCAATTTTCAGAAAATAAGTCCAGCGTCTGGGCCACTGTGGTCGGCTACGATGCGGCTTTAGACAATTTGTCCAGGCTATCCACCATGCAGCCCAGCGCCAACCAGCATTTGTTCACCCAGCTCCAGCTGATCGCTGAGGGCCTGGGCAAGACCTTTGCGCCGTTTTGCGAGGTGGTGGTGCACGACCTGACGCACCCCAAGAACGCCATCTTGGCGATTGAAAACAACCTCAGCGGGCGCAACATCGGGCTGCCGGCCACCGAGCTGGGCCTGGCCCGCATCCAGGACCCCGACTACCCGGCGGTGATTGCTAACTACGCCAACCAGTTCGCCGACGGGCGCAAGGTCAAGAGCACCTCGATCGGCATCAAGAACGAGGCCGGCGACTATGTGGCGGCGCTGTGCCTGAATGTGGACCTGACCCTGTTCGGCGGCATACAGGCGGCGATGGCGCAGTTCACGGCCATCGAATCCAGCGCGGTGACCGAAACCCTGGACGCAGCGAATGCCGACCGTATCCGCCAGACTATCGACGACTTCGCCGCCGCGCGCGCCACCACCTCGCGCGCACTCAAGCCCGCAGACCGCAAGCAGTTGGTGCAGGACATCAAGCGCGCCGGCTACCTGGAGATCCGCCGCGGCGCCGAGATCGCCGCCGCCCACCTGGGCGTGTCGCGGGCCACGGTGTACAACGACGCCAAGTAAGGTTCAGGCCCCGGCAGTGCTGACGCTGACCTGCATGGCGTTGACTTCCAGCGGCGTGTCGCCATAGTCCGAGATGAAGGCCACGTCGGCCGCGTCGCGGCCATAGGCCAACACGATGCGGCCGCCGCGCGGTGCGTCCTGGGTGGCGTCAAAGGTGTACCAGCGGCCGCCCACAAAGGCCTCGAACCAGGCATGCAAGTCCATCGGCTCTAGCCCGTGCAGGTAGCCGACCACGATGCGCGCCGGTATGCGCAGGCTGCGGCACAGCGCAATCCCCACATGGGCGAAATCGCGGCACACGCCGGCACCGTGGCCCAGGGTGTCCAGCGCGTCGGTGGTGGCGCTGCTCACGCCGTACTGGTAGCCGAGGTTGTCGTGTATCCAGGCGCGGATCTGCTCGACCTGGGCATAGCCCGGGGGCGCGCCGTTGACTATGCCCTGCGCGCGCTCGGCCATCTTGTCCGAGGGGCAGTAGCGGCTTTGCAGCAGGTACAACAGCACCTGGTCGGGCAGTTCCTGCATGGGCGTGGCGGGGGCATCGGGGGCTACGGCGATGTCTGCGTCCACCTCTACCGTGGCGGCCACCGCAATCTGCGTGGTACCCGGCGGCAGCACAAGCCGCTGGCACAGGTTGCCGTAGCTGTCGATGTAGTCGGCGCTGGGCACCCAGGGTTGCAGGATGTAGCTTTCCTGCAGCACCTGCTGGGCCTGGCCGTTGCGCGGCCGCAGCATGGCCACGATGGGGCACCCGGCGGCGCTGGTCACGGACAGGGTACAGGTGGCGGTGAGTTGCATGGTGGTGGGGGCAAATCTACACAGCGTAGCGCCGTGCTGCGACAAAGATGTAGGAGAACAGCGGTTTCTGCGCTCTGGCACCACGCTGGCTGGATTACATACCCGCTGTACGCCACCAGTGGGTGGACGGTGTGGGCGCCTGCAGGTCCAGCCGCTCGCCCATGCGCGGGGCCACCACGGGTACCTGGGCGGTGGCTGCCAGTGCTGTGATGCGCTCAAAGGGCTCGGTCCACACATGCAGCGACAGGTCGAAAAGTGCCGCTGTGGATGGGCATCAGGTGCCGGCCTTGCACGTCGATATGGGCTTGCAGGCTTTCTTCGGGCTGCATGTGCACGTCGGGCCATTCATCGCCGTAGGCACCGGACTGGATCATGGTCAGGTCAAACGGGCCAAAGCGCTCGCCGATCTTCTTGAAGCCGTCAAAGTAGCCGGTGTCGCCGCTGAAGAACACGCGGGTATCGGCCGTCATCAGCACCCAGGATGCCCACAGCGTGCTGCTGCCGTCCGACAGGCTACGGCCCGAGTAATGCTGGGCCGGCGTGGCCACCAGGCGCATGCCGCCCACCGTCGTGCCCTGCCACCAGTCGAGCTGCTGCACCTTGGCCGCCGGCTGCAGTATGGCCGCGCGGTCCAGGTGGTCGTAGTGGTCGTGCGACAGGACCACACCGGCAATGGGCGGCAGGTCGGCAAGGCCCATGGGTGGCGCGTGGAAATGCTTCGGGCCGATTAACTGCAGCGGAGAGGCGCGCTCGGCATACACGGGGTCCGTAAGCCAGAACTTGCCGTCCATTACGACCCGCAGCTGCCCCTGCGCGCGCAGCAGCTGGAATGCCTGGAGCAGAAGATGCGGCTGCTCAACGACAGCAGTTTTCTGGACTTGTCGCGCGTCGCCGTCGCCGAATTGATGCAGTCATCCATACTCGCCCAGGCCATGGTGGCCCGCCTGGCCGAGAAGGAAGAAGGCCTTGTCACCTGGATACGCGCCGCCCAGTTGGACCAGCGGCTGCGCGCCGGCGTGGACCCGCAGTACGCGGCCGACCAGCTGCAAGGCATGGTCAAGTCCTTCGCCTTCTGGCCGCAACTGGCCCTGGGCCATCCCCCCCTGGAGGCCGCGCAGCAGCAGCGGGTACTTGCGGATTGCGTGGATATGTTTTTGGGGTTTTACGCAGGCCGGGCTTAGTGTGGCTGGTGACAGTAAAAGTAGTTGGGGGGAGGTGAGCGATTCAAAATTGCTGTGAAATCCCTAAAACTGATTGTCTCGTTTAAGGGCTAAAAATTCGACGCCCATCGCAATCAAAAACGCAGCACCGCCCCCAGCTGCGACCATAGGAAGTGTTGTTTCATAGAGGTCTACTGCGTTTCCTGTTACCCCAAAAAGAACCGCTACCAAACTCGCTCCTGTCAGGGCGACAAAAATTACCCGAGCTTTTGAAGCATTCAGCTTGCGTCGAACAATAACGTGACAAATACCGGCTCCAACAGCGGGCAAAAAACCAATGAGATAGCTGTACTGCATATAGATTGAGAGCAGCTTAATTCCGCTTGACCAAACCGCCGTGTCGGCATGCCCGGAAAAAATTGCAGGTAGAGCAAATGTCATCGACCAAAAGGTAACTGCTCCTAGTAGAGGCCCTAGCAGGGCGTACGAAATTATCAGCATGACTATTGTGAAAGTGAAGTGGATGAAAGTGCTTGGGGAGGCGAGTGGTTCACAGTGTGGGTGAACCTGCGGTAAGTCGACAGCAGGCTCCGAGGTCAGATTTCTCTTGGCGAAATGCGTCCGAAAGCGAAGGCCGTTATCTTCAACGACAGCCGCGCAACAAGTGCCGCCAGAAGGCTGACCGCAAGCAACGTAAGTACGACCATGAAATCACGCATGGCTAAACTTAAAACGCATGCAAAGGGCAGCGTGAAAATCAACCACGATTTACTGATGCTATAGAGATCTAATTGCTGCCGTTGATGACCGCGGTAGAGGAGTGCCGCAGCGAAAGAAGTGCCTACCAAGAAAAGTAAAGGTGCCAACGGGATAAAGAGACCCAATGGTTCCATTCCAATTTCTGCACTGCTTTCCCTGTCTTCCGTGCTTTCGCTCAAGATCATCCAGTACCAGATACAAGGCCATACAAGTGCGCTGGTTATTGCTGCAATCCAAAGGTGCACGTGTTTCATAAAACCAGCTTGTCTTCGCACGAATCTATACAAACAGCGATCCAACGCATCTTTCATCAGCGCCGAAAGCTATCAAAGATATAGTAAAAATCACACTCATGGAATCAGTAGCGCACGGTGTTTTCGCTGGGCTGAACCAGCCAGTACAGCACCACCAGCCAGCCAATGACGGGCAGAAAAAACAGCAGCTGCCACCAGCCGCTGCGGTCGGTATCGTGCAGCCGTCGCGTGGTGACGGCGATGTAGGGCAGCAGGGTGGCGAGCGAGAACACGCCAGACAGCTTGTTGCTCAGGATGCCCAGGGCCGCCGACGCGAGCAGGCAAAACAAAGCCCACCACCAGAATTCCGGTCGCGACGCGCAGCCGCCGAAGCTGGCGTATTTGGAGAAGCAGGTGCGTACGGATACAGTGAACTGCATGGACCGACCTTTGGATGGATAAGGGGCCGAGGTTAGCCGGCTTCGGTGGCCGGCCGGTCCGCTCCATCCCCCATTTGCGGTAAATCCTAGGCCGCCTCGGCCACCCGGTCCAGGCCCTGCAGCAGATCGGTGCGCAGCACCTCGGCAAAGCGGCGTAGCTTGGCCGGGTAGAACTGCGCATACGGGTACAGCAGGTACATCGGCAGCGGGGCGGCATGCCATGCGGGCACCAGGTGCAGCAGCCGGCCGGCGCGCACGTCGTCGGCCACCGCCCAGGCGGATGCCACGCAGACGCCCAGGCCCAGCAGCGCGGCGTTGCGCAGGGCAAACAGGCTGTCGGTGCTGATGCGCGGCTGCAGCGGCAAGCGCAGTTGCTCGCCGCCGCTGTGCTGCAGGGTGATGTCGTTGCGATAGAAGGTGCGCAGGGCCAACCAGGGCAGGGCGGCCAACTGGGACGCGTGGGTGGGCAGCGGCGCGTCGCCCAGCACCGAGGATGCGGCCACCACGATACGCGGGATTTCAGCCATCTTCACCGCCACCACGGCCGGGTCTTCCACCGTGCCGACGTGGATGGCGCAGTCGATGCCGTCAGAGATGAAGTTGGGCGTGCCGTCGTGCAGCAGCCATTCCACCGCCACGCGCGGGTATTCGCGCAGGTAACGGGCCAGCGGGGCGATCAGCTGCTGCTGGCCAAAGGCGTGCGGCGCCATCACGCGCAGCGTGCCCTCGGGCGCATCGTGGCTGCCGCGCAGGTCGGACTCGAAAGCTTCCCAGCTGCCGAGCAGCTCTTTGGCGCGGGCGAAGCAGCGCGCGCCGTCCTCGGTGAGCTGCATGGCGTGGGTGGAGCGCTGTAGCAGCTTGATGCCCAGCGAACGCTCCAGCGTCTGCAGCCGGCGGCTGACGGTGGGCTGCGTGGCGCCCATCTGCGCGGCAGCGGCCGACAGGCTGCCGGCCTCGACGATGCGTACAAAGGTTTGCATCAACTCGATGCGGTCGGGGGCTGTCTTCATACGCACAGCGTATATCAATTCTGCCCAGGACTGGCGTTCCCAGAGAATGGGGATTACAAGACACTTAGGTCATTCCAAGATTCGAGGGTTTCCACCATGTCTTCTACTGTTCATACGCATAACCAACCCGCCGCCGTTCTGCCTGGTGCGCTGGTGCTGCTGTTGGCCGCCGGTGCCGGTCTGGCGGCGGCCGCGCTGTACTACGCCCAGCCCATCCTGGGGGTGCTGGGCAATGAGTTCAACGCCACGCCCGGCGCCATCGGCCTGGTGCCGACCCTGACCCAGCTGGGTTACGCGCTGGGCCTGATCCTGCTGGCGCCACTGGGCGACCGCTTCGACCGGCGCCGCATCATCCTGGGCAAGGCGGCGATCCTGAGCCTGGCGCTGTTGCTGGCGGCAGCCGCGCCCAGCATCCAGGTGCTGCTGGTGGCCAGCCTGGTGATTGGCGTGTCGGCCACGCTGGCGCAGGACATCGTGCCGGCCGCCGCCACGCTGGCACCCGAGGCCAGCCGCGGCAAGACTGTGGGCACGGTGATGACCGGCTTGCTGCTGGGCATCCTGCTGTCGCGTGTGGTGTCGGGCTTCGTGGCAGAGCATGCGGGCTGGCGCGGCATGTTCGTGGTGGCGGCGCTGAGCATCGCGCTGCTCGGCCTGGCCATCTGGCGCGGCCTGCCGCGCTTCAAGGCCACTACCCAGATGCCGTATCTAGCACTGATGGCCAGCCTGTTCACCCTGTTGCAGCGGCACAGCGGCCTGCGCCGCGCCGCCCTGGCCCAGGGCCTGCTGGGCGTGGCTTTCAGCGCGTTCTGGTCGACCCTGGCGGTGATGCTGCATGCGGCGCCATTCCATCTGGGCAGCGCAGCCGCCGGCGCCTTTGGCCTGGCCGGTGCCGCCGGTGCGCTGGTCGCGCCGATGGCCGGCCGGGTGGCAGACCGCAAGGGCCCCGAGGTGGTGACGCGCCTGGGCGCCGGCCTGGTGGTGATTGCCTTCCTGGCCATGGCCATCGGAAGTATGGAAGATGGTGGCCCGCTGTGGCTGATCGCCGCCGGCGCCGTGGTGTTCGACCTGGGCGTGCAGGCCAGCCTGATCGCCCACCAAACCATCGTCTACGGCCTGGAGCCCGCGGCGCGCAGCCGGCTGAACGCGGTGCTGATGGGCAGCATGTTCATCGGCATGGCCAGCGGTGCCTGGCTGGGCAGCCAGGCGCTGGCCCAGTGGGGCTGGCAGGGCGTGTGTGGCCTGGCAGCGCTGGCGGCTGTGGCGGCGTTGGCAGTGCGGCTGTGGCCAAAAACCCAGGCATAAAATAGGCTGCTAGCGCACATTCCACCAGCGCTGATAGCTATATTTTTGGAAGCAATCTCTGTATGCCCAACACCACCCATTGGCCCCGTATCACCATTCTGTGGCTGTGCGGCGTGCTGGCGGCGATGCAGTTTTCCAAAGTCTCGTTCGCCTTCCAGGCCTTGCAGGCCGCGTATGGCGCCACGCCGGCGGCCATGGGCTGGATTTTGTCTACCGTGGGCATGGTAGGCCTGGTGTTTGGCGTCACGGTGGGGCTGGTGGCGCCCGCCATCGGCTACCGGCGCCTGCTGCTGGCCGGTATGGGCCTGGGCGCGGTGCTGGCCTTGCTGCAATCGCTGGCGCCGCCGTTGCCGCTGCTCTGGCTGACCCGGCTGTTTGAAGGCGTGTCACAGCTGGCGGTGGTGGTGGCCGCGCCGACCCTGGTGATGCAGCACAGCGCGCCGCGGCACCGCTCGATCGCCATGGGGTTGTGGAGCACATTCGTCGGCGTGGCGTTTGCGCTGACCGCGGCCGGCGGCGGCTGGGTGTTGGCGCGGTTCCAGCTCAGCGGGCTGCTGCTGGTGCATGCAGCGGGCATGGCCGCCATGTGTGTGGCCGTGCTGTTCGTGGTGCCGGCCGACGGCGCGCGCACCCAGCCCTGGCCCGCGCTGGCCAGCCTGCCGCAGCTGCATGCGCGCATCTACAGCCAGTGGGCAACGGCGCTGCCCGGCGGTTGCTTCTTCTTCTACACCGCCAGCGCGATTGCCTTGCTGACTTTTCTGCCGCAGCACGCGGGGGCGGACCGGCCCTGGCTGGCCGTACTGCTGCCGCTGGTCAGCATCGCCGGCACCTTTTCTGCCGGCTGGCTGGCCCAGTCGCTGGTGGCACCGGCGCGGCTGGTGCGCGCGGCGTTTGCCGGCGTGGCGCTGGCCGGGCTGGCGCTGGGGGCTTGCCTGGCGCTGGGTTTGGCGATCGCACCGGTGGCGCTGGTGCTGCTGTACCTGGTGGGCCTGGCCGGCGGAGCCTCGTTCGGGCTGATTCCCTATCTGAGCCCGCTGCCCGCCACCCAGGCCCGCGCCACCGGCGCCGTGGCCCAGCTGGGCAACCTCGGCTCTACCTTGGGTCCGCCGGTGTTTGCCTTGGCGACCATGGCGTTGGGTGCTTGGGGCCTGGTGTTGCCGCTGCTGTGCTTTGCATTGCTGGGCTGTGCCTTGGCCAGCGTGGGTACGCGCCGACACCAGGCCGCCCTGCAAAAATATTAGCCAAATCGGCCTCTGGCGCAGGTGTTGCTTGCACAAGCAGCTATAAAAGCAATAGCTACTGTGTTTTTACACAGTTTGCGGCTATATTCCCCGCATGGCCAAAGACAAAACCATCTACACCTGCAACGAGTGCGGCGGCACCACGCCCAAATGGCTGGGCAAGTGCCCGCACTGCCAGGCCTGGAACACGCTGATCGAATCGATTGCCGAGCCGGCCGCGTCCAGCAAGAACAACCGTTTCGCCGCCCTCGCCAAGACCGCCGAGGTGATGGCCCTGGCCGACATCGAGGCCAGCGACTTCGAGCGCACGCCCACCGGCCTGGACGAGCTGGACCGGGTGCTGGGCGGCGGCATCGTCGAGGGCGGTGTGGTGCTGATCGGCGGTGACCCCGGCATCGGCAAGTCCACCTTGCTGTTGCAGGCACTGGATGCCTTGCAGCGCTCCGGCCAGAAGACGCTGTACGTGACCGGCGAGGAAAGCGGCGCCCAGGTGGCCTTGCGCTCGCGCCGCCTGGGTATCGTCAACAGCCAGGTGCAGGTGCTGGCCGAAATCCAGCTGGAGAAGATCCTCTCCACCCTGCAAACGCATCGGCCGCAGATCGCGGTGATCGACTCGATCCAGACGGTGTATTCGGACCAGCTCACCTCGGCCCCTGGCTCGGTGGCCCAGGTGCGCGAATGTGCGGCGCACCTGACGCGCGCCGCCAAGTCCAGCGGCGTGGCCATCGTACTGGTCGGCCATGTGACCAAGGAAGGCGCACTCGCCGGCCCGCGCGTGCTGGAGCACATGGTGGACACGGTGCTCTACTTCGAGGGCGACACCCACAGCAGCTTCCGCCTGGTGCGGGCCATCAAGAACCGTTTTGGCGCAGTCAACGAGATCGGCGTGTTCGCCATGACCGAGCACGGCCTGAAGGGCGTGAGCAACCCCAGCGCCATCTTCCTCAGCCAGCACCCCGAGCCGGTGCCCGGCAGCTGCGTGATGGTGACGCTGGAGGGCACCCGGCCGCTGCTGGTGGAGATCCAGGCGCTGGTCGATAGCGGCGGGCCGTCGCCCCGGCGGCTCAGCGTGGGCCTGGACAAAGACCGCCTGGCCATGCTGTTGGCAGTGCTGCACCGCCATGCCGGCATCGCCTGCATGGACCAGGACGTGTTCGTCAACGCGGTCGGCGGCGTGCGCATCAGCGAGCCGGCGGCCGACTTGGCGGTACTGCTGGCCATCACCTCGTCCTTGCGCGGCAAGCCGCTGCCCAAGGGTTTCATCGCTTTTGGCGAAGTCGGACTGGCCGGCGAGGTACGCCCCGCCCCGCGCGGCCAGGAGCGGCTGAAGGAAGCTGCCAAGCTGGGTTTCAGCGTGGCCATCGTGCCGAAAGCCAATGCGCCCAAGAAGCCTATCGAGGGCCTGACCATCCACGCGGTGGAGCGCGTCGAGCAGGCGATGGAGGTGGTGCGCGGCCTGGGTTGAGGCGCGCCGGCTAATTGGCGACGGCGCGCACCGTGCTCAGTGCCGAGGGCAGGTTGGCGGCCTTCCAGGCTTCCATGCCGCCGCGGTACCACAGCACATGGGCATAGCCGGCTTGCTTGGCGCGTAGCGCCGCATTCGCGGACAGCCAATTGCGCCCCGCGCCGAAAATCACCAGCGGCCGGTCGGAATCGGGGGCCAGCAGTTTCAGTAGCGCGGTAAACCGGCTGTTGAATGCGGCCTCCAAGTCCGGGGCGTCATAGGCATTGCCGCCAAAAAACAGGGTCGATGCACTGGGAAGCGTTTCCTCGGTGCCGCCGATGTCGACCGCCGCAGGCGGCGTGTCAGAAGTCAGCATGCGTGCCAGCGCCTGGGTACCCACCGTTTGCACGCCGTCGATGTGTAGGGGGGGAATATCCAGGGGCTTCTGGGTGCGGTAGGCGTGAACATTGCCAAAGCCGCCGCCAAATTCTTCGTTGGCATAAAACTTTTCGGCCGGTACGCGGAGTTGGGCGAGCCCGGCACGGTGTTCCGCTTCGGCCTCGGTGTAGAAATGGCGCAGGTCGTAGCCGTTGGCCATTTCTGCAGCACACAGTTGTACTGGCCGGTCTGGCATATGGTTGCAGCCATAGACTGCCGCCAGTACCGCGTGGGCAATACTTGGCTGCCTGGACGACCAGACCGCACCCGTGCCGGTGCTGCGTACCGCCATGGCCTTGGCCTCGTCAAGGGCTAAGAGGGCGTTGATGCTGTCTTTGCAACGGTCACTTGCACAGTGCTGCTGGGCGACGGTTTCTAGATAGGCGGCTGGGTTCACCAGCACGACCGTCTGTGCACGGCCCAGCAGCTTGGTGGAGGGCTGGAACGCGCTGGGCAGCGCTAGAGTCACCAGGTCATTGTGGGTGATGACGCCCAGGCTAAGGGCATCTGTATCTTTGTAGTGCGTGCAGTCTTTGCGAGGGGTTTGCCCCGCGTTGCAATGGAAGGTGGATGCCTGGGGGTTGCGGATGTTGTCTGGCACCACCAGCACGGCGTCGCGGTCGTCCATTTGGTAGAGAGCGGTGTTCACGATGCTGGCGTTGAATTTCTCACCCATGGCGGTTTTGAGCAGCGCATATATCTGGGGGTTGGCCTGCGTTTGCACCGATCCGGTGTCCATGTTGTGCGCGCCATGGATGCCGATGTAGGTCAATGCTGGGTCGAATGCACTTGAAAACCGCCGCTCCTTGCCGCCCATGAAAAGGATGGCGCACGCAGAGTTGCAAAACCCCGCGGTCACGGTGTTGTAGCCTTTGTCGGCAATCAGCTTGCTGATGCGCAGGCCATCCCAGAGATTACCCCCGGGGGAGTTGACCAGTACCACGGTGTCCACGGCCGGGTTGGCAAAGGCCTGGTTGAATTTCAATAAGTCGTCGCCGCCTACCGGGCCTGTGGCAAATAGCTGGTGGCCTTGAACTTCAAGTGTCATTCCCCGCGCATGAAAGGACAGCAGTATCCAAAAAATAAACAAAAATGTGCGCATCGATCGTTTCATAAGCGGGCTAGTGGTTTCTTGTTTGTAGTGTTAACGCCCAAAGACTGTACTGTGCCGCGCGGGCTGGGTTGAGGGCCACCCGCCGAGGCTGCGAAAATACCGGGATGCAATTTCAAAAAATCCTGGTTCCCGTCGGCGTTGTGGTGCTGTTAGTGGTGGCTTACCGTGAATATTCCTGGGCCGGTGTGGCGATGGCGCTGAGCCTGGTCGTCACCTGGATACTGCTGCACTTCACCCGCATGCTGCAGGTGATGAAGCGCGCCACGAATCGGCCCATAGGCTCGGTGGCCAGCGCAGTGATGCTGAATGCCAAGCTCAAGCCTGGCGTGACCCTGCTGCACGTGGTGGCCATGACCAAGTCGCTGGGCGCGCTGCAGTCGCCCAAGGACAGCCAGCCCGAGTTCTACCGCTGGACCGACGGCACGCAATCGCATGTCACCTGCGAGTTCAAGGACGGAAAATTGCTGCAATGGACGCTGGAGCGCCCTGTCCAGCCGGACACCGACAGCCCCGTCTCCGGCGCCTGAGCAGCCCGTAAAATCAACTTCCCGATAAATAACTACTCAGCACCCAGCAACGTGCACAGCGGCGCTTCACCAGGAACCCACGGGACCGGCTTCGCCGGACCGTTGGGTTCGCCCCCTGCAAGGGGGTTGGCGAGAGCGACACGCAGTGCGCGAAGCCTGGGGGTGAGCCTTTCTTAGGAACTGCAATGTCCCCGCTACCCCCTTCGATGTCTGACCGCGACGGCAAAATCTGGATGGACGGCCAGATGGTCGAGTGGCGCGACGCCAAGATCCACGTGCTGACGCACACCTTGCACTACGGTTGCGGTGCGTTCGAAGGCGTGCGGGCTTACAACACGGTCAACGGCCCGGCCATCTTCCGCCTGCAAGAGCACACCGAGCGCCTGTTCAACAGCGCCAAGATCCTGCGCATGCAGATCCCGTTCAGCCAGCAAGAGGTGAACGACGCGCAATGCGCCGTGATCCGCGAAAACAAGCTGGAATCCGGCTACCTGCGCCCGCTGACCTGGATTGGCGACAAGAAGCTGGGCGTCAGCCCCAAGGGCAACACCATCCACCTGATGGTTGCCGCCTGGCCCTGGGGCGCGTACCTCGGCGAGGAAGGCATGCAGCGCGGCATCCGCGTCAAGATCAGCAGCTACACCCGCCACCACGTCAACATCACCATGACCCAGGCCAAGGCGGTGAGCAACTACACCAACTCCATCCTGGCCAACATGGAAGCCACCGACGACGGCTACGACGAAGCCATGCTGCTGGACGCCAACGGCTTTGTGTCCGAAGGCGCAGGCGAGAACCTGTTCGTCGTCAAGGGTGGCGTGGTCTACACGCCCGACCTGTCGGCCGGCGCGCTAAACGGTATCACCCGCAACACCGTGTTCCACATCTGCAAGGACCTGGGCCTGGAAGTGGTGCAAAAGCGCATCACCCGCGACGAGGTCTACATCGCCGACGAAGCCTTCTTCACCGGCACCGCCGCCGAAGTCACGCCTATCCGCGAACTCGACCGCATCGAGCTGGGTAGAGACGACTATGTGGGCAGCCGCGGTCCGATCACCGAAAAAATCCAATCGGCCTTCTTTGACATCGTCAACGGCCGCAACCCCAAATACGCCCACTGGCTGACGAAGGTTTCCGCATGAGCAACGCCAATATTGAACTGTTAGCCAAGGACTTGAATGCCAAAGGCGGCGTGTTCTGCCCCAGCCCCAAGGCCGACATGAAGCTGTGGAACAGCCACCCTAAGGTGTACCTGGACGTGGCCCACACCGGCTCGGCTAAGTGCCCTTATTGCGGCACGGTTTACGCGCTGAAGGCCGGCGAACACTTCGGCGGTGGCCACTAACAGCCTGGTCATCGCCCCCCAGTGGATTGGGGACGCGGTGATGACCGAGCCGCTGATGCGCCGCCTGCAGGCGCGTGGCGAGCGGCTGACCGTCGGCGCGCTGCCCTGGGTGGCGCCGGTGTACCGGGCCATGCCGCAGGTAGCTGAGGTCATAGACTTTCCGTTCCAGCACGGTGGCTTGCAGTGGCAGGCGCGCCGCGCGATGGCGACCCAGCTAAAGGGCCGCTTCGACGCGGCCTACGTGCTGCCTAATTCCCTGAAGAGTGCGCTGATTCCGTTTTTGGCGCGCATTCCGCGCCGAGTTGGTTATTTGGGCGAGGCGCGTCTGGGCCTGCTAACCCAGCGCTTGAAGAATCCGCGCCGCGACGAGCGCCCGCCGATGGTGGCTTTTTATTCGGCCCTCAGTGGCGAGTCCGGCCTGGCGTTCGACCGGCCGCAACTGCAGATGGACGCCCAGGTGGTGGCCCAGGCGCTGGCCGATCTCGGCCTGCAGCGCGGCGGCTACGTGGTGTTTGCGCCGGGGGCCGAGTACGGCCCGGCCAAGCGCTGGCCGGCCGCGCACTTTGCCGCGCTGGCCCAGCAGCTGGATGTGCCAGTGGTCTTGCTGGGATCGGGCAAGGAGCGCGGGCTGTGCGAAGAGATCGCCGCGCCGGTCAACGCTGCGCGCCCTGGTTGGGCCTTGAATTTTGCGGGAAAAACGTCTCTGGAGCAGGCACTGTCTGCGATAGCAGCTACGAAAAGCATAGTGAGCAACGATTCCGGCCTGATGCATGTGGCGGCGGCTTTCGGCGTGCCCCAGGTGGCGGTGTTCGGCTCCAGCAGCCCGCTGCACACCCCGCCGCTGAACGACCGTGCGCAGGTGCTGTGGTTGAAGAACGCCCCAGCCTACCAGCCGCCTCTGGACTGCGCGCCCTGCTTCCAGCGGACCTGCCCGCTTGGGCATACGCGCTGCCTGGTGGATGTGGCGCCGGAACGGGTACTGGCAGCGCTGGCCTGAAGCTTGCCTGTGTTTGCAAAGAGCCAGTACGGCCGAATTGCACTATCCTGCGGCCAAATCGGTACTTTTGCACCTTGCGTTGGCCGAAGAAATGTTACATTGCTGGCCTGCAGCGCTTTCGACATCGGCTGCATGGATGCCCATACATATACCGGGCGGATCGCAGAAAAACACGGACACGCGCTACACACCGATGACCGCCAAGA
The DNA here is from genome assembly GCA_963513025.1 of uncultured Albidiferax sp. Classification (GTDB taxonomy): domain Bacteria; phylum Pseudomonadota; class Gammaproteobacteria; order Burkholderiales; family Burkholderiaceae_C; genus Rhodoferax_B. Next base: position 23,911 of record CAUPON010000016.1, read on the forward strand.
ACCAAACCCCGATCCTGCAGCATCTGGTGGATATCACCGGCCACCGAGACCACTCTCGGCTGGAGTTGTCGGTGGTATCGGCGCTGCGCCAGCTGATGGATATCCGCCGAGTCCGCAAGCTAGAATTTTCCACCCACAACGGCGAAACCTCGGTGCGCCCGATGCTGCTGCTCGACGAAGGCCAGGTCCTGGCCGAGAGCGAACACGCAGGCCCTGAGCACGGCGATCCCCTCAGCGCTTACCCGGAGCTGCTGGGCTGCATTGAAGAAAACACTAACAGCACCCAGCGCATCGGCGCCGATGGCGTGGTCACCCTGTGGCTGCCGGTGCGGCTGGACCAGAAAGTGGTGTCCTGCATCGAGATCACCAACGACAAAGCCTACAGCGCCCAGACTATCGAGGTGATCCACGGCATCATCGAGGTTTACCGCAACTACCAAAGCTTGCTGGACTACAGCGAGCGCGACGCGCTGACCGGCCTGTTCAACCGCAAGACCTTTGACGAGCAGTTTGCCCGCTATGCGCGCGGCAGCACGCCACCTGGCGAGCGGCGCGGCGCCGACACCCAGTGGCTGGCGGTGGTGGACATCGACCATTTCAAGCAGGTCAATGACCGCTTTGGCCATGTGTACGGCGACGAGGTGCTTATCCTGGTAGCCAATCTGCTGCGCTCCTCGTTCCGCGCCAACGACCGCATCTTCCGCTTTGGCGGTGAGGAATTCGTGGTGCTGCTGCGTTCGGCCGATCTGGACAGCGCGCGCAGCATTTTCGAGCGCTTCCGCCAGAACATTGAAGAATACGACTTCCCCCAGGTGGGCCGCGTCACCGTCAGCGTGGGCTTTACCGGCACCAGCCAGGGTGCGCCGGTGGAGATACTTGGCCATGCCGACCAGGCGCTGTACTACGCCAAGCAGCATGGCCGCAACCAGGTCTGCTTCTACGAAGAGCTCATGTCCGGCGGTGCCCTGCAGGCCGCCGACGTGGCGCACAACGACGTCGAACTGTTCTAGTACGCCGCTGTCTGCCCGGTACCGGGCATTGCGGGTACGCTCAGGGCAGTATCGAGATGGAACAGATGGGGATGCGTTCAATAATGAGAATACTTGCCTTTCCTTACCGGGGGATTGCGTATAACGACGGGTTTTACGATGCGCTCAGTGCCAAAGGGGTGGAGGTCATCAGCGGTGAATGGGCTGGTAAATGGCTGCTGCAAAACCTCCGAAAGCAAGATGCCGTACATATCCATTGGCCCTCTTTTCTATATGCATCGTCAGGGAAATCAGGCGCCGTTCTGGCTTCTTTTCTAAGATTTATCGTACTGCTTGCCGTCATGAGGATGCGGACGAAGAAGATCTATTGGACTGCCCACAACCTCATGCCGCATGACCGCTGTGTCCTGCCATGGTTGGATACGGTGGCCCGGCACTACATGGTTGCGATGGTGTCCAAAATTTTTGTGCATGGAGCCTCTGCGCAAAAAGTTTTGGTGGATCGGTTTCCGCGTGCAGCAGGCAAATGCATCAACATCCCCCATGGAAACTGGATTGGCCATTACCCGCCAGAGCAGACCAAAGAATCTGCGCGGACTGCATTGGGGCTGCCCCAAGATGCGTTCATTTATCTTTTCTTTGGACAATGCAAGCCGTATAAAAACCTGGATGGTCTGATGCGGATTTTCTTGAAGCAAGCCTCCAGCAACGATGTGCTTTTGGTCGCGGGAGGATTTTCTGACAAGCAATACCTATCTTCTATCCGGGAGATTGCCGGCAACGACTCCAGAGTCAGGCTCGATGCGCGTTTTATTCCCAATGAAGAGGTTTCATCGTATGTGATGGCCAGTGATGCCATGTGTGTGCCCTATCGGGAGATACTGACCTCGGGCACCGCGATGCTGGCACTGGGGTTTGGCAAGCCCGTGATCTCCATCAACCGTGGATTTCTACGCGATGTCATTCCGTCCCAGGCGGGGATATTGATCGAACCTGACAATGCAGAGCAGCTTGCACAGGCGCTACGCGCCATCCAGAAAAAGCCTTGGCAAAGCGACGCAATCATCCGCCATGCAAAGCAATTTACGTACGAAGACGCTGCCGCTATTTTTCTGAAAGAAGTAGCTTCTTAGAACCTGTTCAAGGTCTTTTTGGGGCCGCGCAGTTGCCTTTTCGGGAGGGGCTGGTAGGCGCGGATCGCCATCAATAGCCCTGCTATTGGCAAGAGTCGCAACGCCCCAGACTGCCCGAAAAGGCAACTGCCCTGCGGGTTGGGGAGAAATCGGGCGATTTGTCCGCCATCACCCTTGCATGGGCATAGAGCCCATGCTGCAGGCGCTGACAGCCAACTCATCCCGATTGCTCCCCAACGCGGCCTCAAAAAGACCTTGAACAGGTTCTTAAGCGTCCAAGCGGCCGGTATCAGCACAGGCGTGGAGTCACTCCAGCACGGTGCGGCCATTGACGGCTTGCACGGGCCGGTTGTTGGGGTGGTGCATGGCATGGGTAAACGCCTCGATCTGTTCGGCGGAGGCCGAGACCGGGGCTTTCATCACCAGCCAGCGCACCCCCTCTGAGCAGGGCGGCGTGGTCAGCGAACCACTGAAGCGGTAGTAGGCCCGGTTGGCCGGCAGCAGGCCGGCGGCGGCGAAGGCTTGGGGCAAGGTCGTCTTCGCGCCGGCCTCGGTCGGCATCAGCGGCCAAATCTTGGCCAAGGCCTTGTTGGCCGCACCCTCACGGAACATGACCGCCACCACCGCCAGGTTGCCATCCTTGTCTGCGTGCACCAAATGTCCTTCCAGGGCGTAGGACTTGCCGCGGATCTGGTTTTCGCTGGGCGCATGGAAGTGGAACTGCGTCAATTCGAAGACGGTGCCGTCCAGGGTGATGCTGCTGCCCGGTGCGTAGTTCACCTGCACGGTGTGGCCGTTATTGAGTATTTCGGTGCCGCCGGCCTGGTAGGCGAAGTGGATCGGCTTGAGCTGTGCGTGGATGAAGCCGACCAGATTGATGGGCGACTGGTTCCTGCCCGCACAGGTCGCGTTTTCTGGTGTGAGCCGGGCCCATTCCGCAGGACCGTCTTCACCGGCGTAAGACCAATGCGGCAAATCGGCCGCCCATGCACCCATGCAGGCCCACAGGGCGGCGCCCGCTACAACGGAAGTCCAGGTTTTGCGCATTGTTTGCTCCAGAAAATAATGGATACCCAAGAACTGCACGGGCGGACTCCCGACCGGCGTGACCATCCACACTACCGCCCTGGTAGGGGATGGGGCCAAGCGGCAGGGGCGGCATTTTGCCGATCCATGGCACTTTTTCAGCCGTAAATGTAACGGCTTGTACGTGGGTTGTGGCGCTGTCCGCCAAGATTTACAAAGCCTTTAACATCGTGGCCTGATACCGCCACGATGCGTGGTCACCTTCCCATCCTGTAAGCCATGCTTTCCATCCGCCGCTACCAAGACTCCGACTGGCCCGCCATCTGGGCCTTGTTGCACGCCACCTTCCAGACCGGCGATACCTATGCCTACGCGCCGGAAAGCAGCGAGGCCGCCATCCACACAGCCTGGGTCGAGTTGCCCCTGGCCACCTATGTGGCCTGCGCGCCCGATGGGCAACTGCTGGGCACCTATGTGCTGAAGCAGAACCAGCCGGGCCTGGGCGCGCATGTGTCCAATTGCGGCTACGTGGTGGCGCCGGCGGCGCAAGGCCAGGGCGTGGCCTCGGCCATGTGCGAGCACTCGCAGCAAGAGGCCCGGGCCATGGGTTTTCTGGCCATGCAATTCAACCTGGTGGTCGCCACCAACGAGCGCGCGGTGCGGCTGTGGCAGCACCTGGGTTTTGCGGTAGTGGGTCGGCTGCCGCGCGCCTTCCGGCACCAGCGGCTGGGCCTGGTCGATGCGCTGGTGATGTACAAAGAACTTGGTGCTTAGTCTTTGCTATTTTTTATGTAGCTGTTAGCGCAGGTAATTCCTGCGCCATAGGCCTGTTTAGGTCTTGGTGTTATAGCTTTCGACCCGGTTGCGGCCCGCGCTCTTGGCGGCATACAGCGCCTGGTCGGCCTGGTGCAGTACGGCCTGCCACTGCGTGTCCTGGGAATTGGCCATGGCCACGCCCATGCTGGCGGAAATCGGCACGCGCTGGCCTTGGTGCGCGCAGACCAGGGTGGCGATGCCCTGGCGCAGCCGGTTCGCCACCTGCAGGGCTTCGGCGCTGCTGACCTCGGGCAGGTAGAGCACGAATTCCTCGCCACCGTAGCGGGCAAACGCGTCGTGTTCGCGCAGCATGCCTTGCACATACTGGGCGCAGGCGACCAGTACCTCGTCGCCGGTGGCGTGGCCAAAGCGGTCGTTGATTTGCTTGAAGTGGTCCAGGTCGATCAGCACCAGGGCCGCGCCCGCGCCGGGATGTGGCGGCAGCTGCGACAAAAACCAGCGCCGGTTGCCCACGCCGGTCAGTGGGTCGGTCTGGGCCATGCGCTGCAGGCGCCGCTGCGAGCGCTCGTTGACCAGGGTGACGGTCAGCAAGGCCATGCCGAAGTTGCACAGAATTTCGATGAAGAACACCACGGCCACGTTGACCAGCCAGTCGCTGCCGCTGAGCAGGCCGACCAGCCGCACCGCGTAGAACAGCGCGCCCAGGCCCATGCAAATGGCCAGCGGCCTACGGGACGGCAGCGGTTCGATGCGGGCGTTGCGCAACACCCGGTAGCCCGCTACCGCCAGGGCCAGCATGGCGAATACGTAATAGACCGCGCCGCGCAGCATGGGGTCGTGAGGGAAGCCGCTGGCGATGCCCACCAGGGACAGCCCTAGTGGCAGCACCAGCACCAGCCGGTTCTGCTGCCAGCGCCGGCGCCCCGCCAGTTCGATAAAACCGGCCCACAGCAGGCTGTAGCCCAGCGTGGCACAGAGCATGGAGACGTGGGGCCGCACCAGGGCCGGCAGCTCGATATGGCCCGCATGCGTGCTGGATGCGGTGAACGTGTAGGCGGCGGCCAAGAAGGCAAATGCCAGGGCCAGCAGGCCCAGGCCGCGGGTGCCAGACGATTGCCGGCGCAGCTGCACAAACACCAGGGCCCCGAGCATGAACGAGGTCTGGTGCAGGAACAGCACGGTGGGCAAATGGATGTCTAACGCCATGGAAACTTTTCAACCGGGGTTTTATATCCCCCGATTGTGGTTCACAAAAATGGCGCATTCGGCCATGCCCCTCCTAGTGCCGCCAAGCCTGGTCGATTGATTTGCTATGCTTTAGATAGCTATTGGCGCTTACGAAATAAGCGCCAGAAGCCGATTTGGCTTTGACACTACAGCGTGGGGGTTAGGCCAGGCGCTGGTCGGTGGATGGGCGTTTCCACAGATTGATGCCGCCGTCCACCGCGTGCTGGTCGATGGCGGCCAGCTCTTCGGCCGAAAAGCTGGGCTGCTTGAGCGCGCCGACCAGCTCCACGATCTGCTCGGGCCGGCTGGCGCCGATCAGAGCCGAGGTGACGCGCGGGTCGCGCAGCACCCAGGCGATGGCCATTTGCGCCAGGCTTTGGCCGCGGGCCAGGGCCATTTCGTTGAGCGCACGCACATGGGCCAGGTTCTGCGGGCTCAGGTGTTCGCTCTTGAACGAGCCACCGCCGGGCTGGTTGATGCGGGCGCTGGCCGGGATGCCGTTCAGGTACTTGTCGGTCAGCAGGCCCTGGGCCAGCGCGCTGAAGGCGATGCAGCCCATGCCGTTGTCGACCAAAGCGTCGAGCAGCTCTTCCTCGATCCAGCGGTTCAGCATGCTGTACGACGGCTGGTGGATCAGGCAGGGCACGCCCATTTGCTTCAGGATGGCTGCGGCCTCGCGGGTCTTGCCGGCCGAGTAGCTGGAGATGCCGACATACAGTGCCTTGCCCTGCTGCACCGCGGTGGCCAGCGCGCCCATGGTTTCTTCCAGCGGGGTGTCGGGGTCGAAGCGGTGCGAGTAGAAGATGTCCACATAGTCCAGGCCCATGCGCTTCAGGCTTTGGTCCAGGCTGGACAGCACGTATTTGCGGCCACCGCCACCCTGGCCGTAGGGGCCGGGCCACATGTCGTAGCCTGCCTTGCTGGAGATCACCAGCTCGTCGCGGTAGGGTTTGAAGTCACGCCGCATGTGCTCGCCGAAATTGGCTTCGGCGCTGCCGTAGGGCGGGCCGTAGTTGTTGGCCAGGTCGAAGTGGGTGATGCCGTGGTCGAATGCCGTGGTCAGCATCGCGCGCTGGGTGGCCATGGGCGTGGTGTCGCCAAAGTTGTGCCACAGGCCCAGGGTGATGGCGGGCAGTTTCAGGCCGCTGGTGCCGGTGCGGCGGTAGGGCATTTTGTCGGCGTAGCGGTCGGCAGCGGCGTGGTAGCTCATGTCTTGTTGTCTCCAGGGGAATAAGGGGTGGCGAAGGCATTCTAGGGAACAACGCCGTCCTTTGTGCGCTGCCCGCACTATCCCCCTGCCACCGATTTCAGCAGGGCAGTTCGATGACGAAGCAGGCGCCACCGCCGTCGCGGCCTTCGCAGCGCACGCTGCCGCCATGCCGCTCGGCGATGGACTTGACCAGGGCCAGGCCCAGGCCGACGCCGCCGTCGCGCTCGCTGGCACCGGGCAGGCGGTAGAAGGGCTCGAAGATACGTTCGCGCAGCTCCACCGGCACGCCCGGGCCGTGGTCGAACACCCGCAGCACCGCAAACGCCCCTTGCTGCTGCAGGCTAACGTTGACCTCGCCGCTGGTGTAGCGGCGCGCGTTCTCCAGCAAGTTGCGGATGGCCCGGCGCAGCAGCTTGGCCACGCCTTGCACCACAAAGGCCTGCTCGGCGTCGTCCTCGCCGCTGCCGACCTCGAAGGCCGCGTCCAGCCGCGCGCATTCTTCGGCCACCAGGCCGATCAGGTCGACTTCTTCCACCGTGCCCAGGTCGGCTTCTTTGGCGTCCAGCCGGCTGGCCAGCAGGATCTCGTCGACCAGCTGGTCGAGCTCGGCGATGTTGCGGTTGATTTCGTTCTTGAAGCTGGGCGAGGGCGACGAGCCCATCAGCTCGATGCCCATGCGGATGCGCGTCAGTGGCGAGCGCAGCTCGTGCGAGGCATTCGCCAGCAGCGACTTTTGCGACTGCAGCAGAGTTTTGTGGGATGCCACCAGGGTTTCGATACGCTCGGCCGCGGTGTTGAAACGCTGTGCCAGCAGGCCGGCTTCGTCGCGCCCATGGATGGGCACGCGCACCGACAGATCGCCCGCGCCCCATTGCTCGACGCTGCGCTGCAGCGACTCGAGCCGCCGCGTCAGCCGCCGGATGATGGGGTACATGGCCAGCGCCATCGCCAGGCCGACCAGGCCTAGAGTCCAGAAGAAGCCGAACGGCGGCTTCATCCACCAGGTGCGCTCGGGGCGCGGCAGGTGGATCAGCACCCGCTGGCCGTCGTGCATGCGGACCACGAATTCCGGGCCGCGGATGACGGTGCCGTCGGCGATCTGCGGCGGCACCTCGGCCATATCATCGGGTTCCTCGGGCGCGACCGGCGCACTGGCCGGGGGCGCAATCTGAACGCCGTCGGGAGATATGCGCAGCTGCCGGGTGGTGCCCTTGCCGATGATTTCACCCGCCTTGTTGCGGATCACCAGTTCGTGCAGCGGCGGGTCGGAAGCCACGCGCCAGGCCCAGCCGACCAGCAGGGTCAGCACCGCCACGGCCAGCAAGACCGCCAGCCAGATGCGCACGTACAGGCGCTGCAGCAGCGCGGGGAGAGTGGGTTGCATACAGCGTGTTATTCCATTTCCAGTTACACCCAAGTGTAGACAAGGGTTGGGGAGCAACTGGCGTGGAATCAATCCTGCTGTTTGGCGAACACGTATCCGGCACCACGAACCGTCACTATGCGGCGTGGGTTTTTCGGATCAGCCTCGATGGCAGCGCGGATTCGGCCCATGTGCACGTCGATGGAACGGTCAAAGGCTTCGAGCTCGCGGCCGCGCACGGCTTCCATGATCTGGTCGCGCGTCAGCACCCGGCCGGCGCGCTCGGCCAGGGTCACCAGCAGGTCGAACTGGTAGGCCGTCAGATCGCAGGGCTGGCCGCTGACGGAGACCGAGCGCGCGTCGCGATCAATCTCCAGCGTGCCGAAGCGCAATACCTTGTGCGGCGTGGCCGTGCCGTCGATGCGGCGGCGCAGGATGGCGCGGATGCGGGCCAGCAGCTCGCGTGGCTCGAAGGGCTTGGGCAGGTAGTCGTCGGCGCCCAGCTCCAGGCCGATGATGCGGTCCAGCGGGTCGCCCTTGGCTGTCAGCATCAGGATAGGGATTTGCGAAATGTCGCCCGAGGTGGTGCGGATGCGGCGGCAGACTTCCAGGCCGTCCATGTCGGGCAGCATCAGGTCGAGGATCACCAGGTCGGGGGTGCTGGTGCTCGGTTGGCCACCCAGCATGTCGAGCCCGCCGTTGGCGGTGGGCGAATGGGCGACGGTAAACCCGGACTGGCCCAGGTATTCACCGACCATGCCGGCCAGGCGGGTGTCGTCTTCGATCATTAGCAGGTGTGCGCTCATGGGGTGCCAGTCTTGTAGTCAGGTGGTGGAAACAGGGTTGGAGAGGGTTTGTAAAGACGATGGTGCGCCTTTGCAGCCAAGCCCGGTTGAAGCCGCCGTAAAGTTAAGTAAAACACTTTGCAGTTAAATTGCTACTAAAAATATAGCTGCTTGCGCTTATTCGGATTGCGCTGCGGGCTCTTTTACTCTGGATGCCAAAGCCACCAGCAGCAGCACCGGCACGCCCAGCAGTGCGGTCGAGGTGAAGAACTGGCTGTAGCCGTAGGCGTCCACAAACTTGCCGGAGAAGCCGGCCAGCCACTTGGGCAGCAACAGCATCATCGAGCTGAACAGCGCGTACTGGGTGGCCGAGTAGTTCACATTGGTCAGGCTCGAAAGATAGGCGATGAAGGCCGCCGAGGCAACGCCGCCGGCCAGGTTGTCGGCCGACACCACCCAGACCAGCGCCTGCAGGTCATGCCCGCGCGAGCCCAGCCAGGCGAACAGCAGGTTGCTGGCGGCGCTCAGCACCGCGCCCAGCATCAGCACCCGCATCACGCCCAGACGCATCGACAGCACGCCGCCGATGAAGGCGCCCACCAGGGTCATGATGACGCCGAACACCTTGGTCACCGCCGCCACCTCGTCCTTGGTGTAGCCCATGTCCACATAGAACGGATTGGCCATGATGCCCATCACCACGTCGCTGATGCGGTAGGTGGCGATCAGCGCCAGGATCAGCAGCGCCTGGCCGCGGTAGCGGCGCAGGAAGTCGGCAAACGGCTCGACCAGCACCTCGCGCAGCCAAGCCCGGGCATTGCGGGCCGGCGGCAGGATACGGCGCACTGGTTCGCTGGACAGCAGCACCGTCAGCACGCCCACCAGCATGGATCCGGCCATCACCCCATAGGCCGTTTGCCAGGCATCCGGCTGGTAGCTGACCACCGCGCCTGCCACTTCGGCGCGGGCGGCGATCCACAGCACGCCGGCGCCGGCCCAGATCATCGCCAACCGGTAGCCGGTCTGGTAGGCGGCGGCCAGCGCGGCCTGGCGCTCGGTGTTGGCCGACTCGATGCGGAAAGCGTCCAGCGCAATGTCCTGCGTGGCCGAGCAGAACGCCACCGCCAGCGCGCACCATACAACGCGGTCCAGCGCCAGCTGCGGGTCGCTGCTGGCCATGCCGAACAGGCCCAGCATGATGCCGGCCTGGGCCAGCAGCAGCCAGCTGCGCCGGCGGCCCAGCAGCCGCGTCAGGATGGGAATCGGCAGCCGGTCGACCAGTGGCGCCCAGGCCCATTTGAATCCGTAGGCCAGGCCGACCCAGCTCAGGTAGCCGATGGTGGTGCGGTCGATGCCGGCCTCACGCAGCCAGAAGCCCAGCGTGCCCAGCACCAGCAGCAGTGGCAGGCCGGCCGAGAAGCCCAGCGACAGCATGCGCAGCGTGGCCGGCTCGCGGTAGACCTTCAGGGTGTCGATCCAGCGGACGGGGGCAGGGGCATTCGTGGCGATGGCCGGGGTGTGGGGGTTCATGCGGGAATAATACGTGCAGTACTCAAGGGGAACCCGGATGGCTGCGATGCGTGGATTAGGACTTGTGGTGTTGGGCATGGCGCTGCTGGCTGCGCCAGCGGCGTGGGCCCGGGATGGCGTGGAGGTCGGTGGCAACTCTGCCTTCTCCAAGCTGGTGCCGGCCGAAAGCGTGGAGCAGACTGCCAAGACCCAGTACCTGCAGACCCTGCAGCAGGCCAAGCAGCAAAACGCTCTGGCCCCCGCCAACCATCCGCAGCTGGTGCGGCTGCGCCAGATTGCCCAGCGCATCATTCCGCAGGCCACGGCCTGGAACCCGCGGGCTCGCGACTGGCAGTGGGAGGTGAATCTGATCGGCAGCAAGCAGATCAACGCCTGGTGCATGCCGGGCGGCAAGATCGCTTTTTACACCGGCATCCTGGATACGCTGAAGCTCAACGACGACGAGGTCGCCGCCGTCATGGGCCACGAGATTGCCCACGCGTTGCGCGAGCATGCGCGCGAGCGCATGGGCAAATCCATGGCCACCAATGTGGGGGCCAATCTGCTCAGCCAGCTGCTGGGCGCGGGGGAACTGGGCCAGACGGTGATCGGCGGCGGCGCGCAGCTGCTGAGCCTGCAGTTCAGCCGCTCGGACGAGACCGAGGCCGACCTGGTCGGCCTGGAGCTGGCCGCGCGCTCCGGCTTCGACCCGCGTGCCGGCATTACCCTGTGGCAAAAAATGGGCGCCCAGAACAAGGGGGCACCACCCCAGTGGCTCAGCACCCACCCGGCCGGCAAGAACCGCATCGCCGAGATGGAGAAAAACCTGCCCCGGGTGCTGCCGCTGTACGAGCAGGCGAAGAAGAGCTGAGCCCTCAGTTCCCGATTGCACGTTCACGGATTCCACCCATGGTCACCTGCTATCTGCGCTACGTCATCGACCCCTACAAGCTCCCCGAGTTTGAGCATTACGGCAAGCTGTGGATTCCGCTGGTCGAAAAGTTCGGCGGCCAGCACCACGGCTACTTTCTGCCCTCCGAAGGGGCGAACAATATCGCGCTGGCCATGTTCAGCTTCCCGTCGCTGACGGACTACGAGGTCTACCGCGCCGAGTCCCTGCAGGACCCCGCCTGCCAGGCCGCCTTCCGCTACGCCGAGGAAAACCGCTGCATCCTCAGCTACGAGCGCAGCTTTTTCCGGCCTGTGTTCGCCTGAGGCTGGCCGGGTTCAGGTCACCGGCGCCGGGTTGAACAGCACCAGGGCGTTGTGCAGCTTCCAGTGCTCGGCCCAGGTTTTCTTGCGGCCGCTGGCCACGTCGAGCATCAGCTGGAACAGCTCCCAGCCCACGTCTTCGATGCTGCAGCTGCCGTCGGCAATGGTGCCGGCGTTCACGTCCATCAGGTCATGCCAGCGGCGTGCCAGATCGCTGCGCGTCGCCACCTTGATGACGGGCACCTGGGCCAGGCCGTAGGGCGTGCCGCGGCCGGTGGTGAATACATGCAGGTTCATGCCGGCGGCCAGCTGCAGCGTGCCGCAGATGAAGTCGCTGGCCGGGGTGGCGGCATAGGTCAAACCTTTTTGCTTGAGCTTTTCGCCCGGGGCCAGCACGCCGGTGATGGGCACCGAGCCGGATTTGACGATGGAGCCCATGGCCTTCTCGACGATGTTGGACAGGCCACCCTTTTTGTTGCCCGGCGTGGTGTTGGCGCTGCGGTCCACCTGGCCGCGCTGCAGGTAGGCGTCGTACCAGGCCATTTCCTTGATCATGGCCGCGGCCACTTCTGGTGTGGAGGCGCGTGAGGTCAGCTGGTCGATGCCGTCGCGCACCTCGGTGGTTTCCGAGAACATCACGCTGGCGCCGGCGCGCACCAGCAGGTCGGTGCAGAAGCCCACGGCCGGGTTCGCGGTCACGCCCGAGAACGCGTCGCTGCCGCCGCACTGCACGCCGACCACCAGCTCGCTGGCGGGCACGGTTTCGCGGCGGCGCGCGTTCAGGCGTTCCAGGTGCACCTCGGCCTGGCGCATGATGGATTCGACCATGGACATGAAGCCCACATGGGCATCGTCCTGTAGGCAGACCACGTCGAGCGGCGTGTCGGCGCTGGTGCCCACATCGGCCACACTCCGCTCGTCGATCAGCGGAATGCTGCCGGGCGGCAGCAGCCGCTCGGGTTGCAGCTTTTCGCAGCCCAGGCTGACCACCATCACCTCGCCGCCGAAGTTCGGGTTCAGGCTGATGTTGCGCAGGGTGCGGATGGGGATGATGGCGTCGGGCGCGTCGATCGCCACGCCGCAGCCGTAGCCGTGCTCCAAAGCCACCACGTCGTCCACGTTGGGGAACTTGGGCAGCAGCTCGGCCTTGATGCGCTGCACCGCAAAGTCGGTGACGCCGGCCACGCATTGCACGGTCTGGGTGATGGCCAGGATGTTGCGCGTGCCCACCGAGCCATCGGCGTTGCGAAAGCCTTCAAAGCTATAGCCCTCCAGCGGCGGCAGCGGTTCTGGCTTGACGGTAGCCCCATCACCAGGCATAGGCAGGTTGTCCAGCCCGCGCGCATCGGGCATTTGCAGCAGGCGCTCGTGCACCCAGCTGCCGGCCGGGATGTCCTGCAGCGCGTAGCCGATGGGAATGCCGTAGCGCAGCACCGGCGCCTGGGCGGCCAGGTCGACCAGCGCCACCTTGTGGCCTTGCGGCACCCGGTCGCGCAGCACCAGGCCGCTGGGCAGGATGCTGCCGGGCGGCAGGCCGCCGTCGTTGGCCACGATGGCGACGTTGTCGCGCACATGCATGCGGATGGTGAGGGGGCGGGCAGCGTCGGACATCGTGATTTCCTTTTTGCTGCGATTATCTGACAACTTATAAAGTTGTCAAACATGTAAAAGGTTCTACGGAAGCTGCGTGCGTTCGAAAATCCGCCGCTTGGCGTTCAGGATGTGGCTGCGGATGGCTTCGGCCGCGTCGGCGGGCGAGCGCCGGGCGATGGCTTCGACGATGGCCTGGTGCTCGGCTTGCGTGGCGCGTACCCGCTCCATGCTTTTCTTGTCGGTGGCGTTGCGCGCCAGCTCGATGAACTGCCGTATCGGCGCCACGCTGGTATCGATGCTTGCCACAAAAAACGGGTTGTGCGACGCCCTGGCGATGGCCAGGTGGAAGCGCACGTCCTCGTCAGCCCCGGACTTGCCGGCTTCCATGGCGGTGCTCAGCGCGTCGAAAGCTTCGCGCAATGCCTCCAGATCGGCCGCGTCACGAAACTCCGCCGCTCCAGCGGCTGCGCCCATCTCGATACAGCTGCGGAACGCGTAGTAGCGTTCGATGTCGGCCAGGCTCTTGATTGGCGTGGCCACCACCACAGGCGAGCCGGGCGCGCGGATCACCGTGCTGCCGGCGCCGCGCTTGGAATCGATGATGCCGTCGGAACGCAGCCGGGCCAGCGCCTCGCGCACCGTGGGCCGTGACACGCCGAACTGGCTGGCCAGTGCGCCCTCGGTAGGTAGCTTGTTGGACGGCGCAAAGTCACCCCGCAGGATGGACTCGACCACATGGGCGTAGATGCGGTCGGGCAGGGAGCCGGCGCCGCCGGCTTGCAGCAGGGATTCGTTCATGGGCGGGCGGATAGGGGGCTGGGCAGGTTGGATGCGAAGGATGCTGGATTCTGACAGGTCCGCGTTTGCTTGTTTAGCAGGTTTTCGGAATGTTTCCAAAGTTGTTTGACATACTGTCTGTGCTTTATAGAATGCCTGGCATTAAAAACCAAGGAACCAGCGTATGAGCACCCGTCCCCGCATCCTGCAAAATGGCGCCTTGACCCCCGCCCTGGAGGCCGCGCTGGCCGCCGAGTTCGAGGTCCAGCGCCTGGCCGACCAGGCAGATCCCCAGGCCTTTCTGACCGCCCACGGTGCCAGCTTTACCGGCCTGGTGACCTCGGCCCCGGCCGGTGCCTCGGCGGCGCTGCTCGCGGCCCTGCCAGCGCTGCGCGTGGTCTCCAGCCACGGCGTCGGCTTGGACCAGATCGATGTGGCCGGCGCCGCCCAGCGCGGCATTGCCGTGGGTTATACGCCCGAGGTGCTGAACGACTGCGTGGCCGACCTGGCCATGGCCTTGCTGCTCGACGTGGCGCGCGGTGCCAGCGCGGCCGACCGCTTTGTGCGCCGCGGCGACTGGCCCAAGGCCAAGTTCCGGCTGGCGCGCAAGGTCACGGGCCAGCGCCTGGGCATTCTGGGCCTGGGCCGCATCGGCCGGGCCATCGCCCAGCGGGCGGCCGGTTTCGAGATGCAGATCCGCTACACCAACCGCAATCCGGTGGCCGGCGTGGCCTGGACCTTCGAGCCCTCACTGGTCGAACTGGCACGCTGGGCCGACACCCTGGTGGTCATCACTGCCGGTGGCGCCGCCACCCGGCACCTGGTAAACGCCGAGGTGCTGGAGGCACTGGGGCCGGACGGCTTTTTGGTCAATGTGGCGCGCGGCTCGGTGGTGGACCAGGCGGCGCTGGTGCAGGCCTTGCAGCAGGGACGTATCGCCGGCGCCGGCCTGGATGTGTACGCGGACGAGCCCCATGTGCCCGCCGAGCTGATGGCGCTGGACAACGTGGTGCTGCTGCCGCATATCGCCAGCGCCACCCGCGAAACCCGCCAGGCCATGGAGGCCTTGACCGTGGACAACCTGCGGGCCTTCTATGCCGGCGGTAAGGTGCTAGCCTCGGCTTTAGCATGAAATTGGCCTCTGGCGCATATTCCACCTGCGCGAGCAGCTATTAATTCAGTAGCGACTACGGTACCCGGCGTGCCAGGCCGAACTCGGCCGCCAGCCGCTGGTACTCGGCGGTCTGGCGCGCCACCAACGCGTCCAGCGCCGGGCCGCTGACCCAGCCCGGTTGCAGGCCGGCCTGCACCAACTGCTGGGCCAGGGCCGGGTGCGCTGCGGCCCGGGCGAGCGCATCGGCCCAGTCGCGGGCCTCGCGTTCGCTGACCTGGGGGCCGAGGTAAACGCCGCGCACGATGGGCCACTGGATGTCGAAACCCTGCTCCTTGGCGGTCGGCACCTGGGCCCAGCGCCCGGGCAGGCGCTGGCTGGACAGCACGGCCAGCACCCGCACCGGCACGCCCTGGTCGATCTGGCGCCCGACCTCGGCGGCATCGCCGGCCAGCACCTGCACATGGTCGCCGCGCAAGGCGGTCAGCGCCTCGCCGCCGCCTTCAAAAGCCACGAAGCGCATGGACTTGTGGCTGACGCCTGCGGCCCGCGCCAGCAGCGCGGCCTTCATCCAGTCCTGGCTGCCGAGGGCGC
This sequence comes from uncultured Albidiferax sp., assembly GCA_963513025.1. Taxonomy (GTDB): domain Bacteria; phylum Pseudomonadota; class Gammaproteobacteria; order Burkholderiales; family Burkholderiaceae_C; genus Rhodoferax_B. The sequence goes on from CAUPON010000016.1 coordinate 39,217, forward strand.
CGCCGGCGCCAAACACAATCCGGTTCGGGTCGCTGCGCAGCGCGTCCAGCAGCTGGCGCAGGCTGCGGTAGGGTGCGTCCTGGCGCACCGCCACCACGCCGTAGTCCATGCCCAGGGCGGCCAGCCAGCGCACATCACGCGCGCTGTAGGGGCCAAACCGGCCCTGGGCCAGATTCAGCAGCGAGCCCGAGGAAAACGCCACGATGGTCTGGCCCTCGTCTGGCCGCTGCGTCACCGTGCTGTGGAAGGCCAGCGCGCCGATGCCGCCCGGCTGGTAGGCAATCGCCAGCGGCACGCGGGTCTGGCCCGCGGCCTGCAGCATGTCGCGCACCAGCTGGCAGGTCAGGTCAAAGCCGCCACCGCCCTTGGCAGGGGCGATGCAGCGCGCGCCCTCGGGCAGGCCGGCCTGGGCAGCGCCGGTTAGTAAGCAGGCCAGTAGCAGCCAGCGGTGTAGGAAGTTCATGGTTTTGGCCAGGATAAAACGGCGCAGACGCCCGTGCCCTGTGGCTGGGGCTCCAGCCGCAGTTGCCCGCCATGCCTCTCCAAAACCGAGCGCGCAATCGCCAGGCCCAGGCCCGAGCCGTGGCTGCCCCGGCTTTTGACGAAGCGCTGGCCGAGCTTCTGCGCCACGGCAGGGTCTATGCCGGGCCCGTCGTCACTGACTTGCAGGCGGTAGGCCTGTGGATCGGCGAGCACCTGCAGCGTCACCACGCCCTGGGCCCGGCCGTGCTGCAAGGCGTTGTGGGCAATGTTCAGCAGCGCCTGGTGCAGCAGGCCGCGGTCGCCCTCGGCTTGCACCGGCTCGGCCGGGGCGTCGACCCCCAGGTCGATGCCGCGCGCGCGGGCCACGGGCATCAGCTCCAGCGCCACCTCGCGCGCCAGTTCCCCCAGGTCGAATGGCTCCCACTGCGGCTGGGCCGCATCGCTGCGGGCCAGGGTCAGCAGCTGGTTGGTGGCGCGGATCGCATGGCCCAGCGCATCCGACAGGGCTTGCATGGCCTGCTGGTGCCGTGCCGGGTCGGTTTCGCGCAGCAGGTAGTCGAGCTGGGCGCGCAGCACCGCCAGCGGGGTGCGCAGCTGGTGCGAGGCATCGTCGATGAAGCCGCGCCGCTGCGCCACCAGGGCTTCGGTGCGGGCGATCTGCTGGTTTACCGCGTCCACCAGCGGCTGGATGTCGCGCGGCAGGTCTTCGGCGTGCAGCGGGCGCAGGTCGTCGGGCTCGCGGTCCCGGGTCTGGCGCGCCAGCCGGGCCATGGGGCGCAGGGCCAGGCTCAGGCCCAGCACCACGGCAATGCCCATGAGCAGCACGAACAGCGCATCGCGCTGGGCCGCGCGGCGCACAAAGCTGGCGGTGAACTGCTCGCGAGAGGCGGTGCTTTCGGCCACCTGGATCACCAGCAGCGGCTGGCCGCTGGCCGGCTGCGAGGCCTCGAATGGCCGCATGAAGGCGCCGACGCGCACAGATTCCTGGAAGTAGGTGGCGTCGTAGAACAGCGGCTGGCCCACCTTCAACTGGCTGGGTGGCGGCGGCAGGTCGGTGTGGCCGATCTCCACCCGGCCGTCGGCCGTGGCCACGCGGAAGTAGACATTGCCGGTGGCGGTGAGCTGGAAGAATTCGAACAGCCGGTAGGGCAGCTCCACCGCCAGGCCACCCGAGGCGGTGGACACGTTCAGGTCCAGCGCCTTGATCGCGCCCAGCAGCGAGCGGTCGTAGGCCGCATTCGCCGAGGCCACGGCGTCGACCCGGGTCAGCCACAGGCTGGTGGCCGTGGCCACGGCCATGGTCGGCAGCAGCAGGGCCAGCAGCCGCAGCTTAAGGCTGGCCTGGCGAATCCGCTTCCAGAACATAGCCTAGGCCTCGGTAGGTGTGGATGCTGACGCCGCTGTGCTCCAGCCGCTTGCGCAGGCGGTGCACCAGCACATCGATGGCGCTGGCCTGGACTTCCTCGTCGTCGGTGAAGACCCGGTGGATCGCCTGCTGGCGCGACAGCGGTTCGCCGCTGCGCTGCACCAGGGCTTTCAGCAGCGCGTGTTCGCGCGGCGACAGCAGCAGGCTGTCGGAACCCAGGGTGAACTGGCGCGTCACCGCATCAAAGGCCAGCGGGCCGCAGGCCAAGCGCGGGTGTTCGCTGCCGCGCGCGCGACGCACCAGCGCGGTGAGCCGGGCCTCCAGCTCGGCCAGCGCAAACGGCTTGGCCAGAAAGTCGTCGGCGCCCTGGTTCAGGGTGTCCACCCGTTCGGCCAGCGAGTCGCGGGCAGTGAGTATCAGCACCGGCAGGCGCCGGTCTTCGGCGCGCAGGCGGCGCAGGATGTCGCTGCCGCTGCGGCCCGGCAGGCCCAGGTCGAGCACCAGCACGTCGTAGTCGCAGTCGGCCAGCGCGCTCTCCACCAGCCGGCCGTCGTCGCGCCAGTCGACCCGGTGGCCGCTTTGTTCCAGGGCCTTGGCCAGCCATTCGCCGAGCGCGTGTTCGTCTTCTGCCAACAGGATGTGCATGCCGGCCATTATCCGGGCGGGGCGGGCTGAAAGGTGTTTGATAGATTGGCCCGTGCATGATGGCGGCCCATCTGTTCCACAACAAGAGACAAGCCATGACGCAATTACAGAACCCCACCCTGGCGCGCCGCCGCGTGCTGCTGGCCGCCACTGCCGCGGCATCCACCCTGCTGCTGCCACCGGCCCGGGCCCAAGCCGCCTGGCCGAGCAAGCCGCTGCGCCTGGTCGTGCCGTTTGCTCCGGGCGGCAGCTCTGAGATCGTGGCCCGCGCGATTGCCGGCGAGATGGCCAAGACGATTGGGCAGAACGTGTTTGTCGACAACAAGCCGGGCGCGGCCGGCAACATCGCCATGCAGGAAGTCGCCAATAGCACCGACGACCACACCCTGGTGCTGGGCCACATCGGTACCCTGGCGGTGAACCCCTACATCTTCGCCAAGCTGCCCTATGACGCGGCGCGCGACTTTGCACCCATCACCCTGGTGTCCAAGGTGCCCAGCCTGTACGTGGTGCACCCCGATCTGCCGGTGAAGAACCTGGCCGAATTCATTGCCTACGCCAAGTCCAAGCCCGGCCAGCTGAACTACGGCTCGGCCGGCAATGGCAGCGCCGGGCACCTGGCGTTCGAGTACCTGAAGATGGTCAGCAACACCTTCTTGCTGCACGTGCCCTACCGCGGCACCGGCCCGATGCTGACCGACCTGATGGCCGGCCGCTTGCAGGCCGCCTCGGTGGGCGCGCCCGCGCTGCTGGCGTTCATCAAGGCTGGCAAGCTGCGCTGCATCGCCACCGGCACGGCCCAGCGCCTGCCCCAGCTGCCCGATGTGCCGACCGTGGCCGAGCAAGGCTTCAAGGGCTTCGAGATGACCCAGTGGTACGGCCTGATGGCACCCAGCAAATGGCCCAAGGCGAATCTCGCCAAGCTGGAAGCCGAAGCCATCAAGGCCGCGCGCGGCCCGGTGGTGATGGAAAAGCTGTCGCATGAAACCGCCCTGGCCGTGGGCAGCACCAGCGCCGAGTTCGACGCCTTCATCAAGACCGAGCAGGCGCGATGGAAGCCGGTGATCGCCCGCGCCCAGATCAAGCCCGAAGGCAACGGCTGAGCCCGAATTCAGATAAAAAGTGCCTGTGGCGCATGTAATACCTGAGCGGGCAGCTATTAAATAAATAGCGTAACTCAGTCGCCGTCTTCGTCGAAGAAGTTGATGGTGAACTGCAGCGTGTGGCCCAGGTCGGTTTCGGTGAAGTGCTGCAAGGCTTTCAGCGCGCGTATGGTTTCGGCCATGGGCACGCTGGCGGCGGTGGGCTGGCGCTGGGCCAATAGCCGGCCCAGGGCTTGGTCGACACCAGCCACTGTCTGGGCCAGCTGCTCGGCCTGCGCGCCATGCTGCTGCGCCAGCAGGTAGCTGTGCAGCGACACGCTGGCACTGCTGCTGACATTGCCCATGGCCAGCTCGCGCAAGGCCTGCCAGTGGATGCGCCAGGCCTCGGCGCTGTGGCCGCTGCTGCTGCGGTGGAAGCTGGCGAAGCGCCCGGCCTGCAGCTTTTGCAGCACGCTGTCCATGTCTTCGCGCCAGAGCTTTTGCAGCGCGCTGTTCCACAGGTTCAGGAACTCGTACATCGCGTACTCGGCTTCCTTGTCGTCCCAGTCGGCTTGCAGTGCGCTGGCATAGGCGTTTTGTAAGGCCAGCGCTTCAGCCAGGATGTCGGCGGCCACCTGCTCGGCGTAGTGGCAGGCGGGCGTCTGCGGGCGCAGCTGGCCCGGCCAGAGCAGCCATTCGAGTGCCGGCAGGCCCTTGGCCGGCGCGCGGATTGCGTCCATGGCGGCGGCATCGCTTGGGGCGCTGCGCACCGCCGCGGCAATCGCTTCGGGCCGGGTCGGCATGAAGTCCAGGCTGCGCGGTGAACGCCGTGCCAGCAGGGCGCCACCACGCACCGCCGAAAACCGCTCCCACGCCGAGACGCTGCGCAGCCACTGCTGGCGTACCGGCTCCACGTCGGCGCTTGCCTCGGCGGCGCAGAACTGCTGCAGGCTCTCTGCCAGGGCCTGGCTCTGCTGGGCAAAGCTCTGTGCGCCCGGCACATACCACTGGGCATAAACGCCGCGCACGAAGCCGGCGTAGGCATCGAATGGCTGGTCGGCGGGGGCGGCCGCTGCGGGCGCCGCCAGGCAGCAGATCAGCGCCAGCCAGGTAGTGCGCATCGCCAGGATCAGAACTTCAAGGCCTTGGCCAGGCTGGTGGCCTTGGCGTCGCGCGTGCCCAGCGGCGCTAGGCCGAAGCGGTCTTCGATCAGCTTGAGGATGGAGACGGTTTCGTACTGCGTGTGGTCGATGCGACCGCCCTCGCTGAAGGGCGAGACGATGATGGCGGGGATGCGCGAGCCTGGACCCCAGCGGTCGCCCTTGGGCGGTGCGGCGTGGTCCCAGAAGCCGCCGTTTTCGTCGGTGGTGACGATGACAACGGTGTTCTTCCACTGCGGGCCGGCCATTACCGCGTTGACGATCTCGGTGGCTTCGGCATCGCCCTCGGCCACGCTGCCGCGGCCCGGGTGCATGTTCTTGCCGCCCGTGGGTTTGTAGAACGACACCGGGGGCAGGGTGCCGCCCTGGGCATCGGCCATGAAGTCGGCGCGGTCCTTCAGGTGGGCCTTGCGCTGGGCTTCGCTGTCGATGAAGCGCTTGAAGGCGATGAAGGGCTGGTGGTGGTAGGAGAAGGTGGACAAGCCCTTGCCCGCCTGGGTGGCGGCCACCGCGCGGTTGAAGTCCTGGCCGTAGTAGGCCCAGGGGATGCCTTTGTCGCTGAGCCGGTCGCCGATGGTGGGCGCAGTTTGCGGCGGCAGCAGGGCCTGCTTCTTGGTGGGGTCGTACAGCCAGCTGCCCTGCATGGTGTTGACCGCATAGCCGTCCTGCGTGACATAGGCCTCGGGCTCGTCGGGTTCGGCCGAGCGGCCCTGGGCGTCCAGCGCCACGATGTGGTGTGGCGCGTTGGCATACACCGGGGTGCAGGCACAGACCAGCCAGAAGTGGTTCAGGAAGGAGCCGCCAAACGCCGACTGGAAGAAGTTGTCCGCCAGGGTGAAGCGCTGGGCCAGCTTCCACAGGCCCAGCGAGCTGCCGTCGTAGGTGCCCATCAGCAGGCCGCCGCTGTTGCCGTCCGCCACGAAGCGGTCGTTGCGCCCGCCGTTGATCTGGCGCTGGTTGGCCCAGAACGCATGGATGGGGCTGAACAAGGTGTCGCCCAGGCCGATCTTCGGGTCGAGCCGGAACGGGCCGTTGGGGATCGGCCCGGCCAGGCGCGCATCGGGCTTGCCGGTCTTGTCGGCCAGGGGCGGGGGCAGCACGGCATAAGGCTGGTTGTTGGCATCGACCTGCACGCCCAGGCCTTGGGCCAGTGCGTTCGGCACGCCGTTGGCGCCCGGGTACAGGCCGAACAAATGGTCGAAGCTTCGGTTTTCCAGGTAGACCACCACGATCTGGCCGATCTGCGCCAGCTGCGGGTCGGGCGCGCTGGCCTGGCGGGTAGGCGTGCTGCAGGCGGTAGCCAGCAAGACTGCTGCAGCCAGTGCTGTGGATTTAAATAACAAGTGCATCAAAGTCTCCTGTCGTCTAGGGTGAAACAGCGAGCACACGTGTGCAAGCCAGATCAAAAAAAGGGGCATGCCAGCCCCTGTGTATCCGCTCTACAGGCTGGTGTGTCCGTAGCAGGTCTTCAGCTTGGCGTAGTCGTAGTAGTGGCTACCCGCCGCAAAACGTGCGCTATCGCACGCGGCCTTGAAGTCGGTTTCTTTCTCGTTGTAGAGCATCTTGACCAGCACCGTGCCGCTGCTGTTCTTCACCACATCCCACTGCATATTGGCGGCCATGGGGGCTACGTAGTCGCCGCGCCAGGGGTTGTTGGCGTAGCTATAAGGCGTGGCCAGGGGCTGCTGTTGCAGCACGTTCTTCAGGCCCATCTTGGAGGCGAAGGGAATGACGATTTCGGCATGGGCGAAGCGCAGCTTGGCCACGTGCCCCAAGTTGCCTTTGGCGATGGCATCGACTTCGTTGAAGAAGTCGTCTTCCAGTATTTGCGCCATCTTCCAGGTGACGCTGCCTTTCTCGGTGATGCCGGGGCCCATCTTGTAGAAGTCGCTGGCGTCCTGCGTGTAGGCGAAATATTTGGCCTGTTCCAAGGGCATGTAGCTGGCGAAATCGACGTTGGCCTCACTCTTCATGGCCGGGGCAATCACGTACAGCTCGTACAGCAAAGAGGCAGCCTCGCCCAGGCTGGTGATGCCGGTTTTGCCGTCACCCGCCAGGGTGCTGGTGAACTTGCCGTCGTCGCTGGTGTAGGTGAAGCTGCCGGTGTTGGCAAAGCTATAGGTGCCGGCTGCGATTTTGTCCACAAAGGCTTTGGTAAACAGCCGCTCCAACACCGCGCGTCCGGCGGTTTGGGCTGAAGGCTCGGCCAGGATGGCGGCTTGCTTGGCGGTCAGGTCGCTGTCCTTGAGCCAATTTTGAAAAGCCTGGCTGTCCTGGTAGGTCTGGTACAACGGGTCGGCAGGGTTGGTGACCAGGTCGGTGGCCGGCACCAGCTTGTGGAAGTACAGCAGGAAATGGTTGGTACCCGCGGGCTGGGCCACCGGTGCGGCGGCAGGATAGGGCGCAGGGGCTGCGGGGTAGTTCACCAGGCTGGTCAGGTTGCTCTGGCTGGCCAGCAGCGATTTGACGAAGAAAGCCCCGCTATCCACCGCGCGGTCCACACCCGAAGTCACCACCACGATCTGGCGCGGGCTGCTGCTGGCGGTGGCACCGGCCTGGGCGAACAGGGCCGCATTGCGGCTCAGCATGCGCTGGGCGAGTTGCGTGTGTTCGGTGATGCCCACCTGGGTTTCATTGCCGTAGCCGGGCTTGCTGATACCCGCCACGTTGTAGCCGAGCAGAAAGTTGGCTTTCATGATCTTCAGCACGTCGGGGCCCAACTGCGCGCCGAGCGTGGTGAGGGCGCCATCGTCCGAGGCTTTTTTCCACATGTTGTAGACTGCCAGGTCGTACTTTAGGCTGGACAGGCCGCGTGAGCCGTGGCGCGCCATGAGCTGGGTGTAGACCGTGCTGTAGCCGCTAGGAGGCGCTTCGTAGCTGGCAGCATTTTGCTGCGGGCTGTACGGCGTCTTGGTTTGGTAGTACAGGTCGGGGGGGGCGTTGGATACGCCATCGCCTCCTCCGCAACCCGCCAGGGCGAGGGCTATGCCGCCCAGTACAACATAGGCGAACGGGCGCTGGAATGCGGGGATACTGACCATGGAGTTTGTTTTTCCGGTGGGATGGGGGTGTGAATCTAGCGGCAGGGCGTTACAGCGCTGTGACGGGATCGATCAACGCCAGCAGCGGCCCATACAGCTGGGCGCCAGCGGCGATGATCGGGTTGCCGTCGTGCAGGCCGTTGTCGGCCAGGAAGTCGTTTACCGTGCCGCCGGCTTCCTGCACCAGCACGATGGCGGCCAGGCAGTCCCAGGAGTTGATGTGCGGCTCGTAGTAGCCAATCAGTCGGCCGGCCGCTACGTAAGACAGCATCAGCGCGCCCGATCCGTTGCGGATGAACATGCCGCCGTTGGACAGCACGCGGTCGAGAAACGGCACAAAGCTGCTGACCGGCACGCGGTGCGAGAAGCCCACACCCAGCACGCCCTCGGTAATGCTGCTGGCGCTGTGCGCGCGCATGGCTTGCTTGTTCACGTAGGCGCCCTGGCCCGCGCAGGCGTGGAACATCTCGTCGCTGTTCGGGTCATAGACCACGCCGATCACCGGCTTGCCCTGGTGGGTGACAGCGATGGACAGGCACCACGCGTGCATGCCGTTGACAAAGCAGGCCGTGCCGTCGATCGGGTCGATCACCCACAGGTAGTCGGCATCGGCATGGTCGAGCCCGCCTTCTTCGCCCAGGAAACCGTCGTCGGCAAAGCGCGCCAGCACCTGGGCACGGATGTACAGCTCGGTGTCCTTGTCGGCGGCGCTGACCATGTCCTGCAAGCCCTTGGACTCGATCACCAGCTCATCGCGCTTGCGGAACCATTCCAGGGCCTGTAGCCCGGCCTGGCGGGCGATGCTTTGGGCCAGCGCGTAGCGTGCGGCTATCGCGGCGGTGCTCATGCCTGGCCTCCAACGATGCAAACCCCGTGGTCGGCGAAGCCTATGCCGACCGACGAGCCGACGGCCAGCGGCTGCTGTACATCCGTCTGGCGCACAAACAATTCGCCCAGTGGCGACTCCACCGCGTACTGCATTTCGGTGCCCAGGAAGGCCGCATGCCGCACCTGGCCGACCAGGATGTGCTGGCTGTTGGCGGGGCTCAAATGCACCGCGTCGGGCCGTACCGCAATGCGAATCTCGCCGCGGTAGGCGCGCGGATTGGCCAGCTGTACTGCCAGGCCGCCGACCCTGCAGTCGGCCTTGCCCGTGCCGACTTGATCGAGGATTTCGCCGTTAACGCGGTTCGCGTCGCAGATGAAGTCGGCCACAAATTCGTCGGCAGGGGTGTCGAACAGTTCACGCGGTGTGCCCTGTTGGGCGATGCGCTGGTTGTTCATCACGATGATCTGGTCCGATACGGCCAGGGCTTCTTCCTGGTCGTGGGTTACATAGACCGCGGTGAGTTGCAGGCGCTGTTGGATCTCGCGGATTTCCTCGCGCACCCGGCGGCGCAGCTTGGTGTCCAGGTTGGACAGAGGCTCGTCGAGCAGCAGCACCTGGGGTTTGAGCACCAGAGCCCGGGCCACGGCCACGCGTTGCTGCTGGCCGCCCGAGAGTTCGCTGGGCAGGCGCGGGCCGTAGTCGGTGAGGCCGACCAGGCGCAGGCCTTCGAGGGCTTGCTCGCGCGCATCGGCCTTGCGGGCGCCGCCGACTTCCAGGCCGTAGGCCACGTTTTCCAGCACAGTCATATGCGGGAACAGCGCGTACGACTGGAACACCATGCTGACGTTGCGCTCTATGGCCGACTGCTGCGTCACGTCTTGCCCCGCGATAAAGATGCGGCCCTGCGTCACGTGCTCCAGCCCGGCAATCAGCCGCAGCGTCGATGTCTTGCCGCAGCCGCTGGGGCCGAGCAGGGTGACCAGCGTGCCCTGCGGAATGCTGAAGGACACATCGTTGACGGCAACGACCTTGCCGTATTGTTTGGTAACGCGCTCGAAGACCAGCGCGCCCTGCGTGGGGGCAGTACTCATGATTCAACCTTTAAGGAAAAGACGGGGGCGGGTGCCGCCCCTTCGACGCTTTCGACCCGGCGCAGCCGCCGTTTGCCAACCAAACTTTGTGCGGCCAGCACGATGACCAGCATCACCACGATGAGGGCGCTGGAGTAGGCGATGGCGATGCCATACGAGCCGTTCTCCACCAGGCCGACGATGTAGGCCGTGGCCATGTTGTACTTGGCGCTGACCAAGAACACCACCGCGCTGATGGAGGTAATGGAGCGCACAAAGCTGTACACCAGGGCTGCGCTCAGCGCCGGCCGCATCAGCGGCAGGATCACGCGCCGGGCGGTGGTGAAGCTGTTGGCGCCCAGCATGGTGGATGCTTCGTCCAGGCTGCGGTCCAGCTGGCTCATGGCCGCCATGCCGCCGCGCAGGCCCACCGGCATGTTGCGGAACACAAAGCACAGCACCAGGATGGCGGCGGTGCCGGTGAGCTCGATGGGTGGCATGTTGAAGGCCAGGATGTAGCTGATGCCGATGACGGTGCCGGGGATGGCAAAGCTCAGCATGGTGGCGAACTCGAACGCCGCCTTGCCGGCAAAGCGCTGGCGTACCAGCAGCCAGGCGGCCGTGAGCCCCAGGGCGGCGGTCAACGGCGCCGACACGCCGGCAATCATCAGGCTGGTGAACAGCGAATCCCAGGCGGTGCCGACCCAGCGCAGGCCGTGCTCGCCGGACTCGATGCCGAAGGCGCTGGCGTAGTGGCGCAGCGTGAAGCTGTTGTCGCGGCCCCATTGGTTGACAAAGCCGCCGGCCAGAATCATGCCGTACAGCACCAGGGTGAAGCTGGTCCACAGCGTGGCAATGACCGCCAGCACGGCGGACAGGCGCCGGTCCAGCCTCACATGCAGGCCGTTGTCAGCCTTGCCGGTGACCGTGGTGTAGGACTTGTTGCCCAGCCAGTGGCGCTGGGCCAGGAAGGCGCTGACCGCGAACACCAGCAGGATCAGCCCCAGCCCGGCGGCGCGGCCGCCGTCGTTCTGCGCACCGACGATGGCGAAATAGATTTCGGTGGACAGCACGCCATAGTTACCGCCCAGCACCATGGGGTTGCCGAAGTCGGCCATGCTCTCGATAAAGGCCACCAAAAAAGCATTCGCCAAGCCGGGCCGCATCAGCGGCAGCGAGACGCGCCAGAAGGTGGTCCAGCGGTCGCCGCCCAGGGTCTGCGAGGCTTCTTCTACCGAGGGGCTTACGCCTTCGACCACGCCGATCAGCACCATGAAGGCGATGGGTGTGAACGACAGCAGCTGCGCCAGCCAGACGCCGTAAAAGCCGTACAGGCCACGCCCGGCGGGCACGTCAAAGGCTTGCGACACCCAGGCCGAGACCACGCCGCTGCGGCCAAACAGCAGAATCAGCGCCAGGCCGATCACGAAGGGTGGGGTGATGATGGGCAGCACCGTCAGCGCGCGCAGGATGCGTTTGAAGCGGAAGCTGGTGCGTGTGACCACCAGCGCAAAGCACAGGCCCAGGAGGGTTGCGCCGGCGGCGGTGCAGAGCGCCAGGAACAAGGTGTTCCAGGCCACGCCGCAACGCCGGGTTCCGCTGATGCAGCCCATCGACCAGATGCGGCCGTCGGCGACCCGGGCCCAGGCGGCTTGCAGGCTGAAGCCCGTGCCCTGCTCGAAGGCGCTGGCCAGCACCCGTAGTACCGGGAACATGACAAACAGCCCGACCAGCGCAACCAGCATGCCGATCACGCCGCAGACGAAGACATCGCCGCGGCAGGCGCCCATCCAGGCGGCGCCGGTGGTCAGCACAAATACCGCGCTGGCGCTGAACAGTAGCGCGCCCCAGCCGAGGCCGGGCAGGCCGGTGCCCGCAGGGCCCCAGCCCAGCCAGGCTAGCCAACCCAGGGCCGCCAGAGCCAGCCAACACAAGGCGCCGCCCTGGGTGCGGCGTGGCAGTGGCGTCAGGCAGACCTGGCCCACAGCGACGGGCCAGAGCAGCAGCGGCAGCAGGCCGAAGCGCTGCAGGCCCAGTACCTGCCATAGCGCGGCGGCGGTGGTGTCGTTGCCGGGCCAGCCGGCGTGCAGCCATTCGCCGCCCCAGAACCCGGCTTCCTGGGCATGCCAGGGCAGCAGCACGCTGGCGGTCAAGGCCAGCATCAGCCAGCCACGTAAAGACTTATTCACAAGCCATATCTCTCTGTTGGGTGGTGTTTCAGTGGCTTAGCGGGGCAGCGAGAAGATCTCGTCGTCCCAGCGTTTCAGCAGGCGCTTGCGCACCTCGTCACTGCCGTACTTGGCAAAGTCGTAGTTGATGGTTTTCACGCTTTCCAGCCGCGGTGCCTTGGCCGGGATGGTGGCGGTCTTGTTGGACGGCACCTGGAAGGCGCTGGCCTTGGCGGCCAGGGACTGCACATCGGCGCGCAGCGCGAATTCATAGAAGCGCTTGGCCACCGCCATGTTCTTCGCGCCCTTGATCAGGCTCATGGAGCCGATTTCGTAGCCCGTGCCCTCGCAGGGCGACACCACTTCTACCGGGAAGCCGGCCACGGTTTCCTTCAGCAGATCGTGCTGGAAGGTGATGCCGATGGCGGTTTCGCCGCGCGCCAGCGCCTTGGCCGGGGCCGAGCCGCTCTTGGTGTACTGGCTGACGTTGTCGTTCATCTTCTTCATAAAGGTGAAGGCTTCGTTTTCGCCCTGCAACTGCACCAGGGTGGCGATGGTGGCGTAGGCCGTGCCGGAGGAATTGGGGTTGGCGATCTGCACCTCGCCCTTCAGGGCCGGGTTCAACAGGTCTTTCCAGCACTGGGGCGGCGCAATCTTCTTTTGCTTCAGCACTTCGGGGTTGTAGCCAATGCCCAGCAGGCCGGCGTAGATGCCGACGGTGCGGAAGCCGGAGATTTCGGCCTGCTTTTGCGCCCATGGATGCAGCTTGTCGAGCTGAGGCGATTTGTAGACCTCGGTGAAGCCGTCGGCGGCGGCTTGCAGATGCGGATCACCGGTGCCGGCCCACCAGATGTCGGTCTTGGGGTTGCTGGCTTCGGCGCGGATCTGTGCAAAGATTTCGCCGGCGCTTTTGCGCACCATGGAGACTTCAACCTGGGTTTCCTTTTCAAACGCATTGCGCATCACCTCGCACCAGTCGTTGTCGGCCGCACACAGCACGTTGAGGCGGTCGGCGGCCTGGCTGGCCAGTGGCAGCAGGAGCAGCGAGGACAGGATAAGTTTTGGGGTGAGTTTGCGCTTCATGTTTGTCTCCAGGTTTCGTTTTCGGATCTGTGCAAACGCATTGCACACGTGTGCAATGTAGGTTAAACCAAGCAAATTGCGCTCTAGGGTCTTCCCTAGCCGCGCTGTTTAACTACGGGAGGTGGCGCGCGTGACCAGCGCGACCGGTAGCTGCAGAGTGCGGCTGGGCATGTCGGGCTCGGCCATGCGTTCGGCCAAGCAGGTGACCGCGCTTTGGGCGAGGGCATCCACATCCTGGCGTACCGTGGTCAGGTCATAGGCCGACAAACCCGCCATGGGGATGTCGTCAAAGCCGATCACTTGCAGATCTTCGGGTACCTGGAATGCAAAGTGTCTGCGCGCGCCATCGACCAGGCCGCAAGCCAGCACATCATTGGCGCAAAAAACGCCATCGGGTCGGGTGTGAGCATCGGCCAGCAATGCGTGTGCTGCCTCAAACCCGCCTGCGTAGGTGGCGGCAGACGCTTCTATGCTGCGCAGCGCTACGTCGCCGCGGTTGACGGCGCTGGCCAGGGCCTCTACGAATCCTTCACCGCGCACCCGCGCGCTGTAGGTGGCCGTGGCCGAACTCAGGAATACTAGCTTGCGCGCACCTTGGGCCAGCAGGTTGCGGGCGGCCAGTGCACCGCCTTCGAAGTGGTCGCTGTTGACCACGTCCACGCCTTCCAGATCGGGGGCGCGGTTGATCATGGCCACCGGCACGCGCAGCCGCAGGTATTCCTGGGCCAGCTGGATCGGCGGTGTGCCAGAGGTCAGGATCACGCCGGCGATCCGGTACTGCAGCAGGTGCCGCAGTGACTTGGCCAGCTGCGCTGGTTCGCTGGCGTCCATCAGCAGCGGGGCCAGCGAGCGCAGCGCCAGGTGGTGGGTGATGGGGCCGAGCAGGCTTTGCAGAAATGGGTCGTCAAAACCCTTGACCACCACGCCCACCAGGTTGCTCTGGCGCTGGATCATGCTGCGTGCCAGCATGTTCACCTGGTAGCCCAGAGCCTCGGCCGCGCGCTGCACCTTTTCTCGGGTTTCGGGCGATACGCTGGCCCCCTCGGTAAAGGTGCGCGACACCGCCGAGCGCGAAACACCGGCCTTGAGGGCGACGTCGGCGGCGGTAATCCAGCCGCTGGGGTGGTCTGTGCTCATGCTGGGGACGGGAGCTTACAGCGTCAGCTCGTAGTCCACCGTGATGGGCGCGTGGTCGGAGAACTTCACGTCCTTATAGATGTGCTCGCTGCGCGCCAGGGCCGCCAGCGCCGGTGTGGCCAGGTGGTAGTCGAGCCGCCACCCGACGTTGTTCGCATAGGCCTGGCCGCGGTTGCTCCACCAGGTGTAGGCGGTGTCGGTGGCGGTGGGCTGCAGCAGGCGGTAGACGTCGACCAGGCCCAGGCCCAGGCCGGCGGCTTCGGCGGCCTCGGGATGCGCCAGCACATAGCTCATCCAGGCACGCTCTTCGGGCAGGAAGCCGCTGTTCTTCTGGTTGCTGCGCCAGTTTTTCAAGTCGATCTGCTGGTGGGCGATGTTGACGTCGCCACACAGAATGAATTCACGGCTTTGCTTCAGGGCCGCCAGGTAGGGGCCCATTTCTGCCAGAAACCGGAATTTGGCCTGCTGCCGTTCTTCGCCCGAAGAGCCGCTGGGGAAGTAGCAGCTGATGATGGACAGCTTGCGCTTAGGTGTGTCGAAGCGCAGCTCCACGTAGCGGCCTTCGGTATCGAATTCCGTCGAGCCGTAGCCTATGACCACGTCACTGGGTACGTGCCGGGAATAGACCCCCACCCCCGAATAGCCCTTTTTCTCAGCGAAGTGAAAATAGCCTTGCAAGCCCGCAAGTTGCTCGAACTTGCCCTGCACGTCGGCGGCCTGGGCCTTCACTTCTTGGACACAAATACAATCCGGCGCGGTGGCAGCGATCCAGGCCTCTACGCCCTTGCTGGTGGCCGAGCGGATGCCGTTGAGATTCAGGCTGGTTAATTTGAACAAGGATTTCCCCCATGGTGATTAGCAAAGCGCCAGACAGCTTAGCGCAGGATTTCGTGCAGTTTGCAGTGGATGCAGGGGTGCTGCGGTTTGGTGAATTCAAAACCAAAGCCGGTCGCATGAGCCCTTATTTCTTCAATGCCGGGCTGTTTGACGACGGCGCCCGCATGCAGCGCCTGGCCGAATTTTATGCACAGGCTCTGCTGCACAGCGGCATCGAGTTTGACATGATTTTTGGCCCGGCCTACAAGGGCATTCCGCTGGCGGCCACGGTGGCGGTCGAGCTGGCCCGGCAAGGTCGCAATCTGCCGTTTGCCTACAACCGCAAAGAAGCCAAAGACCACGGCGAAGGCGGCACCCTGGTTGGGGCGCCGCTCAAGGGCCGGGTGCTCATCGTCGACGACGTGATGTCGGCCGGCACGGCGGTGCGCGAATCCATTGCCATGATCCAGGCCGCAGGCGCTACGCCCTATGCGGTGGCGATTGCACTGGACCGGCAGGAGATGGCAACCGAGGACGGCCGTGATGTACCGCACAGTGCGGTGCAATATGTGCGCGATCAGCTCGGATTGCAGGTCTGCGCGATCGCCAAGCTGTCGGATTTGCTGCAATACTTGGAACGCAATGGCACGGACGCCATGCGTGCCCACCACCTTCGGGTGCTGGATTACCGGCAGCGTTACGGCGTAAATGCATGAACCATGTGATGATTTGGGCAAGATGGTGGGGGGTGGCAGCTGTATGCAGCGGTCTGCTCGGCGCCGCCTGTGCCCAAGGCATCTTTACCTGTACGGATAGCCGCGGCAAGAAGATCACCTCCGACCGGCCTATTCCCGAATGCCTGGACCGGGAGCAAAAAGAACTCAACGCCAGCGGCACCGTCAAGCGCAGCATGGGCCCCATACTGACCGCCCAGGAAGCCAACGAGCAGGAACTTCGCGACAAGAAAGCCGCCGAAGAACGGGCCCGCGTCAACGACGAGCGCCGCCGCAACCGCGCCATGCTGCTGCGCTACAAAGACCAGGCGGCCCACGATGCCGAACGGGCCAGCGCCCTGACCCAGGTAGACGCCGTGATCCAGACCGCCAACAAGCGCCTGGAAGAGCTGACCCAGCAGCGCAAGGTGCTGGACAGCGAGCTCGAGTTCTACAAGAACGACCCCTCCAAGGCCCCTGCCCATTTGCGCCGCCGGGTCGCCGAATTCGAGGAAAACCTGGTCGCCCAGCAGCGCTTCATCGCCAACCAGCAGTTGGAGAAGAAGCGTGTCAACGACCGCTTTGACGAGGAGCTTGCCCGTCTCAAGCCGCTATGGGCCGGAACGGTCAAGTAGCGTGCTACTTATTTGATAGCTGCTGCCGTACTCTTTATCTGCGCTAGAGGCCTAAAAGGTTTAAAAATATTCTGCCTACTCCATCGGTTCAGTACGCCGATGGAGTGAAGCCTATTCCCCCGCCAGCTTGGCTTTCAGCAGCGCGTTGACCTGGCCCGGGTTCGCCTTACCCGCGCTGGCTTTCATGATCTGGCCGACCAGTGCATTCAGCGCCTTGTCGTTGCCGGCCTTGAATTCGGCCACGTTCTTGGCGTTGGCGGCGATCACCGTGTCGACGATGGCTTCCAGCGCGCCGGTGTCGTTCATCTGCTTCAGGCCCTTGGCCTCGATCACCGCGTCGACCTGCGCTTCGGTATCCATCCACAGCGCATCGAACACCTGTTTGGCGGCGTTGTTGGAGATGGTGTTGTCGGCGATACGGGCCAGTATCTGGGCCAGCTTTTCGGCGGGCAGCGGGGCTTGCTCTATGCCCAGGTCCTGGATGTTGAGGCGCCGGGCCAGTTCGCCCATGATCCAGTTGGCGGCCAGCTTGGGCGGCGCGCTGGCGGCGATGGCGGCTTCGAAATAGCGGGCGATCTCCTTGCTTTGGGTCAGCGCGCTGGCGTCGTATTCGGACAGGCCGTAATCCGCGGCAAAGCGCGCCGCCATCACGCGCGGCAGCTCGGCCATCTCGGAGCGCACGCGCTCCACCCACTCGGGCGCCACCACCAGCGGCGGCAGGTCTGGGTCGGGGAAGTAGCGGTAGTCGGCGGCGTCTTCCTTGGTGCGCATGGCGCGGGTTTCGCCGGTGTCGGGGTTGAACAGCACGGTGGCCTGCTGGATCTCCAGGCCGTCTTCGATCTGCTCGATCTGCCAACGCACCTCGTAGTCGATGGCCTGCTGCATGAACTTGAAGCTGTTCAGGTTCTTGATTTCGCGCCGCGTGCCCAACGGGCCGCCGGGCTTGCGCACTGACACGTTTGCATCGCAGCGGAACGAGCCTTCCTGCATATTGCCGTCGCAGATGCCGATCCAGGTGACGATCTTGTGCAGCTCCTTGGCGTAGGCCACGGCCTCGGCGCTGGAGCGCATGTCGGGCTCGGTCACGATCTCCAGCAGCGGCGTGCCCGCGCGGTTCAGGTCGATGCCGGTTTGCCCAATGAAGTCTTCGTGCAGCGATTTGCCCGCATCTTCTTCCAGATGCGCGCGTACCAGGCGCACGCTTTTTTTCTCGTCGCCCAGGAAGAACTCCACGCTGCCGCCTTGCACCACCGGGATTTCGAACTGGCTGATCTGGTAGCCCTTGGGCAGATCGGGGTAGAAGTAGTTCTTGCGCGCAAACACGCTGCGCGGCGCGATGTGTGAACCCAGCGCCAGGCCGAGCTGGATCGCGCGCTCGACCGCGCCCTTGTTCATCACCGGCAGCGTGCCGGGCAAGGCCAGGTCGACGGCGCAGGCCTGGGTATTCGGTTCGGCGCCAAAGGCCGTGGAGGCGCGGCTGAAGATCTTGCTTTGGGTCGACAGCTGGGTATGGGTTTCGAAGCCGATGACGACTTCATAGCCCTGCACCAGCAGGGAAGGGGTTGCTTTGCTCATATCAGAAGCCCGCGGGTTGGCGTGTGTGGAAGTCGGTGGCCTGTTGGAAGCGGTGGGCCACGTTCAGCAGCTTGGCTTCCTGCAGGTAGTTGCCGATCAGCTGCAGGCCGACCGGCATGCCGGCTTCGCCAAAACCGGCGGGCACGCTCATGCCGGGCAGGCCGGCCAGTGAGGACGACAGCGTGAAGATGTCGGCCAGGTAGGCGGCCACCGGGTCGGCCGATTTGTCGCCCAGCTTCCAGGCCACCGTCGGCGCCACCGGGCCGGCAATCACGTCGCATTGCTGGAACGCCTGCTGGAAGTCGTTGGCGATCATGCGGCGGATTTTTTGCGCCTGCAGGTAGTAGGCGTCGTAGTAGCCGTGGCTCAGCACATAGGTGCCGATCATGATGCGGCGCTTCACCTCGTCGCCAAAGCCTTCGGCGCGGGTCTTCTTGTACATGTCGACCAGGTCGGTGTACTTGTCGGCGCGGTGGCCGAACTTCACACCGTCGAAGCGGCTCAGGTTGCTGGAGGCCTCGGCCGGGGCAATGATGTAGTAGACCGGGATCGACAGCTCGGTACGCGGCAGGCTGATCGGCACCAGCTTGGCACCCAGCTTGGTGTATTCCTGCAGAGCGGCGTCGACAGCGGCGCGCACGTCGGGCGCCAGGCCTTCGCCGAAGAACTCGGCGGGCACGCCGATGCGCAGGCCGGCTATGGAATCATTTAGCTGGCGGCTGTAGTCTTCGGCGGGAATGTCCAGCGAGGTCGAGTCGCGGTCCAGATCCGGGCCGCAGATGGCGCTCAGCAGCAGCGCGCAGTCTTCGGCGCTGCGGGCCATCGGGCCGGCCTGGTCCAGGCTGGAGGCAAACGCCACCATGCCGTAGCGCGAAGCCCGGCCGTAGGTGGGCTTGATGCCGGTGATGCCGCAGAACGAGGCTGGCTGGCGGATCGAGCCGCCGGTGTCGGTGCCGGTGGCCGCCGGCAGCAGGCGCGCAGCCACGGCCGCTGCGCTGCCGCCCGACGAGCCACCGGGAATCCGCGTGCGGTCCCAGGGGTTCAGCACCGGCTGGAAGGCCGAGTTCTCGTTGGCCGAGCCCATGGCGAACTCGTCGCAGTTCAATTTGCCTAGCGTAACCACGCCTCGCTGCGCTAGCTGGTTGACGATAGTGCTATCAAAAGATGAGCGATAGCCGGCCAACATCTTGGAACCGGCGGTGGTCGGGAAGTCTTTGGTGACGAAGATGTCTTTGTGCGCCATCGGCACGCCTTCCAGCGTGCCGGCCGTGCCATTGGCCAGCCGGGCATCGGCGGCGTGGGCCTGGCGCAGGCTGACGGCTTCGTCCATCGCCAGGTAACTGCCGAGCGCAGCGTGCTCGTTTGCTCGGGCCAGGAAATGCTGGGTGGTTTCGACGGCAGAGACTTTGCGGGCGCGCAATTGCTGCGCCAGTTCGACCAGTGTCAGGTCGTGTAGCTGTGTGGGGAGACTCATGGCGCTTTATTCAATGACTTTGGGAACCAGGAACAGGCCGCGCTCGACGGCCGGGGCGGTTTGCTGGTTGGCTTCGCGCTGGTTGGGCTCGCTCACCACGTCGTCGCGCAGGCGCAGCACGATGTCCTGCATGGCGGCCACCGGATGGGCCAGCGGTTCGATGCCGGTGGTGTCCACCGCGCGCATGGCTTCGACGATGCCGAAGAAGCCATTGAGCTGGGTCAGCAGACGGTCACGCTCAGAAGGTTGGAGTTCCAGCCGGGCCAGATTGGCGATGCGGTCGATTTCGGGGAGTGTCAGTGCCATGTCAGAAACAGGGTTGAAAACGAATGTAAAGTGGACTTTGCGCTCTGTAAGCGGTCGTTCGCTACAGGGGATGCGGTATTATCCCGCCTTTGGTGTGGCGCTTATCCGTTTGCCGTCATTTGCACCGAAAACCCCTATTTCGACCCGTATTTACACGGCGATGGCAGGCCGACGCGCCGGCCATGCCCGAGAGGATTTTGCATGTTTGGGACTTTTCGTCGGTACTTTTCGACCGACCTGGCCATTGACCTTGGCACTGCCAACACCCTGATTTACGTACGCGGCAAGGGCATTGTGCTCGACGAACCGTCCGTAGTCGCCATCCGCCACGAAGGCGGACCCCAGGGTAAAAAAACCATCCAGGCCGTCGGCAAAGAAGCCAAGGCCATGCTGGGTAAAGTACCTGGCAACATCGAGGCCATCCGCCCGATGAAAGACGGCGTGATCGCCGACTTCACCGTCACCGAGCAGATGCTCAAGCAGTTCATCAAGATGGTGCACCCGCGCGGCGTGTTCCGCCCCAGCCCGCGCATCATCATTTGCGTGCCTTGCGGCTCCACCCAGGTCGAGCGCCGCGCCATCCGTGAATCGGCGCTTGGCGCCGGCGCTTCCGAGGTCTACCTGATCGAAGAACCCATGGCAGCGGCCATCGGTGCCGGCCTGCCGGTGTCGGAAGCCAGCGGCTCCATGGTGGTCGACATCGGCGGCGGTACCACCGAAGTCGGCGTGATCTCGCTCGGCGGCATGGTCTACACGGGCAGCGTGCGCGTCGGCGGCGACCGTTTTGACGACGCCATCATCAACTACATCCGCCGCAACTACGGCATGCTGATTGGCGAGCCTACCGCCGAAGCCATCAAGAAGAACATCGGTTCGGCCTTCCCCGGCTCCGAAGTCAAAGAGATGGAAGTCAAGGGCCGCAATCTGTCTGAAGGCGTGCCACGCAGCTTCACCATCTCCAGCAACGAGATCCTCGAAGCACTGACCGACCCGCTGAACAACATCGTCGCCGCCGTCAAGAACGCGCTGGAACAAACCCCACCCGAACTCGGCGCCGACATTGCCGACCGCGGCATGATGCTGACCGGCGGTGGTGCCCTGTTGCGCGACCTGGACCGCCTGCTGGCCGAAGAAACCGGCCTGCCGGTACTGGTGGCCGAAGAGCCGTTGACCTGCGTGGTGCGCGGCTGCGGTATCGCGCTGGAGCGGATGGAGCGCCTGGGCTCGATCTTCACCAGCGAATAAGTGTTGTAGGAGCTTGCGGCGATGCCTCTCGGTACGCTGGACAGGACCCCACCCCCGTTTTTCAAACAGGGTCCTTCGGCCCTGACCAAACTGGTTTTCTTCAGCGCGCTGTCTCTGTTCCTGATGGTGGCCGATTCGCGTTTCGCGCTGATGCGGCCGCTGCGTGCCGGTCTGGCCACCGCGCTGTACCCGGTGCAGTGGATGGTGCTGGAGCCGCTGCGGCTGCTGCGGGGCGGTGGTGCCTACTTCGAGGGCATGGGCGCGCTGCAGGCCAAAGCCGACAACGCCGAGCGCCAGCTTGCCGCGCAGTCGGTGCGCTCCGGCCAGGTGGAACAGCTGACCCTGGAAAACCAGCGTCTGCGCCAACTGCTGGAGCTGCGCGCCCACATCACCACCCCGTCGCAAAGCGCTGAAGTACTGTACGACGCTGCCGACGCCTACACCCGCAAGGTGGTGATCGACCGGGGCACGGCCCAGGGCGTGGTGGCCGGATCGCCGGTGCTGGACGGCCTGGGCGTGCTCGGCCAGGTCACACGTGCCTACCCGATGGTCAGCGAAGTCACCCTGTTGATCGACCGCGACCAGGCCATCCCCGTACTGAACACCCGCACCGGCGCGCGCAGCGTGGCCTATGGCGACCCTTCGTCTTTCGGCGGCCAGCTGGAGCTGCGCTTCATGGCTGGCAACTCCGACGTGCAGGTGGGCGATGTGCTGACCACCAGCGGGGTCGACGGGGTCTACCCGGTCGGACTGCAGGTGGCCAAGATCGCCAAGATCGAGCGCCGTGCCGACTCGGCCTTTGCCCGCATCTACTGCACGCCATTGGCCCAGGTGGCCGCCGCGCGCCATGTGATGGTGCTGCAGCCGGTCGGTTCGCAGTTGCCCGAGATTCCTGCTGCGGTACCGCCAGTTGCTCCTAAAAAAGGAGCTAAGAAGTGATGCTAAATAAGCGCAGGAGCCCCATATGATCATGCGCCCTGGCCAGCAGCTGCTGCTGCCCGCGAACCCGGTGTTCATTGGCGCCAGCTTGGTGCTGGCGCTGCTGGTCAACATGGCCGAGAACATCGGCCTGTGGGGCCGCGCGCCCTGGGTGCCGGACCTGCTGGCGGTGCTGCTGGTGTTCTGGAGCGTGCACCAGCCGCAGCGCGTGGCCATCGGTACGGCCTTTGTGTTCGGTCTCTGCATGGACGTGCACCAGACCAGCCTGCTCGGCCAGCACGCGCTGGGTTACTCGGTGCTGAGCTTTCTGGCCATCGTCATGCACCGCCGCCTTCTGTGGTTTACCGTGCCCTCGCAAGCCATGCAGGTGCTACCGCTGTTTGGCGCCGCCCATTTGATCGAGCTGCTGCTGCGCATGGCCGGCGGCGGCACCTTCCCCGGCTGGTCGTTGCTGGTTGCGCCGCTGCTGGAGTCGGCGCTGTGGCCGCTGGTCAGCATCATCTTGCTAGCCCCACAACGGATGGCGCCTGACCCCGACAAGACCCGTCCTCTATGACCGAACTCCGCGATGTTGGGGCCGAGGTCTCGCGTTTTCGGATGCGGCTTCTGGCGGCGGGTGTGGTGGTGGTGCTGGCGTTTTGCGGGCTGGCAACGCGCCTAGCCTATCTGCAGATCGTGCGCCACGACGACCTGCTGGAGCGCGCCGAGAACAACCGCACCGCCATCGTGCCGGTGGTACCGAACCGCGGCCTGATCCTGGACCGCAACGGTGTGGTGCTGGCCAGCAACTACTCGGCCTACACGCTGGAGATCACCCCCAGCAAGGTGCCTGACTTGGCCCAGACTATCGACGAGCTGGCCGAGGTGGTGGACATCCAGCTGCGCGACCGGCGCCGCTTCAAGAAGCTGGTTGAAGAGTCGCGCAACTTCGAATCCCTGCCGATCCGCACCCGCCTCACCGATGTGGAGGTGGCCCGCTTCGCCGCCCAGCGCTACCGCTTTCCGGGCGTGGACATCAAGGCCCGGCTGTTCCGCACCTACCCGTATGGCGAGCTGGCCAGCCATGTGATCGGCTACATCGGCCGCATCAACCAGTCGGAAAAAGCCCGCATCGACGAATCCGACGACGCCGACAACTACCGCGGCACTGAATACATCGGCAAGCTCGGCGTGGAGCAGAGCTACGAGAGCCAGTTGCACGGCCTGACCGGGGTGGAAGAAATCGAAACCTCGGCCGGCGGCCGCGCGGTGCGCCGCCTGGCCAGCAACCCGGCCACGCCGGGCAATACCGTGGTCATGTCCATTGACATCAAGCTGCAAAAGCTGATTGAAGACCTGTACGGCGACCGCCGCGGCGCCATGGTGGCGCTGGACCCGAAGACTGGCGAGGTGCTGGCCTTTGTCAGCAAGCCCACCTTTGACCCGAACCTGTTTGTGGAAGGTATCGATGTCGAGAACTGGCAGGCACTGAACGAGTCACCCGACAAACCCTTGCTGAATCGGGCCTTGCGCGGCACCTATCCGCCCGGTTCCACCTACAAGCCCTTCATGGCCCTGGCCGCGCTGGAAACCGGCAAGCGCACGCCGCAGCAGAGCATCGTTGACCCCGGTTTCTTCATTCTCGGCAACCACCGCTTCCGCGACGACAAGGAAGGCGGCCACGGCGTGGTCGACATGTACAAGTCCATCGTCCAGTCCTGCGACACCTACTACTACATCCTGGCCAACGACATGGGCGTGGATCTGATGCACGACGAGATCAGCAAGTTCGGCTTTGGCGCGCTCACCGGCATCGACATCTTTGGCGAGGTGCGCGGCGTGCTGCCGTCCACCGCCTGGAAGCGCCGCGTCTACAAGCGACCCGAGCAGCAGAAGTGGTATGCGGGCGAAACCATCTCGCTCGGCATTGGCCAGGGCTACAACAACTTCACCATGCTGCAGCTGGCCCTGGCCACCGGCGTGATCGCCAACGACGGCGTGAAGATGAAGCCGCACCTGGTCAAGGAAATCACCGACGTGGTGACCCACACCTCGCGCCAGACCCTGCGCGAGATCAAGGCCGAGATCAGCGCTAAGGCTGAAAACATCGAGGTCATCAAGAAGGCCCTGGTCGGCGTGAATATCGAAGGTACGGGCGCCACGGCGTTCCGCGGTGCGCCCTATGTGGCGGCCGGCAAGACCGGCACCGCCCAGGTGGTGTCGATCGGCAAGAACGAAAAGTACAACGCCGCCACTACGCCCGAGCGCTTCCGGGACCACGCGCTGTACATGGCCTTTGCCCCGGCCGACAACCCGAAGATCGCCCTGGCCATGGTGGTAGAAAACGCCGGCTTCGGCGGCGCCGCGGCTGCGCCCATCGCCCGCCGGGTGTTCGACTACTGGCTGCTGCAGCAGTACCCGAGCGAGCAGGACCTGGCAGCAGTGCGCCAGGGCCAGGCGCAAACCCCCATCGGCCAGCCGCGGGCAGTGGCCGATGTGCCGGGCCTGCCCAGCCTGTCGGCCGCTGCGCTGGCGGCATCGGCGCCCGTGGCGGCTGCGTCCCGGCCGGTGGCTGCGGCCTCGGCCCCACCGGTTTCGGCGGTTTCAGCAGCCCGCCGGCCCTGAGCTTTCAGCCCGCGAAGGCGGCGTAGCTGGTCTTCAGGATCAGCGCGCTGACCACCACGATGAACACCCCGCGCACAAAGCCCGTGCCGTGCTTCAAGGCTAGGCGCGAGCCCAGCACGCTGCCCAGCACATTGGCAATCGCCATGGGCAGCACGAAATGCCACCAGATGTGGCCGGTGGAGACAAACAGAATCAGCGCCGCGAAATTGGTCGCGGTGTTCAGCAGCTTGGCCGAGGCCGAGGCGTGCAGGAAGTCATAGCCCAGCCAGCGCACCAGCAGGAACACAAAGAAGCTGCCCGTGCCCGGACCGAAGAAGCCGTCGTAGAAGCCGATAGTCAGGCCCACGGCGCTGGCGATCAGGGTCTCCTGCAGGCCATTGAAGCGCGGCGCGTGCACCCGGCCCAGGTCTTTTTTCACCAGGGTGTAGACCAGCACCGCCAGCAGCACCACCGGCAGCAGCTTGCGCAGAAAGTCGCTGGGTACCACCGTTACCAGCCAGGCGCCGGCAAACGCCCCGGCAAAGCCTGCGCCGGCCGCCGGCAGCAGCGACTGCCAGCGCAACTGCACCCGCCGGCTGTACTGCCAGGTGGCAAAGCTCGTGCCCCAAATTGAGGCACCCTTGTTCACGCCAAACAGCGTTGCCGGGTGGGTGGTGGGAAAGGCCGTGAACAAAGCGGGCACCATGATCAAGCCCCCGCCGCCCACAATCGCATCGACAAAACCGGCTAGCAGCGAGGCCAGCGATACAAACAAGAGTTCCATGGCCGGGATTGTCGCATCCGAAAATGCTATGAATTAAGTAGCGAATAGCGTAAGCCAGATAAGCGCCAAAAGCCAAAAATGTCTGCAACCGGCGCAATGGCACCCCTTCCAGAGATACCGTGGAACCGGCTTTGCCGGGCCACTGGTATTGCCCCCTGCAAGGGGGTTGGCGGAAACATGCGCCCTCGGCTTTGCAAGCCGATGCCAGGGAAGTGTGGAGCCTGGGGGTGAGCCAGAAAAGAAAAAAAGCGCCGGGGTTAGCGGCGCTTTTCAAAAAACATCTCGTTCGGATGCCTAATTAAATATTGTGATCATTCTGGCTGGGTGTCTCCCCGGACCCTCGCGGAAAGAAGCGCTGGGCCTCTTTGCAAGTTGGCCAGACTTTATCCCTTCGCCTGCCAATCTGTATTGGGATTAACCCTTTTGGGGTTTGTCCGCGCCCTTACTTGGTGCGCCCGTCGCACAAAGTTCAGTGCGCGGCCAGCTGCTGCCCTGCCAGGCGTTCTTCGGCGATGAAGTCGCTGTAGGTGAAATCGGCGTGGCCGCCATCGGCCTGCTCCTGCTCTTCCTTCAGGGTCTGGGTCAGCAGCTTGCGCAACACCATCAGGCTGCCGGGGTCGAGTGCGCGCTCGGTTTCGTTCAGCGAGCGCTGCAGGTCGGCGCTGCCCATATGGGCTTTGTGCGCGTCCTGGTATTCAATGGCCCGGGTGATCCGCGCAGCCAGTTGCCGGGTGGCGGTAAAGCGGGTCGCCGCAAAAGCCGGGTGCACCCGGCTGAGCACCAGCTGCAGGCCGCCGAGCAGGATTTGCAGTTCCAGCAGCTGGGCGTTGTCGGTTACCCGAGGCAGCATGAACTCGGTATTCCACGGTGTATCCAGGCGCAATTGAGGGTGGTTCATGGCTTGAAATTCTAGCCATTGCCCCCCGAATGAAGCCCCGCTAAGCGGCTGAAAACCATAGCAATTAAGGCCTTCCAAACACGTCGTCAGGCGGCGCGCACGGCCTTTGGGTGTTCGAGCCGGTGGATCACTTCCTTCACCACCGCCAGCATCACCGCGCGGTCCTGGTTCGGGTGGTCGGCGAAATGCTGGGTGGTGTGGCCGGCAACTACAAAACCACCCGCCGCATCCGAGCCGAACACCAGGCCGATGCTGTGCTGCACCAGCAGCGGCCCGCAGGCGCTCCACTGGCGGGTCCACTGCGGCAGCTTGTGCGTGCCCTCCCACAGCGTGCCTGCGGTTTCGTAGCATTCTTCTATCTGGTGGTGGCCCAGCAGATGGGCCAGTTGCCGCTCTTTGGCGACACAGCTGCGGAAGTACTCTTCGTCGGTCATGCGCATGGTGCGGTCCCCCGGGGTGCTGCAGATTGGCCCACTATAGGCCGATGCCACACGAATGGCAGCGGGGGTTTCTGCTAGCCCTTGCCCAGCACCTGCACCGCATGCGCATAGCCGCGCTGGACGATGTTCTCGAAGCGCCGCCACTGCAATATGCCGACCCGGGTCAGCGGCGGGTTGAAGTACAGGTCGCACTGCTGCAGAGCGCTGGCCTGGCGCGACATGCTGTACAGAATGGTCACCGTCATCAGGTAAGAGGGCAGGGACGGCAGGCGGTAGCGGCGCTGGCTGTGCGGGCGCAGCCGGTCGCGCAGCAGGGCCCAGGTGCCGGGCATCTCGGCGTGGTCGACCCGCACCGGGGTGCGGATGTTCAGGTCCACGCCGATCACCCGGCCCACGCCGCGCATGCCGCGCATCACGTCGACCGGGAAGTTGTTGAAGCTGCCGCCGTCGCACAGCAGGTCGTTGCCGTGGATCACCGGCGGCAGCGCGCCGGGTATCGAGGTGCTGGCCAGCAGGGCGTGGACCAGGTTGCCGCTGGCGATGCGCTGTTCGCTGGCGGTAGAAAAGTTGGTCGCCACGCAGTAGAAGTTCTTCCACAGGTCTTCCACGTCGGCATCAAAGCCCAGCAGCTCCTCCACCGCGCGCGACAGGATGCGGTGCAGCCGCAGGCCCTTGATCAGCGACAGCACCGGGAACAGGTTGAAGTCGCCCGTGGGGTTGGTGGCAAACGCGCGCCGGGCATTGGCCATGATGCTGTCCAGTGGCTGGTCGGAGGCCACATAGGTGGCCATCACCGCGCCTATGCTGGTGCCGCCAACCCAGTCGATCTCGGTGTTGCGCTCCAGCAGCGCGCGGTATACGCCCAGATGCGCCAGGCCCCGCGCGCCGCCGCCGGCCAGCACCAGGCCCACCGCGGTGCGGCTCTGGATGCGCGCCAGCCGCGCCATGTCGCGCTCCAGCGCTGGACGGATGTGGACGTGCCCGGCCAGCGGCCGGCGGGCTAGCCAGTCGCGGGTGCCGCGCGGCGCATGCTGGTCGGCCGGGTGCAGTAGCACCAGGATCTCGGCGGCCTCGGTCAGCGCCGGGCGGCGCATCAGGAACTGCGTCTCGATGGGGTGTAGCGCCGGCGGCTGGGTGGCATCGGCCAGCAGCAGCAGCTCGTCGCAATGGCGGCAGCAGCGCTGGGTCCAGGCCGTGGGGCCGGCGTCGGCCAGCAGCAGCACGAAGTCGTGCTCGGCTTCGATGGCATCCAGCAGCATGGCGATGCGGCGCTGGGTCTCCTTGTCGGTGTTGTCGCTGGGGCCCAGGCCGATGGCTTCGAGCTGCTGGTCGATGTCGTGCCGGCTAACCACGCAGACCCGGCCCTTGGGTGCCAGCTGGGCGGCCAGCCGTTCGGCAAACTCGGCCAGGGCGATGCCGCCCAGGTCGCCGGTGATCGGCAGCAAGCCCATGGTGACCAGGGTGTCCTTGGAGGCCTGGGGCTGGTCGTCCTTCAGCTGGCGGATGATCTGCCGGGTCAGCGCCAGCGACACCTGGGCGCTGCGCGCCAGCAGCCGGCGAAAGGCCGGCTGGTCGAGCCGGGCCAGCACCGTGTCGCGCACCGCCACCACGGTGGCTGCACGCGGTGCGCCGGTGTACAGGCTCATTTCGCCCACCACCTGGCCGCGGGTGATTTCGGCCACCTTGCGCAGGTTGCCGTCGGCCGTCTGCACATAGGCGCGCAGCCGGCCGCTGACCACCAGGTACATGGCGTCGCCCGCGTCGCCCTGGGCCATCAGGGTCTCGCCGCCGCTGATTTCCTGCCACTGCAGGCTGTCGCGCAGCATGTCCATGGCGCCATGTTCGAGCGCGCCGAAGAAGGCGTGCAGATGCCGCTGCAGCAAAGCGTCCTGGGATTGCTGGCGTACCCGGGCCGTGCTCATATGGCGCTACTTTTTGTGTAGCTGCTGGCGCTTATGCAATATGCGCTAGAGGTCGATTTGATGCTTAACAAGTTCAGCGGCCCAGCCACTGCGGTGGGCGCTTTTCCTGGAAGGCTTTTTGCCCTTCGCGGGCGTCTTCGGTCAGCGCGAACAGGGCGATTTGGCTCTCGGTAAACGCCACCGCCTGCTCAAACGGCATGGGCTCCACCGTCTTCAGCGTGTACAGGCCGCGGCGGATGGCGGCCGGCGACTTGTCCAGCAGGCGCTGCAGCAGCCAGGCCAGCCGGCCGTCCAGATCGGCGTCCACGTAGTTCAGCAGGCCGATCTCCAGCGCCTGGGCGGCGTTGATGGGTTCGCCGGTCAGGCACATCTCGTTGAGGATGCGGCGCGGGATCAGCGGCTGCAGCACGCTCAGCACCTGGGCCGGGAATACGCCGACCTTGACCTCGGGCAGGCCGAAGATCGCTTGCGGGCTGGCCACCGCCATGTCGCACATTGCCAGCAGGCCCATGCCGCCGGCCATACAGGCGCCGTTGACGCGGGCGATCAGCGGCAGCTGGCTGGCGCGGGCGCGGCGCAGCAGCTGGGCCAGGCGGCCGTGCGGGTCGGCGTAGTTGGTGGTGAAGGCCGGGCCCGACTGCAGGTCCATGCCCGCGCAAAAGGCCTTCTGGCCGGCGCCGGTGAGCACGATGGCGCGGATGCCGGCCTGGCTTTGCGCCGCGTCTATCGCCTGGTCGAGCGCGGCCAGCAGGCCGTGGGTCAGGGCGTTGCGCCGGGCTTCGCGCTGCAGCGTGAGCCACAGCACCGGGCCACGGGTTTCGACCAGAAGTTCCGAGGGGCTGTCTAGCATTGCACGATCCTATTTTTATAGCCAAATTAGATGTCTACGCAGTCTAGAACAGCGCAAGCAGCTATCCATTTGGTAGTAACCAGACATGTACCATCGCGCACTGTTCCTCGGCCCGCCCCATGCCCACACCCTCCACGCCCCGCTTTGTCACCGGCCCATTGTTCCGCCATGTGGCGGTGATGTCCACCACCTCGGCCATCGGCTTGGTGGCGGTGTTTGTGGTGGACCTGATCAACCTGTTCTACATCTCGCGCCTGGGCGAGCAGTCGATTGCCGCGGCCGTCGGCTTTGCCGGTGTGGTGGGCTTCTTCCACACCTCCTTGTGCATAGGCCTGACCATTGGCATTACCGCCGTGGTGGCGCGCACCGTGGGTGCGGGCCGGGTGCTGGACGCCCAGCGCCTGGCCATGTCCAGCCTGTTTTGGATGCTGCTGCTGGCCATGTTGATCGGCAGCGGCACGGCGCCGTTTCTCCACCCCTTGCTGCGCGCCCTGGGCGCCACCGGCGAGACCGAACGCCTGGCCGCGCGCTACCTGGCGGTGACGGTGCATGCGCTGCCGCTGCTGGGTATCGGCATGGCCAGCTCGGCGCTGCTGCGCTCGGTGGGCGATGCGCGCGGTGCCATGGCTGTGACCCTGGGTGCGGCGCTGGTGACCGCGGTGCTGGACCCGATCTTGATCTTCGGCCTGCACATGGGGCTGGACGGTGCGGCCGCCACCGCCGTGGTGTCGCGCAGCCTGATGGCCTATGTGGGCCTGCGCGGCGTGCTGCGGCACCGCATGCTGGGCCGGCTGGACCGTGCCAGCCTGTGGCCTGACGCCAAGCTGCTGGCCGTGGTGGCCGGCCCGGCGGTGCTGACCAACCTGGCCACGCCGGTGGGCGCGGCCTTTGTGACCCATGCGATCGCCCAGTTCGGCGCCTCGGCCGTGGCCGGCCAGGCCATCATCGACCGGGTCACGCCGGTGGCCTTCGGAACGATCTACGCGCTGAGCGGCGCGGTCGGCCCGATCCTGGCGCAGAACCTGGGCGCCGGCCAGTTCGACCGGGTGCGCGAGGGCCTGCGCGCCAGCCTGCTGTTCATGCTGATCGCCGTGGGTAGCGCCTGGCTGCTGCTGGCGCTGGGCCAGCATCTGCTGGTGCAGGCCTTCAGCGCCGAGGGCGATGCCGCGCATTTGATACGCATGTTCTGCTCGTGGCTGGCGGCCAGCTTCTTGTTTGCCGGCGCGCTGTTCGTGGCCAACGCGGCCTTCAACAACCTGGGTCGGCCGCTGTGGTCCACCGGTTTCAACTGGGCCCGCGCCACCCTGGGCACGATTCCGTTCGCCTGGTGGGGCGCGCAGTACGGCCCGGTGGGCGTGCTGGCCGGGGCGGCCGTGGGCAGCGCGATCTTTGGTTCGCTGGCGATGGTGGTGGCGTTCCGCCTGGTCGGGCGGATGGGGGCTAAAGCTTAGGAATCGCTGCGCGACTGGTCCACCCACACCAGCTGGTCTACCGCAATGCCAATCTCCTTGGCCTTGGCCAGCAGTTGGGCGCGCACGGAGGCGGGCAGCTGCTTGTCGCGCGCCAGTATCCACGCGTAGCTGCGGTCGGCGCCGACCACCAGGGCCCAGCGGTAGTCAGGGTCCAGCTGCACCACGTGGTAGCCGCCGTAGAACGGGCCGAAGAATGACACCTTGAGCGAGGCCACCTGCGGGCTGCCGGTGAACAGGGCGCGGCCCTCGGCCTGCTTCCATTCCTTCTTCTCGTTGTTGTAGCCGCGGTTCAGTACCTGGACGCTGCCGTCGGCTTGCAGCGTGTAGGTGGCGCTGACGTTGCCCAGTCCGCGCTCGAAGGAGTGGTCGAGCCGAGCGATCTCGAACCACTTGCCCGCATAGCGGGTGGCGTCGAACGGGGTGACGGCGGTGATGCCCTCGGGCAGCGTGGTGGAGCAGCCGGCCAGGGCCAACAGCAGGGCGCAGAGCCCGGCGCGGCGGGTGGGCGAGAAGGTTGGTGTCATAGTGTGAGTCTCTTATAACAGGACCCGAGAATAAGACTTGCAGATTTGTCTTGGATACTGCAGGGCCACCCCACCGTAAGAAGGCACCATGAACCATCCGCAGCCCCAATCCCTTCCTCCCACCGTTGCTTGGCTGGGCTATGGCGGCTTGCTGCCGTTCATAGCGCTGGCTCTGGCGGCCGTGCTCGACAGCGCGCCGCATTACGCCTGGGGTGCTGCGCTGCGAACCTACGGAGCGGTGATTCTGGCTTTCGTCGGCGCGCTGCACTGGGGCTTTGCGATGGCGCTGGCCGGGCTCGATGCACGGCAGCGGCAGCGCCGCTTTGTGTGGAGTGTGGTGCCGTCCCTGCTGGCCTGGCCGGCCCTGCTGGTACCGCCATGGCTGGCGCTGGGGTTGCTGGTGGTCGGTTTTCTGGCGCACTACGCGCAAGACCTGCGGCTGGCCCGCATGGCTAGCCTGCCTACCTGGTACCTGCCACTGCGTTTGCGGCTCACCACGGTGGCCTGCGTGTGCTTGCTGTTGGGCGGCTGGCCCGCGTAAGGCGCAGTCGTTGCAGGATTTATAAGAAATATGCCTCTGGCGCTCATTCAGTGAGCGAAAGATGCTATATAAATAGTAGCATCAACCTGCCAGCACCGGGAACAGCTTGTGCAGGCCGTCGGCCATCACCTCGACCGACAGTGCGGCCAAGATCAGGCCCATCAGCCGGGTCATCACATTGATGCCGGTCTTGCCCAGCACCCGGGCGATGGGGCCGGCCAGCGAAAAGCACAGCGCGGTGGCCAGACCGATGACCACGCCGTAGCCCACCAGGGTCACCAGTTGCAAGACGGTCTTGGCCTTGTCGGCGTAAATCACCACGGTGGACATGCTGGCCGGACCGGTCAGCAAGGGGATGGCCAGCGGCACCACGGCGATGCTGGAGCCGACGGCGGCGCGTTCCGATGCGTCCTGCAGTTCCACCGAGGTGGATTTGGATTCGGCCGGCTGGGCGTTCAGCATGTTCAGCGACGAGGTCATCAGCAGCAGGCCGCCGCCCACCTGGAAGCTGGCCAGCGAGATGTTGAAGAAGTCCAGGATCTGCAGGCCCAGCAAGGCGCTGATGGCGATCACCACAAATGCACTGAACGACGAAACGATGATCGTGCGCCGGCGCTGCGCTTCAGAAAAGCTTTGCGTGTAGTGGATGAAGAACGGCACGATGGCCAGCGGGTTGACGATGGCCAGCAGGGTGATGAGCGGTTTGAAGTCCATAGCGGGTGAGCTTAACGCCCGCCGCTGATATCTACCAGCGCCGCTGTCGTATAGCTGGCTTCCGGGCTCAGCAGCCAGAGGATGGCCTGAGCCACCTCCAGCGCCGTGCCGCCGCGCTGCATGGGCACGCTGGCTGCCAGGTCGCGCACCCGGTCGGGTAGGCCGCCAGAGGCATGGATGTCGGTCTCGATCAGGCCGGGGCGTACGGCGTTGACGCGGATGCCGTCGGCCGCCACCTCCTTGGCCAGGCCCAGGGTCATGCTGTCGATGGCGCCCTTGGCGGCTGCGTAGTCCACATACTGGCCGGGCGAGCCCAGGCGTGCGGCCGCGCTGGAGACATTGACGATGGCGCCGCCGCGGCCGTAGCCGGCGCCGAAGTTGCGCTCGCCCTGGCGGCTGCCCATGCGGCGCACGGCTTCGCGCGCGCACAGAAAGCTGCCGATCACGTTGATGTTGAACATGCGCTGCAGCCGCGCCAGGTCCATGTGCTCGACCCGGGCTGGCGCGTCCACCACGCCGGCGTTGTTGACCAGGCCGTACAGCGGGCCGAGTTGCGCATCCACGCTGGCGAACAGTCGCAGCACCTGGGCCTCGTCGGCGATATCGGCCTGCAGCGCGATGGCCTGGCCGCCGTCAGCCTGGATCTCGGCCACCAGCTGCTCGGCAGCGCCGGCGTTGTGCGCGTAGTTGACGGCTACCGCATAGCCGCGCTGGGCCGCCAGCCTTGCGGTGGCGGCGCCGATGCCGCGACCGCCGCCGGTAATCAGCAGAACAGGGAGAGTCGAATGTGGGTGCATACAGGCCGCCGTGTGAAGGTGCGAAACGATACCAGTACCATGCCAGCTTTCCCGCAATCCATGCAGCTGCACCCGCTGTATGTCCTTTACTTTCAGGAGCTGCCCGCATGTCGTCCTACTATCTTGACCTCACCGCCTCCGATGGCTTCGTCTTCCCAGCCTATGTGGCCCAACCCGCTGGCAAGCCCAAGGGGGCGGTCGTGGTGGTGCAGGAGATTTTTGGCGTGAACAGCCATATCCGTTCGGTGGCCGACGGCTATGCGGCGGATGGCTACCTGGCGGTGGCGCCCGACATGTTCCACCGCGTGCAGGCGGACGTCAATTTGGGCTACACGCCCGAAGACATCCAGGCCGGCATTGCGCTGAAGGCGGCTGCCGAGGCGCTGGGCGTGCCAACCCTGGTGCAAAGCCTGCAGGCTGCGGTGGACTATGCCAGCCAGGCGGGCAAGGTCGGCATGGTCGGCTACTGCTGGGGCGGGCTATTGGCTTGGCGGGCGGCTGGCCTGGTGACCGGCCTGAGCGCCGCCGTGCCCTACTACGGCGGTGGCATGACCGGCCCGGCCGAAGCCGCGCGCACACCCAAGGTGCCGGTGCTGGCCCATTTTGGCGAGTTCGACCAAGGCATCGCCCTGCCCACGGTGCGGGCCTTCGAGCAGGCGCAGCTGGATGTGGAGGTGCGCGTCTACGCGGCCGACCATGGCTTCAACTGTGACCAGCGCGGCGCCTACAACGCCCACGCGGCCGATATGGCGCGTGCGGCCACACTGGCCTTCTTCGACCGCCACCTGGGCTGAGCATGCGACAACTGCACTACTTTCCTGGCACCGCCAGCATGGCGCCGCACATCCTGCTGGAAGAACTGGGCCAGCCGTTCGAGCTGGTCTGGATAGACCGCGAGCACGACGGCCACAAGTCAGCCGCTTACCTGCAGCTGAACCCCAATGGCCTGATCCCGGTGCTGGTCGACGGCGACACGGTGCTGTACGAGGCCGCAGCCATTTGTCTGCACTTGGCCGACGCGCAGCCCCAGGCCGGCCTGGCACCGCCGCTGGGCACGGCTGAGCGCGCGCAGTACTACAAATGGATGGTCTGGCTGACCAATACCCTGCAGGCCAGTTTGATCCTGTACTTCTACCCGGACCGCTGGGCCGACGATGCCGCCGGTACCGCCAGCGTCAAGGCCCATGCCGAGGCCCGCGTCGGCGGTCTGCTGGACCAGCTGGAGGCCGAGTTGGCGCGCCACGGCGGCCCCTGGCTGCTGGGCGCGCAGTACAGCGCGGTCGACGCCTATGCGCTGATGCTGTGTCGCTGGACCCGCGGCTTTGCCCGGCCGGCGCGCAGCCTGCCGCAGCTGGGGGCTTATCTGCAGCGCATGCTGGCGCGCCCCGCCGTGCAGCGCGTATTTGCCACTGAAAAGATCGGCCAGCCGCTGGTGTGAGGCTGCGGCCGGCTCACTCCACTTTCCAGCGCTCTTCCATGAAGGCCAGCAGGGCCTTCAGTGCGGCGCTGTTGTGCCGGCGTTGCACATAGCCGGCAAACAGCCACAGGTCGTCGGGGCTGTATTCGGGCAGCACCGCCTGCAAGCTGCCTTGCTCCAGCAGGTTGCGAACGAGCAAACGCGGCAGGCGCGCCACACCCATGCCGAGCAAGGCCATGTGCATCAAGGGCACGGGGTCGCTGGCGTCCATGCGGCTGCGCAGGGCGACGCTGTGCGACTTGCCGTTGACCTTGAAGCGCCACGAGGGGCTGGTGCCCGACAAGGAAAGCGTCAGCGCGTCATGCCCGGCCAGGTCGTCCGGGTGCTGAGGGATGCCGCGCTGCTGCCAGTAGGTGGGGGTGGCGCAGACCACCAGGTCGATGCGCCGCAGCTTGCGCACGATCAGGTTCGGGTCGGCCGCGACGCCCACGCGCAGTGACAGGTCCAGGCCTTCTTCCACCATGTCCAGCACGCGGTTGCTCAGGTCCAGGCTGACGTGCACCTCGGGGTAGCGGCGCATGAAGTCGGCCAATAGGCCGGGCAGCTCGACGCTGCCTATGCCTTGCGGCGCCGTCATGCGCAGGCGGCCACTGGGTTCCTGGGAGCGGTGCAGCAGCTCTTCCCGGGTCAGCGCCATCATTTCCAGCAGGGGTGTGCTGCGCTCCAGCAGCAGGTCGCCCGCGTCGGTGAGGCTGATGGTGCGGGTGCTGCGGTTCAGCAGGCGGGTGCCGAGCCGGCTCTCCAGTTCCGCGATGTATTTGCTGACATTGGCTTTGGACACGTCCAGAGATTTGGCGGCGCGCGAGAAACCGCCGCGGGCGGCGACTTCTCGGAAGGTGCGTATGAGTTCGAGTGTGTCCATTGTTTCCATGGTCGAAACAGACTTGTTCCGCTTTGACCTGTTTAAAGCTGCAACTTAACGCCTATCTACTATTCACAGGAAGTGCAAGGTCACAAACCCTGTGAACCGCGAATCCGGCGCAGCAAGCCCTACAAGAGTGGCTAGCCCCGTCCAGGGTTCCTGGTTCCGTAGAACTGTTACTAACTTTGAAGGAAAAATAATATGAAGACCTCGAAAATCCTCGCCTCTACCCTGATTGCCCTGGCCTCCGTGGCCGCAGGTAGCGCTTTCGCTGCTGACCGTGACTATCCGGTGGTAGCCGTTGCCCCCAGCACCAGCGGCTTGACCCGCGCACAAGTGCAGGCCGAGCTGGCCCAGGCCCGCCAGGATGGCACTTTGGCCTCCTACAACGACGACCAGAACTACCCAGTGATCGCCCCTGTAGGCACGCCCAAGACCCGCGCCGAAGTGCGGGCCGAGTTGGAGCAGGCCGTCAAGGACGGGACCATGCCCGTCTTCCGTAGCTAATTGATTCCCCGGTGGGGCCGGGCCGTTGTGGCCCGCGCCCGGTATCTCTCTCATCCAAATTTTTAGGAGTTCATCATGAACACACGCAAACTTCTCGCCACTTCTCTGATCGCCCTGGCTTCCGTGGCCGCCACCAGCGCTTTCGCGGATTCGTATGACCGCGAATTCCCCTTGGTGACCAACACCCCCAGCACCGTGACCCGCGCCCAGGTGCAGGCCGAGCTGGTCCAGGCAGAGAAGGACGGCACCATGGCCGCTGTCAATGACAACAACTATCCCGTGATCCAGAACACCGGCCCGGCCAAGACCCGTGCCGAAGTGCGCGCCGAAGTGGCTGCCGCCGCCAAGGCCGGCACCCTGGACATCCGAGGCGACTACCACGGTTAATCCATGGTCTAAGCCGGACGCAGCGGGCGCTGTCCTTAGCGGGTCAGCGCCCGCTGCGCTGTTGTTGGCTGTTCCGTGCAGCACGGCTTGGTTTAGGCATAGAAACAGCTGCTGGCGTATATAAATATTGCGCCAATGGCTATAAATTTAGGAGTATTCAAGCTTTAGGGCTTGGATGCCTCCGTCTCCCTAGGCAAAACGTTGGAAAACCACGATTTCCAACGTTTTGGGCGCGAAAAAACACAACGGGCACTTGCAATGCGCAGTTGCAAGCACCGAAGATAGCGGGTTGCTAGATGCCATGGAGCGCCGATGTTTTCCCGTTTCCCCCACCCCTACCCAGCGTCAGCGCCAGCGCACGCAGCTAGCCCCGCTGTGGATGTGGGTGCGCCCGCGCATGCCCGTCTGGAGGAAACTGCCTTTCCCCAAGACAGCCTGCAAGCCTTGCTGGGCGCGGTTGCGAAGAGTGCGCCGACCCTGCCATGGGCGGCGTACCGGGCCGGAGAAAAACTGCATCTGATCGGCCACGGTGGTGATGCTGGAAATTGGCCTCTGTCTATTGCCAAAGATGCATTTGCGGCGTTTTGCCGCGCGCAGGGGCTGCACCGTTGGGCCTCCGGCCAGGGCGAAAGTGCGCTGGGTTGGGTGCTGGCGCCTAAGAGTGAGGTCGGCAACCTGGTAGTGGCGGACCTGGCGCGCAAGCTGGGCCTGCGCTTGCAGATCGACGCCCTGGCCCGGGCCCAGGCCAGCCAGCGGGTGCTGTTTGAGATCACCTATCTGGCCAGTTCCACCCGTGAGCGGCGGACCTTCTTGCAGGGTTTGCACCGCGAGCTGTCGACCCTGATCGATGCCGAAAACTTCTATCTGGCGCTGTACGACAGCCAAACCGACGAGGTCACCTACCCGTACTACGTCGACAACGCCGATGCATTTGAGACCGAGGAATACGAGTCGATTGACCGCCAACGGCTGTCCATGACCCACTATGTGCTGACCACCGGCCAGGCCTTGTTCATCGACGCCATGGACATTGCCGCAGCGCAGGTGCAGGGGCGCTTTTACTGCGTGGGCCACCGTCCGGAATTCTGGATGGGGGTGCCGCTGAAGAACGCCTCGGACGAAGTGTTCGGCATGGTGGCCATGCAGGTGTACGACGTGTCGCGCATCTACAGCGTCGAGGACCGCGAGCTGTTTCTGGTGGTGGCGCGCCACGTGGCCATGGCGCTGGACCGGATTCTGCACCGCGCGCATCTCGAAGAAACCGTGGCCCGGCGTACTCTGGAGCTATCGACCCTCAACGACGCGCTGCGGCATGAGGTGGCCGACCGCGAGCGTGCCGAGCACCTGCAGCGCGCCTTGTTCCAGATCACCGAACTCGCCAGCCAGCCGGGCGATATGGCCGAACTGTTTCGCGGCCTGCATGGCATCGTGGGCGAGCTGCTGTTTGCCCGCAACTTCTACATCGCGCTGTTCGACGATGCGACCACCGAGGTGACCTTTCCCTATTACGTGGATGAAGTTCTGGACAACGCGCCCAAGTCCCGGCGCGGCCAGCGCGGCGTGACCGAATACGTCATTCGCCAGCGCCGGCCTCGCCTGATCAGCCGCCAGGAAGCCCTGCGATTGGAGGGCCTTGGCGAGATTTCCGTGCACCGGGCCGCCAACCCCTCGTATTCCTGGCTGGGCATTCCGCTGTTCGATGGCGACGTGGTGCGCGGCGTACTGGCGGTGCAAAGCTATTCGGCCGACATCCACTATTCGCTGCGCGACCAGGAATTGCTGACCTTTGTGTCCCGGCATATCGACACGGCATTGTCCCGGCGCAGCGCCGCCGAAGCCATCCACGCCGCCAATATGCAGCTGGAGGCCAGGGTGCAGGACCGCACCCGCGCGCTGGACTACGCCAACGCCCAACTGCAGCACGAGAACGCCCATGACTCACTGACCGGTCTGCCCAACCGTGCGCACCTGCAGCAACGCCTGCATAGCGCCTGGCAGGCTTTCTGCACCCATGGCCAGGAGCTGGTGGTGATGTTCATCGACCTCGACCGCTTCAAGATGGTCAACGACAGCCTGGGCCACCACTTCGGCGACCTGCTGCTGGTCCAGGTTGCGGAGCGCCTGCGCCGCTGCATGCGCGACAGCGATCTGCTGGCCCGCCTGGGTGGTGACGAGTTCGCGGTGCTGGCCTTTGGTGCGCAGCCGGACGTGACCGTGGCCATCGCCGAGCGGATTCTGGAGGCCTTCGACCTTCCTTTTCATATTGATGGGCACACCGTGTTTTCATCCTGCAGCGTGGGCGTGGTCGGTGCCGACAGCCAGTTCCACCAGGAGCCTGCCGACCTGCTGCGCGATGCCGATACCGCCATGTACCGGGTGAAGAACGCCGGGCGCGACAGCTATGCGCTGTTCAGCAAGGAAGTGCGGCGTGAAGTGTCCGACCAGATGGAGCAGGAAAACGCCCTGCGCAATGCGCTCAAACGCACGGATGAATTGCTGCCGTATTTCCAGCCCATCATGGACGTGCAGAGCGGCGCCATTGTGGCCTTGGAGGCCTTGATCCGCTGGCACCAGTCCGACGGCAATATCGTGGCGCCGGGCCAGTTCCTCCCGGCACTGGAAGGCCTGCGGTTGATCGGCCGACTGGATTTCTACATGCTGCAAAGCGTGGTGGCGATCCTGGCCCAGCCCGAACACGCGCACTGGCCCACCGTGCATGTGAACTGCTCGAGCTACAGCATCACCCGTACCGAGTTTTCCAGCGAAGTGCTCAGTCTGCTGGCCGAGTATGGCGTGGCGCCCTCGCGCATTTGCCTGGAGCTCACCGAAGGCGCGCTGGTGGCCGAACCCGAGCTGGCGCGCCAGGCCATGAAGCACCTGGCGGACAGCGGCGTGTCGGTGGTGCTGGACGATTTCGGTGCCGGCTTCTCGTCGCTGAGCTATGTGCACCAGTACCACTTCAGCGGTTTGAAGATCGACAAGTCTTTCATCCTGGAGCTGACCCGCAGCCCGCGCAGCCGCGCCATCGTGCGGGCCATCGTGCGCATGGCCGAATCGCTGGACCTGAGCGTGGTAGCCGAAGGGGTGGAAGACGCCGAAACTTTGGCTTTGCTGCGCGACATGGGCGCCGGCCAGGCGCAGGGCTACTACTTCTCCCGGCCGGTGCCCAAGGAAGCGCTGAAGCTGCACTAGCCGGCCGCCGTTCAGCGGCCGGTGCGTGCCAGATACCGGTTGCGCCAGAACAGCAGCACCATGCCCAGCGCGATGACCACCATCGCGCCCAGCGCCCACCAGAAACCGCCTTGCTGGTGCAGCAGGGGGATCACCTCGAAATTCATGCCGAAGATGCCGGCAATCAGGTTCAGCGGCAGGAAGATGGCGGTCAGCACCGTCAGCGTCAGCATGATGTTGTTGGCCTGGTTGCCTTGTACGCTGAAGTGCATCTGCACCGCGGTCTCGACGCTTTGCTCCAGCCGCCGCACGTGGTGTACCACCCGTTCAATATGTTCCAGCACGTCGCGGCTGCGCACCTGCAGTAGTTCGCGTTCGCGCAGCTCGGCCATGCCTTGGGCATCCGGCCAGGTCTTGACCGCCTCGATCCAGTCCTGGATGGCGGAGCGCTGTTCTTCGCACACATCGTCCAATTGGTGCAAGGTCAGCCGGGCGTCCAGCAGCGCGCTCCAGTTGCTGAAACGGGCCCCGGGCTTGAGCAGCTCACTTTGCCAGTGGTCGAGCTGGCGGGTCAGTTCGCGGCGCAGGTCCAGGTAGCCATCGACCATGGTGTTGACGATGCGCAGCATCAAATCGGCCGGGCTGGCGGGCACCCGGGCGCCTGTGGCCCGCAGCTCGGTGGAGGTGGCGGCCAGCAGCTTCTCGGCATAGCTGTCGCGCACCGCGCAGTCGCTGGGGTGTACCGTCAGCAGCACCTGGTCGAACACCGCAAAACCCACCGGGTTGGTGTTGATGCGGCGCAGGATGGGCGGGCCGCCGCGCTTCATCGGCTGGCCTGGCGGTACGGCGGATGCGTCCGGCCCGGCTTCCGCTTGTCCGGCCGCCAGGCGGCGGAACACCAGCAGGTCGTACTGCGAGGTGTAGTCGTAGTGCGATGGCAGCTGGTTGTTCAGCAGATCTGACACATGCAGGTCGACCAGTTGGTGGCCGCAGAGCAGCTGCAGTGTGGACTGCAGCTGCGGCTGCTGGACCTCGAACTCGCGCCGCGCGCAGGCGATCCAGACGTAGCCGCCAGGCACAGGCGCAGTGGGCAAAGCCGTGGTTTCCACCACGCTGGTGCCGACGATGGTGAAGATGCGCATGGCTATGAAAACTTATAAGAAATAGGCCGCTAGCGCAGGTAAATATTGCGCCAGCAGCTATTGTTTTTGTAGTAAACGGGTTTCAGGCTTGCAGCAGCCGGGCGGCGTCGATGGCGAAATAGGTCAGCACCCCATCGGCCCCGGCGCGCTTGAAGGCCATCAGGCTTTCCAGCACCACGCGGTCATGGTCCAGCCAACCATTTTGCGCCGCGGCTTTCAGCATCGCGTATTCGCCCGATACCTGGTAGGCAAAGGTTGGCACGCGGAATTCGTCTTTCACGCGGCGCACCACGTCCAGGTAGGGCATGCCGGGCTTCACCATCACCATGTCCGCGCCTTCCGCGATGTCCATGGCCACTTCGCGTAGCGCTTCGTCGCTGTTCGCCGGGTCCATCTGGTAGGTTTTCTTGTCGCTCTTACCCAGGTTGGCGGCTGAGCCTACGGCGTCGCGGAACGGACCGTAGAAAGCGCTGGCGTACTTGGCGCTGTAGGCCATGATGCGGGTGTGGATGTGGCCTTGGGCTTCGAGTGCCGCGCGGATGGCGCCGATGCGCCCGTCCATCATGTCGCTGGGCGCCACGATGTCGACGCCAGCATCGGCCTGGGCCAGCACCTGCTGGACCAGGGCCTCGATCGTCCGTTCGTTGACGATGTAGCCGTTCTCATCTGGCAGGCCGTCCTGGCCGTGGCTGGTGTAGGGGTCGAGCGCCACATCGGTCATAACGCCGAGTTCGGGGAAACGCTTCTTCAGCTCGCGCACCACCCGCGGCACCAGGCCGTCGGGGTTGAAGGCTTCTTCGCCTCCATAGGTTTTCAGCGACTGGTCCACCACCGGGAACAGTGCTATCACCGGGATCTGCAGGCGTACGCATTCTTCGGCCACCGGCAGCAGCAGGTCCAGGCTTAGGCGTTCCACCCCGGGCATGGAGGCCACGGCTTCGCGGCGGTTGGTGCCTTCGTGCACAAACACCGGGTAAATCAGGTCGTGTGCGGTCAAGGTGTTTTCGCGCACCAGGTTGCGGGTGAAGGCATCGCGGCGCAGACGGCGGGGCCGGCCAGCGGGGTAGGGGGCGTAGGGTGTGGAAGAGGTCATGGGCAAAATTGTGCCCCATCCCCAGATAAGCCCTCTTGAATCCCCTCTACAGCTTTGTTAGATTGGCTTTGGGGCGGCTTGCCGCTCTCCCGCTTTACCTCCCTGAGCGGGGCCTTACGGTGGCAACATCTACAGGCTTAACGCCCCGGCCCGATGGTCGGGGCATTTTTTTGCACGATCCCACACCAGGCCTGCTCACGCCGCCAACGCCGTGTCGGTGGGCAGCAGCAGGCGGTCCCACCACGGCACCTCCCCGATTTCCGCGCGCAGATGTTCGATGAAAAGCCTGGCCTTGGCCGCATGGCTGCGCCCCGGCAGGCGCACCGCATGGATGGCCGTCATACCCGGCAGCGCCGGCGCCACTGCCTCGTCGGGGAACAAGGCCACAAGTTGGCCTGAGCGCAGGTGGCTGGAAACCACCCAGGTGGCAATGTGCAGCACACCCACGCCCTCCAGCGCGGCTTCCAGCATCGCGTCTTTGCTGTCGGTGCGCAGGTTGCCCCGCACCGGCAGCGGCTGGTTGCGGTTGATGCCTGCATAGCGCCAGACAAAGCCGGGCGCGGGCGGTGTCGATACGGTGATGCAGTTGTGCTGCAGCAGCGCCTCGGGATGGCTGGGCCGGCCGGCGCGGGCCAGGTAGGCCGGGCTGGCACAGGTGACCAGGCGCACGGGTGCGAGCGTGGTGGCATGCAGGTCGCTGTCCGGCAGCACGCCGATGCGGATGGCCACGTCCATGCGCTGCTCGGACAGGTCGAGGATCTGGTCGCCCAGGTGCAGGTCCACCTCGATATCGGAGTAGCGGCGCAGAAACCGGGCGACGGCGCCGACCACGTGCTGCCGCCCGAACACCGTAGGCGCCGTCACCGACAGCAGACCGCGCGGTTCGGCATCGCTGGCGTGGATGGCCTCCTTGGCTTCGGCCAGTTCAGCCAGCATGTTGCGGGCGCGGGGCACGAACTGCTGGCCAGCGTCCGTCAAGGTCACGCGCCGCGGGCTGCGGTGGAACAGCTTGGAGCCGATCTCGCTTTCCAGCGCGTCGATCTTGCGGGTAATGGACGAGACCGCCACATCCTGGCGGCGCGCCACCTCGGAGAAAGTGCCGGCAGTGGTGATGGCGAGAAAGGTTTCGAGGACGTCG
Organism: uncultured Albidiferax sp.; assembly: GCA_963513025.1. Classification (GTDB taxonomy): domain Bacteria; phylum Pseudomonadota; class Gammaproteobacteria; order Burkholderiales; family Burkholderiaceae_C; genus Rhodoferax_B. The sequence continues at coordinate 82,286 of CAUPON010000016.1, forward strand.
AGCATGGGAGGCGGTGTGGATAGCTGGAATCGGCCCATTTTGCGATTTGTGCAAAGAGGGTTTGCATTTCAAGTGATTGTTCTCTGAAACGCAAAACTAAACAATACACACCGTTGGCAAATCCAATCTTCCGTTTACCCCTGCGGCCGCGCGCTGCGAGAAAGTCATTGATGCAAACCGCCATCTCTCTCCGCTCCTTTCCCCGCCTGGCACTGGCGACCTCGCTGGCCTTGGGCCTGTTGTCCATTGCCACCTTGCCCGAGGTGGCCCACGCGGCCGCACCGCAGGTAAAGACCCAGGCGCCCGGCTGGTACCGCTTGATGGTCGGCAGCGTCGAAGTCACCTCGCTAAGCGACGGTACCGTGGCGCTGCCGGTCGACCAGCTGTTGCACGCGCCGGCCGGCCGCGTCGCTAAGAGCCTGCAGCAGCACTTCCAGAAGACGCCGCTGGAAACCTCGGTCAACGCCTGGCTGCTGAATACCGGCAGCCGCCTGGTGCTGGTGGATGCCGGTGCTGGCAGCCTGTTCGGCCCCACCCTGGGCCAGTTGCTGCAGCAGATCCGTGCAGCCGGCTACCAGCCCGAGCAGGTCGACGACATCCTGATCACCCACATGCACCCCGACCACGTGGGCGGGCTGGCGGCCGACGGCCAGCGGGTGTTTCCCAACGCGACCGTGCATGCAGACAAGCGCGATGCCGATTTCTGGCTGTCCCAGGCCCGGGCGGACGCTGCGCCGGCCGAGTCCAAAGGCTTCTTCCAGGGCGCGATGGCCTCGTTGACGCCCTATGTAAACGCCGGCCGCTTCGCCGCCTTCGAGCGTGATGGCGAGGTGCTGCCGGGTATCCGCAGTCTGGCGGCGCCCGGCCATACCGCCGGGCACACGGCGTATGTGCTGGAGAGCGGGGGCCAGCGCCTGGTACTGGTGGGCGATCTGATCCATGTGGCCTCGGTACAGCTGGCTGCGCCCCAGACCACCATCGCCTTTGACACCAACGAGCCGCAGGCCGCGGCCACCCGCGCGCGCACCTTTGCCCAGCTGGCCAAGGATGGCAGCCTGGTGGCGGTCAGCCACTTCAGCTTTCCCGGCCTGGGCCACCTGCGCCAGGCGGGCAAGGGCTGGGTCTGGCTGCCTATCGATTACAGCAGCCAAGTGCGTTGAAAGCGCTGAATGTGCGAGGGCAGGGCGGGTCATCGTGGTGCGTGACATTAGAACCCTGCGCTCGTAGCTCGTTGATTTATATGGCTAAGCGATGTTTTACAGTTTTAGCGTTGCTAAAACTGGCTTGCGCCAGGCGACTATCAACGCGACATTAGAGTTCTGCTGTGGTGACGACGTTGCTGCGTCCCGACTGGCGTGCTCGGAAGCGAAATAAAAGCCAACGATCATGCGAGTAAGCGTTGGGTGAAGTCACCTTGATTCGGGAGGATCGCGCACTCCACGTTTTTGCCTCAGCCGTCAACTCCCCTACTGGGACTTGGCGCTTCTATGGATGTGCGGCCTTTTCAGTTACCTAAGTTTGCGTTCATTTGTCCGCGAGGTTTTTTGTTGCCCACTGTTCGGCGGTGGTAACTTGAATCGACTGTTGATCGTTGAAAGTGCCGGCTTTGGGCCACGCCACGCCTCTGCCTTGTGCAAACACCGCACGGTACTTTTTAATGTGATGCGTTGGGTCTTTTTCCAGTTCCTGCATCAGGTACGGAACAGTCCAAACGTTGCGCTTGAATGGGCGGCCCAGCACACGTTCAAGCATGTTTGTAACCTGCCCATACGTCACAGTGTCGCCAGAAAGGTAGACGATTTCATTGCGGAAGCGGGGTTCGAAGAAAACGATTTCCGCGGTCAGAGTACCGATGTCGTCTGGTGTCGTGAGAGTCACGCTGGTCTCCAGACTGCCCAGGGCGTTCACTGTGTCATTTTCGAGGTCAACCACTTCAAATATGGGCTCGAAAAGGAAGCTGGTAAACATACCGGTCGAGATGATGACCCATTCAGTTTTGTCTTGGGCACGAAGCAACTCGCGTACATCGAGCTGAGCATCGAATAAATCCTGAGGGCTGCCCCGCCCAATCACCTCGAAATCGACGCCAAACTGCCATGGGAAGTAGCGCTTCACACCGGACTTGAGGGCTGCTGTAGCCAACTTCATCGGGGTTTCTCGACCCGCTACCATGCCTGCGCAGCCGATGACGGTATCGAAGCGTGCGAAGACTTCAGCAAGCTGATTGATCGAATCGGTCACCAGGTCTGCGGCGACCATTTGGATGCCAAGACTACGGAGCTCCTCGATTTCTACCTTTTTCTCAGGCACTTGGGTGTTGATAGTCGATTCCCTCAGCAAGACGCTGATCTTTGATCCGGGCGCGCGCCTGGCCACACGTGCAAGATTGCGCAAAACCGGAAGGCCGAGTTCTCCGGCGCCTAGAACGAGAATCGATTGGGGGGAAAGGTGGTTCACCTGGGTCATTGGCTGTCCTGAGACTTGTTGCTTGTAAGATGGACAGATGGTTGCACGATTGCGCAACGCTCACAAGAAGGCACACGTGTGATACCAAGGGAAGCCATGATCGATGGTGAAGCGCTAAGTCAGGCTGAAGCCATCTGTCAAACGCTTAGAGCAGATGATGATGGCGTCAGGAGGGAAGTGCTCGCTCACGCAGGCAGCCGCTGGTCATTGGGCATCCTGCACGCCTTGGGTGTGTACGGAACGTTGCGCCACGCCGAGATAAAAAGACAAATGGCCGGTGTGACCCAGCGAATGTTGACGAAGACGCTACGTTCCCTGGAGCGTGATGGTCTTCTAATTCGGCGAGAGTTCGATGAAAAACCGCTCCGTGTTGAGTACGAGCTAACTTCGCTGGGGATGGATCTATTGATCCGTATGTCACCCATTTGGACCTGGGTAGTCGAAAACGCCGACGACTTCCGCAAGGCGCGTCGCACTTTCGACAGTCAGGACCGGAAAAAGATGCTTGGCAAACTAGGTAACTCCGTTTTGACGACGGTGGGCGTTGATAGGTAAGAATGACTTCAAACTGCCAGCGGTAGCAGCAACGAGGCGATGCAGATTGCTGGATTGGAGGGTGGTTACGCCAGCACTTTTCGATAGTCAACGTAAGGATGGTGTCCACTTCTCAGAACCGTATGAACTAGGCTCCCCGCACGCATGTCAATGGGCGTGATGGCCAACCACACTGCATCTATGCGAATTACTTGAGCACCGCCGCCGCCGCTATGGCTGCTGGCCAAGGCCGCGATGGAAGTTCCAGGCTCCAGGCAGGCGGCAACCAGTTCTGCCTGGAAGGCTGGGGTGTAGGTCCGGTGGGTGCGCCGGGCGGTGTATCTCGCAATGTCTGAGTCTTTGAGCATCGTGTGCACGATGGGTTACGTGCACACGATATTGCGAGACAGAGAGCGTCACATCAAGATAGGTTCACCGCGCGCTTACGACGAGGCGTTCACCCGTGCGGCAGCACTGGCCGCCTGCGCCTGGCACTGCAGGGCCAGCATCTTGTCCTTGGGGTTGGGTCCAGTTGGGGGTAGTCGCCAATGACCGGTGTAGGAAAATAGGCGGATTACTCCTCAATCCTTGAGACTCACACCCAAGGTATCCAGCTTCTTTGCGTACGAGTCCCTGCGTTTTGCCGCCTTTGCAGCTGCGTCAACGGCTGCTTGGATGGCCTTGGGCCCCTTTTTCGCAGCAGCTTTGATCAATCCGAACTTGTGAGCAGCATCTGCCTCCGCCCGCTTGAAAGTGGCGATGATTTCGGCATGGGCAACAGATGGATTCACAGGTGCCCTTAAAGTTGTATGTGAGTGCGAAGTAACGCTGTTCTCAATTCGCGGTTTGCTGGTTTTGAAACATCTACACCTTGAACCGCCAGGTCGAAGGGCGAGCCAGGCCTGATGCTGGTTGGGAGTATTTTTTTTACGGGATTCGTAGTGGGGTACTTGCCATCAGCAGGACACATGCGAACGGAAAACCCGAATTCGTCGAGTACACCTTTCGCGTACAACTCCGCCAAATGCTGAAACGACACGAATGTTGAGCGTTTCACTTCTTTAACCCCTAGCTCACGGATGCCACGAACGATCTCAAATTTACCAAGAGTATCTCGTTGTGTATTCGTAAAGGGATGCAGCAAAAACGTGACACGAAGTCCTCCCTTTTGGGGCGCAATCGTGTGCTCGACTGCGATATCAGTTAACAGCATGTTGTTTTCCTTGTGATTCAATAGGCCACAGTTGGTCCAGCCACATTGGCCTCCATCACACCCCAAAGTTCCTGTGCGCGATTTCCAAACCAGGCCACATGGGAGCCGATGTCCCTTGTGATGCGAAGTGTTCGACATTGGCAACGCTTACCTTTTGCGGCGGCTGCCTGTGCAGCTTGTACTCACTAGCATTTTTTGTCCATGCAGCTGGTACGCAAAAACTGGCCTGCGACAAAAATATCGCGCTCGATGGCGCGGCGCACGGCGCTGCTGTCGCGGTGTGACAGGGCGCGCACCAGGTCGTCATGGGCATCATTGAGCACTGCACTGGCCTTGGGTGTGTCGAACAACCGGTTGGAGATGGGCCCCGCACGCAGCCACAAAGTGTCTATTAGCTGAAAAAGCAGTGGTGAGCCCGCCGCCTTGTACAGCAACACGTGAAAGTTTTCGTTGATGCCCAGGTAACGCTTGGAGTCGCCAGCCTGCAGGGCTGCATCCATCTCCTGACTCCAGCGCTGCATCTGCGCCACCTGCGCGGGCTCCAGGCGCAGGCAGCCGCGCTCGGCGGCTTCCCCTTCGAGCAACATGCGCATTTGCAGCAGGTCGTCGAACTCGGGCACCGACAGGCGCGGCACCGCCACCCCGGCATTGGGAATATTGACCAAGGCCCCCTCTGCAGACAGGCGTTGCAACGCCGCACGCACCGGCATCTGGCCAACGCTCATATCCGCTGCCACGGTGCGGATTTTTAGCCGCTCGCCCGGCAAAAAGCGCCCCACCGTGATCCACTGCCGCAGAGTGCTGTAGATCTGATCCTGGTGGGTGCTGGTGGCCGGGGCCTTGGAGGTGGTGGCGAGTAGTTCCGTATCGCTCATGGTGTGCGGACTCAACAGCCTGCACGCAGGCGAAATTTAAGCATCATATGGGCTAGGCCCATTGCGGCGGTAGCGCTTAGGCAGAAAGCCATTTAATGTGCCACTTCTTGCGGGGCGACAAGTCAGGCCGACGCCCCCCTAAGCTAGTGCTCCAGCGAGTGCCCAGTTGCTATGGGGTTTGCACGAGACGTGGACCAACGCACACCAGAGTCAGGGGCCTTTGCGTTCCTGCAGGCAGTTGCCACCGTCCACCACCATCATTTGGCCGGTGATGTAGCTCGCGCCCGGGCTGGCCAGAAACGCCACCATGCAAGCCATTTCAGTGGCGCTGCCCGCACGGCGCATGGGCGTGTAGTGGGAGGCCACGGCTTCCTTCTCGATTTGTGAGCCGGTGGCCACCCAGCCAGGGGCCAGGTTGTTGATGGTGATGCCGTGTTGCGCCACCTCCAGCGCGATGGCGCGACTCATGCCCACCATGGCGGCCTTGGCGGCGCAGTAAGCAGCCTCGCCGGGGTTGCCCACCAAGGGCCCGGTGACGGAGCTGACATTGATGATGCGCCCGTGGCGGCGGGCCACCATGCCGGGCAGGCAGGCGCGCGTGACGTTCACGCAGGTGCCCAGGTTGCGCGCCAGGTCCAGGTCCCAGTCACTCAAGGTGGTGTCCGCGAAGGCCGCGAAGCGCTCGGCCGAGCCCTCCATGGCCATGCCAGCGTTGTTGACCAGGATGTCAATCTGGCGAAAGTCTGCCTCCACCGCTGTCACCAGCGCGGATGTGGCATCACGGTCGGTTAGGTCGGCTTGGTAGCCGCGTGCGGTATGGCCTACGGCACAGAATTCAGCCGCACGGGTGTGGATGCGCGGGCCGGTGGCCGCAATGGCCACACGTGCGCCCAGCTCGGCCAGCAGCCGGGCCGTGGCTAGGCCAATGCCCTGCTCAGATCCGGCGCCGGTGACCAGGGCCACCTGGCCATGCAGGGAGAACAGCGGATGCGTTGTTTGCGGGCGCTGCGGCTCAGACGGCAATGGTTTCACCGATAAAGCCATCCACGGCAGCCACCAGACGGTCCACGTCGTCTGCGGTGGTGTTGGGGCACACCAGCATCATGTTGTGGAAGGGTGTAATGATCAGGCCACGGTTGAGCAGGTAAAGGTGGATGTTTTGTTCCAGTGCTGGGTCCAATATGGCGTCGGCCTCGCTGCCGTTGCGCGGTGGCGTGGGGGTGAACTGGAATTCAGTGCGTGCACCGACTTGCGTTACGCACCAGCCCAGACCGTGACGGGCAATAACCTCACGCAAGCCATCCGCCAGACGTTCGGCCAGGCCAAACATGTGTGCATAGGCCGCGTCAGTCATCACCTCCGAGAGATTGGCGCGCATCGCCGCCATGGTCAGCAAGTTGGCAGTCAGCGTGGTACCAATGCCGCTGTGACCGGGAGGGGCGTTGCGCTTGGCCGCTTCGGCGCGCGCAGCGGTCTCTTCGCTAAAGCCATAGACCGCACAGGGCACACCGCCTGCCACAGGCTTGCCCACCACGAACAAGTCGGGCTGCAGGCCGTACGCACGGGTGTAGCCACCGGGGCCGGAGCTGATAGTGTGGGTTTCGTCGATCAGCAGCAAGGTGCCGTAGCGGCGGCACAGGGCCTGGGCAGCTTCCCAGAAACCGGGCTCCGGCAACACCATGCCAATATTGGTCATGGCGGGCTCGGCCAGCAGGCAGGCCACTTGGCCATCGGCCAAGGCAGCTTCCAGCGCAGCCAAGTCGTTGAACTCCACGCTGCGGGTGGTGCGGGTGATGTCCACCACCTGGCCCAGCAGGCTGTCACGGGTGCGCGGCAGGCCATCCACGAGGTCGACAAACACATCATCGACGGTGCCGTGGTAGCAGCCATTGAAGATCAGGATCTGCGTGCGTCCAGTGAGCGCTCGCGCCCAGCGGATGGCAAAACGGTTGGCGTCCGACGCCGACAGCGCAAACTGCCACACCGGCATGCCAAAGCGGCGTGCCAGCTCTTCGGACACCCACACGCCGTCTTCGCTTGGCAGCATGGTGGTAATGCCGCGTGCGGCCTGCGCCGCTACTGCGCGAGCCACAGGAGCTGGGCTATGACCGAACATGGTGCCGGTGTCGCCCAGGCAGAAGTCCACATAGTGGTGGCCATCCACATCGGTGAGGCGCGCGCCCCGCGCTTGGGCCACATGCAACGGATACGGCGTGGACCAGTCGTTCATCCAGTGCATGGGCACACCGAACATCAAGTGGTTTTTGGCGCGCTCAGCCAGCACACGGGAGGCGGGGTTGCTCGCTGCATAGTGGGCGCGTTCCCGCGCACGCACATCGTTCAGACGTTGGGGGTCCAGGGTTTTGTAAGTGACAGTCATAGCGGGTCGCAAGAGTCAGAAAAAATCAGATGAAAGAGGCGTGCAAATTCACACCAGCAAAAGCAAGTGTTCGCGCTCCCACGAGCTGATCACGCGGTTGTAGGTGGCGTATTCCAGCTCTTTGACGGCACAGAAGGCATCGACAAATCCGGAGCCAAGCACATCACGCAGTGGTGCGCTAGCGCGCATGGATTCGATGGCGTCTTCCAGGTGGCGTGGCAGCTCATGGTTGACGTTCCAGGCGCTGTCTGTGGTGGGCGCGCTGGGCGTCAGGCCCTCGGTCATGCCCAGCAGACCGCAGGCCAGGGTGGCTGCCATGGCCAGATAAGGGTTCACGTCCACGCCAGGCACCCGGTTTTCCACACGGCGGTTGGCTGGGCTGGAGTTGGGCACGCGTATGCCGCAGGTACGGTTGTCGTGGCCCCAGCGCACATTGATGGGTGCCGACATAAAGGGCGATAGCCGACGATACGAATTTACATAGGGTGCAAACATCGGCATGAGCTTGGGAATGTAGGTCTGCAAGCCTGCGATGCATTGGGCAAAGTGGGGACTGGCAGAACCATCGGGCAGACTGAAAAGGTTGTTGCCATCCTTGTCCAATATGCTTTGGTGGATGTGCATGGCGCTACCAGGCTCTTGTTCCATGGGCTTGGCCATGAAGGTGGCAAAAATGCCGTGGCGCAGGGCCGTTTCGCGTACGGTGCGCTTGAAAAGGAATACGCGATCGGCCAAGTCCAGTGCATTGCCGTGGCTGAAATTGATTTCCATCTGGCCAGGACCGGCCTCATGGATCAGCGTCTCCACGCCGAGCCGGTGCTGCTCACAGAAGTTGGAGAGCTCCATAAAGAAGGGGTCGAAGTCGTTGACCGCGTCAATGGAGTAGCTTTGGCGGCCGGCCTCGGGCTTGCCGGTACGGCCCAAGGGTGGCTGCAGCGGCTCGTGGGGGTTTTGCTGGCGTGCAACCAGATAGAACTCCATCTCGGGTGCAACCACCGGCCTCCAGCCGCGCTCTTCGTATTGCTTGAGCACCCGGCGCAATACGCCGCGCGGGGATATCTCGACGGTACTGCCGTCCCATTCTTGGCAGTCGTGAATGACCACCGCCACAGGCTCGGCGGCCCAGGGCACGATACGCACGGTGCTGGCATCGGGGATGCAGAGCATGTCCGGGTCGGTGTCGCCCACAAATGGGCCGTTGTCGGGTTGCTGGCCATTCACGGTGTTAAGCAGCACGCTCTTGGGCAAGCGCATCTCACCCGCAGCCAGAAACAAGTCGCGCGGCAAAATCTTGCCACGGGCAATCCCGGTCATATCGGGGATCACGCATTCCACCTCGTGGATGCGGTGCGTGATCAGGAAGTCTTCAATTGCGGAGGTAGTCGACATGGCCGTATCTGTTCATGGAGATGTGGCAATGTTACTTCGAAAGCTAAATTTGTGATCACAAAAAATGAAAAAATTAAATTTAATGGCATTAAATGAACTAATGTGATCTCAAGTGAGTTTTTCAAGCCGATATCACCTCTTCTATGTTTCAGGATTTCCCGAAGTCTTGTCATGCTGCCCAAGCTACTGTTGACATGTGCACTTGCTGACCTCGGGGAGCAGATCAGGCATTGGTGCATACGATGGTCGCGCCCAAGCGGCATCACCTCGAGCAGCAGCACTGTTTGTCAGGATGTTTCCCCGCCAGTAGCCACTTGAGCGCAGCACTTATTGTCATAACGTGTTCAGCGCAGAACTGTTTGTTTAGCGCAGGTCTGTATTGTTAAGAACCAATCGGGGCGAGCCTTAAACTCCCTTCATGCTCTGGATCAAATCCCTTCACATCGTCTTCGTCGCCAGCTGGTTCGCCGGGCTGTTCTATCTGCCGCGCATCTTCGTCAATCTGGCGATGGTGTCGCCTGGCTCGCTGGCCGAGCGTGAGCGCCTGCTGCTTATGGCGGGCAAGCTGCTGCGCTTCACCACCATCCTGGCCGTGCCGGCCATCGCCTTCGGCGCCTGGCTGTGGCTGGGCTATGGCATTGGCCGCGGCCCGGGCAATGGCTGGATGCACGCCAAACTGGGCGTGGTGCTGCTGGTGATTGGCTACCACCACGGCTGCGGTGTGCTGCTGCGCAAAATGCGCGCCGGCGCGCCCATGCGCAGCCATACCTGGTACCGCTGGTTCAACGAGGTGCCGGTGCTGCTGCTGCTGGCCGCCGTGGTGCTGGTGGTCGTCAAACCGTTTTAAGCCCGGCCGTGGGTCTGACGGATGCATAAAACCTCGGCCTGGCCTCTGGCTCTGCTGTATGCGGGGCTGGTGGTGTATGCCAGCCTGTACCCGTTCGACGGCTGGCGCGACCAGGGCATCGAGCCCTGGTTCTTCATCACGGCGCCCTGGCCCAAGTACTGGACCGGCTTTGATGTGGCCACCAACCTGGCCGGCTATGCGCCGCTGGGCTTTTTGCTGGCTCTGGGCGGCCTGCGCTCGGGGCGCACCCGGGGGCCGATCCTGGCGGCCACGCTGCTGGCCGGCCTGTTGTCGCTGTGCATGGAGACCCTGCAAAGCTATCTGCCGGTGCGGGTGCCGTCGAACGTCGACTGGGCCTTGAACACCGCCGGCGGCTTGCTGGGTGCGGTGATCGCCGCCTTGCTGGAGCGGCTTGGGGCCATCGACCGATGGAGCCAGTTCCGCGCGCGCTGGTTTGTCGCTGATGCGCGCGACGTGCTGGTGCTGTTGGCGCTGTGGCCGGTGGCACTGCTGTTCCCCGCGGCCGTGCCGCTAGGCCTGGGCCAGGTGATGGAGCGGGTGGAAGCGGGGCTGGCCGAGGCCTTGGCCGATACCCCGTTCCTCGACTGGCTGCCGGTGCGCGATGTGGAGCTGCAGCCGCTGGTGCCCGGCACCGAAATGCTGTGCGTGCTGCTGGGTGCGCTGATCCCCTGTCTGCTGGGCTACTGCGTGGTGCGCCGCAAATACCAGCGGGTGCTGCTGGCCGGCGTAATGCTGGCCGCGGGCCTGGGCGCCGCCGCCTTGTCTGCCGGCCTGAGCTATGGGCCCCAGCATGCGCTGGACTGGCTGAGCCTGCCGGTGCGGGTGGGCCTGTGGGCGGCCTTGCCATTGGTGGCGCTGCTGGTTTGGGTGCCACGCCGTGTCTGCGCGGCGCTGTTGCTGCTGGCGCTGGCGCTGCACTTGGGCATGCTGAACCAGGCTCCGGCCAGCGCTTACTTTGCGCAAACCTTGCAAACCTGGGAGCAGGGTCGTTTCATCCGTTTCCACGGCCTGGTGCAGTGGCTGGGCTGGCTCTGGCCCTACGCGGCGCTGGCCGTGGTGGTGGGGCGCACTGCCCGGCCTCAGCCAGAAAACTAAAATACCGGCATGACCGACACCACCCCAACCGCTCCGCCTACCGGTTCTTACTACGGGCGCCACATCTTCTTCTGCCTGAACGACCGTACCAACGGCGAAGACAGCTGCGCCCACCACAACGCCCAGGCCGGTTTCGACCGCTGCAAGGCGCTGGTCAAGAAGGCCGGCCTGTCCGGCCCCGGCCAGGTGCGCGTCAACAAGGCCGGTTGCCTGGACCGCTGCGCCGCCGGCCCGGTGGCCGTGGTGTACCCGGAGGCCGTCTGGTACAGCTTTGTCGACGAGAGCGATATCGACGAGATCGTCGAGTCGCATTTGAAGAACGGGCAAGTGGTCGAGCGTCTGGTGACGCCGGCTCATCTGGGCCGTTGATTTTCAAGCTTTTTAGGCTGCTAGCGCTTATTTCATCTGCGCAAGCCGCTATCAATTTGGTAGTAATTCCGTGAATGCATCGACCCAGAAACTGAGCCTGACCGGTGGGGCGGGCAACATCGAAGCCGCGCTTGACCAGCCCAGCGGTACGCCGCGCGGCGTGGCCGTGATTGCCCATCCGCATCCGCTTTTTGCCGGCACCATGGACAACAAGGTGGTGCAGACCCTGGCGCGGGCCTTTGTGCAGTCGGGCTGGACTGCGGTGCGCTTCAACTTCCGCGGAGTCGGCGCCAGCGCCGGTGTGCACGACGAAGGCCGGGGCGAGTGCGAAGACCTGCTGGCCGTGGTGGCGCAGACGGCGGCCGCAGGCCAGCCGCTGGCGCTGGCCGGTTTTTCATTTGGTGCCTTCGTGACCACCCATGCGGTGCAAGCTCTGTGGGCCAGCCGGCCAATGGAGCAGCTGGTGCTGGTCGGCACCTCGACCGCCCGCGCGCCGGCCGCCGTTCTGCCGCCTGAGGCGCACGGGCGCACGCTGGTGGTCCACGGCGAGCTGGACGACACCGTGCCGCTGGCCTCGGTAATGGACTGGGCGCGGCCCCAGGTACTTCCTGTTACCGTCGTACCGGCGGGCGGGCACTTCTTTCACGGACAATTGCCCCTCTTGAAGAATCTGGTGCTGCGCCACCTGCGTGCATGAAACTTTGCGGCCTCGCCAGGGGTCGCATAGCGCTCTTCCTGCTGTCCTGTACGGCGGCCGCACCCTCTGCCCTGTTTTCTCTCTTTACCTCGTTACCCCATCCATGAAATACTTTTTGCAGGCTGTTGCCGCACCTTTGCTGGCTTCCGTCTCCCTGATCGCCGCCGCCCAGCCCGTCGCCGGCCCTGAAATCGCCGCCAAGGCCTATATGGTGGTGGACGTAACGGCCAACCAGGTTTTACTGGAAAAAGACATCGACATGGCCGTCGAGCCCGCTTCGCTCACCAAGCTGATGACGGCGTACCTAGTGTTTGACGCGCTGCGCAGTAAGAAGATCAGCCTGACGCAAACCCTGCCGGTGAGCCTCAAGGCCTGGAAGATGCCGGGCTCGCGCATGTTCATCGACCCCAAGATGCAAGTGCCGGTGGAAGACCTGATCAAGGGCATGATCGTCCAGTCAGGCAACGACGCCACCATGGCGCTGGCCGAGGGCGTGGGCGGCACCTCCGAACGCTTTGTCGAAATGATGAATGCCCAGGCCAAGGCCCTGGGCATGAAGGCCACCGGTTACCGTAACCCCGAAGGCCTGACCGAAGCAGGCCACACCACCACCGCGCGCGATCTGAGCATTCTGGCCACCCGCTTGATGCACGACTTCCCCGAGTACGCGCACTACGATGGCATGAAGAAGTACCACTACCCCGGTACCCCGGTCAGCAATGAAAACAATCGCAATGGCCTGCTGTTCCGCGATCCGACGGTTGACGGCCTGAAGACTGGCCACACCGACGCGGCGGGCTACTGCCTGATCGCCACCGCCAAGCGCGACTTCCCCAACGTCGGCAGCCGCCGTCTGCTGACCATCGTGCTGGGTACGGCCAGCGAAAACGCCCGCCTGAACGAATCGCAAAAATTGCTGAACTGGGGCTATACCGCCTACGAAGGCGTGAAGCTGTTTGATGCCAACCAGGCGGTAGTCACTCCGAATGTTTGGAAGGGCACAACCCCCACCATGAAGCTGGGCCGCCCCGATGCCATCGTGGTAGCGGTGCCGGCCGGCAATGCAGCCAAGGTCAAGACCGAAATCCAGCGCCCTGATCCACTGGTCGCGCCGTTCACCAAAGGCCAGGCCGTGGGCGCTTTGAAGGTCACTTTGGGCGAACAGACCCTGCTGACCGTGCCACTGGTGGCGCTGGACGGCGTGGAGCAAGCCGGTATTTTGGGCCGCGCCTGGGACTCCATTCGTTTGTGGATCAAGTAATTTAGGTAAGTGAGCGCCTGCGAACATTATCAAACCGCATAGTGTTTGCAAGCACGATGCCAAAAAGCTATACTTGAAGGCTTTTCGGAAACTTCCGAAGGGATTCACGTTTTCTGTTAGTTTTAAACGTTTAGGGACGTTTTCTTTGTCAAGGAGGCTTTAGTGCCAACCATTAACCAGCTAGTACGTCAGGGGCGCGAGGTCGAAACGATCAAGTCCAAGAGCCCTGCGATGCAAAA
>CAUPON010000017.1:0-94104 GCA_963513025.1 uncultured Albidiferax sp.
AGCCGAACGTGATGGACAGATTGCCGACTTGCACCAAGCAGTAACCGAATATCATGGACAGATTGCCGACCTGAACCAAGCAGTAGCCGAACGTGATGGGCAGATTGCCGACCTGAACCAAGCAGTAGCCGAACGTGATGGGCAGATTGCCGACCTGAACCAAGCAGTAACCGAAGGTGATGGACAGATCGTCAACCTAAACCATACTGTGGCTGAACGCGATAGGCATATCTCGGCCCTTTATAACTCAAGCAGTTGGCGAATTGCCGCTCCAATACGTTTAATCACGCATCAAATAAAACGCATCATCCATGTTGCGAAATTGACTGCCCCAGCAATAAAGCACGGTGGCGGTCTGAAAAATACCGCGAAAAAAGCACTACAGTTATACCGCCACGATGGATTTTCAGGTGTGAAACGCGGCTTGCGCAAGGTTGCAATGACAACGCAAACCGTACCAGCAGAAGGTTCAGATATTTTTGATCGAAACGATTACAGCGAGTGGATAAATAGATTTGACAGATTAACTGAAGAATCTCGAATTATTTTTCGCAAGAAAATTGAGGAATTCCCCCAAAATCCTCTTATTTCCGTGGTAATACCGACATATAACTCAAAAACCACATGGTTAATTGAAGCCATTGAGTCAGTGCGCAATCAAATTTATCCTCACTGGGAACTTTGCATTGCTGATGACTCATCTACCGACAAAGCTATTAGACCGCTGCTTGAGCGTTACGCTCAAGAAGATGCACGTATAAAATTGGCTTTCCGAAAAGATAATGGGCATATTTCTGCCGCCTCCAATACAGCCCTGGCATTAGCTTCGGGTGAATGGGTTGCGCTATTAGATCACGATGATTTATTGGCAGAAAATGCACTATTTTTTGTAGCAGATGCCATTATTAAAAATACTGATGCAGCACTGATATATTCAGACGAAGACAAAATAACCGAAAAAAACCAGCGCTACTCCCCGTATTTCAAGTGTGAATTCAATTATGAATTATTTTTAGCACAAAATATGATTTGCCACCTAGGCGTATACAAACGAAGTTTAATAAATAAATTAGGCGGATTTCGCGTAGGGTTCGAAGGTGCACAAGATTACGATTTGGCACTTCGCGTAATTGAAAATATAAAAACCAACCAGATCGTACATATACCACGAATCTTATATCACTGGCGAGCTATAGCAGGCAGCACAGCACTTGCATCCGATCAAAAAAATTACGCAGCGCAAGCTGGCCAGAAAGCAATACGAGAACATCTAGCACGAATTGGAAAAAACGCAACTGTGACATCTGCGCCAGAGGCCCCGGCCTTGAATCGCGTACGCTTTTCTGTACCCAATCCAGCTCCGTTGGTCAGCATCATTATACCGACCAGAGATCACGCCAATTTAGTTTCCATGTGTGTTGAATCCATTTTAAATAGAACAACATATAAAAACTATGAAATAATCATCATGGACAATGGAAGCATTGAAACCCAAACTCTTCATCTTTTTGACACCTTAAAGAAGAAGGGTATTCGAATAGAACAAGATAGCTCCCCGTTTAATTTCTCATCGCTCAATAACCATGGTGCAAAAATTGCCAAAGGTGATATTTTATGCCTTATGAACAATGATATTGAAATTATGACTCCTGATTGGCTGGAAGAAATGGCCTCATTTGCCTGTCAACCTGAAGTGGGCTGTGTTGGTGCACGACTATGGTATCCAGACGGGCGTTTGCAGCATGGAGGGGTTGTGCTAGGTATAGGTGGAGTGGCAGGACACTCTCACAAATATATGCAGAAAGGACTTCCTGGATATTTTGGACGAGCAGTACTGCACCAAAGTTTTAGTGCAGTGACTGCAGCGTGCTTGGCTGTTCGTCGTTCAGTTTTTGAGCAGGTAGACGGTCTAGATGAGTCCTTGGCAGTTGCGTTCAATGATGTTGATTTTTGCTTGCGTGTGCGTGAGGCTGGCTTCCGAAATGTTTGGACGCCGTATGCTGAAATGGTGCACCACGAGTCTATATCGCGAGGTCACGAAAACACTCCAGAGAAGCAGTTACGTTTTTCTAATGAAGTCCAAAAGATGCATGAGCGCTGGGGCATGCAACTTACAGTCGACCCTGCCTATAGCACCAACTTGACAATTGACTCTGAAGATTTCAGCTTAGCCTGGCCTCCACGGGCAGTTCAATATACTGAGACGAGAACTTAATCATTATGAGTTCCAAAATTGAATTTCCCACACCAAACACAAATCGAATAATTGCCGTTGATTTAGATGGAACCCTCATTCGAACAGACATGCTTATTGAAAGCATTTTTTTACTGTTGCGGACATTACCACATAAGTTTTTCGAATCTATATTATGGCTAATAAAGGGAAAGGCATATTTTAAAAATAAGGTAGCAGACAATGTGACTCCCTCCGCAGCCACTCTACCTTACAACGTAAACTTGTTGTTCTGGCTAAATGAACAAAAAGCATCAGGAGCATCCCTGATTTTGGCAACAGCGTCCGACTCGCGTCTGGCCCATGCAATTTCTGACCATCTGCAAATATTCGACAAATTTATTGGCACGAAAGATACAAATCTCGCAGCCGAGAACAAACGTGACGTACTAGTCGAACATTACGGGCGAAATGGCTTTGAATATGTAGGAAACTCAAAAGCAGATATTTCTGTATGGGAGGTTGCAAGTGTCGTACATGTCGTGAATCCGGAGCGGGGGGTACTGGCCAAAGCTGTGGCGATGGGACGTATTGGCAAAATATTTGATGATCGCCCAGGCTACTTTAGCGTGCTACGCAAGGCACTTCGCCTGCACCAATGGGCAAAAAACCTGCTGGTATTCGTACCTTTACTAGCAGCTCACAAAATTACAGACTTCAATTTGCTCATGAACGCCCTACTGGCGTTTATGTGCTTTGGGGCATGCGCTTCTAGCGTGTATCTGCTGAACGACATGCTTGACCTGCAAGATGATCGGCAGCATCGCACCAAACGCAACCGTCCTCTAGCCGCAGGGACTTTTCCGGTATTCCATGCAATCCTGTGGATTCCCGGTCTCCTAGTGTCCTCGTTTGGTGCGGCGCTGTTATGGCTACCTGTGCAGTTCTCGGTGGTGCTGCTCGCTTATTACGCTCTGACATTGGCCTATTCACTTTCGCTCAAACGTATAGTCATGTTCGATGTGGTTGCACTGGCAATGTTATATACCGTGCGGGTGGTAGCGGGTGCAGCTGCCACTGCGTTAGCGACGACATTCTGGATTCTTGCTTTTTGCATGTTCATTTTTCTCAGCCTCGCGTTTGTCAAACGCTATACAGAGCTGTATGACGCACGAGAAAAAGGCCATCAAAAAAAAGCGCCGGGTCGTGGTTATGTGGCCTCAGACTTCGAACTTCTCGCCTCGCTAGGCGGTTCCGCAGGATATTTGTCCGTCCTAGTTTTGGCCCTGTATATCAACGACACATTGGCGCAAGCGTTGTACAAGCATCCGCAGTGGCTGTGGGCAGCCTGCCCATTGCTTCTTTTCTGGCTAAGTCGCGTCTGGATCATTGCCCACCGTGGAGAAATGCATGATGACCCCATCGTGTTTGCGCTACGCGATCACACGAGCCGGTGGGTTGGTATTTGCTTTTTTGGTATTTTTGCCTTGGCGTCATTTTGATGACTATGCTTGAATCTTGGGGGCGCTACCCTCACCACCCGCAAACTCCACACACAATAACCTGGCCTACAGAGGTGGCTGCTGCCGTAGCCCAAGTTAACAGCTTGGGCCACGGTACAACACTCGCTTTTGGACTAGGCCGCAGCTATGGTGACTCATGCCTAGCCCAGGCTGACCACGTCATTGCAACAGCCGGTATGGATCGTATCGTTAGCGCAAACTGGCAGACCGGACTCGTTGTGGCACAGGCTGGTCTCAGCCTGGACGGCCTCATTCAGCTAGCATTGCCGCATGGTTGGTTTGTGCCGGTAACACCAGGTACAAAATTTGTGACCTTAGGCGGCGCCATAGCCAATGATGTGCATGGCAAAAACCACCACATTACAGGCACTTTCGGCCGGCATGTGCGCAAAATTGTGCTCTACAGGTCTGACAAAGGGGTAGTTGAATGCACCCCACTACAAAATGCTGAACTCTTTAACGCCACCGTGGGCGGGTTGGGCCTGACCGGCATTATTCTGTCCGTTGAACTGCAGTTGCGTACCGTGTCTTCAAGCGACATGACCCAAACCAGCATCAAATTTGACAATCTTGAAGAGTTTTTTGCATTGTCAGCACAGCACGATGCCAGCAACGAATACACCGTGGCATGGATCGATTGCCTAGCAACTGGAAAAAACATCGGCCGCGGGCACTACATTGCAGGCAACCATGCTACGACTGGCCCACTAGAGGCCGCGTCCGGCAGCACAAGGCGTATGCCGTTTGCCCCCCCCTTTTCATTGGTCAATACAGCTAGCTTGAAACTATTCAACAGCTTGTACTACCAGCGACAACAACGCAAAAAAGTACAAGCACGCGTTAATTACAACCCCTTCTTTTACCCACTGGACCAATTACTGGAATGGAATCGAATCTACGGTAAAGCCGGATTTCAGCAATACCAGTGCGTTGTGCCCAAACAGCATGGTCAACGGGTTATTGGCGAAATTCTTGAAGAAACTTCCCGAAACGGGGCCGGATCGTTCCTTGCTGTACTCAAGCAGTGCGGCGACATCCTGTCGCCTGGCTTGTTGTCCTTCCCAAAATATGGCGTCTCGCTGGCGCTAGATTTTGCCCAACGCGACAACGTTAACGCCCGTCTCTTTGCACGGCTAGACGCGCTGGTTCACGAGGCTGGTGGCCGCCTCTATCCGGCGAAGGACGCACATATGAGTGCGCACCATTTCCAACAAGCCTATCCGGCATGGGCAACCGTAGAAGCGCTGCGCGACCCAGCCTTAATGTCGCGTTTCTGGCAACGCGTTACCCGTTAATTAGCTTTTTATTTATGACTAAAAAAAACATTCTCATCATCGGAGCCACCTCTGGCATTGCAGAAGCGGTAGCAAGGCGTTATGCACGCCAAGCTTGCAACTTTGTACTGGTGGCGCGCAACCAGGAAAAACTGGACACCATCGCATCCGATCTGACTGCCCGCGGAGGCGCCGCAGTGCGTACATACGTCTGGGAAGCAAGCGACGCCACTGCTCTGCCTGCGTTAATCAATTTCGCGTGGGATGCGTTTGGAAGCATTAATCTCGCCCTGGTAGCGCACGGTACCTTGCCGGACCAAAACCGCGCCCAAGGCGACTTGGCATATGCCATTGAGCAATACCGCACAAATGGGGAAAGTGCCATAGCCTGCATGCTAGCCATGAGTAGCAAATTTGAGGCTCAAGGTAATGGTGTTCTTGCGGTCATCGGCTCTGTAGCAGGTGACCGAGGACGCGGCAGCAATTATGTTTATGGCGCAGCTAAGGCTGCCGTGGATGCATTTGCGTCAGGCTTGCGCGCCCATCTATACAAAAAGGGTGTACACGTATTGACCATCAAACCCGGGTTTGTAGCCACGCCCATGACTGCCGAACTCAACCTGCCAGCGCGTTTGACGGTGAGTGCTGATCGTGTAGCTTCAGATATTCAGAATGCGGTTGAGCGGAAAACAGATGTTCTTTATACGCCATGGTTTTGGACTTGGATCATGCGGATCATTCGGAGTATTCCTACCGTCATTTTTAAGCAATTGAGTTTGTAAGGTCGAGAATGACGACCCACATGCGCGCGCGAACGACGCGACTTATTACCCCGCTTCAATTTTTAGCATTTGCGGCGATTCTTCTCGGGCTAAAATTCTGGCTAATTCACACCTATGGCAACGAAACTCCATTCTGGGATCAATGGGATGCTGAGGCCGCGAATTTATATATTCCATTTTTGGATGGACAATTACGATTGTCGGATTTATTCTCCGCACATAACGAACATAGGATTTTCACCACTCGAGTTCTCGGACTTGTACTACTACAGGCCAACGGGCTGTGGAGCCCATCGCTTGAAATGATGATAAATGCGGGATTACATGTAGCGACATTATCACTAACAGTGTGGTTCATCGGTAAATCCATTGGGAGGAAATTTCTACCTGTACTCCTGGTATTCACACTATTCGTGTTTGGCATTCCCTATGCATGGGAAAATACTCTCTCAGGTTTCCAGTCGCAGTTTTACTTTGTCCTATTGTTCAGCGTAATGGCCATCTGGCTGCTAATAATGCACCCACCATTTAATTACTGGTGGTGGCTTGGCTTGCTGTGCGCAATTGCTGCCTATTTTTCACTAGCATCAGGTATTTTCTCTGTAGCGTCCGTCGCTGTCACTTTGTTACTTCGATTCATCTTTGTTACACGCAATCGACGAGAATTATTTTCAATTGGATTATTGATCATATTTTTTCTGTTTGGTGTTTGGGGTACTCCAATTGTTATAGGGCATGCAACACTGAGAGCGGCCAATTTGCATCAGTTTCTGTCAGGCCTAACGAGTTCGCTGGCTTGGCCTACGGGACAATGGCTTCTTTCACTCGTGCGAAATCTACCTTGGCTACTACTTGTAGGAATGATGATTTCAAAACGCCCTAGCCCCAGCAGCCCAATTTGGTTCCTTTTTGCGCTGGGCGTTTGGCTTGCCGGCCAAGCTGTCAGTGTGGCCTTTGGTCGATCAGGAGATGTGCTTTCGTCCCGCTACCTTGACTTGCATGCATTAGGACTATTGGTTAACTTTGCTGCCGCCGTCGTGGTATATACATGGGCAGAAGGG
The DNA here is from genome assembly GCA_963513025.1 of uncultured Albidiferax sp. GTDB lineage: Bacteria > Pseudomonadota > Gammaproteobacteria > Burkholderiales > Burkholderiaceae_C > Rhodoferax_B. The sequence goes on from CAUPON010000017.1 coordinate 6,814, forward strand.
CGTCGCAAATTAATAGTTCTGGTCACTGGACTGGCGTGGATTATTTTAGTTGCAATGCCGTTAACAAAAATGGCTACGCAAGTACTCCCTGACGTATTAGCCCGCAAAGAAGCCCACAGTGCTGTACAAGAGCTAAATCTTGTCGCATATCTTGAAACCTCAGATCTCTCGACTCTTCGTGGAGTGCCTTTTTTTCAGTCTCCATATCCTGTCGCAGACCGACTTGCAGCCATTTTGGAGTCCTCCACGTTACGCAGCATATTGCCCCGAAACCTACATGCACCTATCCGCATGGTTTCAATTGAGCAGTCAGAAAGCAGTGCATTCGTTCCGGGTGGAAGCTACGCGTCCACCCCACCCTGTAACTGTCAAAGCTGGGGAAGCTACGGGCGAGAAGGTGATCGATCAGTCGGTAGTTTAGTGATGCATTACGAAACGCCTACTGCATGGAAAAACAATAGATATATTGAAATAAAAATTGCAGGATATCCATCCAAAGTTGGCGGTGTCGAAGTTGTACAGGGAAACACAACAAAAGTTCTGATGCCTGTAAAAGATCCGGGCGAAACATGGACCCTCTTACGCACCTCCGTTAAACCAGGGGCTTTCGAGCTAAGAGTTGTAGACAAAAATACGAATGCCTGGATAGCCGTGGGTCAACCTGTCGCAATGGGACGACTTGATATGATTGTTATCAATATCCTGGAAAATTGGTACCGTTTTTGCGGAATCGGTATCGCATTCGCGTGCATTGCACTAATGCTTGGCGCTGGTGCTGGTCCGCAGAACCTCACTTTCGCATTACTGACAACGATAATTATAATTATCGGCGATAGGTATACCAGCGTTCTGTTGTCGACCGTAATATGGTCAACAATAACTCTAGGGCTACCACTGATTGCAGGTACTCTGTTCGCAATCCGTCGTTATAAAATCATGGAGCCGATTCAATTGGCTCTTTGGAGCGTGTCATTTAGCGGAATTAGCGCGTATCTCATATTTTGGGCAAGTTTTTATGCTCCCGCAACTGGACAATTTCTAGCCGGCGCGGTTCTTATTTCGTGTGCTGTCGGCACCATAAAACTGTGGAAGCAAGCTAATCAAAAAGAAATACTAGCATTAGAAAAAATTGCGCTACCATTTTTCCTCAGTGCACTATTTTCATTAACACTACTAATATTGGCACGAAGTGAAATTTCTGACCCTTTGATAGCGATGAGAACTCGTTTCTCTCATCCATTACCGATAGACAATGAATTACCGTTGATTTTTGCCAAAAATTTACTGATGGGACAATACCCTTCCCCCATGATCGGTGATTGGTTAGGAAGCGATCGACCGCCGCTGCAGTCGGCATATTTTCTAATGTCCCCTTTATTTCTCTTGGCAGATATTCGCATAAGCTACCAAGTCATGGGAACGATGTTGCAATGCCTATGGGTTATGGGGTTATGGTTGATGCTCTCCGCATTTATGCTGCCGCACAGGCTAGTGTGGGGTGCCATGGTTGCAGCCATGGTTTCAGGTGTGGCGATCGTTCATGGTGTGTTCGTATGGCCGAAACTTTTGCCAATCCTGCCATTAGCCCTCATCGTTGCACTGTTTTTAGCTCACAACAAACAATGCCTTCAAGATCCATGGTGTGGTTTTTCAGTGGGTGCGAATGCAGGATTCGCCATGTTATGCCATGGCGGCAGTGCGTTTGCTTTACTGGGTATCGGACTAACAGCACTAGCATTCAGGCGAATTCCATCGTTCAAATTTGTCGCCTGCGCTGCAGCGGGAGCACTGCTGCTGGTGTTGCCCTGGAGCATGTACCAACATTTCTTCGACCCACCCGGTAATAGATTACTCAAATGGCACTTGGCTGGCGTAATTGGCCCAGACGATAGAACTCTAGGAGAGGCCTTACGAATAATGTATGGTGCAACACCAGTCACAGATATTTTATTTAATAAATTAGCAAATCTAAAAATTCTATTTGGTGATATACCCCACTGGAGCTCGCTAATTGGCCGAACGCTGATATTTCGCGCCTCTGAAGAAGACTATCTCATGCTACGAGAATTTCAATTCTTCAATCTAGCAGCAGCTCTAGGATTTTTTACTGTCGCACCGCTGGTAGCGCTATTTAAATCACGAAATTCAACATCAGCAGCAGGCGTAAAATTAATAATCTTATCTGGATTCACCTCCTTCATTTGGATAGTCATGATGTACGGCCCCGGCGAAACAACTATTCATCAAGGATCACTGGCCCTTCCCATTTTCATGCTTTCAGCCGGATTTTTACTATATGCTGGAGTAAAGGAGTGGCTTGGCTGGGGTATTCTTATCGGACAAATGATATTAGTTTTCATTATTTATTTCTCTGGACATTTTTTAGATAATTATTCACATGCGGCCATTGCGATAGGCTCTATCGTTTGGATGGTGAATTTATGCTTTTCAGCATCAACGACACCTATTGCCGTCTTTAGGCCCTCAAGTTCCGCATGATTACATCCCTCGCCGCAACCAACTTCATTGCACTAGATATTTATATTCCCGATCGAAAAAATACCGTGAAAAATATTAATTTTTATCTTTTGGAAAAATTTTACTCATTCATTCTTTATTCCGAAAAGGCATATTCTGTCCATGAATAAAATTGTTTTACCCGGCGGTGCAGGTCTGGTTGGTCAAAACCTTGTAGCTCGCTTGCGCTCCAAGGGATACACCAATATCGTTGTCATCGACAAGCATGAGGTAAACCTAAACGTGCTCAAACGGGTGCAACCTGATGTAACCGTTGTATTGGATGACCTCTCAAAGCCTGGCGCGTGGCAACGCCATTTTGAAGGTGCAGATGTGGTAGTTATGCTGCAAGCCCAGATTGGTGGTTTAGAGTACCAAGATTTTTTTGACAATAATATTACCGCTTCAAAGTTGATCCTGGATGAAATCAAGAAATACAAAGTGCCACGTTTGGTACACATCAGCTCTTCAGTGGTGGAATCCATAGCTGATGACTTTTATACCGATACAAAAAAGAAACAAGAGAAAATAGTACTGGACAGCGGCATTACATGCCCCATCTTGCGACCGACGTTAATGTTTGGTTGGTTTGATCGCAAGCATCTGGGTTGGCTTTCTCGTTTTATGGCGAAGGTTCCGGTTTTTCCTATTCCTGGTGATGGCCGCTTTATGCGCCAGCCGCTGTATGTTGGCGATTTTTGCAATGTGATTATCAGCTGTATTGAAAACCATGCCCACAACGGCATTTACAACATTACGGGGCACGAGCGGGTAGATTACATTGATATTATTCGAGAGATCAAACTCGCAACGAAGGCCAAGGCACGTGTGCTCAAAATTCCATATGGAATTTTCTATGTGCTTCTGTGGACTTGGGCATTGTTTGACAAGAATCCCCCATTCACTACGCAGCAACTGCAGGCCTTAGTGGCCAAGGATGAATTTGAAGTCATCGATTGGCCAGGAATTTTTGGCGTGCGGTCCACTCCTTTTTCTGAAGCGATTTATGAAACATTCAACGATCCGGTTTACGGCCAAGTAGCATTGGATTTCTGAGATGACAAAAACACAACAACGCATCGCGGTACTTGGCGCGGGACCTATGGGCTTGGCCGTAGCCTACCAGTTGGCATTGGATGGTCACCATCCCGTCGTGTTTGAAGCGGATAATCGCGTGGGTGGAATGACGGCTACTTTTGATTTTAGTGGGTTGTCAATTGAACGGTATTACCATTTTCATTGCATATCCGACTCTGCATTCTTGAAAATTCTCGACGAACTGAATCTGTCGTCCAAAATGCGCTGGGTTTCCACAAAGATGGGCTATTGGTACCAAAACAGATTACAGCCCTGGGGTAATCCCATGGCTTTATTGACGTTCAAAGGGCTTAGTTTTTTCGCCAAATTCCGCTATGGCTTGCATGCCTTTCTTTCAACCAAACGCACCGACTGGCAGCCGCTTGACAACGTAGAGGCTACCGGCTGGATCAAACGTTGGGTGGGCGCCGAGGCGTACGAAGTGCTATGGCGGCGGCTCTTTGACTACAAGTTTTACGACTACACATCGAATCTTTCTGCCGCGTGGATATGGAGCCGGATTCGCCGGATTGGCCGCTCGCGGTACAGCCTGTTCAAGGAGAAGCTGGGGTACTTGGAAGGTGGTTCGCAGACACTGCTGGACGGGCTAAAAACTGCCATTGAAGCAAATGGTGGGGAGATTCGCCTGTCGACACCGGCATCCAAGGTCGCAATTGAAGATGGACGGGTAACAGGTGTACAAACGGCGGTTGGCTTTGAAGCCTTCGACAAAGTGATCAGCACCGTTCCGCTGCCTTATGTGTCGCGGTTGATGCCAGATTTACCCGCCAAGATTCTGGAACAATTTTCCGCACTTAAAAATATTGCAGTTGTTTGCGTTATCGCCAAATTGAGTAGACCTTTAACCGAAAATTTTTGGTTAAATATTAACGACCCAGATATGGATATTCCTGGTCTCGTTGAATATAGCAATTTACGCCCCTTAGACCCGCACGTGCTATATGTGCCTTTTTACATGCCCGGCGAGCATTCAAAATACCAGGATTCTGACGAGGTGTTTTTGGAGAAAGTACGACGTTATTGCATGAAGATCAATCCACAACTCGTGGAGTCTGACTTTATTGATATGCGGGCGAGTCGGTACCGGTACGCGCAGCCTATTTGTGATCCGGGTTACCTGGACAGATTGCCACCTGCGGCGCTTCCCATCAAAGGGCTATGGGTTGCAGATACCTCGTACTATTACCCCGAAGACCGAGGCATTTCAGAGAGCATCGGGTTTGGTCGCAACTTGGCCACGTCAGCAGCCGCAACCGAGATAACGGCGTGACCCCCCAGTTTGTGCGCTTCGTATTGGCGGGGGGCATTGCCGCTGCTGCCAATTTTGGCTCACGGCTGGTGTTTAGCTATTGGATTGAATATGGCGTTGCCATTGTTTTGGCCTATTTGGTTGGCATGACAGTGGCATTTATTTTGATGCGGCAGCATGTTTTCACCACGAGCAGAGGCGCTTTAGGGCCCCAGCTTGCCAAGTTTGCGGTAGTCAATGTACTGGCTGTGTTGCAGACACTCGCCATTAGCCTGCTTCTTGCGCGCTGGGTCTTACCTGGTATGGGTATCAACAGCCACGTAGAAGCTCTTGCGCACTTGGCAGGTGTGTTGGTACCGGTGGTTACCAGCTATTTTGGACATCGCATGTTGACATTTAAATGAACGAGACGGCTGTAGCCGCTGCATGGTCGCAGCGGTTGATTGATCCGAAATTTGTTCGCTGGCTCGTGGTTTTCGTCCTCGGCGGCTGCTCTCTGTACCTTTGTGGCATGGTATGGAGCGGGTGGACACTGGTGATACATGCCTTCACCCAACTTGGAGCTATTAGCTTAATAGCGGGCGCTTGCACGGCAAGCTTGGCGTATCTGGTTCGGTTTGCTCGCTGGCATCTGGCTCTTTCCTGGCTCGGTAGCCAGGTGCCATGGCTGACCAACTTAAGGGTCTATCTGGCGGGTATTGCACTTACCACCTCGCCAGGAAAGCTTGGGGAAACTTTTCGGTCGGTATTGCTGGCGCCGCTAGATGTGCCTGCAGCACGAAGCCTTGGTGCGTTTCTTGCCGATAGGCTATCAGATGTGCTGGGTGTGTGTCTCTTGGGGGCGGTGGCTGGCTGGTGGCAAACCGGCTTGCCAAATTCTGCAGCGTTTGCTTTGTTAGCCATTGCCTGTGGTAGCTTTGCATTTCGCGTCCTTGTGCTTCGCCCAGAACTCTTGAAGCGCTGGAGTGTCCTGCTGCCAAGGCACGCCCAGCATCCTTGCAAGCTTGCAACTGACGCACTCCAGCAGTGGACTCGTCTTTGGCGTCCGTTGACTGTTTTGCTTTTTTCATGTGCTGCAGCTATTGCTTACGGTATCCAAGCCGGAGTTTTTGCATGGTTTTGCCACGAATTGAACATGGGGTTGTCCAATGCCACAGCCATTGAAATTTTTGTCAATGCCACATTGCTGGGCGCTGCGAGCCTTGTACCAGGCGGTCTGGGGGCGATGGAGGCAGCCCTGGTGGTGCAACTGGTCGAGCATGGCGTAGATACAGGGCTCGCCGTCTCTGTCGCAATGGCCACCCGGCTGGTCACACTTTGGACAGGGATCTTGATCGGAATCTGCTCGTTACTTACTGTGAAATCCAAACCATATAGGCCATGCAAAAATTCTGATTAAAGCCATAATGTGAATTAGCTTCCTAGTAAAAGGGGCGCATTATTGCCCGGCACTGCTTATTACGACCTCGCTTAAACCACTAGAGTATCAATTGAACACATCAAAAGTCGCACTCATCACCGGAGTAACTGGCCAAGACGGGGCCTATCTCGCCGAACTTTTACTGCAAAAAGGCTATGTCGTGCACGGCGTCAAGCGCCGCTCATCCTTGTTCAATACAGACCGCATCGACCATCTGTACCAAGAACCGCACGTCGACAATGCCAATTTCAAGCTGCACTATGGCGATCTGACGGACTCCACCAACCTGATTCGTATTATCCAGCTCGTACAACCGGATGAAATCTACAATCTGGCCGCGATGAGCCATGTGGCAGTATCGTTCGAGACGCCGGAGTACACCGCCAACGCAGACGGTATTGGTACCCTGCGTATTTTGGAAGCTATACGCATCCTGGGCCTGGAAAAGAAAACCCGCTTCTACCAGGCCTCCACGTCCGAACTGTATGGCTTGGTGCAAGAAACTCCGCAGAAGGAAACCACGCCGTTCTACCCGCGCAGCCCCTATGCGGTTGCCAAGATGTATGCGTTCTGGATCACGGTAAATTACCGCGAGGCCTATGGTATCTATGCTTGCAACGGCATTTTGTTCAACCACGAAAGCCCGATCCGCGGCGAAACATTCGTAACGCGCAAGATCACCCGCGCCCTGGCACGCATCAAGCTTGATCTGCAGGACTGCCTCTATCTGGGCAATATGGACTCTCTACGCGACTGGGGTCACGCCAAGGACTATGTCGAGATGCAATGGCTGATGCTGCAGCAGGAGCAGCCGGAAGACTTCGTCATTGCCACCGGCGTTCAGTACAGCGTACGTGACTTCGTCAATACGGCAGCCCTGGAACTCGGCATCCATATCCGTTGGGAAGGCCAGGGCGTGGATGAAAAAGGCTATGACGCCGCAACCGGCAAATGCATTGTTCAAGTAGACCCTCGCTACTTCCGCCCCACCGAAGTGGAAACGCTGTTGGGCGACGCCAGCAAAGCGCGGCAGAAACTGGGCTGGACACCCAAAATCACGTTCCAGGAACTGGTATCAGAAATGGTGCAGTCGGATCTCCAAAGTGCGCAGCGCGATGAATTGGTCAAGAAACATGGCTTTGCCACCTACGACTACCATGAATGAAGCACTGTAGCAATGGAGAAGACACGCAAAATCTATATTGCAGGCCATCGTGGACTGGCCGGTAGTGCCATTCTGCGGAGCTTGCAGGCCCATGGCTATACCAACCTTGTTACACGCACGCACGCGGAACTCGATCTGGAAGATGCGGCCGCTACGCAGCGTTTCTTTCAGATGGAACGACCCGAGGTGGTGTTTTTAGCTGCAGCCAAGGTAGGTGGCATCCAGGCCAACAACACCTACCCGGTTGATTTTTTGATGAGCAATTTACTCATCCAAGCCAACATCTTCCGCGCCGCGCACGCCTATGCAGTGGAGCGACTGATCTTCCTGGGTAGTTCCTGCATTTATCCGCGCGATTGCCCGCAGCCAATCAAGGAAGAGTATTTGCTCACCGGCCTGCTGGAGCCGACCAACCGCCCCTACGCTTTGGCCAAAATTGCTGGCGTTGAAATGTGCTGGTCCTACAACCGCCAACACGGCACCAAATGGTTGGCGGCCATGCCAACCAATTTGTATGGCCCGGGTGACAACTACGACTTGAACAATTCGCATGTTCTGCCTGCCCTGATCCGCAAGATGCATGACGCCAAAACTTCGGGCGCTACAGAAGTGGTGCTGTGGGGCAGCGGCACACCCAAGCGCGAATTCCTGTACGTCGATGATCTAGCGAATGCGCTGGTATTCCTCGCGACTCTGGACGACGCACGTTACGCGATGCTCACCGATCCCTTGCACTGCCCACTGATCAATATTGGCTCCGGTGAAGATCTGAGCATCCGCGCGCTGGCCGAAACCATTGCAGAAGTAGTGGGCTACACCGGCAAGTTTGTACAGGACACCAGCAAGCCCGACGGCACAATGCGGAAGATCATGGATGTATCCAAAGTCCGCAATTTGGGATGGTCGCCCACGATCGATTTGCGGACCGGTATCCAAAAGGCCTACGACAGCTATTTGTGCAGCCAGACATCAACAACGTAGCGGTTCGGATGTGAAGCCCTCTGTTTCAGTTGCCTTGTGCACCCACAACGGCGCGCGTTTTATCCTCGACCAGGTCAACAGCATTCGCCAGCAAAGCGTTTTGCCGACGCAGATTGTTGTATCGGACGATGCGTCCAGCGATAACAGCATCGAAATTGCCCAAGCCGCCATTGCAGAGCTGAAGTCCCAATCGGACTTACAGCTACAGATATTGCGCAATTCCCCGCCCCTCAAGGTCGTCAAGAACTTTGAGCAGGCGGTGTCGGCCTGCACCGGCGATCTGATTGCCTTGTGTGACCAGGACGACGCCTGGCACCCTGACCGGCTGGAGCGCATGGTGGCTGAATTTGAGCGCCGCCCCGACCTTCTGCTGCTGCACAGCAATGCGCGGCTGATCGACGCCCAGGGTAAGGATCTATCCGAGTCGTTGTTTGAAGCCATAGAAGTCAAAGCTTTTGAGCTGGCCTGGATACACGGTGGGCGGGCCATCGATACATTGCTGCGCCGCAATGTGGTAACCGGAGCCACCACGGTATTTCGCTGCTCGCTGCTTCAGTACGCGCTACCCTTCCCACCCGAGTGGCTGCACGACGAATGGCTGGCCATAGTCGCAGCGGCTGTGGGCCGTGTCGATGTACTGGAAGACCGGCTGATCGACTACCGCCAGCATGCAGCCAACCAAGTCGGGGCGCGCCGGGAAACCCTGATCGAGAAGATGCAGAAAGCGCTGTCCACGCGCGACCACACACTGGCAGCCCGTGCCGTCAGGGTCGAGATACTGCTAGACCGCTTGCAGCAGTTCGGCGATGCGGTACCGCCCGAAATAATCGAGAAAGTGCGAAAGAAACTGGCGCACCAGCGTTTTCGGGCCACACTACCGCAGCGCCGTATGGCCCGCTGGCTGCCGGTAATGGGTGAGCTTGTCACCGGCCGCTACAACCAGTTTGGCCGCGGCCTGCATTGCGTCGCGCGTGACTTTCTAGAGTCTGGCGGCGGGTAAGCCCTGCAACCGCCACACCCGGTACGCACATCCAATAGCTATCAAACTCATAGCTAGTGACGCCCAGTAGACAAGCGCTAGGCCGTACTTTGAGCTTAAATATCCGCCAGCCAAAGCCCCCAGGACACCCGGGCAACCATAGCCGAGCACGGTGTACAGCGCCTGCCCTCTTCCACGCAGGCGGCCGGGAAAGTGGTGCGACAGCAGGCTGATGCACACGCCGTGGTGTGCGGCAAAGGTCAAGGCATGCAGGGTCTGGGCCAGCACCAGCACCCACAAAACGCTGGCACTGCTGGCGGTCAGCAGCATGCGGATGGCCATCGCCGCGGCGCTGAGCATCAACCAGGCCGGCAGGCTGAAGCGGGACAGCCAGCGGCTTTGGGTGAAGAACCAGGCCACCTCGGCAACCACCGATACGGCCCATAGCAAGCCGATGGTGGTTTTGCTGTAGCCCAGAGAATCCAGGTACAGCGAAAAAAACACATTGATGCCGGTATGCGACAGCACCTGGAAGAAGCAGCTGACAAACAGCCACTGCACCGGACGCTCACGCAAGATGGGCCACACTGGCGGACGCTGTTGCTGGGTGTGCACGGCCTCCTTGGTATTTGGCATCCAGGCGCTGCTGGCCAGCAGAATCAGCAGCGTCACCCAGGTGAGGGCCGGAAAACTCTGCATGCCGAAGCGGTCGAACCACATGCCGAACAAAAGCACCGACAGCATGAAACCAACCGATCCCCACAGCCGCACGCGCCCATAGCGGCGGGCGTTGAATCCACCGTCCCGGCTGACCAGTTCGGCCAGGGCAGCTTCGCTCATCGGTGTCATGGAGCTGGTATGCGTGTAGATCAGTAGCAGCACCGCCCCCAGCCACAGATAACCCCAGCCGAGCGCCAGCCCCAGCGATGCTGCCAAGGCGGCCGCCGCACAGTAGCGCAGCAAAGCCACCCGCTCACCGGTGTGGTCGCTCAAGGCACCCCAGGCATATGGCGCAAACAGGCGCGTCGTGGCTTGTACCGATGTCAGCACCGAAATCGCCAACAAGCCCATGCCCTGGCTCTTCAGCCACAGCGGCAGGTAAGAGTTAAAGAAGCCTACATGGGCGAAATAGCAAGCAGAGAACAGGGCAAATGGGGCCAGCTGGCGGCGGCTGACCGCCTGCACACTGGCCACCGCGGGCATCAGATCGCCGAAGCAGCGATAGGTGCTACCGGCTGCACCACGTCAGCGTTCTGCGCGCGCTGGCGCAGCGCATGCTCCATCACCACCAAAGCCAGCAAGGCTTCCACAATCGGCGTGGCACGGATACCGACACAAGGGTCATGGCGGCCCTTGGTGACCACGTCCACCGGCTGGCCTTGCGTGTCGATGGACTCGCGCGGCGTGATGATGGAACTGGTGGGCTTGATCGCGATGGAGACTTCCAGGTCCTGACCGGTACTGATACCGCCGAGCACGCCACCCGCGTTGTTGGACTTGAAGCCTTCTGGCGACAGCGAGTCACCATGCATGCTGCCACGCTGCGCCACGCTGGCAAAGCCGGCACCGATCTCCACGCCCTTGACGGCATTCAGGCCCATCATGGCGAAGGCGATGTCGGCGTCCAGCTTGTCGTACAAGGGCTCGCCCAGGCCGACCGGCACGCCGCTGGCGGTGACCCGGATGCGCGCACCGCAGGAGTCACCGGCTTTGCGCAAAGCATCCATGTAGTCCTCCAGCGTCGATACATCGGCGACCGGCGCGTAAAAAGGGTTGTTCGGCACATGCTCCCAGCTCTCGAACGGAATGGGCAGGTCACCCACCTGGGTCATACAGCCGCGGAAGGACACGCCGTATTTCTCGGCCAGCCATTTCTTGGCGACGGCGCCGGCGGCCACCGTGGGCGCGGTTAAACGGGCTGACGAACGACCGCCGCCCCGCGGATCACGGATGCCGAACTTGTGCCAGTAGGTGTAGTCGGCATGGCCCGGCCGGAAGCTCTGCGCGATGGCGCTGTAGTCTTTACTGCGCTGGTCGGCATTGCGGATCAGCAGGGCAATGGGGGTGCCTGTGGTTTTGCCTTCGTACACACCGCTCAGGATCTCGACCGTATCGGGCTCGTTGCGCTGGGTCACGTGGCGGCTGGTGCCCGGGCGGCGGCGGTCCAGGTCGGCCTGGATGTCTGCCTCACACAAGGCCATGCCCGGGGGGCAGCCGTCAATCACGCAGCCAATGGCCGGGCCGTGGGATTCACCAAAGTTGGTGACTGCGAATAAGGTTCCGAAGGTGTTGCCGCTCATAGGAGAGGATTATCTCCGAATGGCGAGTAGGAACAGTTCATGCTTATGCGGCCCTACACCCCTGCAGGTGTCTGCGTACTTTTTCAAGGAGAGGCCTATGCTGCAATCAACCACGACCGAGTTCTCCCACGTCAAGCCAGAGGACACGCACTATGTCAGCGGCGGTTTGCGAGACTTTTTTTTGTACCGCGATCTGGGTATTGCCGAAGCCACGCACGGAAAGGTGATTGCGCACCTTGTTAAAGCCAATATGGCTCCAGAAAAGGGCACGGGCTGGCACCGGCATGAAGCAGATTTCCAGATCGTCATCATGATCAAAGGCTGGGCCCGCTTCATGTACGAAGACAAGGAGACTTTGGTGCAGGCGGGCGACTGCGTACACCAGCGCCCCGGCATACGCCACTATCTGTTCGACTATTCTCCCGACATGGAGTACCTGGAAATCGTGTCGCCGGCCGACTTCAAATCGATCGACGTGGAACCGGTATGCGACATCCCGGAATCGACGCCCTGGAAGTAAGCAACTCGCAGGGGGTAGTGAGCCCCCACCCCCTGCCCTTCAAAACTCGGCGTCCAGTTCGTCGATATCGTCGGGCTCTTGCAGGGCCTCGGCAACCCACTCCTGCATGGCAGGCAGCTCCATGATGCGCTGGCAATAGGCTGCACACACCGGGTCCAGCGCCACGTTGTAGGTCAGGAACCGGGTCACCACAGGGGCATACATCGCATCGGCCAGCCCCACCTGCTCGCCGAACAGGTACGGACCACCGTAGTTGGCCAGGCATTCCTTCCAGATTTCCACAATCCGGTCGATATCACTCTGGGCCCGCGACCAGATTTTGAAGTCGGCGAAATGCGCCTTGATGTTCATCGGCAAGGCAGTGCGCAGGGACGAAAAGCCCGAATGCATCTCGCCGCAGATCGCCCGGCAATGGGCGCGGGCCGCCTGGTCGGCTGGCAGCAGGCCGGCCTTGGGCTTGATTTCGTTCAGGTATTCGCCAATCGCCAAGGTGTCCCACACCTTGATCTTGTTGTGCTGCAAGGACGGCACCAGCATGGACGAGGACAGCAGCATCATCTCGGCCTTCATGGCCGGATCGTCTGGTGAGACCACTTTTTCGGTGAACTCCAGCCCCGCCAACTTGGCCGCCAGCCAACCACGCAAAGCCCAGGCACCATAGTTTTTGCTGCTTATCGTCAACTCTGCTTTGCGCATGGATGCTCCTTGTGTCGTGAGCCTGTTGAGCAAGGGCTGTGCCAAAGCCGGCGCCGGTTTCACCCGCTTCCACACAAATGGGGATGGATGGCCCATAACTTGCCTGCAGTGAAGGCATCTCGCTTCGAGCCAGGAACCACCCCCATGCTTTACCAGGCCTATCAACTCCAATCCGACTTGATGTCGCCTTTTCGCCTGATGGCCCAAAGCCTCAGCGCCAACCTTTGGTTCAAAGACACCGACCGCAGCCCGGTACGGCGTATCGCCGCGGCCTGTGACGTGTTTTCACGCCTGCGACTCACACATACGCGGCCCAGCTATGGCATTACTTCGGTGAAGGTGGGTGATAAAGAGGTTGAAGTGGTCGAAGAAGCCACGCTCAGCATGCCTTTTGGCACCCTGCTGCACTTCAAGAAGCCCGGCGTTGCCGACCAGCCGCCGGTGCTACTGGTCGCACCCTTGTCAGGCCACTTTGCGACCTTGCTGCGTGAGACCCTGCGCACCTCGCTGCAAGATCACGATGTTTACATCACCGACTGGCATAACGCCCGCGATGTCGCGCTGAGCCACGGCGCATTTGCGCTAGACGACTATGCCGAGCACATGATCCGCTTCATCGAAGAAATCGGCCCCGGCAGCCACGTCATCGCCGTTTGCCAGCCCTGCGTGGCGGCGCTGGCAGCCACTGCCATCATGGCCGAGGACAACCACCCCAGCCAGCCACGCAGCCTGACGCTGATGGCCGGTCCGGTCGACTGCCGCATCAACCCCACGGCCGTCAACACCCTGGCCATCAGCAAGCCGATCGAATGGTTCGAGAAAAACCTGATCAGCCATGTACCGCTGCCGCACAAGGGCTTTATGCGCCGGGTCTACCCTGGCTTCATCCAGCTCAGCGCCTTCCTGAGCATGAACCCCGAGCGCCACAAGCAGCAGTTCAAAGACATGTACAAATACCTGCTGGAAGGCGATATCGACCAGGCCGACAAAATCCGCAACTTCTACGACGAATACCTGGCAGTGAACGACCTGCCCGCCGAGTTCTACCTGGAAACCGTGGCCAAGGTATTTCAGACCTACGACCTGCCGCGCGGTGTGCTCAGCTACAAGGACCGCATCGTCAAGCCCGCCGCCATCCGCCGTACTGCGCTGATGACGGTCGAGGGCGAGCGCGACGACATCTGTTCGGTCGGCCAGACCATGGCCGCGCAAGACCTGGCCAGCAGCGTCCGGTCTAGCATGCGCACCCACCACATCCAGACCGGCGTAGGCCACTATGGCGTATTCAGCGGCAAGAAGTGGAACCAGCAGATCTACCCGCGGGTGCGCGACATGATTTACGCGAACCAGCTCTAAACCACCGGCCCCCAACAAAAAAGCCCAGCTGTAACAGCCGGGCTTTTTTTATGCACCGATGGGAAATCAGCCGTCTTTGTCTTCCTCGCCTGCGGGCCAGTCGCGTATGTAGGCCTTGAGCATCTTGTTCTCGAAGTTCTGACTGTCCACCACGGCCTTGGCCACGTCGTAGAAGCTGATCACCCCCATCAGCATCTTCTGGTTCATCACCGGCATGTAGCGGGCGTGGCGCTCCAGCATCATGCGGCGCACTTCGTCGAGTTCGGTTTCAGGGGTGCAGGTCAGTGGGTGGTCGTCCATGGCGGTACGTACCAGGGTCGTGCCCAGGGCGCCGCCGTTCTTCACCACCAGCTGGATTACCTCGCGAAAGGTCAGCATACCGACCATATCGCCGTGGAACATCACCACCAGGGAGCCAATGTCCTTCTCGGCCATCACGGACACGGCACTGGAGAGAAGCTCGTCGGGATTGGCGGTATAGAGCGTGCTGCCTTTGACACGCAGGATGTCGCTGACTTTCATGGGTTTCTCCTCGTAACACGGTAGGGGATGGATGTCGTTGCAATATAGCCCACAAAAGCGTCTTCCATGCCAACAAATCCCTGCCATCAGCATTGAATCAAGCTGTTACTGCCTTGGGCACCCCATCTGGGCCATGCTGCGCTGCAATAAAATCCGTGGATGGACTACTTCATCGCCAAAGCCCCGTACTGGATAACCCGTTTTGGCGAAATGGGCATCGTGCTGCCGATAGCCGCCGCCCTCTGCCTGTGGATGCTGCTGTCGGCGCGCAGGCTACGGCCGGTGCTGGCCTGGCTGCTGCCCTTCGGCGTGGCCATCTTCATCACCTCGCTGTCCAAGATCGCCTTCATCGGCTGGGGCGTGGGGATTGCTGCGCTGGACTTCACCGGCTTCTCCGGCCACTCGATGTTTGCGGCCGGCGTCTACCCTGTGCTGGCCTATACCTTGGCTGCCCAATGGACGCAGGCCCGCCGTACCCAGCGCCTGGCCATGCTGGGAGGCTATGCATTTGCTGCGCTGATTGCCTGGAGCAGGATCGAGATCCAGGTGCATTCCTGGTCCGAAGTGATTGCCGGTTTCGCCCTGGGTGCGGCTGCCAGCGCCTGGGCCATCGCCCACATAGGTGCGGTGCCCGCGCGCCCGCCGCTGCTGCGCCTGCGCTGGGCGCTGCTGGGGCTGGCCGGCTGGCTGAGCGTGATGCCGCTGCAGGCCGCGCCCTCGCGCTCACACGACATGGTGACCCGGCTGGCGCTGGAGTTGGCCGACCACGAGCGTCCGTTCCGCCGCGCCGATCTGCACAGCAGCGCCCTGCCCGCCTCTTAGTCTGGCCCCACCATGACCACCGCTGACCAACGCTTCCAACACGCGGCAGCCGATCTCGGCTATTCCTTCGACGGTGAAATCAAGATTGGCGGCAACTATGTGCCGCTGCTGCGCAATGGCCGCGACATCTACATCAGCGGGCAAATCCCGCGGGTCGACAGCACCGTGGTGGTCACCGGCCGGGCTGGCGCCGACGTGGCCCTGGCCCAGGCCCAGCACGCGGCCAAGGTCTGCGCGATGCGGGCGCTGGCGCTGCTGCAGCGGGCGCTGGGCAGCCTGGACCAGGTGGCGGCCGTGCTGCGCATCACAGTCTATGTGCAGTGCAGTGACGACTTCACCCAGCACAGCGAGGTGGCCGACGGCGCCTCCGAAATCCTGTACCAGGTGCTGGGCCCTACAGGCGCCCACACCCGTACCTCGGTGGGCGTGCTGCAGCTGCCCAAGAACGCCACGGTAGAGCTGGACATGGTTGCCTGCGCACGCTGATCGCTATATTTTCCATAGCTTAGGGCGCTTATATGGATTGCGCCACAGGCACTATTCATGCAAATTCCTCACCAGCAAACATGTCCTTCCACCCTTCATTGCAGCTTTACGCGCGCACGCTAAGCTGACCGCCATGGACATTGACCCCACCGTTTACAAAACCCTGCTCGAATCCACCAAGGCTATCCCCTGGAAGATCGACTGGAAGACCCTGAAATTTGCCTATATCGGCCCGCAGATCGAGCAGCTGCTGGGCTGGTCGCCCCAGAGCTGGGTCAGCGCCCAGGACTGGGCCGAGCGCATGCACCCCGCGGATCGGGATGAAACCTTCAACTACTGCGTCAGCCAGTCACAGGCCGGTGTCGACCACGAGGCCGACTACCGCGCGCTGACCAAGGACGGTGGCTATGTGTGGATACGCGACGTGGTGCATGTGGTGCGCAAGGACGGCGAGGTCGAGGCCCTGGTGGGCTTCATGTTCGACATCAGCGAACGCAAGAAGACCGAAGAAAAGCTGATCACCCTGCAAAAAGAGCTAGAAGAGCTGTCCTTCAAGGACGGCCTGACCGGCATTGCAAACCGGCGCCTGTTCGACTCCATCATCGACATCGAGTGGACCAACGCCCGGCGCAACCAGCAGCCGCTGTCGGTGGTCATGCTGGATATCGACTACTTCAAGCAGTACAACGACCACTACGGGCACCTGAAGGGCGACGACACCTTGAAGCAGGTAGCCCAGACCCTGGCGGCCGCGGCTACCCGTTCGCGCGACTTCGTGGGCCGTTACGGCGGCGAGGAATTCATCCTGGTGCTGCCAGAAACCAACCATGCATCGGCCCTGAAGATCGCCGAGCGCTGCCGCACGATGGTCAGCCAACTGCAGATTCCGCACGCCGGCTCTCCCCAGCAGCCTATCCTGACCTGCAGCCTGGGCGTGGCCACCACGGTGCCAGCGCCGGATGCAGACATCGCCGCGTTTATCGACAGCGTCGACAAGCAGCTCTACCAGGCCAAGCAGAACGGCCGGGACCGGGTGGAAAGCGCCCCGCTCAGCCCCGCGGCAGCCATGCCACCCGGGCCAAGGGCGCGCTAGCTATTTCATAGCACGTCGCGCAGGTACATACTGCGCCGATCGTTGTTTTTCCATAAATTTTCCAGCGCCGGAGCGGGGGTCAGCAGCAGCTGCTCGACCAAAGGCAGCAGCAAGGTGCGGTCGGGGTCGACCAGCAGCAGCCAGCGTGGCTCTCGAACGGTGGCCGAGCCGTCCAACGGCTCCAGCTCTTCCAGCCGGCCCACCCAGTCCATCGCCGCCAGCACGTTGAGCACCGGCTCCAGCTGCAGCGCATCCACCTGCACCGCCTGCTCCAGCTGTAGCATGCTCAGGCCCTTCTCGCCCGCGGCCCGCGCCCGGTGCAGCTGCTGCAGCACCTCGATGGCCAACAGAAACGGCCAGCCGTGGGTGGTGGCGCGCCGGGCCACGCCTTGCAGCAGGCTGGGCATGTAGGCGGCGATCACCGCGCCCAGCAGCACCACCACCCAGGCCAAGTAAATCCAGACCAGCAAGATCGGCAAGGTGGCAAATGCGCCGTAGACCATGGAATAGGTGGGCACCATTGCCAGGTAGGCGGTCAGCAAGCGCTTGGCGGCTTCGATGCCCAGTGCCACAAATACGCCGCCGGCCCAGGCATGTGACCACTTGACCCGGGTGTTCGGCACATAGCGGTACAGCGCGGCCATGCCGGTGGCCAGCAAGGCCATCTGCAGCAGGCTGAACAGCAGGCGAACGCCGCCGGGCAGGCTGTCCACCACGCCTTGCGAGCTGGACACCAGGTACGAGGTCAGCGCCAGGCTGGCGCCCAGCAGCAGCGGCCCCAGGGTGATGGCGGCCCAGTAGATCAGTACCCGCTGGCCCAGCGGCCGGGCACGGCGCACGCGCCAGATGGCGTTCAGCGTGTGGTCTATGGTCAGGATCAACGCCAGCGCGGTGAACAGCACGATGGCCAGGCCCACCGAGCCCAGCTTGCTGGCCTGGCTGGCAAACTGCGTGAGGTAGCCCTGCACCTGGCGGGCAATGCTCTCGGGAATCAGGCTTTGCACCAGCCACTTCTGCAGCACCACCTGCACCTTGCCGAACATCGGAAACGCGGTAAAGATGGCCAGCGCCACGGTAAAGAACGGCACCAGGGCCAGCGAGGTGGTGAACGTCAAACTGCTGGCCGTCAGACCCAGGTGGTCCTCGCGAAAGCGCTCGCGCAGCGTATGGGCGGTGGTTTTCCAGGGGAAGCGGGACAGGTCTTTCAGGAACAGGTCGAAGCGCTGGGACAAAGCAAAAAGGGACAAAGGCATGGCCGCTATGATGCCATCGCTATGAATAACAACGAAAACTCTGTCGCCTGGACCCGCATACTGGCCGTGGGCAGCCTGTTGGGGCTGATTGTCTTGAGCCTGGCGTGGGAGCTGGTGCTGGCGCCGCTGCGCCCGGGCAGCGTGATCCTGGCGCTGAAGGCGCTGCCGCTGTGCATCCCCCTGGTCGGCCTGCTGAAGAACCGCATGTACACCTACCGCTGGGTCAGCCTGATGGTCTGGCTTTATTTCACCGAAGGCGTGGTCCGCGCCTACAGCGACGCTGCGCCCAGCCGTTGGTACGCGCTGGCCGAGGCCTTGCTGTGCGTGGTCTTGTTCGCTGCCTGCGCGCTGCACGTGCGGCTGCGCTTCAAGCACGCCAAAGCCGCGGCAGCCGCTGCGGCAATTTAATTGGGAGATCTCACCATGCAAGCCCTGCTCGACAACCTGCGCCAGCTGATCGGCGCCCAACATGTATTGACCGACGGCGACCTCAGCGCCTATGAGCACGACTGGCGCAAGCGCAGCCGCGGCAAATCGCTGGCCGTAGTGCGCCCCGGCAGCACGGCCGAAGTGGCGGACGTGGTCAAGGCCTGCGCAGTCACCGGCGTCAGCATCGTGCCCCAAGGTGGCAACACCGGCCTGGTGGTCGGCAGCACGCCGGACGAATCGGGTACGCAAATCGTGCTGAGCCTGCAGCGCATGCATGCAGTGCGCGCCATCGACGGCGCCAACCTGACCATGACGGTAGAAGCCGGCTGCATCCTGCAAAGCCTGCAGGAAACCGCGGCCAACGCCGGCTTCCTGTTCCCGCTGAGCCTGGGCGCCGAAGGCAGCTGCACCATCGGCGGCAACCTGGCGACCAACGCCGGCGGCACCCAGGTGCTGCGCTACGGTAATGCGCGCGAACTGTGCCTGGGGCTGGAGGTAGTGACCGCCCACGGTGAGATCTGGAGCGGCCTGAGCGGCCTGCGCAAGGACAACACCGGCTACGACCTGCGCAACCTGTTTGTCGGCAGCGAAGGCACGCTGGGCATCATCACCGCCGCCACCATGAAGCTGTATCCCCAGCCCGCCGCCCAGCTCACCGCCTGGGCCGCCGTGCCCAGCCTGGAAGACGCCGTTACCCTGCTGGGCCTGGCGCACCAGCACCTGGGTGCAGGCCTGACCGGCTTCGAGGTAATGGGCCAGTTCGCCCTGAGCCTGGTGGCCAAGCACTACCCGCAGCAGCGCGTGCCGCTGTACCAGGACACGCCCTGGTGCGTGCTGCTGGAGAACTCGGACAACGAATCCGAAACCCATGCGCGCACGCGGTTCGAGAGCCTACTGGAACTGGCGCTGGAGCAAGGCTGCGTGACCGATGCCGTGGTGGCCGAAAACCTGGCCCAGGCCCATGCGCTGTGGCATGTGCGCGAAAGCATCTCCCTGGCCCAGGCCGAGGAAGGGCTGAACATCAAGCACGACATCTCCATCCCGGTGTCCCGAATCCCCGAGTTCGTGCGCAGCACCGATGCGCTGCTGCAAGCCAACATTCCCGGCGTGCGCCTGGTCAACTTCGGCCACCTGGGCGACGGCAATCTGCACTACAACGTGCAAGCCCCGGCCGAAGGCAATGCTGCCCAGTTCCTGCGCGAGCAGGAAGACCGCGTCAACACCCTGGTGTTCGACGCGGTGATCGCGCATGGCGGCTCGATCTCGGCCGAGCACGGCGTGGGCAGCCTGAAGGTGGGGCACCTGGAACACTACAAGTCTCCGGTGGCGCTGGAGCTGATGCGCGGCATCAAGCAGGCGCTGGACCCGCAAAACCTGATGAACCCGGGCCGCGTAGTGCAGGTGGGGAACGCGGGGTTCTAAAATCGCCGGGCTGCGACTACAGCTCTTTTTTTGATGTGACCCCGACATGACCCGCCCCATCCGCTCCCAATACGAAGACTTCATGCGCCTGGTGCACACCACCGGCGTGGCCAAGACCGACCGCACCGGCACCGGCACGCGCAGCGTGTTCGGCCACCAGATGCGCTTTGACCTGAACGAAGGCTTCCCCCTGGTCACCACCAAGAAGGTGCACCTGCGCTCCATCATCCAGGAGCTGCTGTGGTTTCTGCAGGGCAGCAGCGACAACAACTGGCTGAAAGAGCGCGGCGTCAGCATCTGGGACGAATGGGCGCGGCCCGACGGCAGCCTGGGCCCGGTCTACGGCGTGCAGTGGCGCAGCTGGCCCAAACCTGACGGCGGCCACATCGACCAGATCGCCGAAGTCATCAAAACGCTGAAGACCAACCCCGACAGCCGCCGCATCATCGTCAGCGCCTGGAACGTGGCCGACCTGGACAAGATGGCGCTGATGCCCTGCCATGCCTTCTTCCAGTTCTACGTGGCGGACGGCAAATTGAGCTGCCAGCTTTACCAGCGCAGCGCCGATATCTTTTTATTTCCCGAGCAGCCAAAAATGCACAAGGCACAACCCAGAAACCAATGGAAACTCCACAGACGTAGATCGCTTCATTGAGCGAGCCGTCAGACAACCAAAGCACAGCGCCGACAGCAATGTTCGGCGCTTTTTTTTGTCAAGTGCTTCGCCGGCACCACGGAGTCCTCTAAGCTTCAACTGCTCTGCTCAGCCATGCTCTTCTGTCACCAACGGAAGCACATCCAACTTAGGCGATACAAGCTTGGTATAGCGAAGAACGTGGTGATGTAGACGCAACAAATCCGTATAGAGAAGAAATTGCATTTCTGCATTTCTGCATTTCTGCATTTCTGCATTTCTGCATTTCTGCGAATTTTCTCTTGACCTATTGCAGGTGCTCGCTCAAAAAATGCTTCCTGATCAATAGAAGCGCTTCGCTGGCACCACGGAGTCCTCCAAGCTTCAACTGCTCTGCTCAGCCATGCTCTTCGGCCACCAACGGAAGCACATCCAACTTAGGCGATACAAGCTTGGTATAGCTAAGAACGTGGTGGTGTAGACGCGACAAATCCGTATAGAGAAGAAATTGTATTTCTGCATTTCTGCGAATTTTCTCTTGACCTATTGCAGGTGCTCGCTCAAAAAATGCGTCCTTAACAATAGAAAAGGATAGGAGCAAATGCAAAAATTAATTAGTAATCTAGACCTCAGCGAGTCGGTGATTGGCGGCCAATTAAACATCCAAATCAAGGATGTATCTCGCCTCGACTTCCGAAAAAAACCGCAGTGAGTACAAACGTAAATGCTTTTACACCGCGGGACACTATTTCTTGACGCACACGAGCGGGTTGCTTTGCTACCAACAAATTTCATACGTAGCGCAAGGAAGCGGCTGGCATCCCTATCCATCCCACGCTACGGTCAACGACTCTGTGACTTCTGCGACTTCGTTGAACGACACAATGTATTCGGCTCAGTCGGCATCGACTTTGCACTTCGAGCAATGCCGCTGGCTCTACTCGAAGAATACTACGCAGAATGCAAAACAAGAGGGCTTTCCGCAAACACTATTCGCGGCCGCGAGATTACGTTGAAGGCGTTCTGCAAATGGCTAACAACCGCTGAATCAGGACCTGCAAAGACATTGGACTTGTATGGCGGGATCAAATTCCTCACGGACAAGCCGACTTTGGGTCCGCCCAAGTTTGTAACCGTTTCGGCCGTCAAGGAACTGTCACTTCAAATGCACTGGGAAGACCAGCGAGTTGTGACACATTTCATCTTCGATACCGGGGTTCGCGTCTCTGAAGTTCCACGGGTAATGAAGGGCGATATGCCCAAACCCGAAGACTATCCTGCGGACTGCATGTACTTTCCCCTTTTCGTCAGGGGATCAAAAGGGCCGGGAGGCGCAATCAAGCCGAGACACACGATCATTTCACGACCCGTACTTTCGAGGATCAGCAAGTACCACAACTCAAAACACTACTTCACGCATTCGGCAGTGATGGGAAAAGGCGCACCTGCATTCCTGAACACGGATGGAGCCCCTCTCACGAGCGATGCAATCGAAAAGTTCATTGAGAGTGCTTACAAGCGCGGGGGCTTGAACACGATTTCTGCTCACCGATTGCGGCATGGCACCGCCTACTCTGTGCTCAAGTCCGAGCACGGGATGGAGCTCCTGGACAACCTCATCGTGGCTAAGAACATGCTCGGCCATGTCAAGCTGGAAACCACCGAAATCTACGCCCGTGTTCCCGCGCCAGCGCTGAGACGCAATGGCTTGAACACTGCTTCAGGAGACATCCTCTTCAGATTCGAAGAAGCACAGTCCATCATGGATGCAACTTACCTCCCGAGCCACAAGCATAGAAGGCGAAGAGCAACTACTGCTACAAGGAAGGGGCTATGAGCGAAGCTAAATCCAACGCCCTGCTGTATGACGTACGAAACTACGGTCGTCCCCCTCAAGCCAGTGCAGCGCGACCATTTCGACAACTTGAATGGGCATTTGATCAATATGGAGCACTTAAGGGAAATCCCGAGACGAAATATAACTATGTCAACGCGAAGCGGTTATACATACGAATACTAGAAGCTCTTGAATTCAAAGGGCCTTTCATTCTCGAAGATCAGTGGAATGAATTCGCTCTTATCAAACTGAGAGAGGATATTGAGAAATTCGCCGAAAGCAAAAAAATCGGCTTCTCTTCCTATACACGAATTGGATTCTTCAGCGCGGCTCGATGTGTAATGCGACTGGTGTGCGCCAAAGGGCTTCTACGATGCAACAAGCTTCTTGATGTAGTTCTTCCCAACCCCAGTTCTGAGACCAAAACGTACTCGGCGTACTCGGACCCAGAGCTCGTGCAATTGCTCGATGCTCTCGCGGGAGAACTTGACTTCTCACGCCGCGTGCTTTCTGGGTATCGTCCGCAGTCGCATCCGAAAGGTCGGGACCCAAGGGAAGAGTATTTCCGGGGAGCCAAACTCGGGTACGGCTTCGGTGTCGAGGACAACATGCGATGGTATTTCGAGCATGTTCTTGAGTGTCGCCCCATTACATCCGATGAGATGGACTCTCACCACGGATTTCTAGCAGCTGCATCAAACCAACACGGAGGACTACACAATCTCTATCGGCGGTGGGGCGTATCGGCGTCCATGGGCCTGGACGTCATCATGCCTCTTGTCGTTCAGCTTTCGTACCTGACAGGCTTGAATCCAGGTTCCCTGCGAAAGCTCAGGACTGATTGCTTCATCGACAAGCATGAACTTACTGGGACTCCATACCTCCGTGCATGGAAACTGCGTTCAGGAGGTGAGTACAACCTGGATTTGGAACTACTCGACGACGATGATACTGTCGAAGCCGTCATTGACGACAAGGAGCTCTACGAAGAAGACCTCCGTCCCCTTCAGAGAAAGCAGGCCGTCCAGGTTGAGCGAACAGTAAAGCTCCTCCTCACAGCCACCGAGCATCTTCGCAGCGCCTTACCGGAAGGACACCCATATAAGGACCGCCTCTTCATCTACACGTCTCTCGGAAATAGCTGCTACTACGAAACAATAGCCTTGTCGGCGGCACAAACCAGTCGCTGGTGCCGGAGTATTGTTCACGAGTATCAGCTATTGAACGACAACGGCGAACTGATGCAGTTCAATCTAGTTCGCTTTCGTTCGACCAAGCTGACCGAAATGGCGCGACAAGGACGCGACCTGCATGAAATCCAAGTTGTGGCAAACCACAAATCAGTCGCTACGACTATTGGGTATATCTACCGAAAGAAGCTGGCCGCAGCTTACACGGACGCCATCGTCAAGGCTCTCACTCAGATTCATGGAAACAGAGCCGAGTTCGAACAAAAGAAGAATTGTTCGAGTTCGAGTGAACAGCCGATACAAATCTACCGCGGGTTGCTGTCTGACTGCAAGAACGTTTTTGATCCGCCTCGACAAGTTCAGCTCGCGAAAAGCTACAAAAAGGGACAGGCTTGCAGCAGATTTAATATGTGTCTATTTTGCAAGAACGTTCTGGTTTTCAGGGAGCACTTGCCCACCTTAATTTCCTATCTTGGACAAATTAATGTGGCGCTTGAGAACAATGTTCACAACGTACCAAACGCGTCGTTGTATGAAGATTCGAAGGGAATAATTGAAGAGCTGATAGACCCAGAGCGAGGTGAATTCTCTGCGGAGGATATCAACTGGGCTCGATCAGAGGCGGCATCGATTGAAGTTCTAATCGACACCCTTCTGTTTAGAGGAGTCGCTTGAATGGCAAACCCTAAAAAGAAACTTATCCATGTCTCGCTCAGCCAGATACTGGACCAATCGTTTCCTGGCCCTAAGCAACCGATTTCCGCAAGATCACTTTTTCGGGACTGGAAGTGGGATTTTCGGGATGCTGAGAAGGGGCGTCTCACCAGTGTTTCAGACTCACGGATGATAATTGATTGGGCGAGATACCTTGAACCACCGAGCGAAGCTGACGACGGGCACGAGAAGGCCTACTTGTCTCGGATGGTGACTGCGGAGATACGTCTAGTGGCATTCTTCTACTACCACGCCCCCGGCAACTTCGGCGCGAAGCAGCGTAGTGCTCGAACCAAGCCAAACACTTTAACCGGAATTATTCGATCCTTAGTCGTGTTGTTCAGCGAGATCGACGAGCTTCGGGAGCAGTACCACAATGCTCTGGTTGCTCTTCGGCTCTCACCTGGCAGGTTCGTGAAGTTAAGAAGCCTTTCCGAGGTTTGCCTTGAAGACCTGCGGGACGTTGTGGCTGAGTCGAAGCGAGTTGATGGCAGGTCTTTGAAGCGAGGACTCGACATTATTTGCTCTCCTCTCTTTCGCGGACGTTTTGCGGGAGAGCTGCAATGGAACAAGGAAGACCTTACGACATTGGAGTTCAGATACCCACAGGAGCGCGCCAATCTGCGGCGCAACATGCCGGACGAACTGTTCCGATTTCTCAGCGACACTGCGTCCGAAGACGTTACTGGCTTTCTGCAATTCCTAGGCAGGAGTCCCGCAGACCAGTCCTCACCACCGAACATACCGAATTCATTGCGCGACATTTCCAATGGGGAGGCATGCTTCGACTGCTACGTCGAAATCCGCGATAGGGACCGTGCAGCGGCTCATAGGCGTGGCAAGAAGATCGCTGACTCGAAAACTCTTCGAGATCGCTTGCGCAACCACTTCGGGGTCAGTCCAATTGACGTGTTTACGTATCTTCTCCGCGTTCGAAACGCCGCGCTCACGGTCGTAGGGCTGTACACGGGTGCGCGCTGGTCTGATTACTCAAGCTTCGTCAAAGGCTGCATTCAAATTCGACATGGACATCCGGTGCTCGTTGGAACGTTGGTCAAGGGACAAGACGTTGACGCACCAGAGCAAGAGGACATCTGGCCCGCGATTCCAATTCTGCTTGACGCTGTTGCTTGCCTTGAGGAGCTTTCCCGGGTAACGCACAATCCGTACCTCTTCTCCGCGAGTGACACTGTGCCGATAGGTGCAGCTCCTCTTCCGTTGTCCGTTGTTGGTTTCACGACGGCGATCAACGATTACCTTTCAAATTGCGATGTGAACGGTGATTGGGCCGCCTGGCGAATCAATCCTCATCAGTTGCGACACACACTGGCGAACCAACTCGCAAAGGCCGATGTCGGTACAGTGTTTATCTCGTACCAACTTAAGCACCTCTATACGGCACTTGCATCACTTCCCGCCGACGTTACGCTCGGCTATGGAAATTTGGCCCAGCAGCGTATGGATCGGGCAGTTGCTCAGACCGAAGCCAATATGGCGGCAGCTCGAGCGCTGTTTCATCCTGATGCCCCCGTGGCTGGAGGCGGCGCCACAGAATTTCGAAAGCGGCGCAAAGTCTATTTTGAAGGAAAGGCTGCTGCGGGGTGGAGTATCGACGAGACCATACAGGTTCTTGCAGGCGCCGGTATGCCTTTCGTCAGCGTCGGTCCGGGTTATTGTGGCGGCGTTCGGGAGGAGACATTGAAGGACGGTAGTACGCGCGCCCCGCCCTGCATCGGAGACCTCCAATGCAACCCTGGTGAATGTCAGCAGGCAGTGGTGACGTTGACTCACAAACGCCACTGGGAGCGAATTGTTGAGAAGAACGAGGAGATGGCGACCGACCCGCGACTGCAGCACGCCAAGGAAAATTTCGAGAAGGCCATCCGCACAGGGCGGAAGGTCCTCGCGGACTTGGCAGTGGGTTCATAGAATGGAAAGGCGCGGTCGACCTCCTGAGCTCGAAGCCAGGAATCATGCCGACTTCATCGCTCTCGGAGAGAAAATCGAACAGGCCCTGCTGCGCATAGAGAAGGATCGGCGCCTTTCTGCAACGCAGGTTTCGTTGTCCAAACTCGCAGGCTGCACGCGAGGAACTCTGAAAAACCGAGGTTGGCCGCTTCTCCGACTGAAAGATATCAAGGAAGCCCGGCGCTCGCCGGGTAAAAAGTCGGGGGCAGACTGCTCCAACGACAACCGCGCCTCGTCGCCATCGCTTGAGGAAAGCCTTCAACTGAGCAGGGATGAGGTATTGCGGTGGATGGACAAGTATGAGTCCGTGTCCGCAGAGCTGCAGTCTGTGAAACAGCTGTTGGCTGATGTTGTCGCCGCCCTCGAGAGCTCAGCGCAGGACCCCCGCCGACCGTCTCCTGCTATGTCCAAACGGAAGGTCATGGCCTTGATTGCACAGACGAGCTATACAGAGGAGCCAAAACGATAGCGAGGCACCTGCAGCCGGGCCAGTTTTTTTGGCCCGCCATGCCCCGAAAGAATGCCATTCGATTGGAGGGCTCAGCCGAACGTTCGCATGGCGCTCAACAGTGCAGTTGATGCTGCAACACGGATTTGCGCCGGCTTCAACTGCGAACAGACCTTTTCCATTGCCTGCAGAGTGCGGGGCGGCGGCGCGATGCGCTGGTAGCGGCCTGTGCGTGCATGCTCTTTGAGCCAGCGGTGCCGCACGTTGGCCGGTGGCGTTCATGCCCTGGCATCTCGCAATGTCCAAGTCTTTGAGCATGGTGTGCACGATGGTTGCGTGCACACGATGTTGCGAGACAGAGAGAGCTACATCAAGATGGCTTTACCGGCAGCTCACGCATGGCCGTCAAGATCGACGTTTGCGGTACTCAATGGCGCGAGAACTGCATATCGTCAGACAAACTCAGACTGCAATCGGCGCCTTGATTCCAGGGTCCGGCTCATACCCTTCGATCTGAAAATCTTCAAACCGATAGTCATAAATCGACTCTGGCTTACGAAGAATATTCAAGCGCGGCAAAGGCTTCGGCGACCGAGTGAGCTGCAACTTGATTTGCTCCATGTGATTGGCATAGGCATGGAGATCACCAATGCTGACGACAATTTCATGTGGAATCAGATCGCATTGCTGAGCCAGCATGTGGGTCAACAGTGCCAAAGATGCGATGTTGTACGGTAACCCCAGGAAGCTGTCCGAGCTCCGGATGTATAGCTGGGATGAGAGCTTCCCATTCGCCACATAGAACTGGTACAGCAGATGGCAAGGTGGCAACGCCATGAGGCCGTTCTCAGCGTTCTCTACGGGGCTCTTCTTCTCATCTGGCAGGTATTCAGGGTTCCAACCATGGAACAGAATACGTCGACTATTAGGGTTGGTCTTGAGCGTATTAACAACGTAGTCGATCTGATTGATGGTGCCGCCATTTTTAGTAGGCCAAGCGGTCCACTGCTTGCCGTACACGGGGCCAAGCTCTCCTTCAGCCGTGGCCCACTCATCCCAAATGCTCACTCCGTTCTGGTTGAGCCAGGCGACGTTTGTGTTGCCGCTCAAAAACCAAATTAGCTCGTTGGCAATGCTCTTGAAGTGCAGTTTTTTGGTCGTCAGCAAGGGAAAACCGCTTGCCAGGTTGTGGCGAATTTGGCGACCAAACACCGAGGTCGTACCGGTGCCTGTGCGGTCACCTTTGACTTCACCGTTCTCAAGAATATCTTCGAGCAATTCGAGGTATTGCTTCATAAATTCACCAATCTAAGAAAATTATCGCATGTATCCGACGTTGCCCGCTGGGGGTCTGAGGTACGGAGTCCGTCATGCTCGACGTACCTCTTTGCCAGGAGCCCTTTAAGGTATAGCACCTTCTCGTACCAGAGTGTATGTTGCCGCAGGAAGGCCTCCATCTGCTCGCGAAGGGCCGCTATCACCTGGTCAGGCGTTTGTTTGACATGCAGGCCATCTTCACCCTCAGGCAAGGCTGTCACCTACTTCGGCGCAACCGACAGTCGACTGACAATCCTGTTACGCTATGCAAAACGCTAGCGTTTTTCACACAGGAGCATCACCTTGACCGTCACCAAAACCGAAGTCGTCAGCGTCCGGGTCCCACCTGACGTCAAGGTCGCCTTGGTTGCAGCCGCGGAACATGAGCGGCGAAGCGTCGCCTCCATGGTGGAGTTCATGGTCCTGGAATACTGCCGGGCGCACGGAATCCCACCAGCGTCGCCCGCCAAACCGGCCCGGGTGCGCAGGGCGCCCTGAGCCCTCCAGCACCTCCGAACAACCAGAACTAGCTTGCCCAGACCGACATGACCGCTCTTTCCTCACTGCTCGACCACTTCCGCCAATCCTCCATGTCAGAGCGTGAGAAAGGCACCTATTTCGAAGAGCTGATGCTTTGCTACCTCCGAAACGAGGCCACCTACTGCGACCTCTACAGCGAGGTCTGGACCTACGGCGAATGGGCTGCGCTCCAAGGTCTGGACAAGCGCGACGCTGGCATCGACCTGGTGGCCATGACCCAGGGCACAGGCGAAATACATGCCATCCAGTGCAAGCTCTACGCCGAGGACTACCGCCTTCAGAAGAGCGACATCGACAGCTTCTTCACTGCCTCGGGCAAGAAGCCGTTCGCTCACCGGGTTATCGTCAGCACGACCAACCACTGGAGCACCCACGCCGAGGAGGCGCTGCGCGACCAGCAGCCGCCCGTCAGCAAGATCGACCTGAACGACCTAGAGAACAGCCAGATCGACTGGGCACAGTACCAGCCCAAGGCCGCGCCGGTGCTCAAGCTTAAGAAGCAGCTTCGCCCGCATCAGCAGCAGGCGCTGGACGGCGCGCTGACTGGCTTGCAAGCCGCCGACCGAGGCAAGCTCATCATGGCCTGCGGCACTGGCAAAACCTTCACCAGCCTGAAAATCGCTGAGGCCCTGGCGGGCCGAGGCAAGCGAGTGCTGTTCCTGGTGCCCAGCCTGTCCCTACTGTCGCAGACCCTGACCGAGTGGACGCAGGAGAGCGCCACGCCGCTGCACAGCTTCGCCGTCTGCTCAGACAGCGACGTTGGCAAGAAGCGCCAGAAGGAAGACGACAGCGTCCAGACTTTCACCCACGAACTGCGCTACCCCGCCACGACCGAACCAGGCCGTCTGGCCACCGAGATGGCCAAACGGCACGACGCCGCGCACATGAGCGTCGTCTTCAGCACCTACCACTCCATCGACGTCATCCACCGTGCCCAGCAAGAGCACCGCCTGGCTGATTTCGATCTCATTGTGTGCGACGAGGCGCACCGAACCACTGGCGCCACCTTCAGCGAAGACGACGAGAGTAACTTCGTTAAGGTGCACGACGCCGCTTTCATCCGCTCAACCAAACGCCTTTACATGACGGCCACGCCGCGCATCTACGGCGACAGTGCCAAGGCCAAGGCCGAACAGGGCAACGTAGCGTTGTGCTCCATGGACGACGAGGCGCTCTACGGCCCGGAACTCCACGTCATCACCTTCTCCGAGGCCGTCCGGCGCGGTCTGCTGGTGGACTACAAGGTCATCGTGCTGTCCGTGGAGGAGGCCCACGTCAGCCGCCGCATTCAAGGCCTGCTCAAGGATGAGAACAACCAGCTCAAGGTGGACGACGCTGCCAAGATCATCGGCTGCTGGAAGGCTCTGGCCAAGCAGGGGCTCACCGAGGAACTGGACGGCGACCACGAGGCAATGAAGCGCGCCGTCGCCTTCTGCCAGGTCATCGAGGTAAGCAAGGGCGCGAAGACCCACAAGGTCAGCTCCAAGAACATCGCGGGCATGTTCCAGGCAGTGGTCGAGGCCTACCAGGCGTCAGAGGAGGACGAAGCCGCCTCGACGCTGGCCTGCGAAGCCGACCACGTGGACGGCAGCATGAACGCGAGCGAGAAGGAGGCCAAGCTCGCTTGGCTCAAGGCCGATGCCGCCTCTGACACCTGCCGGATTTTGAGCAACGTGCGCTGCCTGTCCGAAGGTGTCGACGTGCCGGCCCTGGATGCGGTACTGTTCCTGACGCCGCGCAATTCCCAGGTGGACGTGGTGCAGTCGGTCGGCCGGGTCATGCGTAATTCGCCGGGCAAGAAGCGCGGGTACGTCGTCCTGCCGGTGGTCATCCCAGCCGGAGTGGAGCCGCATGAGGCCCTGGCCGACAACAAGACCTATGCCGTGGTGTGGCAGGTGCTGCAGGCACTGCGTTCACATGACGACCGGTTTGACGCGATGGTCAACAAGCTGGACCTGATCGGCCGTGACACCAGCAAGATGGAGGTCGTCGCCATCACCGACAAGATTCAGCGCAAGCAGGACAAGCCCAAGGGCCCGAAGAACAAGGACGCGGGCAAGGGCGGCTTCACCATCGGTGAGCCGGAACCCAAGCGCTATGGCAAGGAGGACCAGACCTCCCTGCCGTTCGAAATCGGCGAGATTGAGAAGGCCATTTACGCCAAGCTGGTGCAGAAGGTCGGCAACCGCCACCACTGGGAGGACTGGGCCAACGACATTGCCAAGATCGCCCGCACGCACATCGACCGGATCACTGGCATCGTGGCAGACCCTTCCAACGACAAGGAGCGCTCGGCTTTCAATAATTTCGCAGGGGAGCTGCGCGACGACCTGAACGGCAGCATCAGCGATGGTGAGGTCATCGAGATGCTGGCGCAGCACCTCATCACGAAGCCGGTCTTCGATGCGCTGTTCGAGAACTACAGCTTCGCCAAGCACAACCCCATGTCGCTAGCCATGCAGGGCGTGCTCGACGTAATGCAGGAGCACCGGCTGGACAAGGAGGCCGACACCCTTCAGCGCTTCTACGACAGCGTGAAACTGCGCGCCCAGGGGATCGAAAACGCGCAGGGCAAGCAGAAGATCATCGTCGAGCTTTACGACAAGTTCTTCGCCAATGCTTTTCCGCGTTTGCGCGACAAGCTTGGGATCGTCTACACGCCGGTCGAGGTGGTGGATTTCATCATCCACAGCGTCGCACACATCCTGGAGTCGGAGTTCGGTCAGACCCTGGGCAGTGAGGGCGTCCACATCATCGACCCCTTCACCGGAACCGGGACCTTCATCACTAGGTTGCTGCAGAGCGGCCTGATTGCACCCGAGCACCTGCCCCACAAGTACAAGCACGAAATCCATGCCAACGAGCTGGTGCTTCTGGCCTACTACATCGCAGCCATCAATATCGAGGCGGTCTACCACGGCATTGTGGGCGGAAACTACCAGCCCTTCGAGGGCATCTGCCTGACCGACACCTTCCAGATGTATGAGAAGGAGGACCTGGTTGACGCGCTGCTGGTGGACAACAGTGCGCGGCGCAAGCGGCAGAAGAAACTGGACATCCGCGTCATCATCGGGAATCCACCATATTCAGTGGGCCAGGAAAGCGCGAACGACAACAACCAGAACATTGGCTACCCGCAACTGGATGCGCGCATAGCTGAAACCTATGCAGGACGTTCAGAAAAGACGTCTGTTCGCAACATCTACGACAGCTACATCCGGGCAATACGGTGGGCCAGTGATCGCGTTGGTAGTAGCGGTGTCATTGGATTCGTAACGAATGGAGGCTTCCTTGACTCGACCTCGTCGGACGGTTTGCGGAAGTGCCTAGCTGACGAATTCAGCAGCGTCTACGTCTTCCACCTGAGAGGTAATGCCTACACGTCTGGCGAACGGCGCCGCAAGGAAGGTGGCAACGTATTTGGTCTTGGAAGTCGCGCTCCGATTGCGGTTTCTCTACTGGTTAAGAACCCTGAAGCCAAGCATAGTGGGCAGATTCATTTCTGCGACATCGGCGATTACCTGACTCAGGTTGAAAAGCTCGCCAAAATCGAGTCTTTTGGCAGCGTTGCCGGCATCACTGCCGCGGATAGCTGGACGGCTATCATGCCAGATACTCATGGAGACTGGTTAAAGCAACGCGATGGCAGCTTTTCTGAATACCTTGTAATGGGCGATAAGAAGAGCAATGGGCCGAAGCTTTTTGAGAGCTTCACTCTTGGCATTGCGACTGGCCGTGATACTTGGAGCTTCAACGCCTCGAAAATCGGGGTGTCCGCAAACATCAGGCGAATGATTGCTTTCTATAGCGCAGAGGCTCAACGGATGGAACGGGCCCATCCTGGACTAGGTAAGAAGGCGCGAGACGAAGAGTTAGACGGCTTTATCAGCACCGATTCAACGCAGATTGCTTGGACCCGGGCTTTGAAGCAGGACCTTGCCAAGGGCAAGAGCATATCGTTTGACGAAACCTGTCTGACGACAGCTCTTTATCGGCCATTCTATAAGCAGTGGCTGTACTTCAATCGTCGGTTGAACGAGATGGTCTATCAAATGCCGCGCGTCTTCCCAAACGCGAGGAGCGAGAATCTGGCTATCTGTGTATCCGGCCCTGGATGCATCTCAGGCTTCACTGCACTGATGACGAATGTCCCCGTAGAGTTATGTGTAGCTGCCATGAAAGGGGGCTCGCAGTGCTTCCCGCTGTACCTCTACGAAGCCTCGGAGCCTAAGGTTGACCCTGATCAGTCCGCCCTTTTCAGCGAGGCAGAGCCGCTGGCCGCAACGTCGGTAGTAAAGCGCCGCGACGCCATCACGGCAGAAGGTCTTGCGTACTTCCAGTCCGCCTACAGCGGTGAGACCATCAACCGCGAAGACATTTTTTACTACGTATACGGCCTTCTCCACTCGCCCGACTACCGGGAACGTTTCGTCGACAACCTTTGTAAGGAACTGCCGCGCATCCCGCGCGTGAAGACGGCAGCCGACTTCAGGGCCTTCTCCCAGGCCGGCCGCAAGTTGGCCGAGCTGCACCTGAACTACGAGACCGTTGAGCCCTACCCCCTTAAGATCGATAGCGCCGGCCAGAAGCTCATCGACGCCGCCTACCGCGTCGAGAAGATGCGTTACGGGAAGAAAGGAAAGGACAAGGACCTGACGACCCTACACTACAACGACAGGATCACCCTGACCGGCATTCCGGTGGAAGCTTACGACTACGTCGTCAATGGCAAGCCCGCGCTGGACTGGGTCGTCGAGCGTCAGTGCGTCAAGCCCGATAAGGACAGCGGTATCGTCAACGACGCCAACGAATGGGCAGTGGAGACCATGGGCAATCCGCGTTACCCGCTAGAGCTGTTCCAGCGCGTGGTCACGGTCAGTCTGGAGACGATGAAGATCGTGAAGACGTTGCCTCAGCTTGACATCGCGTCAGAAGGGAAATAAGCCCAGCCGGGGGCCCGCCGGTCGATGATCTCCTCTCACACCGTCGCGCCGGCCGCCGGGCCATCACTCCACAACCGCTCAAGGTCAACGTCTTCGCTTGCAGGCTGCTTGTCACTAGCCAAGCGATCTACCTGAATCACCATCGGAAGTTCAAACGCGGTCCCCGTGACAACGCAGCGCTGGGGCGCAGCAATTGGCTATTCGCCGGTAGTCTTCGCGCAGGAATGCGTGCCGCCGCCGTGATGAGCTTGGTACAGAGCGCCAAGATCAATGGGCATGAACTCCAAACCTCAAGCTCCTTCGTCAGTAGCAGCACCAGCCGCACCTTCGGGCAACAGGTCGGTCCGCTTCCCGAGGTACATCGGCTTCTCCGGCCCATGGTACTTTGGAAGCCAGCGCTTGTCCTTCTTCGCGGTCGGGTGGTCGTACTCTGTAGAGGAGAAGAGAAGCTGCGCGTCGTTTGCCTCACACATCTTCTCGAGCTCTGTGAGGTATCTTGCCAAGTCAGCCGTGTGTAGCTCATCTTGCTTCGGCGTATCCAAAATCAAGAAGCGTAACGGACGAGTCTTGTCGGCAAGGTAGGCCTCCAACAGCGCTGCGTGAATGGCGAGGACTAGCCGACTCGTGGTGCTGCTGGTGCCGCCGCTGCCGATGGTCTCTAACGTTTCTCCCCCAAAGGTGAACCGTAGGTTCAAGTCGATGTCGACGTTCCTCGATACGCTGGTGGTGTCCAGCATGTCCATCCATTTCACGGTCAGGTCGCGCAGTTTCCGTCGAAGCTCGTTGAATGCGTGGTCAGCCCTGCCGGTGTTCGTGAGCCCTTCTATACGTTCCTGAATGCGGTCTCGTTCTTGCTCTAATTTGAACAGCTTCGAGCGCTCGTCCTTTAAGCCAGAGATTCGGGCCAGTTCGCTTTGAATGTCAACAAGTTGCTTGGTCAGGGTCTGTACCGCCGTCACCAGTTGGTCGGTGCCGGAGGCGGTCGGCGAATCAAGGTTGTCGACGAGTGTCTGGCGCTCTGCACCCAGTTCTTCGAGCCGCTCCTCCAATTGCTCGACACGAATCTCGGCTCGCTGGCAGTTCCGTTCAAGGTCCTTGATCTGATCCTTCAGATACAGCAGGTTTTTCCCGTACGATTCTGCACTTCCAAGGAACAGTCCGCAGTTCGGAACGCGACAGATTTCCTGGAACGACTTGAAGACGCCGAGGGCCTCTTCGTTCAGTCCAAGAGTCTTGACTTCGCCATCAATTTCCGCGCGGATAGTCTCGATGCCTACAACCCGATTCTGCAATTCGAAGAGTTCCAGCTGGCGTGCCCGGATTTGCACGTCTTTCTGGCGCAGCAATGCCGTTAGCGTCGAGCTCGCGGAGCCCTTCGCGTCCACTGATGCACGAAGCCCGTCGATCTGCCGCGTCAGATTCTCAGAGTTCAGCTGCAGCACCGCCTGATTTGCATCGCTGTCGTCCACACCGCGGCGTTGGTACTCAAGCACGCGATGCGCAGCCACAATCTTGCGGGTCTGCGCCTCCAAAGCGCTTTTCTCGTCGATCAGCGACTTCTTGACTTCGAAGGAGTGCTTGGGATTCAGACCGAATGCGAACCGCACCATCTCCGCGAACTGATCTGTGATGAAAGAACTAGGGGCGCGGTAGGCAGCCGAGTATCCGTGGCCCTGGACCAAGTAAAAGAGAGGCAGCAGAGTCGCTATATAGGGCTGTGTTTCCTCCCCTTTGGTCGACACCAGCCGTGGTGGCCTCAGCCCAAGCAGTTGGAAAAGCGCAGCTGAGAATGATGCCTCTGAATGGTGCTCAGTTTGCTCGCCATCGAAGTCAATCACTGCATAGAAAAGCCCGTTCTTTGCCT
Source organism: uncultured Albidiferax sp. (assembly GCA_963513025.1). Taxonomy (GTDB): domain Bacteria; phylum Pseudomonadota; class Gammaproteobacteria; order Burkholderiales; family Burkholderiaceae_C; genus Rhodoferax_B. Next base: position 42,577 of record CAUPON010000017.1, read on the forward strand.
CGATGGCACGTCTGATCGTGAGCGGCTTTCCATCCGCTTCAGCACGCAACACGACGGCGTTGCACTTCTCAAGGATTTCCGCCCTGAAGTTATTCGGAAATCCCAGCGCGGAAGCAAGCATACGCACGACAGGCGACTTCCCACTGCCATTCGCAGCGAAGAGCATTGTGGTTCGGTGCCCAAACTCGAAAAGAGGGCTTTCCCATCCTCCTTCGCCCAACGGCTCGACTTGCAGTGATTTCAGCCTCAATTCACTTCCCCTCTGACTCTAGTTTCATCCCGGATGTACTGGTAGCTCAGCTCAATGGTTCTCATCGAGTGAGCCAGCAAACTCTCGCCTTCGACAGCGCCGGTGTAGACCTTTTTGCCAAGATCAGTGGCAGAGATTTCGCGCGTGACCTTGTCGATGGAAACCTGCCCGGTCGACTCCAAGAACGTCAAGGCCTTGATGGTTCTAATACGCAGGTTGCCGGACCAACCGATGTCCTGCGATGACCCCTTAAAGCCGGCCACGGTCCGCTCGAGACACTCCCCAACCAACTGACCAATCTCAGGCAGCTCAGGCTTTGACCGGCCCTTTGAGATTGCCAAGATAGTCATGGCGAGCAGGGGCAGTTGGAACAGTGCTTCGTTGTCGAGCGTGTGCATTGGCGAAGGTCCATCGCCAGAAAGATTCAGCTTGAGGCCCAGGTGCCTAGCTTCGCTGAAGAACTCGGCCGAGCTCATTGCGCTGCCCTCCTAACGATAGCGGCACAAAGCGCGCCAAACAGCAGGTCAATGTCGAGCGCCGGGAACTGCTTCCCGATGGGCGATTCCAAGAGCTCTCGGATACATTTCTCCAGGTCTGCGAGGACGCCACCACCCAGCAGCCAGGCCTTGCACTTCTTGTCGATTTCCTCGAGCAGCAAGTTCAAGGTGAAGTCGGGATACGTATGGCGCGCATTTCTCATCCAGACGTCCCAGGATACCTTCATCCGGGAGGCTGCTTCGATCATGTTGTCAGGCGTACCGGCCTCCTTTAACTTACGCTGAAGGATTGACGCGTTCTTGATTGCCGCGGGATCACCGCCTTGCAGCAGCGTCTGATAGACCTGGGTGGAGATACTCAGAACCTGAAGTAGGTCCTCCAGGCCAACACCAGTCGCTAAGTCAATCTGAGTCTTGGTCAGACCGCTAATTGGGGCGCAGGACTTTTCCTCGACTAGCGTCACAAGGCTTCTGGCGATCCGCTCAACTTCGTGCCGATGTAGCTCGATCTCAGAGTGTTGCCAGATGGCGTGATGCGCGGCCATGCCGAAGGCATCAAGGGTGTCCCCGATGTACTGAACATTAGGTCGCAGGGACAGCTTTTTTCGAGCAGCTTCAATTTGCTCAGACGATAGCTGAACGTCGGGCGATACGATAGCCGCGAACTTCTCGATGAACTGGCGGGTGTACTTCTTGTCGGACGTGCCAGCGGCGAGGTCCGCGACTAGGTCATACACATCGTCCTTGAAATGCACGTTGCTGAGGACAGTGACCTCCCGACACCGGTCTCCGAACTCAATCGTGTGCACGAACAGCTTGCCAGCGATGCTGCTCCGAATCGCCTCGAGCTTCTCGTCAGTATCAAGCGTCCCCGTCTTCTTCAGAGCAAAGACTTCATCAATGTCCCATTGCTGGTTAATTTTGCCTTTGGTCTTGACCTGAAAGAAATGGTACTCCACTACGCCAGCGACGGTTCTACGCACGACGAAATCGTCATGGTAGTCGCAGTAGATGCGGTCGACTTCCTTGCCGCTCAGAATTTCGAGCGCCGCGAATGCCGCGGCTTGAAACTGCATCCGGAACCGCACCATTGTGTCCCGACCAACAATTTCGCGCGGCTTCTTCTCATGGATGGGGTCCATGGCTATAGTTTTGCTCCCGCCAGATTGTTTGCACACGCTTTGTAACAGATTTACGTGCGAACGCTCACAACCTCTGTCATCCATCCGATGGAGGATGCGACTTAGGGCAGCCCTGTTCCCGCCTGAAATGGAGGCGCAGAGGCGGCTGCTGCGAAAGGGAATGCAATGCATGCTGTATTAATATACAGTATTTATCAATTATTCCTTGATCGCCGACGTAGTCGACGCCTGTTGGCGCCAGATCGCGCTTAGTCGCATCCCAGAATGCGATGTCCACAGAGAACTTGCCCGCGTATCTTCGAGTCTGAGAAAGCTTTCGCACGCAGAATTCAGTTTTTGGCCGCGTTCTGCCGTAGTTACGCCCTAGCCACCGCAATATCCTCCCAGCGGGTGGTGTAGCTCGGTGTCCGCCGTTCCTGCTTCATAGACCAGGCACGCCGCTCCCCCGCCAGACCCGCACTGGCCATCAACACTGTGCCCCGGCCATACCGTTCGTTGAGCGTATCCAGGGCAACCATGAGTCGGCCTCTGCCAGCCTCTTCGGCGTCGTCCTCCAACGCCAACTCACCCTGTTGCTGCGAATCAGGCTGTAGGTCCAACAGCATCACGCCCGCCTTGCACAGCTTGAAGCCTGGCCGGTAGATGGAGCGTAAGCCCACCAGGGCCGCCGAGACGATGGCGGCTGTGTCCGCACTGGCTCGGCGCAACGGCACACTGATAGAGCGGCTGTACTGCGCATCTTTCCTAAACGGGCTGGTGCGAATAAAGCAGAGCACTTGTCCCGCGAGGCTGTGTTGCACGCGCAGTTTCTGGGCGGCACGGCTGGCGAATTCCGTCACGGCTTCTGCCAAGTCTGCGAGGTCTGTCACTGGATGCCCAAACGACCGCGTGCACGCAATCTCCTGTTTAGGTGCGGGCGCATGCTCCAAGTCAATGCACGGCGTGCCTTGGAGTTCACGCACCGTGCGTTCCAGCACAACAGACCAGCGTCGCTTCACCATGGCAGGATCGAGCTTGGCAAGGTCCAGCACTGTCCGTACACCTCCCTCTACCAACTGAGCACCGATACGTCGCCCCACGCCCCAGACTTCATTGACCGACGTTGCCTCCAGCACGGACTCCCGGTCTTGGGTAGAGAGGGATGACATGTCACACACTTGCGCCAGGTGGACGGGATAGCTGCCAGGCTTGCGCTCTGCGGTCTTGGCAATATGGTTTGCCAGTTTGGCCAGCGTTTTGGTGGCGCCGATACCGATGCCGCAGGGGATGCCCATCCACCACCGCAACCACGATATGGTTGTGGCGGGGCTTGGCAGAGGACGCACTGGCCAAAGGTGGGAGATCGTTGCCTGGCTCGGGCAAGAAAGGCCAGCTGCCAGACCAATGCGAGGAAGCATCCCCTTGTCAGCAAATCGCGCGCCGTCACAGACGTTCAAAAGCAGCAGACGCCGGTGCTCGGTGTTGGGCGCCTTCGTCCACAGATCGTCCAGCATGACGTTCGCTTCGTCCAAGGCCAGATGCAGCTTTACCTTGTGCGGGGCAAAGTGGTCGTAGTCTCCGTGAGAGGCGATCCACAGCACGTCGTAGCTGCTGTCCTCGTATATCTTAATGAACTCGTCGGGACTTCCAACGGTGGGAGAAATCACGCGAACCTGGGCGCCTGCTCGCTCAAATGCAGCCTTAACCATCTCCAGCTCCATGCCACCGCTGTACACGGCTCCACACCAGAGCAGCACATTCTTCGGCGTCCGGTCCGGACGTGCCTGGTTCAGCGAGGATGCAATGGGCCAGGTTCGCCCCCAGGTGGCTAGCTGAGTGGCCTGAATTGGGTGGCCCTCCATCGGCAAAATCAGTTGACTTCGCGGATCGCCTGCAGGTTCAAGGCCCTCAGGGCAATAGGTCTCTCGAAGAACTTCAGCGAGGCCAGGCGTGTGCTTGCTGACCATGCCGTGCCGCTCCGGGATCGGCACCTTGCTGTTGTCAGCCCCAGTGACGGTCGTGTAGGTGCCGAGAAACTCCGACATCTTCTGATTCATCCTAATCAGAAGCTCTTGTGTGTCTCGCGTAAGCACACGCCTTTCGCCACGGTAAGGGTGATACACGTGACCCTGTCACCGCCATCCAAGACGCGGTGGACTACTGGATGTCGAACGCCGACTGGAAAGAGGAACTGATCCGCCCCTCGTCCAGGCTGGGCTACCAGTGGAAGAGCCTGTTCCTGCCCGACTCCACCGAAGTGCGGATGCAGTACAAGGGCGACTGGTCGTACGCCCGCGTTGAAGGCGACAAGCTCGTCTACGAGGGCGAGTCCATCACCCCGGGCCGACTGGCCAATACCATCGCAGGCTCGAGCCGGAATGCCTGGCGGGACCTCTGGATCAAGCGCCCCGCGGATGCTGAATGGCTGCTGGCGGATGACTGCCGCGCTGCGGGCGAGCAAGGCTGAAGCCATGAAGCTACCGCCGCCCAAGAAGCCTATGCCCGCTAAGAAGACCGTGGGCGGGGCCACAACCAGGAAGGCACGACCCCGGGTCGCTGAACAAGGAGGCCATCCATGCAGCCGTCGTTCTATCCGGTGGGGTGGACGCGTACACCGGCGAGAAGCTGCACTGGAATCTCATCAGCAATTACAACAATGACGAGCCGAAGCTAGGTCGGCACTCCTACAAAGCGCAGCTCGCGCTGCTGCCATCAGTGAACCATGTCGACGCCCGAGGTGCACTCGCTCGAATGCCGGAGATGGACGTAGGAGAAAAAACCTCGCATCTGAGGAGGGCGGCTGAGAATCCGACTTCCGACTTTCTTGTCGGTCGCCTCGTCCGAGCAAAGCTCGCTAGGACCCACATTCTCCTCATCAACTTCGGCCCTTGCATGCAGGGCCGAACACCGGGACGCCTATTCCGGGTCTCTCGGATGCGAAGTATCAACAGTATCGCACTGAAGTTCGCTGCCCAAATTGCGGCGCGCCGTTCTCACAACGACGGTCGCATGGGACGACACTCCCTTGACGAGGGCTTCAAGCCTCGGCATACGCCGAAGCAAGGCGCAGCACCAGTTCGAGTTGGCCTGCCGCGACTGCCTCCAGCACGCTCTTGCCATTCAACGAGCCCTTGCGCGCGATGAAGAACTGGAGCTTCGCGCCCCCGGGCAGGTCGCCAAGCTGCTTCGTCACAGCCTCTAGATGCTTTCTGTCAAGGCTCGCGTCTGCGAAGAACCGCGGGAAGTAAAACTCGTTCCCAACGAGCAGCGCGAACAGCCGGCGCGCAGCCAGCGCCCTCTTCAAAGTTTGCTCAGTTCCCCAGCCCATGAGTTGCCGAAACTCGTTCGTGGGTACCAGATGGCCTTGCCGTATCAGCTCAGACGTTGTGTTGACGGCAGGGATGCTCACAGCCGGACGAGGCACTACTTTACCTTCAACCATTTGCGCCTCGTTGCACAGCGGCAGCCTCTGCAAGCTTTCTTCGAAGCTCAGCCCGGACTTCAGGCGAGGACAGCCCAGTCGAACCTTGGCACGCGACGAGGTTGTTGCGCAGATCGTCCGGCCAGTCCTCTGTATCGTCGTCGATGGCCAGCCAAGCTTGCGGCTGACGCCGTGCAACATCGTTCGCAATCTGCTTCCACCTTGGCGTCGACCTAAACGACTGAAGGAGCCATGGGTCCGCGCCGTGGACACGCCGGTGGAAGGTGCCGCCTACGAATTTCAAGCGCAGTGATTCGGGGAGGCGCTTGAGAGCCTTGCCGAAACCTGGCCTGATGCACCATGTACTGCTCAACACAAGGGCAACGTCCGGGAATGCCAACAAAGCTTCCTCGAGATGGTGGGTCCATTCGAAAAGGGTGTGACCTGGAGCCTCAGTCGGGCTCATGTAAATTCCGCGCCTCCGATGCCACATGACGGCTTCATGTTGCAGCACGCCGTCGAAGTCGACGTAGACCACAGTCCCCGCATGCCGTGTACCGGGGACATACGGAAAATACGCGGCGGCTAGATCAACGAGCACGCAATATCTCCGAATTGCTGTTAGTAAAAGTGACCGACCAACACGTCCAGTACCGTTCGCAGGGAGGTGACTTGGTCAAGATTCGCTTCAGGAAACTCGATGCAGCGCCGCTCCATATTTCCAACCGTGTAGATCGAGACCTCGGAACCCTGATACACGCCCTTTTCTATGGAGCGCAGCCTATGACATTTCCACTCCTCCGAACGAGCAGGATGCGGAGGTTCAAGGTACTGAACTGCTGCGAACTTCAATTTCTTATAGTGCTTCATTTGTAGTAGCAGCTCGTCCTCCCGCTCAGTACAAACGGTTTCCCACCAATTTGAGGGTCCATGCACACTCAAATACGTCGCCACAAACCATGGCCGGTGGACGGAGCGGCCAATTGAGCGCACAACCCCAAGCGACTGATCGCTTGCCCGTAGCGCCTGTAGAAACATTTCAGAACGTGCTGTAAAGAGCATAGTGTCACTTTGTGTCAGAGGGGTGCGTGGTCCCAGTACATTGGGACGGCGCCATGTCATTTGCACAGTATACTGGGTAGACACTCTTAACAGGAATTATCAGACTCGCAGGTTTCACTTCGAAACCCTGAATGCCGTCCAATCTGATTTGTGCCCTAGGCACTGTGCTGCGCGACGCGCGGCGGAGCCAGGGTCTTTCTCAGGAGTCACTTGCAAGCGCAGTTGGCCTGCATCGGAACACGATTGGCATGATTGAGCGCGCGGAAATCGCAGTTGCAGCGGATACCCTTGAGGGCATTTGCATCGCGGTTGGGCTAGCCCCTTGGGAAGTGCTTCTCGAGGCAGACTTTCGACAGCGTACCTAGATGCTTGGTGAGTCTCCTGTAATGGATGACTGGTCAACCAATCCACAGCTTATCCACAATTGGCCCCACCCCCCTCTGCACTCCCCCTGGAATTTACAATGTTCAATGCAAATACCCGTTTGAATGCAGCAACCATGCTTGATTGCACAAAAACTGATGGGGAAACTCCATTGGGTGTGCCCTTCAACATCGCCAGCTATGCGCTGCTCACGCACATGGTGGCGCAGCAGTGCGACCTGGCCGTGGGCGACTTCATCTGGACCGGTGGCGACTGCCACATCTACAGCAACCATGTGGACCAGGTGAACGAACAACTCAGCCGAGCGCCGTACGCATACCCCACGCTGCACATCAAGCGCAAGCCGGCCGACATCTTCAGCTACGAATTTGAAGACTTCGAGGTACTTGACTACCAATGCCACCCGGCCATCAAGGCGCCCGTGGCGGTATGAAGCTGCACCTGATTTTTGCGCGCGCCGCGAATGGCGTGATTGGCGTGGGTGGCACCCTGCCGTGGCATCTTCCGGAAGACCTTGCGCACTTCAAGCACACCACACTGGGCTGCCCGGTGATCATGGGCCGCAAGACCTGGGATTCATTGCCGCCACGCTTTCGCCCGCTGCCCGGGCGCGTCAACATCGTGGTCACCCGGCAAGCCGATTGGCAGGCCGACGGGGCCTTGCGCGCCGGCTCCATCGCAGAGGCCGCAGCGCTGTGCCCGGCGGATACCGATGCCTGGGTGATTGGCGGGGCCGAGATCTATGCGCAGGCCCTGCCGCTGGCACACACCGCTGTGGTCACCGAGATTGGCCAAGACTTTGAGGGCGATGCCTACGCCCCTGGCTTCGGCCCCGAATGGGTTGAGGCGAGCCGCGAAGCACACACCAGCAGTACGGGCCTGCCGTTCAGCTTTGTGCGCCTGCAGCGCACAGCCTAAATACTATATTTTTGATAGCTGCTAGCGCACAGAATATCTGCGGTAGCGGCCTTTCCATCTGAGGAATTCAGAGGAACATCCAATGGCTTGGCTGGGGGGCCGCGTACTAGGCCGAACCACGCACCACAGGCCTATCCACTTCGAAACGCAGATGCGCATCCGATGGGTATTTGACCTTGGATTTGCGGCCCTGCTGGACCATGCGGTCGTAGGCCTGGGGCCACGAAGGAGGCTCGGATGTGTCTTGCGTCCAGTGCACCACAGAGGCCTCGTCGCACCACGCGGCAAGTTTACGCATAGCCTTGCCGTGGGCACCCGAGGACATGTACTTGCGCATAGCGGCTTCGTCGACCCATACGGTGAGCGTCCAATAGGTGTGTTTGGCGTCTGGCAAAACAGCCATAGACAGGTTGCCGCTGGCTTGTCTGGCTTGCTTGCCAGTTCGGAGTGCGTCCCAAAAGAACAGCGGCAGATAGCGCCAAGCGCGGATGCGCAGGCGGGTGACCGAGACAAAGTACATTTTTGCAGCCTCTCGCATCGGGTGAATGCGCTTTTCTCGGGCGATCGTAACCGTGGGTGCCGACCTGGCAAAAACGAGGGCTTTTCCGCGCCAGGCGCTTCAAGCCCTGTGCGGCTATACCGCACAAAGAATCTGCACGATACGCTATCAATTTGAGAGTTGGCGCCCATTGGGCCCTGGGGTAAGGGCCGAACGGGCTTGCCGTTGCTTAACGCTGCTGGGTCTTGCCAGTGTCGTCCGACAACACGATTTCCACGCGGCGGTTCATCTGGCGGTTCACCGCTGTGTCATTGGCCGCCACCGGATAGGCTTCGCCGTAGCCTCGGATGGCCACGCGATCATTGGCCACACCCATACCCTGCAAAGCGCCGCGTACCGCGTTGGCCCGGCGCTCAGACAGCTCCTGGTTATGCCCCGTGCTGCCGGTGCTGTCGGTAAAGCCTTCGACCAGCACCTTGCGCTGCGGGTTCTGCTGCAATACGTCTGCCAGCTTTTGCGCGGTGCGCATGCCGTCCGGCGTCAGGCGCGCCTGGTCGGTGCCGAACAGCACGTCGCCCAGAGTGATGACCATGCCGCGCTCGGTTTTCTTGGCGGCCAGGTCGGCGAGCTGGGCTTCGAGCTGCGCGTTGCGGGTCTGGGCGTCGGCGGCGATGCGGCGGGCTTCTTCGGTCTTGCGCTGGGCGTCAGCGGCGTCGCCCTGGGCGACCAGTGCGTTCTGCTGCGCCGCGACCGCATTGGCCTTGGCCTGGTCGGCCTCGTTCGAGCGTTGTTGCAGACGCAGGGCATCGCTTTCCTTACCGGCCTTCTGCACATCGGCTTCAGCGGCCTTCTGGTTCGCAGCTTCCTGCGCCAGTGCGATCTTCTGCTTGGCCAGGTAGGCCAATTGGTCGACCTTTTCCGGCTTGTCCTTGTGGTCGGCCGAGGCATTGGCCTGGGCCAGCGCGTCGCCGGCCTGCTTGAGTTCCAGCGGGGCGTAGCGGGCTACGTTCGGGCTGGCCTGGGCCATGCGGTAGTCGCTGCGGGTTTGCTCCAGCAGGCTGGTGCTGGTGGGCATGGAGCTGCAGGCGCCCAGCAATACAGCAAGGGCCAGGGCGACGGGGGTGGCGTAGAGTTTTTTCATGGTGTTCTTTCTTTGGATTTATTTGCTGGCGCGGTCAAGTTCTTCGCGCAGCACGCGCACGCTGTCCTGCATCGCATCGGCTGCGGCCTGGGACTTGGCCGAATTGGCCTTGCCCTGGGCCAGCTTGGCGTCGGCCTGGGCCTGGTTCGCCAGCACGGCAGCCAGCTTGTAGTCCTTGCTGGCCATGGCCTTCTGCGCGGCGGCCATCTTTTCGCGGGCCGAAGCCATTTCCAGTGGCGCGAATTCAGCCGCGCCGGCACCGGCTGCGCTGTCCACTGCAGCTTTGGATACCGCGACATCGGCGGTGGCCGGGGTTTTCATGCTGCTGCAGCCCACCAGCAATGCCAGGGCCGCAGCCGTCACGGCCAGGGGCCAGGTGTTTTTTGTCATAAATATCTCCAGTGGAAAAAAGGAATTCAGAAAGCCTGCGCCTGGCCGTCGGTCGACAGGCCATGCGGTACGTGCTGCGGCAAGACCAGCTTGCCGAGCGCATTGGGTATCGCCTCGATACGCACCACGGGCGCGCTGCTCATCACGCCGCCAAACATGGTGGCAAAGGCCGAGTCGGCGGCGTCGCGGCCTATGCCCAGGCGCACAAAGCCCATGGGAATGGCCACGCCGGAGGCGTCGAAGATGTACCAGCGGTCGCCCAGAAACACCTCCACGTAGGCGTGGAAGTCAGTCGGGCCCAGCACCGGGTCGGCTCCGTAGTCGATGCCGGTGGTGAAGCGGGCAGGGATGTTGACGGCGCGGCACAGCGCGATCATCAGATGCGCAAAGTCGCGGCACACGCCAACCCGGTCCACCAGGGTGTCGATAGCGGTGGTGTTGCCATCGGACGAGTTGGACTGGAAGTTGACCCGGCTGGTCACCCAGTCGTGGATGGCCTGAGCCCGGCTGTAGCCCGGGGGCAGTTCGCCAAATTCATTGAGGGCCAGGCGGTGCAGGCGGTCCGACGGACAGTAGCGGCTGGGGTAGAGGTACTGCAGCACCTCGCCCGGCAGATCGGCCACACCGACCTCAGGAATGTTCTCGGGCAGCGCGGTGAAATGGCTGATGTCCACGGTCGCTTCGTAGTGCACGCTCAAAGCGCCGGTGGCAGCTGCCAGCCGCAGATAGCGGGTCTGCGTCACCGGGTCGGTGTACAGCGCATGGGGCACGGGCTGGCTGATCTTCAGAGTCTCCGCCACCACGGTCTGGTGGGCAGTTTTGGCGGCGTGGATGTTGAACACAAAATCGCAAGCGGGTGCTGTAATTGCATAGTCCAGGTCGATAGAAAACTGCAGACGGACCGTCGGGGATTTTGAATGGGAGGGACTAGATTTCATGGCAATGCGTTGGTGTAGGGCCAGTCTAGGCAGAAGCCGACCAGCCCAGCAGCGGACAGCAACGCGACCCGCGGTAGGACAAGCACAGCGCCCGACCATGGACATGCGCCTACAAGGTTTACGCCCCATTGCCCGAGGCAGCCGCGCTCTTCTTTCTATAGCTACCCGTGCTTACAGGATGTGCGCCATTGGCACGAAACACATAAAAAAGCCACCCGAGGACTAACCAGGGGTGGCTGACGGGGCAGAAACGCCAGGGGCTATTTCTTAATGGTCATTTCGTTACTGACGCTGTGCACGTCTTCCGTGGCGCGGGCGACCTGCACCGCACGGTCGATCTGGCCCTGGTTATCGACAAAGCCGCTCAACTGGACTTCACCCTTGCGCGTCACCACGCCGATGTCCAGGCTTTTGATGCTGGCATCGGCCAACAGTGCAGCCTTGACGCGGCCGGTCACGATGCCGTCGTCGACCTTGTTGCCGACGGTGGTATCGGCTACCTTCAGGCTGAGCTTGTTTTCTAAGCTTTTCACGCCCGACACGCCTTGGACGATGAACGTGGCACGATCGATCTGGGCCTGGCTTTCGACAAAGCCGCTGAGCTGCACTTCGCCCTTGCGGGTTTCAACCTTGAAGTCCAGGCTCTTCACGTCGGGGTCGGCCAGCAGTGCAGACTTGACGCTGGCGGTCACTACCGTGTCGTCGATCTCGGTGCCGACGGTGGTGCCCGGGGCCGCCGCGCCGGTGGCATCCACCTGCTTGCTACAGCCGACAGCGGACAAGGCCAACACGGCGGCGAAAATGATTCCCAACGAGCGGGATTCAAAATGGTTTTTCATAAATACATCCTCCTTACCAACATGCGCACGGGGGCAAGCCCCCGGCGTTGACTGCTTACTTCTTGCTTACTTCTTCTTGACGACTTCGTTGCCGATCACACCGCCGACAGCCGCACCGGCCGCCGTACCCAGCACACCGCCGCCGACGGCTGCACCGGCAACGCCGCCAATTGCGGCACCGGTGGCGATACCCTTTTCTTGCCGGCTCATGCCAGCGCAGCCGCTCAGAATGACCAGTGCAGCTGCTGCCAAAGCGCTAGCTGCGTAGTGACGTGTGGTTTTCATAATGTTTCCTTGTGTTTGCTTATCAAGAGGACCAAAAAACTCAAGACTTACCGAACTGGACCTTGGCCGCGCTCACGCAGCTGGTCTTGGCGTCGCCTGCCAGGGTGTCACACTTTTGTACGGCCACCTTGTAGTCGGCATCGCGCTTTTCATCGGCGTTTTCGGTTTTGGCTTCACCAATTTGCTTGGCGGTGCGGGCATCGGCCAGAGCCTTGACCTCAACGGCCTTGGCTTCCTTCACGCAGACGGACTTGTCGTTGCCAGCCTTGTCATCGCACTTTTCTTTGGCAATGGCGTAGTTGGCTTCGGCCTTGGCTTCCAGTGCCTTGGTGTGGTCGGCAGGCTTGCCGGAATGGGCAGCCTTCAGCTCGGCAGTGGCGATCTTTTCCTTGCCCTTGGCCTCCTCCATGCACACGTCCTTGGCGTTGCTGGCCAGCGATGCACAAGCCGTTTTATCGGTCTTGTAATCCGCGCTTATACGGGTCTTGCCCACGTCGTATTCATCCTTGGACATGGTGGCAGCCTGGGACACCGAGGCCAACATCATTGCAGCGACGAGGGCAGCAGTTTTGAGATTGAAAAACATGTTCATAAGAATCCTTTTGTTGGTAAATGGGATAGCTGCAGTGTGCGCGGCCAAGCCCACAGCGCACAGCAGACATTGCCGCCATTTGCCGTAGTAGATGTCCTACGCGATCCGCACGGCACACCGCCATTTCGCAGAAACAGCAACGGCCCCGAAGGGCCGTCTAAACCTGCGCAGGCGGTCTTATGCGCGGGGCTCGCCGCGACGGTTCACGGTGACCGTGCGTCCGGGTGGCGTGGTCATCTGGATGCGGTGCTCCTGGCCACGGAAGTTGTAGGTCACATCCCAGTACTCAGGGCGGGTCGACGCCGGCTCAGTAGCGCAGCGTTGCACGTCCTGGGTGGTGGTCTGGCCATTGCGGCCTACATTGGCACCCACGGCTGCGCCGGCAACCGCACCGCCGGCGGTCGCGATGTCCTGGCCACGCCCGCCACCGATCTGGTGGCCCAGCACGCCGCCCAGCAGGGCGCCGACCACGGCACCGCCGATGTTGGCATTGCCCCGGCCCTGCACTTCTTCCTTCTCCATCCAGCAGCGTTGCTGGGGTGGCCCCACCACAGCGCGTACCGAAGTCACATCTGCTTCGAACACGCGCTCGTTATTGCGTCGGCGGTTGTCGTAGACCGGCATGGGCGGCGGCGCATAGCGGTTGTCGTCCACCCGGGCATTGCGGTCTACCGTGCGCACCGACGACACGCGGTCGTTCAAGCCCATGGCACTCAATGAAGGGTAGCGCCCAGCGCGCAAGACCACGCAGCGGCCGCGGAACTGCGAGTCCTCGCAGACCTCCTGGCGTTCGCCAAACACAATGACCGATGAAGCGCGGTCATTGAAACCCGTACGGTCAAAATTGCGTACCTCATTCTGGGTCGTGAAAGACCGGCCTTCAAAATTATCGTTCTCATAGAAAGTCACCTGGGCGGCTACCTGGGCCGCGACCGCCATGGCGCTGATGGCGAGTGTGGTTTTAAGTATATTTTTCATATGTGTCTCCTGTGGAGTACCGGAGCCCGCCGAGACGGCAGATCCCTAAGGTAGCCACAGTGTGCGGTGGGGGCATAGCTGGCACCAGCAGACGGCACCGCGGGCTGCGGTAGTTGCTGTCCTACACACTGAGCCTTGTAGGACAAATCCGACAGGCGACTGCGCCTATGCCCGATGGATTTGTGCCCGATTTCAATGCACACTGGTGTCCAATCTCATGTTTAACACCTTACGCAGAGTGCATTGTTTGCACACAATACACTCTACCCACACAGGGCGGAGCCGCTGGCTCTGGACTCTCAGGAATTAGTGCCCCGCACATGCCCCAGCTTAAAACCTACATCGTTGAAGACAGCCCGGTGATCCGAGAAAGCCTGATCGCCACGCTGGAAGAGCTCGTGCCGGTTGCGGTCATCGGCACCGCCGAAGATGAACTCAGCGCCGTGCAATGGCTGACCCTTCCCAGTAACCATGTCGATCTGGTGATCGTCGATATTTTCTTGAAAGCCGGTTCCGGCCTGGGTGTGCTGCGCGCAGCACATGGACTGCTGCCACCACGCAAGCTGGTGGTGCTAAGCAACTACGCCACAAAGGATATGCGGCGCAAATGCCTGGACCTGGGAGCCGACCGGGTGTTTGACAAATCCAACGAGATTGATGCGCTTATCGACTACTGCGGCCAACTGGCCGATGGCCACTCGGGCAACACCGCCTCCGGTGCGCTGGCCTGAGCGCGGGGCCGTGCGGCCTACTGGATCAGGCCGTTTTTCAGCGCGTAGTAGGTCAGGTCGCTGTTCGACTCCAACTGCATCTTTTCCATCACCCGGGTGCGGTAAGTGCTGACGGTCTTGACGCTGAGCGACATGCTGACTGCCATATGGCCTATGGTTTCGCCCTTGGCCAGCCGCAGGAAGACCTGCAGCTCACGCTCCGAAAGCTGTTCATGAGCAGGTTTGTCGCCACCATCGCCCAGGCCGTCGGCCAGTCGTTCGGCCATACCGGGTGTGATGTACTTGCGCCCCCGGCACACTGTGCGAATGGCCTTGACGATGTCCTCGGGGTCACAGTCCTTGTTCAAGTAGCCACTGGCGCCCTGGCGCAGCAAGGTAGTGGCGTAATGCTCTTCGGCAAAGCCGCTGAGAATCAGCACCGGCAGATCGGGGGCGCGGGCCTTGATGGCCACCAGTGCGTCCACGCCGCTGTGGTCGGGCATGGAGATGTCCATGATCATCACGTCGATTTCGCCTTTGCGGACAATGTCCAGCGCTTCGCGGCCGTTGGCGGCTTCGGCCACCACAGCGAAGTCAATCTGGTCGGCAAAAAACTGGCGCAATCCAGCGCGGACCATGGCGTGGTCGTCAACAATAGCAATTCGGATCATGGTATTTGGCAGAACATTCTGCAGTATGTTCCCACACTTTCGGTTGAAGGCTGAAGATGAACTTTATCAACGTTGTCAAACGCAACCGCATCGTATTTGTGCTGGCTTGCACTGCTGCGCTCTCGATTGTGCTGATCAGTGAGGGTTCGTACCTCCAGTCGGTCGCCATACTCGACAAATTGGGCAGCATGGGACAGGCCCGCACAACGATACAAAGCCTCACAAAAAACATTCTGGACGCCGAAACGGGCCAGCGCGGCTACCTGGTCACCAACCGCAAGGAGTACCGCGAACCTTACGATGCCGCACTGCAAAAAATCAGCGAGTCACTGCAGTTTCTAGACGTCTACTACCGGGGCCAGCGCCTGCCCAACGACGTGCTAGGGAAACTGCACAGCGTGACGGAAACACGTATGTCCGAGCTGGCCCTGACCATCAAGATGCACGACGAAGGCAAGGACGATATCGTCAAGGACATCGTCATGTCCGACATCGGCAAGGAGCAGATGGACACCATCCGCAAGCTCACCGCCGAACTTCTCGAATACGAGACCCAGAACGTCACCAAAGGCCGCAGCGAAATCTACGGCATGCTGATGTTCAACCGCGGTGGGGTCGCTGCACTCACGGCGCTCAGCTTGCTGGCGCTGTTCATGTACTTCCGCCAGATCTTTTTGTTCCGGGAGCAGCAGCAAGAAATACAGCGCATGGTGCAAGCCGAACGCGACCGATTGGAAGTGGAAGTGGTCCATCGCACGGCCCAGCTCACCGAACTCACCCACCACCTGCAAACCGCCCGCGAGGACGAACGCCACCGCCTGGCGCGCAATCTGCACGACGATCTGGGCGCGCTGCTCACCTCGGCCAAGCTCGATGCGGCCCGTATCCGGTCACGGCTGGGTAGCACTGCGCCGGATGCACTGGAGCTGCTGACGCACTTGGTGGGCACCCTGAACTCCGGCATCGCGCTCGGACGGCGCATCATCGAGGACCTGCGCCCCTCGGCTTTGAGCAACCTGGGCCTGGTCTCCACGCTGGAAATTCTGGCGCGCGAGTTCGCCGACCAATCCACCGTGCAAGTGCATTGCTCGCTGGAACCGGTCGAGCTGAAAACCACCGCCGAACTGATGGTCTACCGCCTGGTGCAAGAGGCCATCACCAATATCACCAAATACGCCAAAGCCCAGAATGTCTGGGTCACACTGGGCACGCGCGATGGCCAGGTGGAGGTGTCGGTGCGCGACGACGGTGTGGGCTTTGATACCAGCGCCAAGCCGCAATCGGCGTACGGGCTGGTGGGCATGCGCTTTCGGGTCGAGGCCGAAGGCGGAGTGCTGACCATGGTGTCTGGCCCCGGTCGCGGCACCTTGATCCAGGCCCGGCTGCCGATTTCCGTGACCATCCCCGCGGCCGCAGAAGCCACCACCTGAAATTCACCCGGCCGCGCCATGCGGCCGGTCTGTCGGCGCAGTCCTACGCCGGCTGTGGCGCTCTCCCGACAAGGCTACGGCAAAGCTGCCTATCGCCACGCCATGCGCGAAAGCAGACACTGGGTCCATCGCAACCAAAAGCCTGCGAGACCCCGAAACCAAGGATGGCATGCCATCCGCCAAGCAAGGAAACACCATGTT
This sequence comes from uncultured Albidiferax sp., assembly GCA_963513025.1. Lineage (GTDB taxonomy): Bacteria > Pseudomonadota > Gammaproteobacteria > Burkholderiales > Burkholderiaceae_C > Rhodoferax_B. The sequence continues at coordinate 58,904 of CAUPON010000017.1, forward strand.
GCACTACGCCGTCGTCTTCTTCGTCATCGCATTGATCGCCGCACTGTTCGGCTTCACCGGTATCGCCGCCAGTGCAGTGGGCATTGCCAAGATCCTGTTCATTGTGTTCGCCGTTCTGGCCGTAGCCAGCTTTCTTTTCGGCCTCATCAAGAAAAGCTAAGCCAGCCTGCTAAGCCCACCGATCCCAACCACTCTCAAAGGAATATCCATGTTCAATAACAAGCTTGCAGAACAAACCAACCACCTTGCCGACCAGGCTACCGCATCCGCCGACGGCGTCATCAAATCCACCCAACGGGTGGCCAACGACACGCTGGACCACCTGGCCAACACCGTGCACGACCTGCGCGCACAGGCTGCACCGTTGCTGAACCGCGCCAGCGAACAAGCCAGCGCCCTGCTGCAGCAAGGCAAGGACGCCGTGCACGACAGCTCTGCGAAGGTCAAGGCGCAGGCGCAACGCGCATCCGACTCGACCCTGACCTACATCAAGGACGAACCCGTCAAGGCCGTATTGATTGCCGCCGTGATCGGCGCTGGTCTCGCTGCACTGGTGCACCTTGCAGGCCGCTCGCGTGATGACATCTAAAGCCCTGGCGTAGCCGCAGATCGCGCGCCATGGTGCCTCCCCTGCTTCGCCTGATAGCGACCCAGCCGCAGCTGCTGCTGAACCACGCCGAGGCCTATGCCGAGCTTTTGTCCGAGGAACTCGGCCAGGCAACCGGGCGCTGGAAACGGCGCACGGCGTTGTTCGGCGTAGCCCTGGTTTGCATCGCCATCTCGGCAGTGCTGGCAGGAGTGGGCCTCATGCTATGGGCCACTACGCCGATAGCGGATATCCATTCCCTGTGGGCTTTGCTGCTGGCACCCGTGCTGCCACTGTTGCTAGCCGCGTGTTGCCTGATCGCCGCCCGTAGCTCCGCCAACACCAATAGCTTTGACAACATGCGGCAACAAATCTATAGCGATATGGCTATGCTGCGGGAGGTAGGTACGCTGTGAACACTTCATCAAGCGCATTGCTTGCACTGCCCACACCTACAGCCGTTGAGCGGCTGGGTTTGTCGCGTGCCTTGCTGCGCCAAGCCCTCCTCAAAGGAACACACAAGCCTACCCACGAATCAGGGGGAGACGCAAGCAAACCACCATCCGCTTGGATGGACAGCTTGCGCTCGATTCCTTTGGCCAATGTGTTGTTCGAAGCGATTGGCAGCTGGTGGACCCAGCATCCTTTGCGCATTGCCTGCATTCTTGCCGCCGACACCACCAAAGCCATCGTGCAGCCTATGGCCCGGCGCAACCCGCTGGGTGTGGCACTAGGTGCTTTGCTGCTGGGAGGCCTGCTAGTCTGGGGCCGTCCATGGCGCTGGATACTGAAACCGGCGCTGTTCGCCGGGCTGAGCACACAGCTGCTATCCAAAGGCATTGCCCATCTACCCCTGCAATCCTGGATGACCACGCTGGTGGCGGCGCTGCAAGTGCGCAAGCCAGAAGCTACGCCGCCAACGGAAGCCCGGGCAAACCGCCCACCTATGCGCTAGTTCGACTCCGTGGCATGCCTGCACCATCAGGCCTTGCCACGGCCCAGCACCAGCTTGCCGGCGGTGGCTGCCGCAGCACTCAGCAAGCTGCCCCACAGAATATCCAGCAGCGACAAGCCTACAGGCCACCCTCGCAAAGTCGCTAGATTGGACAAATCGTAGGTGGCATAGGCCACGCACCCGAAAAACGCTGCCGCCAGCGCCGTACTGCGCCAGCCGGGCTGGGCCGCACGGGGAGCCACGGTAAACACCAGTAAGCCCGCGGCATACACCAGGTAGAACGCCACAGCCGCCACAAAATTGGGCTGGGCAGCCATCAAATGGCCTATGCCTTGCTGGTATAGCGGCATGGCAAGCACGCCCAGCCACAGCCCATCCAATATCAACAACACCACGATGGTGGCCAGGTAGGCAGCAAGATACTTTTTCATGGTGGTCATCTCAGAGGCTACAGCCAGTACTCCCAGGCCCGCGAGAAAATCTCCTTCAGCCGTTGGTCAATTGGGCGGCGCAGCCACTGCTCCAGTGTCACCTCGTCGGAGGCCGCCAGATCCTTGGCAAACATGGCCTGCACCTGGCTGCCAAACTCGGCGCCCAGCACCACCGCATTCAGCTCCTGGTTGTGCAAGAAGCTGCGCCAATCCAGGTTGGTCGAACCCACGGTCGCCCAGACGCCGTCGATCAGCGCAGTCTTGGAATGCAGGATCACACCGCGACGCTGGTAAATCTTGATGCCCGCGCGCAGCAGCCGCTCGTAGTAGCCGCGCCCCGCATGGAACACCAGCCAGGAATCGGTCTGGCTTGGCAGTATCAGGCGCACATCCACGCCACGCCGGGCCGCGGCCTCCAGCGCCTCCAGCAACTGCGGGTCGGGGGCAAAGTAGGCATTCGTCAGGCTCACGCTGGTCTCGGCACTGCCAATCGCCGACAGCAGCGTGGCGTAAATATGACTGAAGGGTTCACCCGGCGCGCTGCCAATCGCCCGCACCACCTGGTTACCGGCGCGTGTGGGCGTTGGGAAGTAGTTCTTGGCGGCCAGCGGCGGGCCTTTTTGCTGCGTCCAAGTCGCAATGAACAGCTTCTGGAACTCGGCCACCACCGGGCCCGTCAGTTGCAGATCGGTGTCGCGCCAGGCTAGGCGGTTTTCATCGGGCGGCTGGACACTGCGTCTGCGCGAGCCCCCCGAGTACACGCTGCTGATGTTGATGCCGCCCAGAAACGCGGTGCGACCGTCTACCACCAGCAGCTTGCGGTGGTCGCGCTGGTTCAGCTCCCAGCTGGTGCGCGCCAGCAAAGGATTCACCGGGTTGAACTCCAGCACCTGGATGCCGCTGTCCATCAGGCGCTGAAAGAATGCCGTCGGCGTGCCCAGCGTACCCACGCTGTCGCGGATCACATTCACCTGCACGCCTTGCTGCTGCTTGGCGATCAGCGCCTGGGCAAAACGCTGGCCGACCTCATCGTCCTCCAGGATGTAGGTTTCCATGTTGATGTGGTCTTGCGCGGCCTCGATGGCGGCGAACATGGCGCGGTAGGTGGCCGGGCCGTCCTGCAGCAGCACCACCGCGTTACCGGCCGTCAACGGGCTGCCGACAATTTCTTCTTCCAGAGCCAGATGGCGGTCGAAGATATTGGTTTCGGTCCCACGGCTACGCAGGCCATCCAGAATCGCCTTGCTGCGCGCCGCAGAGAGCGGTCCATGCGTACCCTCCAGCTGGGGCGGTGGACCGCGCCGTTGCGCCAGGTCGGGGGTGATCCGCGGCAGGCTGCTGCAGCCCGCCAGACATACAAGGCCCAGGGCCAGGGCATAGCGCGCACATTGATTCAGCATGCGCATAGGCTACCGCCTCAGGGTGCAGAAGTCACGCGCCAAACCACATTGCCAACATCGTCGGCCACAAGCAGTGCACCGAGGGTATCCAGCGCCACTCCCACCGGCCGGCCGGAAGCATGGCCCTCGGCAGTCAGGAATCCGGTCAGCACGTCCACCGGTGGACCTACCGGCTGGCCGGCTTTGAAGGGCACAAAAATCACCTTGTAACCACTGTGCGGGCGGCGGTTCCAGGACCCATGCTGCCCGATGAACATGCCCACCGCAAACTCTGCCGGCAATGAAGTACCCACGGAGGACGCCAAACCGAGCGAGGCGGTGTGCGGCCCCAGCGCATAGTCCGGCACCAAGGCCTTGGCCACCAATGCGGGCTGCGGCGGCTGCACCCGCACATCGACCTGCTGGCCATAGTAGCTATAGGGCCAACCGTAGAAGCCGCCGTCGCGCACCGAGGTCAGGTAGTCGGGCACCAGATCGCTGCCAATCTCGTCGCGCTCGTTCACAACCGTCCATAGTGCGCTCCCCTCTGGAGTCCAGGCCAGGCCGACCGGGTTGCGCAAGCCAGATGCAAAAACCCGGTGCGCGCCCGACTGCGCATCCACCTGCCAGATCGCCGCCCTCTCGGTCTCGGCCTGCATGCCGCGTTCGGCCACATTGCTGTTCGAGCCCACGCCCACATACAGCTGCTTGCCATCCGGGCTTGCCAGCAGGCTCTTGGTCCAGTGGTGGTTGATCGGCCCGCCGGGCAACTCCACGAGGCGGCTTGCAGATGCTGTGATGCGGGTCTGGCCGGTGACATACGGAAAGCGCAGTACGCCATCGGTATTCGCCACAAACAGGCTATCGCCCACCAAGGCCATGCCGAACGGCGAATTCAGCCCGTCCAGCAGCACCGAACGCATGTCGGCCACACCATCACCATTGGTGTCGCGCAGCAAGGTGATGCGATTGGCGCTGGGCGTAGCCGCGCCCGCACGACCCATTACCCATTGCATAACCCAGCCCTTGATGCCCTTGCCATCGTCCGGCTTGGGTGGCGCATTGGTCTCGGCCACCAGCACATCGCCGTTGGGCAGTACATACAGCCAGCGCGGATGGTCCAGGCCGCTGGCAAATGCTGCCACCTGGGTACCGGCAGCAGCGATGGGCTTGGATCCGTCAGGCCAGGGCTTCGCAGGTGCAATGTTGATGGTTGGGATCAGCGTGGGATTGGGCGCAGGCAGGCTGGGCTGCGGCCCAGTGCCGGCCGAAATCGGCAGCTTCGCGACTTCGCCGCAGCCGCCCAGCAGCAAGGCCGCGGCGCTTGCGAACAGCACAATGCCACCGGACGCATGCATGGCTATATCCGTCCCATCAACAGCAGCACCACGATGATGACCAGTACCAGGCCGACACCGCCGGTAGGGCCATAGCCCCAGCTGCTGCTGTGCGGCCAGGTTGGCAACACACCAATCAGCATCAACACCAAAACAATCAGCAAAATAGTTCCTATACCCATGGCGTACTCCTAGTGGTTGTAAAAATCGGCGCCTATCGCCCTGCATGCAATTTAGACGCCGGCACAGCATCCATCGGTGCGATACCGCACATAGGATCAGACCAAATCGGTGCGGGTCTGCGCCAATGCGGTCCGTGCGTCAAACAGCTCCAGCGCCAGGCGCTGCTGCACGCTCCAGGCCTGGTTGTGCGTGGCGCGCAATTGCTCAAGAGCCTGCAGGCAGTCCAGCACACACGCGCCCAAGGCTTCGACCTGCCCCGGCCGTTGTTGCGCAGAGGCCACGGCATCGCGCAGCCGGTCGGTCACGGCACCGAACAGCAAGTCCCAGTCCTCCATGGCGACCCCAGGCAAAGGCAAAGCCTGCTGCTTGCGCACCATTGGCGTGACGCGGGCTGTGTCTTCCTTGCCTGGGGGTCTTAGCACTTGCGGATGGCCGGCTTGCGCAGGTGGACGCAGCCGGGCCGGCGATGGCGTGTAAAAGCGGTACACCTTGGGCGTCGTGGGGTTCAGGCCATGGGCCGCAGGGAGGCATGTCGGCGCAGATCGGGGCATGTCAACAGTCTCGATAAAAAGAAGGCGGAAACCGCCCATGCCCGGAGCTGCCAGACGATAAGATCCCAGGCAGCTACAAGAGGCAAGGCATAAGCCTGCAATGTAAGAGTGCACTCCCTGCGCAGTTGTGTCAAAAGACACAAGCGCAACGCCACTAGAACCACGAGAAAGGCCAGCCATGACCGAAGTTCGCTGCAGCGCCTGCCCGCTGCGGCCACTGCCCTTGTTCCTGCACAACGATGACGATGAAGTGTCTATCGTGCAGTCCCTGAAGCGGCGTGAGATACAGATGGGCCCAGGCGAAACCCTGATCCACGAAGGGCAGACCGATGCCCCTCTTTACACGCTGCGCGAAGGCTGGGCCTTCCGCTACAAGACCTTGAGCGACGGCCGCAGGCAGATCCTCACCTTTTTGCTGGCCGGCGACTTCATCGGCGTGCAGCAAAAAATGGGCGACGCCGCGGCCCACGGCGTGATGACCCTGACCGACAGCCTGTTTTGTGTATTCCAGCGCGACTCCTTGTGGGAGCTGCACCGCCAGTCACCCGCCATGGGATTCAATATCACCTGGCTGACGGCGCACGAGGAATCGCTGGTAGACGACACCCTGTTGTCGGTAGGCCGGCGTAGCGCCGAGGAGCGCATCGCCACCCTGCTGATCCTGCTGTTCAAGCGGGCCGCTGCACTGCAAGACGATGGCGGTGCGGCCGGCGTGCCGTTTCCGCTGACCCAGCAGCACATTGCCGACGGCCTGGGCCTGTCGCTGGTGCACACCAACAAAACCCTGCGCAAGCTGGAGCGGCGGGGCCTGCACCACATCGAAGACGGCCGGCTCTGGCTGCGCGATGCGAAGACGCTGGTCCGCCTGGCCGACCTGTACGGCGACGGCCGGCCACCGCAGCGCCCGCTGGTCTAGGAGCCTGGACGGCAGAAGATGCATTGGCTGCAAAACGACCGCAGCGGTCCATTTTTCACCGTCTTTTTGCCCCATAGCTACAGTTGTGGGGCTGCAAATCCGGCAAAAACTGTCCTCGCCGGGGTCGCTTTTCGCTTCGATGCCTTCTGCCGCCCAGACTCCTAGCCGCTTATTTTTTGACAGCAGGGGGCCGGGCGGCGGCCACCGCTGCCACGCGCTGTTTCAGGCCCTGGCAGCCAACTGCATCGCGCTCGGCTTCCTTGTTGTCGCCTATGTCGATGAACGGGATCAGCGCCGCAAACGGATTGACCAGGCCCAGCAAGACCGCAGCGGCCACCTTGGCGCCCAGCGGGCCTTTCTCCAGCGAGGTTTGTGGATCGCTGAAGCTGCCACGCACCCGCAAAGGGGTGCGCAAGGTCAGAGGGCTGAAGTCCTTGGGGACCACCACCGCCCGCAAATCCATCTCCTCGGTCGCCAGCGACAGCGAACCATCGACCCAGACCGCCGAGTCCGCGGTATCCACCACCATCGCACGCGGCCGGAACACGCCACCATCCACCGCCAGATCGGCCACCGCGCACTGCACCGGTAAGGCATCGTCGCCCTTGATCAGCATGCCCAGGCTCTCGGCCAGGTCGATGCCAGCCAGCTCCACGCCCAGGTGCGATACCGCGCCGTCGCGTAGCTCGGTACGAAACTGCCCTTTCAGGCTAGCCAGAATTTCAGCGGTGGAACGGCCCTGGCCGGTCAACACCGCCCGCCCCTGCAGCTTGCCTGCCACATACGGCGGCAAGCCCTTGGCACGGGTTTGCTGCAACCATTGCTCCAGCCGCACGCCGTCCCAGCGCAGATCGGCATTCCACAAGGCGGTGGCCTCTCGGCCGTCCAGCGTCAGGTTACCGCGCAGCTGCCCCTGGGCCGTGCGCGCCACCAGGTCCCGCAGGGTGAGCACCCCGCCCACCAATTGCAGATGCACGCTCAGCGGCTTCAAAGGCTGGAGCAGCTTGGTGTTCATATCGACTTCGCCGATATCGATCAGCACATTCGCATCCATCGCCCGCATGGCCGGCAGATCGAATGGCCGGTCGGGCAAGACTCGGCCCTTGCCACGGGCCTTGACCTGCAGAGGCTCGGCCGTATCGGCCGTGGCTGCGGGCGTGGTACCAACCACCGGCCCCAGGTCGGACAACAGCAAGCGGTTGCCGCCCAGCCGGCCCGACAGCAGCGGCGTGCTGCGCCCCGCATCAAAAGTGAAAGCCCCCTTCAGACGGCTTGCGCCTACGGTGGCGTCGTCCACCACCACCTGCCAGGTATTGCCCTGCTTGACCAGGCTGCCCTCGGTGCGGAAAGCAGATGTCGTAGGCAGCGTGACACCCACCGGGTCCCCCACGGCGGCCAGCGACGGGCCTTTGATGCTGAAGCGGCCAGCAAACGTATCGGGCTGCAGCACATCCTTGGCGCTACCCTTGAAGATCAACTGCGCGCGGCCCACGGTGGCATCAAGTGCCAGCGCCACCGGCAAAGCCTGGATATCGTCGGTCTCGGTCGACGGCAAGACTGCCGTGGTGGCCAGCATGATTTTCAGCGGCTGGTTGCGGTATCGGCCATCGGCCTGCACCTTCAGCACGCTGGTGGGTTCCTGCGTTTGCGGCCCCTCCGCATCGCCCGGGGCCAGCTGCGCCAGCGATATGTTGGCCTGCAGGTCGGCACCCAGCGGTGCGTCTTTGTAGCGCACCACTCCATCGTTCACCAGCAACTGGCCAAACAGCGGCAAGCGGGTGCGTTCAGTGGGCGTATCGGAGGGTGGCTTGGAGCCGAACTGCCATGAGGCGCGGCCATCGGCCTGGCGCTCCAGGTTGCCGTCCAGGGTGCGGGCCTGCAAGCTCTCGATGCGCACCGGCTGGCCGCGGTACGCGCGCCACAGGTCCACATAACGCAGTTCCAGGGCCACGCCCTGGGCTACCAGCATGTGGGGCGTGGTGCTCCAGGCGGGTGCGGCAATTTCCAGCCGCGGCGTGGTCAGCCGCAGCCCGCCCAGAAAGCGCACCTGGAAGCCGGGGGCATCTGGTGCTTCCGGCCTGGCAGCAGAGTCAATGGTGATGCGGCGGTCCAGCGCGCTGGACAAAGCGTTTTGCAGTGGCGCCGCCAGAAACGGCCAGCCCAGCCACTCGCCGACCCCGCCAGCCACCAGTACGCCCAGCAATACGGCGCCAGCGGTACGCCAACGGCGCCTACGGGGTACGGGCATCGCCAATGGCTTCATACGGGCTGCGGGTAGCGGGCCGGCTCGGACAAATCGGTCAGCACCGCATGCTCACCCAGGGCCAGGGGCTTGCCCGCCACCGCCGAGGCGGCCATGGCAAACATGCGCACCATGCGGCTGTGCGGTGCATCCCAGTACTCGGCCTCGTGCGGCACGACCTTCAGCAGCCCCAGGTGGGTGGACTCCACGCCATCGGGAAACCAGGGCCGGGCCATGGGGGTCCACAGGCGCTCGATGCGCTCGGCATCGGTATGGATCTCCCCATGGCCGGAAATCGACACATAGGTGCTGTGCGGTACATCGCCGAACGCGAGGTTCAGCACCTGCAGATGTTCGACCTTCTCGGACCGCAGGTCGGTAAAGAACCACAGCGCGCCGGTCTCATCCATCTCCAGCGGCACCATGGGTTGGCTCACCAACGCACCATGGGTGTCAAACGTTGTGAGCATGGCGATCGTCATCGATTCCAGCAACTGACATAGCTGCGCCAACTCGGCAGTGGGTTGGGTTTCAGTTTTCATCGGTAGCTCCAGAACGGGTAAGCCGCCATCATGGAGCTGAAGCAGGATACGCGCCATCGGTGGCAACCGGCTTTGTCTGTCGGCCAGTTCCTACAGGTTTTCTACAGAGCAGGGTCTCGACCTCGCCGGAGGCATCCTCAGCCGTTGGCCATAAACCGGTCGACCCGTGCCGCATCCAGCACACCTGCAGCATCGCGGCCCAGCCGGTCCGCCGGCGTAGCCCCCTGCAGCCAGGCGTTCGGCTCGGTAAACCACTCGGCCAGCTCCCAGGGGCTGTACACGCCCGTCAGCTCGGCCAGCACCGGCCGCAGCTGCGGCAGCGGGCGCATGTCGGCCAGGTCGAACTGGAACAAGGGCATCCAGCCGTCGGCATGCCAGTCGAAGCTCAGTACATCGCGCTGCACCACCCAGCGTGCCAGGGTGGCGACGTCAGGTCCGCCGCGGCGCATAAACAGCTCCAGCACCTCTTGCGCGCGCCAACCCGCCGCTGCTGCGGTAGGCATTCATCAGCGCCACAAACTGCTGGTCGTCCAGCCAGCCGGCCGTGCTGCGCGGGGCAGCATCGCCACTCCCGGTCATCTGCCGCAGAATGGCCCCTGCCATGGAGAGTCCAGGCAACTGCGCTTCAAACGGGGGGATGGAAGGCGGTACAAGCTGCTGCATGGATATCTCCACAAGAACACGAAAACCGCACCTTAGAGAAACCGCTGTTGCATGGTCTGTGCGCCAGCCCACATAAGGCATATGCAGCCACGGCTACCCATTCATTTTGATAGCACCTTGCGCAGGTACAACATGCGCAAAAGCATGATTTCGGTTGAAAAAAATCAGGCTCTGAAAAATGCTCTTCTGCGCAGCAGACTCGGGCACAGCCTGCAGGTCGGCGCCTCCATCGGCAGCACGCTCGACACGGATCTCGACTAGTCCTGATTTGATAGCAGCTCGCGCAGGTTAGATAAGTGCCAGAGCCGATATTCACCCACATTTGCGCAAATGTGCGCCAGCGCACCGACGGGCCAGCGCCTGCCGTTTAAGGTGACTGCATGCCGACGCGATGGACCTCGGCTTTCAGGAGACAGCTATGCCCACCCGCACCCGCAAACCCGTATCCACAATCCAGCCCGCCGTCCGGCCGGCCGTCAAATCGGTGGATACCAGCGCGCCGCGCCGCAAAGGCTCGGCACCCGACAGCCCACCGCCCGACACCCACCCCAAGCTGCCGCACGAGCGCGACCAGTCTGTGGAGGCCACCGATGGCACACCCAGCGTGGAAATCGAGCAGGCCTACCGCGATGTCAGCCGCGGCCTGCAAGACACCGACCGCGGCCCCGAGGCCGACCGCACCTACAAAAAACTCCAGCGCTGAGCCCGCAGCCAGCCACTGAACCGAAGACGCAAGGACTTGACCATGACACCCCGCAGCCCCGCCAAAGCAAAACCACCGGCCAACAAGCCGCTGGCCCAGGAACAAGCCGACTTCACCGCCGAGGGCGCGCCGCCGCCGGGCAAAGTCGCCCAGGGCGAGCCCGTGACGAGCAGCAGCCAGCCCCAGCCGCCCGAGCCCGCGGCCCATAACCTCACCACCAACCAGGGACTGCCCCTGCCCGACAACCACAACTCGCTGAAAGCCGGGCTGCGCGGCCCGACTTTGCTGGAAGACTTCATCCTGCGCGAGAAGATCACCCACTTTGACCACGAACGCATCCCCGAGCGCGTGGTACATGCGCGCGGCGCCGGCGCACACGGCTTCTTCCAGGTGTATGAGGACATGGCCGGTCTCACCAAGGCCGGCTTTCTGTCCGACCCGGCAGTACAGACCCCGGTGTTCGCCCGCTTCTCCACCGTGGCCGGCTCGCGTGGCTCGGCCGACACGGCGCGCGACGCCCGTGGCTTCGCCGTCAAGTTCTACACCGCCGAGGGCAACTACGACCTGGTGGGCAACAACATCCCGGTGTTCTTCATCCAGGACGCGATCAAGTTCCCCGATCTGATCCACGCCGTCAAGCCCGAGCCGCACAACGAGATCCCGCAGGCCGCCAGCGCGCACGACACCTTTTGGGACTTCGTGACGCTGATGCCCGAGTCCACGCACATGCTGATGTGGGTGATGTCCGACCGCGCCATCCCACGCAGCCTGCGCATGATGGAAGGCTTTGGCGTGCACACCTTCCGCATGGTCAACGCCCAGGGCGATGCCAGCTTCGTCAAGTTCCACTGGAAACCGCTGCTCGGGGTGCACAGCCTGGCCTGGGACGAGGCGCAGAAGCTGGCCGGCAAGGACGCCGATTTCCACCGCCGCGACCTGTGGGAAGCCATAGCCAGCGGCAACTTCCCCGAATGGGAGCTGGGCGTGCAGGTGGTGCCCGAGGAAGACGAATTCCGCTTCAACTTCGACCTGCTGGACCCGACCAAGCTGATCCCCGAAGAGCTGGTGCCGGTGCGCCGCATCGGCCGCATGGTGCTGAACCGCAACCCCGACAACTTCTTTGCCGAGACCGAGCAGGTGGCCTTCCACCCCGGGCACCTGGTGCCGGGCATCGACTTCTCGAACGACCCGCTGCTGCAGGGCCGGCTGTTCTCGTACACCGACACCCAGCTGTCGCGCCTGGGCAGCGCCAACTTCCACGAGTTGCCGATCAACCAGGCGAAGTGCCCGATGCACAACTTCCAGCGCGACGGCATGCACCGCCAGCAGGTGAACAGCGGGCGGGTGGCCTACGAGCCGAATACCCTGGCCACCGGTAGCGAATTCCGCGTCGACGGCACGCAGGCGCAGCCCCAGGGCTTCAGCAGCGTGCACGAGGTCTTGGAGTCGCCCAAGATCCGCCAGCGCAGCCCCAGCTTTGACGACCATTTCTCGCAGGCCCGGATGTTCTGGCTGAGCCAGACCGAGCCCGAGCAAGACCACATCGTGTCGGCCTTCCAGTTCGAGCTGTCCAAGCTCGAGACCCCGGCCATCCGCCAGCGCATGGTCGACAACCTGGCCCATGTGGACGGCCAGCTGGCGCTGCGGGTAGCCGCGCCGCTGGGCATAGGCGCGCCGGACAAGCAGGCCGCCACCCGCTGGTCGGGCTTTCGCGCCGCGCCGCACCCGGTGGACGTGCAACCCTCGCCCGCGCTCAGCATGGCGCAGCCTTCGGGTGGCAGCGTTGCTACCCGCAAGGTAGCGATCCTGGTGGCCGATGGCGTGGATGCCGCCAGCGTGCAAGCCATGCAGCAGGCCCTGGCCGATGCCGGCGCCAGCAGCAAGGTGGTGGCAGCGGCGCTGGGCACGGTACAGGCGGCCGACGGCGCGCTGCTGCCGGTGGACTGCAGCCTGCTGACCACGCCCTCGGTGGTGTTCGACGCAGTGTTTCTGCCCTGCATGGGCGCCCACGCGGCGGCCATGTCAGCCGATGGCGACGCGGTGCACTTCGTGCTCGAAGCCTACAAGCACTGCAAAACGGTTGCCGCCTGCGGCTCGGGCGCCGGCCTGCTGGCCAGTCTGGGCGTGGGCCTGGTGACCGAGCCCGGCGTGGCACTGCCCCTGCCCGGCGTGGTGCTGGCGGCAGCGGGTGCGCTGCCCGCCGGATTCGCGCCGGCCTTCATCCAGGCCATGGGCCAGCACCGGCACTGGAGCCGGGCCGGCCTGGCCACAGTGCCAGCCTGAGCCGCGCAGGCGCTCGGATGGCCGTAGCCAACCGGGTGGGATACGTGTCGTCAAAAATTATGTAAAAAGTGCCTCTAGCGCATACTCCATAAGCGCTAGCAGCTATATTTTTAGGAGTTTTTTACTTTGGGCCATCCAGGCACTACACTGAAGTCCGCTGAAGCGCCCGCCTGACTCTTCGTCGCAACTGGAGAGAACCATGGCAAGCAAAGAAACTGGCTCTGCCCAGAGCCTCATGACCACATTGACAGCAGCTACCCCACCCCACTTTCCCATCGTCGGCATTGGCGCATCGGCTGGCGGCCTGGCGGCATTTGAAGCCTTTTTTTCGGGCATGCCTCCCCACAAGGAACCGGGTATGGCCTTTGTGCTGGTGCAGCACCTGGCGCCGGACCACACCAGCATGCTCACCGAGCTGTTGCAGCGCCATACCCGATTGCAGGTAATCGAAGTGCAAGACGGCATGGTGGTGAAGATCAACTGCGCGTACATCATTCCACCCAATCGCGACATGGCGTTCCTGAACGGCGCGCTGCAACTGCTTGAGCCTGATGCGCCGCGGGGCCACCGCCTGCCGATAGACTTTTTATTCCGCTCGCTGGCGCAGGACCAGCATGAGCTGGCCATTGGCATTGTGCTGTCGGGCACTGGCAGCGACGGCACCCTGGGCGTACGCGCCATCAAGGGCGAGGGCGGTATGGTGATGGTACAAAACCCTGACTCGGCGGAATACGATGGCATGCCGCGCAGCACGCTGGGTACCGGCCTGGTGGACTACGAGCTGCCCCCCGCCGAAATGCCCGCCCAGCTGATGGCCTATGTGGCCCATGCCTATGGCCGGCCGCCCCGGTCCGTCACCAGCACCAGCGCACCGCAGACCGAAAACAACCTGAAGAAGATATTTATCCTCCTGCACACCCACACGGGCCACGACTTTTCGCAGTACAAGCCCAGCACCATCTACCGCCGGATCGAGCGGCGCATGGCGGTGCACCAGATCGAGTCGCTGGACGATTACGTCAAATATCTGCAGCAATCCAAGGTGGAGGTGGACGCCCTGTTCCATGATCTGCTGATCGGGGTGACCAACTTCTTCCGCGACCCGGAGGCCTTCGAGGCGCTGGAAGCCAAGGTGGTGCCCAAGCTGTTTGAAGGCAAGCCCGCGGGGTCTGTTGTGAGGGTGTGGTCTACAGGGTGCTCCACCGGCGAGGAGGCATATTCCATCGCCATCCTTCTGCACGAGAGGCTGGAGGCCTTGAAGCTGAACTACAAGGTGCAGGTGTTTGCCACCGACATCGATAGCCGCGCCATTGCCATCGCCCGTGCCGGGCTGTTCCCCGCCAGCATTGCCAGTGACATTACGGCCGAGAGGTTGGCCCGCTTCTTTACCGCCGAGCCCGATGGCAGCGTCTTCCGGGTGCACAAGAACATCCGCGACATGCTGGTGTTCTCCGAGCACAACCTGGTGAAAGACCCGCCGTTTTCCAAGCTCGACCTGATCAGCTGCCGCAACCTGCTGATCTACATGGGCTCGGAGCTGCAGAAGAAAGTGATGGCGCTGTTCCACTACGCGCTGGTGCCGGGCGGCATGCTGTTTTTGGGCAGCTCGGAAACGGTGGGTGAACTGGGTGACGGGTTTTCCGTAGTGGACCGCAAAGCCAAGGCCTACCAACGCAAGGAAGACTTCCAGGGCGCGCAGCGCTCAGCGCTGGGCAGGTTTTTGCCGCCATTGGCGGTAAAGGATGTGGCGCTGACCCCTACCACCGACAAGTTGCCGATACAACCGGTCAAGCTGTCGTTGCGCGCCATCACCGAGCAAACGCTGCTGCAGCAGGTAGCCCCGGTCGCGGCGCTGGTGAACGGCCAGGGCGACATCCTTTATCTGCACGGCCGCACCGGCATGTTTCTGGAGCCCGCGCCCGGAGAGGCGGGCATCAACAACATCGTGAAGATGGCCCGCGAAGGCTTGCGTCGCGAGCTGGCCACGGCGCTGCACAAAGTGGTCAAGGAAAAGAAGCGGGTGCAGGCATTCAATGTGCGGGTGCGCACCAATGGCCATTTCTCGCTGGTCAACCTGACCATCTGCCCCGCAGACACGGGGTTTGCATCGGCACTGGAATCTCCCCTGTACCTGGTGGTGCTGGAAGAAGCCCCCCCTCAGGAAACGCCCACGCATGCCCCCGCGCTGGGGGCCGTGAGCGAAACCCAAGCCCACATTGCCGAACTGACCGATGAACTGCAGGCCAAAGAGGAGTACCTGCAGGCCGCCAATGAGGAGCTCGAAACCTCCAACGAAGAGCTGAAATCGTCGAACGAGGAAATGCAGTCCATAAACGAGGAGCTGCAGTCCACCAACGAAGAACTGGAGACCTCCAAGGAAGAGCTGCAGTCCATCAACGAAGAGCTGGCCACCGTCAACACCGAGCTGCAAACCAAGGTGACCGACCTGTCGCGCGCCAATAACGACATGAACAACCTGCTGGCTGGCACCGGCATTGGCACCATCTTCCTGGACCACCAGCTGCACATCCTGCGCTTCACCCCGACGGTGACCGCGATAGTCCACCTGATCCTGAGCGATGTAGGGCGGCCGGTAGGACACATTGCCTCCAATTTGATTGGCTATACCCGCCTGGTGGACGATGTAAAGGCGGTGTTGGCAAATCTGCAGCCCCTCGAAGTGAATGTGCAAACCCAGGAACGCAAGCACTACACCATGCGCATCCTGCCCTACCGTACGCAGGACAACGTGATAGAGGGCGCGGTGATCACGTTTGTCGAAGTCACAGAAATGGTGCGCACCCGGGAAGCCTTGCGCATGGCCAATGAAATGCTGCGGCTGGCCGTGGTGGTGCGTGATGCGTCCGATGCCATCACGGTACAAGACATGGATGGCCGCATCCTGGCATGGAACCCTGGCGCAGTGCGAATGTATGGATGGAGCGAAGCCGAAGCGCTGAAAATGAATGTGATCGAGCGCATACCGGTCGCTTTGCGCAGCGCCGCACTGGCCCGGGTAAAGCGGCTCAGCTTGGGCGAGACGCTCGAGCCCTATATCACCCAGCGCCTGACCCGAGACGGGGCGCTGCTGCAGGTGTCCCTGACGTCCACCGCCTTGCTCGACGCAGGCGGCGAGGTGTACGCAATCGCAACCACCGAACGGGCTACGGAGAGCGGACTGAATCAAAACCTGGAGGTCAGCCATGAGCTCAACTAACAAATACGGCGACGGTGTTCCGTCTCCCGACAACACCCCCGAGGATCTGCGTCGGCGGGCCGAAGAACTGATGCAGGCCAGCCCGCCCGGGCTTTACCACAGCCCGCATGCCATGTCGCTGGAGGCGATGCGAAAGACACTGCACGAGCTGCAGGTGCACCAGATCGAACTGGAAATGCAAAACGATGAACTGCGGCGCACCCATTTGCTGTTGGACGCGTCGCGGACCCGCTACTTCGACCTGTACGACATGGCTCCGGTGGGTTACTGCACCGTGAGCGAACTGGGCATCGTGGTGGAGGCGAACATCGCCGCAGCCAGGCTGCTGGGTGTGGCACGCAGTGCGCTGGTCGGCCAGCGCTTCAGCCGTTTCATCGTCAAGAGCTACCAGGACACCTACTACTTGTCCCGCAAACAGTTGTTTGACTCCGGCATGCCGCAGAGCTGTGAACTGATAATGGTCCGGAGCGATGGCGCCGAATGCTGGATTGAGCTAACGACCCGCGCCGCCCACGACGACCATGGCGCCTTGCTGCAACACATGGTCTTGCACGACGTGAGTGAAGCCAAAGTCATGGCCGAAGCCATGCGCGAAAGCGAGGCCCGCTACCGCGCGCTGGTGGAACAGCTGCCGCCAGCGGCCAACAAACCGCAGGTTTGATATTCAGGCAGCCAGAGACAGGGGCGCGGGCAGCAACCGGTCGTACTCCTTCTTGGTGACCGCATAGCACTCGCAGCTGCGCTTCTCCAGCTGTGCACGGTCTAGCACCATGATGTGGCCGCGCTGGTATCGGATCACGCCGGCCAGCTGCAGCTTGTGGGCGGCGCAGGTGACGCCCTCGCGGCGCACCCCCAGCAGGCTGGCGGCCAGCTCCTGCGTCATCTCCAGTTCGTCGGACGCGACCCGGTCCAGCCCCAGCAGCAGGCGCCGGCACAGCTGCTGGTCGATGGAGTGGTAACGGTTGCACACCGCTGTCTGGGCCATTTGCGCCATCAGCGACTGGGTGTAGCGCAGCAGCATCTGCAGCACCGGGCCACCCTGCAGCATGGCGCTCTTGATCCATGAGGCGCGCAACCGATAGCCCTCGCCCGCGCTTTGCACCAGGGCCTGGTTCGGGGTGGCGCCGCCGCCCATGAACAGCGAAATACCTACCACGCCCTCGTTGCCCACGACCGCTATCTCAGATGACGCCCCCTCCAGCGTACCGTACACCAACGACACGATGGCCGTGGTGGGAAAGACCGCATAGGCAGGCGCCTGGCCGGCATCGCACAGCACCTGGCCCAGGCTGAGATCAACCAGCTCCAGGTAGGGCTCCCAACGCGCCAGTTCGGCTGCAGGCAAGGCCGCCAGTAAATGGTTTTGTTGCGGATCTGGGCTGGGGTGCGTCAGGATGTGCATACGGTTCTCGCGGTGTTGGGCATCTCCTTATGGTCGGCGCTGGCTGGTGTGCCCGGTATCGGCGGCGGCCCGTTTCGACTGCGGGACCTGTCCTACATCCTCCCACCTGAATGCTTGCCGTCCTACCCTGTGAGCGGCGCCCTGTCCGACAGACTTAAACACTCGCCCGACCTAGGATGCTTACACGGGGTAACTGATTGGGCCAGGGCCCTGTACCCCTTTATTCACAACGCGGCTTTACGCCGTGCGGCAGGAGAAAACCCGATGCGCAACCCCATTATTCCCACCGCCTTTGCCGCTCCCAGCTGGAGCACATCGTCGTTTGGCGACGCCACCGAGACCTCCCCCATGGAACTGGCGGCGCTGAGCGACCATCTGAGCCTGTGCCAAGGTGCGAACCGCCGCCTGACCTACCTGCAATATGCGGGCGAAATCCTGCACGGCTTTGTTACCACCCGCTTTGTCACCACCCTCGCGTTGGCGACCCTGGTGATCGGCACCGGCCTCATGGCGCTGTAAGGGATGGCTACATCCGAGCTGCTGCACCTGGTCCCCCGCGCCCCCCAGGCCCTGCGCGAGATTCTGGACGGTGCCCGCGGCCCGGTACAGCCCCCCATTCGGTCGGAAATCTTCGGCCAGCAGCGCTTTGCGCAGCATGGTCGCAGCCTGGGTGAAACCCACCGTGCGGCCCGGCCCACCATTGGTGCGGCCCGCTTCTTCCCGCATCTGCGCAGCAATATCGCCACGCTGCGCGAAGCCCACCGCTATATCGGCCTGCAGGCTGCCACCGGCTACGACGTCAGCCCGGCGGCCGAATGGCTGCTGGACAACTTCCACCTGATCGAAGCCCAGCTGGAGGAAATCCACGCCGGGCTGCCGCGCAGCTATTTCCGGGCCCTGCCGGTGCTACTGGATGAGCCGCTGGCCGGCCTGCCGCGGGTGTACGGCATTGCCTGGGCATTTGTGGCGCATACCGATGGCGCTTTTTCGGAGCCCTTGCTGGAGCAGTTTCTCAGCTCCTACCAGGAAACCCGCGAACTCAACCTGGCCGAACTCTGGGCCCTGCCCACCACCTTGCGCGTGCTGCTGGTGGAAAACCTGCGCCGACTGGCCGAACGCGTAGCCACCAACAAGGCCGCACGCGAAGTGGCCAATCTGTGCTGCGACAAGTTGAGCGACTACAGCCTGGAGTCGCTGGACCAGCTGCTGGCCTTGATGAACCAGCGCGGCGTGGGCCGCATGTTCCTGACCCGCATGGCGTTGCGCTTGCAGGACAGCCGCCAGCAGGTGGATGCGCGCTACACCGCCTGGATGCAGGCCGCCCTGCCCGATTTCGCCGCCGCCCAAACCCAGCAGAATGCCGACCAGGCAGCCGACAACCTGAGCGTAAGCAATGCCGTGAAGTCGTTGCGCGCCATCGGCGACGCCGACTGGCCAGACATAGTGGCCCGTACCAGCGTGCTGATGCAGCACATGCTGACCTCCAAGGTATTTGAAGCAGAGCACCCAGGCACCCGCGACCAGACCCTGCACGGCATCGAACGCCTGGCCCGGCGCAGCGGCCACAGCGAAGCCGCGGTGGCGCAAGCCCTCCTCGGCCTGATGCAAGCCGGTGCCGGCGATCACGGCGTGGCCAGCCACTGGCTGCGCGGCCCCGGCCGGCCGGCGCTGGTCCATGCCCTGGGACTGCATGAAAACCCCTTATTGCTGCTGTGGCGAGCCCGCAAGCGCCTCGCCGCGTTGCCTGTCTACCTGGGCGCACTGTTGTTCGGCAGCATAGGCTTGGTGGCCTGGATGCTGCCACACCACACCGCGGGCGGGCCTATGCTCTGGCTGGCCGCCGCGCTGATGCTGTTCCCTGCCTCCGAGGCGGTGGTGGCGGTCATCAACCGGCTGATCAGCGAGTCGGTGCGCCCCCAGCATCTGCCACGCCTGGGCCTGCTGGACGGCATACCGCCCGCCCACCGGGTGCTGGTGGTGGTGCCGGCAATGCTGACCAACACCGCCTCCATCCAGGCGCTCGCGCACCGGCTGCACCTGCACCATATTGCGAACCCCGAGCCGCACGCGCAATTCGCCCTGCTCAGCGACTGGAGCGACGCGGACAGCCAGCACATGCCCGACGACGATGCCTTGCTGGCCACGGCCAGCGCGCAGATCGACGCGCTCAACCTGCGTTACCCTAGCGGCCCAGGACTACCACAGCGCTTCATCCTGCTGCACCGGGGGCGGACTTTCAGCGACACGGAGCAGCGCTGGATCGGCTGGGAGCGCAAACGCGGCAAGCTGGAACAGCTGGTGCAGACCCTGGCCACAGGCGAGCACACCGCCTTTATGGACTTGGGTGAAAACTCGCGCATCGCCACATCCACGCCCTACATCGTTACGCTGGACAGCGACACCCAGCTGCCACCCGGCCGCCTGCGCGAGTTGGTCGGCGTGGCCGCACACCCGCACAACCAGCCGCAGCTGGACGCCAGCGGCCGCCGCGTGGTGCGCGGCTACGGCATCTTGCAGCCGCATGTGGCAACCCCGCTGCCCGCGCGCAAAGAGGTCACTCTGTACCACTGGTTGTTTGCCGGTCAGTGCGGCATCGACCCCTACAGCGCCGCCAGTTCCGAGGTCTACCAGGACTTGTTTTCCGAAGGCACGTTCACCGGCAAGGGCCTGCTGAACGTGCAGGCCATGCATGCCGTGCTTTCGAGGCAGCTGCCCGAAGGCCAGGTGCTGAGCCACGATCTGCTCGAAGGCTCGCTGGCGCGTTGCGCGGCGGTGACCGACATCACAGTGATCGAAGACGCGCCGTTCCACGCCGATGTGGCGGCCTCCCGGGTGCACCGCTGGACCCGCGGCGACTGGCAGCTGCTGCCCATCTTGCTGCGCCCCGGCCGCTATCCGCTACGCGCCATCAACCGCTGGAAGATGTTCGACAACCTGCGCCGCTCGCTGGTGGCGCCGATGTCGCTGGCCTTGCTGGTGTTCAGTCTGTTTAGCAGCGTTCTGTCGCCGTGGGCCGCGCTGGTGCTCGTGCTGGCCGCGTTTTCTGCCGGGCCGCTGATGGGCGCGGTGGCGGGCTTTTCGCCCAGCCGCGACGACCTGGCCAAGCGCCACTTCTACAGCCAGGCCGGGGCCGACATGGCGCGCACGCTATGGACCGGGCTATGGCATCTGGCGCAGCTGCTGGTGCAGGCGCTGTCGGCGGTGGATGCGGTGGTGCGGGCGCTGTACCGCATGCTGATCAGCCACCGGCACTTGCTGGAATGGACCACGGCTGCCGCTGCCCAGGCCCAGGCCAAGACCCATCTGCCGGCCCTGCTGCGCGCGCACTGGAGCCTGCCGGTGGTGGGCTTGCTGCTGCTGGCGGCCTTGCTGTACCTGGGCACACCGCACCCCGTGCTGGCCAGCGTGCTGTGCCTGCTGTGGGCCGCGTCCCCGGTCTGGACCTGGTGGGCCAGCCGCACGCACCGGGCCCATGACGGCCATGCAGTGCCGGCAGACAAGCTGGTGCTGCTGGAAGGAATTGCGCGCGACACCTGGCGTTGGTTCGAGCGCTGCATATCGCCCCAAGACAACTACCTGCCGCCCGACAACCTGCAAGTCCAGCCGTACGACATATTGGCGCACCGCACCTCGCCAACCAATATCGGTCTGTACCTGCTGAGCGTGGCCTGCGCCCGGCAGTTTGGCTGGATCGGCACGCAAGACCTGCTGACCCGCCTGGAGGCCACCCTGGCCACGCTGGGCCGTATGCAGCGCCACCGCGGCCACTTCTACAACTGGTACGACACCGAAACCTGCGCGCCACTGCTCCCGCTGTATGTATCCACGGTGGACAGCGGCAACCTCTGCGGCCATCTGCTAGCGGCCGCCCAGGCCTGCCAGGAACTGGCCAACGCGCCCTACGACACCACCGCCGCGCGCCGCGCCACACGCGCCGCCCGCGAGCGACTGACACCGTTGCTGGCAGCCCGCAGCAGCCTGGCCACTGAGCAGCGGGCCCAGCTGCGCTGGCGGCTGGCCGATCTGCGCGCCACCCGGCGTTCGGCTGCGCTGGATACCCAGGCCCAGGCCGCGCTGATGACAGCCGCTACGGCGCAGCGCCTGCTCAGCCTGGCGCAAGCCTTCGAAGCCCTGGCCTGGGAGGCCGACTTCCGCTTCCTCTACCAGAGCAAACGGCACCTGCTGCACATCGGCTACCGGGTAGCCGAGCAGCAGCTGGACGCGGGCTTCTACGATCTGCTGGCCTCCGAGTCGCGCCTGACCAGCCTGCTGGCCATTGCCAAGGGCGATGTGCCGGTGCGCCACTGGGCCTCGCTGGGCCGCCCGTTCTTTGCCACGGGCGCGGATGCGGGCCTGCGCTCTTGGTCAGGCTCGATGTTCGAATACCTGATGCCGACCCTGGTGCTGGTCGAGCCACCGGGCAGCGTGCTGCAACAGGCCTGCCATGCCGCGCTGCAGGAGCAGATGGACTATGCCAAGGCCCACAAGGTGCCCTGGGGCATTTCCGAATCGGCCTATGCCGGGCAAGACCACACACTGGCCTACCAGTACGCACCGCAAGGTGTTCCGCGGCTGGCGCTACGGCGCACGCCGGCAGACGAGCTGGTCATCGCTCCCTATGCCACAGGGCTTGCAACGCAGGTATCACCTGCACTAGCAGCTACAAATTTTATAGCACTTGAAAAATTCAAGGCTTACGGTCGCTACGGATTCATAGAGGCTCTGGACTTCACACCGGCACGGCAGGCCGACGGCGACGCGTTCACGCGGGTGGAAACCTATATGGCGCACCACCAGGGCATGAGTCTGGTGGCGCTGGCCAATGTGCTGCTGGACGGCCCGGCCCAACGCTGGGGTATGGCGAATGCGCACATCGAAGCCGTGGCTTCGTTGCTGCACGAACGCGCACCGCGCGAGGTGTCGGTGCTCAGCGCGCCACCTGTGGGCCCGCCGCCGCAAAGCATGCAACAGCGCGCTCCCGGTTTGCTGCGCGACGTGGTGCCCGGCGGCACCGCCGTGGAGCCCACGCATCTGCTGTCCAACGGGCGCTACCACGTGGCCTTGCGCGCCAACGGCGCCGGCTGGAGCCGATGGGGCAATACCGGCATCACGCGCTGGCGCGACGATGCGCTGCGCGACGCCTATGGCAGCTTCTTCTACCTGCGCTGGGCCCAGCAGGCGCAGCTGGTGTCCACCACCCAGCACCCGGCACCCGACCCGGCCGCTTTCTACCACAGCACCTACCACGCCGACCGGGTCTGCTTCGACGCCGAATGGCTGTCGTTGCAGGTGCACACCACGGTCTGGGTCAGTCCCGAGGACGACATCGAGTTCCGCAAGGTGGAGCTGCGCAATATGGGCGATCAGCCGCTGGAAATCGAACTGATTTCAGCCTTCGAAGTAACCTTGTCCGACCCGCGGGCCGACGAAGCCCACCCGGCCTTCACCAACCTGTTTGTGCGCGCGACCTGGCAGGCCGAAGACCAGGCTCTGGTGTTCGAGCGCAAGCCCCGCCTACCCACCGAGCAAGGCATGCAGGCCGCGCACTTTCTGGTCGATACCGGCCCGCAGGTGCAAGGCGTACGCATCCAGACCGACCGCCAGCTCTGGCTGGGCCGCAACCAGACCAGCAGCCAGCCGCTGGCCTCCTTCAACGCCCCTCCCGAGCCCGGCACGCCGCAGGACACGGGCCTGGACCCGGTCTGCGCCATGGCGGTCAAGCTGCTGATTCCGCCGCATGGCAAGGCCTGGCTGACCTTCGCCACCGCCGCCTCCAACCACGACGCCACCCTGCAGGCGGTGATCGACAAATACCGCCAGCCCAGCCACGTCAAGCGGGCCTCGCTGATGTCGGCCACGCTGACCGGTATCCGCCTGCGGACGGTCGGCCTGAACCCAGAAAACTTTGCCGCCATCCAGACGCTGACCAGCGCCTTGGTGCTGAGCCTGAGCCGCCCGCAGACCCAGACGGCGGCGGTCAGCGACAAGCGGCTTCTGTGGCGCTTCGGTATCTCGGGCGACCGCCCTATCGTGCTGGTCAGCATCGGCGCCATGGAAGGCATGGGCCTGCTGCGGGCTTTGGCCCAGGGGCTGCGCCAGTGGTCCTGGGGCGGCGTGGGCTGCGACCTAGTGGTGATCAATTCCGAACCGGCGTCGTACCTCATGTCCGTGCAGCGCGAGGTTGGCATCCTGCGCGACCGCCATCTGTCTGAACGCGGCCCCGAATCCGTGCCCACCACCATGTACTTGCTGCGGGTCGAAGAGCTGTCGCCGGATGAGCTCAGCACCTTGCACGCCCAGGCCCGTGTACGCCTGCACGCCGATGGGCGGCCGCTGTCACACCATGTGCAGGCCTGGGCGGCGCTGCACGAGCAGGCGCAAGAAGCACGGCAAAATCTATCCACCCAGGAAGTGCCGCTGCTGCCCCGGCCCAGCGGCCCCTTGCCCGCACCTGCCGGCCTGTTCCAGCCGAACGGCGAATTCCGCTTCGATGTCAGTCCGCAACTGCGCACCACCCGCCCCTGGACCAACGTGTTGGCCAACCCCGGCTTTGGCGCGCACATCACCGAAGCCGGTGGCGGCTATAGCTGGGGGCGCAATAGCCGCATGAACCAGCTCACCGCCTGGTCCAACGACCCGGTGGGCGACACCCCATCGGAATGGTTTCTGCTGCAGGACTGCAAGACGCTGGACGTCTGGAGCGTGGCCCCGAATGCCTGGGGCGATCCGCTCGCCCAGTACCACATATCGCACAGCCAGGGCAGCACCAACATCCGGCACCGGCGCGGTGATGTCGACGTCAGCGCCACCTGGTGCGTGGACGCCGAAACGGCGGTCAAGCAGGTGCGGCTTTACATCATCAACCGCGGCCATAAGAACCTGCAGCTTCGCATCATCGGCATGGCCGAATGGATGATGGGCGCCAACCGCAGCGACCGCGGCAGCGTGCAGACCGCCGCGCTGCAGCATGACCGCTTTACGGCCTTGCTCTGCACCCAGCGGGAGCGCTCGGCGGGCTTTGGCGAAGGCACGGCTTTTCTGGCCCTGACCCAGACCAGCGATGACTGGACCTGCGACCGCCGCGAGTGCTTTGACGCCCGTGGCCGGCTGGTGGTGCCAGACCACTTTGGCCATACCAGCGGCGCCGGGCTCGACCCCTGCGCGGCCATTTCCACCCAGATGAACTTGGTGGCAGGCGACACCGCCGAGCGGGTGTTCCTGCTGGGCTATGCCGACAACCCGTTGCTGGCTGCGCGCCTGCTGGACGACGCCACCGCCCTGCCCGCCAGCAAGCGGCTGGAAACGGTACACCAGCGCTGGACCGAGTTGCTTGGCGCCACCAGCGTGCAAACGCCCGACCCGCTGTTCGACGCCATGGTCAACCACTGGTTGATGTACCAGACCGTTGCCTGCCGCCTGTGGGCCAAAGCCGGCTTCTACCAGGCCGGCGGTGCCACCGGCTTCCGCGACCAGCTGCAGGATTCGATGGCGCTGGCCTGGGCCGCACCCGACATGCTGCGCCAGCAGATCATCGTCTGCGCCTCGCGGCAATTTGCCGAGGGCGATGTGCAGCACTGGTGGCACGCGCCTACCGGTGCTGGCGTGCGCACCCATTTCTCGGACGACCTGCTGTGGCTGCCGCATGCCTGCGCGCACTATGTGCGCAGCACCGGCGACACCAGCTTGCTGGATGAACCCGTAACCTTTCTGGAAGGTGCGGCCATTCCCGCCGGGGCAGAAGATGCTTATTACATCCCGGGCACCAGCGCCGAGACAGCCTCGGTCTACGAACATGCAGCCCGAACCATAGACCGCAGCCTGGCAGTCGGCATACACGGCCTACCCTTGATGGGCAGCGGCGACTGGAACGACGGCATGAACCGCGTGGGCATCGAGGGGCGCGGCGAATCGGTCTGGCTGGGCTGGTTCATCTGCCAGCTCGTGGTCGACTTTGCGCCGCTGGCCCAAGCCCGCGGCGACACCGCACGCGCCCAAGTCTGGCAGCAGGCCGCCGAGGGCTGGAAGCAGGCATTGATGGGCCCCGCCTGGGACGGCCAGTGGTTCAAACGCGCATTCTTTGACGATGGACAGGCGCTGGGCTCGCATGCCAACCCCGAGGCCAAGATCGACCTGATCGCGCAGGCCTGGGCGGTATTGTCCAAGACCGCGCCGATAGCCTCACAGCGTATGGCGCTGGCGGCGGTGGAAGAACACCTGATCGACCCCGAGGCCGGACTCATCAAGCTGCTGGACCCACCATTGGCCGAAGCCGTCCCCAGTGCCGGCTACATCCAGGCCTATCCACCGGGCGTGCGCGAGAACGGAGGCCAGTATTCGCATGCCGGCGTATGGGCGCTGATGGCCCAGGCCGAGTTTGCCAAGCAGCAGCCCGACTCTAGCGAAGCGGCAGACACCGCCTACCGCTACTTCACCTACCTGAACGCTGCGCACCGGGCCAACAACCCGGCGCAGGCTGCGGCATACGGCATCGAACCCTATGTGATGGCTGGCGATGTTTACACCCAGCCACCGTATGTAGGACGCGGCGGCTGGAGCTGGTATACCGGCTCGGCGGCCTGGATGCACCGGGCGGCCATCGAGGCTATATTTGGCCTGGAACAGGGTGCCCACACGCTGAGCTTCGCACCTTGCCTGCCATCGCATTGGCCACAGGCCGAGCTGACCCTGCGCCGCGGCGAGCGCATGATGCACTTCATCCTGGTCCGCGGCAGCGCCGAGGCGGCACTGGCCCATGGGGCCTCAGCCCAGGCCCAGCTGCTGCTGCCGGGCCAGCCATTGGCTTGGTCGGAACTGCCGGCGCAAACCTGTTTCGTGGTTCCCCTGACCGGTTCCTCCCATGAAAAATCCGACTGACGCAGCGGAAAAACTGCTGGGCATGCGCTACGAGGCGATGGACGCGCGCACCCAGAAAGTGGCGCGCCATCTGGCCGGGCGCAAGCACATCGCGCACAACACGGCCGCAGATCTGTATGCAGACACCTCGTTCGGCGCGAGAGCCGCCGACGCGGTGGCGAAATTTGGCGGGTCGTGGACCTTCATCCTGATATTTGCCACCACTCTGGTGGTTTGGGTGGGCTCTAACGTGCTACTGCTGGCGCGGTGGGATGCGGTGTTTGACCCCTACCCCTTCATCTTGCTGAACTTGTTTCTTTCCATGCTGGCATCGGTGCAGGCGCCTGTCATCCTGATGTCGCAGAACCGGCAGGCACGCAAAGACCGGCTGAACGCAGAGCACGACTACGAAGTCAACCTCAAAGCCGAGCTGGAGATCATGCTGCTGCACGAAAAAGTAGACCTTCTGCGCGAAGGCCAGTGGAGCGAGCTGCTAGCAATGCAGAAACAGCAACTGGATCTTCTGGCCCACCTGATCGACAAGAACACGCCTACACCCAATCACAGCGCATCAGCCTGAGCCCACAAAGGCGCGCGGCATCCTCCTACACGCCATAGCGGCGGATGCCGATGCCTTCCCATCGCCCTCGGTTTTAAAGTTCAGTCATCGGTTTGTTGCACCCCCGCAGCAGTTAAACCGGATAACCAAGGAACCCCGATGACCGCTAACAACACAAGCAATAAAGTCACGCAGCTGCCTACCGCTGAAGGCGAACGCATGGTATTGAATGAAGCGGCGCTGGGTGCTGCCCGCCGCAGCCTAGACAAGGGCGCCGTGACGCCCAGCTCAGGCCCCTGGCGTGAAGACATCATCAAGCTGCTGAACGATTCGCTGGCTACCGAGCTGGTCTGCGTGCTGCGCTACAAGCGCCACTACTACACCGCCGATGGCCTGAGTTCGGCGGGCATTGTGAACGAATTCCTGGTGCATGCCAACGAAGAGTCTGCACATGCAGACAGGCTAGCCCAGCGCATTGTGCAACTGGGTGGTGAGCCGGATTTTTCCCCCGACTCGCTGACCAAGCGCAGCCATGCGGCTTACGACGATTCGAAAGATCTGAAAGAGATGATCAAGGCCAATCTGGTTGCAGAACGCGTCGCCATCGAGGCCTATAGCCAGATGATCATGCTGATCGGGGACAAGGATTCGACCACGCGCCGCTTGCTGGAAGACATCTTGAGCGACGAGCAAGAGCATGCCGACGAGCTCAAGGACTGGCTCGTAGCCTGACATCGTGTTTCGCCCATGGATGGTGGGGCCTATCACCATCTATTGATTCACCCTTTTTTCTTACCAACTGGAGCTAAAAATGAAACTGACTATCCGCAACACCCTCGCCGCTACCGTTACCGCTGTGGCACTGCTGACCATCACTGGCTGTGCCGTTACCCGCGGCCAGGAAACCGTAGGCGCCTATGTGGACGACACCGCCATCACCACTAGCGTGAAGGCCCGCTTTGTAGACAACAAGGAAGTCGACGCATCGGCCATCAGCGTCGAAACACTGAACGGCACCGTGATGCTGTCAGGCTTTGCCAAGAGCCTGCGCGAAAAGGGCACTGCTGAAAGCATCACACGCAATGTCAAGGGTGTGAAGGCCGTGAAGAACGAAATCGCCATCCGTCCTTAAACCGGACATCTGATTTTCAACCGCAAGTAAAGGAGATTTGCATGAACTGGGACACTATCAAAGGCAACTGGAAACAAGCTACAGGTAAAGTCAAAGAGCAGTGGGGCAAGCTGACCGACGACGACCTCGATGTCATCGCCGGCAAGCGCGACCAGCTCGCAGGCAAGATCCAGGAGCGCTACGGTATCGCCAAAGACGAAGCTGAAAAACAGCTGTCCGACTGGGAAAAAAATTCCAAATCCGACACCTGGTTTAAGTAAGTAAGTTCGCTTCGGCTAGCTAAGAATGCCCCGCCCATCGCAAGATGTGCGGGGCATTTCAACGTGCGATGCGCGCTGCCTGGCGGATGGCATCCAGGGTCACCCGGCCCTGCGGCGCGCCGTGGGCATCGACAACTTGGGCGTCGCCCGTGCCCGCGTCCAGCATGGCCGAAAGAGCATCGCGCAGCGGTGTGCCGGCCAGCAGCTTGGGCGCATCCGCGGCCGCTACGCCGTCTTGGGCGTAGGCGCCCACGGTCAACAACGAAAGGCGCTTCAACGAGCGGTCGCCGCCAACAAAGGCCTGCACAAAAGCATCGGCGGGTTGCGCCAGGATGCGCTCGGGCGTGTCGTACTGCACCACCTTGCCAGCGCGCAGAATGGCGATGCGGGTGCCCATGCGAATGGCTTCGTCGATGTCATGGGTCACAAACACAATGGTCTTGCCCAGCTCGCGCAGGATGCGCAAAAACTCGTCCTGCAAACTCGCGCGGGTGATCGGATCGATGGCGCCAAAGGGCTCGTCCATCAGCATCACCGGCGGGTCGGCTGCCAGCGCGCGGGCCACGCCGACACGTTGCTTCTGACCGCCTGAAAGTTCGCGTGGATAGCGGTTGCGGTACTGGCCGGGCTCCATGTGCACCAGGGCCAGCAGCTCGTCCACCCGCTTGGCAATGCGGGCTGCGTCCCAGCCCAGCATCTTGGGCACTGTGGCCACGTTCTCGCCAATCGTCATGTGCGGGAACAGGCCGACCTGCTGGATCACATAGCCGATGGAGCGACGCAGCTCCACCGGGTCGATCTGCATCACGTCGCGCCCCCCCAGTTCGATGCGGCCGCTGTCGGGCTCGACCATGCGGTTGACCATGCGCATGGTGGTGGTCTTGCCACAGCCCGAGGGGCCGATCAGCACACAGATCTCGCCGGTCTGCACGGTCAGCGAAAGGTGGTCAACCGCGTACTGACCGCTGCTGAATTGCTTGGTAAGGCCGTCAAGTGTGATCATGGTGCGCGAAGCCCTTGGGGAGTCATGCGGCGCTGCAATACGCCAAAAAGAAAGTCGCTGGCCAGCGCCAGCAAGGCCACCGGTACGGCGCCCACCAGCAGCTGCGGAACCGCCATCATGGCAACGCCGGCGGTAATGAAGTCGCCCAGCCCGCCGCCGCCGATGAAGGCCGCCAGCACTGCACCAGAAATCACCTGTACCGCGCCAGTGCGCAGGCCCGCAAAAATCACCGGCAGCGCCATCGGCAGTTCCACCTGCCACAACAAGGCAGAGCGCGTCATGCCCATGCCAATGGCGGCATCCACCACATCCGCATCCACGCCGCGCATGGCGGTAATCGTGTGGGTGACGATGGGCGGCAAGGCGATGAGGGTCAGGGCAAACAAGGCCGGCGCAAAGCCGGTGCCCAGCAGCGGCATGACCAGCGCCAGCACCGCAAGCGACGGCAGGGTGCGCGCCACATTGGCGATGTTCACCACCGCCAGCGACCAGTTGCTGCGCCGCGCCACAGCAATCCCGGCGGGAATACTGATGGCGGCTGCCAGGAACAAAGCCGAGGCTGACAGCATGATATGCACCCACAGCGCCCGGGAGAACTGGGCAGGGTGGGCAAGAAGGTAATTCCAGGTATCGGCAAGCATGGGGATTCCTAGGGCATCAGGCCGCGTGGCCGGCTTTGAGGCGGGCCTCGAGCCAGGCAAGCAGGAGGTCGACCGCCACCGCTAGCGCGCAAGCTGTGAGCGCACCGGCCCATATCTTGGCCGGGTGGTCGCTGGCGATACCATTGAAGATCAGCGTGCCCAGCCCGCCGGCGTTGACATAGGCCGCCACCACGGTGACGCTGATCACCGTCACCGCCGACACGCGCAAGCCGGCCACGATCAGCGGCAATGCCAGCGGCAGCTCGATCTGGCGCAGGATCTGGCGCGGAGCCATGCCCATGCCGCGTGCCGCGTCGATCACTTCGGCTGGCACCTCGCGGATGCCAGTGGCCACACTGCGGATCAAAATCATCAGCGAAAAAGCCACCATGGTGATGATGGCATTGCTGCGGCCCAGGCCCACCAGCGGAATCAAAAAGGCCAGAAAAGCCAGGGTTGGAATGGTGTACAAAATCCCCGACACCGTCATCACAGCGCCGTATAGCCGGGCACGCCGGGCCGCCAGCACGCCGATGGCCAGCGACAAGGCAAAAGCGATCACCAGGGCAGTGAAAGAGATCGCAATATGCTCCCACAGGGCATACAGCACATCGGGCCAGTTACGCAGAAACCAGGTCATGGCAATGTCACGCGGCCTTTGCTATCGATAGATTGAAGTGGCCCGCGGCTACCGCCTGGTAGACGCTGTCGATGTCCGGGCCCAGCGGCCGGTCTTCGTCCAGCACCGGCACGATGGCCCGCAACCGGGTGTAGGCGGCCAGCGCGCCCTCGCCCATCTCGGCCGTGGCCGTGCCGCGCAGATCTACTGCCTGGGCGGCGACCAGCAGCTCGATGGCGATCAGGTAGTGCACGCGCTGCAGCAGTTCGCCCAGCTTGTCCACCACAGTCCAGGCCATGCAGGCATGGTCTTCCAGACCCTCGGAGATGGCGACGAAGTCCAGCGAAGCCGGGTTAGCGCGCAAGCGGATCTCGGACCACAGCGCGGTCAGCGTCTTCTGCACCGCGGCAAAGCCGGAATGCGCGGGGCCGTGCCGTGTCAGCTGCAATGGCAGGTCCGTCAGCGCGGGCGACATGAAGCGCAGACAGCGCGCCACCGCCATGCTGGAGGTTTGGGCCAGCGCCAGCGCGCAGGCATCGACCGCCAGCGCCAAGGCCGGTAAATGGAAGTTGCCGTTGGACAGCATCAAGCCCTCGTCGGCCAGCACCAGCGGGCTGTCGGCCGCACTGTTCAATTCGATTTCGACCTGGGCCCGGGCCGATTGCACCATGCCCAGTGCCGCGCCATGCACCTGGGACACGACCCGCATGGACACCGGGTCCTGCACCCGACGGGCCGCCCCCGGCAGCCACAGCGCACTGCCCTGCAACATGGCCCGCAACTGGCTCGCCACCTCGATCTGGCCGGTGGCAGGCCGGGCCGCTACCGCCGCCGCGTGCAGCGGCGACAGATTGGCCCGAAAGCCCTCAAAACCCAGCGCAATCGCCGCCAGCCAGCTATGCAGCGCCGCACTCACATCGTGCAGCACCAGGGCTGCGCGCGCCGTGGTGGCGGCATTGGCGCTGATCAAAGCCAGGCCGTCCTTGGCGCCCAGAACCGCCGGCTGCAAGCCGGCGCGCTGCAAGGCAATCGCGCCCGGCAGCACCTCGCCCTGCCATTCGGCCTGGCCCTCGCCAAACAAGGGCAAGGCCAGATGCGACAGCTGGGGCAGATCGGCCACGCTGATGGACCCCATGCGGGGTACCTGCGGATGGACCTGGTGGTTCAGCAAGGCGATGCAGGCGTCCAGCACCGCCGACGAAATACCCGAGCCGCCCCGCACCAGGCCGGCAATCCGGGCGAACTGCATGGCGCGCACGGTAGACGTATCCCAGGCCGGACCCACGCCTACCGCGCGGGCCCGCACAGCCCGGCGCTGGTAGGCTTCCAAATCACCATCGGCCAGCACCGCGCCAGTGTTCGCGCCCAGGGCCGAATTCAGGCCGTAAATCGGCTGGCCCGATGCCGCCAGGCGCTCGACCACCTGGCGCGCAGCCACCACCCGGGCCCGCGCGCCCGGGGCCAGTGCCACCGGCTCGCGCCCGCGGGCTACCCGCACCAGGTCATCGATGCCCAGCCATTGTTCGCCAACCTCACAGACCATGGCCGACTTACTTGACCAGGCCCTTGGCCTTCAAGAAGTCGTGGGCCACATCCTTGGGTTCGAGCTTTTCGCCGTCCACCTGGTAGTTCATCTGGGCCATGCTGGTTTCGTCCAGCAGCGCGCTCACGCGGTTCAGCACTTCACCTACCTTGGGGTTGGCTTCGAGCGCTTCGCGGCGGATCACGGGCACCACAAAATATGGCGGCCACAGGCTCTTGTCGTCGCGCAGGCGCTTGAGCTTCATGGCGCTGATCATGCCGTCGGTGGAATAGCCGTTGATGACCTGGATCTGGTCGTTCTTCAGCGCCTGGTAGCGCAGACCGATGGCCATTTGCAGGTCTTCGCCGAACACCATGTCGTACTTGGCCTTCAGACCGGGCAGGCCATCCTTGCGGTCACGGAACTCGGGGCCGGCACCGATCTTCAACTCCTTGGCCACCTTGGTCAGGTCGGACAAGGTTTCCAGCTTGTACTTCTGCGCAGTCTCAGGCCGCAGCACCATCACATAGCCGTTATTCAGGTTCGACTGGTTCAGCAGCACAAAGCCCATCTTGGCGTAGGCTTCCTTGACCTTGTCGTACACCGCCTTGGGGTCGGTCATGGGCTCGGCCTTCAGCACGGCCAGCAGCATCGTGCCGGTGTACTCGGGGTAGAAGTCGATCTGCTTCTCCTCCATGGCTTTTTGCGCAATCAGCGTGCCGCCCAGGTTGAGCTTCTTCTCCGTCTTGATGCCCGCGGCCTCCAGGGCCTGGGCGTAGATTTCCGCCAGCACAAACTGTTCGGTGAAATTTTTCGACCCCACGCGCAGCGGTTGCTGGGCCTGGGACGCGAGCGGCAGCACGGCGGCCAGCGCCCATGCAGAGACAGCCAAAAGTTTCTTCAATCGCATGGGGAACTCCAGAAAAAGGTGAGAACAGAAAGAAGCGAATAGTACCGACACATCTAACCGGGCCGGCCAAGCCTTAAGTTGAAAAATCAACTTGTATATACAACATCGCGATAAGCAGGCAAGCAGAGTTCATGCCAAATTCAACCCTGCAGCACCCAGAGACCCGGTAGCCGCTACGGCCTAGCGGAAACGCAGGCGCTGGCCCAAACCTATACGCTGGGCTTTTTCCAGCATGAAGGCGCCCAATGCAATGTCCGACAAAGAAAGGCCGCGGTGCCAGAACAGATTGGTCTCTGCATCGCTTTCGCGGCCCGGCTTCAGGCCAGCGACGATCTGGCCGAGTTCGGCATGCAGAGTCTGCTCCGACAGCTTGCCCGCGTCCACGTGGGCGCGCAGCGCGCCCAAAGGCCCGGCCTTGGCCTGGCCCCAGTCGTCCATCACCATCTTGTCCATGATGTCGGTCAGCGACAGCTCGACCGCGCTCATGGTGCCGTAGGGAATCACGCACGCGCCCTTCTTGATCCACTCGGTCTTCAACAGCGGCTCGGGCTTTTCCAGGCGCGAGGCCTCGACCACGATGTCGGCGCCGCGCACGCAGGATTCCCAGTCGGTGGTGACGGTGATCTTCTTGCCCAGGTCTTTTTCCAGTTTGGCTGCAAACGCGTCGCGGCTCTCGGGCCGGCGCGAGTGCACGCGGATCTCGTCGAAGTCGTAGATTGAATCCAGCAGCCGCACATTCCAGTACGAAGTGCCGCGCGCGCCGATGTGGCCCAGAATCTTCGAGTTCTTGCGCGCCAGGTGCTTGGCGCCCAGAGCTGTGATGGCACCGGTGCGCATATCGGTCAGGTCCGACGCGTCGATGATGGCAATAGGCGAGCCGTTCTTCGGGTTGAACAAGTTCAGCACCGCCAGCTCGGACGGCAGGCCGATCTCGTAGTTGCGGTAGAAATCGCCCACCACCTTCACACCGGCCAGGGCCATGGGGCGGATGTAGCCGCGCAGCACGTTGAAGTGGCCAGGGTAGTCCTTCTCGGGCACTAGGTGCATGCGCGGCTCGATGGTGGTTTGCTGGTTGCCCTGGGCATGCAAGGCCTGCTCCACGGCGGCCAGGATTTCAGCATCCGTCAGGGCCAGGGCCTGCACATCGGGATGGTTCAGATAGGTCAAGTAGATTTCGGCGGTGCTATCGGACATGGGGCAGGGCTTTCCAGATCAGGCGGTGGGGTGCTGGGCCGTGCACAGACGGGGCATGCAAATCATAGCTGTATAGACAACCAGAATCAACGCCGCTGGCCCGGCGCGGGGCCGCCCCCTAAAATCCCGGCTCCCCCACCTGCCTTACTGAACCCCCATGCAACTTGCTACTTGGAACGTCAACTCCCTCACCGTGCGCCTGCCCCAGGTACTGGACTGGCTGGCCGCCAACCCCGTCGATGCGCTGGTGTTGCAGGAAACCAAGATGACCGACGACAAGTTTCCGCACGCGGCCTTTGCCGCCGCTGGTTACCAGGCACAGTGGTTCGGCCAGAAGACCTACAACGGCGTGGCCTTGCTCAGCAAGACCGAAGCCACCGAGGTGGTAAAAAACATCCCCGGCTTCAGCGACGAGCTGGCCCGCGTGATTACCGGCACGGTGAACGGCGTGCGCGTGATCGGTGCCTACTTCCCCAATGGGCAGGCGCCCGGCACCGAAAAGTTTGAGTACAAGATGTACTGGCTGAAAGCCCTGCGCGACTGGATCAAGACCGAGCTTCTGAGCCATCCGCAGCTGGTGCTGATGGGCGACTACAACATCACCTTCGACGATCTGGACGTGTGGGACCCGGTGGGCCTGAAGGACACCATCCACTGCACCGACGAGGAGCGTTACCACCTGCAGGCCCTGGTGGCGCTGGGCTTGACCGACGCGCACCGCATGTTCCCCCAGCCAGACAAATGCTATTCGTGGTGGGACTACCGCGACTTCGGCTTCCGCCGCAACCGCGGTATGCGCATCGACCACATCCTGGTCAGCCCGGCCTTGAAGCCGCTGGTGACCGCCTGCGTGATCGACACGTTGCCGCGCAAGAACGAGCGGCCCAGCGACCACACGCCGGTCGTCATCACCCTCGGTTCACTATAGTTTTAATAGCTGCTTGCGCAAGTAATACCTGCGCCAGCGGCCTATTTCTTAGGCAGATTCAAGTACGAAGTGCAACGTTTTCCAAACGGGTTGGGCCAAGAGTGCATAGGATGCACTGTTGTGACCGGCCAGTCCCAAACGTTGCACCATGACCTATACGCACTTGACCCAAGAAGAACGATACCAAATC
>CAUPON010000018.1:0-85146 GCA_963513025.1 uncultured Albidiferax sp.
AGCTCGACAGCGATCCGTTCACCACCTTCACCACCATCAACGACAAGGGCCAGATCGTGACCGGCAAGGTCAAGACCGTGGATGCCCGTGGCGCTGAAATCGCCCGGGGTGAAGACATCATCGGTTACCTGCGCGCCTCCGAAATCAGCCGTGACCGCGTCGAAGACGCACGCAACGTCCTGAAAGAAGGCGACGAAGTTACCGCTGTGGTGGTCAATGTGGATCGCAAGACCCGCAACATCCAGCTGTCGATCAAGGCCAAGGACGCTGCCGACCAAGGTGAAGCCATGGCTGCACTGAGCCAAGCTTCGGCCCGCGAAAACGCTGGCACCACCAGCCTGGGCGCATTGCTGCGCGCCAAGCTGGACAACAATAATTAATTGTTGAAAGCCTAGTGCCAAGCCGATCCGACTCGCAGGGGCGAGCGGGTCGGCTTGTTTCACTCTTGAGCAGGACTTATGCAATGCCTTCTACGGCAGACCTGTCGAAGGCATTGCATAACTCCGACTGAAGTCTTTTTCCATGACCCGATCCGACCTTGTTGAAGAACTGGCCGCCCGATTCAGCCAGCTGACCCACCGCGATGCCGAGCATGCCGTGAAGACCATCCTGGATGCCGTCGGCGATGCACTGGTGCGCGGCCACCGCGTCGAGATCCGCGGCTTTGGTAGCTTCTCCATCAACCGGCGCCCGCCGCGCATGGGCCGCAACCCCCGCAGCGGCGAAAGCGTGGCCATCCCGGAAAAACGCGTGCCCCACTTCAAACCCGGCAAAGCCCTGCGCGAAGCCGTCGACCAGCGCACCGCCGAGATCGAAGCCCGCGAGCTGCGCGAATCGCGCGAATAAGGCTGCTCCCTCGCTAGAATGTTCTGCTGATCGAGGACACCTATGAAAAATCTGGTCCGGCTGCTTAAGTGGTTACTTAAAGCAGCCATTTTTTTTACCCTGTTCGCATTTGCGCTGAATAACCAGCAGGATGCGGTGGTGCACTTCTTCTTTGGCACACAGTGGCGTGCGCCCATGGTCTTACTGGTGCTGAGCGCATTTGCCGCCGGGCTGGCGCTGGGCATTCTGGGCATGGTGCCGCGCTGGTGGAAGCACCGTGTCGTGGCCAAGAAGGCCCAGAAACCCGTCGTTCCCGCTCCCGCAGCCCCGGCTGCCGACACCTCCCGTACGGAACCTCTGACCCCACCCCATGGACTTTGACCTCAGTTGGATTTTGCTGGGCCTGCCGATCGCCTTTGTGCTGGGCTGGCTGGCCTCCAGGCTTGACTTTCGGCAACTGCGCCTGGACAACCGCCTAGCCCCCAAAGCCTATTTCAAAGGCCTGAACTACCTGCTCAACGAGCAGCAAGACAAGGCCATCGACGCCTTTATCGAAGCGGTACAAAAAGACCCCGACACCTCGGAGCTGCATTTCGCCCTGGGCAACCTGTTCCGCCGCCGTGGCGAGACCGAACGTGCGGTGCGCGTGCACGAGCACCTGCTGTCGCGCGGCGACCTGAGCGCGGCCGACCGCGACCGCTCGCAGCACGCTCTGGCCATGGACTTCCTGAAGGCCGGCCTGCTGGACCGGGCCGAAGACGCGCTACGCAAGCTTGAAGGCACGGCCTACGAGGCACGCAGCCGCCTGGCCCTGCTGTCGATCTACGAGCGCTCGCGCGACTGGGCCGATGCATCCGAAATCGCCCACAAACTGGAAACGGCGGACCAGGGCAGCTTCAGCGGCCGCCAGTCGCACTACCTGTGCGAGCAAGCCGCCGCCCAGCCGCCCGAAGCAGCCCAGGCCTTGCTCGAAAAAGCCATAGCCGTCGCCCCCCAGGCCGCCCGGCCGCGCATTGACCTGGCCATACTGCAACAGCAGGCAGGAGCTAACGATGAAGCATTCAAAACCCTGCTAGCGCTTTCTGAATCTGCACCAACCGCTATACCTTTGGTAGCAGAGCGGATCGCCACCGTGGCCACCGCCGCCGGGCTTACCGGCAGCGCCCTGGAACTGCTGGAGGCCAGCTACGCCCACACCGCATCACTAGACGTGCTGGAAGCCATCCTGGGCTTGCAAATCCGCTCGGATACGCCCATCACCGATGTACGCATGCGCTACATCCAGCATCTGGAGCGCGAGCAATCCCTGGTCGCCGCAGCCCGCTGGATCGCCGGCGAGAAGCTGGAGCACGAAGAATTCCACCCCCAGATCCAGCGCGCGCTGGACCACGCCGCCAATCCCTTGAAGCGCTACCGCTGCGCCGCCTGTGGCTTTGAAGCCAAGCAACATTTCTGGCAATGCCCGGGCTGCCAGGCCTGGGACAGTTATCCAGCAAGAAGAGTCGAAGAACTATGAGCAAGCTTTCCACCCTTTCCCGTGAACAAATGGCCCAGGCCCAGGTGCTGGTGGTCGGCGACGCCATGCTGGACCGCTACTGGTACGGTGCGGTGGACCGCATCAGCCCGGAAGCGCCGGTGCCGGTGGTGCGCGTCACGCGCGAAGAAGAACGCATGGGCGCATCGGCCAATGTGGCCTACAACATCGTGTCTCTGGGCGCGCAAGCCTCGCTGCTGACAGTGGTGGGGGACGACGATGCAAGCCACAAGCTGGAGAAACTGGTCGCCCAGACCGGCATACGCCCGTACTTCGGCCGGGATGCGGAGTTGCAAACCACGGTCAAGCTGCGCGTGATTGGCCGCCAGCAGCAGCTGCTGCGCATGGACTTCGAGAACACCCCGAAGAGCGAAATCCTGGCCTCCCAATCTGCCACCTTCGCCACCCTGCTGCCCTCGCACCAGGCGGTGCTTTTTTCCGACTACGGCAAGGGCGGCCTGGCCCATGTGGGCGACATGATCGCGCTGGCACTGGCCGGTGGCAAAAAGATCCTGATCGACCCCAAGGGCAGCGATTATTCCCGCTACAGCCAGGCCAGCGTGATCACGCCGAACCGCGCCGAATTGCAGCAGGTGGTGGGCAGCTGGAGCAGCGAAGAACAGCTGCGTACCAAGGCGCAGAATTTGCGAAAGGAACTCAAACTGGAAGCCCTGCTGGTCACCCGCAGCGAAGAAGGAATGACCTTGTACGACGACGCCGGCGAAGTCCACGCTAGCGCCCAGGCGCGCGAGGTGTTTGATGTGACGGGCGCCGGCGACACCGTGATCGCCACCATGGCCGCATTGGTGGCTGCGGGCCTGAGCCTGCGCGACGCCATGCCACTGGCCAACCGCGCCGGCAGCGTAGTGGTCGGCAAGTTCGGCACTGCCACTGTGAGCTATGAAGAACTGTTTGCGAAGGAGTTGCTATGACCCGCATCGTCGTTACCGGAGCCGCTGGCTTCATTGGCAGCAACATCGTCAAAGGCCTGAACGCGCGCGGTATCACCGACATCATTGCGGTGGATGACATGACCCAGGGCGAAAAGTACCGCAACCTGGCCGACCTGCAGATCGCCGACTATGTGGACGCCGACAGCTTCTACGACCGCTTTGCCCAAGGCGGCTACGGCAAGGTCGAGGCCGTATTCCATGAGGGCGCGTGCAGCGACACCATGGAAATGAACGGCAAGTACATGATGGACAACAACTACACGCTGTCCTGCAGGCTATTCGACGCCTGCCATGCCCAGGGCACTCGCCTGCTGTACGCCTCGTCCGCCGCCACCTATGGCGGATCTGCATCGTTCGTCGAAACTCCCGAGTTCGAGCGCCCGCTCAACGTCTACGGCTACTCCAAGCTGCTGTTCGACCAGCGCATGCGCCTGCAGTGCGGCAGCGGGTTCGACCGCAACCCCCACCAGGTGGTGGGTTTCCGCTATTTCAACGTCTACGGGCCGCGCGAACAGCACAAGGGCCGTATGGCCAGTGTCGCCTTCCACCAGTACCACCAGTTCAAAGCCGACGGCAAAGTCAAGCTGTTTGGAGAATATGGCGGCTATGCCGCTGGCGGCCAGTTGCGCGACTTTGTCTTCATCGACGACGTGGTGGCAGTGAACCTGTGGTTCTTCGACCACCCAGAAAAGTCCGGCATCTTCAACTTGGGTACCGGCAAGGCGCAGCCGTTCAACGATATCGCCCACGCCGTAGTCAATGTGCTGCACACCGCGCCCATCCGCTTGCATGACGCTGTAGCCAGTGGTCTGATCGATTACGTGCCCTTCCCCGACGCGCTGCGCGGCAAATACCAGTGCCACACCCAGGCCGACCTGACCGCCCTGCGGGCCACCGGCTGCGACCACGTGTTTGCCGACGTGCATACCGGGGTCACGCGTTACATACACCAGCTGATGCAAGGCTGAGCCGGTGTACGCCACCTCGGTACCGGTGTTCCAGCGTTATCTTGGCCAGCTGGCCCAGATGCTGGAACGGGCCGAAGCCTCGGGACTGGACCCACAGCGTTTGCTGCAGGCGCGGCTGGCGCCCGACATGCTGCCCCTGTCGCTGCAGGTCGAAATAGCCACCAACTTCGCCGTCCGCGCCTGTGCTCCGCTAGCCGGGCTGGAGGTTCCGCCGTTCGGCGAAGCAAGCAACTCGTTTACTGCACTACACGCGCGGATTGCCCGGGCCCAGCAGTTTCTGGCGATGTTGAGCCCAGCGCAAATGGCCGGCGGCGCCGAGCGCATATGCACCGACCAGGCAGGCCAGGCTAAGCTAGCGTTGCCGGGCGAGGTTTTTCTATCGCAGTACGCGCTGCCCAATTTCTTCTTCCACCTGAGTAGCGCCTACGCCCTGATGCGCCAGCAGGGCGTGCCGCTGGGCAAGGCAGCCTTTGACGGCTGGCACGTGTATTGAACCGCTGCAGCACCAACATCAGGACATAAACATCCCGCCGTCCACGTTGACGGTCTGGCCCGTGATGTAAGCCGCGTCGTCCGAGGCAAAGAAGCTGACCAAACCTGCCACATCCTCCCCGGTGCCCGCACGGCCCATGGGGATGGCCGCTACCCACTCGGCCATCAGCTCACCCGGCTGGTAGTCGCCCATCAGCTTGCCCCAGGCCGCATCGTTGTAGACCCACATATCGGTCGTGATGATGCCGGGGCAAAAAGCATTCACAGTGATACCGGTTTTGGCCAGTTCCTTGGCCAGGCTTTGGGTGATGCCCACCACGCCGAATTTGCTGGCCGCATAGTGCGGCGTGAAAATGAAGCCCTGGCGCGCCTGACCCGAGGCAGTATTGATTAGCCGACCTTTTTTACCAGCGGCACGCATACGCACCGCAGCTTCTTGGCAACAGAGAAACACACCCTTTGTGTTCACGGCCATGACCTTGTCCCACTCGGCTTCGGTCAAATCCTCCAGCTTGGCAACCGTGATGACACCGGCGTTCTGCACAGAAACATCCACCTCGCCCAGCTGGCGCGCCACCTGCTCGTACATAGCCTTGACTTGGACCTTGTCCGTGACATCCAGCACCACGGACATAGCTTGGGCACCGGCGGCCCGCAAGGCTTGGGTGGTCTCGTGGACCAGGGGTTCATTCGCGGCCACGCAGATACGTGCGCCTTCGCGGGCAAAGCGCTCGGCAATGCTCTTGCCAATACCCCGGCTGCCGCCTGTCACCACTACGACTTTGTCTTGGAATCGGAGAGACATATTCAGTCCCTACCAGCAGACAAAGCCGCCATCCACGATCAGGTCCACGCCGGTGCAGAACGATGCCGCCTTGCTGGACAGGAATACCGCAGGGCCGACCATTTCGTCCACCGTGGCCATGCGGCCCAAGGGCGTGTCGCGCTCGAAAATCTTGCACTGCTCGGCCACTTCAGGGCGGGCGTTCATGGGTGTCATGGTGTAGCCTGGGCTGATGCTGTTAACGCGCAAGCCGCGGTCGCTCCACTCCATCGCCAGACTCTTGCTGAGGTGGATCACCGCAGCCTTGGAACTGTTGTAGTGCGCTTGCAGCAGCCCCCGATTCACGATGCTGCCCGACATGGACGCGATATTGACGATGCTGCCCCGGCGGCGCGGCAGCATCACACGGGCCTGGGCCTGGCAGGACAAGAAGACACCTTCCACGTTGATCTGCATCATGCGCTGCCACTGCTCTATTGGCATGTCTTCCGCCGCGGTCGCGTTGGCAATACCGGCACAGTTGACCGCCACTGTCAGCGGGCCCAGATCCTTCTCGGTCGCAGCCACGGCTACCTGCACATCCTCGGCCCGCGTGACATTGCCTTCCAGCGCCAGCGCACGACGGCCTAGCGCTTGGATGCGCGCCACCGTAGAGGACAGACCTGCACTACCTGCCAAATCCAGGCAGGCCACATCCGCTCCCGCCTCAGCCAGCCCCACCGCGATACGCTGGCCAATGCCGCTCCCCGCTCCGGTAACAAAAGCCACGTCGCCGCGCAATTCAAACAAGTCCATAAATGCTCCTGTGCAATGCTGCCGGCCCCGTGGTCGGCAGGGTTAAGGTTGGTCCAGCAGCTGCTGGGCCGTGTGTAAATCGGTGATCAAAGTGGTCAGCCAGCCGCCGCGCAAAGCGGCGCGTATGGCTTCGAATTTGCGCGCACCGCCGGCCACGCCGATGCGGCGTCGCGTGCGGCGGATCTGGTCTATGCCTATGCCCAATACGCGCTCGCCAAATGGCGTGGTCACGTGCTTGCCATCGGCGTCGAAGAACTGCATGCAGACATCGCCCACGGCGCCGGCATCGCGCAGATCGGCCAGGTCTTGCTCGGTAAATACATTGCCGCTCTCGCGCAGCATGCGCGACGGCGGAATGGCGCCTATGCCCAGCAACAGGGCGGACAAGTCGTCAAAACGCTCCAGAGCCTGGCGGCAGGTCGGGTCGCTCAACATGGCGTTCTTGGCTTCCACGGTGCTGACGACGCCGGGCGCATTCATGAAAATGGCTTCGGACTTGGACAGCTGCGCCAGCCGCTCGGTCAGCCGGGTGGCAAACACCTGCGCCCCCGCAAAGCCCACGCCGCCCAGCACTTGCACGATGCTGCGCGTATGGCCCGGACCCGCAGGGCGCATCACGTTGACCGCTGCCAGCAGACTAGAGCTCCAGGACGACACGCCAATGGCACCAAAGGTTGGCACCATCAGCTCCAGATAGCGGGCCGTGGGGCCGGCCAGCGCCAGATTGGTACGCTCGTCATCCAGCACATCGGCTTCCTCGGCCTCGACCACGATGACTTCGTCCAGCCCGTAATGCGTTTCCAGCCGCTCTTCCAGGTCGGCGTGCACGCCCTCGGGCACATGGACGGTGATGCGCACAATGCCCAACTCCTCGGCCTGCTTGAGCAGGCGCGACACCCGCGTCTGCGACAGGCCGAGCTGCTCTGCTATGCGCGGCTGCCCTATGCCGCGTTGGTAGTACATGCTGGCGATCCGGGTGATGAGACGCTGCAGGTCGTGGGAGCCATATTGATGTTTTGCCATGGCGCGGATTATCACTATGGCTCTCAGGAGACCGCCAGCTCCATAACCCGGGAGGGCGTAGCTTCCTCGCGCGTCAAAACGCCCTGGTTCTCCCCCCGCGCCAGCACCACCACACGGTGCGCCAGGCCCAGCACCTCGTCCAGATCGGAACTCACCACCACCACGGCCATGCCAGCCCGCGCCAGCTCGGCAATCACCTCGTAGATGGCGGCGCGTGCGCCCACGTCGATACCGCGTGTAGGCTCGTCCAGAATGATGATCTTGGGGTCGTGCGCTACCCACTTGGCAATCACCACTTTTTGCTGATTACCCCCCGACATGCTGCTGGCCGGCAACTTGGGTTGGCCCTTCACGCCCAGGCGCTGGATCAGCTTGCGCGCGAACTCTGCGGTGCGTGCGGGCTGCAACCAGCCGCTGGGTGCCACGCGGTCCAGGTTGTTGTACAGCAGGTTGTCCTCGATGCTGTGGGGCAGCACCAGGCCTAGCGCCTTGCGGTCGTCGGGCACCAGTACCAGGTGGGCACGGATGGCGTCCATGGGGCTGCGCATCACGATGGGCTTGCCGTCAATTTCTATGCTGCCCTGGGCAATCGGGTCGATTCCCACCACGGCCCGCATCAGCTCGGTACGGCCGGCACCCACGATGCCGGCAAAGCCCAGCACCTCGCCGGCACGTACTTCAAACGAAATATTCTTGAACCGGCCATTCGGTGCGTGCAGATTGCGCACCGCCAAAGCCACCGGCGCATCCAGGCCCGGCGCCGGGATGGACGGAAACAAGCGGTCGACACTGCGCCCCACCATGTCGCGCACCAATTGCGAAGTGGGTACCTGGGCCGTGGCATGGGTGGCGACCTGGGCACCATCGCGCAATACCAGGATGCGGTCGGCAATGCGCGCAATCTCGGCCAGCCGGTGGCTGACATAAATGAAGGAAACGCCCTCCGCCTTCAGGCGATGGATTTGCTCGAACAGGCGGTCGGTTTCCTTGTCGCCCAGCGCGGCCGTGGGCTCGTCCAGAATCAGCAGCTTGGCGTTCAAGGTCAACGCCTTGGCAATCTCCACTTGCTGCTGTGCAGCCACGCTCAGCGTGCCGACTTTTTGGGTGGCGGGCACGTCCAGCCCCAGACGCTGCAGTTGCACCTGGGCGCGCTGGACCATGCCGTCGCGGTCGATACGCCCGCCCTTCATGGGCAGGCGACCGACAAAAATATTCTCTGCAATCGTTAACTCGGACAGCAGCCGCATTTCCTGGTGGATCAGGCCAATGCCCACATGCAGCGCATCCACTGGCGCCTGCGGCGCATAGGCCTGGCCTTGCCAGAACATGCTGCCGCCCGCATCCGGCTGCACCACCCCTGCAATCACCGAGGACAGCGTGGACTTGCCTGCGCCGTTCTCGCCCAGCAAGGCCAGCAACTCGCCGGGCCGAACCTGCAGATGCACCCCGCGCAGAACGGTGGTCGGGCCGTAGGTTTTGCCAATATTGCGCAACACCAGGCCGGTAGAGTTATCTGCGGAAGTGTCTGCTGAAGACGCAAGGGTGCTCATGGGTGTACCAGGGAAATAAACACACAGTAGGCGCCAGGCCCCGCCCAAGGACGAGGACCTGGCGTTCCCGCCTGATTAAGGATGTGCCTTCAGGAACTCTTCCACATTGGCTTGCGTGGTGACCTTGGCGTCGGTAGGTTGGTCCTTGGGCACGGCCTTGCCAGCGATCAGGCTGGTGGCTGCATCCACAGCCATACGGCCCATGTTGAAGGTCTGCTGTGTGGCCGTGGCATCCAGCGAGCCGCTTTGCACGGCCTTCAGGCCGCCCACATCGCCGTCAAACCCGACGACCCAGATCTTCTGTGGCAGCTTGGCCAGCTTGACGGCTTGCGATGCACCCAGGGCAATGCCATCGGCCTGGCCCAGGATCACGTTGATGGACGGATCGCGTTGCAGCATGTCCTGGGCGATCTTGGCGCCTTCATCGGCCGACCAGCGCTCGGTCCACTGCTCCTGCTTGACCTTCAGGCCGCATTTGTCCAGGCCTTGCTTGAAGCCCTTGGTA
Source organism: uncultured Albidiferax sp. (assembly GCA_963513025.1). Taxonomy (GTDB): domain Bacteria; phylum Pseudomonadota; class Gammaproteobacteria; order Burkholderiales; family Burkholderiaceae_C; genus Rhodoferax_B. Next base: position 9,430 of record CAUPON010000018.1, read on the forward strand.
CGGTCCACTTCTGGGGTGGTGCCGCGCTGGCCGTGGATCATCACCACCGTACCCTTGCCACCGGTCTTGTCGCACACCATTTCACCCAGTGCCTTGGTGGCGGCAATGGATTGGCCGTAGATGAAAGTGTCGCCAGGCGCGCCTTCTGCGTTGCGGTCCACGTTGATGACCGGGATACCCGCAGCGCGCGCGGCCTTCACGGGCACGGTGGCGGCGGTGGCACCGGCGGGGATATAGATCAAGGCGTCAATTTTTTGCGTGATCAGATCCTGGATCTGATTCACCTGGGTGGTGGCGTCGCCCTTGGCGTCCACGGTGATGACCTTGTAACCCTTTTCCTTGCCGTAGGCTTCGACAGACTGCTTGATCATGTTGAAGAACTCGGCCTGCAGATTGGCCACAGCCAGCCCGATTTTCTTCTCCTGCGCAAAAGCAGCGCTGGATGCAACGAGGGATGCGGCCACACCGGCGGCGATGGCGATTTGCTTGAACTTAAACATGTTTGCTCCTAAATGATGTATTTGCAATTGCGGTCGGTTCCATCACGGCGCCACCGGACCAGAGGGCGTCGGCTCAAGGGTTGAAAGGTGGTTGATTGGCGTTGGCGGTAAGTCCTCCTCTGTGCGGCTCTAGCCAATGCGGCGTTTGTTGGAATCCACCGCCACCGCCAGGACAATCACCCCGCCGATGACCACTTGCTGCACAAAGGGCGACACGCCCAGCAGGTTCAAGCCATTGCGCAGCACGCCTATGGTCAGCACGCCCATGAGCGTGCCCCATATGGTGCCCACACCACCGGACAGGCTGGCACCACCAATCACCACAGCCGCAATCGTGTCCAACTCGTAGCCCAGGCCACCGCTGGGCTGCGACGAATCCAGCCGCGTGGACATCACTGCACCAGCCAGGCCGGCCAGCAAACCGCACACGGTGTAAACCGCCAGCGTCACCTTGCGCACAGGAATACCGGCCAGCCGTGCCACTTCGGCGCTGCCGCCGATCGCATATAGCGAACGGCCGGCGGCACGGTACTTCATGAATACGGCCGCAGCGATGGTCAGCACAATGAAAAGCGCCACCGTGATCGACAGAAAGCCGAAATAGCGGTTGATCGACATGGCCGAAAACCACTCTGGGTAGCCCACGATCTGCGAGCCGTCGGTCACCATATTTGCCAGACCACGGCAGATAGACATGGTGGCCAGCGTGGCAATGAAAGCCGGTAGGCGCGCATGCGTAATCAGCAGGCCCGAGCCCAGGCCACATATGGCGCCCATGCCCAGCGCCGCCAGGATGGCAATCGGCATGGGGATGCCCACCACATTCGACAGCCACCCCATCACCATCATCGACAAGGCCAACACCGAGCCCACAGACAGGTCGATGCCGCCAATCACGATCACCGCCGTCATGCCCAGCGCCATAATGCCCAGCACCGTCAACTGGTCCAGCACGTTCAGCAGGTTGCGGAACGAGAAAAAGGTGTCCGTCGCCAGCGACAGCGCCACACACAGCACCAGCAGGCTCAGCTCGGGGCCGTGGTCTACCAGCGTGCGCGCCCAATGGACACGGTGCTGGGGTAAGGCGCTCGGGCCGGCCTTGTCTGGGCGGGCCGGGTTAGAAAGATCAATAGCCAAGATGCCTCCGGAATATGGGCGTGAAATATGGAAAAACTGGTTTCAACCGCGCAACCGTGCACGCGCCACCGCATGCGTCCAGTTGCGCCGGCTAGCCGCCACCTCGGCCGTGGACAGGGTGGACTGCACATCGCTTTGCGCGCGGGCCAGGGCCTCCAGGCCCGCCCAATCCCACACGCCCGCCTGCAGCCCTGCCAGATGCGCCACGCCCAAGGCAGAAAGCTCGGGGTCGGCGCACTGCACCACCGGGCGGCCGATATAGCCAGCCAACATGTCCAGCAGGCGCGGGTTGCGTGAAGGGCCACCGTCCAGATACAGCTTGCGCATGCCGGGCACGCTTTGGTCCATGGCGTCGATCACATCGGCCACCTGGTGCGCAATGGACTCCAACCCGGCAGCCATCAACGCGGATTTACCGGCGCTCAACGTCAGGCCACTGACCAGGCCCACGGCCTGCGTATCCCACCATGGCGCCCCGAGGCCGTTGAAGCCGGGCACCAGGCACACGCCATTGCTGGCGCTGCGGCTGGCCAACTCCACCACGTCGTCCAGCGGCATCTCAAACAGTTCGGCCAGCCAGCGCAGCGTGGCACCGGCAGCGCGGATATTGCCCTCCAGCGCCTGCACCGGGCCCTGGCCTGCATCCCATGCAATGGTGAGGCACATGCCGGGGTGGTGCACCACGCCGCTGGCCGCCAGCGCCATCACCGACGAGCCAGTCCCCAGCGTGGCTTTCACCTGCCCGGGCTCGAAACCGCCATGTGCAAACAGCGCCGAATGCGAGTCGGCCATGACCGACAACACCGGCACGCCCGTCAAGACCGGATGCAGTTTGTCCGCCGTGGCAAACACACCGCGAGACGCGTGCACACGCGGCAGCAATTGGCGCGGAATGCCGAACAATGCCAACAAATCGGCGTCCCAATCGCCGGTATGCACATTCAGCAGCTGGGTGCGGGATGCATTGCCCACCTCGGTCACAAAGTCTGCGCCCAGACGGCCCAGCAAATAAGCATCCACCGTACCGGCGCACCAATTGCCCGAGCGGGCCTGCTCGCGTTGCGGATCAAACTCGTCCAACAGCCAAGCCAGTTTCAGCGCAGAAAACATCGGGTCCAGCGGCAGGCCGGAGCGCTCGCGCACCATTTTTTCGCCCCCATCAGTGCCCAAGCGGTCGCGCAGGGCCACCGTGCGCTGGTCTTGCCAGCTCAGCAATGGGGTCACGGCCCGGCCATCGCTGCGCTGCCACACCAGGGCCGACTCACGCTGGGTGCTGATGCCCACACCGGCCACCTGCACCCCGGGCACCTGGGCCAGGCAGGCCTGCACCGCCAGCAGCACGCTCTGCCAGATTTCCTCGGCGTCCTGCTCCACCCAGCCGGGCAAAGGCAGGTATTCCGACAAGGGCGCGGTCGCCTTCGCCACCATGCGGCCCGCAGCATCCACCAAGATGCATTTGGTGGCACTGGTGCCCTGGTCGATCGCCAAAATATGCGCAGCCATGTGTCAGCCTTTGCGTGCAGCCACCAAAGCCCGGGCCTGCGTTGCAATGCCCTCGGCGGTCAGACCAAAATGCTCCAGCAAGAAGCTGGCGCTGCCCGTAGGGGCAAAGCCCGGCACCCCCATGATGCGCACCGGCACCGGGTGGTTCTGCACCACCAGCTCGGCCACGGCGCCACCCAGTCCGCCATGCACAATGCCCTCTTCCACCGTGACGATGGCGCCGGTCTCACGGGCGGCACGCAGCACGGCATCGTTGTCCAGCGGCTTGACCGAAGACGCGTTGATCACCCTCGCCGCAATGCCCTCACGTCCTAGTTGCTCTGCGGCTTCCAGCGCGCGGGACACCATGGTGCCGATGGCGATCAGGGTCACGTCCTTGCCTTCATGCAAGGTGGCGGACTTGCCCAGTACGAATTCCTGGCCGTCTGGCATCACCGCTGGCACCTTGAACCGGCCAATACGCAAGAACACCGGGCGGGCCGACGCCACAAACCAGCGCAGCGCAGCACGCGTTTCCGCCGGGTCGGCGGGCACGACCACAGGCAAGTCGCCGATGGCACGCGTCCAGGCCAAATCTTCAATCGAGTGGTGGGTTGGGCCCAGTTCGCCATAGGCCATGCCGGGGCTCATACCGCACAGCGCCACGGGGAAGCTGCTGTACGCCACGTCGGCCTTGATCTGCTCTAGCGCACGGCCGGTCAGGAAGGGCGAGGCTGCGCACACAAAGGGCAGAAAGCCGCCATTGGCCAGGCCTGCGGCCACGCCCACCATGTTCTGCTCGGCAATGCCGACGTTGACCAGGCGGTCCGGGAACTCCTTCTTGAAAGCCCCCAGGTTACTGGAGCCCACCGAGTCGTTGCACACGGCGACGATGCGCTTGTCGGTGCGCGCCATGGCCGCCAGTTCCTCGGCAAAGGCCACGCGACAATCGAATGTGCCGGCGACGCTGTTGTCTTCTTTACTCATTGATCCAACTCCTGCAAGGCAGCTTCATATTGCGCTGTGCTGGGCACTTTATGGTGCCATTCCACGCCGTTCTCCATGAAGGAAACACCCTTGCCCTTAACGGTGTTGGCGATGACGAAACGCGGTTGTCCGGGGTGCGGGGCGGTCAGGGCGGCCAGCAGCTCGGCATGGTTGTGGCCGTCTACCGTGACCACATCCCAGCCAAAGGCACGCCACTTGTCGGCCAGCGGCTCCAGCTCGTTGGTGTCGGCGGTGCTTGCGCCTTGCTGCAGACGGTTGCGGTCCACCACGGCGGTCAGCGAACCCAGGCGGCGGTGGGCGGCGCACATGGCGGCTTCCCAATTGCTGCCCTCTTGCAGCTCGCCGTCGCCCAAGATGACATAGGTGCGCCAGTCTTGCTGGGCAATTTGCGCGGCCGTGGCGCAGCCCACCGCCACCGGCAGGCCGTGGCCCAGCGGGCCGGTGTTGGTTTCCACACCCGGAATCTTTTGCCGGTTCGGGTGGCCATTCAAAGGCGACAGATTGGCCATGAAGTGCTGCAAACGGTTGGGCGAGAAAAAGCCGCAGGCTGCCAGCGTGGAATACAAGGCCGCCGCGCAGTGGCCCTTGCTCAAGATGAAGCGGTCGCGTTCGGCCCACTGGGGCTGGGCCGGGTCGATGCGCAGCACGGCTTCGAACAGGGTAGTCAGCACATCGGTCACCGAGAAGTCGCCACCGATATGGCCCAGGCCGGCGCCATGGATCATGTGCAGCACCTGGCGGCGCGTGGCGCGACTGGCCTCGGCCAACAAGAGCGCCTGCTGCGCGGGGGACGCTGCAGCAAAGCGCGCACGCCGAGCCTGCCAGGCTTCAAGAGAAGAATGGTCTACGGCAAGTGCTTGCGCCGGACCCTGGTTTGACTGTTCTTGCATATTTATTCATGTGTGAATTTATAGTTTTAATTGTAGAAAAAATTTGAAACCGAGGTATCAGGGTTTTCACCGGGGGCGGCCAGATCGCAGAAATCCAGCGCGCAAGCCAGGTGCGCATGGAGCTCAAGCAAACCGAAGGAAGGGCTATATTGCTACTGAATAAATAGCATTCATCGCAGCTATCTCGGGCGATGGAGGCCAAAATAGCTTATGCCCTATTTAGCACGGGCGTAGCTAGTTAGCCGAGATGTAGTACAGCAGACCGCTCCCCGCCGGTGTATCGGGATACACCCGAGCCCGGAGGCTTATGCAGCCAGGACAGCCGAGGTGCTGTAGGCCAGCGCGTCAATCGGCTCTGGTTTGTGCAGCAAATAGCCTTGGGCAAAATCCACACCCAGCGTGAGCAGGCGCTGCAGCACTGCAGGGTCGTCCACGAATTCAGCTACGGTTTCTATGCCCAGTACGCGGGCAACATCGACGAAACAGCGCACAGCGGCATCGTCCAGCGGGTCCGTGACGACATTGCGTACAAATTGCCCATCGATCTTCAGGTAATCGACGGGCAAGGACTTCAAATACCCGAACGAAGATGCTCCAGCACCAAAGTCGTCCAGGGCTACCCGCACGCCGCTTGCACGCAGGCTCTGGATAAAGAGAGCCGCATCGGCTAGATTGGTGACAGCAGCCGTCTCCGTGACCTCAAAGCAAAGCTTCGCTCGAATGCCCACCCCGGCATCCGCCAGCAGTTCAGATGCCCATACGTGGAAAGTACGATCGCTGACCGATTGGCCGGAAAGATTGACACTCAACGAGCAGATGGCTGTTGCTGGGTCCAACTGCTTCATCCACTCCAAGGTATTGCGCAAGACCCACCGGTCTACCCGCGAGGCCAGGTGGAATCGTTCTGCTGCAGGCAGAAAGGCCCCGGGCGGAGTCAAAGTCCCGTCGTCATTCCTCATCCGCAGCAACACCTCTGCGTGGATGCCCACCTCGCCAACATCCAGAGAATGGATGCGCTGTGCAAAAAGCACAAAACCGTCGTCGTCCAGCGCCCGCTCGATGCGGGATGTCCACCCCATCTCGGCATGGCGCGCGCGCATCGCCTTATCGGACTCCAACCAGGTGTGCACCCGGTTTCGGCCGGCTTCCTTGGCCGCGTAGCACGAGGTATCGGCGGCCTGCTGGATCGCGGACGTCGTTGTCCACTGGTGGTTCACAAGCACCAGACCAATACTCGTACCAATGCGGAAGCGCCGCTCGTCGTGTATGAAACGGAAATCGTCCATACGGTCACAAATCTTCTGCGCAACGCGGTACGCCTGCTCTATCGAACAGTGCTCCAGAATGATGGCGAACTCATCCCCCCCCAAGCGCGCCAGGGTGTCGCGGGTGCGCACGGCATCTGCCAGTAGCTTAGCCACCTGTTGCAGCAACTGGTCACCCACCGCATGGCCACAGGCGTCGTTGACAAGCTTGAACTGGTCCAGGTCGATATAGAGTAGCGCGTGCTCACTATGCTCCTCCTGGGCTTTACGCAAGGCGCGCGCAAGCCGGGCGTCGAACTCGCCCCGGTTCAGCAGCCCTGTCAGAGAATCGTGGGTGGCGCGATAGGTCATCTCGCCCGACATGCGCCTTTGCTCCGACACATCGTGAAAAACAAGGACAACCCCATGCAGCGTGCCCGACGCATCCAGAATGGGCGCTGCAGAATCCTCAATGCCGAACTCCCTTCCGTCACGCGATATCAGCAGCGTATGTTGTGGAAGCCCCGCTGCTTTCCCCTGTTCCAGACACATTGCTACGGGGCTCTCCGCCAGTGCACGCGTATGTTCGTTCACGATATGGAACACCTGCTCCATCGGAAGTCCCTTGGCCTCGGCGGCGAGCCAACCCGTCATGTGCTCGGCCACAGGATTGAGCCAGTCGACATGGCCCGTCGCATCCGTCGTGATAACTGCATCGCCAATGGACTCTAAAGTCACGCGCATGAGTTCGTGCTTCTCGACCAGCTCGGCGGACATGCGGCGGCGCTCGGTAACGTCCTGGAACGCACCTACGAGCCTAACGGCAGCACCGTCGACGTATTCGGCCGACCCTACCGCACGCACCCACCGCAGCGCACCATCGCGCCGGATGATCTCCAACTCCAAGTCAAAACCCACTCCGGTCTTTATGGACTCTGCGACAGCAGCTTCAATCTTGGGCTGGGATGCCGGCGCATAAAACGCAATCGCCTCTTCCAGGCTTGGCACGTAGTCCAAGGGAACACCGTGGATACGCCGCACTTCATCTGTCCACAACACGCTACTGGTAGGCAAATGGACTTCCCAACCGCCAACACCCGCCAGGCGCCCGGTGCGCTCCAGAATATCCTGGGTTCGCAGCAAGGCGATCTGCGCTTGCTTTCGGTCCGTGATGTCCTGCACTGTGCCCCGCAATCCAACGATGGCACCATCCGCATCCGTCACCGCTTCACCACGCACCTCCACCCAACCGACCGCGCCACCAGACCGGATATGCTCCAACTCAAGCGCGTACGGCTCGCCAGACTCCATTGCCCGACTAGCTACCTGTAGCAACATTGAGGCACTTGCAGGAACATAAACCTCCAGGTAGTCAGCAAGCTTCAGCGGGCCGTGGGCTGGATCACACTCCAATATCCGAAAAAGCTCGTCCGACCATGTTCTTGTGTCCCCGGCGGCAAGCCACTCCCAACTTCCGATGCGTCCGAGCCTCTGCGCTTCGCTGAACGCGGCACTTCCACGCCGCAGCAATTCCTGCGTCTGCTTAAACGGGGTAACGTCGGCCACATGTACGAGAAAACCAATGACCTTGCCATCGACCGTCTGGGGGATATATGTCGCCAGCGTTTGGCCAAGTTCGCCATTGGCCTTCCTCAGGTTTCTTTCGAATTGCTGGCGCTGTCCCGCCAATGCGCCTCGCACATAAGGCTCATTCAGCGCAAAAATATCCGGCCCAAGCAAGTCCGGAAGCCTGCTGTCGACCAGCTGTTCAGGGCTCTTGCCGAACCACGTCAGATAGGCCTCGTTGGCAAATTTGCACCGTAGATCAATGTCCCAGAATGCGACCAGGCCGGGCAAGGCATTGGCAATGGACCTTACGAAAGCCTCGCTCTGCGCCAGCAAGGCAGCGCTGGCTTCCGCCCGGCTGCGGGCATTGAGCACTTCCACTTCAAAGCGACTGCGCTCCTGCGCCACGAAAAGCGTCCAGTAAAAGCATTCCTGCCCAGCATGAAGGCCTTGCTTGGCATTCAGGAGCACTGGAATGGATTTGCCCGCACTATCGCGAACCTGTAAGTAAATCTCGCTAACACTCTTGTCCCGCATCAACGTGGGCCAGATATGGGTCTGCAGAAAGATGCGCCCCGCTGGCGGAAAGAGATCGTCGATAGAACGACCCTGCCAGTCTTTAGGAGTAGCCCCGGCGAGCGAACACAGCGCCTCATTGGTGAAGAGTACGCAGCCCGCCGCATCGGTCACCAGTACCGCACAAGGAAGTTCGTTCAACAGATACATGGTGATCGCTATTTAAACCAATGCAGCTCAGGCTAAAAATGTCTTCATGGCCTGTATGACCAGGTCTGAATTGCTCATATGGGCGCAATGGCCCACAACGTCGAGCACCTCCAGGCGGCTACCGCGCAAATGCGCATGCATGTACGCCCCCACACCGAGCGGTGCCAGGTTGTCGCGGCGGTGCTGCAACACCAGCGAAGGTACGGTCACCTTCGCCAGGTCCGCACGGTTGTCCGCAAAGAAAGTAGTCCGAGCGAAGGTGCGCGCCATGCGTGGATCGGTCGAACAGAAACTGTCCGACAGCTCCGTGGCAACCTCACCTTCTGCGGGTTCACCGGCCACAACAGGTGCCAGGCAATTGGCCCAGCCCATGTAGTTCTGGTCCATCAGCGCCAGAAGGCCCTCCAGGTCTTCGCGCTCGAAGCCGCCCAGGTAATCCGGCGGATCGTTTAGAAAACATGGCGACGGCCCGACCATGACCATGCGTTCAAACAGCTCTAGACGTGCGATAGAGGCCAGGATACCAATGCTGCAGCTGACCGAATGCCCCACAAACGTGACCCCGCTGCGCAAGTCCAGCGCATCGCAGACGTCGAGCAGATCTTGCGCATAGCCGTCGAGCCGTGCATAGCGCTCAGCATTGAACGCAGCGGGATCAGACTTACCGCTGCCGACATAGTCAAACAAGACCTGGCGATGGGTTTGCGCGAATGCCGGGGTCACCCGGGACCACATGTTTTGGTTGCATCCGAAACCATGCCCATACAGCAACACGGGCTCCTTGGACCCGTGAACCTGGACATTGTTTCGATCGAGCATGCTCATGTGGACATCTTTCAGGCCGGGACACTACGGAAAAAGCAAGCGCTTTGGTAAACGCGCATTGTGCCCCGAACCATGCGCGTCCGAGCTACAGTGATTCCCGGCTAATTAGTTATCTTATGCTATGCAATAGATAGCTATCAGCGCAGTTATCTCCTGCACCAAAGGCATATTTCATTCAAACTTTCTGAGGCAAACACATGGACACCCTCACCACCCTGGCCAGCATCCTGGCGCTGCCGCCCAGCGTGTTCGTGCTGGAAGGCAGCTGGTATGTGCTGGTGGCGCTGGCCCTGTCGTCGGCACGGCCACGGCAAACCTATCTGCAGGCCAAGACGGCTATCGACCGGGCCACGGGCGCGGTGCTGGGCCTGCTGGGAATCAAGCTGCTGCTGCCATCGCGCTAACGCCATTCGCTATTAAATAAATAGCTGCTTGCGCAGGGAGTATCTGCTCTAGCGGCCTATTTCTTTTGAAAATCTGCTAAGCCGGCGCCACAGGATTCACGCACCACCAGCGGCATCAGCGCGTCGGGCACGATGGTGCGCACCGGCGTTTCATTGCGCAGCAGGGCCACCAGCATGGCCATGGCGTCCCGCCCCAGGCCCATGGTGTCGGTGCGTACCGTGGTCAGCGGCGGGCTGGCGAATTCGGCCATCGGAATATCGTCGTAGCCCACGATGGCTACGTCCTGTGGTACGCGCAGGCCGGCCTCTTTCAACGCACGGATGGCGCCGAAAGCGATGGTGTCATTGCCTGCAAACAGCGCAGTAAACGGTGCCTTGCGCGCCAGCAGCTCCTGCGTGGCACGGTAGCCGCTGGCGGCGCTGATATCGGCATAGGCCACCCAGGCCGGGTCTATTGCAAATCCGTGCTCGGCCATAGCTTCGCGCCAGCCGCGTTCGCGCTCGTTCACCGCCAGGTATTCGGGCTGGGCGAAGTTGACGAAGGCAATGCGGCTGTGGCCCAGGCCAATCAAATGGTTCACCGCCATCTTGGAGGACAAAGAAGTGTCGTTGCCGGTGGTGTGGAAGCGCTCCATATCGGGCAGGCCCGCGCCAAACACCACCATGGGAATGCCCGCCTCCAGCACACGGTCCAGGTACTCGCGCCCCGGCATGCTGGGGTTGACCACGATCAGGCCGTCGATCCGGCGGCTGCGCACCAGGTCTACAAAGGCACCGGGCTCACGCCCCTCGTCGTCGCTGGACTCGATCAGCATCTTCAGGCCGTAGCGGTGGCATTCCTGGTTGATGCTGGCCACCAACTGGGCCAGGAAAACGTCCACATACAGATGCGCGGCCTTGGGGATTACCAGGGCCACGGTGCCCGTGGTGCCACCAGCCAGGCTGCGGGCGGCGGCATTCGGCTCGTAGCCAATCTCGCGCGCAGCGGCCAGTACCTTCTCACGCGTGGCCTCGCTGATGCCCTGGTCGCGCACATTGTTCAGCACGAAGGACACGGTGGTGCGCGAGACGCCGGCACGGCGTGCGACCTCGCTGCTGGTGGGGGGTGACTTCAAGGATCTGGACATGTCGCCCTATCGTATCCGAAACCCTCAATTTCGCGTTTTCCCTAGTACTAACGCGCGTTAATTAAACTACCATCCAATTACTAACTCGCGTTAGCACAAGCCTCAGATAATCAGGAGACACGATGCAAGCCACCTCACCGCATGCGCTCAGCCCCACCCGGCGTACCGAGACGCTGACAGCCTGGGCACTGGTGCTGCCCGCCTTCATCGGCTTTGCACTGTTCTATGCCTGGCCCACGCTGCGTGCCATTGGTATCAGCTTCACCGACTGGAACATGCTGCGCGCGCCCAAGTTCATCGGGCTGGACAACTACGCACGCATGCTGGACGACGGCAAGTTCTGGCAGGGCATGAAGCTGTCGGCCATCTATGTGGTGTTGAACATTCCGCTGCAGGTCGTGCTGGGCCTGTTTCTGGCGGTGTCCATGGACCGGCTGACCAAGTCGCTGTTCGTCAAATCCATCGTGCTGCTGCCCTATCTGCTGTCCAACGTGCTGGTGGCGCTGATGTGGTTCTGGATGCTGGACCCGCTGCTAGGCGTGGTGGACGCGCTGATCATGCAAGTCGGCTTTGAGCGACAACCCTTCTTTGGCAGCCCGGACCAGGCCCTATTGACGGTGGCGGCGGTAAACATCTGGCGCCACATGGGCCTGGTGTCCATGCTGTTCCTGGCCGGGCTGCAAAACATCCCGCGCAACCTTTATGAGGCCGCCGCGCTGGAAGGCGCCAGCGAATGGCAGATGTTCTGGCGCATCACCCTGCCCCTGCTGCGCCCGGTGATGGTGTTCGTGCTGGTGACCAGCGTGACCGGCTCGTTCCAGATCTTCGACACGATTGCCGTTACCACCGCCGGCGGCCCGCTGGACTCCACCCGCGTGATCGTCTACTACATCGTGCAGAACGCCTTCAGCTTCTACAAGATGGGCTACGCCTCGGCCATGTCGATGACACTGGCCGCCGTCATGCTGCTCTACACCGTGGTGCAGATGCGCGTCATGCGGGCCTCTCAGAACGATTTGGCTTGAAAGGCGCGCCATGAACACCACTACCACTTCCGCGCACCAACCGGGCATCGCCTGGGGCCGCATCGCCGCTTGGGCCATGCTGATTCTGATGCTGGTCATCACGCTGATGCCGCTGTGGATGGCCGTCAAGACGGCGCTGATGCACCCCGCCGACCTGTACGCTGAATCCACCCAGCTGCTGCCCAACCACCCCACGCTGGCCAACTTCAAGCGCGTGCTGGGCATGATGACGCAGGAAGAAAGCCAGGCGCTGGGCGGCTCGGGCGCTGAGATCAACTTCGCCCGTTCCTTGGGCAACTCGCTGCTGTTCACCGGCATCATCGTGGTGGTACAGGTGACGTTTGCAGCCATGGCCGCCTATGCATTTGCGCGGCTGCGCTTCCCGGGGCGCAATGTGGTGTTTGGCATGTTTGTCGGCTCGATGATGGTGCCCGGCGTGGTCACCATGATCCCCAACTTCATCCTGATCAAGGACCTGGGCCTGCTCAACACCATGGCTGGCATGGTGGCGCCGTTCTGCCTGATGCAAGGCTTCTCCATCTTCTTCCTGCGCCAGTTCTTCCTGTCCATACCCCGGGACCTGGAAGAGGCCGCCTTGCTGGACGGCGCCACCCCGCTCTACATCTTCACCCGCGTGGTGCTGCCGCTGAGCATCACGCCGCTGGCCACCATCGCCATGCTGACCGGCATCAATATGTGGAACGAATTCTTCTGGCCCTTCCTGGTGGCCAAGGACGAAGCCATGCAGGTGCTGCCGGTGGCCCTGCAAGCCTTCAAGTCGCAAACCCCGCAAGGCCAGCCCGACTGGACCGGCCTGATGGCCGCCACCGCCATCACCGTACTACCAACGATTGCGCTGCTCGTCACCCTGGGCCGCCAGGTGGTCGAGTCAGTGCAGTTCTCAGGCGGCAAATGATTTCCCGCAACCAAAACCAACCCTAACGGAGACAACAGATGAACTTCAAACTTTCCACCCTGGCCACCGCGGCCACTCTTGCCGCCCTGGCCGCAGGCACAGCCGGCGCCGCCGAAGTCAAATACATGCTGTGGGACGCCAACCAGCTGCCCGCCTACAAGCAGTGCGCAGCGGACTTCACCAAGGCCAACCCCGGCACCACCATCAAGATCACCCAGTCCGGCTGGGACGACTACTGGAGCGCGATCTCCACCGGCATGGTCTCAGGCACCGCGCCTGACGTGTTCACCGACCACCTGGCCAAATACCCCGAGTTCGCCAAGAACGACCAGTTGGTGGACCTGGCCCCGCTGATCCAGCGCGACAAGGTAGATGCCGCCAGCTACTCCGCCGGCCTGTTCGATATCTGGGGCCGCAACGGCAAGCAGTTTGGCCTGCCCAAAGACTGGGACACGATTGGCTTCATCGTCAACATGGACATGGCCAAGAAGGCCGGCGTCACCCTGGCCGACTTGCAAAACATGGGTTGGAACCCCAAGGACGGCGGCAGCTTTGAGCAAGTAGTGCGCAAGCTCACGCTGGACGCGGCAGGCAACAACGCCACCTCGCCCAAGTTCGACAAAAAAACCGTCACCACCTACGGCTACCAGACCCCCGGCACCACCAGCATGCTGGGCCAGACCGAGTGGAGCCACTTCGCCGTGTCCAACGGCTTCAAGTTCCAGGACAAGCCCTGGGACCCGAAGTTCTACTACGACGACCCCAAGCTGGCAGAAACCATGACCTACCTGGCGGGTCTGCCGACCAAGGGCGTGTCGGCCAGCTTTGAGAACACTAAGTCCCTGGGCTCGGACGCGATGTTCGTCGCCAAGAAGGTAGCCATCGTGCCCCAGGGCTCCTGGATGATTACCTACTTCAAAGACAACGCCAAGTTCAACTACGCCTGGGTACCGCTGCCCACTGGCCCCATAGGCAACCGCGCCACCATGTTCAACGGCCTGGCCGATTCCATCTGGGCCGGCAGCAAGGTCAAGGAAGAAGCCTGGAAGTGGGTCAAGTACCTGGGCTCGGCCAGCTGCCAGAGCGTTGTGGCCAGCTACGGCGTGGTGTTCCCAGCCGTGAAGGGCGAGGCCGAACGCGCGATCGCTGCGCAAAAGGCCAAGGGCGTGGATTCATCCGCCTTCATCACCATGTCCAAATCCAAGACCTTCCTGCCACCGATTGCCGACAGCGGCAACGAGGTCAACGAAATCATCAAGTCCGCATTGGACACAGTGATGGCCGGCAAGTCCGACGCCGCCAGCGCACTCAAAGCCGCCAACACCAAAGCCAACCAACTGCTGAAGAACTAAGGGACCGTCCATGCAACGCAATCTCAAAATCACCCTCATTGGTGCCGGCAGCATCGTCTTCACCCGCAACCTGCTAGGCGACATCCTCTCCTACCCCGAGCTGGCGGGCTGCGAGATTGCGCTGCACGACATCGACAAGCACCGCCTGCAGCTGGCCGAAGGCGTGGCCCGGCGCGTGGCGGCCGCCCTGGGCGTGGTGCCCACCATCAGCGCCAGCACCGACCGGCGCCGCGCGCTGGCTGGCGCCAGCTTCATCATCAGCACCATCCAGGTAGGCGGCTACAAACCCGCCACCGTGACCGACTTCGCCATCCCCAAGAAGTTTGGCCTGGAGCAGACCATTGGCGACACCCTGGGCATAGGCGGCATCATGCGCGGCCTGCGGACCATCCCCGTGCAGCTGGCCATGCTGAAAGACATGGAAGACGTGTGCGCCCCCGGCGCCGTGCACCTGAACTATGTGAACCCCATGGCGATGATCACCTGGGCGCTGAACGCGGCCAGCACCCGCATCCCCACCGTGGGCCTGTGCCACAGCGTGCAACACACCGCCGAAGAGCTGGCGCGGGACCTGAACATCCCGGCAGAAGAAATCCGCTACCAGTGCGCGGGCATCAACCACATGTCGTTCTACCTGCGCTTCGAACATATGGGCGAAGACCTATACCCGCGCCTGCGCCAAATCCACGCCGAAGGCCGCGAACCCGCATGGAACCGCGTGCGCTACGAGATGCTGCACCAGCTGGGCCACTTCCCCACCGAATCGAGCGAGCACTTTGCCGAGTACGTGCCCTGGTTCATCAAAAAGGACCGCGCCGAGCTGCTAGCCCAATTCAACATCCCGCTGGACGAATACCCCGGCCGCTGCGAAATCTTCGAGCACGCCTGGCCCTATATCGAGCGCGAACTGGCCGCCCCCGGATCGCAAGACCCGCAAGCCCTGCTGGCCCAGCTGCACGCGGCCAACATCCACGTCATGCCCCGCTCGGTGAACGATGCTGCCCAACTGCTGGAAGGCTTGAACACTGTCACCCGATCGGTGGAGTACGGCAGCTCCATCATCCATTCCATGGTGACCGACACGCCCTGCGTCATCAACGGCAATGTGATCAACCACCACCTGATCGACAACCTGCCGCAAGGCTGCGCCGTGGAAGTGCCCTGCCTGGTGGACGCCAACGGCGTGCAGCCCACCCGCATCGGCAAGCTGCCGGTACAGCTGGGCGCGCTGATGCGCACCAACGTGAATGTGCAGGAACTGGTGGTGGCCAGCGTACTGGAGCAAAACCGCGAGCACGTCTACCACGCAGCCATGCTGGACCCGCACACCGCCGCCGTGCTCGACCTGTCGCAAATCCGCGCCATGGTGGACGAGCTGCTGGTCGCGCACCGCAGCTTCCTGCCTGAATACCTGCACGCCTGAAGAGACAAGCACCATGGCCAGCATCGAACTCCAAGCCGTCAACAAAAACTATGGCAACGACGTGGCGGTCATCCGCAATGTCGATCTGCACGTCAAGCAGGGCGAATTCTGCGTCTTCGTCGGCCCCTCGGGCTGCGGCAAATCCACCCTGCTGCGCATGCTGGCCGGGCTGGAAGACATCTCCAGCGGCAGCCTGCTGATCGACGGCCAGCGCATGAACGACACGCCACCGGCCAAGCGCGGCGTGGCCATGGTGTTCCAGAGCTACGCGCTGTTCCCCCACCTCACCGTGTATGAAAACCTGGCCTTCGGCATGACCCTGGCCCGCATGGACAAAAAGCTGGTCCGCACCAAGGTGACGGAAGCCGCCAAGGTGCTGCAGCTAGACCACCTGCTGGACCGCAAGCCCAAGGCCCTGTCCGGCGGCCAGCGCCAGCGCGTGGCCATTGGCCGGGCCATCGTGCGCGAGCCCGGTGTGTTTTTGTTCGACGAACCCCTATCCAACCTGGACGCCGCGCTGCGCGTGCAAACCCGCTTCGAGATCGCCAAGATCCACCGCGACTTTGGCCGCGCCGCCACCGTCTACGTGACGCACGACCAGGTCGAAGCCATGACCCTGGCCGACCGCATCCTGCTGCTCAACGCCGGCCCCGCCGTGCTGTCTGAAGGCAGCGTGGCCCAATGCGGCAGCCCGCTGGAGCTGTACCACCGCCCGCGCAATATGTTCGTGGCCGGCTTCATCGGCTCGCCAAAGATGAACTTCCTGCCCGGCGAGCTGGTCAGCGGCAGCGCGGCCCTGGCCACCGTGCGCCTGCAGACCGGCGAAACCGTCGACGCCATGGTGGACGCCCGCGCACTCCAGCCCGGCCATCCGGTCACCATCGGCATCCGCCCCGAACACGCCCAGCTAGGCTCCGCCACCCAACACGTGGTGCGCCAGGTGCAGTGGCAAGAGCGCCTGGGCGAGTCCACCTACCTGTTCCTGGGCAATGGCGCGGCCAACGAGCCCATGGTTGTCAAAGCCCCCGGCCAATCCCGTGCAGATGCCGACCAGCGCGTAGCCGTGTCCCTGCCCGCCGCCGCGCTGCACGTATTCGACGCCACCGGCCATGCGCTGGAGCGGCGCTTCCCGATTTCCGATACCCGAATCCCCCACGCCGTCTGAACCACCACCCATGACCGTTGAATTTTTGACCCTGCACAGCCGCAACAGCACGCTGGTCCTCGAATGCCCCGCCCATGAAGCCCCCTTGTGGCGCTACTGGGGCCCGCGCCTGCCCGATGGCAGCACGCCCGGCACGGCACTGCGCAGCACCCGGCCCCTGCCCTCCTTCATGCTGGACTTTGACCAGCCGCTGACCCTGGTGCCCACCTTCGGCGTAGGCTGGTTCGGCCAAAGCGCGCTGTTGGCCCACAGCGCCGGTCAGGACTTTGCCCAGGCCATCACCCGCTGCGAGGTGGAATGGACCACGCCCGGCTGCGCCGCCGTGCTGCACCTGTTCGACGACGTGGCCCGCTTCCGTATGGACGTGTCCATGGCGCTGGACCCGGCCAGCGATGTGCTGACCGCCCACACCACCCTGACCAACCTGGGCGACGCAACGCTCGACGTGCAGTGGCTGGCCGCTGGCACCCTGCCCCTGCCCGGCCACGCCAACACCGTACGGTCCTACGCTGGCCAACACAACCACGAATTTTTGCTACAGACCGACACCCTCAGCCGCAGCCTGTGGCGCAAGGAAAACCGCCGGGGCCGCACCTCGCACGACTGCTTCCCCGGCGCCGTGGTCACCACACCCGGCAGCACCGACCACGACGGCCTGGTGTTTGGCGCGCACCTGGCCTGGTCAGGGAACCACCAGCAAACCATCGAGTGGCTGCACGACGGCCAATACCAGTGGCAAATGGGCGAATGGCTGGCCCCCGGCGAAGGCCTGCTGCCCCCCGGCCAAAGCCTGCGCACGCCCGACATGGTGGCCAGCTGCTCCACCCAAGGGCTAAACGGCCTGGCTGCCAACTTCCACGCCGCCCTGCGCGCCCGCATGGCCTGGCCTGGCGGCGCAATGCGGCCACGCCCGGTGCACCTAAACACCTGGGAGGCCTTTTACTTCGACCTGGTGCCCACCGACGTGATGGCCCTGGCCGACGCCGCCGCCAGCGTAGGCGTAGAGCGCTTTGTGCTGGACGACGGCTGGTTCCACCGCCGCCACCACGACCGCGCAGGCCTGGGCGACTGGTGGCCCGACAGCGACAAATTTCCCCAGGGCCTGGGCCCGCTGGTACAGCACGTCAATAGCCTGGGCATGGAATTCGGCCTCTGGGTCGAGCCCGAGATGCTCAACCCCGACAGTGATCTGCACCGCCAACACCCCGACTGGGCACTGCAGATCGCCGGCCGCCCGTTGATCACCGCGCGCAACCAGCTGGTGCTTGATATTTCGCGCCCTGAGGCCGCCGACTATCTGTTCGAGAAGATCGATGCGCTGCTGGCTGCCCAGCCCATACGCTATCTGAAATGGGACCTGAACCGCGACCTGACCACCGCCGCCCTGGCCGGCGGTCTGGGCAGCGCCGGCTACCGCGCGCAGGTGCTAGCCGTCTACGCCCTGCTGGCGCGGCTGCGCAGCGCCCACCCCGAGGTGGAGATCGAAAGCTGCTCGGGCGGCGGCGGCCGCATCGACTTTGGTGTGCTGCAACACACCCACCGCGTCTGGGCCAGCGACTGCATAGACGCCATGTCGCGGGTGCAGATACAGCATGGCTTTGGCCAGTTCTTCCCGCCGGAAATCCTGGGCTCGCACATTGGCACCGCACCGGCCCACACCACCGGCCGCAGCCAGTCCCTCGCCTTCCGCGCAGCGGTCGCCATGACCGGCCACCTGGGCGTGGAGCTGGACGTTCGGCACTTAGACGAATCAACCCGCAGCGCACTCAGCGCCTGGATAGCGCGCTATAAAAATTGGAGACACCAGCTGCACCACGGCCGCGTCTGGCGCGGCGAAGGTGCCGACGGCCTGGTCTGGCAAGCCCATGGTGACAGCGACGACCTGCTGCTCTTCGTCTACCGCTGCCAGCCCAGCAGCCACCGCTACACGCCCCCGCTGCGCCTGCCCATGCTGGACCCGCAGGCCCGCTACCAGGTGCAGCAGCTGGTCGCCATCGAAGGCGACGGCGCAGTACAGTCCCCCGCCCCGTTCTTCACCCAGCTGCAGGCCGAAGGTGTGGAGCTGCACGGCGCCTGGTTGGCACAGGCCGGTCTACCGATGCCGCGTGCCACGGCGGAGACCTGTTTTATCGTGCGGCTGCGGCGACTGGGCTAGGACGCGGCTTGCGACACATGCCACCGGCAACTTCGGCGTGTGAGGGGGCGCCTTGCGGCCTTGCTACACGGTGTGTCGACAACAGGCTCAGTTGAACCGTCCCTGGGCTGCATACGCCAACAGGGCATCCACCACGTAGCGCACGCGCGGGCTCAACTGGGCCCGCTTGGGCCACACCGCATGGATGTCCACGCCGACGCCCGAATACTTTTGCAAAACCACCCGCAGGCGTCCATCGTCAATGTGCGCACGCACCAGTGAAATAGGGAACTGCGCCAGGCCCAGGCCGCTGACTGCAGCCTCCACCATGGCCTCGCCGTCGCTGAGCTGGTGGGTTGCCGGCGGGGTGAACCGCTTCTCGCCGTCGCCGTCCTGGACCAGCCAAACCAAGGGCGGGCCCTTGGGGGTTCCGACGATACAGCTGTGCTGGCGCACATCCTGCAGGGTGGTGGGCTCCCCCATGGCGCGCAGGTAGTGGGGCGACGCGCATACCACCCGCTCCTGGGTTGCCAAATGCCGGGCTACCAAATGACTGGTATCGCGCAGCGTGCCGAAACGGATGGCGATGTCTACATCGTCCTGCAGCAAATCGCTGGTTGCGTCGGTAAACGTCAGGCTCAGGCTCAAGCCTGGGTGGGGCCGCGTGATCTCGATCAGCGCAGGCAACAGCACGCGCCGCCCGAAGGCCACCGGCATGTCTATGTGGATGCGCCCGCTCAGCACACGGTTGCTGGACGAAAGCGCGGCCTGCGCCGCCGTGATTTCATCCAGCGCCGAAGTGCACGCCACCAGGTAGGCCTCGCCATCCGCCGTCAACCGCGTCAAGCGCGTGGTGCGGTGAAACAGCTTGACACCCAAAGACTGCTCCAGCCGCGCAATCGTCTTGCCCACCGACGACTTGGTCAAACCCATGCGGTCCGCCGCCTGGGTGAAGTTGTCAGACCGCGCGGCGGCCACAAAAACACTCACCCCCCACAGTGGATCAGGCTCGCTCAATGTATCCATTTTCTCTACTCTATCGATAATTTAAGCATTACTAATTCTAAATTTTCTACCATACCATTCTGCCTGTGATCGTTCAGGCAAGCGTGCTTGGCGACGCCCAACACCTATTCACCCATTGAGGAGTTCCCCATGCCCGTCGTTCGCGTAAGTTGGTTCGCAGGAAAAGACCAGGACCAGAAGGCCAAAGTGGCGGCCGACATCACCGAAAGCATCGTCCGCCATACGGCAACCGACCCCAACTACATCTACGTCATCTTCGAAGACGTGAAGGCCTCCGATTGGGCTGGCGCTGGCAAGTTGTTAGGCGACGCCAGTCCGGCGGGCTGACCGTATCGCGTGCTACAGCGGAGAGCTGTTTTATCGTGCGGCTGCGGCGGGTGGGCTGAGCGCACATTTCTATCCAAACAGGCTTCTAGAGCATGCGACACCTGCGCTAGAAGCTACGTTTTATATAGCAGTTCAACCCTTGGTCTTCACCGCACAGGTATTCCACCCAAACAGCGCATAAGGCGGGCACCAGCCCACCAGCCCGGTTGCCAGCGGCAGCAAGCCCAGCCAGCCCCAAGCCCCCACCGTACCCGTAGCAGCCAAAGCCACCAGCCCGGCCCCCACGGCGATACGGAGAATGCGGTCTATGCCGCCAACATTGGATTGCATGGTCGTTCCTTGAAAGCTGTAGATGCCCCATTGAACGACCGTTGGCACGTCAAAGCTCTGACCTAGATCAAGCGCAGGCGTCGACGCGCATGGCCACAGGTTCAGATGGATGGTTGCTCTTAAATTAATAGCTGGTTGCGCAGGTATTACCTGCGCTAGCGGGCGATTTGGCTTGAACTTTTGGGTTTTCTTGGTACTACCAACATCCCCGGCCGGGTGGTGCGCCCGGCAGCGCAGTAACTTTCTTTCGCTTCGCCGAAAGAAAGTTACCAAAGAAAGGGCGAGCCGAAGTCGTCGCCCCCTGCGCTGCGCTACGGGGTACGCTGCGTTGCTCGGTCTGGTCGGGGGCCCGCTCGAACTCGGCCTGCGGCCTCAGACAGTCGCGGGCCCTGATCCGCCCAGCCCTGCGCTACTCGCCGACGCCACACGGCGAGGGTGCGGACAACCAAACAGCCAACAGCCGAAAACCCAGCCCGGCGCAGCCGGGCTGCAACCGCCTCGCGCCCAAGGCGCGATGTGGCGCTGCGCGCCACCGATCCCGATTCCTGGGGTCCCCCTCTGTATGCGCCGAGGAGCACAGCTTTGGGCGGATCAGGGCTGGCGTTGTTTGAGCGCAGCGAGTTTAGCCAGACCCCGCCCAAAGCGCGCACCGCAGGTTCCCGTAGCGCCAGCGGAGGGCGCAGACAGTGGGGGCGCCTTTCTTTTGGTGACTTTTCTTTTGCGCAAAAGAACAAGTTACTGCGCCGCCGGGCGCATACCCGGCCGGGGATTGCATGAAAATTAACAGCAACCACGCCAACCCAAACCCTACAAAAATCTTTCAAAGCACTATGACTAAGCTCTTCGTTAACGATCGCCTCCTTTCGCGCTTCGACGAACTCATTCGAGAGGGTGAAACGCGCTGGCAAGAGTTTCAGACGGGTGAGAATAGAGTAATCATGGACATTGTTGGTTTTGCCCAGTGGTCTACAAGTTGTCTCAATCTTCTTGACAAGCTCTCAATCTCAACGAATCGATTCGTCACGCAGTTCGAGGTATGGGCAGTCGGTGGCCCTGGCAAGCAAATGAATATTGGGGCCGCTCTAGGCGTGCTCAAGTCTGCGAGGCACGAATACTCATGCGGGCTCGCCATCGAATATCAACTGTCAGTGTCAGCCGCCGTCTTCAGCGGTCTGCTGGATGAAGCTACCTACTTATTTCAAAAAGGCTATATCCGGGCAGCAGCCGTTCTTCTCGGTGCGGCCCTTGAAGAGGGACTAAAAGCACGCGCTCGTGCCGTTCCAATCGCTTTATCACCACGCGAAACACTATCTCCGGTCATTAACAAACTTAAATCTCCAGAAGTCGGCATCCTCACGGAGTTCGAAGCGAAGCGGCTGGAGGCAATCGCGCGCCTCCGAAACGATGCTGCGCACGGTGGAGAATTTAATTACGAAGCCTCAGTGGTCGAATCGGCTATCAAAGAGGTAGAAGCGACGCTCGGTAGGCTGCTAAGTGCGGCATAACCCAAACATTGAAGTTGCGCAGGCTGCCAGCAAAACAGCCCACACCGCATCAACCCAGCCTCAGCCCACCACATCCATCCGCAACCCCTTAGGCAGCGGAAACTTCACCGTCTCCTCGATCCCATCCATCTTGCGCACCGACACCGCACCCAGTGCACGGATGCGGTCGATGACCTGCTGCACCAGCACTTCGGGCGCCGAGGCGCCAGCGGTCAGGCCGACGCGGGACTTGCCTTCGAACCAATCGGCTTGCAGTTCTTCGGCGCTGTCGACCATATAGGCCTCGGTGCCGAGCTTCTCGGCCAGCTCGCGCAGGCGGTTGCTGTTGGAGCTGGTGGGGCTGCCGACCACGATCACGATGTCCACCTGCGGGCTCATGATCTTGATGGCATCTTGCCGGTTTTGCGTGGCGTAGCAAATGTCCTGCATTTTGGGTGCGCGGATCAGCGGGAAGCGGGCTTTGACGGCGCTCAGAATCTCGGCGGCATCGTCCACGCTCAGGGTGGTCTGCGTGACCACCGCCAGCTTGTCGGTCTGCAGCGGCTGGGCGTTGGCCACGTCGGCCACGTCTTCCACCAGGTGGATGCCGCTGTCGAGCTGGCCCATGGTGCCCTCGACCTCGGGGTGGCCCTTGTGGCCAATCATGATGAACTCATAGCCTTCTTTGGCCAGCTTGGCCACTTCAACGTGCACCTTGGTCACCAGCGGGCAGGTGGCATCAAAAATCTGGAAACCGCGCGCCTGGGCTTCGCGTTGCACCGCCTGGCTCACGCCGTGGGCCGAAAACACCAGGGTCGCACCGGGCGGTACGTCGTCCAGCTCTTCAATGAAGATGGCGCCGCGCGATTTCAGGTCGTTCACCACATAGGTGTTGTGCACGATCTCGTGGCGCACGTAGATTGGGCGGCCAAACTTCAGCAGAGCCCGGTCGACGATCTCAATCGCCCGGTCCACTCCGGCGCAAAAGCCACGCGGCTCGGCTAAAACGATTTCCTGGGGCAGGTTCATAGCACGCCGATCAGTTGCACTTCAAACGTCACCGGCTGGCCAGCCAGCGGGTGGTTGAAGTCGAACAACACAGCGTCAGCACTGTCGCCGTTGCCCACCTGCTGCACCGCGCCGGCGTAATGCCCCAAGCCGTCCGGCGTGGGGAACTGCACCACGTCGCCCACGTGGTACTGCTCCAGCGGGTCGCCCATCTGGTTGAGCAGCTTGCGCGCCACCCATTGCTGCATATCGACCTTGCGCTCGCCAAAAGCCTCGCCCGCCGGAATCTCGAACGAGGTGCGCGTGCCCTCGGGCAGGCCTAGCAGCCGCTGCTCGACCGCGGGCGATAGCTGACCGGTGCCCAGCGACAAGGTGGCAGGCTTATCGTTGAAGGTATTGATGATGTCGCCCGTGGGGCCGCCCAAGCGGTAATGCAGGGTCAAAAAGGAACCGGGCTGAACCACGGGCAGTGAAGTAGAAGGCATAGGAGTCTCGGTAAACTGGAAGGAACTTACTCACCCCCAGGCTGCAGTGCTACGCACTTTTCGCCACCCCCCTTGCAGGGGGCAACACCAGCAGCCTGGCAAAGCCAGTTCTGCGGTGTTTCTGGAAATTGTGCGTTCCGTCTGAAACTGGGGGTAAGTAGTTACCAAATTGGCCTCTATTGTAGAAAACTCACCCTACGCCCGTCACCATGCCGCTCAAAGACCTGCCCCCTGACGCCCGTCCGCGCGAAAAGCTTTTGGCACGCGGCCCCGCAGCCCTGAGCGACGCCGAGCTGCTGGCCCTGCTGCTGCGCACCGGCATCCAGGGCAAGGGGGTATTGCAGATGGCGCACGAGCTGCTGCAGATCGTCCACCCGGATACGGACGGTTTCGGCGGGATTGCCGGCCTGCTGAACGCCACCGCCGACGACCTCAAGCGCGTCAAAGGCCTGGGTCCGGCCAAGCGTGCCGAAATCATCGCCGTGCTGGAACTGGCCCGCCGCGCTATGGCCCAGCGGCTGCAGGAGCGGCCGGCGTTCAGCGACCCGGGGGCCGTCAAGCACTATCTGCAGCTGCATTTGTCGGCCAAGCCGCACGAGGTGTTTGCCGTGCTGTTTCTGGACGCGCAAAACCGCCTGCTGGCGATGGAAGAGCTGTTCCGCGGCACGCTGACCCAAACCAGCGTCTACCCGCGCGAAGTGGTGCTGCGCGCCCTGCACCACCAGGCGGCGGCCGTGGTGCTGGCGCACAACCACCCTAGCGGCTCGGTCGAGCCGTCGCGTGCCGACGAAGCCTTGACGCAGACCCTGAAGGCGGCGCTGGCCCTGGTCGACGTGCGGGTGCTGGACCACATCATCGTGGCTGCGGGCCAGGCCCTGTCCATGGCCGAAAAAGGACTGCTGTGATGAAGATCACCTCGCTACAGGATCTGAAGAAGATCCAGAAAACCATTGCCGACGCTGCTGCGCTGAAGGCCGCACAACAGGCGGCCGAACTCGAAAGACAGCGCCGCCTGGCGGCCCAGAAGAACCTCTTCATCAATGCCGCAGGAGCCGTGCACCGCATACCCGATAAGCGCAAGGCGCTATTGAAAAAAGAGCAACCGCCACCAGTAGCCACCCAACTGAAACTGGACGAACAGGCGGTGCTGGTCGAAGCCATCAGCGACGGTTTCGACGCCAGCAGCCTGCTGGAAACAGACGACACGCTGAGCTACCGGCGCCCCGGCATCGGCATCGACGTGCTGCAGCGGCTGCGCAAGGGCGAATGGACCATCCAGCGCCAGCTGGACCTGCACGGCCTGCGCAGCGATGCGGCGCGCGACGCGCTGTCGGGCTTCATCCGCGATGCGCACAAGCACGGGATACGCTGCGTGCGCGTGGTGCACGGCAAGGGCCTGAGCTCGCCCGGCAAAGCCCCGGTGCTCAAAGGCAAGGTACGCAACTGGTTGGTGCAGAAGAACGAGGTGCTGGCCTTTGTACAGGCACGCCCCATGGAAGGCGGCGCCGGTGCGCTGGTGGTGCTGCTGCGGCCAAGCTGAAATTTATAAAAAAAGTGCTGTTGGAGCAGATACCACCTGCGCCAGCAGCTACTGAATGCATAGCAGATCCGTTCAAATGGCGAGGCCCACCGTCAGCGTCGCCGCGTAGCCGTAGCTGAACACGTTGTCGGTGGCAAATGTGATGGCCGCCAGATTCGCCACGCTGGCAGACTAGCCGGTGGTGGCGAAGACAGCGCTGCACACGTCACGCGGGCAGCGTCGTGTTCAGCACCATCCTGCCGGGCTGCCGCCCGCCCACACAGACGAGCCGGCAGAGAGTCCCAGCCAGCACACGCTGCAAGTCTGCGGGAACGCCAGCACCGGCTACACGGCCAGCCTGGTGATCGGCATCACCAGCGGCTAAGCATTGTTCTGAGGCCGTCTAGCGCAGGTCGCCGGTGGGCACGAAGGCGGCTTGCTTCACGCTTTGCTCGCCGCGGCCTAGCATGGCCATCACCTGGTAGACCTGCTGCGGTGTCACCGGCGCGGCGATGGCCTTGCCCTGCAGATAGTCCCGCAGGCCGGCGTAGTACTGCAGGTAGTTGCCCGCCACATCGGGCGTAGCTTCGGTCACCGGCCCGGCTGCGGTGTGGTGCACCAGCTGGCCGGTCAAGGGGTCGGCGCCCCAGTCGCCCAGCGCGCCCAGCGCCCCCAATTGCGGACGTCCACCAGCCTTGAGCGCGTCTTCCTGCGTGTCCAAACCAAACTTGGTGAACGAACCACCCGTGCCGTGCACCACAAAGCGCGGCCCGGAGCTGGTCACGCAGGAGCTGGCATGCAACACCACGCGCAGGCCCGGATGGCTTGAGCCGTAGCGCAGCTGGGCATGGAAGTAGTCGTTGGTCTGGGTGTTCTCGCGCTGGCGGGCCACGTCTAGCGACAGATCATCGGGCACGCCAAACAGCTGCAAGGCCTGGTCGACCAGGTGTGCCCCCAGGTCCAGCCAGAGGTCCGATCCAGGAATATCCTGCTCGCGCCACTTGCCAGGCACCACATGCCGAAAGCGGTCGAAGTGCGACTCGAAATGCGTGATGCGCCCCAGCTTCCCGCTGGCCAGCACCTGCTGCAGCAGCAGGAAATCGCCGTCAAAACGGCGGTTCTGGTACACCGTCAACACGCGGTTCTGCTCTCGGGCCACGGCCAGCAAATCCTCGGTCTCGGCCAGGGTCACGGTGCAAGGCTTGTCCACCACCACATGCTTGCCCGCCAGCAGGGCCGCACGCGCCAGGGCGTGGTGGCTGGCGTTGCTGGTGGCAATGACGACCAGGTCGATCGCCGGGTCGGCAAATGCCGCCTCGGGCGTGGGCACCACGCGTACCTGGGGCCAGTCCTTCTGCACCGCCTCGGGTTTGCTGGAGCAGATGCAGGCCAGCTCCAGGCCCGGCACGCCGGCCACCAGCGGCGCATGGAAGACCCGGCCGGCCAGGCCGTATCCGATGACGGCCACGCGAATCGGAGCAGTGAAGGGGGTGAACTGGATGTGTGTCATGGATTTGTATCGTTGGTTGCTTGCAATTAGCGGGGGGTGTAGCCGAGCTTGGCACCGGGTAGCAGGCCACCTTTGGCGGAGTAGACCACCGGGCAGTTGGCCACAACGCGGGTCGGCGTGATCACCACGTCGCCCTGTTCGGCCGCGCCCAGCAGCGCGTCTTCCGAGCGCAAATCGCGCCGCGCACGGCCTGGCTGCCAGGTCACCGCATACAGCTCCCACAGCGGCGAATAGGCCTTGTCGCTACTGGCATAGCCCAGCGGCAAAGGCATGGATGGCAGCACATTGCGCTGGCTGCCGTCAGGAAACACGTAAATGCGCTCCAGCACCGAGCGCCTGGGCGCAGCGCCTGGCCCGTCGCCGAGTGCGTTGGCGAGCACTGGCGCGTAGTTCATGTCTTTGGCTTTGGCCACTTCCGCGTCCGAGGTGTCGGTGCTGATGTACTGCACCAGCCCGCCCTCGTACCAGGCGGTAACCAGCGGCAAGGTTACTTCGGTGGCGATCGCCAGCCCGGTCGGCGGTGTGCTGCAACCGGCGGCAGCGCAGACCACCAGCGCCAGGCCCAGGGAGCGGAAAACGCAATGTGCCATACGGGAGTCCTGTCTTGGTTTTTGCCAATAAAACAGAGGCGGGTTGCAGCGTCAGACGCCCTGGTTGCGCATCCAGTCGGCCGTTTGGAAGAAGCTGTCGCGCAGCCGGGCTCGCAAGCCCTCGTCCACACCCGTCTCGCCCATGGCCTGGTCCATGCAGGCCAGCCACTGGTCACGCTCCAGGATACCGATCTTGAACGGCATATGCCGGGCGCGAAGCCGCGGGTGGCCAAACTGCTCGGTGTAGTACTGCGGTCCGCCCAGCCAGCCGCAGAGAAACATGAACAAGCGCTGGCGCGCGTTCTCCAGTCCTGGGCCGTGGGCGGCGCGCAAGGCAGCGTAGCCTGGCTCCAGGTCCATCAGGTCATAGAAGCGGTCCACCAGCGCGCGCACCGGCGCTTCGCCCCCTATCCATTCGAACGGGGTGGCGGCGGGCGGTTTTTCTTGGATCTGCATGGCAAAACGGTGAAGGAAGAAATTTATGAAAAATACGGCTCTGGCGCTTATTCAACCAGCGGAAGGCGCTATCTAAATCGCAGCACACAGGCGATCTGAGCAGTTAGGCAGTGTACGTTTTTACAAAAAATTAGATAAAAACTATCGTTTAAATATAATCGATTGTCTTTACGTATTGGCGGCTCTTCCATACCATTTGCCTGGCAAGCAACACTAACCTGGACTGGAGTAAAAAGCATGAAAGAACTGAGAACCACCGCCGGCCTGTTGATCAACGCATCGGGGCTGGTGATTCTGCTGTCCAACCTCGCGCAGTGGCACGCGGGGTGAAGCAGCGCAGCAGCCACTGCGGATAAAAAGCCCGCCCCGGAATACCAGGGCGGGTTTTTTATTTTCAAGCAGAAACAGGCTCTACCGCTGTATGGACTTACGCCAGTAGCTATGAAAACGATAGCTTTGAAGCCGCTTGCAAACGGCCCAGCCTATCCGTCGATTGCACCCCCTTGGCATTTGTGTGCACTACCCTCTCATCCTAGCGGCCAGAGTGCCTTACTATGCCGCGGACATGGCGATTGCCGAACCCCTGATCAGCCGGGGCTGCACACAACGACGCGGCAACGAGACATCCATAACCCAAGGAATCGGCGATGACGGAATCCACCCCGGTGCAGACAGGCCACAGCACCCAAGAACTGGACAAATCGGCCGAATCCGGCCAACCACGTCGCGTGGTGTTGCATATGCCGGTGGATGTTCGCAGCGTTTCGCTGGGGCTTTTGGCCGTGCTCGCAAGCGTTTACACCTTGCGCTGGGCCGGCGCGGTGTTTATTCCGGTCATGGTGGGCATTCTTTCCAGCTATGCCTTGTCACCCGTGGTCGACTGGTTCCACGCGCGCAGGGTGCCACGGGCATTGAGCGCCGCCGTGCTGCTGATGGGCATCATCGGCGGAGTGGGCGCCACGGCCTACTCGCTCAGTGACGACGCCAGCAAGCTGGTCGAACAGCTCCCCGCCGCCACGCAAAAGCTGCGCAGCGCCCTGCGCGTGCTGCCCGGATCGCCGCGCAACACGCTGACCACGGTGCAGCAGGCGGCCTCGCAACTCGAGCAGGCCGCGGAAGAAACGGGCCGCTCCGTGCCGGCAGGCCCGGGCGTGCAGCGGGTGCAGATCGTCAAGCCGCGGTTCGACATCCGCGACCATTTGTGGAACGGCAGCTTGGGCATTGTGGGCATGCTGGGCCAAGTCGGCACGGTGGCGCTGATTACCTTCTTCTTGATGGCGTCAGGCGACAGCTTTCGGCGCAAGGTGGTGAAATTGGCGGGCCCGACACTCAGCCGCAAAAAGATCACCTTGCAGGCGCTGAACCAGATCAACGACCAGATTCAGCGCTACATGCTGGTGCAGCTGTTCACCAGCAGTTTGGTGGGTGTAGCCACCTGGTTGTGCTTCTTGGCGCTAG
Organism: uncultured Albidiferax sp.; assembly: GCA_963513025.1. GTDB lineage: Bacteria > Pseudomonadota > Gammaproteobacteria > Burkholderiales > Burkholderiaceae_C > Rhodoferax_B. The sequence goes on from CAUPON010000018.1 coordinate 38,547, forward strand.
GCCTGGAGCATGCAGCGGTGTGGGGCATTGCGGCAGGCGTGCTGAACCTGGTGCCCTACATTGGCAGCGTGGTGATTGCGGCGGGGTCCGCGCTGGTCGCGTTTCTGCAGTTCGGCTCTCTGGAAATGGTGCTGCTGGTGAGCGGCGGCTCCTTGGTCATCCACGCGATCGCAGGATTTTTGTTGACGCCCTGGCTCACCAGCCGCGCCAGCCAAATGACCCCCGTAGCCGTGTTTGTCAGCATGCTGGCCTGGGGCTGGCTCTGGGGTTTGTGGGGCCTGCTGTTGGGCGTGCCCATCATGGTTGCCATCAAGGCGGTGTGCGACCGGATCGACGACCTGAAGCCGGTGGGGGAATTTCTGGGAAGCTAGCCGCCCACCTGCGGGACGACCGGCAGACCCAAAAATTGATGTGAAAAGTGCTTCCAGCGCATATTTAATATGCACTGGAAGCTATCAATACAGTAGCAATTGCACAGTAGCTAGGCCGCAGCCCTGCGCAAGGTATCCACCACAGGACGACGCAGCACGTCGCGCAAGCCCCACCACCCCGCCGCCAGCGCCAGCACCGCACCGGCCAGGGCGCCTAGCAGCGGCACCCACAGCGATCCGTTCCAGGCAAACTCGAACACATAGCGGGTCAGCGCCCAGCCCACGGCCATGGCCACGATACTGGCCAAAAAGCCGGCCAGCAGGCCCACACCGGCCAGCTCTGCGCGTTGCACCTGGCGCAGCAAGCTGCCGGGCGCGCCCAGGGCCCGCATGATGGCGAACTCGCGGGCCCGCTCTTCGCGGGTGGCGGTGATGGCGGCAAACAGCACCACCAGACCGGCCGCCAGGGTGAAGCCAAAGAGGAACTCGACCGCACGGATCACCTGGTCCAGCACCCGCTGGACCTGGCCCAGCGTGATGCCCAGGTCCACCACCGTGATGTTGGGAAACTGGCGTACCAATTTGTTGTCAAAACCTTTGGTGTCCGGCGCCTTGAACGCGCCCATGTAGGTCACAGGCACATCGCCTATCTGGCTGACCGGATAAATGACGAAGAAGTTGGCCCTCATCGAACCCCAGTCCACTTTGCGCAGCGAGGTGATCTTGGCTTCGGTCTGCAACCCGCCAATGTCGAAACGCAGCGTGTCACCCATCTTCAGCTTCAGGGTTTCAGCGATGCCTTCCTCGACGCTGATTGCGCCCTTCTCTTCGGCCGTCCAGGTGCCTGCGACCAGCGGGTTGTGGCCCGGGCGCTCGGCGCTGTTGGACAGGTTGAACTCGCGGTCCAGCAGGCGTTTGGCGCGGTCGTCCGTGTAGTTCTCGGGCAAGGTGGGCTGGCCGTTGATGGCCACCAGGCGGCCACGGAACATCGGGTACCAGTCGTAGTTCTTGACCCCGGCGTCGGCCAGGTTCTTCTGGAAATCGGCGGCCTGGTCAGGCATGACGTTGATGACAAAGCGGTTCGGCGCATCCGCCGGCGTGGCCTGGCGCCAGCTGTGGATCAGGTCGGTGCGCAGCAGCACCAGTAGGATCAGGGCCAGCAGGCCCACGGCCAGCGCACTGACCTGCACCACCGCGTAGGCGGGGCGTGCCGACATCTGGCGCGTGGCCAGCACAAGCCAGCGTGGCGCGGTGGCCTCGTTGACGCTGCGCCGCAGCAGCTTCACCGCCACCCAGCCCAATCCGGCAAACACCAGCACCGCACCGGCGAAACCGCCCACGGCGATCAGGCCCAGGGTGATGTCGCTGCTGGCCGCCAGCAGCAGTGCGGCAAAGCCCAGCACGCCCAGGCCCAGCACGCCGATGGAGGTAGGCTTGAGCCCGCCCACATCACGGCGGATCACCCGAAGCGGCGGCACCGAGGCCAGCTGCAGCACCGGCGGCAGGCCGAAGGCGAACAGCAGGGTCATACCCATACCCATGCCCAAAGCGGCGGGCCACCAGGTGGCGGCGGGCAGGCTGGCATCCACCAGGCCGGCCAGCAGCAGCACAAACAGGTAGTGCACGCCAAAGCCTATGGCCAGGCCCAGTGCGCTGGCGAAGATGCCAACCAGCGCGAACTCGAACGCGTAGCTCAGCGCAATCGTGCGCTGGCTCTGGCCCAGCACCCGCAGCATGGCGCAGTCGTCCAGGTGGTTGGCGGCAAAGCCGCGCGCGGCCAGTGCCACGGCCACCGCACTGAGCAATGCCGACAGCAGCGCCACCAGGTTCAGGAATTTGTTGGCGCGGTCCAGGGTTTGGCGCATCTCGGGTCGGCCGCTCTCCAGCGACTCAATGCGCACGCCGCGGGTGTCGGGCTTTTTGACTTCGGCATCGGCCCACTGCACATAGCGCTGCACCGCCGGGTCGGCCCCGGCCACGGCGAAGCGGTAGGTGACGCGGCTGGCCGGCTGGATCAGCCCGGTGGCGGCCATGTCGCTCTGGTTGACCATAGCGCGGGGCGAGAAATTCATGAAGCCGCCGCCGCGGTCGGGCTCGACAGCAATCGTCTTGCTGATGCGCAGCCGGCTGTCGCCCAGCAGCAGGCTGTCGCCCAGCTTCAGCTCCAGCGCCTCCAGCAGCGACGGGTCGACCCACACTTCGCCGGGCGCAGGAATGTCGCGCGTGGCTTTGCCGGGCGCATCGGCGCTGTCCGACACCTGCAGATTGCCGCGCAGCGGGTAGCCGGGCACCACGGCCTTCAGCGCCACCAGTTTGCTGGCGCCGCCCTGCGCATCCTCGGCCCGGCCCATGGTGGCCAGGGTCAGGGTGGTGACGGTCTGCAGGCCCTGGGCCTGGGCCTGCGCCAGGAAGGCGGCCGGCGTCGGGTTGTCGCTGGAGACCACGGCGTCGCCGCCCAGCAACTGGCGCGCATCGCGCTGCAGCCCGCCTTGCAAGCGGTCGGCAAAGAAGCCGACGGCGCTTAGCGCGGCCACCGCCAGGGTCACCGCGACCATCAGCAGGCGCAACTCGCCCGAGCGCACATCGCGCCACAGCGTGCGCCAACCTAAGGCGATAAAAGGGGATTTCAATGCAAGCTCCTGGACAGTGCGCAAGCGGCGATTATTCCCCCAGGCCGCTACCCCACGCCAACCAAAGGGCATGCATACTGCGCGCTTCGAATAAAAAAGAGACTTCCATGTGGCAAGCCTGTGAACGTTATCCCGACCCGGCCATCACCGCGCTGGACCCGCGTTTCAACAAATACTGCCTGCACGCCGCCGCCGTGGAGCGCCTGGCCACCGGCATGCGCTGGGCCGAGGGGCCGGTGTGGTTTGGCGACGGGCGCTACCTGCTGTGGAGCGACATCCCGAACAACCGCACCATGAAGTGGGAGGAGCAGACCGGCGCGGTCAGCGTGTTCCGCCAGCCGTCCAACTTTGCCAACGGCCATACCCGCGACCGGCAAGGTCGGCTGGTCGGCTGCGAGCACGGCGGGCGCCGCGTGGTGCGCACCGAATACGACGGCAGCATTACCGTGTTGGTCGACCAATACCAGGGCAAGCCGCTGAATTCACCGAACGACGTGGTGGTCAAGTCGGACGGCACGGTGTGGTTTACCGACCCGCCGTTCGGCATCCTCGGCCATTACGAAGGCCACCAGGCGACGCCCGAGCAGCCCACCTGCGTCTACCGCTTCGACCCGGCCAGCGGCGAGTGCACGGTGGTGACGGATGCGGTGAACCGGCCCAACGGCCTGTGCTTGTCGCCCGACGAACGCCTGCTGTATGTGGTCGAGTCCGGCACGCTGCCCCGGCGCATCCGGGTGTTCGAGGTAGACGGCATCCACCTGCGCAACGACCGCGTGTTCCACACCTGCGCCGACGGCGTGCACCCTGACGGCTTTCGCTGCGATGTGGACGGCAACCTGTGGGCCGGCTGGGGTGGCGGTCCGGACCACCCCGAGCTGGACGGGGTGATGGTCTTCGCCCCCGACGGCACCCCCATAGGCCATATCGCCCTGCCCGAGCGCTGCGCCAACCTGTGCTTCGGCGGCCCAGCGCGGAACCGATTGTTCATGGCGGCCAGCCAGTCGGTGTATGCGCTGTATGTGGATACCCAGGGTGTGGCTGGCGGGTAATTTATAGAAAACATGCCTGTAGCGCATATATTGCCTGCGCGAACAGCTATCTTATTAATAGCAAGAAGAAGCCAGCGGCCAGTTGACTTTCATCCGAGTCAACAGTGAAATGCGTTGCCGGCCCGGTTCGCCTGGTCACGCGCCGGTAGCGCAATGCTCAAACGCCAGGTGCTACTAGGAGATACCTCGATGGCCGCAGCAGCCCCCACGCAGACGATCCACCCCAGCCTTGCATCCCTGTTCGACAACCGCAGCCAGTCCGACCTGGCGCTGATCGGCAGCGCCTACCTAGCGGGGCTGAAAACCGGACTGGAGCAGGCCGCCAGCCGCACCGGCGATGACCGCAGCGAGCCGGCTACACCCACCTGCATCCACAAGATTCCGCTGTTGCCGGTGTCCATAGACGGCAAACGCGCTGCGGTGGAATCGGTGAAAGACTTCGACGGCAAACCGCTGATCTACCTGCTGGACGAAGCCGCCCGCGACGGCGAGCTGCTGCGGGTGTTCTCGCAGGCCGGCAAAGCCCTGCGTCACTTGGAGGACAACCCCAGCAGCCCCAAGCCGGCGAAAAAATCCAAGGCGCCACCGGTGACGCTAGACACTTCGTCTTCCCCGCAGCAAATCGCCAATGCCATCGGCGGCTCGGTGTTCCTGTGGGAGAACAGCAACTTCTCGGGATGGCTGTGGCGCTTTGGCGCAGGCACCACCAGCAGCACCGGCGGGCGCCAGGCTGGCAACGGCAATATCAGCGACTTTCGCACCGCGGTGTTTTTGCAGAACATCAACGACAAGGTGTCGTCTGTGTCGAACCAGAGCGAGGTCTGGGCCAATCTGCGGCCGCAGCGTTCGTTTGCGGTGCTGCACCAGCACATCAACTTCGCCGGCGCCCAGCTGTGGGTGCCAGAGCGGCAGGGCTTCAGCGACCTGCGCCAGTTCGGCTGGAACGACGTGGCCTCGTCGCTGTCGTACGCACTGACGCCGAACTGAAATCGTTAAGGCCGGCGCCGCAGTAATTTACAAGAAATAGGCCTCTAGCGCAGATACTACTTGCGCCAGAAGCTATTGATTACATAGCAACCCTAGTCTAATTCCAGACCTCAGTGGTTATGCCCGTCGCCATGTGGGCTGCCCTTGACCACGGCGTGGCCGGCGGAACCACGCGGGCTGAGTACATCACTGACGCTGAACTTGCGGGCGCTGGCCTCCAGTGCGCTGCTGAAGGCGTCCAGGGCCAGCACAATCTTCCCGCCCACCATGGTGAGCAAGACTTTGTTGCGGCCCAGCTCTTCTTCTGGAACGGTCAGAAAGTTCTTGTCCAGCACGATCAGGTCGGCCAGTTTGCCGGCCTCCAGCGAACCCACCGCCTTGTCCAGCCGCAGCTGGTAGGCCGCATCCATGGTGATGGCGCGCAGCACATCGGTACGTGTCAGGCCCGGGTCGTTGTTGATCTTGCCCTGGTAGATTGGCGAGGTGCTGGCGGCGCTGTTTGGGTTGATGGGGTCGCCCGAGCGCGTCACGCCGACCTTCAGCGCCAGAAAGGTGTCAAACGGGTCGATAGGCCAGTCACTGCCGTGCACCACACGCGCCCCGGCATTGCGCAGGCTGCCGGAGGGCTCCATGCGCGCAAAGCGGTCCGGGCCCAGGTGGTTTTCGGTTTCACCGATGGAATAGTTCGCGCGTTGCGCCCACTGGAAGGACATGGTGGCCATCACATCCAGCGCGGCGAAGCGTGGGTAGTCGGCCACCGCCACGGTCTCGTTGTGCGCGATGGCCGGGCGGAAGTCGGCGTTGGCGCGCAGGCTGCGCAAGTTTTGCACGGCATCCAGGGTCTGGCGCACGGCACGCTCGCCGGTGGCATGCATATGCACATCCATGCCCGCATCATTCGCGGCCAGCAGCAGCGGCTTGAGCACTTCTGGCGGGTAGTAGACCGAGCCCAGGTTCGTGCCGGGCTGCCAGTTGGGAGCGGCATCGGTGCCGGTGTTGGTGTAGTACGGCGTAAGCATGGCGCCCGTGTCACCCGGCGCATTCACCACCCCGTCCACGAATATCTTCACGATGCGCGACTGCAAACCCGGTGCGGCCACCGGTGTGCCCTGGTCGATACTGCTGGCCAAGGCGCGTGCGGTGGCAATGGTGTTGGTCGCGCTGACGGCGGCATCGCCGGGCTGCACAGTGATGGCCAGGTTGGCACGCGCTGTCAGTTCACCCAGCTGGTGCAGCGATTTGAAGGTCTTGGTCTGCGCCTCGCCCGACGCAGCATCCATGAACGCGGTAATGCCCTGGGCCCGCAGGGCTGCCAGTGCGGCACGCCCCTGCTTGAGCAGGTCGGCATCGGTATCTGCGGGAATGGCGGCCTTGAGTTGCCAGCCCCCGTTGTCTTCACAAATGCCCGTGGGTGTGCCGTCCACGCCGCGCAGAAAGCTGCCGCCACTCGGATCGGGCGTGGCGGCGGTGATGCCGGCCAAAGCCAATGCGCGGGAGTTGGCCAGCACGGTGTGGAAATCACTGGATGTCACCGCGATCGGACGCTGGGTGTTCAAGCTGTCCAACAAGGCTTTAGTCGGGTCGCCGCTGAGGGCCGAGGTGGACTGGCGGTCCCAGTTGACGGCCTCCAGCCATGCGCCCGGCTCCTTTTCGGGGGAGGCATCAAGGCAGGACTGCAGCTTGCCGAGCAGCTGGGCATGCGACAGCGGCGCATAGGCCAGATCGCACTGCAGCAGGGCACGTCCGCCGGCCAGCGCGTGCAGATGGGCGTCGATGAAGCCCGGCATCAGCATACGCCCGCCCAGGTCCACGACCTTGGTTTTGCTGCCGATCAATGGGCCGGTGCCGGCGTCGCTGCCGACATAGACGATTTTTCCGTCGCGTACCGCGATGGCCTGCTGGATGGAGTTGCTGGCATCCATAGTCACGACCTGCCCGTTGCGCAGCACGGTGTCGGCCGGCCCTTCGTCGGAGCCGTTGCAGCCGCCCACCATCGCCACCACGGCGGCCGCCAGCACAAGCAGCAGCACGCCTCCTGAATTCCTGATTCCAGCCATTTTTCTTCTCCTGTGGGACTTGTCCCTTATGTTTTTTGAAACGGCACCGGGATCGAGGTCACAGTGCCAAATGGACTGTAGGGACGCAACGGCTGGCGCGGCCCTCTGCAGATGCAGAGGGTGCGGCTTGAAAAGATTTACGCGCCCAGGGCGTTGCCCAGTTCGATCTTGTTGCGCACGCCCAGCTGCAAGTAGGCATTGCGCAAGTAGGTGCGCACGGTGGCCGGGCTCAGGTCCAGCAAGCGGGCAATTTCCTTGTAGGAATGCCCGCGTGAATACAGCATGGCCACAGTGCGCTCTCGGGGGGGCAACCCGGCGGGCCGGTGTCCCCTGTCCAGGGACAGAATGGTCAACTGCCCACAGGCTTGCAGCGTCAGCCCGCGCGCGCCCAAGGCCAGGCTGCACGGCAGCTGGCGCTGGGCCTCTGCCAATGCGCGCGGCAGCCGCGACCCGGACCAGTCGGGGTATTGCTTATGGATGGCAGCCCCCAGACTTTCGCCCAGGTACAGCAGATCACCACAGCCGTCGGCCAGACCAAACCCGTTTGCCGTCAACGCAGCGCGCGCGCCCAGCAAGTCTTGCACCCGGGTACGCCAGTGCAGCAACAAGTGGGCGCAGAATTCCGCAAACAATGCGCTGTCCATATCGCTGAATGCAGGTGATGTTTCGCTGCGGTACAAAGACACGAAGAACAAGGTGCCGCTGCCCGGTAGTTCGCAGGTCAGGGCCATGGCATGGAAGAGATCATGCCGCCGGGAAAACTCCGTGATCTCGGGCATGGGGTCTTCGTGGCCGCTGACGCGTACCACGGTGCCACAGCTGCGCATGGAGCTGCTGGCGAATACATCTTTGACCGACAGATCGTTCCACTCCTGCGCGAAGCCGGCTTGCAGGTTGATTCGCCCATGCAGCCAGTTGCGCGGCGGTACGCCGCCGTGGCCCTCAGAACACTCACCCCACCAGGCAGAGCGAAACGGCACGACCGACCGCAGCAACTGCAATGCGTCGTGCAGCAAAAACTCAGGGCTGGCATCGCGGGCGGCGCTGGCCATAGCGAGCAAAGCGGCGCTGAATGACTGCAAGGTTTCCAAACTGAACGCAACCGGCCCTTGCACTCCCAAAGTGGCCGAAGCATACGCAGCACTCTGCGCCAGCGGCATCCCCGGACGGATAGGGTCAAAAACGGTTTTCATGGAACAGGCTGAATTGCGGTCCGCGGACTCCATGCCGACTTTACATGAGCCAAGCACCTTCGCCAGGCTATGCCGCCACAGCGGCGGCCACGGGCCAAAGGCCTAGGTGTAGCGCACCGCGCGCGGATCGCGGCACAGGCCCCACAGCTGCAGCCCGGCGGTGTCGGCGATACGGATGGCCAACGCAGTAGGCGCCGAAATCGTCGCCAGTGCCGCCACGTTCAGCCGTGCGCATTTGCGCACCAGCTCGTAGCTGGCGCGGCTGGACATCACCACAAAACCCGGCTCCCCCAGGCGCCCGGCCTGCGCCAGCTGGCCCAGCAGCTTGTCCAGCGCGTTGTGCCGGCCCACGTCTTCCAGCACATCGGTGAGCACGCCTTCAGGCGTAGCCCAGCCGGCCGCGTGCAGGGAGCCGCAGGCCGCGTTCAGCACCTGCAGGGGCGGCATGGCCTGCAGCGCATGCAACACGGTCGTGGCCTGTAGCCGGGCGGCCCAGGCTTGCGGCGGCATGGGTGTGGGCTCCAGGTCCAGCGCGCTCAGGCTGTCGATACCGCAGACGCCGCAGCCGGTACGGCCGGCCAGGCTGCGGCGGCGCTCCTTCAGACGCTGGAAGCAACGTGAAGACACCTCCAGCTGCACCTCGCAGGCGCCGGCACCGGCCTGCACCTCGATGCCATAGCAGTCGGCCACGCTGTCCAGAATGCCTTCGCTCAGCGCAAAGCCGAGTGCAAAAACTTCCAGGTCTTGCGGCGTGGCCATCATCACCGCGTGCGAGATGCCGTTAAACACCAGGGCCACCGGCACCTCGGCCGCGATCTGGTCGGTTTCAACCAAGTCGGCGGGAAAGCGCCGCACCGTGTGCAGCAACAACGGCGGCGGCAGCTCAACCATGGACCTGCTCCGCGCAAAAGCGCCGGCCGGCATCGGTCAGGCTGACGGTCCAGCGTTCGTCTTGCAAGACCACCTGAACCCAGCCCGGGCCGGGCTGGCCGCCCAGGCTGGCGTCGCCCATCAAGGTCAGGGCGCGCATCAGCACGCTCACGCCCATGCCCAGGCGCTTGCCCAGGCGCGGCAGCGACATGGGTTCGGTCTCTTGCTGCAGTACCGCCAGAATCGCCTGGTTCAGCGCCTCGGCCACGTTTACACCACGGCTTGGCTAGCACCAGCCCGGTGGGCCGCCAGGGCATCAGGCTTTTTGTGCGGCAGCATCAGCACCGGTATGCACTTGGAGGTCGGCGTGCCCGCATTGGCGGCCACCGAGGACAGCGGCACCAGCGGATTGGTCTCGGGGTAGTAAGCCGCCACGCAGCCGCGCGGGATGTTGTAGGCCACCAGCTTGAAGCCATCGGCGCGGCGCTCTTCGCCGTCGTCCCAGACGGTGTGGAAGTCGATCCAGTCGCCGTCCTTCATGCCCAAGTCACGGATGTCGTCTGCATGCGCAAACACCACGCGGCGCTGGCCGTAGACGCCACGGTAGCGGTCGTCGGCACCGTAGATGGTGGTGTTGTACTGGTCGTGCGAGCGGGTGGTCATCAGCGCGAAGACGATGGCGTCACCCTTGCGCTCGCGGGCCCGCTGCAGCGGCGTGTCGGTAGGTACCTGGTGGGTTTTAAACACGGCCTTCTTGCTCGCGGTGTTCCACACGCGCTCGCTGGCGGTGTTACGCAGGCGGAATCCGCCGGGCACTTTGACGCGCTGGTTGAAGTCCTTGAAGTCGGGAAACACGGCCTCGATCTTGTCGCGGATGCGGCTGTAGTCTTCCAGCAGCCAGAGCCAGGGCGTCTGGCTGCGCCCCGCCAGGGTAGTGGCGGCCAGGCGGGCCACGATGGCCGGTTCGGACAGCAGTTGCTCGGATGCGGGTGGGTTGATGCCCACCGACATATGGACCATGCTCATCGAGTCTTCCACCGTCACGCCCTGCACGCCGCCGGCCTGCATGTCGATCTCGGTGCGGCCCAGGCAGGGCAGGATCAGCGCGGCCTTGCCGTGCACGATGTGGCTGCGGTTCAGCTTGGTGGTGACGTGGACCGTCAGGTCGCAGTTGCGCAGCGCCTTCCAGGTCTGCACGGTGTCAGGGGTGGCAGCGGCGAAGTTGCCGCCCAGCGCAAAAAACACCTTGCCGCGGCCGTCAAGCATGGCCTGGATGGATTCGACGGTGTCAAAGCCATGCGCCTGCGGCGGCGTGAAGCCAAAGACTTTTTCCAGGTTCTGCAGCAGCGCCACGGGTGGCTTTTCCCAGATGCCCATGGTGCGGTCGCCCTGCACATTGCTGTGGCCGCGTACCGGACACGGGCCCGCGCCGGGCCGGCCGATGTTGCCGCGCATCAGCAACAGGTTGGTGATCATCTGGATGGTGGCCACCGAGTTCTGGTGCTGGGTGATGCCCATGCCCCAGCAGGCGATCACGCTCTTGGCTTGGCGGTACACCTCGGCCGCGGCGCGGATGTGCTCGGCGCTGAGGCCACATTCGGACTCCAGCAAGGCCCAAGACTCGGTGCGCAGATCGGCCAGCATGGCCTCGAAGCCGATGGTGTGCTCGGCGATGAAGGCGTGGTCGAGCACGTCTTCACCCGCATCCTGCAGCTCGACCAGGTGCTTCATCATGCCTTTGACAAAGGCGAAGTCGCCACCGATGCGCAGCTGGAAGTAGTGGGTGCTGATGGGCGTGTCGCCCATGGTGGCCATCTGCAGTTTGTCCTGCGGGTCAGCGAAGCGCTCGAGGCCTCGCTCACGCAGCGGGTTGATGCTGACGATGCGGGCGCCGCGCTTGGCCGCCTGGCGCAGCTCGCCCAGCATGCGCGGGTGGTTGGTACCGGGGTTCTGGCCGAAGATGAAGATGGTCTCGGCCTGCTCGAAGTCGTCCAGCGTCACCGTGCCCTTGCCTATGCCCACGCTTTCGCGCATACCGCTGCCGCTGGGCTCGTGGCACATGTTCGAGCAGTCGGGGAAGTTGTTGGTGCCGTATTCGCGTACGAACAGCTGGTACAGAAAGGCGGCTTCGTTGCTGGCCCGGCCAGAGGTGTAGAAGATGGCCTGATTCGGATCGGGCAGACCGTTCAGGTGCTGGGCGATCAGCGCAAACGCGTCATCCCAGGCAATCGGGTGGTACTTGTCATCGGCCGCACGGTAGACCATGGGCTCGGTCAAGCGGCCCTGGTCTTCCAGGTAAAAGTCGCTCTGGGTGGCCAGATCGGCGACCGTGTGTTGGGCAAAGAATTCGGCGGTTACGCGGCGCGACGTGGCTTCTGCGGCTACGGCCTTGGCGCCGTTTTCGCAGAACTCGAAGGTGGACGCATGGTTGCGGTCGGGCCAGGCACAGCCAGGGCAGTCAAAGCCGTCTGGCTGGTTGGCATGGAGCAAGGTCTTGGCACCTTTGAGGGCCACGTCCTGGTGCACCAGGGCCTTGCCTACGCTTTTCAACGCGCCCCAGCCGCCGGCGGGGCCAGTATAAAACTCAATTTTTTGTTGGCTCATGGAAGTTCCTTGGTTCCTTCACGCTCTGTAACGCCTTATACGGCCTAGCGTGCTACCCCGCTCAGACAGGGGTTTTAAAGCTGTTCACAGCAGCACCTAGCAGTGCGGCCTGCTCGCGCATTTTCATGGCGGCCGCAGCCGACTCTTCTACCAATGCGGCGTTTTGTTGCGTCATTTCGTCAATCTCGCCCACGCTACGGTTCACATCGGCAATCCCGACCCGCTGCTCGTTGCTGGCCAGCGCAATCTCGTCTATGTAGCCGACCACCCGCTGGATGGAGCCAGTGATGTCGGTCATGGATTGCTGGGCCCGGGCCACCAGTTCCCCGCCGGCATTGGCCGTGTCTACCGACGCGGCAATCAAGATGCGGATTTCTTTGGCCGCCGTGGCCGAGCGTTGCGCGAGACTGCGCACTTCGGACGCGACGACCGCAAAACCTCGGCCCTGCTCGCCCGCCCGGGCGGCTTCCACCGCGGCGTTCAAGGCCAGGATATTGGTCTGGAAGGCGATGCCATCGATCAAGCCCACGATGTCGTTGATGCGGTGTGCGCTGGTCTTGATCTGGCCCATGGTGTCCACCACCTGGCCCACGATACCGCCGCTGGTGTGCGCCAGTTTGGCGACCGAGCCCACCAGGCCATTGACCTGATTCGCCTTATCGGCGTTCTGGCTGACCGTGGACGTTAGCTGCTCCATGGCGGATGCCGCAGAGTTGAGCTCGCCGGCCTGCTTTTCGGTGCGCATCGCCAGGTCGTTGTTGCCATCGGCGATTTCACCGCTGCCGTTGGCTATCTGCGCCGCGGCCTGGCGCACATTGCCGACTAGGCCGGTCAAGCCAATGCTGATGCCGTTGATGGCCATAAGCAGTTTGCCAACGTCGTCTCGGCCCTTCACGTCCACCTGGTTGGTTAGATCGCCGCTGGCCAGGCGCAGGGCGGCTTCGCGGCCCTGGTTCATCGGCAGCGAGACATGGTTGTGGACCAGGAAATAGGTCAGGCCCCAGATCAGGAATACAGAAAAAACGGTAAAACCCAGTTGCCGTGGGTCGTTCAAGCTGCCCATGGCGGCATGGAAGGCCAGGGCCACCGCGGCATAGACCAGCGCAAGGGTCCAGGCCATGCGGGGCGCTACATGCACGGGCGCCATCTCGCTGACATCCAGACCCACATACAAAATGCCCACAACCTGGCCGGCGGCATCGCGCACCGGGTCATAGCGGGTCATGCACTGCTTGCCAAAAATCGTTGCGTAGCCCACATAGGACTGGCCGGTCAAGGCGCTGCGGTAGGCGGGCTGGGAACGGTCTAGGGGCGTGCCCACGGCGCGCTCGCCATCCTGCTTGCGCACTGAGGTGGTGATGCGAATGAAGTCGTCGCCTACACGCGCAAAAATCGTGGCGCGCATCCCGGTCTTCTGGGTGAAGCCATCGGGGATGGAAAAGTCCAGATTCAGCACCCGGTTGCCGCAGCGCAGCACTGGGGTGTTCTTACCTTGAATGTCCACCTGCTGCGACAGGTCCAGCACAAAGCGCTCGGGCAAGATCGCGGCAAATGTTTTGGCGGCAGACTCGATTCGCTGCTTCAAGGTTTTGAATATTTGCATCGCATAAAGCCCTGGAATCTTTTATAGGTAAAAAGCCTACCAGACACTGGTTGCTACAACACAGTGGCTGGCACGCTTTGAACAGAACGCGTTCAGTTGAGGAACTTGGCTACGCTGAGCAAGGTGCGGTAGATACCCCAAACCAAAGGCAAGCCAACAGCCGCCCAGGCCAAGCCCACCAGCACAGGACTGACCGCATGGTCGTCCACCACACCGCTAGTGCCAACTTCGGATGCAACCGCCTTTTCGTGAGCCAGGCGCTTTTCATGGGCTAGCTCTTCAGGAGTCATGAAATGCTTGTCGGCCAACGGACGCACCATCAGATTGCAAATCAACCCGATGACCAGCATGCCCACAAGGATGTACATGGTCTGGTTGTAGACCTGCTCACGCGGAATGCCCAGGTTGAGCTGGTAATCGCGCATGTAGTTCACCACCACCGGGCCCAGAATGCCCGCGGTCGCCCAGGCGGTCAGGAGCCGGCCATGGATGGCGCCGACCATTTGCGTACCGAAGAGGTCAGCCAAGTAGGCCGGCACAGTGGCAAAGCCGCCACCGTACATGCTCAAAATCACGCAGAACGCACCGACGAACAGCACGATGTTGCCTGCTGCCGCGCTGCCGGGCACGCTGAAATACATCACGCCGCCGAGCACGAAGAACACCACATAGGTCAGCTTGCGGCCCAGCTTGTCGGACAGGCTGGCCCAGAAGAAACGGCCACCGATATTAAACAGGCTCAGCAGCGCGGTAAAGCCCGCAGCCACCGAGGCGATCGCAGCCAGCTGGGTCTTGTCGAGCTCACCAAACTTCTGCGTGACGCCGATCAGCGAACCGCCGAAGACTTCTTGCAGCATGGGCGACGCCATGCCGATCACGCCAATGCCGGCGCTCACGTTCATGCACAGCACCATCCAGATCAGCCAGAACTGGGGAATGCCCCAGACCTTCTTCACATGCACATGGCGCTGCGTGATCATGGCGTTGTTGGCCTGTGCAGGGGGTGGGGTCCAGCCCGCGGGCTTCCAGCCGGTTTCAGGCACGCGGTAGGTCAAAGCGCCTGCCATCATGAACACAAAATAGACCAGCGCCATAACCACAAAAGTCTGGGCTACGCCTACATCGGTGGGGGTGGCGAAGTACTTCATCAGGTCGGCTGCCAGCGGCGAGCCGATCATGGCGCCGCCACCGAAGCCCATGATGGCCATGCCGGTCGCCATACCGCGGCGGTCCGGGAACCACTTGATCAAGGTCGATACCGGCGAGATATACCCCAGCCCCAGCCCAATGCCGCCGATGATGCCCGAGCCGACGATCATCAGCCAGAACTGGTGCATGTAGACACCCAGCGCCGACAGCAGCATGCCGCCGCACCAGCACACCGCCGACACCACACCGGCCTTGCGCGGACCAGCACGTTCGAGCCAACCGCCCCAGAGCGCGGCCGAGGAGCCCAGCAGCACAAAGAACAAGGTGTACATCCACCCCAGGGTGGATATCTTCCAATCACAGTTGGAAGTAAACAGCTCGGCCCAGAAACCGACATCGGGACCGCATTTCACCGCCTCCTTGATGCCCAAGGCCTTTGATAGCGGAAGCCAGAAAACCGAAAACCCATAGGCCATGCCGATGCACAGATGGATTGCGAGCGCGGCTGGAGGAACCAGCCAGCGGTTAAAGCCCGGACCCGCAATCGTGCGTTCCTTATCCAGAAATCCTGCCATTCACTGCTCCTTCGCGTTGAAAACCTGAAATATACAGTTGCAGTTTACACAACTGTTTACAGGCTAGCAGTATACGAAGGAGAATGCGAACGATTTCAATCAATCATCCCAAGTGTCTCCTTGGTGATCCACTGCAGCATCGGTGCATCAAGTGTTCTTAGAAATCGTGATGGACGGAAACTTGGCGGAGAAGTCTTTGTTCTTGGCCGCAATCGCCACCGCCACCTGGCGAGCCACGGTCTTGTAGATGGCCGCAATGTCGCCTTCCGGCTCGGCAACCACAGTCGGCTGGCCACCATCTGCCTGCACCCGGATCTGCATGTTCAAAGGCAACGAGCCCAGGTAAGCCATCCCGAACTCTGCTGCCATCTTCTTGCCGCCATCGGCGCCAAAGATGTGCTCGACGTGGCCGCATTGGCTGCACACATGCACGGCCATGTTTTCGACGATGCCCAGGATGGGCACGCCGACCTTCTCGAACATCTTGATGCCCTTGCGCGCATCCAGCAAAGCAATATCTTGCGGTGTGGTAACGATGACCGCGCCCGTCATGGGTACGCGCTGGCTCAGGGTGAGCTGGATGTCGCCGGTGCCGGGCGGCATGTCGACGACCAGATAGTCCAGATCCTTCCAATTGGTTTGGCGCAGCAGTTGCTCCAGCGCCTGGGTGGCCATAGGGCCGCGCCAGACCATGGCCTGGTCCTGGTCGACCAGAAAACCGATGGACATGACCTGCACGCCGTGGTTTTCCAGCGGCTCCATCGTCTTACCGTCGGCACTTTCAGGCTTACCCTGGATACCCATCATCGTGGGCAGGCTCGGCCCGTAAATATCGGCATCTAGCAGGCCCACGCGCGCGCCTTCGGCGGCCAGGGCCAGGGCGATGTTCACGGCCGTGGTGCTCTTGCCCACACCGCCTTTGCCCGATGCCACAGCCACAATATTCTTCACGCCCGGCAGCAGCTGCACGCCGCGCTGTACCGCATGGGCCGCCACCTTGGTGCTGATGGCGACCCGCACGCTGGCCACGCCCGCCAGGCCTTGCAGCGCTGCGGTCAAGGCCGCCTGCAACGCCGGCTCCTGGCTCTTGGCGGGGTAACCCAGCTCCACGGCAAACGCCACGTCGCCGTTGCGCACACTCAGGTTGCGGATGGCTTTTGTGGATACAAAATCATGGCCGGTGTTGGGATCGATCACGCTTTTGAGAGCGTCCAGCACCTGCTGTTCGGAAAGGGACATGCATAACTCCTATGGGGCGCGTAGTCTATTCTCAAACTTACGCGCCCACCCCCGGTGGGGGCATGCGGAGTTAGTCGTCGCTGCCGCCGATCCCAAACAGGCTCAGCAGGCTGCTGAACAAATTGAAGATCGACAAGTACAGGCCCACCGTGGCCATCACGTAGTTGGTCTCGCCACCGTTCACGATGCGGCTGGTGTCCATCAAGATCAGGCCGGCCGACAACAAGGCCACCATGGCCGACACCGCCAGGCTCAGTGCCGGGATTTCCAGAAACACCGCCGCCAGGCCGGCCAGAATGGCAATCACCATGCCGGCAAACAGAAAGCCGGACATGAAGCTGAAGTCGCGCTTGGACGTCACCGCCCAGGCCGACAGCGCCAGAAAGGTCGCGCCAGTGGCCGCCAAGGCCATGGTGACAACCTGCGCGCCGCCAGGCATGGCCAGTGAACGGGCCACGACCGGGCCGAGCGCATAGCCCATGAAGCCGGTAAAGGCGAACACAGCAGGCAAGGCCCAGCCGCTGTTCTTCAGCTTGTGCACCGCAAACAGCAGGCCAAAGCTGCCGACCAGCATGACGATCAGGCCGGGCGCCGGCGCCTGGAACACGATACCCAGGGTGGCAACTGCAGCGCTGAACAGCAGCGTCATGGCCAGCAGTGCATAGGTGTTGCGCAGCACGCGGTGGGCGGCCGTGGGCAAGGTCGACGGGGTTTGCACGCCAAGCGCATTGTCCGACCGGACGGGGCGGGAAATATGTTCCATGGATAACTCCAAAGTGATAGATGGGCCCACCTTACGCGCGTATTGGTTTCCAAAAAAGCAGATAATTAAGAAACAATCCTTCGTAAAAAACTGTTTATGGACACCTCTTTCAGCTACCGGCACCTGCATTACTTCTGGGTGGTGGCCCGCGAAGGCGGCATGGCCCGCGCCGCCGACCGCCTGGGCATGGCGGTGCAAACCGTCAGCACCCAGGTGCGTGAGCTGGAGCGCTCGCTGGGAGTCACCCTGCTCAAGCCCGTAGGCCGCGGCCTGGTGCTGACCGAGGCCGGGGTCGCCGCCATGCGCCAGGCCGACCTGATCTTCCAGCTGGGCGAAGAGCTTCCCGCCATGGTCCACGACGCTGTGAGCGCACCCTCGGTGCGATTAGCGGTGGGAATTTCCGAGGGGCTGCCCAAGCTGGTGGTGCGCCGGCTGCTGCAGCCGGTGATGCAGGAACCGCATCTGCGCTTGCTCTGCCATGAAGACGAGTTCGATGATCTGCTGGGCGACCTGGCGCTGCACCGCCTGGATGTAGTGCTGGCCGACCGGCCGGCCGCCGCCAACCCCAACCTCAAGGTTTACAGCCACGCGCTGGGCACCTCGCCTATGGCCTGGTACGCGCCACCGGGTTTGGCCGAGGCCGCGCTACAGGACTTTCCGCGCTCGCTGGCCAAGGTACCGGTGCTCCTGCCCACCACCCACGCCGCGGTGCGGCCGCGGCTCGACCACTGGTTTGAACGCCTGGGCACTAAACCGCATACCGTGGGCGAATTTGAAGACAGCGCCTTGCTGGTGACCTTCGGCTCCAGCGGCATGGGTGTGTTCGCGGCCGCCGAGTGGGTGCACGACGAGCTGACCACCCGCTTCGGCGTGCAGCGCATCGGCGCCTGTGAGGGGGTGGAAGAGCGCTTTTATGCGATTGGTACCGAGAAAAAGGTGCAGCACCCGCTGGTCCAGCGGCTGCTGCCCGGCAAACCGTAATCAGGCGGCGCCAACGGCCCCGGCCATGTCCAGCTCCGTCCGTGCCATCCGCATGCGCGGAGCCCGGCGTACCACAGCAGGCTGCGCAATCTGGAAATCCACCGACGGCTCGGCACTCAGCCGCACGCTGACCGCCTGCGGTGCGGTCCAGCTGCCATGGGCTTGCAGCCATACGTCTTCGCTACGACCATCCTGCGTCAACCACAAACAACCGGTGCTGACGCGGACCACCGCACCGGCAGGCACACGCAGCGCCACCACGTCCGGTGTGCGCAG
Source organism: uncultured Albidiferax sp. (assembly GCA_963513025.1). Lineage (GTDB taxonomy): Bacteria > Pseudomonadota > Gammaproteobacteria > Burkholderiales > Burkholderiaceae_C > Rhodoferax_B. The sequence continues at coordinate 56,894 of CAUPON010000018.1, forward strand.
TTCGAAATGTTCAATCCTGACCATCGCCGTCTCCTGAAAACCCCCACCACGGCTTGCGGTGAAGTGGCATTCACTGTAATCTTGCAACCTGTACAGTACCAATACAGTTAAGCAAATAGATGCAGCCACTGGCCTGCTGAAGCCACCAATACAGTCCATGCCCACTGCCACCACCTCGCCTGCCGACCAAAGCGCCACCCTTGGCGCGCAGACCACGCTGGTGGACCAACTGGTGCAGTGGGCCGAGCAGCGCATCCAGCAGCAGGTGTTTCGCCCCGGCATGCGCATGCCCTCGGTGCGCAAACTGGCACAAGAGCGCAGCGTGTCGCGCTTTACCGTGGTGGCCGCCTACGAGCGGTTGGTGGCGCGCGGGCACCTGCTGGCGCGGCGCGGCGCGGGCTTTTTTGTACGCGAGGCCACGCCGCCAGCCGTCACCCGCGCCAAGTCGGCCCCGGCGCGCAGCAAACCGCAGCAAGCCATCAACATGGGCTGGATGGTGCGCAACATGACCAGCGGCATTCCAGCCCATTTGTCGCCGGGTTCGGGCTATCTGCCGCCTGACATGAGCGGCGGCGACCTACTCAAAATGGGCCTGCGCACACTGGCCAACTACAGCACCAGCTTGCAACTGGCGCAGGGAGCCTCGGCACAGGGCTACGCCCCGCTGCGCACGCAAATCCAGCGCACGCTGGCCGAACGCGAAATCCAGGCCCATCCAGCGCAAATACTCACCACCACCGGCGCAGCCCAGGCCATCGACCTGATTTTTCGCATGGTGCTGCGCCCTGGCGATACCGTGCTGGTGGGTGAGCCGGGCTGGTGCAATCCGCTGCTGTGGCTGCAGGGGGTGGAGGTGGTGGGCGTACCCTACACCCCGCAAGGGCTGGACGTGCAGGCTCTTACCGCGCTGGTCGAAAAGCACAAACCCAAGTTGATGTTCCTCAACCCCGTGCTGCACAACCCCACCGGCACCCTGCTAAGTGCCGCCACGGCCTACCAGATTCTGCGGCTGGCCGAGGCCCACGACATCCTGGTCATTGAAGACGACATCTATTCCGACTTTCTGCCCCAGGGCATGGCCGTGACCCGGCTGGCCAGCCTGGACCAACTGCGCCGCGTGGTGTACGTGAACAGCTACTCCAAAATGCTCGCGCCCAACATCCGCGTGGGCTATCTGGCAGGCCCGGCCGAGCTGGTCGATACCTTGACCACGCACAAGCTGTTGACCGCCCTGACCACCCCCGAGATCAACGAACGCATCGTCTACAAGGCGCTGACCGAAGGCAGCTACCGCAAGCACTGCCAGCGGGTCCATGCGGCCTTGGACGGCCTGCGCGAGCCCGCCTTCAAACGTATGCAAGACCTGGGGCTGCAGGCTTTTTGCCAACCGCAGGCCGGTTTTCTGGGCTGGTTCGACACCGGGGTTGACACCAACCATCTGGCCGCCCTGGGGCTGGACGCGGGCTACCTGCTGCGTCCGGGCGCACTGTTCTCGCTGCGGCAAGCGCCCAGCACCTGGATGGGCATCAACATCGCCACCAGCCAAGACCCCGGCATGCTGGCCTGGCTGGCCCAAACCCTCGACCAGCTGCGCCGGCGTAGCGAAAAACCCTGATAACTCCCACGTAAAACACGCCCCGCGGCCTGGACTGCCCTTCCATAATCAGCCATGCCCCTCCCTCCAGCCGCCAACTCCATCGCCGTGCCCGCCGCCGGCCTGCTGCTCACCGGTGGCGGCGCGCGCGCGGCCTACCAGGTGGGCGTGCTGGAAGCCATTGCCGACCTGCGGCTGGCCAGCGGCGCCGGCCAGCAGGGCAACCCCTTCCCCATCATCACCGGCACCTCGGCCGGCGCCTTGAACGCCGCGGCGCTGGCCTGCGGGGCCGACGACTTTGACACCGCGGTGCGGCGCATCGTCAACGTATGGGAAAACATGGAAGCCGGCCAGGTCTACCGCACCGACCCGATCGGCGTAATGCGCAGCGGCGCGCGCTGGCTGACCCTGCTGTCGGTCGGCTGGATGCTGGCCAAGTGGCGCAAGGTGCAACCGCGCTCGCTGCTGGACAACCGCCCGCTGCGCGAGCTGCTGGGCAGCATGGTGCCGCTGGAGCGCCTGCCCAGCCTGGTCCAGCAAGGCCATGTGCAGGCCCTGGCCGTCACCGCGTCCAGCTACAGCTCGGGCGAACACATGACATTCTTCGAGGGCAGCACCACACTGCAGCCCTGGACCCGCTCGCAACGCCAAGGCCAGCGCAACCGGCTGACCTTGGACCATCTGCTGGCATCCTCCGCCATTCCCTTCGTCTTTCCGGCCATGCCGCTACCCGTCAATGGCCACCAGGAATACTTTGGTGATGGCTCGATGCGGCAATCTGCGCCTGTGGCAGCAGCTATTCATTTGGGAGCACAGAAGGTTCTGGTGATCGGCGCCGGCCGCATGCACGAGCCCAAGGGCGAGGCGCCGACCCTGGCCAACGACAGCTACCCCTCACTGGCCCAGATCGCCGGCCATGCGCTATCGAACATCTTTCTGGACGCGCTGGCGGTGGATGTGGAGCGGGCCCGGCGAATCAACCAAACCCTGGGCCTGATACCGGCCGAGCTGCGCCACAACAGCCCGCTGCGGCCCATCGAGCTGCTGCTGATTGCCCCGTCGCAGCGCATCGACGCAATTGCAGCACGCCATGTGCACAACCTGCCGCCCACAATCCGCACCATGCTCGGCGGCATGGGCATGTCGTCGCGGGCTGACGACGCCAAAGGCGCAGCCCTGGCAAGCTACCTGCTTTTCGAGTCTGGCTTCACCCGCGAGCTGATGGCGCTGGGCTACGCCGATGCCCGGGCCCAAAGCGCCGAGGTGTGCCGATTCTTTGACTGGCCCGAGGCCTCCCTGCCCGTCTAAAATCGCGGGCTGTTCTGAAAGCCCGTTCCCCATGCCACGCCAACTCTTCGTCACTACCGCCCTGCCCTACGCCAACGGCAACTTCCACATCGGCCACATCATGGAATACATCCAGGCCGACATCTGGGTGCGGTTCCAGCGCATGCAGGGCAATGCAGTGAACTTCGTCGGCGCCGACGACACCCATGGCGCGCCCATCATGATCGCCGCCGAAAAAGCCGGCAAGACGCCGCAGCAGTTCGTCGCCGACATCGCCGCCGGACGCAAGCCCTATCTGGACGGCTTCCACATCGCCTTCGACAACTGGCACAGTACCGACGCGCCAGAAAACCACGCCATGGCGCAGCAGATCTACCGCGAGCTGAAGGCCAACGGCCTGATCTCCAGCAAGGTTATCGAGCAGTTCTTCGACCCCGAGAAGAACATGTTCCTGCCCGACCGCTTCATCAAGGGCGAATGCCCCAAGTGCCACGCCAAAGACCAGTACGGCGACAACTGCGAAGTCTGCGGCTCGGTCTACGCGCCCACAGACCTGATCAACCCCTACTCGGCACTGTCTGGCGCCACGCCCGAACTGAAGAGCTCCGAACACTTGTTCTTCCAACTGTCCGACCCGCGCTGCGTGGCGTTTCTGGAGCAGTGGACGCAAGACGGCCGCCTGCAGCCCGAAGTCGCGAACAAGGTCAAGGAATGGTTCAGCGTGCGCACCAATCCGGATGGCACGACGAGCGAAGGCCTGGGCGACTGGGACATCAGCCGCGACGCGCCCTACTTCGGCATCGAGATCCCGGATGCGCCGGGCAAATACTTTTACGTCTGGCTGGACGCGCCCGTCGGCTACCTGGCCAGCCTGAAGAACCTGCTGGACAAGCGCGGCGAGAGCTACGACGCCTACATGGCGAATCCCGAGTTGGAGCAGTACCACTTCATCGGCAAGGACATCGTCACCTTCCACACCCTGTTCTGGCCCGCCATGCTGAAGTTCAGCGGCCGCAAGACCCCTGATTCGATCTTCGTGCACGGCTTCCTCACCGTGAACAACGGCGAGAAGATGAGCAAGAGCCGCGGCACCGGCCTGGACCCTTTGAAGTACCTGGGCCTGGGCATGAACCCCGAGTGGCTGCGCTACTACATCGCCGCCAAGCTCTCAAACCGCAACGAAGACATCGACTTCAACGCCGATGACTTCATGGCCCGCGTGAACAGCGATTTGATCGGCAAGTACGTCAATATCGCTTCGCGTGCAGCAGGCTTCCTGACCAAGCGCTTCGGTGGAAAGCTGGGCACGATTTCGGCCGATGGCGCAGATTTGATAAGCACCATCAGCTCTCAGAAAGATAGCATAACCGCTTTCTTCGATGCCCGCGAATACGCCAAGGCGCTGCGCGAAACCATGCTGCTGACCGACCGCGTGAACTCCTATGTCGATGCCAACAAGCCCTGGGAGCTGGCAAAACAGGAAGGCATGGATGCACGCCTGCAAGACGTCTGCAGCACCTGCATCGAAGCCTTCCGCCTGCTTACCATTTACTTGAAACCCGTGCTGCCTGCGCTGGCCGCCCAGGTCGAAGCTTTCCTGAACGTCAGCCCCCTGGGCTTTGCCGATGCCGACCGCCTGCTGGGCGCCGGCCACACCATTGGCGACTACAAGCACCTGATGCAGCGCGTGGACATCAAGCAATTAGATGCATTGTTTGAGCCTCCAGCGCAGGCAGAAACTGCGGCAGCAGCTACAGAAACTGTAGCACCCGGTGGCGAGGAGATTGCGCCCGCCATCACCATCGACGACTTCGCCAAGGTCGATCTGCGCGTCGCCAAGATTGTGAACTGCGAGCCGGTGGACGGTTCGACCAAGCTGCTGCGCCTGACGCTGGACGCCGGTGAAGGCCGCATGCGCAATGTGTTCAGCGGCATCGCCGCCCACTACACACCAGAGCAGCTCATCGGCAAGCTCACCGTGCTGGTAGCCAACCTGGCGCCGCGCAAAATGAAGTTCGGCATCAGCGAAGGCATGGTGCTGGCCGCCAGCCACGCGGATGAAAAAGCCCAGCCCGGCGTCTATGTGCTGGAGCCCTTCCCCGGCGCCCAACCCGGTATGCGCATCGGCTAACAGCCTGCCGCCATGACCTCGCCCCTCGCCCGCTTCCACCCCCGTCTGCTCGACGCGCTGCGGGGCTACAACCGGGAGAGGCTGGCCAAGGATGTGGGCTCGGGGCTGACGGTGGGCATCGTCGCCTTGCCGCTGGCCATGGCGTTTGCCATTGCCAGCGGGCTCAAGCCCGAAGCAGGGCTCTGGACGGCCATCATTGCCGGCTTCATCATCTCGGCCCTGGGCGGCACCACGGCGCAGATCGGCGGGCCGGCTGGTGCCTTCATCGTCATCGTCTACGGCATCGTCGAGCGCTACGGCGTGGCCAATCTGCTGATCGCCACCGCCTGCGCGGGTGTGCTGCTGTTCGTGCTGGGCCTGTTCAAGCTGGGGACGCTGGTGCGCTATGTGCCAGTCAGCATCGTCATCGGCTTCACCAACGGCATCGCGGTGCTGATCGCGCTGTCGCAGGTGAAGGACTGGCTGGGCCTGGAAATCATCCACATGCCGGGCGACTTTTTCTCGCAAATCAAAACCATTGCCGAGCACATCGACACGGTCAACGTCTACGCGCTGGCGCTGGGCTCGGTCTGCGTGCTCGGGCTGTACATCTGGCCCCGGGTGTTTGTAGAAGGCTCGCCCATCATCCGCCTGCTGGAAGGCCGCACGGTACAGACCTTTGCCCGCGTGCCCGGCCCCATCATGGCGCTAACCACGCTGTCCATGCTGGCCTGGGCGCTGGACATGCCAGTGGAAACGCTGGGCAGCCGGTTTGGCAGCATCCCCGACGGCCTACCGGCCTTCGCCCTGCCCGACTTCAGCTGGGAAACCGTGCGCCTGCTGGTCACCCCAACCCTTACCATCGCCCTGCTGGGTGCCATCGAATCACTGCTGTGCGCCCGCGTGGCCGACCAGCTGGCCAGCGACCCGCACTACGTCAAGCACGACCCGAACCAGGAGCTGATGGCCCAGGGCATTGCCAATATGGTGGTGCCGTTCTTTGGCGGCATGCCCGCGACCGGCACGATTGCCCGCACGGTGACAAATATCCGCTCGGGCGCGACCTCGCCGGTGGCCGGCATCGTCCACGCGCTGGTGCTGGCCGCGGTGGTGCTGGTGGCTGCACCGCTGGCCTTGTACATCCCGCTGGCCGTGCTGTCTGGCATCTTGCTGTTTGTGGCCTGGAACATGGGCGAATGGCATGAATTCGTGCGCCTGCGCCAGTTCAGCGGCCACTACCGCATGCTGTTGCTGGGCACGTTTTTCCTGACCGTGGTGTTCGACCTGACGGTGGCGGTGGAAGTGGGCATGGTGCTGGCCTGCGTGCTGTTCATCCGACGCATGAGCTCGCTGTTCCGCGTAGCGCCCGTGGCTCTGGGCGAAGACGCCATGGTCTACAAGCTCTACGGTGCGCTGTTCTTTGGCGCGGTGGCCAAGATCGACCCCATCGTGCAAGCGGTGGAAAACCACCCGCGTGGCGTGCGCGTGGTGCTCGACGCCTCGCAACTGATCTCGCTGGATGCCAGCGGCCTGGACGCGCTGGAGCAGCTGCTCAAAGCCATCGTCCACCGTGGCGGCTTGCTGTACATCAACGATGTGAACGAGCAGCCGCGCGGCCTGATGGAGCGCTCAGGTTTCACCGCCCGGCTTCAGGGTTTCCAGGCCGCTGCGGCTGCGGTCGGATGAAAACCACCCTGGCCGAGCTGCAGGCATTCGCCAGCGTCATCGATGCGGGCTCGATCACTGCCGCCGCCGAACAGCTGGAGCAGACGGTGTCGGCGATCAGCCGCTCGCTGGGCCGCCTGGAGAAAAAGCTGGACGTAACCCTGCTGCGCCGCACCACCCGCCGGCTGGAGCTGACCGAGGAAGGCGCGGTGTTTCTGACCCAGGCGCGCAAGATACTGGACGCGGTAGAGCAGGCCGAAGAGCAGATGGCGCTGCGCCGCAAGCAGCCGGCCGGGCGGCTGCGGGTGAACGCCGCTTCGCCCTTCATCCTGCATGTGCTGGTGCCGCTGGTGGCGGGCTTTCGCGCCACCTACCCGGACATCGAGCTGGAGCTGAACAGCAGCGACCAGATCATCGACCTGCTGGAGCACCGCACCGATGTGGCCATCCGCATCGGCCCACTGGTCGATTCCAGCCTGCATGCGCGGCCACTGGGCAGCTGCCTGCTGCGGGTACTGGCCAGCCCGGCCTATCTACAGGCCGCAGGCAAGCCGCGCAACGTGGCCGATCTGGCCCGGCACAGCCTGCTGGGCTTTACCCAGCCCGAGTCTTTGAACGCCTGGCCGCTGCGCAACCCCTCGGGCGAGCGCTACAACATCACCCCCGCGCTGCGCGCCTCCAGCGGCGAAAGCCTGCGCCAGCTGGCGCTAGCGGGCGCGGGCCTGGTCTGCCTGTCGGACTTCATGACCGGTGCCGACCGGGCGCGCGGCGATCTGGTGCAGGTGCTGCCCAGCGCCACCGTGGAGGTGCGCCAGCCTATCCACGCGGTGTACTACCGCAACACCGCGCTGGTGTCGCGCATCGCGTGCTTTCTGGATTACGTGGCGGCACATTTCGCACCACGCTGATAGCACGCGAGCCGTCAGCGGCTGCGCTCGGCGTCTGGGTCGGTCACCGACTGGGTGCGCAGCACGCGATAGTCCATGTCGAACACCACGGTGAAGACCATGGACTTGTTCGGCGGCTCCATGTAGCGCCAGTCGTACTCGACCTCGTTCTTCAGCTTGAAAGGCGTGGTCTTCATCGGCTTGCCCAGCAGCTTGCGCACGTCTTCCATCATCATGCCGGGCTGCACCTTGGCAAAGTTCAGCGGCGTCAGCACCTGGCGCAGCGCGCTCATTTTGCCGTCCGTCCCGATGGTGATCATGTAGTTCTGGTGACCCTGGGGCTGGCGGCTGTACTCGAAGGTACGGCCGCCCTCTGGCGCATCCCAGATCTTCTCCGGTTCGCCAAAGCGGGCGCGCACATCGGCCTCGGTGGAAACACCCTCCTTCAGCTCGCTGATGCGCTGCGGATCGCAGCCGGCCAGGGCCAGCAACGCAGCCAAACAACCCAGCCACAGCATTCTTTTCAACAGGTACATAGGTATAGATTTTCCCATCAAGGCCGCTCAGTGCTGCCGGCCAAACATCCGGTGGTGAAGGCGCCGCAGCGACCACCACACGCCGCCCGCTACCAACGGGATCGCCACCGCGGCCGTGCTCTCGGGGCTCCAGGGCCAGCCGATGGCGTGCGCACCTTTGGCCAGATAACTCACCAGGCCGACGATGTAGTAGGTGATGGCCGCTACCGATAAGCCTTCAACCGTAGCTTGCATCTGCAGCTGCAGGCCCTGGCGCGTGTTCATGGTGGTCAGCAGCGCCTGGCTGCTCTGCTGCTGCTCAATCTCGACCCGCGTGCGCAGCAGATTGCTCATGCGAGACACCCGTTGCGACAAGGCGTCCTGCCGGCGCGTGGCCCATTCGCAGGTGCTGCGCGCAGGCGTCAGCCGGCGGTCCATGAATTCGCGGATGGTCTGCATGCCGGCCAGCCGCGACTCGTTGATGTCGGTGATGCGTTTGTCTACCAGTTCGAAATACGCCGCGCTGGCGGAGAACCGCGAATGGGTCGCCGCGTACTGGCTTTCCACCTGGCCAGCCAGCCGGGTCAGGCGGTCCAGCAATTGGGGTTCGTCGTCGCGGTTGGCACTGCGGATGGCTTCGGCCAGCGATGCCAGCTCGAGCTCGGCAAAGGCCAGCACGTCGGCGGCATCCCGGGCCGCGGGCAAACCCAGCAGCGCGGCCATGCGGTAGGTTTCAATCTCCAGCAGACGCTGCACCAGACGGCCAAGACGGCGCGGCGACAAGGTTTCCACGTTCTCAGCGTCCGCCTTTGCCATGCCTCCGGCCAGCAAGACGATGCGCGAAAAGCCGTCGGCATGGATAGCGAAGTCGGTATACACCTCGCCATGGCCACCCGCCACGCTGGAGGCTACCAACGAATCCTCGAACAACACCTGCCGCACCAGTGCATCGCCACCCTGCACCGCGGCCGATGGCAAAGCCCACAGATGCAGGCTCACCAGGCACTGGCCTGGCAAGGCTGCAAACCAGTCCTGCGGCACAGCCTGCGCGGCTGTCACGGGGTCGCGCTCGAACACCTGCTCACCAGCCAACCCGGGCTCCAAGGCCCGCATGAAGGTATAGGTGACGAACTCGGTATGCATTTCCCAGCGCAGCCGAAATGGGCCTACGTCCATACGGATATGCGTGGAGTGCGCATCGGGCTGGGCCAGGTGGTGGTCGCGCAGCAGCGCCGCCACATGGGCTCGGCTGGCCTCACGCCCCGCCGCGTCGCAGACCATCACCACATGGGAGATGGCCAGCGGCGCGGTCATGGCCTCAGGCGGCCGGGCGTGGATTTCGTTGTGCAGCGCCGTGCGCTGCGGATGTTGCAAAGGGTTGGTGGGAGTTGCCATAGTTGGCCGAGATTGTGACGCAGGCTCAGGTCAATCCCACCGCAGCGGCAGTTGTCGCTCGTTCCAAATTGCCACCGCTGGCCAACGCGCAGTAGCTGGCCGGGAGCCTTGGTAAATCAATCCCGCAGTTCAGCAGGAACCTTGCCGCCATTCTCGGCAAGCTTGGTCATCACCTGCTTGTGAAGCCAGAGGTTCATTTCAGCTGAACCGTCTTTCGCCCCTGCATACCCAAGCTCGGTCGCGAGTTCCTTGCGCGCGTTCAGGCTGCTGTCCAGGCCGAGCAGCTTCATCAAATCGACGATCGAGGTCTTCCAGTTCAACTTTTCAGTGCTCTTTTTCGCGAGGTCATTCATCACAGCCTCGACATCCACGGCCTGCGCCGCAACCGCCGTGGCTGTAGCCGCGTTTTGCGCCGCGGCGCCTGCTGCAGCGGCGTCAGCACCGCTCGGCATCGCGGCCGAGTCGGTAGGTGCCTGCCCATGGTGAAAAATCTTGTTGAGAATGGTGCTAAAAATACCCATGAAAACTCCTTGTTGATGAATGCCATGTTCCGCCAGAACGGGGGGCATGGCTGTCAGACGTTGCCCCGATGTACCGATTATTTAAAAACTTACGTGTCTGCGGCCACCCAATGTCCCCCGTAAAATCAGGCTAACAAAAGGTTATGTCTATGTCCATCTTTCGCCGCCCCGATTACACATCCGAAGCCACCCAGTTCATCGAACAACTGAAACAGCAAAAGCCCAGCCTGGAAGCCGAGCAGCTCGCCGGCCGCGCCCTGCTGTGGGACAAGAGCGTGGACCGCAGCGCCCAGGCCGAATTCCGCGAAGGCCGGGTCGCGCAGAAGCCCTACGTCTACCAGACCGGCAATAAATAAGTAATCAAATAGGTCTCTAGCGCATATCCCATTAGCGCTAGCAGCTACTATTTAAATAGCAAGCACAGTGGTTGAAGCGCTCGCCTCGCCCGAGGCCACAGAAGCCCTGGATCCGGTGGCCCTGGCACACCTGTATGGCGAGCCCATGTTCGCCATGCCGCTGGATCTGTACATCCCGCCCGACGCGCTGGAAGTGATTCTGGACGCTTTCGAAGGCCCGCTGGACCTGTTGCTGTACCTGATCCGCAAGCAGAACTTCAACATCCTCGACATCCCCATGGCGGCGCTGACGCGCCAGTACCTGGTCTACGTGGACGAGATCCGCAGCCGCAATCTAGAGCTGGCGGCCGACTACCTGCTGATGGCCGCGATGCTGATCGAGATCAAGTCGCGCATGCTGCTGCCACCCAAAAAGGCAGCGGAGGGCGAGGAAGCCGAAGATCCGCGCGCCGCCCTGGTGCGCCGGTTACTGGAGTACGAGCAGATCAAACTGGCGGCGGCCCGGCTGAATGCCCTTCCACAGTTCGGCCGCGACTTCCTCAAGGCCCAGGTATATATCGAACAGGCCTTGCAGCCGCGCCTGCCCGAGGTGCACCTGGCCGATCTGCAGGAAGCCTGGCGCGACATCCTGCGCCGCGCCAAGCTGATCCAGCACCACAAGATCAGCCGCGAAGAGCTGTCGGTGCGTGAACACATGAGTTTTCTGCTGAAGACGCTGCAAGGCCGCAAGTTCGTCGAGTTCGAAGAACTGTTCGACCCGGGCAAGGGCATGTCGGTGCTGGTGGTGACCTTTATTGCCTTGCTCGAACTGGCCAAGGAAACCTTGGTCGAAATCGTGCAGGCAGAGGCCTTTGCACCGATTTACGTGCGGCTGGCCTACTCGCCAGTCGCGGTGGTCTAGCCGCCGAAGTGCTTGCGGTAGCGGGCCGGTAGATCGGCAATCCGCAGCAGCATAGGCAGGTCGGCAGTGTTGAAATCCGGGTCCCAGGCCGGCGCGCCCAGCACCTTGGCGCCCAGACGCAAATAGCCTTTAATCAAAGCCGGTGGCTCGATTGCCAGCGTGCTGTCGAACTGCTCGATCGACAGCGGCAGGCGCGGCTGCACGTGGTATTCGATCGGTGCCATATGGGTCTGCTGCAGCTGCTGCCAGATGCTGGCCGCAGCATTGCCGCTGACCACGCCGTTGTGCAGCATCGGGATGCTGGCGCAGCCGACCATGGTGTCGAGCTGGTTTCGCTGCATGAATTCGGCCAAAGCCCCCCACAACGCCAGGATCACGCCGCCGTGGCGGTGATCGGCATGCACGCAGCTGCGACCCAACTCCACCATACGGCTGCGCAGATTGCGCAAGCGCACCAGATCGAACTCGGTGTCGCTATAGGTGCTGCCAACCCGCTTGGCCTGCACCGGCGTAAGCACCCGGTAGGTGCCTATGACTTCGCGCGTCACAGCGTCGCGCACCAGCAGGTGCTCGCAGAAATCGTCGAACAAGTCCACGTCGTGCCCCGGCAGCCGGGTCGCCAGGCGGGCGCCCATCTCCACTGCGAACACCTGGTATCTCAGGCGCTGGGCTTCACGGACTTCATCCTGCTGCCGCGCCCAGGAGACCACGATACCGGCCGCAGGCCGCGCATCCGCGCGAATGCCCGGCGCTTCCACCCCTTCGTCGCGTCGATGAAGTGACCCCCGAAGCATGGACGCCGGGGTAAACGGCGACAGGGGCGACAGCGCAAAGGTAGGGGTTGGCAGTTCTTTCATGGACTTCTCCTGTGTGTTGCAGGGAGTCTGAAAGCCGGGCATGACAGGCGTGTGTAGGCTGGATGGCGTTTATGTGACATCTGGCCCGACTGCCCCCCCCGACAAGAAGCCCTAATTTGCGGGGGGGGTCGGGTACTAGAGCCTAGAAAGTTCTACACGCGCCAAGAGCACCCCAACACAAACACTGGGGGAGGAGCGCCTACTGGGGTGGACTCCATTGCGGGGCTAGGCGCCTTCAGCCCTCAAGATCCAGGCGAAGTCAGGAGAAAAACTCCGCGGCTGCGGCCGTCAAGCCAGCACGGCGTGCGTATCGCGCAAAGTATCAGACTTGGGCATGCCGCTTTGCATTCTGGATCAGCGCGCATTCTCGCTCGCGGCCGGCCACAGTGGCTAGAGACGATGCGCGCGGCTCGTTAGTTTGGTTGGCAGTAACACAGCTAGCGGGAACCGTATTGCCTTTAGCCAGATCGCCGTCATCGTCGGCGTAATAGGCCACGACGCATGCAATGGTGATGACGGTGAGGCGCCATTTTGTACTTTTCATTCTGCAACCCAATCTGCTTGTTTCCGGTTGCGCCCCTGTAACGAACCGTGAGCGAATTGTGACTGCGTTGGCCGGATTGCATACTATCGCTTTTGCTTACGTAGTACTACGCGGTTTCCACAACGGCGGACTCGGCTGGGCGCACGAGAAATGCAGCACCGATAAGTGCTAGTCCAGACCCCCTGGGCCAAGAATGCAAAAAGCCTGCTATCTTATGGATAGCAGGCTTTTTATTTACCTGGGGTGGCTGAAGGGGCTCGAACCCTCGACAACAGGAATCACAATCCTGGACTCTACCAACTGAGCTACAGCCACCGTAGAGTCAAATTATACCCTGAATTATTGGCCAAATCTGATCAACCTGCATCAACACCAATTTTGGCAAGGGGTTTCGCCACATTGATCTTCACCTTAAAGCGCTGCTTGAGCAGCTGGTAATAGGCACGGCTTTCGGCACCGGCCCAGCCCTGGGCGTATTGGTCGCGGCCCTGCTTCAACGCTGCCTCGACAGGCGCATCGCGTGGCACGAGCTTGTTGATCTTGACGACAGCGTAGCCTTGCTCACCCAGATCCGCTGCGGTCCACGCAGGCAGGCTTGACGCGTCGGCGCGCAATGCGGCATCCACCACCTTAGCAGGTTGCTGTTGGGTGTTCTCGCGCGAAACCAGCACGGCGGCCGGCAAGGTGGCCGTGCCGGGGTTGGCCTTCCACGCAGCCAGTTTCTCCAGGCCTTCCTTCTTCGCCATTTCGGTCGCACGCGCGCCCACCAGCTGGATCCGCACCTGCTCTTTCACTTCCGCAAACGGACGGGTGTGGGCGGCGGTGTACTGGGTGATGCGCCCGGACGCCAGCTGGTTGGCCGCGATTTCGATGGCTTCGGTATTGCGCTTCTTCTCGATGGAGTCGGAGGAGAAGATCGCATTCAGGAACTTGGCATTGGCCAGCACGCCCTTGGCGCCGGGAGCGGGTGTACGGGACAGTGGCGCGGTTTGAACCTGCAGCTTCAGACGTTCGGCAACCGGCTTGAGGCTGTCAGCCTGCTCGTACACGCCATTGGTGAAGGACTCGGCCACTTCGGCAAACTTGCTCTGGGCTTGCTGGTTCTTCAACTCGGCTTCCAACTCAGGGCGCATTTCTTCAAAGCTGCGCTGCTTGGGGGCGCGGATATCGGTCAACTGGATGATGTGGAAGCCAAAGTCCGACTCCACGATGTCACTGATGTCGCCATTCTTCAAGGCAAACGCAGCATCTTCAAAAGGTTTAACCATGGCACCGCGGCCGAAATAGTCGAGGTCGCCACCATTGGCAGCAGAGCCGGTATCTTGGGAATTTTTCTTGGCGACTTCGGCAAAGCTGGCAGGAGTCTTCTTCACCTGGGCCAGCAATTCCTCGGCTTTCGCGCGGGCCTTCTTGCGCGCATCGGAAGACGCATCTTTGCCTGCGTTGATCAGGATGTGGCTGGCGCGACGCTCTTCCTTGCCGGCCAGGCGGTCGGCATTTTCTTTGTAGTAAGTGCGCAGATCCTGCTCGTTCGGCACGATGCCTTTCTTCACCGCATCCAGGTCCAGCACCACGTATTCGATAGTGGCTTGCTCAGGCGCCTGGAACAATGCAGGGTGGTCTTTGTACCAGGCTTCCAGGTCGGCATCACTGGGGCTAACCTTGGCGGCGAAATCGGCCGACCGGAACAGGCTGACCTGTACTTCGCGCTTTTCGAACAAGGCGTTCAGTGCCAGATCAGCTTCGGCAGCCGAGCTGAAAGACGTGCCGATAACGCCGCTCACCACTTGACGCTGCGACAAGTCGGAGCGCACCCTGGCTTCAAACATTTCAGGAGTCATGCCCTGGGCCGCCAATAGTTGACGATAGCGCTCGATGTCCAAAGCGCCATCGGGCTTGCGCAGCGAGGCGATCGACGGATCTTCTTGTAGATTGCGCGCCAACCGGCTGTCGCTGGTCACCAAACGGGACTTGTCGGCGGCGGCCGCCAGCACCCGTTCCTGCACCAGGTTTTCCAGCGTGGCGTAACGCGCCTCGGCGGAATCCAGCACCTTGGGATCAATGCCCGGCTGCTGCGCCATCACGCGCTGGACCTGGGCGCGGTGGGCCGCGTCCCAATCAGCTTGCTTGATGTCCTTCCCCGCGACAGTCGCTACCGTATCGCCGCCTTCGTTGAAACGCCGAAAACCCTCGCTGCCACCAACGACGATGAAAGCGGGAATGATCAGCAAGAACATCAAGCCCATCATGATCTTGCTGTGCTTGCGGACGAAATCAAACATGGAAGAACTCTTTTAAAACACGACCGATACAGCCCCCACCACCCGGGCACTGCATCGAATCCACAAAAACAAAAAGGCGAACAATCTGTTCGCCTTTGCTGGGTGGGGTTGGTGGGTGCTGACGGGCTCGAACCGCCGACCTACGCCGTGTAAGGGCGCTGCTCTACCAACTGAGCTAAGCACCCCCACCTAAAACAGAAAACTCAGTTCAAGGCATCTTTCAATGCCTTGCCCGGACGAAACTTCGGAACCTTTGCCGCCTTGATTTTAATCGCAGCGCCGGTACGGGGATTACGCCCGGCACGTGCAGCGCGTTTGCCCACTGCAAAGGTACCGAATCCTACCAGCGAAACGGTGCCGCCTTTTTTCAAGGTGGTTTTCACCGCCCCGATGGTGGACTCCAGGGCGCGCGTCGCAGCGGCCTTGGAAATATCAGCATGCTTTGCGATGTGTTCAATCAATTCGGTTTTGTTCACAAGGAGCCCCTCGCTCAAATTTATTCAGACAAGCAATGTTCGAAAATTTTCCCCTGCCTTGTCGCTCTGCGGCGCGCAAAAAACAAGCCTTGGAAAAACATAACTGTGTAGCAACCGCTACGCGACCGATTAAAACCAGGGTCTTCCAAGGTGTCAATCGGAGCAAGCGCTTTCAAGCGGCGCGGAGGCGGATTCTAGACCGTTTTCGGCCAACTCCTGAAGCCTGCCTCCACTTTTTAAATCTCCATAAAAACGGTGCAGCATCTGCACCGTTTTGGGGCCGGCTTGGCCCGTACATTTCAACCTATTATTTCGTCCGCGCCCGAATTTCGGGCAGGGCTTTTTGCAGATAGTAGACCATAGACCAGATCGTCAAAATCGCTGAAATCCAAATCAACCACACGCCCCATTCGTGGGTATCGATGACGCCCAGCAGTTGGCCGTCATACAGCAGGAACGGAATCGCAACCATCTGCGACACGGTCTTCAACTTGCCGATCATGTGCACCGCCACGCTCTTGGATGCGCCTATCTGCGCCATCCATTCGCGCAGGGCCGAGATCGCAATCTCGCGGCCGATGATGATCAAGGCAACGAACACATCGGCGCGCCCCAGATGCACCAGCACAAGCACGCAGGCGCAGACCAGAAACTTGTCCGCCACCGGGTCCAGAAAAGCCCCAAAGGACGAGGTCTGGTTCAGCCTGCGGGCCAGGAAGCCATCCAGCCAGTCGGTGGCGGCAAACACCACGAACATGACGGTGGCCACCAGGTTACGGTGGGGCTCGCTGATCGGCAGGTAAAACACCCCGATGATCAGCGGTATCGCGACAATACGCGTCCAGGTCATGATGGTGGGTATGGTCCAAAACATGCCTGGATTGTGTCATGCCGTTACAGCACTGGGGTCAGCGCAGGGCGCGGTAGATTTCTTCGGCCAACTCGCGCGAAATGCCGTCAACTTTGGCAATATCGTCCACACCAGCTGCTGCCACACCGCGGATGCCGCCAAAACGCTGCAGCAGACTCGCGCGTTTCTTCGGGCCGATACCGGCAATATCCTCGAGCTTGCTGCCACCTACGCGGACCTTGGCACGCTGTGCGCGCATACCGGTAATGGCGAAGCGATGGGCCTCGTCACGGATCTGCGCCACCAACATCAGTGCCGCCGAATCGCGTGCCAGCGTAGCCTTGGTGCGGCCATCGGCAAACACCAGTTCTTCGAGCCCGACCTTGCGGCCCTCGCCTTTTTCAACCCCCACGATCAGTCCCAGGTCCAGACCCAAAGCCTCGAATACCGACTTCGCCATCGACACCTGGCCCTTGCCGCCGTCGACCAGCACCAGGTCCGGCATGCGGCCAGAAGCCGTGGCCAGTGGCTCAACACCGGGCTCGGCCTGCACGCCAAATTTGCTGTAGCGCCGCGTCAGCACCTGGCGCATGGCCGCGTAATCGTCGCCCGGCGTAATGCCTTCAATCTTGTAGCGCCGGTATTCCGAGTTCTGCATCTTGTGCTGTTGGAACACCACGCAGGAGGCCTGCGTCGCCTCGCCCGCCGTATGTGAAATATCGAAACACTCGATACGCAAGGTATCCAGGTCGTCGGGCGCCAGGTCCAGCGCGTCGACCAGGGCCCGGGTGCGCGCTTGCTGCGAGCCTTCCTCGGCCAGCAGCCGCGCCAGTTGCAGGCCGGCATTCTTCTGCGCCATCTCCAGCCAGACACGGCGCTGCTCGCGCGGGTTGTGCACCGCCGTCACCTTGGTGCCGTTCTGCGACGACAAGGCATCGAGCAAGGCCTTGCCCACCGGCGCGCTGGTGATCAGTGCCGGCGGGATCGCCACGTCGATGTAATGCTGGGCGATGAAGGCTTCCAGTACCTGCACTTCCACCGCCTGGGCGACCTCCTCGCCTTCCACCTCGACCGCGCTCATGAACACCGCGTCTTCCACATGCGTGGGGTAGTAGGCCCTGTCGCCAAGGTGACGCCCGCCACGCACCATGGCCAGGTTTACGCAGGCCCGGCCGCCCTGCACCTTCACCGCCAGGATGTCCACATCCTTGTCGGACACGTTGTCCACCGACTGCTGGTGCAGCACCGTCGACAAGGCGCTCATCTGGTTTCGCAGCTCTGCCGCCTGCTCGAACTCCAGCTTGTCGGCGTGGGCCATCATGCGGACCTCCAGCGCCTTCAGCACCTGCTGGGTTTCGCCGTCCAAAAACTTCTCGGCGTTCAGCACGTCCTGCGCATAGTCTTGCGGCGAGACGAAATTCACACACGGGCCCGAGCAGCGCTTGATCTGGTACAGCAAACAGGGCCGCGTGCGGTTGTTGAACACCGTGTCCTCGCAGGTGCGCAGGCGAAAAACTTTTTGCAGCAGCTGTATCGATTCCTTCACCGCCCAGGCGCTGGGAAAGGGGCCGAAGTAACGGTGCTTCTTCTCCACCGCGCCACGGTAATAGGCGACGCGCGGAAATGTCACCGCGCTGGGTTCTGCAGCGAAGGCCGGCAAAGCCGTGATCTTCAGATACGGATAGCTTTTGTCGTCGCGGAACAGGATGTTGTACTTGGGGTGCAGCGTCTTGATCAGGTTGTTTTCGAGCAGCAGCGCCTCGGCCTCAGAGCGCACCACGGTCGTCTGCATGCGCGCGATCTTGCCGACCATGTGGCCGATGCGGGTGCCGCCGTGGTCGCGCTGAAAGTAGGTGGTGACGCGCTTCTTCAGGTTCTTGGCCTTGCCCACGTACAGCACCGTGCCGTCGGCATCGAAATAGCGGTACACGCCCGGCAACGCGGGCAAGGCGGCAACCTCGCTCAGCAGTTGCTCGGAATGGACGGGCGCTACGGCTGGCGCATTCAGTGGTTCAACGGTGGGCTCAACAGGATTAATCTCGGACATACGCGTATTGTGGACAATCCAGGCTTGCGTCCGCCTGTCCCACCCATGATCCCCCTGAAATACCTGTCGGCCTACCCGGCCCACGTCACCGCCCAGGTGCAGCAGCTGCTGGCCGACGACAAGCTCGGCCCCCTGCTGCTGAAAAAGTACCCAAGCGCCCATGGCGTGCGCACCGACAAGGCCTTGTACGACTATGTGATGGATCTGAAAACCCAGCACCTGCGCAACGCCGCGCAGATCAACAAGGTCGGCTTCGACGCCAAGCTGCACGTCTACCACCACGCCCTGGGCACCCACACCACGGTGTCGCGGGTACAGGGCAACAAGCTCAAGGCCAAGCACGAGATCCGCATCGCCACCCTGTTCAAGGACGTGCCCGATGCCTTCCTGAAAATGATCGCGGTGCACGAGCTGGCCCACCTGAAGGAGCGCAACCACGACAAGGCCTTCTACCAGCTGTGCACCTATATGGAACCCGACTACCACCAGCTGGAGTTCGACGTGCGCCTGTACCTGACGCATATCGACGTAGCCGGCAAACTGGATTGGCCCACTTGAACCCGCGACGTTGGGACATCTTCTGCCAGGTGATAGACAATTTTGGCGACATCGGCGTTTGCTGGCGGCTCAGCCGCGACCTGGCCACCCGCGGCGTACAGGTGCGGCTGTGGGTGGACGATGCCTCGGCCCTGGCCTGGATGGCGCCCGAAGGCTGCGCCGGCGTGGAAGTGCGGCCCTGGAGCCAGCCGCTGGACCTGCAGAACCTGGAACCGAGCGATGCCTGGGTCGAAGCTTTCGGCTGCGAGATTGCTCCTGAATTCGTAGCTGCTTGCGCAGACCACACCTGCACCAACGGCACAAAACCCTTATGGATCAACCTCGAATATCTGTCGGCCGAGCGCTATGTGGAACGCAGCCACGCCCTGCCCTCGCTGGTGCGTGACGGCCCGGCCGCCGGCCGGCAGAAATGGTTCTTCTACCCCGGCTTCAGCGACAAAACTGGTGGCCTGTTGCGCGAGGCCGATCTGGCCCAGCGTCAGGCCGGCTTCAACCGCAGCGCCTGGTTGCAAAGCCTGTGGCCCCAACTGCAGCACGGCTTCGGCGCGCCGCAAGCCGCGGTCGGCGAGCAACTGGTCAGCCTGTTCTGCTACGAGCCTCCGGCCATGCAGGCCTTGCTGGAACAGCTAGCCGATGCCCAGCGTCAAACCCGGCTGCTGGTCACCGCCGGCCGAGCGACACGCGCGGTGCAGGCCTTGCTTTCAGATAAAAACAGCCTGCAGCGCATATCCCACCTGCAGGGACAGCTATC
This sequence comes from uncultured Albidiferax sp., assembly GCA_963513025.1. Taxonomy (GTDB): domain Bacteria; phylum Pseudomonadota; class Gammaproteobacteria; order Burkholderiales; family Burkholderiaceae_C; genus Rhodoferax_B. The sequence continues at coordinate 76,490 of CAUPON010000018.1, forward strand.
GATTTCATACCTCCCGGCATTGACCCAGCGCGACTTCGACCACCTGCTCTGGGCTGCAGACTGGAATCTGGTGCGTGGCGAAGACTCGCTGGTGCGTGCCATCTGGGCCGGCAAACCCTTTGTCTGGCAGATCTACCCGCAGCACGACGCGGCCCACCACGCCAAGCTGGAAGCCTTTCTGGACACGGCCCAGGCGCCGGACTCGTTGCGCCAATTCCACCGGGCCTGGAACGGGCTGGGGGCCGCTGCACTGCCTGCGCTGGACTTGGAAACTTGGGGCCAAAATGCGCGGGATTTGCGGGCCAGGCTGCTGCTGCAAGCCGATCTGGTCAGCCAGCTGCTGACCTTTCAGCCGGAAACACGCTAAAATTCAGGGCTTTGCCCAACAGGGCACTTTGGCATACGCACATGCGTAGCCCTAACTGCCGCAGTCATGCTGTCTCAAGCGTTGCGCGGCCCTCACTCCAGAGAATGCTATGAAAATCGCCCAAGATATCCGCGCTGGCAACGTCATCATGCACGGCAAAGACCCGATGGTCGTCCTGAAAACCGAATACAGCCGCGGCGGCCGCAACTCCGCCACCGTGCGCATGAAGCTCAAAAGCCTGATCGCCAACTTCAACACCGAACAGGTGTTCAAGGCCGACGACAAGCTCGACCAGGTCATTCTGGACAAGAAGGAGTGCACCTACTCCTACTTCGCCGAACCCATGTACATCTGCATGGACACCGACTACAACCAGTACGAAGTCGAAGCCGAAAACATGGGCGACGCACTGAACTACCTGGAAGACGGCATGGAACTGGAAGTCGTGTTCTACGACGGCAAGGCCATCTCGGTCGAATTGCCCACCAGCGTGCAGCGCGAAATCACCTGGACCGAACCCGCCGTCAAGGGCGACACGTCCGGCAAGGTGCTGAAGCCCGCCAAGATCGCTACCGGCTTTGAGTTCGGCGTGCCGATCTTCGTGGCCCAGGGCGACAAAGTTGAAATCGACACCCGCACCGGCGAATACCGCAAGCGCGTCTAACTTTCAGGCTTAGCACCGCTGCTGCGAAAAAGGCTCCTTCGGGAGCCTTTTTTATGCCTGCTCCCCCGCAAGCGCTCAAGCCCGGCCGGCAAACCGCCGATATAAACCTGTTAACCCAGGAGCGCCGTATGAACATTGCCAGCACCCCCGCCGTGCAGACCGCCACCGCGGCCACCCAAACCCCGACGTCCGACAGCCTGCACATCGCGGTGCTGAAAAAAGCCCTGGACGCACAGGCCGTGGCCGCGCTGGGGTTGATCCAGGCCCTGCCGCAGCCGCCCGCACTGGCAACCGACGGCAGCCTGGGCACCCAGGTCAACACCTACGCCTGAACCTCAAAATTTATAGAAAACAGGCCTCTGGCGCAATCTACACCTACGCCAGCAGCTACGCTATCTATAGCGAAGCTGCGCCATTGAGCAATTCGGGGTAGCAGACCTGGTTGCGGCCCCGCTGCTTGGCTTCGTAGAGCATGGCGTCGGCGCGCGACAGCAGCTCGTCCAGCGAAGTGTCCAGGTCAGACAAAGCCAGGCCAAAGCTGGAACTGATGGGCACGCGCTGCCCGCTGCCCACCGAGATCTCTGCCTGGGACACGCCAAGACGCATGCGCTCTGCCGCCGCCACTGCACCCGCCAGGTCGGTGTCCACCGCTACCACCACGAACTCATCGCCGCCGATGCGGCCAAACAGATCGGTTTCGCGCAGACCTTGCTTGCAGGCCTCGACCACCGAGATGATGGCGCGGTCGCCCACTGCGTGGCCAAAGCCGTCGTTGACCAGCTTGAATTTGTCGATGTCGAAGGCAATGATGGCGACCTGCGCGCCGGCACGGCGGGCCCGCTTCAGCTCATGCTCGGCCCGCTCCAGCAGGCAGCGCCGGCTCAGGATGCCGGTGAGTGCGTCGGTGTTCGCCAGGTCGCGGAACTTCTCTTTCAGCTGCACCACCTCGGTAATGTCGGTGGAAATGCCCACATAGGCATTGACGCGGCCGTCGCTCTCTATCGGCACCTTGATAGACCAGTAATGCCGGTCCACGCCATGGGCATCGACAAAGGTTTCCTCGCCAATCGATTTCTCGCCGCTGCCCAGCACCCGCTGGTCCATGACGCCGAAGCGGTCGGCCTCGCTCTGGGGGATCATTTCGGTATCAGACTTGCCCACGATGCTGGCCTGGGTCTGGCCAAACAGCTGGGCCGCGTTGGCGTTGGCGTACAGGTAGCGGCGCTGGTGGTCCTTCATGTAGACCAGGGCGTCCAGGCTGTTCAGCACCGTGTCCAGCAGGCGCTTTTGCTCGCGTAGCTGGGTCTCTAGCCGCCGCCGCTCGGTGATGTCGGTCGACACGCCGCACATGCCGACCACCGCGCCGGCGGCATCGAACAGCGGCTGCTTGACCGACCAGTAGACCCGCTCTTCACCGCTGTGGCTGAAGACGCCGACCTCTTCCATCTCGACCCGCTGGCCCTGCTGCAGCACACGCTGGTCGCTGAGCTGGATCTGTATGCTGGCCGACAGGTCGAAGAAATCGGCCGCTGTGCGCCCTACCAGCTCCTGCAGGCTGCAGGCAAACAGCTCGCACACCATCTGGTTCCCATAGGTGTAGCGGCCCTGCAGATCCTTGGTGAAAACACAGGCCCCCACCTGGTTCAGCGTGCTGTGCAACTGGATGACCTGGGCGATCAACGCTTCGGCGGAAGAGTCCAAGCGCTTCTCCATCGTTCGAAATAACAAATATCTGGAGCCCAGTTTAAGGCCGGATGGGCGTTTCTCCGGGCCGGCGCCGGTACCAGCGTGTCAATTCAATGCTGGCAATGCACACAGCCAGCCAGGCCGTGCCAGACGCAAAGCCGGCCAGCACATCGCTGGCAAAGTGCACGCGCACGAAAATCCGGCTCACGCCGATGGAAAACGCCAACGCCACCGCGCACAACACCAAGGGCAAGTGCCACCGCGCCGGCAGAAAACGGGTCAGCACATAGGCCAGCATCCCGTAGGCCACGACCGCCCCCGAGCTGTGCCCACTGGGAAAGCTGAAGCCGCTGGCCAGGACCGGACCGTCGTCATGCAACGGCCGCACCCGCGCAAAAACCGCCTTCAGCGTGGTGTTCAGCACGCCGTTGCCGGCCACCGACAGCACCCAGCCCAGCGCCAGCCAGCGCCATCCGCGCAATGCCAGGGCCAGCGCCACCAGAATGCACAGCCCCGTCAGGGTGGCGGTGTCGGCCAGGCGCGTCAGCAGGGCAAACGCCTGCAGCGCGGCGGACGACAGGCTGGTGCGTACCGCATCGGCCAAAGCCTGGTCGGCCTGCCCCATGGCGGCCCCTGTCGTGCCCAGCTCCTCAGCGATCTCGGCAAACACCCAGGCCGCAGACACAATCAGCCCAAAGCCCGCGGCCAGGCGCACGGCCAGATAGGCCAGCGGCGGCAGCGCGCTCTGATCGTGCGGCACGTCGTAGCGCCGCACCAGCCACCAGCAGGCGGCAGACGACGCCAGCAGCAGCGCCAGTAATACCCCGTACACCGCCAGCGGATGCTGGCCCGCAAATTGGGCCCAGTGCAGGAGCACATCGGATTCAGTCGCCATGGCTTTCTCTTGAAGGTTGGATCTTGGTCATACGCACGCACACAAAAGCCCCCGAGTCGGAGGCGAAATCCCATTGTTCGACCCGGCATTGGCCGTCCTCGGCTGGCCAGCGCAACAGATTGACCGAATTCGGCACACCCGATCGCACCCGCGACGACACCGCCGTGCCCGCCTGCACCGCCCACATGGGCCGTGCCAGGTCGGGCAGCGCCGCTACATACGGCAGGTGGATATGGCCGCCCAGCACCAGGTCGGCGCCGGCCGCCGCCCAGGCGCGCTGGGCCTGGGCGTGGCCGTGCAAACGGTTCGGTTCATCGACGGGGCGGACCACGGCAATCGGCTGGTGCACCACCACCACCCGCAGCTGGGCGGGGCTGGCCTGGGCCAGCAGACCGGCCACCCGGTCGATTTGGGCGGCGGAAATCTCGCCGTCCTGGTGCCGGTGCGCGCGCGTGGTGTTGACGCCGATGACCAGCAGCTCGGGCGAGCGGAACACCGGCTCCAGCTCCGGCCCGAAGGCCGCGCAATGCCGCGCATACGGGTGGCGCAGCCGGGCCCAGAGGTCGAACAGCGGAATATCGTGGTTGCCGGGAATCGCCAGCAGAGGCGCGCCCAGCTGGTCCATCAGCGCCCGTGCCGCACGGAACTGGGCCGGGTGCGCGCGCTGGGTGATGTCGCCCGACAGCACCAGCAGATCGGGCCGCTGGGCAACCGCCAGCGCCTGCAGCGCCGCCACTACCGGCGCCTGCTCGGTGCCGAAATGCGGGTCGGATATTTGCAACAGCACACTCATGCCGGGGCCGCCTCTGCGGCCGCAACGGCGGGAGCCGGCTTCAGCAGGTACAGCGGCCGGGCCGCCACCCGGAACTCCAGCGGCGTGCGCATGCGGGTGACCTCGCCGTCAAAGGCCACCTTGATCGTGCGCCGGCCATAGGCCAGCCGGGGTTTGACCCGCATACGCTGGAAGGCAAAGCTCTCCACGCTATCGGCCTCGCCCAAGGTTCCGACGGCGCCGCGCAGCATCAGCCAGGCCATGGTCAGCGTGCCTATGGGCTTGAGCATGACGGCGGCGATGCGGCCGTCGTCCAAAGCCCGGGCCGGGTGGTCGCTCAGGTTCAGGCCCACCTGCTCCAGCTGGAGGCGGTTGTTGCCGACGAACAGCGTGGGGGTGCGCACCTCGCGCAGCACACCGCCCTCGGAAATCTGCAGCCGCAGTTGGCGGTGCGCGCGCAGCAGGGTCATGCAGGCCGCGCCCAGCGCCACCCAGCGGCTGCGGCCAAAGCGCGACTTGTAGGTTTCGCGGTCTTCCAGCAGGTCGGGGTACAGGCCCAGGCTGGCGTTGACCAGGAACACATGGTCGTTCACCGTGCCCACCTGTACCGGCACCGGCTGGGCCTGCATCAGCATCTGCGCGGCCTCGGCGGGTTCGGTGGAGATTCCATGGGTGCGGGCGAAATAGTTGAAGGTGCCCAGCGGCACCACGCCCATGGGGCAGCCAGCGCCATGCGCGGCCTGGGCCACGGCGTTGATGGTGCCGTCGCCACCCACCGCCACTACGGCCGAACGCTTAGCCAGGGCATCGGCTGCCGCCTGCTGCGCCACCCGGGCCAGTTCATTCGGCTTGGCAAAGCGCAGTTCGCCCCGGCGGCCAGCGGCCTGCAGCGCGTCTTCGATCACCGCCCGCTTGGCTTCGCCAGCACTGCTGCCCGAGGCCGCGTTGACGATGAAGATCAGGGCCGCAGCGGGGTCGATGCGGGGCGTGTCGGTGGGGCTATAGGGCATACCCGCATGCTAGCAGCCAGGGCTATAACCCCACATGCAGCCCCGACCTATAGGATTTATGCCCAAACCGGCCCCTGCGCAGCTACCATCGACGCAACCAGCTATAAAACCAGTAGCAAACCACACCCCTACCCTGGAACACCCGCTTATGTACGACCTTGCCAAACTGCTCCATCTGGTGTCCGCCATCGTCTGGATGGGCGGCATGACCTTTATGCTGTTCGCGCTGCGGCCCGCAGCCCTGGCGCTGCTGGAGCCGCAACCGCGCGCACGGCTGATGGGCGCGGTGTGGCAGCGCTTCTTCCGGTTGGTGCTGGTGGCGGTGGTGGTTCTGTTCGCCACCGGCAGCCACCTGTACACCACGGCGTTCAAAACTGCCAAGGCCGCGACCGGCGCGGGCAGCGTGCCGCTGGGCTGGAACCTGATGCTGGGGCTGGGGCTGGTGATGATGCTGGCCTTTGCCCACATCTACTTTGCGGGCTACGCCAAATTCCGGCGCGCGGTGGCCGCCGCCGAATGGCCGCAGGCCGCCCAGGCTGCGGGCCAGATCCACAAGCTGGTGGTGCTGAACTTCGTGCTCGGCTGGCTGGCGATCGCCTCGGTGCGGCTGGTGCACTGAGAAACCCCACAAGCCTGCAGCCAGCAACTATCATGGCTGCACATCTCTACCAGCCACCCCATTCGCTGATCCATGCCCGACCGGATACCGACCGACTGTGATCTCCCCAGCCTGCAGCGCTGGCTGCAGCACCTGCCCGTACCGGTGTGCGTCAAAGATGGCCAAGGCCGCTGCCTGTTCCGCAACCAGGCGTTCGACGCGCTATTTGGCAGTGCCGGGCCGGACAGCCTGGCCCACGACGCCCAGGTGTTTGCCCACGGCAGCAGCCTGGAGACCGAGACCACGCTCTGGAGCGCCCGGCATGGCGAGCCGCGCCAAGTGCACAGCCTGAAGACCCCGCTGTACGACGCCACAGGCCAGCCGCAATTCCTGCTCGAGGTGCTGCAGGACACCACCGAGCGCAAGCGGGAACAGGCGGACTTGCAGGCCAACGACCAGCGCTTCCGCGACCTGGTGGACTTCACCGACGGCATCGTCTGGGAGGCCGAAGCCACCACCTTCAACCACAGCTTCATCAGCAAGAGTGCCGAGCGCCTGCTCGGCTACCCGCTGGCCGACTGGCTGACCCCGGATTTCTGGGCCAACCACATCTACCCGGAAGACCGCGCGCAGGCCATGCAGTATTCGACCGACTGCATCGCGCGTGGCGAAGACCACAAATTCGAATACCGCTTCGTCACCCAGGACGGCAGGGTGCTCTGGATCCACGACAGCACCAAGATCGTCATGCAGGACGGCAAGCCCAAATGGCTGCGCGGCCTGATGGTGGACATCACCGCGCGCCACCAGGAGCAACAACTGCTGCGCGTCAGCCACCAGTCGCTGAAGGCGATCTCCCAAGGCGTGGTGATCACCGACCCGCAGCAGCGCATCGTGTCTGTCAACGATGCCTTCACCACCATCACCGGCTACCCGCCGGACGAGGCGCTGGGCCAGACCTGGAACCTGCTGCAAGGCCCCGATACGTCGCTGCAGGCGGTCGACGCCATGCGCATGAACATGGCCTACGGATCGCACTACTACGGCGACATCCTGCATTACCGTAAGGACGGCAGCAGCTTCTGGAACGAGCTCACCGTGTCCCCGGTGCGCGATGCGCAGGGCGCGCTGACGCACTTCATCGGCGTGGTCCGCGACAACACCAAGCGCCACCAGAACGAGGAAGAAATCCGCCGCCTGGCCTTCTTCGACGCCCTTACCGGCCTGCCCAACCGGCGCCTGCTGCTGGACCGGCTGCGCCATGCCCAGCTCAGCACCACCCGCACCCGGCAGCATGCCGCCGTGCTGTTTCTGGACCTGGACAACTTCAAGCAGCTCAACGACACCCTCGGCCACGATGTGGGCGACGGGCTGCTGCAGCAGGTGGCGCTGCGGCTCACCTCCTGCGTGCGCGAAGGCGACAGCGTGGCCCGCCTGGGTGGCGATGAATTCGTGCTGCTGCTGGAAGCCCTGAGCCAGCACAGCCTGGAGGCCGCAGCCCAGGCCGAGATGGTGGCCAACAAGATCCTGCAGACCCTGGGCCAGCCCTACACCCTGGGTACGCACAGCCACCACAGCACACCCAGCATCGGCATCGTGGTGTTCACCAAAGACCTGGAATCCATCGACGAACTGCTCAAAAAAGCCGACATCGCCATGTACCAGGCCAAGGCCGCCGGCCGGAATGTGGCGCGCTTCTACGAGCCCGCCATGCAGGCCGCCGCGGCCGCCCATATGCAGCTGGAAAAAGACCTGCGTCTGGCCCTGGCCCGTGGCGAATTCGTGCTGCACTACCAGATCCAGGTGGAAACCAATCTGCGCGGCGATGTGCGCACCATCGGCACCGAAGCCCTGGTGCGCTGGCAGCACCCGACGCGCGGCCTGGTGCCGCCGGCCGCCTTCATCCCCGCAACCGAAGAAACTGGCTTGATCCTGCCACTGGGCCAGTGGGTGCTGGAAACCGCCTGCACCCAGCTGGTGGCCTGGGCCGGAAGCCCGGAAACCGCCCACTGGACAGTGGCCGTCAACGTCAGCGCCGCGCAGTTCTCCAAGGCCAACTTTGCCTCCACCCTGCGCACCGCGCTGGACAGCACCGGCGCCAACCCTTCGCTGCTGAAACTGGAGCTCACCGAAAGCATGCTGATGCACGACGTGGAGGAAGTGATCGCCAAGATGAACGAGATCAAGGCCTATGGCGTACGGCTGGCGCTGGACGACTTTGGCACCGGCTACTCCTCGCTCAGCTACCTCAAGCGCCTGCCGCTGAGCCAGCTGAAGATCGACAAGTCCTTTGTGCGCGACCTGCTGACCGATAGCAGCGATGCCATCATCGCCCGCACCATCATCGCCCTGGGCCACAGCCTGGGGCTGCGAGTGGTCGCCGAGGGGGTGGAGAACATCGGCCAGCACGACTTCCTGGCCGACATAGGATGCGACGCCTACCAGGGCTATTACTTCGGCCGGCCCGTGCCCGCCAGCAAGTTGGCGGTGCAGGTCGATAGCCTGCCCAGCCCCGTGTAGATTTATAAGGCAGATTCAAGTACGAAGTGCAACGTTTTCCAAACGGGTTGGGCCAAGAGTGCATAGGATGCACTGTTGTGACCGGCCAGTCCCAAACGTTGCACCATGACCTATACGCACTTGACCCAAGAAGAACGATACCAAA
>CAUPON010000019.1:0-80310 GCA_963513025.1 uncultured Albidiferax sp.
GCGAAAAACGCGCTGGCCAGTTTCAATATCTCGTTGGCTTTGCGCAGCTCCTTGTTCTCACGTTCTAGCTCCTTTAGGCGCTGCAGGTCGGTCGTCGTGATGCCGGCCCTAGCCCCGGTGTCGACCTCATCGCGCTTGACCCATTCATGGAGGGTCTGCGCCACGCAGCCGATCTTGGGAGCGATAGATTCAATGGCCGCCCACAGCGACGCGTACTCGCCTCGGTGCTCTTGCACCATGCGCACCGCGCGCTCGCGGACCTCGGGTGAAAACTTGTTTGACTTCTTCATGGCTCAATCCTCTCAGAGTGTTGAGCCTCCACAAATCCCGGGGCGATTCAGATAGTCAGACCGGGCTGTTTCTGATGGTGGCTGAGGACAATCCCGATGACGCCAAGCACCTCGAGCAAATGGCCCGCGCTCTGGGTTGGCGGGTCCATACCGAAGCCAATGGGGCTGCTCTGATTCGGGCTTATATGCAGCGCTACGAGAGTGGCCTGCTTATGCCTGATGCGCTGCTGCTGGACTGGCAAATGCCCGAGATGGATGGTTTGCAGGCGCTAAGTGCGCTGGCCAGCAGGGCTGAAGCGAGCAAGCTGCCGGCGGTGTTGATGATCACCGCATTCGAGAATGCCCGAATTGCAGCGCTAGACAAGGATGGTTTGGTAGACCAAGTGCTTCAAAAACCAGTGGGCTCTTCCGAGCTGTTTAATGCCGTCAATGAGGTCATTGCAAGTCATACAGGCAATAAAAGGCGGGTTTTGCAGGCTACACGTATCGAGGCGGTCAAGGCGCGCTGGCTGCCAGGGGTCAGAGTACTGGTAGTGGACGACAGCAGTATCAACCTCGACGTGGTGGGGGAGATGCTGAGGCGCAACGGTGCGTTGGTCACCACGGCCGACAGTGGCGAGGAAGCACTGGCCAAGCTGGCCGCCTTACCCGAGGCGTTCGACGTGGTGCTAATGGATGTGCAAATGCCAGGTATTGACGGTTTGGAGGCTACACGGCGTGCGCGGAAGCTCCCTGGCGTAAGAACTTTGCCCATCATCGCCTTGACTGCAGGGGCCTTTACCGAAGAAAGACGTAGGGCCCTGGACGCTGGCATGAACGACTTCTTGACCAAGCCCATAGACCCTACGCAGCTGATCAACCGCCTGCGCACTGCTGTGGAGCACTATCGCGGTAAGAGCTTGCCCCTTGAGTCATTGACGGCGGAAAAAGTGCAGGCCGGTGACATATGGCCGGACATTCAAGGACTCAATATGGACACTGCGAGGCGCTTGATGTCGGGCGACCTGCAACTGTTCCTGACCGCCATCGATCGGTTGCTGATTGAATACACCAACCTGCAAGATGCGCTTCCTACAGATATAGATGCTCCTGTCGGGCAGGGGTTAAGGCTCAAGCTGGCAGCGCAGGTGCACAAGCTGCGCGGTGCCTCGGGCATGATTGGGGCTGAGCGTATGTACGATCTGGCCAGCCGCGCCGAGGCGGCCCTGCGTGCGCCTGACGAAAAGGCCGAGGCGATACTCAAAGAGTTGGCTGAGACCTTGCGGGAGTTAAGGCGCAATAGCGAACAGGTGCTGGGTAGTTGGCGCGAGGCGCGAACGGCCAGCTATTTAGCTGCGGACGAATCTGGTGCTGGTGGCGAGAAAACACTCATTCCATCAGACGTGCGGGAGTTGCAGCGGCTATTGACTACTAACGACTTGCAGGCACAGGATTGGGTGGATGAACACAAAGTATCGCTGCGGCGCGCTTTGGGGGCCCAGGGGCTTGAGCGCTTGGAAGAATGCGTGATGAACTTAGACTACAAGAACGCATTGATAGTGTTGCAGGCTTTGTTTGAACAACTGCCTCCAAAGTAATACCTATCCCTGAAGATCAAATATCCAGTCCCACAATTTTGGTGGTGGATGATGACAGCACTGTGATCTTGTCATTGCGCAAGATGCTTGCTGCTTTTGGCCGCAGTCTCTTTGCTACCTCTGGCCGACAAGCTCTGAGCATAGCTTGCGCCGAGACTCCGGACTTGATTCTGCTAGATGTGGAAATGCCCGGTATGGATGGTTTGGAAGTGTGCCGTGCGCTGAAGGCCAAGCCTGAAACCGCAGGCATACCGGTGCTGTTCATCACGAGCCACACAGAGACTGGCTTTGAAGAAAAGGTGTTCGCCGCGGGCGCTGCCGATTACATATCCAAGCCTTTGAACCCCCCAGTGGTCATTGCGCGGGTGAGGACCCATCTGGCTTATCGCAATGCACTGGCCAATTTGAGTGCATTGGCAAATAAAGACCGACTGACTGGTCTACACAATCGGCGCAGCTTCGATGAGCGGATCGACCTCGAGTGGAGGCGGGCGAAGCGCCAACTGTTACCACTGTCGATGTTGATGATTGATATCGACGAGTTCAAAAAGTACAACGATGCTTTTGGGCACGTGCAGGGCGACGACTGTCTTCAAAGTGTGGCAGCGTTCTTGGGCGCTAATGCCCGCCGGCCAGGAGATTTTGTGGCCCGCTTCGGGGGAGAGGAGTTCGTCATCGTGCTTGCGGAAACCAGTGTGGACGGGGCAGCCGTCATGGCCGAGCAATTGTTGCGGAACGTAGAAGGATTGGGTTTGCAGCATGCGCCGAATGCGATTCGGCCGAACATCACCGTATCGGTAGGCTACGCCACGTTCGAGCCCAAGCAGGACGGCTATGACAATCCAGACATCTTGGATCTGGTCAAAGCGGCGGATTCGGCGCTGTACCAAGCCAAGCTGGCTGGGCGCAATTGCAGTGTCCGTGGCGTCGTGACGGCGCCTTCAGCAGGTAGCTAAAAACCCATGCAGCCATGACCTCTTGCGCGGATCTACAGCATAAGCCGAAGGTTCTTGTTGTTGATGACGAAATCCAGGTCATCAACCAACTGAAGGTGGCTTTGCAGTCGGTTAGTCAGGTGTTTTTCGCCACCGACAGCACGCAGGTTGTCCGCTTCCGCGACTTTTCAGTCGTCCATCCTCGCATCCGACGACCCTCATTCAATGTCCGCTTTCAGGCTGCAAATTTGACTGTACAGAGTTCCGCTTCGGGCGCGAAACTGACGTTCGCTTCTCTCGAAACCGGACGCTATTAAGCCAAAATGGCCTCGAGCGCAGGTAATAAAAGCGCAAGCCGCTATAAAAATAGCAGCATTGCGCCTGTGCCCAACCCTGGCTTACTTGGCTGCGGCGATCTGCGTCACCATCTGGGTGGCCATCTCCAGGTGCTGCTGAACGGCCGGTAGCATCTTGTCGGCCAAGGCCTTCAGATCGGCGTCCTTGCCGTTCTTCTGGATGTCCTGCAGCAGCTTGACCGTGCTCTCGTGGTCGCCCACGCCGACGCGCTTTACATACTGGTTGTCAAAGGTCTTGCCAGACAGCGCCTTCAACGCGGTTTCCTTGGCCTTGTGCATCACGCCTACGCCATCGGGCAGCTTGACGTTCTTGGCCGCGCCCAGTTGCTCGACTTCGATCAGTGCCTTGCCGTGCTCGTCCACCATGGTCTGCGCGAACTTCTTGATGTCGGGGCTCTGCGACTTCTCCAGCGCCAGCTTGCTGGCTTCTACTGCGGCGCGGTTGGCCTGGGCCAGGTTGCCCAGCATGCGGCTGTCGGAACTGGCCAGCTTGCTGGCATCGGCGGGGGCGCTGGCCGAGGCCGTGCCCATTGCGGGTGCCGGGGTGGTTTGCGACCAGGCGGCGGCCGAGGCCAGCGCCAGTGCGCAGATGCCGCCGGCGACCAGGGCCTTTTTGGTATGGCTGTGCGCGGCAATCCGCGTAAGCAGGGGGGTAGAGGTATGGAACATGGGCTAACTCCTTCAGTCCGTGGATGGATGTTGGCGTGGTAGCACCCGTGCAGATCGCTTCGGGTGGCTCGCACTCCAACGGCGATGAACCCAGTTTCTGGCAGGGGCAGGCTGGTGTACGCAGGAGATGGCACCCTGGCCATGTAGGAAATGGCCTGCAGCCAGGACGGGGCCGCTGCTTTATCGGCTGGCACCTACACCGTCTACACCGCCTACAACCGCGCTGTGTGGAGGTGACAAATGCCCAGCACTTTGACGGCTGCCTGGGCCGATCCGGCGGCGCAATCTAGGTGGCGAATCAGCTGTTTGCGCTGAAGAAGCAGTGGGTGTTCTTGCCCGCCCGCTTGGCCGCATACATGGCGGCGTCGGCGTTCTTCAGCAGCTCGGCCGGGGTGGCGCCGGCGCTGGGGTGCATGGCGATGCCGATGGAGGCGCCTACCTGCACCTGCTGGTCGCCCAGCGCCAGCGGTGCATGCACGGCGGCGACGATGCGGGCGGCGATCTGGGCCACGTAGTCCTGGCTCAGCGGGTTGTCCAGCAGGATGACAAATTCATCACCGCCCAGGCGGGCCACGGTGTCGTTCTGCCGCACCTGCGACAGCAGCTTCTGGGCCACGCATACCAGCAGCTCGTCGCCCCGGTCGTGCCCCAGCGTGTCGTTGACCTGCTTGAACTGGTCGAGGTCCAGGAACATCAGGGCCAGCTGGCGTGGCTCGCGCTCGGTTTTGGCGATCGACTGGCCCAGCCGCTCCATCAGCAGCTGGCGGTTCGGCAGGTCGGTCAGCGGGTCGTGCAAGGCCAGATGGCGGATACGCTCGTCCTTGCGCCAGCGCTCGGTGATGTCGTTGAACACGGTGACAAAGCGGGTCGGGGTCTCGGCCGAGCCGGGGATGGAGGTGATGGTTTGCCACTCCAGAAAGGCCTCGCCGTTTTTGCGCCGGCTCCACAGCTCGCCGGCCCAGTGTCCGTCGCGCGCCAGCGCCTCGGCCTTGGCGGCGTAAAAGGCCGCGTCGTGGTGGTGCGACTGCAGCCGCTCGGCGGTATGCCCCAGCATCTCTTCGGTGCTGTAGCCGGTGATGCTGCTGAAGGCCGGGTTCACCGACAGGATGACGCCATCGGCGTCTGTGACCATGATGCCGTCCACCGTGTTGCGGAACACGCTGGCGGCCAGCTTGAGCTCGCTCTCTGCGGCCTTGGTGGAGCTGATGTCGTTGATCAGCACAAAGAAGCCGGTCACCGCGCCGGCCGCGTTCCGGTCCGGCATGTAGTGGGCCAGGGTGTAGCTGGTGCTGCCGTCGGCTTTGCTCTGGCTGCGCTCGAACCGCTGCGGCTCGCCGGCCAGCACCGCCCGCACGTAGGGCTCGTTCAGCGCGTACCTGTGCGTGCCCAGCAGGTCCATCAGGCTGCTGCCGATCACGTCTTCGGGGTGGATGCCAAACCATTCCAGGTAGGGCTTGTTGGCGAAGTGGCAGCGCTCGTCTTTGTCCCAGTAGGCCACCAGGCTGGGCAGGGCGTCGGTGATGGTCTGGATGAAGCGCGCGCTGTCTACCAGCTCGCGCGCCACGTCTTCTGCATGCTGGCGGGCGCCGCGCAGTTCGGATTCGAAGGCGTTGCGCTCGCGCGCCACCAGGAACACCCAGTAATAGCAGGCCGCGTCACCCAGGCTGCCACGCTGGCCATTCACCGCCACCGGCAGCTCTGCGGTGCCGGTATCGAGCAGGTTCAGCTGCACCTCGGCCACGCTGCCCTGGCTGCGTAGCAACGGCCAAACCTGGGTTTGCAGCAGGATGCGGCTGGCCAGCGGAAACAAGTCGTCCATAGCGCCGAGCTGCAGCTGCGCTTCGCTGCGGTGGACCAGTGCGCAGAGTGCGCTGTTGGCAGACTGGATATAGCCCAGGTGGTCGGTCACCAGAACGGGGCAGGGCAGGTGGTTCAGTGTTTCCATGGCGCGGTGGAGCGTGAAAGAGGCGGTGGCGCGCTAGGCCAGCCAGAGGTCGTACGTTGAAACTGGCCCGGGTTCACGCGATGCTGCTATTCATTTTTAACGGTCTGGGTGCTTGCCCATCAGCCGCCCTGGTCGATCTTGTGCAGATAGGCCAGCGCGATGCGTGGCGGGGCGTTCAGCAGTTCGGCGATGGCGTCCACGTCGTCGGGCAGGGCGGCGTTGTCCCAGCCTTGCATGGTGTGGCGGGCAACCTGTACGGCCAGCACCACATTGCGCACCGCGGCCTGCTCGGCATGGCGGGTGTCGCTGAGGCGGACCAACAGGGTGGATAGGCGCCAGCGCTGCATCAGTGCATGGGCCAGGTCGTCGAGTTCGATGTTCAGCACGCTGCGCTGGATGGTGGCGCTGCGTAGGGTGGCGTCGGCGCTTTGCGCATCGTGGATGGCCAGCGCCAAGGTGGGCGCGTGGCACCAGAGCAGCATTTCGGCGAAGTCGTGCAGGAACGCGGCTTGCAGGATCACATCCACATCCAGGTCGGCGCGGTGCACCGCGAAGCCCAGGGCGAACATGCGCGCGCGTTCGGCCCGGCGCAGCAGCTCTTGCATGGCGTCCAGGGCCTGGGGCTGGTCGCGCAGCCGGTCTTCCAGCGTGGGCTGCGGGCCGAAGTGGCGGAAGAACGGGGTGATGCCCAGCATCACCAGGGCGCTGGTGACGGTGTCGGTCTTGGCGTCGGCGCCTTCGCCGTTGAGGATGCTGGGTTTGCGTTTGCCGGCCACAAAGGCCAGCAGCTTGATGGACATCAGTGGGTCGGTCTGGATGGTCTTGGCCAGCATGGCGGCGTCCACCTCGTCTTCGATGGCGCGCAGCTGCTCGAGTGCCTGGGCGGTGGCGGCCAGCACCGGGATCTCGGCGTCGACAAAATAACGCGTCCATGCGGCCAGATCGGGCAGGGGCTCGGTGCGGTATGGGGCTGCGACCGCGGGGCTGGGGCTGAGGGGGATTTCGACCATAGCGGCCAATGTACTGCAGCTACGCAAAATTTGCAGAAATTTCAAGCCAAATCGGCCTGTAGCGCATGTAGTACCTGCGCTAGGCGCTATAAAAACAGGAATGTTGGGGTGCCACCTAGCTGCTGTGGCCGGCTGCAGCCGTGTTGCCACGTGGGAGGAGGGGGTTTGATGCGAAGCGTTAGGTGTTCTTGTCGGCCTGCTTGGCGGCGTACATGGCACGGTCGGCCTGTTTCATGAGTTCCGAGGGCGTGCGTCCATCTGTGGGGTACATGGCGATGCCGATGGAGGCGCCAACCCGTGCCTGCTACTGGTTGAATTCCATGGGCTGGTTGGTCACGGCGATGAGTAGATTGGCAATCTGCGCCACTTCGTCGTGGCTGGCCGGGTCGCCGAGCAAGATGACGAATTCGTCGCCTCCCACGCGGGCCACGGTGTCCGATTTGCGCATCTGGGCCAGCAGCTTGTGGGCTACGGTTCTGAGCAGTTCGTCGCCAATGGCGTGGCCCAGTGTGTCGTTGACGATCTTGAAGCGGTCGAGGCCCAGGAACAGGGTGCCGTCCTTGCGGCGGTTGCAGATTTCACCCGCCCCGTTGCCGGTTGCCACCAACTCTTGCCACATGCCGGTATAGAAGGCCTGATAGTGGTGGTGTGATTGCAACAGGCTGGGATTCTGGCCGATGGCCTCGGCGGCGCTGTAGCCGGTGGTTGTGCTGAAGGCCGGATTCACCGACAGGATCAGGCCCTTGGCATCGGTGATGAACATTCCTTCGCGGGTGTTCTCATACACGCTGGCGGCCAGCTTTAGTTCGAATTCGGCCTTCTTCAGTAGCGATACGTCGTTCTCCTTGGCAAAGAATCCAAGCACCTGGCCCTGTACATCGGTGTCGGGGATGTAGTGGGCCAGGGTGTAGCCCAGGCTGCTCTTGTGCATCATAGGTCGCGTTGGAGCCCCTGGCCCATTTGGAGGTGCCCTGATTGCGGTATCAACAGCAGATGGTGTAGATGCAAACTTTTAGATTCAATTGACCTCGGCGGCATATCTCATATACACAATTCGCTATCAAAAAAATAGCGTGTAACGGCTTATCCCAGGCGCACAATCTGCCCCGCGCGGGCTTGTGCCACAGCCTTGTGCAGGATCTTGTAGGTATCGAAGTCAAATGCCGGCTGGCCGGATTCCAGCAGTTCGGCCACCTCGTCCTCGCGCTCTGCAGTGCCCAGGTAGCGCCATTCGTGCAGCACATGCAGCGCCTCGCCCTCGCGCAAGCCGATGGCGCCGGGGTAGGGCCAGCGCTGCACCTTGTGGCGGGTCAGCGCGGTGAGCAGGGCCAGGTTGTGCTGGGCCATGCTTTGCGCTCCGACGCAGGCTCCCGCGCACTGGCGCACCTGGTAGGCAAAGCAGGGCTTGCCGGCGGCGATCTTCTCCAGCCCGAGCACGCCGCGGCACAGGCGCTGCTCGGTGGCCAGGGTTTCCAGCAGCTCCAGCGCGGCGCGTCTGGAGCGGAACGGGCCGAACAGGTTGTCTTGCACGCCCAGCGCGATGTCGGGGCCGTTGACCAGGCGTGGTGTCAGCGGCGTGTGCAGGGCGTGCGCGTCGTCCAGCTGCCAGGCATGCAGGTCGCGCTGGCGGCGCAGCTGCACGTTCAGGCTGGGCTGGTGGTGCTTGACCAGGCGGGCTTCGAGCAGCAGGGCGCCAACCTCGCCAGCGGTTTCTATCCAGTCGATGTCGGCCACCTGCTGGCTCAGCCGCATCTCCTTGGGCTGCGACAGGGCGGCGCTGAAATGGGCCAGCACGCGGCTGCGCAGGTTCTTGCTTTTGCCGATGTAGAGCGGGCGGCGCTGGGCGTCGAAGAACAGGTAGACGCCCGGCGTTTCGGGCAGCCGGTCGATGTGCTCGGCGTCCAGCTGCGGCGGCACGGCCGGCCGGGCCGACAGGCTGTTCACCGCGTCCATCAGGGTGGCCGCATCGAAGCGGGTTTGCAGCATCTGCCAGAACTGCGCTAGCGCATCGGCATCGGCCAGCGCGCGGTGGCGCTCGGGCATCTGCAGGCCGTGCAGCGCAATCAGCGTGTCCAGGTTGTGCCGGGCCTGCTGGGGGAACAGCCGGCGCGACAGCTGCACGGTGCACAGCACCGGAGCTTGCCAAGCGATGCCGCAGGCTTTGAACTCGGCGCGCAGAAAGCCATAGTCGAAGCGGGCGTTGTGCGCCACAAACAGCTTGCCGCGCAGCCGGTCCAGGATCTCGGCGGCCACCGCTTCGAACCGCGGCTGGTCGGCCAGCATGGCGTCGTCAATGCCTGTCAGCTGCTGGATGAAGGGCGGGATGCGCGTGCCCGGCTGGATCAGCTGGCTCCAGCGGCGCACGTGGTGGCCATCGACCTCGACGATGCCGACTTCGGTGATGCGGTCGCGCCCGGCGCTGCCGCCGGTGGTTTCAATATCGACAAAAGCCAGGGGCGGAAACACGGTGCTCATGGGTGCAGCCTAGCATTTGCGCCATCGGGGGGCGAAACAATCGCCAAAAGCCGGCCGCCGGCTCGGGAAAGCCACTATATTGTGAACTGTTTGGCCGCGGTTACTTCCCTAAAGGCGCTCCATGAAATTCGAACAAATCATTGCATCGGACATCCTGATCCCGTCTTTGCCCACGACGGTGGCGCAGATCTTCAGCGAGTTCCAGCAGCCTGAGCCGGACATGCGCAAGATCACCGCGCTGCTGTCCAGCGAGGTGGGGCTTACGGTGCGGGTGCTGCGCCTGCTCAACTCAGCCCGCTACGGCAGCGGCGGCCAGATCGGCACGGTAGAGGCGGCGATTCCGCTGCTGGGCATGAAGGCCATCAAGCAGCTGGTTAGCGCCGCGGCCGTGGGTGGCGCCTTCAAGCTGGTGCCGGGGGTGGACATGACCGAGTTCTGGCGGCACAGCCTGGATGTGGCCAAGATCGCCCAGTCGCTGGCCGGCTCGTTGAAGCTGGACCCAGGCCTGGCCTTTACCGCCGGCTTGCTGCACGGCGTGGGCGACCTGATCATGAAGAAGGCCATGCCGAACCAGCCCTGCCTGCAGGCCAGCTTTGCCACCGACAGCGACCGGCACGCCAAGCAAACCGCTGAGCTTGGTTATTCCTACGCCGACGTGGGGGCTGCGTTCGCCAGCAAATGGCGCTTTCCACAGGCCCTGGTAGACGCGATCCAGAACCACCCTGATCCGCAGGACGACGTCGAGGCCGACACCCTGGCCGGCGTGCTCTACCTCGCCTCCTGGGGGGGGCACGCCCACGAACTGGAGCTGGATGGGCCGGCGCTGTTCGCGCAGTACCCGCAGCGCGTGGCCGATGCCATTGGCTTCACAGACGGCGAACGCCTGCGCTCGGAGAACCCGATCGAATGGACCCGATCCGACGAGGCCGGCGACTTTGCTTGAATAGAAAAACCGGCTCTGGCCCATATCTAATATGCGCAACCAGCTATTGAAATAATAGCGTTTCAGGCCGCCGGGCTGGAGGGAAGGTACGCGGGTAATAGCTGTGCAGCCTGCTGCAGCAAGGCGAACTCAGCGTCGCTGATCTCCAGCGACCGCAAATCAAAATGGCACAGGGTGCCGCCGATTTCACCGTCCCGGGTTTGCCAGGGCACGCCATGGTAGGACACCATCACGCCCTGGTAGGGGTGGCCGTCCAGCCGGGTTTCGAGCGCGGAATCGCTGGTGGTGAAAACGCCGTCGCGCAGCACAAACTGGCAAAAGCTGGTTTCCAGGGGCACTTCCGCCAGATAGGTCGGGCGGATTTCGCCGGCCTTGTCGTACAGCAGCAGATTGCGCATCACGCCATCCTCCAGCAGGTACAGGCCGGTAAACCGGTGTGGCACGCCGGCGTTCAGATACTGCACTGCGGCGGCCGCACCGTCGGTTTGCGCGGTCGCGGTCAGGGCGTCTAGGCTGCGGAGGTTTTGCATCGCGGCAGTATAAGTTGGCTGCCGGGCTAGCCGCCCCAGCCCAGCACCCGCAGCGCCCAGCCGGCCAGCGCGCACAGCACGATCACCCGGATCACGCCCACTTTGTAGCGTATCAAGGCTACGCCCGCCGCCAGAGCCAAAAGCAGCGCCGACCAGTCGATATTGTCAGGAAATGCGCTGCTGGCGCCCGTTTTGATTGCAATATGCGCTATGAAAAATAGAGCAAGACTGGCGATCACCCCGACCACCGCGGCGGTGATGGCGGTCAGTGGGGCGGTGAACTGCAGCTTGCCGTGGGTGCTCTCCACCAGCGGCCCACCGGCCAGGATGAAGATGAAGGACGGCAGAAAGGTGAACCA
The DNA here is from genome assembly GCA_963513025.1 of uncultured Albidiferax sp. GTDB lineage: Bacteria > Pseudomonadota > Gammaproteobacteria > Burkholderiales > Burkholderiaceae_C > Rhodoferax_B. Next base: position 11,090 of record CAUPON010000019.1, read on the forward strand.
GGTGACCACGGTGGCTGCCAGCGCCGCGCCCAGGAACAGCGCGTCCGGCCCCAGCACCGCCTTGCCCCAGCCGCCGACAAAGCCGACAAAGGCCACCACCATGATCAGCGGGCCGGGCGTGGTCTCGCCCAGGGCCAGACCGTCGATCATCTGCGTGCCGCTGAGCCAGCTAAACTGCGCCACTGCGCCCTGGTAGACATAGGGCAGCACCGCATAAGCGCCGCCAAAAGTCAGCAGCGCTGCCTTGCTGAAGAACCAGCCCATGGCGGCCAGCGTGCCATGCCAGCCGCTGGTGGCCACCAGCGCCGCCATCGGCAGCAGCCACAACAGTGCGCCCACTACCAGCACTTGCAGCAGCCGCATCTTGCTGAAGCGCGCGTGGGCTGGGGTCGGCGTGTCGTCGTCGATCAGCGCCGGGCCGTAGCTGGCTTTGGCCGCGCCATGGCCGCTGCCCCCGGTGAACTGCCCCGGCGCCCAGCGCGAACCCAGCCAGCCGATCAGGCCCGCGCCCAGCACGATGGCTGGGAAGGGTACGGCAAAGACGTAGATTGCTATGAAACTGCTAGCTGCTATCGCCCAGAGTACGGGCGCTGTAGCCGGTTTCTTCAATGTTTTGCTGCCGATGCGGTGTACCGCCTGCACCACCAGCGCGGCGACCGCGGGTTTGATGCCGTAGAGCAGGCCGGCGACCCAGGGCACGTTGCCAAACGCCACGTACACCCAGCTCAGCGCTATCAGAATCAGCAGCGAGGGCAGCACAAACAGTGCGCCCGCCGCTACGCCGCCGCGCGTGCGGTGTAGCAGCCAGCCAATGTAGGTGGCCAGTTGTTGGGCCTCGGGGCCGGGTAGCAGCATGCAGTAGTTGAGCGCATGCAGAAAGCGCTTTTCGCTGATCCAGCGTTTTTGCTCGACCAACTCCCGGTGCATGATGGCAATCTGGCCGGCCGGCCCGCCAAAGCTGATGCAGCCCAGCTTGAACCAGAACTTCAGGGCTTCGGAGAAGGAGACGGTGGGTGCGGTCATAGGCAGAATATCCAGACAGGGTGTCGATTGTGTCGTGGTGGTGCGTTGCGGTGCTGGTAACTTGCTTGTAACTCGCACCCGGGCGCTGCCAAGTTCTCTACAATCGCGCCATTCGAACCCGATTCGACCCCTACTCGTACCCCACCATGCCCCGTTGCTTCACCGAACAACAACAACACCGTCGCACGGCTGGCATGCTTAGCGTCGCCCTGGGGCCAGTCCCCCGGCGCGCAGACCTGGTTTTAACCTTCGGAGCCTTCCCATGTCTGCACTATTCAGCCCGACCGCCCTGGTCGTACCCTTTGAACAACTGAGAATGGACGACGTCGAGTCGGTGGGTGGCAAAAATGCCAGCCTCGGCGAGATGATTTCACAGCTACCTTCGGGCGTACGCGTGCCCACCGGCTTTGCCACCACGGCCCATGCGTTCCGCGAGTTTCTGGCCCACGACGGCCTGGCCGACAAGATCAGCGCCCGCCTTGCCCGGCTGGACACCGAAGATGTGCGCGCGCTGGCGGTTGCCGGCGCCGAGATCCGCGGCATGGTCGAGGCCCAGCCTTTCCCTGCCGATCTGCAAGCCGCCATCACCGAGGCTTTTGCCAAGCTGAGCGCGGGCAACCCCGAAGCGTCGTTTGCCGTGCGCTCCTCGGCCACTGCCGAAGATTTGCCCGATGCATCCTTTGCCGGCCAGCAGGAAACCTTCCTGAACGTGGTCGGCATCGAGGCCGTACTGCACAAGATGAAAGAGGTGTTTGCCAGCCTGTACAACGACCGCGCCATCAGCTACCGCGTGCACAAGGGCTTTGCCCACGACATCGTCGCCCTGAGCGCTGGCGTCCAGCGTATGGTGCGCTCCGACCTGGGCGCGGCCGGTGTGATGTTCACCATCGATACCGAGTCCGGCTTTGACCAGGTGGTCTTCATCACCAGCAGCTACGGTCTGGGCGAGACGGTGGTGCAGGGCGCGGTGAACCCCGACGAGTTCTATGTGCACAAGCCGATGCTGAAAGCCGGCAAAAAAGCCGTGATCCGCCGCAATCTCGGATCGAAGATGGTGCAGATGGAGTTCACCACCGCCGCCGAGAAAGCCGCCACCGGCCAGTTGGTAAAGACTACCGATGTGCCGACCGAGCAGCGCAATCGCTATTCGCTGAGCGACGCTGATGTCGAGCAGCTGGCCCAGTATGCGCTGGTGATCGAAGAGCATTACGGCCGCCCGATGGACATCGAGTGGGGCAAGGATGGCACCGACGGCCTGCTCTACATCTTGCAGGCCCGGCCGGAAACGGTAAAAAGCCAGCAGCTGGGCAAGGCCGAGCTGCGCTACAAACTCAAGGGCAAGAGCAACGTGCTGGCCGAAGGCCGCGCGATTGGCCAGAAGATCGGCACTGGCCCGGTGCGCCTGGTGCACAACATCAGCCAGATGGACGAAGTGCAGCCCGGCGATGTGCTGGTTACCGACATGACCGACCCGAACTGGGAACCGGTGATGAAGCGCGCCAGCGCCATCGTGACGAACCGCGGCGGCCGTACCTGCCACGCGGCCATCATTGCGCGTGAACTGGGCATTCCGGCGGTGGTCGGCTGCGGCGACGCAACCGAAAAGCTGAAGACCGGTACTCTGGTGACCGTGAGCTGCTCGGAAGGCGACACCGGCTTCATCTACGACGGCTTGCTGGAAACCGAGGTCACCGAGGTCGAGCGCGGCACCATGCCCGAGATCAAGACCAAGATCATGATGAACGTGGGTAACCCGCAGCTGGCGTTCGACTTCTGCCAGCTGCCCAACCAGGGCGTGGGCTTGGCGAGGCTGGAGTTCATCATCAACAACAACATCGGCGTGCACCCCAAGGCCATCCTCGACTATCCGAACATCGACAACGACCTGAAAAAGGCGGTGGAGTCGGTAGCCCGCGGCCATGCTTCGCCGCGCGCCTTCTATGTCGACAAAGTGGCCGAAGGCGTGGCGACGATTGCTGCAGCCTTCTGGCCCAAGCCGGTGATCGTGCGCCTGTCGGACTTCAAGTCCAATGAATACCGCAAGCTGATCGGCGGCAGCCGTTACGAGCCGGAAGAAGAAAACCCCATGCTGGGCTTCCGCGGTGCGGCGCGCTACATCAGCGCCGATTTTGGCGAGGCTTTCGCGATGGAATGCGCGGCACTGCGCCGCGTGCGCCTGGAGATGGGCCTGACCAATGTGCAGGTGATGGTGCCGTTCGTGCGCACCCTGGGCCAGGCTGAGAAGGTCACCAAGCTGTTGGCACAGCACGGTTTGCAGCGTGGTCAAGACGGTTTGAAGGTCATCATGATGTGCGAAGTGCCTAGCAACGCGATCCTGGCCGACGAGTTCCTGCAGTTCTTCGATGGTTTCTCGATCGGCTCGAACGACCTGACCCAGCTGACCCTGGGCCTGGACCGCGACTCTGGTTTGGAGCTGCTGGCTGCGGACTTCGACGAGCGCGACCCGGCCGTGAAAGCCATGCTGAGCCGCGCCATCACGGCCTGCAAGGCGCAAGGTAAGTATGTTGGCATCTGCGGCCAGGGCCCGAGCGACCATCCTGACTTTGCCCAGTGGCTGGCCGACCAGGGCATCGAGTCGATCTCGTTGAACCCGGACAGCGTAGTCGCTACCTGGAAGCAGTTGGCGGGCAGCTGATCGCGGCGCTGGTTTAGAGGCCTAGCGCCTCTTCCAGTGGCCGGCATTTGTCGGCGCCCACCACTTCGCGGATCTTGGGCAGCAGCTCTACCAATTGCTGGTAGCCCGAGGCAGATTCCACTGCCAGGTTCAGCCGAAAGCCGCGTAGGCCGAGCCCGGCCGTGAGCTGGGTGGCAATCGCATAACCGCGCAGGTAGAGTTCATTCGGGTTGGTTTGTGGGACCGGGGTCTGTGGTGTGGTTGCCTCGGAGGTGGGTTCGGATGCAGCGTCTTCGGCGATGTATCCCAGTGCGAGCAGCTGCGCAATCTCGGGTTCGCCTATGCCCATGCCGGCGGTTGCGCGCAGCACCTCATTCACCGTCCGCTTGCCATCGATAAGGATGAAGGCCGCGCGCAGTTTGATCAGCGCTGGTGCGCGATCCTTGAATGCCTGCTGGCCCGACTCGGTTTTGATGTATGTCATCCAGGTGTCTCCCGGGCGCATGCTACTACGCCATTTGCGCGTGCTGTGCTGTTCCCCGGGTTTGGGCAATGGGTAAACACGGGATCGCGTTCCGTGCGGGCTGGGCTAGGATGCCGACGCTGCAACGTGCTCTCGCAGTCTCCATGGCTTCAATTTCTCGGGTTACATGTCCGCCTTGCCTGCCACTTTTGTGCCTCCCCGTTCCGCCCTGCGTGTGACCTTGCTCGTGGTCTGGGCTGTGCTGTCTTTTGGCGGCGTGTTTTTTGCGCGCGACATGACCTGGGTGGTGGCTGGCTGGCCGCTGAACTACTGGTTCTGCGCCCAGGGCGCGGTGCTGTGTTTTGTGTTGATCGTGGCGGTCTATGCGTGGCGATGCCGCCACTCGGGCACTGAAACCGATGCAGCCCAAGCGCCGCAAGGTCCCTACCGGCGTCGGTTGCACCGAAACTTTGGCCTGTATGTGCTGTGCATGCTGGTGTTCCTGGGGTTGATGGCCTGGGCCGAACAGAATGGCCTGTCGCGATACTGGATTGGTGGGATTTTCCTGTTTGCCACCTTTGCCCTGTATGCCAGCATCGGCATTTACTGCCGCACCTCGGACCCGGCCGAGTACTACGTGGCTGGGCGCCGCATTCCGCCGATCTACAACGGCATGGCCACGGCCGCCGACTGGATGAGTGCGGCTTCCTTCATCAGCTTGGCCGGAGGCTTGTATCTGCATGGATTTTCGGGTTCGAGCGGGCAGCCGGGCGGGCTGGCCTACATCATGGGCTGGACCGGCGGCTTTTGCTTGGTGGCCCTGCTGATCGCCCCGCGCCTGCGCCGTATGCAGCTCTACACCGTGCCCGACTTCTTTGGTGCGCGCTTTGGCGGGCGCTGGCCGCGCTGGATTGCGGCCGGGGCGGCAGTGCTGTGCTCGTTTACCTATGTGGTGGCGCAGATTTATGCGGTAGGCCTGATCACCTCGCGCCTGACCGGGGTGCAGTTCGAGATCGGCATTTTGTTGGGGCTGGGGGGCGTGCTGGTGTGCTCGTTTCTGGGCGGCATGCGGGCGGTAACTTGGACCCAGGTGGCGCAGTATGTGATTCTGATCCTGGCCTTCCTGATTCCGGTGTCGTGGCTGGCTTACAAGCAGTTGGGTAACCCCCTGGCGCCGTTGGTCTATGGTCAGCAGCTGCCCAAGATTGCGGCCTTGGAAAAGCAGCTGACCGAGTCGCCTGCCGAGATCTCGGTGCTGGCCGAGTACAGCCAGCGGGCCGCTACCTATGGCGCGATGCTGCAGGACGTACCCGCCACCCTGGCACGCGAGCGGGTGGCCGCGCAGGCCCGCTTGCGCCAGCTGAAGATGGACCGAGCCGACGCTTCGGCGGTGCGCAAGGCGGCACGCGAGCTGGCGGCTTTGCCACAGGACGAAGCCGCTGCGCGTGAGAAGTGGACCCGGGCCCGGCAGGACAATCTGGAGCGGGCCCGGCCGTTGGCAGGCATGTCGCCGCACACCCTGGCGTTTGTGGGCGACCCAGACGGGGCACCCCAAGAGCGCGATGACTTCAACGCTGCGCGCCTGAACTTTTTGGCCTTGATGTTTTGCCTGATGACGGGTACGGCGGCCTTGCCGCATTTGCTGACGCGCTTCTACACCACGCCCACCGTAGCCGAGGCGCGCAGCTCGGTTGCCTGGTCGCTGCTGTTCATTGCGCTGCTGTATCTGGCGGCGCCGGCGCTGGCAGTACTGGTGAAGTTCGAGGTCATGAGCCATGTGGTGGGGCAGAGCTTTGACAACCTGCCGACCTGGATGGCGCAGTGGGCGCAGGTCGACCCGACGCTGCTGCAGGTGACGGATGTGAATGGCGACCACATCCTGCAGTTCGCCGAGCTGCGGCTCGGGGCTGATCTGGTGATGCTGGCCACGCCTGAACTGGGCGGCTTGCCCTATGTGGTGTCGGGTCTGGTGGCGGCAGGCGGCCTGGCGGCGGCCTTGTCTACCGCTGACGGCCTGCTGCTGACCATGGGCAATGCGTTTGCCCATGACCTGTATTTCCGCGGTGCCCGGCGCGAATCCGATCCCATGGTGCGGGTGCTGTTGTCCAAGTTCGCCTTGCTGCTGCTGGCGCTGGCCGCCGCCTATGTGGCTGCGCAGAAGCCGGCGGACATTCTGGCGCTGGTGTCCGCCTCGTTCTCGCTGGCTGCGGCGGCGTTCTTCCCGGCGATGGTGGCCGGCCTGTTCTGGCAGCGCACCACGCGTCGGGCGGCGGTGGCAGGCATGGTCGTCGGTTTGGGCGTGACGCTCTGGTACATGGTGGTGAACGCGCCCATGGTGCGTGCCGCGCTGGGCCTGGGTGGAAGCGGGCTGTGGTGGGGCATCCAACCCATCTCCGCAGGGGTGTTTGGCCTGCCTGCGGGGGCGCTGGTGATATGGCTGCTGAGCCAATTTGCAGTCCGCCCATCCAAAAATAAGAATCGCGGGCTATAATCGCTGGCTTTGCCCTTGCTACACCACTACAGACGCAGTGGGTGGCTTTACATCCTTAAGGAGAAATATGCGTCATTACGAAATCATTTTGATGATCCACCCGGATCAAAGCGAACAGGTTCCAGCCATGCTGGAGCGCTACAAGGGCATGATCACTGCCGGCGGCGGCAAGATCCACCGCGTGGAAGACTGGGGCCGCCGTCAACTGGTGTACCTGATCAACAAGCTGGCCAAGGCCCACTACCTGTGCGTCAACATCGAAGCCGACCAAGCCATCATGGCTGAACTGGAACACGCGTTCAAGTTCAACGATGCAGTGTTGCGCCACCTGACCGTGGTGATGAAGAAGGCTGAAACCGGCCCTTCGTCGATGATGAAGACCGTCGAGCGCGAAGAAGCCCGCAAGACGCAACAGGCGGAGTACGCAGCCCACTAAGGTGGCTTGCTAAGCGGAGTTCCCACACGGAGTGAACCACGTAGTTTTGACGGCCTGTCTTGCAGAATTTAAAAACCTGCGCTACACGCCCGCCGGACTGCCCGCCCTGGATATGGTGCTCGAACACGAGTCCAGTCTGGAGCAAGCAGGCCAAATACGGCAAGTCAAACTGGTGGTCAAGGCAATCGCCTTTGGCACCATCGCCGAGCGAATCCAGCAGCAGTCCTTGGGCAGCAACTGGCAGTTCACCGGATTTTTGGCATCTCCCCGCTTGGGCAAGAACCCCGTACTTCATATCCAAGAGTTTCAACCAGATTAAATCAGGAGTCCATCATGGCCGGACCAAAACGTTTCAATAACAAAGACAAGCGCCCCAAGCGCAATACCCAGTCCCTGCTGTTCAAGCGCAAGCGCTTTTGCCGCTTCACCGTGACCGGTGTGGAGCAGATCGACTACAAGGACATCGACACGCTGCGCGATTTCATTGCTGAAAACGGCAAGATCATCCCCGCACGCCTGACCGGCACCCGCGCGATTTTCCAGCGCCAGCTCAACACCGCTATCAAGCGTGCGCGTTTCCTCGCCATGCTGCCGTACAGCGACCAGCACCGCATCTAAGGAAGTACGAACATGCAAATCATTCTGCTCGACAAGGTTTTGAACCTTGGCAACCTCGGCGAAATCGTTAAGGTCAAAGACGGCTACGCCCGTAACTTCCTGATCCCTTCTGGCCGCGCCCGTCGCGCCACGGAAAAGGCCAAGCAAGAGTTCGAAGCCAAGCGCGCTGAACTCGAAAAAGCCGCTGCAGCCAAGCTGGCTGAGTCGCAAGCCCTGGGCGCAAAGCTCGGCGGCACGACCATCAAGCTGACGCAAAAAGCCGGTGTGGATGGCCGTCTGTTTGGTTCCGTGACCAACGCCGACATCGCCGAAGAGCTGACCAAGCAAGGCTACAAAGTGGCCAAAGCCCAAGTTCGCCTGCCTAACGGCATGATCAAGACCACCGGCGACAACACCGTGAACGTGGCTTTGCACACCGACGTGGTTGTGGAAATCACCGTTTCCGTCTACGGCGAAACCGCTTAATCAGCGTTTCTCTGTAAGAGGCCGCCAGGGTGCAAATCCTGGCGGCCTTTTCCTTTGGGCCGTAAGGTTATGCTGGGGTTGTCCCCAGGCTTATCCACGGTTTGCCCCCAGACTTGTGCCTCGACGTAGCCAGGTTCGCCGCTTAGCATCCAGCCTCACCCCAGGAATCCCACTCCCCATGTCTGCTGTTTTCCCCGCTCTGGACGAATCCTATGGCCAGGACCGTCAAATTGCGCAGCTGCGCATTCCCCCCCATTCCATAGAGGCTGAATCCAGCGTGCTGGGCGGCCTGTTGCTCGACAACAATGCCTGGGACCGCGTGGGCGACCTGCTCAAGGACGACGACTTCTACCGCTACGAGCACCGGTTGATCTTTGCCGCGGTGCGCGAGTTGATCAACGCCAGCAAACCGGCCGACGTGATTACCGTGTTCGAGCGGTTGCAGAGCATAGGCAAGTCCGAAGAAGTCGGCGGCCTGGCCTATCTGAACTCGCTGGCCCAGTACGTACCGAGCGCCAGCAATATCCGCCGCTACGCCGAGATCGTGCGTGAGCGCGGCATCCTGCGCAAGCTGGTGACGGCCAGTGACGAAATCGCCACCAACGCCTTCAACACCCAGGGCCGTCCCGTCGACAAGATCCTTGACGAAGCCGAACAAAAGATCTTCAACATCGGCGAAGAGGGCGCGCGCAACAAACAGGGCTTCCAGGCGATGGAAACCCTGGTCGTCGACCTTCTGGATCGGGTCCAGGAGATGGCCGATAACCAGAACGATGTGACCGGCGTACCCACCGGCTTCTACGACCTGGACCGCATGACCTCGGGCCTGCAGGCGGGCGACATGATCGTGCTGGCCGCGCGGCCGTCGATGGGCAAGACCGCCTTCGCCATCAATATCGCTGAGCACGTGGCACTGAAAGAAGGCCTGCCGGTGGCGGTGTTCTCCATGGAAATGGGTGCGTCCCAGTTGGCGATCCGTATCGTTGGCTCGATCGGCCGTATTGACCAGGGCCATCTGCGTACCGGCAATCTGACCGATGACGAATGGCCGCGCCTGGCAGAGGCCGTCGAGAAGCTGCGCACTGTGTCGCTGCACATTGACGAAAGCCCGGGCTTGAGTCCGAGCGAGCTACGTGCCAACGCCCGCCGTCTGGCGCGCCATTGCGGCAAGCTCGGCCTGATCGTGGTCGACTATTTGCAGCTGATGAGTGGCTCCAGCAGCAGCGGGGGCGGCGACAACCGCGCCACAGAGCTGGGCGAGATTTCCCGCGGCTTGAAGATGCTGGCGCGTGAGCTGCAGTGTCCGGTGATTGCCCTGTCGCAGCTGAACCGCAGCGTGGAGCAGCGCCCCGACAAGCGCCCGATGATGAGCGACTTGCGCGAATCCGGCGCTATCGAGCAGGATGCTGACATCATCATGTTCATCTACCGCGACGAGTATTACACCAAGGACGCCTGCAAGGAACCGGGCGTCGCCGAGATCATCATCGCCAAGCAGCGGAACGGCCCGACCGGAACGGTCAAGCTAGCCTTCCTGCGCAACATCACCAAGTTTGAAAGTCTGGCCAGTGGCGGCGGCGACTATTGACCGCCTGAATTCACTAAAAACGATATGAATCGCTCTGAAATTAATAGCGCCTTGCGCAGGTTGGATAAGCACCAGGGCCAGTTTTTACGTACAACTCCGCTGTGGAAACTGTCCGGTGCTTCGCTGGGGCTGGCGTGTGATCAAGTCTGGCTCAAGCTCGAGCACCTGCAGGTCGGCGGCAGCTTCAAGGCCCGTGGCATGCTGAACCGCTTGCTGGCCCATCCGATCCCCGCAGCGGGTGTGGTGATTGCTTCCGGCGGCAACGCGGGCATTGCTACCGCCGCTGCAGCGCAGGCATTGGGCGTGCGTTGCGAAGTGTTCGTGCCGACGGTTTCGCCCGAAGCCAAGCGGGCCCGGCTTCGGGATCTGGGTGCGCAGGTGGTGGTTACCGGTGCAGTCTATGCCGAGGCTTTCGAAGCCTGCATGGCCCGCCAGCAGGCCACCGGCGCACTGCTGACCCATGCCTACGACCAGGTTGAAGTGCTGGCCGGCGCCGGTACGCTGGCCGCGGAAATCGAGACCCAGGGCGGATTGCCGGACAGTGTGCTGGTGAGCGTTGGTGGCGGTGGCCTGATAGGCGGCATTGCCGGCTGGTTCGAGCAGCGCAGCCGCGTCGTGGCCCTGGAGCCGGAGCGCGCACCCACCCTGCACAGCGCCCGCCAGGCCGGCGAGCCGGTGGATGTGGCCGTCGGCGGAATCGCAGCCGACTCGCTGGGAGCCAAGCGCATAGGCCAGCTGGGCTGGGACGTGACCCAGCGCCAGGTGCGAGACAGCCTGCTGCTGTCCGACGAGGCGATTGTTGCGGCCCAGCGCTGGCTGTGGAAGGAGTTGCGGCTGGCGGTGGAGCCAGGGGCGGCCCTCGGGCTGGCAGCCCTGCAAACCGGCGTCTACCAGCCGCGCGTCAACGAGAAAGTGGCGCTGATCCTGTGCGGCGGCAACGTCGATCCGGCCGGTTTGGGCTGAAATTAGAATACTTGCATGCTAGACATCACCTATCTCCGAAAAGACCTCGACGCCGTCGTTGCCCGCCTGCAGACGCGCAAGAACCCCCAGGCATTTTTGAACGTGGAAGCCTTCAGCGCGCTTGAATCCGAGCGCAAAACTATCCAGACCCGCACCGAGGAACTGCAGGCCCAGCGCAACAGCCTGAGCAAGCAGATCGGGCAGCGCAAGGCCAAGGGCGAGAGCGTGGACGACGTGATGGCGGCCGTCGCAGGCATCAAGGACGAGCTGGAAAGCTCGGCCGTCCGCCTCGACCATCTGCAAACCGAGCTGCAAAGCCTGTTGCTGGCCGTGCCGAATCTGCCGCACGCGAGCGTGCCGGTCGGCGCGGACGAGGGCGGCAACGTTGTGGTGCGCACCTGGAGCCCTGTCGAGCGTGCACCCGGTGCTATGGATTTCGCCGCTAAAGACCATGTGGACCTGGGCGAACCCCTGGGCCTGGACTTTGAGATGGGCGTCAAGCTCACCGGCTCGCGCTTTACAGTGATGCAAGGCCCCATCGCCCGCTTGCACCGCGCGCTCGCGCAGTTCATGCTGGATGTGCAGACCACCGAGCACGGCTATACCGAGTGCTATGTGCCCTACATCGTCAATGCCGACTCGATGCGCGGAACCGGTCAGCTGCCCAAGTTTGAAGGCGACCTGTTCGCCGCCAAAAAGGGCGGACAAGACGGCGAAGCGGTGCCGGACAACAGCGCGCTGTACCTGATCCCGACCAGTGAAGTACCGCTGACCAACTTCGTGCGCGACACTATCGCCGCCGAGGCTGATCTGCCGATCAAGCTGACCGCCCACACACCGTGCTTCCGCTCCGAAGCGGGCAGCGCCGGTCGCGATACACGTGGCCTGATCCGCCAGCACCAGTTCGACAAGGTGGAGATGGTGCAGGTCGTGCATCCCGACCACAGCTACGAAGCGCTGGAGCAGATGACCGGCCACGCCGAAGCCGTTCTGCAAAAGCTCGGCCTGCCGTACCGCGTAATGGCGCTGTGCACCGGCGACATGGGCTTTGGCGCGGCCAAAACCTACGACCTGGAAGTCTGGCTGCCCGCGCAGAATACCTACCGCGAAATCAGCTCGGTCTCCAACTGTGAAGCCTTCCAGGCCCGGCGCCTGCAGGCCCGGTTCAAGAACGCGCAGGGCAAGAACGAGTGGCTGCACACCTTGAACGGCTCTGGCCTGGCGGTCGGCCGCACCTTGGTGGCAGTGCTGGAGAACTACCAGAACGCCGATGGCTCGGTCACCGTGCCCGAGGTGCTGCGGCCTTATTTGGGCGGTTTGGCGCAATTGGGCTGAGCCGGCGCGCAGAGTCGCGCCAAGGCCTGCTAGAATTGCAGGCTTGCCAAATGTTGCAGCTGCAGTTTTTGGCAAGTACAGAATCAGGAAAGGTGGCAGAGTGGCCGAATGTACCTGACTCGAAAGGCAGTGCATCCCAGATTTTTTTTTGTAAGTTTTTGATTTTTAAGAGAATTTTTAGGTCTTTGCAAGTTTTTTGGCTTGCGAAGACGTGCAAAGTTTGCAAAGCTGTTAGGCCACGCTGGTGCCAAAAGTTGGCATTGGTAGCTTCGCAAAAGGATTGGAGAGATGGCAGAGTGGTCGAATGTACTTGACTCGAAATCAAGCGTACCGCAAGGTACCGTGGGTTCGAATCCCACTCTCTCCGCCACTGTAAAACGGTCTGATGCTATTTAATAGATAGTGTCAGGCCGTTTTCTTTTGCAAAATCCCTTATTGCATCATTCAAAAAGTTGCTCTCTTTTGCATAGCGTGGACTGCGCTCACGAAATGCGCGCATTTTCGAGGACTACGAGGACATGATTCAACATGCGTCATCCTCTCTCCACTTCAGTTTCTAAGCGTGTGGCTTGATCGTCGCGCTAGATGCCGCCGTAGCGGGCTGTGACAGCTTTTGCCGAGTTCGCTGCATCTTTGGCTGACTGGCACTTGCCTTTGAGCACGCAGTACCGCGCCAAGGCGACGGCTGCCATAGACCTTACGCTCATTCATGTACTTCGGTCTCTCAACCCCGAGCATGGGACTTTTCTCCAAGTGGTAGCCCCAGGACGACAGGGCCTTATTGAACACCGATGACGACAGGTCGAGCTGGCGGTCAACAGTCGGGGCTTCAACATACTCAAGCCGGTCTGCGATGAAATCGTTGATGTGCGATGCCTTGATTTCGGACAACGGCAGCTGAATCCATTCCAGTGCATCCATCGGCTCCCGGTTCGCCCCCAGGGGGGTAATGAATTTTCCGAAATCACGCATTTCCTGCGTACGTTTGTTGATGCGCTTTCGCAGCCCATTCTGGCTGTCGTCCAGCATGGCGTGCAGCATGATGGTGTAGTTAGAGCCACCCTTCTGCTTCGGGCATTCCTCCTCGATAAACTTTTCAATCAGTTTCGCAAAGGTGATGTTCGCTGCTGATGTGTAGTCAATGAAAAGCCCATGGTGTTGTTCGGACTCAACGCGCTTGATGAAACTGTCGGCTTCAGCGATGGAGCCGAAAGTCTGGCATTGCTTCTTATGCCCTTTGCCGCCGATACGCACCGCTATGGGGTCGGTGAGCTGGTTAATGCAGGGCTTATATCCCTGCGCTTCCAAGCTTTTGAAGTAGGGCTTTACTTCTTTGCTGTTGTACGGGAAGTGTTTTGTGAGTTCGCCGCGTTTGGGCACGGTGATGACCAGGTTGGAGCGGTTGGTTATGGATGCCATTAAAAGTTCTCGAAAGTTGCTGAGAACCCGTGTAGGCAGAGTGCCCCTGGAGCTAAAGAACATGTTCCTTTAGGAACTGTTCTGTGCTGGCCGGGGGCTAATGAGTGCTACGTCGATTGACGTCGCACTAGCAACAGAACGCAGAGCCGCGCAGGAAAACGCATCAAGACGAAAAGTGCCGTGGAGCAGAATTGGAGCATTTCGCTCTTTTTCGCCTATCTGCGCAGGCTGGGCCGTTGGCATTTTTCGTAAACCATTGATTTCATTGAAGAAATTTGGTCGGGGTGACAAGATTCGAACTTGCGGTCTCTACGTCCCGAACGTAGCGCTTTACCTGACTAAGCTACACCCCGTTTGAAGGCCGTTAGCTCAAGAACGGCGTTCCAATAATTGGGCTGCCAATTGTAGCAATCCCTCGGTGTAGGGATTGGGCTGAAAGTGCTGCGTGGCAGCCACTGCGCGTTGCGCTTCCAGGGCAGCCGCCTGCCGGGTCACATCCAACGCACCTGTGCTTTTGACGATGGAGATTATTTCGTCCAAGCGTTCGGTCTCGCCGTTTTCAATTGCATTGCGGATCAAGGCACGTTGCTCTGGGGTGCCGCGCTGCATGGCGGCGATCAAGGGCAAGGTGGCTTTGCCTTCGCGCAGGTCATCGCCCAGGTTTTTACCCATTTCGGCGGCGTCGCCGTCGTAATCGAGTACATCGTCAATCACCTGGAAGGCGGTGCCCAGTGCCTGGCCGTAGTCGGCGCAGGCTTGTTCGATTTCGGGGGAGCTGTGGGACAGGATGGCGGCCAGCCGGGCGCTGGCTTCAAACAGTTTGGCGGTCTTGGAGCGGATCACGCGCAGGTAGGCCGCCTCATCGAGCGACGCATCGTGCATATTGACCAGTTGCATGACTTCACCCTCGGCGATCACGTTGGTCGCGTCGGCCAGGATCTGCATGATGCGCATGTCTTTGGCGTCCACCATCATCTGAAACGCACGCGAGTACAAGAAGTCGCCCACCAGCACGCTGGCCGGATTGCCAAATGCTTCGTTGGCCGTGGCACGGCCACGGCGCAGCGTGGATTCGTCCACCACATCGTCATGCAATAGGGTGGCTGTGTGGATGAACTCCACCACGGCGGCCATATTGAAGCGCTGCGTGTCGCGGTAGCCCAATGCACCGCACATCAACAGCAAGATTGCGGGCCGCAAGCGCTTGCCGCCGGCAGAAATGATGTACTGCGACACGGTGCCCACCAGGGGCACGCCGGATGCCAGTCGCTGTGCAATAACAAGGTCTACCTCGCGCATGTCATCGGCAATGAGGGCGAGGGCGGCAGCGGTGCGGGAAGAGTTGGCGGACAAAATAGATAGCAAGTAGTTGCGTAATTATAAGAAGTTCGCTACCCCATCTTGCTGTCATAAAACCAGGTGGCTGGCGGTGCGTGCGAGACAATGCTAGAATCTAGGGCTCTGTGGAAATTCGTCTACAGAATTAGTGAAGAGGTCAAGTATGTACGCGGTCATAAAAACCGGTGGCAAACAGTATCGTGTTGCTTCCGGTGAAAAAATTAAAGTAGAACAGATTGCTGCGGACGTAGGCCAAGAGATCGTGTTTGATCAAGTTCTGGCAGTCGGCAACGGCAGCGAGATCAAGGTCGGCACCCCCTTGGTTTCCGGCGCAACGGTTACGGTCACGGTAGTGGCTCACGGCAAGCACGATAAAGTGGGCATTTTCAAAATGCGCCGTCGTAAGCACTACATGAAACGCCAAGGTCATCGTCAGCAGTTCACCGAACTGCAAATCGGCGTGATTGCAGCATAACGGGCACAGGTCATGGCACAGAAAAAAGGCGGCGGCTCTACGCGAAATGGACGTGACTCAAACCCTAAGATGCTGGGTGTGAAGAAGTTCGGCGGTGAACTGGTGAGCGCAGGCGCGATCATCGTTCGCCAACGTGGTACCAAGTTCCATCCCGGCACCAATGTCGGTATTGGCAAGGACCACACCTTGTTCGCTCTGGTGGCGGGCCACGTGTCCTTCGCTATCAAGGGTTCGATGAACAAGCACCAAGTGGTTATTACGCCAGCGGCCTAAGCCCTGGTCGGATAGATCGCTTTGATCCCCCCGAAGCCCCGCCTTGTCGGGGCTTCGGTGTTTTAGGGACCGGGCTTTTCAGGTTTGGAGGCTTTGCTCCCAAACCTGAAAAGCTATTTCGGGATAATTTTGGAACTGGAATTGGTATGAAGTTCGTTGACGAAGCCTACATTGACATCTCCGCAGGCGATGGCGGAGCGGGGTGCGTGTCGTTTCGTCACGAAAAGTACAAGGAATTCGGCGGTCCCAATGGCGGCGACGGTGGCCGTGGCGGCCATGTGTATGCGGTGGCCGATATCAACCTGAATACCTTGGTCGATTTTCGTTTCTCGCGCCGGCACGATGCCAAGCGCGGCGAACACGGTATGGGTTCGGACATGTTTGGCGCGGCTGGCGACGATATCACGCTGAAAATGCCCGTCGGCACCATCATTTCCGATGCCGAAACCGGCGAGAAATTGTTTGAGTTGCTGGTGCCCGGCGAGGTCATCACCATTGCCAAGGGTGGCGATGGCGGCTTTGGCAACATGCGATTCAAGAGCGCAGTGAACCGTGCACCCCGCCAGAAGACCCCGGGTTGGCCTGGCGAAAAGCGCAGCCTGAAGCTGGAGCTGCGCGTACTGGCCGACGTCGGCTTGCTGGGCATGCCCAATGCCGGTAAATCCACCTTTATCACGGCGATTTCCAATGCCCGTCCACGCATTGCCGACTACCCGTTCACCACCTTGCACCCGAATCTGGGTGTGGTGCGTGTCGGTCCCGAGCAGAGCTTTGTGGTCGCCGATCTGCCGGGGCTGATCGAAGGCGCGGCCGAGGGCGCCGGCCTTGGGCATTTGTTCTTGCGCCACCTGCAGCGCACCCGTTTACTGCTGCACGTGGTGGACATGGTGCCGTTTGACGATTCCATCGACCCGGTAGCGCAGGCCAAGGCCATCGTTGGTGAGCTGAAGAAGTACGACGATGCGCTGTATAAAAAGCCGCGCTGGCTAGTGCTGAACAAGCTGGACATGGCGGAGACCGACAAACGGGCCGCCTTGGTGAAGGATTTCATCAAGCGCTTCAAGTTCAAGGGCCCGGTGTTTGAAATCTCGGCGCTGACCCGCGAAGGGTGTGAGCCGCTGGTGAAGGCGATTTACCAGCATGTGAAGGCCGAGCAACTGGCCGAACAAACGCCAGTGGAAGTCGATCCCCGCTTTCTTCCGGTAGATCCATCTGCTGCGTAGTGCTACATAAATAATAGCTTCTTGCGCTTGTTGAATAAGCGCTACAGGCCTAAATGACTCAAATTTTTGCTTCAACGGTATTGCGGGATGCCCGGCGCATCGTGGTCAAAGTAGGCTCCAGCTTGGTGACCAACGAGGGCCGTGGGCTGGACGAGGAGGCCATCGGCGAATGGTGCCGCCAGCTGGCGGTACTGGTCAAAGGCCTGGAGGAGTCCAGCCAGGCTTTGCGTCCCCGCGAGGTCATCATGGTGTCCAGCGGCGCCATCGCCGAAGGCATGAAACGCCTGGGCTGGACCACCCGGCCACGCGCCGTGCACGAGCCGCAGGCGGCAGCCGCCGTTGGCCAAATGGGCCTGGCGCAGATGTACGAAACCAAGCTGCGAGAAAACGGCCTGGGCAGCGCCCAGGTTTTGTTGACCCATGCCGATTTGGCCGACCGCGAGCGTTACCTCAACGCCCGTTCCACCTTGCTGACCTTGCTGCAGCACGGTGTGGTGCCGGTGATCAACGAGAACGACACCGTCGTCAACGACGAAATCAAGTTTGGCGACAACGACACCCTGGGGGCGCTGGTGGCCAACTTGGTCGAAGCCGATGCGCTGGTGATCCTGACCGACCAGAAGGGTCTGTTCACCGCCGACCCGCGCAAGGATGCCACGGCGACCTTCGTGCACGAAGCCCATGCAGGCGATCCGGCGTTGGAAGCCATGGCCGGTGGTGCGGGCTCCAGTCTGGGGCGCGGCGGCATGATCACCAAGATTTTGGCCGCCAAGCGGGCTGCGGGATCGGGTGCGTCTACCGTGATCGCCTGGGGGCGTGAGCCCGACGCCCTGGTGCGCTTGTCCCGCGGTGAAGCTATCGGCACCTTGCTGGTGGCGCAAACCCAGAAAACCCAGGCCCGCAAACAGTGGATGGCCGACCATCTGCAACTGCGCGGCGCCGTGACCGTGGACGCTGGGGCCGCCGCCAAGGTGCGCGACGGCGGCAAAAGCCTGCTGCCGATTGGCATGACCCAGGTTGAGGGCGATTTTTCGCGTGGCGACGTGATCGCTATCCGTGATGCCAGCGGCGTGGCCATTGGACGGGGCTTGGCGAACTACGCGAGCGCAGAAGCCCGCTTGCTTTGCCGCAAGCCATCCAGCGAGATCGAAAACCTGCTGGGTTACGTGGCCGAAGCAGAGATGGTGCACCGCGACAATCTGGTCTTGTCGCGGTAGCAGGGATTAGGGCGGCCGCACACGGCGCCCCCTATGCTCAATTTGCAGCCGGATGGCTCAGCTGCGGGTCAGGGTCAAACGTGGCACCGGGCGGCAACTCAAAATGCGCACCTTGGGCAGTATCACAATTTCCGTCCAGATGTTCACCATCGCGCCCGCGCATGCTGCTGCGCAAGAAACGGTTGCGGTAATCCTGGCGCGGCAGAAAGCGGGCCAATTCGGTGAGCGCCATTTCATAGACACCGCGCTTGAATTCCACTACCACGTCCAGCGGCACCCAATAGTCGTTCCAACGCCAGGCGTCGAACTCCGGGTGGGTGGTGGCGCGCAGATTCAAATCCCAGTCGTGACCGACCAGCTGCAGCAAGTACCAGATCTGTTTCTGGCCCTTGTAGTGACCGCGTGCATCCCTGCGGATGAAGCGGTCTGGCACCTCGTAGCGCAACCAGTCACGGGTGCGGGCCACAACGCGTACATGCTCAGGATGTAGTCCTACTTCCTCGTGCAGCTCCCTGAACATGGCTTGCTCGGGCGTTTCGCCGCGGTCAATTCCACCTTGAGGAAACTGCCAGGAATGGGTACGAATGCGTTTGCCCCAAAATACCTGATTTCTCTGGTTGAGCAAGATGATGCCGACGTTAGGCCTAAAGCCTTCGCGGTCAAGCATAATCAAACCCCAATTTTTAAACTGAGTCCATTATGCACAGCGTGGCCTGTGTATCAAGCGGCGCAGCCTGTTTCCCGAACCCACTTGTACTTAAATTAGCCCATGAAAGCCTCCCAGTTCCTCATCTCCACGCTCAAAGAAGCGCCATCCGATGCCGAGGTGGTCAGCCACCAGCTCATGACGCGGGCGGGCATGATCAAGAAGCTGGGCGCCGGCATCTATAGTTATATGCCGATGGGCTTGCGCGTGATCCGCAAGGTCGAAGCCATCGTGCGCGATGAGATGAACCGCGCGGGCGCTATCGAAGTGGCCATGCCTGTAGTCCAGCCGGCCGAGCTGTGGCAAGAAACCGGCCGCTTTGACAAGATGGGCCCCGAGCTGCTGCGCATCAAGGACCGGCATGAGCGCGACTACGTGGTACAGCCCACCAGCGAAGAAGTGGTCACTGACATTGCGCGGCAAGAGTTCCGCAGCTACAAGCAGTTGCCAAAGAACTTGTACCAGATCCAGACCAAGTTTCGCGACGAGCGCCGCCCGCGCTTCGGCCTGATGCGCGGCCGCGAGTTCACCATGAAGGATGCCTACAGCTTTGACCGCGACCAGGATGCGGCCAAGGCCAGCTACCAGGTCATGGCCCAGGCCTATCGCAAGATTTTTGACCGCTTTGGCCTGACCTACCGCGCGGTGGCGGCTGACAGCGGCGCGATTGGCGGCGATCTGAGTGAAGAGTTCCAGGTGATTGCAGCGACCGGCGAAGACGCCATCGTCTACTGCCCAGACAGCGACTACGCGGCGAACATGGAAAAAGCCGAAGCGCTGGCGCCCCAGGCTCCGCGCAAAGACGCCAGCCAAGCCCTGACCAAGACCTTGACGCCGGGCAAAAGCACCTGCGCCGATGTGGCCGAATACTTGAAGCTGCCGCTGCAGAATTCGGTGAAATCGCTGGTGTTGGCGACCGAGCAGACCAACGAACAGGGCGAGATCGTCAAGACCCAGGTCTGGCTGCTGCTGCTGCGCGGCGACCATTCGATGAACGAGATCAAGGTCGGCAAGGTGCCCGGCCTGGACAACGGCTTCCGTTTTGCCACGATTGAAGAAATCGACGCGCACTTTGGCTGCCTGCCCGGCTACCTAGGCCCGGTGCAGACCAAGCTGCCGGTCAAGCTGGTGGTGGACCGCGAAGTCGCGGTCATGTCCGACTGGGTCTGTGGCGCCAACGAGGCCGACTACCACTACACCGGCGCCAACTGGGGCCGGGACTTGCCCGAGCCCGACCTTATTGCCGATTTGCGCAATATCGTCGAAGGCGACCCCTCGCCCGACGGCAAAGGCGTGCTGGCCATCGAGCGCGGTATCGAGATCGGCCACGTGTTCTACCTGGGCACCAAGTACAGCCGGGCTATGAACGCCACTTTCCTGGACGTGAATGGCAAGCCGCAGTTCATGGAAATGGGCTGCTACGGCATCGGTATCACCCGCCTGCCCGCTGCAGCGATCGAGCAGAACCACGATGCGCGCGGCATCATCTGGCCAGATGCACTGGCGCCGTTCACGGTGGTGGTCTGCCCCATTAGCCCGGACCGCAGCCCCGAAGTCAAGGCGGCAGCGGACAAGTTGTACGCTGAACTGCTGGCGGCCGGCGTGGACGTGATCCTAGACGACCGAGGCGAGCGCCCGGGCGCCATGTTTGCCGACTGGGAACTGATAGGCGTGCCTCACCGCGTGACCGTGGGCGACAAGGGACTGAAGGATGGTCAGGTGGAATACCAACACCGCCGCGATGCGGCCGCAACCAAGGTGGCGGTGGCCGAGGTGTTTGCCTTTGTGCAGTCCCGCCTTGGGGCCAGCACCGGAGCCTGATGCCGTGGAGGTGCGCAGTTTTACAAGAAGAAAAGCCCTTCTGCGTACTGCTGGCTTGCTGGGGGTGCTATCAAAAGTGGAGTATTCGCATGCCGGCGGCCAACTGGAGGAACCGCTGGCCGATGCGGTACGCGGCGCCCTGAGTTCGGCGGTGCACAACGCAGCGCCGCCGGTGCCCGAGTTTTCCAGTACCGAGGCGCGGCTGGCGTACTTGCGCTGGCTGGGCGCCATGAGCGACCGCCTGCGGCCCAAAAAGCCCGAGTGGCCGGTGCGCAAGGAATTTCTGGAAACTGTCTGGTACGAGAGCAAGCGTGCGGGTCTGGACACTTCTCTGGTGCTTGGCCTGATCCAGGTGGAGAGCAACTTTCGTAAATTTGCCGTCAGCAGCGTGGGTGCGCGCGGCTATACCCAGGTGATGCCATTTTGGACCCGGGTGCTGGGCGATGGCGACCCGGGCAAGCTGTTCCATATGCAGACCAATCTGCGCTTTGGCTGCGTGATCCTGCGCCACTATCTGGACCGCGAGAACGGCGACCTGTTCCTGGGGCTAGGGCGCTACAACGGCTCGCGCGGCAAGGCGCCGTACCCCGACGCGGTGCTGGCCGCTCGCAAGAACTGGATAGTTCCAGCCTAGACGATGCTGGCGTGGTGCAGGCCAAACTGGCCGGTGCGGCGGTCGGCGAAATAGTGTTGCAGGGTTTGTGAGACGGTGCGGAAGGCGATTTCGTCCCAGGGGATTTCGGCTTCCGTGAACAACCGGGCCTCAATGGTTTCAAACCCTGGGTCGAACACCTCGCTGAGCAACCGGGCGCGGTAGTACAAATGCACCTGGCCTACGTGCAGAACGCTCATCACGGTGAACAGCTCTTCCATCTCGAACTGGGCTCCCGCTTCTTCGATGGTCTCGCGGGCTGCGCCTTCGGCCGTGCTTTCGCCCAGCTCCATGAAGCCGGCCGGCAGTGTCCATTTGCCAAAACGCGGCTCGATATTGCGCTTGCACAGCAGCACCCGGTCTCCCCAGTACGGCACGGTACCCACTACATTGATCGGGTTTTCGTAGTGGACGGTCTGGCAGGCGGGGCAGATGGCGCGCAGCTTGGTATCGCCGTCGTCTGGTATCCGGTAGACAACGGCTGCGCCGCAGTTTCTGCAATGCTTGATGGGGGTGCGCAAATTCATACGCGGTTCAGGCAATGCGGATCGACAAGGGAACCAGGCCCTCCACGCTGCCTACCAGGGTGTCGCCCGGCACCACGGCGCCAACGCCTTCAGGCGTGCCCGAGTAAATCAGGTCGCCGGGCTGCAGTTCCCAGGCGGCCGACAGATGTTCGATGGTTTCCGCAATGCTCCAGATCAGCTGGGCCACCGTGCTGCGCTGGCGGTCCTGGCCGTTGACCTGTAGGGCGATTTCGGCCTGCTCTACGCCAGCGGCCTGGGCGATAGGGGTGATGGGGCCTATAGGGGCCGATTGCTCGAAACCCTTGCCTATGCACCAAGGCCGGCCTTGCTTCTTCATCTCGTTTTGCAGGTCGCGGCGCGTCATGTCCAGGCCGACGGCAAATCCGTAGATGTGCTGGTGGGCGTTGGCGGCGGAGATGTTCTTGCCGCCGGTGCCGATGGCCACTACCAGCTCGACCTCGTGGTGCAGGTTGCCGGTCAGGGACGGGTAGGCCACGTTACCGGTATGGCCAGCCTCTACCGCCACCACGGCGTCGGCCGGCTTCATGAAGAAGAAGGGCGGCTCGCGGCCGGTGAAGCCCATTTCCTTGGCATGCTCGGCGTAATTGCGGCCCACACAGTAGATGCGGTGTACCGGGAAGCGGGCGGCTTGGCCGACCACTGGTACGGAGACAACTGCAGGGGGCGTGAAAACGTAATCCATTTCAGTCCTTTGGTCTAAAGGTCATCGGTATAAGTGAAGGTACCCGGCCATCCGTATCTCTCGGCATGGTTTCGGTCTTATCTATGGCTTTAAGCACGGCCTCGTCCCAAGCCTTGTTGCCACTGGATTTGGTAAGTTTGCGGCTCACAATCGTGCCGTCTGGGGCGCAGCGAACATCCACTTCCGCAGCCGGGTTGCCTTCAATACTGTCTGGGAAGACGATGTTGGGTTTGACTTTCGCAATGACCTTGCCGCCGTAGTTGGCAGATGGTCCCGACGATTGCAGCGCGCTGCCGGTGGCATTCGCTGCGCCGCTGGCGCCCGCAGCTCCGGCCATCATGCGTCTGATATTTGCTTCGCGCTGGGCGGCCAGGGCCTTGGCTTCGGCCTGGGCTTTGCGGGTTTCTTCGCGGCGGGCCTCATCCCGCTGGGCGTCCAGAGCCGCCTGTTTGTCTTGTGCGGCTTTCTTTTCTTTGGCGCGCTTGTCCTCGGCGCGTTTCTTGTCGGCTTCTTCCTCGGCCTTCTGGGCCTTCAGGGCGTCCTGCTTGTCCTTTTCGATCTTGGCTTTCTCACGCTTGGCTTTGTCCAGCTTTTCTTGTTGGGCTTGTTCAAGCTTCTCGGCTTCGCGTTTCTTCTTGGCGCGCTCCAGGGCGATGTCGGCATCCTTGACTTCGGGGGCGGGCGGCGGCTGGACTTTTTCGACCGGTTTAGGAGGCGGGCGGGTTTCTTCAGCGGGCGGTGGGGGAGGAGGCGGTGGCTCCTCCGCAGCTTTGGGTGCGGCCTGCTGCGGAATGGACGACCAGATCTCGGCCTCTACCGTGGCACTCTCGGTCTGCTTCCAGTTCACGCTCCAGGTCAGTGCGACCAGCAGCAGCGCATGCGCCAGCAGGGCCAGGCCGAACGCCCGCACCATGCCGGGCGGCTGGGGCGGGGCGAGGCTGATGCTGTCGGGGGCGGCGTACATGGCGGTTCTAGTTGCCCAGCTGTACCGAAAGGCCGACGCGCTGTATGCCGGCGCGCTGCAGGGTGTCCATCACCTTCACCACCGACTCGTACTTGACCGTGCGGTCGGCGCTGATAACCACGGGCATGGCGGCGTCGCCGTCTTGCGCGGCTTTCACAGCGCTGGCTACATCGCGGTTGCCGAGCTTGGTGGTTTTGCTTTGCAGTTTGAGCTCTAGCGTTTCGTCTTTGGCAATGACGATCTGTATCACCTTGTCGGGCTGCTTGCCGGCCTTGCCGACGCTGGGCAGATCGACCACGCTGGGGCTGATCATGGGCGCGGTCACCATGAAGATGATCAGCAGTACCAGCATCACGTCGATGAATGGCACCATGTTGATCTCGTTGATGGTGCGCCGTCCGCGGCCCCGGGAAACCATGCCTGGCATGGCGCTTACCGGGCCGCGGCCGTAGCAGGCCCAGCCGGAGTCTGCGCCGCCACGTTACGCTGCAAGATGTTGGAAAACTCTTCGATGAAGGTTTCCAGGCGGATGGCCGTGCGGTCGATATCGCGCGCAAACCGGTTGTAGGCCACCACCGCGGGGATGGCCGAGAACAGGCCGATGGCGGTGGCCACCAGCGCCTCGGCAATGCCGGGGGCCACGGTAGCCAGAGTCACCTGCGTCATACTGGCCAAGCCGGTAAACGCATGCATGATGCCCCAGACCGTGCCGAACAGGCCGACATAGGGCGATACCGAGCCAACCGATGCCAGGAAGGACAGGCTGGACTCGATCACGTCCATCTCGCGCTGGTAGCTGGCGCGCATGGCGCGGCGGGCGCCGTCCATCAAGGTGCTGGTGTCGGCGATGCGGCGCTCGCGCAGTTTCTGGTATTCGCGCATGCCGCTGGCAAAAATCCGTTCCATCGGGCCTGCGTCGTGGGCATTCTTGGCGGCGCCCAGGTACAAGTCGTTCAGGCTGGTGCCCGACCAGAAATCGCGCTCGAAGGTCTCGTTCAGCGCCTTCACCTTGCCGAGCGCGAACAGTTTGCGAAAGATCGCCGCCCAGCTGGCGATGGAGACGGCGACCAGCAGCAGCATCACCAGTTGCACCACGATGCTGGCGTTCAACACCATGGTCCAGATCGACAAGTCTTGTGTCATTGCAAAATTTCTAAAAGGTTGGATGGGATGCGACTGGACTTGAGGGTCTCGGCCTGTACCCAGCAGATTCGGATGCTGCCTTCACACAGCACGGTGTCACCGCACAGGGCTTGCTGCTTGATTGTGAGTGTGGAGCGGCCGATTTGTTCCAGCTGGGCGGTAACCAGAAGTTGGTCGTCCAGCCGGGCCGAGCGCAGGTACTTCACGGTGGTTTCGGCCACCACGAACATGCCGCCGCTGGTTTCCTTCAGGTCGCGCTGTTGTATGCCCAGCGAGCGCAGCCATTCGGTGCGGGTGCGTTCAAAAAACTTCAGGTAGTTGGCGTAGAAGACGATGCCGCCTGCATCGGTGTCTTCCCAGTAGACGCGGATGGGCAGGGTGAAGATGGTGTTGGCTTCCATGGTGTTCAGCCCAGCATGTCGCGCAGGCGGGCGATGGCGGTGTGCAGGTTGTCCATCGAACTGGCGGTGGAGAAGCGCAGATATTTGTGTGTGTCTGCGCTGCCGAAATCACGCCCCGGCGTCACGGCGACGTGGGCCCGATGCATGATTTCATAGGCCAGATCCCAGCTGTCCTTGATACCTAGCTTGCTGCATATTTGAGAGCAGTCTGCCCAGGCGTAGAAAGCGCCATCGGGCATTTCGGGTACTAAAAATCCGAGCGCGTTCAAAGCGGGAATAAAGTAGTCGCGCCGGGCTTTGAACTCGGCGCGGCGGCGTTCGAATTCTGCAATGCTGGCGTCTTCGAAACAGGCCAGCGCCGCATGCTGCGCTACGGTGCTGGGGCAGATGAACAGGTTTTGCGCGATCCGCTCCACCACTGGCACCAGGGCTTCGGGCACGACCAGCCAGCCGAGCCGCCAGCCCGTCATATGGAAGTATTTGCTGAAGCTGTTGATGCTGATGATCTGGTCGTCCAGCGCCAGCGCGGTCTGGCTAAAGCGTGCGTCGTGGCTCAGGCCCAGGTAGATTTCGTCCACCAGGGTGATGCCGCCATGCTGCTGCACGACGCTATGGATGCGGCGCAGCTCGTCCGGAGCGATGGAGGTTCCGGTGGGGTTGGACGGCGATGCCAGCAGCACGCCGCGGGTCTTGTCGGTCCAGGCGGCGGCGACCTGGGCTGCGCTCAGCTGGTAGCGGTCGGCGGCGCTGGCGGGTAATAACACGGCCTTGCCATCGGCAGCTGACACGATATGCCGGTTGCACGGGTAGCTGGGGTCGGGCATCAGGATTTCGTCGCCTGCGTCTATCAACGCCAAGCAAGCCAGCTGCAGTGCAGCCGAGGCGCCGGCGGTAACCACGATTCGGCTGGCGGCGACCTGCACGCCAAAGCGGCTCGCATACCAGGCGCTGATGCGTTCGCGCAGGGCCAGCATGCCGGTGGCCTGGGTGTACTGGGTGGCGCCGTCGCGGATGGCCTGGGTGGCGGCCCGCTGCACCAGCGGGGGCGCGGTGAAGTCGGGTTCGCCGATGTTCAGAAACACCATCGGCCGGTCGGTATGGGCGACTTTCTGGGCCAGTTCGGAGGCGGCCTTGGCCACTTCCATTACATAAAACGGCTCGATGGCCTCGGCCCGCCGGGATATCCGCATGCGTTCTGCCTTAAGTCGGGATTAGTCGGTATTGGTTTTTCCAACTTTGCCGGCCTTGTCGGCCTGGACCTCGGCGGCGCGCAAGCTGGGCGCCAGGCCGTTCAAGATGCCGTTCACATATTTGTGACCGTCGGTGCCGCCAAATTCCTTGGCCAGCTCGATGCATTCGTTCAGCACCACGCGCCAGGGCACATCCAGGCAGTTGCGCATCTCGTACACGCCGATCCACATGACGGAGCGTTCGACGGGCGAGATTTCTTCCAGCTTGCGATCCAGCAGCGGCAGGATCAGGGCGTCCAGCTCGGCCGCTTGTTCGATGCAGCCGTGTAGCAATGCGTCGTAGTGCACCGAGTCGGCCTTGTGGAAGCCGGCCAGGTCGCGGGTAAATACATCGATGGCCGCCGCGTCGTTGCGGCCTACCAGGTGCTGGTACAGCGCCTGCAGGGCGAATTCGCGAGCCCGGCTGCGGTCGGACTTGGCGGCAGCTTTGCGCACGCCGGTGTCGGTCAGGCCGCTACGCGATTGGCGCGGGCGCTTGGTGCCTGCGGCGGGCGGGGTGGTGTTTTCAGGGGTGCTCATGCCAATTGTTCCAGCAGGTTGGCCATTTCCACAGCAACACGGGCCGCATCAACGCCCTTGTCGGTTTGGCGGGCCACGGCTTGCGCCAGGTTTTCGGTGGTGATGATTGCGTTGGCAATCGGGATTTGGTAGTCCAGCCCGATACGGGTGACTGCGCTACCGGATTCGTTGGCCACCAGTTCAAAGTGGTAGGTCTCACCGCGGATGATGCAGCCCAAGGCGACCATCGCGTCGTATCGCTCGGTTTCGGCCAGCGCCTGCAGTGCCAGCGGTACCTCGAGGGCGCCGGGGACTTGCACGTGGTCGATGTTGCTGGCCAGCACGCCCAGGGCTTCCAGTTCGCCCTTGCAGGCGTCAGCCAGGGCGTTGGTGATGGCTTCGTTGAAGCGGGCTTGCACGATGGCGATACGCAGCTTGCTGCCGTTCCAGCGGGCATCCTGGGGCGCGAGGCCGCCTTTATCAGCTTCCAGCATATTGATTCCTTGAATGCTTGTGGGGGCTCAGACTGTGCCTGAGCTGGGTTGTTCGGGAGCGAGGTAGCCGGTGGTTTCCAGCCCGTAGCCGACCAGACCGGGGCTGCGCCGTGGGCTGCCCATGAGTTGCATCTTCTGTACGCCGCAAGCCAGCAGAATCTGCGCGCCAATGCCATAGGTGCGCAGGTCCATCTGGCCGCGTTCAGGGGCCTGGGCCGGACGGGCTGTGCCGTCAAACTGGGCCAGCAGTTCGGCAGCGCTTTCGCCGCAGTTCAGCAGCACGGCCACCCCTTTGCCTGCGGCTGAGATGTGGCGCAGGCTGGCGTCCAGGCTCCAGGAGTGCAGGCTGCGATTCACTTCGAGTACGTCGAGTACCGACAGCGGTTCGTGCACGCGCGCAGCGATGGATTCGTCGGCGGCCCAGCTGCCCTTGACCAAGGCCAAGTGCACGCCGCCGCTGGGTTTGTCGCGGAAGGCCCGGGCGGTGAAGCTGCCAAAGGCGGTTTCAATTTGCCGGCTGCCTACTTGCTCTATCAGGGATTCATTCCGGCTGCGGTATTCGATCAGGTCGGCAATGGTGCCGATCTTCAGGCCGTGGAGGGCGGCAAAGACTTGCAGGTCCGGCAGGCGGGCCATGGTGCCGTCGTCGTTCATCACTTCGCAAATCACCGATGCCGGGCTGCAGCCGGCCATCACGGACAGGTCACAGCCGGCTTCGGTATGGCCGGCGCGCATCAGCACGCCGCCATCCGCGGCCTGCAGCGGGAAGATGTGGCCGGGCTGCACCAAATCGCTGGCGCGGGCATTGCGGGCCACGGCGGCTTGCACGGTGCGGGCGCGGTCGGCCGCAGAGATGCCGGTAGTGACGCCCTCTGCGGCTTCGATGGATATGGTGAATGCCGTGCCTTGCTTGGTGCCGTTGCGCGCCACCATGGGCGGCAGCTGCAGGCGTTCACACATTTCGCGCGACAGGGTCAGGCAGATCAGGCCGCGTGCATGGCGGGCCATGAAGTTGATGGCGTCGGCACTTACATGGTCTGCTGCCAGGATGAGGTCGCCTTCGTTTTCGCGGTCTTCTTCGTCGACCAGGATCACCATGCGGCCGGCGCGTATGTCGGCAACGATGTCTTCGACCGGAGAGATGGCGACGGGGGAGGGTGCTGTCATGGTGCGGGTTTTACAGGTTGCTGCGGGTCGGCCTGGAGCATGCGCTCCACGTAGCGCGCGATCAGGTCAATCTCCAGATTGACGCTGGAGCCAACGCGCAGGCTGCCGAGTGCGGTGTTGTCCACGGTGTGCGGGATCAGGTTGATGCGCATCTCGCATCCCGCTGCCGTGTCGGTAATTTGGTTGACGGTGAGGCTGACCCCGTTGACCGTGATCGAGCCCTTGTAGGCCAGGTATTTGGCCAGGCTGGGCGGCGCCAGAATGACCAGCAGCCAGCTTTCGCCGATCTGGTTGAACTGGGTCACGCTGCCTATGCCGTCCACATGGCCGGAGACGATGTGGCCGCCCAGCCGGTCATGGGCGCGCAAGGCTTTCTCCAGGTTGACGGGGCCCGGCGTGTCCAGCCCGGTCGTTTTGTCGAGCGACTCGGCGGAAATGTCGATGGTGAATTGGCGCTGGCTGGGGCTGAGAGTGGTGGCGGTCATGCAGGCGCCGTTGAGCGCGATGCTGTCCCCCAAACCCACGTCGTCCAGATACCCGGCGGGCGTCTCTAGGGTGAGACGTTTGCCATGCGATGAAGAGCTGCCCAGGTCGTGCACGGCGACGATGCGCCCCACGCCGGTGATGATTCCGGTAAACATCCGGCTATTTTCGCAGGGTTTTGCTTGGATCCTAGAGCGGGCGCAAATTCCGCGCAGCTGTTCAGAACTGGTCGCGACCCGGAATGCGTGCGGCGATACGGATATCGGGGCCGACCTGGCTGACCGATGTGAACTCCAAAGGCATTGCGTCCGACAGCTGGACCAACGGCAACAAGCTGGCCATATCCAGGCCCGGGCCTATCAGCTTGGGCGCCAGGTAGACCAGGAATTCATCCACCAAACCTGCCTGGACCAGTGCGCCATTGAGTGTGTGGCCGGCCTCCACATGCACTTCGTTGATCTCGCGCCGCGCCAGTTCGCGCAGCAGTGCCGCCAGATCGACCCGCCCTGACGCATCGGGCAGGTAGAGCACAGTCGCCCCTGCCGCTTCCAAGGCTGCCTTTTTAATGTCATTTTGCTCGCTAGCGCATATATAGACTGCGCGACCAGCTATAAAAATATGAGCGTCAGGTGGAGTGTCCAGACGGCTGTCTACTACCACCAGATGTGGTTGACGCGGCGTGTCGACCAAGCGTGCATCTAGCGTAGGGTTGTCTTTGAGGATGGTGCCGATGCCCGTCAACACCGCACAGGCGCGGGCCCGTGACGCATGGCCATCCGCGCGGGCCTCCGATGATGTGATCCATTGGCTGTCTCCATTGGCCAAGGCCGTGCTGCCATCCAGCGAGGCGGCGATCTTCATGCGCACCCAGGGCGTCTTACGCACCATCCGGCTGAAGAAGCCGAGGTTGAGTTCGCGCGACTCGGCGGCTCCAGGGCCGATTTCTACTGCTACACCCGCTGCGCGTAGCCGTGCAAACCCGTTGCCTGCGACCTGCGGGTTCGGGTCGGCGATGGACGCCACTACCCGTCCAATCCCCGCGTGTACCAACGCATCGCAACAGGGGCCGGTGCGGCCCCGGTGGGAGCAGGGTTCCAGCGTCACGTAGGCGGTGGCGCCCGCGACGGCATGGCCTTGTGCCGCCGCATCGCGCAGCGCCATGACCTCGGCGTGCGGGCCGCCTACGCGCTGGGTATGGCCGATACCAAAGATGGTACCTGTCGCATCTACCAGCACGCAGCCGACAGCGGGGTTGGGCGGTGCCAGCAGGCGGGCCTGAGCGGCTTGGGCCAGGGCCAGGCGCATGCCGGGGTGGGCGGTGATTTCAGTCACAGGTTTTTCCTTGGAGCGTGGGGTACAGGGCTAAGGATTATTCGCGGCTGATGGATAGTTCCAGTCTGCGTACGCTAGGTACAGCCACATGGTTGAGTAGGGCGGGCTGCAGGCGAGTGTGTTGCAGATTGGACAAAATTTTGTCCACCAAACCGGCATCGGTCAGCGATGCCTCCAGCAGATCCCACTGGTCTATCGTGCCCTGTGCCGAGATCCAGAGTTGCAGTTTGACCTGTAGGCTGGTGTTTCGAGGCAGCAAGTCGGGGTCGATGTCCCAGTCACCCAAAGGGGTGGCGGGCTGGTCTACGTCTTCAATTGGCAGGTAGCCAGACGGGGTGGTGCTGGTGGGCAGGGGGGGCGACGAAGGAGTGGTTTTGGTGGGTGCTGATACAGGGGCAGGTGATGGGTGTGGAACGCCTTGCAACGTGGCTGCGGGGGGGGGCGTCGGCACGGCCGGGAGATGCGGCGTAACTGGTGTATCGGTGATAAGCCGGGCATATACCAGTGACATCCGAGGGACGGAGGTTACCCGTTTCTCTGGTGCTGGTGTCCACAACACAGCCGCAATCCCCAGATGGATGGCCACCGACCCTGTGCAGGCCCAGGCTAGTCGGTGCAATCGGGAGGGCGCCGTTACCAGTGTTTATCTCCAGCAATAGGCAATGGCGGCACTTAGGTCGACCCCGGCCTTAGAGGTGAAGGTGCCTGCCTCGATGCTTTTTCGTCCCAGGTTGTCCACGGTCATGTTGCCGCAGCGGTCAGTTGCCATGCTGGAGCCGGTTTTTCGGGTGGCGGTGATGGTGTAAGCAGTGCGTGGACTGGATGCAGCAGGCACGACCGCGATGGCGTAGTAGGCCGCGGATGGCAGCGACGCAACTCTTGCCGGAAACTGGCTGCTGTGAGTGACAGCCACACCACCGCTGTTCTCGTCGTAGCGGAAGTTTTCTGAGTAAAACCGTTCCATCCATTGCTGCCCCCCCATCAGGGCGGTTTGCGCATCGGCCCGGCGGCCTCGTGCAATCTGCTCGGTGTAGCTGGGTAGGGCAATCGCCGCCAGGATGCCGATCACCGCCACGGTAATCATCAACTCGATCAGGGTAAAGCCGCGCTGGGTTTTTACTTGCTTCATTTGTCTGTCCTTAGTCCTGGAATTTCACGCCACTGGACGCGGCCCAGCGGGTTGTAACACAGGGCACGGCTGGCATCGCCGCTGACCACGGCCAAGGCCTTGGTGCCGACCGGGCAGGTAGCATCGACTTTACAAATGCCGTTGGTGCAGTTGGTGCTGGTACAACCTGCCGCACCTTGCACGCAGGTCGTGGGCTGGAAGGTCGATGTGGAGCGGTTGCTGACCGTCACCCACTTTTGGCTCAGCACCGCCGTACCTGCCGCCAGGGAGCCATCTGAGGCCAGGCCTTGGGCCTTGCGGGTGGGGTAACCGGCGATGGGGTCGATGATGTAGTAGGTGATGTCCGGGGTGTCATAGCAGCTTTCGGTGCCTGATTTCTTGCGGATGGTGGGGAACATCAGGTAGCCCGCCTGCAGATCGGGATCGGTCACCAGCATTTCCGATAGGTTGGGCGTGTTGGGTGGAGCCAAGGCGCCGGGGAAGTTGAAGTACCAACCGTCTTTGGCTGTCCAGTCGATGGCGGTGTAGGTGGAGACGCCGCCGGTAGTGGAGTTGGGCGTTGCCGTAACCACACCGGAAGAGTCGCGGGCATAGGTGCGTGTGACCAAGGTAGACAAGTCGGACCTGATCATGGGACCAGTTCCGCTGGCGGCACTGGCGGCAAACGAGGGGCGGTCCCATACGCCAAAGAAGCGCTGCGGCATGGCGGTATTGGGGTAGTGGGTGGACTCCAGCGAAACCCCAGTGCCAAAGTTGATAACCAGGCCGTCAAACGCTGGATACACGTATTCCGGTGCCGACACGATAGGCAACGGGGTGGTGGTGGTTGTGTTGCCTGAGGTGGCGCTGTACTGCGCGGTGAACAGGGGGCGATTCACATTGCCCGTACCTTTGTAAGCCACACCCCAGTTGGTGACCACCGCGCTGCTGATGTCGAACTTCCACAGGTTGCCCTTCAGGTCGCCTGCAAACACCACATCGGCCGTGCCGTTGTTGTCGCGGTCCAGCCAAGTCAGGCCCATCAGGCCATTTTTGTTGGTGCCGGTGTAGCTTGTGTTGTCGGCCACCAGTTTGACGTACTGGCCTGTCCAGAGCCCGGTGGCACTGGAGGGGCCGTCCACGAACAGGATGAACAGCACGGCTTTGCCATTGGCAGATTCGTAGCCGTTGCCCATCACTAGACCAAATTTGCCATTGTTCAGTTTTACCACCGGATTGGCTTGCAGGGTGTTGGGGTTGATGCTGCTGTCGTTGATCTGGTAGCCCAGGTCGTTGTCATCATCGCGGGTGAACTGCCACTGGAAGATGCTGTTGGGGTTGCTTTCGGCGGTGTTCAGCGTGCTGGGGCTAGTCACGTCCAGTGCATACACCCCGCGTCCGCCACGGCCCAGCGTGCCAAACAGCATGGTTTTCCAGGTGCCGGTCTCGGCCGTGGAGCCGACTGCAGGGACGATGTTGGTTTTGACATCTGCGGTGAAAGGGCTGCCATCCACATAGGCCCATACGGTGCTGCTGGGCTGCACCTCGGGGGTGTTGGTGGTGTAGTTGGCAGTTAGCACACGGGTGCGGCCCGTGGTGCCGCGCTGCATGGGAATTTCGTTCAGGCGGTTGGCCAGCATGCCAGGCACATAGGCAAATACTTCTTTGCCCCCAGCACCTGAGGGGCAGATACCGCCTTCTTCCTCGGCGCAAAAAGCGTGCAGCATGCCGTCGTTGGCGGCGACCCATAGCAACTTTGTGCGGTTCATGTTGCTGCTGTTGTTGGCAAATGTCTGGTAACCCAGGTTTTGGTATTCCTGGAAATTGGCGCTGGGGGGGCCTTGTACCCAGGGGGTGGCATTGACTACTGGGCCCAGTAAGGTCTCGCCGCGCACCCGCAGCCCAGTGGACAAGGCTTCCAGGGATTGGTCACCGCGCATGTAGTTCAGTGCGAGCTTGGCATTGGCGGTGCTGAGGGTATTGGTTCCACTGCTGGTCATTTCGGTGATGTAGCCCGAGGGCAGGCTGGTCCAGCGGAACGGCATGGCCGCCGAAGTGTTCGCTGTGCTGGTGTTGCCAAAGTTGGTGATGATCTGGCGCGAATTTCCTGGCAGAGTTGCAGGGAGTAAAAAGTCAGATTCAGTCCGCTGTTTGAGCTTCAGGCCTGCTTCCCATGTAATGCTGGTGCTGAAGTCACCGGTGCTCAGGAGTTTGTAAGCCTCGACCTTGCCAGAGACGCTGGATGAATCGAACTTGGCTACATATTTGAAGACACCGTCGGTCAACTGGCCGGAGGTAGTGGCCGGCGCAGCGTTGGCGGTTTTGGACAGGCTGTCCAGCGCTTTGCGCAGCTGGGCTTCCAATATGTCGGGTCGGCGGGCCAGAAAGTAACCATCGGGAATATCATCCGCACCCGCAGTGCCATCTACATTGGTGCTGTCCCACGATGCAACGTTGGGCGGCATGGCTAGGTCGGTGTAGGTGTTGTCGTTGTTCTTGGTGCTGGAATCAAAGGCACCATATTTGGCCGCGTACAGCAGAGGGTCTTTGATCAGGGCGTTGGCGGCCCCGTCCATACGGAAAGTCAATGACACAGGGTAGTCGGCGTTCTTGACAGTGCAATAGTCTGCCGCAGTAGGAATGCCGGGATCGCCAGTATTCCCATTCCCAGTCACGTTGCAGACGTTGCCTGCATAGCTGCCGACAAATCCTGGGCTGGCCAGGGCGAGGTTTCTATAGGTGGTGGTCAATGGACATGCCACGCCTGAACCTGCGGGGCACTGGGTTAACGTCGTGACGCCGTTATTGACCGTTTGCGGACTGATCAGATTGCGGTAAGTATTGTCGCCACACAAATAATCATTGGCGGGCATGCCGTTCAAAGTGCCACTGTTGTAATGTTGGTGCGTCAGATAGCGGCCATTGGCGTTGTTGCCTAACTGGTTTTTGACCCCGATGATGCTGAAGCCATGGGTGGCTGCACCGCCCCCACATACACCCGGGATGTCGGTGGTGATCTTGATGTCGTAGGTGGTGGGGGTGGTGGCATTGGTGATGATGTCGTAGCGCAAATAACCCACCACATCCATGTCGTAGTCGCCGCCCATCAGGATGTCGTTCCAGGTCACGATGAAGGCACCATGGGTCGTACTGGCACTTATGGACGCAAAGGTCAGCGGGGCGCTGATACCGCCACCAGACTGGATGCTTTCCGGCGTGATGTAGACGTATTTGGCCGGATTGGTGGTGGAGTCTGTGCCCGTGCCAGGCACCAATACATCGATACGGGGAGCTCCACCGGTAAGTGATGCGGCCATGGTTTTGACCTTGAGCGCATTCTTCACGTACTGCAGGTCACTGGGTGGGTTCGTGATGGTACGGATTTTCGACGTATTACCGTAAAGAGCCGCTCCTGCGACATGGTATGTACCGCCCATGGCCGGGGTTTCCGGGCATATGCCGGTGACATCCGACAAATTGCCTACGCGTTTGGCCGAGCAGGAAGAGCCATACGCCAGGGTGGTGGAACCGATGGACCGGTCAGTGTTGTTGATGCCCTCTGCAGCGCCAATCGCGTCGGTGTATTCCGCCAATGTTTTTGTTTTATTGGGCAGGAGGGGGAAGGCTGTATTGGCCTCCATGTCAAAGCTCAGGCTGCTGCTGGACAACAACAAGGTGTTGAGGGGACGGCAAGTCGAGTTGCCATAGAGATTTGTGCGGGTGGTGTTGCTGTTGGATAAGGGGTCGCTCCAGCTCTTAGTGGGCAAACCCAGGGCAGTGTCTTTGGTTGTAGAGGAGGGGTTGATTGCTGCTGGTGATGAGCCGTTGTAGGCGTAATACCGCAAGGTCTGCACCAGCATTTCACCAATCGGGTTGCCCCAGGAAGAGAGCGTACCTTGCGACACAGAGCTGGGTGTGCCTGAAGCACCATAGCTGCGGCTGCTGCGGTCGTTCAGCAGCATGGAGTCGAATGCCTTGATGGCACCCTGACCGGTTGCCCGCCCGTCCGGGGAGGGCAGATTGGCCACGCAACCTGAACTGGTGGCATGGCAAAAAACACCTGTGCTGGGGTTGATTTCATCGGCAAAATCGCCCATGTTCTTGCGCAGGGCCCCGGCCGTGTAATTTTCACTGTAGTTGCCGGTGATCACGCCAAACTCGGCCCGTGCCGCTGTACCGGTGGCCGCATAACCAAACTCCTGGAACAGGCCGTAAGGCTTCAGATTGGTGGTGGAGTCAGAAGGGAAGGCCTGGCAACGCTCCTCGCCAATCAAAGCAGGGTCGCATACTTTGACTCGCACAGTCAGCTCGGGACCGATGCTTCCATATTTCGCACCATCAGGGTCGATAGATGGAATGGTGACTTCATGCGAGATATTGTCTGCATCGGAATTCTTGTAATACCGCGCGAGTTTTGGACCAAATGTGCCCGAGCTGTAGGTGTCGCGCCATTGGCAAACTTCATATTCCACCGTAGCCCAAAACCGCACATTGCCGCGCACCATGCGCATGATGGGGGGCGCGGTATTGGTAGCATCGTTGGTACCCAGGTTGCAGATGCTCAAGCCTGCATAAACATTGGCATTGCTTCCCGTGCTTTTGGTGAGGTATGCGACGTCGAATGGCGTGTAGTCGCGTACGTCTGTGCCTTTGTAATATTTGACGAACGAATGGGCATCCCAGTTCATGGGGGTGCGCTCCAGCACGGTGCTGCCATTGGTGTCGGTGCTGCGCCTGCCGCCGTACAGCATTTTGCGCACCACGTCCATGCGCGTCATGCTGGACCAGTTGAGAAAGTTACCGCTCCAGTAGCTCTGGCTCACGCTGCAACTGTATTTTTCTAACGTTTTAACAACGCCCTTGATTGTGGCGGTCGAGGTGGTGACGGTGGCCAGCGCAGCAGGATTGAATTGCTTGGCCGTGTTGTCATAGGCGTAGCACTTTGTCGGGTCGAAGTAGCCGTAATACTTGAACGTGGGCTTGAACGTGGTATCGATGGTTCCGTCGTCATCCAGATCTTCAAAGTCTGTGTACACCGGGCCAAACATGCTGTGGTCCTTAGACGCTGCCAGCATGATCATGGGGCGGTTCGAGGTGGTCGTGACGTTGGGCGGAATCAAGGGACGCGGAGCGGACACCTCGATGGGCGTGGCGTGCGCGGGCAGGAGTCCGGCGAGTGCAGCCAACACGATGAGGCATTTCGGCAGGGTGCGGATGATGTACTGCATAAAAACTCCAGAAAATTCATTCAATCGAACAACCCTTCGCCGCATCGGGACGGGGCTATGTTGTCACGGCAAGTAGAGGGACTGCACCACCACTTGAGTGCGTGGCGTGTAGCCAAAGCCACGCGCGGTAATGCGGAACAAGTCTTTTTCTTGTTGCCCAGGAACGGAGCGCTTGAAATATTCGATCAGGTACTCGGGTTGCACTGAAACACCACGTATGGGAACCGCGCCGGTGTAGGTGCCCAGGGGGACCGCTCCCTGGAATGTTGTGCACTTGGTGTCGTTCTCGGTCACCGTAGTGCGGCTGGGTTTGGTCGCTGTGCCGTCATTGAAATCATTCACCCATTGACCACCTTTACTGGTTTGCCACCAGGGTTCGCCGCCCGTGCTTGCTGTTGCGGTGCTCCAGTTGTAAGTGGCGTATTGGGCATCGGTGCGCTGGCACAAGCCATTGACGCAGTTGGAGGTGAAGTCGATGGCGATCAGTTTGCGAATACGTGTGCAAGAGGCTTTGGCAAGATTTGCGGATTTGACGGCCCACTTCGACGCGGGAAGTCCTGAGTTTTCAATATCGCGCTCTGCGTCACGCAAAGCAGATTCCGCCGCTTGCCGAGCCACTTCCATGTCTTGTTGGTTGCGAGCCATGCCTTCCCCTAGTATGGACTGCCGCGCGGTCCATACGGTAATGCCGGTAATGGCTACCAAAAAAAGCAGCACCATGACCAAGGCTACCCCTTTTTGGCTTTGTGGTACGGGCGGCGAAAGCGTGAAATGAATGGGCCGTGTCATGGTTAAAGCTAGTAAGACTGGTTCAGCCGGTTGCGCACCGCAAACTCTTGCACAAAGCGCTTGCGCAGGCTTTTGTCGCTTACATCCTGGGTTTGTTCTACGCCATTGCAATCGATGTATTTGCGTTCTGCAGCCGTAGGGGCTGCGATTTTGGGGCTGGCGCCTATGCTTTTGGCCATCACGCAGATGCGCACGGATACGACTCGCGACCAGGGGGGCAAGGACGCGATACCTAAGGCACCAGTCTCTACCGACACATTGGGGAGCGTATTAACGTCGGTTGCCGTTAGATACTTGTCAGGGGTTCGGCGCGCCATGTTGTCGGA
Source organism: uncultured Albidiferax sp. (assembly GCA_963513025.1). Lineage (GTDB taxonomy): Bacteria > Pseudomonadota > Gammaproteobacteria > Burkholderiales > Burkholderiaceae_C > Rhodoferax_B. The sequence continues at coordinate 48,644 of CAUPON010000019.1, forward strand.
GCTGGGTGCGGTAGTGGCAAAAACACCGTATGTGATTTGCATGTCTTCAATGCCCTGCACCATGGGCTGGTACGGAAGCCCGCTGCTGCCCGCATTGTCACCACTGCCGTTGCCCACACAGGCAAGGCTGCGGGTCGTGACTTCCTGGCCATCGATTTGGGTTTTCTTGGCATCCGAAATGGCATACCGGTTCGATACGAACAGAGGTTGGAGTGGCGACAGGTTGGAATTGGCGGTATTGCGCCGGTTGTTGTTGCTGGTGCTAACAGTGTTCGTGACATCGGCGCCGGTGCAATCGAATCGGTCACTGGAATTGACATCCATGGTGTCGTTGGTGAAATAGTTGATCACCAAGGAGTCGGGAACAGGCTCGCCTTGCACGGTGCTGGTGGGTACTACACACGGTGGGCTGGCGGTAGGGTCGTAGCGGGCACCATCGCAGCCAAACAGGCCCGAAATATAGACCGCCGTAGGTGTAGGTGGCGTCCAGTCGGTAGCCAGGGCACTGTTTTCTGCGAGCTTGATAGGCGGGTAGTAGCTGAGCTTGGGAAAGCCCTCGTCTGGTGTTACACGGGAAATATTGGCGGGATAGAAGCCGGACTTCATGATGTCGCGGCCAATCAACTGCAGCACAAAAGTGCCGGTTTCTGTATTGCTGCTGTTGCGATCAATGGCCCGTTGGGTTTCGCGTGTGCCTAGGTAAACATAGGCCGCTGCGGCGATCAGAAACATGGTGATGGCCATCGTCACCATGAGTTCAATCAGCGTGACCCCGCGCTGGCGCTGGAGGGAGTAGGGGGGCTGCATCATGGTGTGAATGAAAAACGGTTGCACCGTACCCCGGCGGGAGCGGCAGCGGCATCCGGGCAGCAGGTTTGTCTTGCCAAACCTATATTGGTGGCCAGCAATGCGCTGCACTGGGTTGCAGCGACCAAACTGACTTGGGTGGCGCTGGTGCCATCGTCGGTAGCCGGGGCCTTGTCGGTGTTGTCCTTGTCCATCCACATCAGGGTAACAACGACACCTGTGCTGCGGTCGCCTGTTACAAATACGGCTCCTTGCGGCAGACTGGTGCGGACCCGCTGGCGCCAGGTAAGCATGTCCAGAGTAGCGCGCTGTGCGGGGGTGCAGACACTGGTGCTACTTTCGCATGCGGCAGTGGTGATTAGACCGGTTAGGCTGGCATTGCTGACAGCCTGCTGGGCCGCCCAAGTGCTGCCAGAGGGGTAGCAACTCGTGCCGCAGCTGTCCGGGTTGCTGGCATAGGCGGCTGTGTTGGAGTAAGCAGGAAATGCATACAGAGAACTGTAGCCAGCGTAGCTTGGAACATCGGTGCTGGTGCCGCCATCCACCCAGTTCTTGCCCAGCATGTTGGGATTGATGCGCGCCATGTCTGCGTACTCGGCGTAGAGCGATGCGGTGGTGGCGCGGGTCTGGCTGCCCAGCTTGAATTTGGCGGTGGCGACCTGCAGGCCTGCAATGCCGAGCAGGCCGATAGACAGAATCACAATTGCGATCAGTACTTCAATGAGAGTAACACCGCTGATATAACGGACTGTAGAAGGATATGTATGGTGCTTGGACACGACAGTTCCTTTAATAGCTGTTGCACGCCACCGCATATGGTACGGGCCGGGTGCGGCCCATCCCATCCAGGCAAATGCTAGGTCCAAAGTTGGTGGTCAGATTGTTATCGATGTAAGTAACGTCAAATCGGCCAGCTGCGCTCAATGTTGCATTGCCGCGCGGATTCAGCATGATTCGCTGGGTAGGTGGTGTTCGCTGCGACATGATGGCGTAGTCGGGGTTTCCAGTTCTGCGAACTAGGAGCATGTTCTCTGGTTTCTTGTCCATTGCTCCAGCAGTGTTCTCTTCTTGCGGGCTGTTGATGGTGCTATTGCAGTCGGGGTTTAAAAACACGATCCACCCCACTTGCCAGTCCTGCCCGCTGCCGGAACAGGTGGGGCCATCGCCTGTTGTTGTGTCCACCGTGCTGCTCATGCACATGGTGACGCACATGTTCTTGCTGACCGCCTCATTGCGGGCTCGCAAGATGCTGGCGCTGAACTCGTTACTAATGGTGGAGAAAGTGTTGCGAACAATGAAGGTGCGCAGCGAGGGTGCGGCCAGCGCCGCCAATATGCCAAGGATGGCAATAGTGACTAGCAATTCGATAAGCGTGAAGCCCCGGTGTGCGCTTGGGCTGGTGTGAGGCGTGTGGGCAGACATGGTGGGATTGTGCAGCTTTGCGCAAGCTTTACGTTGCCGCTGGTCGTGCCAAACTGACCGCTGGTGCGATGCCTGCGGTCTCTGTGCTGCCTTCAAATATCCTGGATCAACCGGCTGAACTCATCCACATCTTCAAAGCTGCGGTACACCGATGCAAAGCGTACGTAGGCGACTTTGTCAAGGTTCTTGAGTTCGCGCATCACCAGTTCGCCCAGCTTGGCTGTGGGCATTTCCTTGGTTCCGCTCGATAGAAGAGTGCGTTCAATCCGGTCGAGGGCTGCTTCGACTTGCTCAATGCCGACCGGGCGCTTGCGCAGCGCCAGGCGCATGGACGCCTGTAGTTTGCTGCGGTCAAAGTCGGTTCGGCTGCCGTCTTTTTTGACCACACTGGGCATGGCTACTTCTGCGCGCTCATAGGTGGTGAAGCGCTGCTCACAGCCCCCGCATCGGCGGCGGCGACGTACTAGGTCGCCGTCATCGGATTCACGGGTTTCGACCACTTGGGTCTCACCGTGGCCGCAGAAGGGGCATTTCATGGCAGTGCGTTAAACCACGCGGGCTTAACGGTAGACGGGGAAGCGGCTGGTCAGTGCGGCGACCTTGGCGCGCACGGCATCAATATTGGCGGCATCGCGCGGGTTGTCCAGCACGTCGGCTACCAAGTTGGCTGTGGCGCGAGCTTCCTCGTCCTTGAAGCCGCGGGTGGTCATGGCGGGGGTGCCAATGCGCACACCGCTGGTGACCATCGGCTTTTCAGGGTCGTTGGGGATGGCGTTCTTGTTGATCGTCATGTGGGCGCTACCCAGCACGGCCTCCGCTTCCTTGCCGGTAATGCCCTTGGCGCGCAAATCCACCAGCATGAGGTGGCTCTGGGTTCCGCCGCTGACGATGCGCAGGCCGCGCTGGGTCAGGGTTTCGGCAACCACCTGGGCGTTGCGCAGGACTTGCTGTTGGTAGGTCTTGAATTCCGGCGCCAGCGCTTCCTTGAAGGCTACAGCTTTGGCTGCAATCACATGCATCAGCGGGCCGCCTTGCAGGCCGGGGAAGATGGCGCTGTTAATGGCTTTCTCAAACTCCGACTTCATCAAGATGATGCCGCCGCGTGGACCGCGCAGGCTCTTGTGGGTGGTGGAGGTCACGATGTCGGCGTGCGGCACAGGGTTCGGGTAGATGCCTGCGGCGATCAGTCCGGCGTAGTGCGCCATGTCGACCATGAAGATCGCGCCCACGGCCTTGGCGACTTTTGCGAAGCGCTCAAAATCGATAGCAAGAGAGTAAGCGCTAGCGCCCGCAATAATCAGTTTTGGCTTGGTTTCGTGGGCCTTGCGCTCCATCGCGTCGTAGTCGATCTCTTCTTTGGCGTTCAGGCCGTAGCTGACCACGTTGAACCATTTGCCGCTCATGTTCAGTGCCATGCCGTGGGTCAGGTGACCGCCTTCGGCCAGGCTCATGCCCATGATGGTGTCGCCGGGCTTCAGGAAGGCCAGGAAGACGGCTTCATTTGCCGACGCGCCGCAATGGGGCTGCACGTTGGCGGCTTCGGCGCCGAAAATTTGTTTGACTCGGTCAATCGCCAGTTGCTCAGCAATGTCTACGTATTCGCAGCCGCCGTAGTAGCGGCGGCCAGGGTAGCCTTCGGCGTACTTATTGGTCAGCTGCGAGCCTTGCGCGGCCATGACGGCGGGGGAGGCATAGTTTTCGCTGGCGATGAGCTCGATGTGGTGCTCTTGGCGAGCGTTTTCAGCTTGGATGGCTGCAAACAGCTCGGGGTCGGTTTGCTCGATCAGAATCTGGCGGTCGTACATGGCAGTCCTATCAGACGAAGGTCTTTGGGGTGGAACAAGTGCTGCCCAGGCGAACGGCTGAACGCCAAACGGATTTGGCGGTACGCTTCCCAGTGGTTGCCCGCATGGCCTTGCTAAGAAGGCCACTGCGGTGGTCCACGTCAGCATGAGCACCCTTTCGGGGTCACGCCTATCGCCAGTTGCGTACGGTGCTAGTGTAACGGAGGCTTAGTAAGCCATCAAAGCGGCGACTTTTTCCACTTCCGCTGGTGCTTGTGGCTTCACAGCCGGAGCAGCTACCGGAATGGCGCGCGGCGTGTTCACAGGGGTAGGGCGGCCTGCGGCCACTTGCTGCAGTCGGCCGTGTTCGGCCATCACCTTGCCGGCGTAGCCGCCGTCGTCTTCGATGTTGGCTGCGCCCACGTAGTAGCGCAGTCCGCCTTCGACGGAGCCCGCACGTGAGATGCACTCTTGCAGCACCTTCACGCCTACGCGCAGATTGGTCAGCGGGTCAAATGCGGCCAGTTTGCCGCCAAACACGTCGTATTTCTCGGTGTGCACACGGGTCATGACCTGCATCAGGCCTTGGGCGCCAACGGCGCTTTGGGCGAACGGGTTGAAGCCCGATTCGATGGCCATTACCGCCAGAATCAGCGTCGGGTCGAGCTTGACGCGGTGGCCCAGCTCATAAGCCTCGGCCACCAAGGCGCTGACCGGTTCAGCTGCGACATGGTATTTCTTGCTCAGCCAGTAGGCCACAGCCGCCTGCTGCTTGGGCAGGTCCTGCGGATTGCTGGCCGTGGCACGGTCTACCGCTTCGGGCTCGGCTGCCACTTCGATGGTATCCATGCCGGTGGCTTCGACCTGGCGCTCTTGCAGCCAGCCCATCAGCTGGACTTCGGCAACCTGGCGCAAATCGGGCCGAGCGGTCATGGTCACTACGGTAAAGGCCACAACCAAGCCCAAGAGGGCAAATCCGTTGTGGGTAATCTCAAAAAAGCCTTGGGCAATGTCGGATGCGAAGGTTCGCAAGCCATTACCTAACTTCTGTAACGCTGTCATAGCACTTCCTCATCTCGCGAAGGCCGGTGGCGACAAGATTGCGTAAGAGCAATTCGCTTTGGCACTTCGATTGGGTTGGTACGCCATCAAAATCCTGCGGTGTCTTCGAGACGTTGGCAGCGATTTGACTTAGCCGGGGGTCGGCAGCGGGTCGGTTTGTCCGTAGCGGTTTACGGGGGGACGGCGGATTCTAGGAGGACTATTAATATCGAGTCAAGCATATCAAATTAGTTTTATATTCTAATTTTTCAATTTTTAACTGTCTATTTATACATATTTTGTGTGTTGATGGACGCTATAGGCGCTGAAAAAGAGGCGCATCTGGTCCTGTCGTGATGGGGCTTACAAAATGCTACTGCTACATAAAGCAGAGCTCACCATCTAGTGTTTACAGGTTCTTACAAAGACCTATGCAAAACTTGACTAGTCTATAAAAGTGGAGAAATGGCCTTGGTCTAGGTTGTTTTTCAAATTTTTACAATTACTTTGTATACCGCCGAAATTCATGCAGTCTCGGGCTGGTAAAACCAGACGCAAGTTTGTAGATTTTTGTGTCTAGACGGGTTCGTTTGGGGCGTCCAGCTCTTGCGCGTATGCGCCGGGCCTGCGCGGCTTGTCAATCAAATTGACTCAATCGCTGGCGGGATCTGCATTGAAAACCAGATTTGAAATCCCTCCCACCATGGCCTAAATTGACAGCGCCCGCCTCAAAACGGGCGCTCTCCGGTAGGAGCCAATGCCACCCGACACTTTGCGACGGTGGTGTGCAGCAGCCCCGGAACTATATGGAAGCAATCTCTTGTTTCCAATGCAAAGGGGGACATCACTCTCCCCCTTGCAACCCCAGACGGCATGAACCGCAAGTTCGCCGTCAGGCCCGGCGGCCAGGCTCAACACCTACCGTCCGGGCTTTCATGTTTTTGGGGCCGCGCTTTCTCGTGTTGTACCGCTGCGGTCTGGCGGCAAAATGCCCCGTATGACATTCGAACTGCTTTCTGGAAATAAATGGCTGCGCCGCGCGTTGTACTTGCTGGGCGGCGGTCTGCTGTTTTGGGGTCTGGCTTGGCTGACCGTACCTTATATAGTGAAGAGCCAGGCTGAAAAGGTGGGCAGCGACAAGCTGGGCCGCCAGGTGCAGGTCGGCCATGTGGATTTCCACCCCTGGACCCTGGCGCTGACTTTGGACGACGTGTCCATCGCCGCAGCCAGCGGCACGGTTCCCCAGCTGAAAATGCAACGCATCCTGGTCGATGTAGCCCTGTGGCAATCGCTGCGGCGCTTGGCGCCGGTGCTCGATGGCATCGCGATCGACCAGCCGGTGCTCAAAATCACCCACCAGGGCGATGGCCACTACGATTTTGACGACGTGCTGGCCCGCCTCAGCAGCCCGCCTGAGCCCACGCCCAGCCCCACGCCGGCTTTTGCGCTCTACAACATCACCTTGACCGGGGGCGCGGTGGACTTTGTCGACAAGCCGGTTGGCGCCATCCATGCCCTGCGCGATCTGAACCTGGGCCTGCCGTTCATCAGCAACCTGGATTCGCAACGCGAAATCAGGGCCGAGCCGCGCCTGGCCTTCACCCTCAATGGCAGCCATTTCGATTCGGCTGCGCAGACCACGCCGTTTGCCAGCTCGCGCAAGACCGACGCCAGCTTCCAGCTGAAGAACATGGACCTGGCGCCGTACCTGCCGTATTTGCCCGCCAGTCTGCCGGTCAAATTGCAGGCTGCGGTGCTCAATGCCGACCTGCAACTGGCGTTTGAACAGACACCCAAAATATCCCTGCGGATCAGCGGCGTGCTGCAGGCCGACCAGATCAAGCTGGCCAATCCGCAAGGCGCGGGCTGGCTGGCGCTGGACTCGCTCAAGCTCACGCTGGATGCGCTGCGCCCGCTGGAGCAGACCGTCAAGCTGTCCGCCGTCGAGCTGTCTGGGCCCGCGCTCGACCTGCGCCGTGATGCCGCTGGCCAGCTGAATTTAGTCCCCGCCCCGGTCGCTAGTAAAAATATAGCTGCTCCCGCAGCAGCTGCGAGTGCCAGCGGCACAAAAGACCCTCAACCCGCGGGTTGGAAGGTTAGCGTGGACAAGCTGGCCTTGCACAGCGGCAGCCTGCGCTGGACCGACGCCAGTACCCAGCCCACGGCCCAGGTGGCGCTGCAGCAGCTGGTGCTGGAGGCATCCGCCATTGCCTGGCCATTTATCCAACCCATGCAGTTCAAAGGCAGTGCGCAGATAGCAGGCGATGCGTCCACTTCGTCCGAGCTGCGTTTCAGTGGTTCGGCCACCGACCAGCAAGCCCAGGTCGATGCCCAGCTCGGCGGTTTGCCGCTGACGCTGGCTGCGCCCTACCTGGCTTCGGTGCTGGAGCCGCGCTTGACCGGCCAGCTCAGCGCCGATCTGCAAGTGCAATGGAAGGCGCCGGACGCATTGCAGCTCAGCGCCAAACAGCTCACGCTGGACAACCTGGCCCTAGGGGCGACAGCGCTTGCTACTAATAAGAAGAGCAGCCAGTCCGGCGATACCAAGGTCGCCCGGGTCGCCAAAGCCGATAAACCGGAAATGGCCGGCCTGGCCAGTGTGCGCCAGTTGCAGATCAGCCAGGCCCAGGTCGACCTGGGCCAGCGCCGCATCCAGATCGGCAAGCTCAGCCTCACCGAGCCAAGGGCCAAGGTGGCGCGCGGCAAAGACCAGCGCTGGATGTTTGAAGCCTGGCTTAAGCCGACCCCTAACGCTGCACCCGCGGCACCCGTCCAGCCCTGGGCCGTCAGCGTGGCCGACCTGCAGCTGGACGGCGGCGCCGTGTCGTATCTGGACCAGGCGAATCCCGACCCGGTGGCTTTCGAGCTGACGGCCTTGCAGTTGCAGATGAAAGACCTGGCCCCTGGCAGCGCCAAGGCGTCACCCTTGACGGTGTCGGCGCGCATCGGCGCGGGCAATGCGGAGCCGGGCCGCTTGGCGTACAAAGGCACGCTGGCGCTGCAGCCGCTTGCAGCGCAGGGCCAGCTGGACCTGGTGCACCTGCCGCTGCATGCCTTCGAGCCGTATTTCGGCGCGTCGCTGAACGTGGACGTGGTGCGGGCTGACACCAGCTTCAAAGGCCAGCTGGCCTATACCGCCAGCCCGGCCGGCCCGGTGCTGAAGGTGCGCGGCGACGGCACACTGGAAGACCTGCGTGCCAACCGCGCGGCCAATAGCACCATGGCCGGGCCCACGACTTCGGACGATGGTCCACCGGCGCCCACGGTAGGCCGCGAGCTGCTGAGCTGGAAGCTGCTGAACCTGCGTGGCCTGGAGGTCGCACTCCAGCCCGGCACGGCCACCCGCGTCGACATCAAGGAAACCGCGCTCAGCGACTTCTACGCACGCATCGTGGTCGACGAAACCGGCCGCATCAACCTGCAGGACCTGGTCAAATCCAGCAGCCCGCCGCCTGCACCCGATGCTACAAATAAAGTAGCTGCTCCTGCAGTGGCTACCAGCGCTAGCGCCCCAAATGCTTCCAGTGCTTCCAGTGAGCCGGGCGCGGTGGTGCGCATGGGCGGCATCAGCCTGGTGAACGGCCGGGTGCTGTTCTCCGACCGTTTCGTCAAGCCCAATTACTCGGCCAACCTGAGCGAGCTGACCGGCAAGCTGGGCGCGTTCTCGTCCGTGCCCGCGCAAGGCCAGGTGCAGCTGGCCGACCTGGAGCTGCGCGGCCGCGCCGAGGGTACGGCGTCGCTGGAGATCCTGGGCAAGCTGAACCCGCTGGCCAAGCCGCTGGCGCTGGACATCGGCGCCAAGGTGCGCGACCTGGAGCTGCCCGCCCTATCGCCCTACAGCATCCGCTACGTCGGCCACGGCATAGAGCGCGGCAAGATGAGCGTGGACGTGCACTACACCGTCCAGCCCGACGGCCAGCTCACCGCCACCAACAGCATCATCCTGAACCAGTTGACCTTTGGCGACGAGGTGGCGGGTGCGCCCGCCAGCTTACCGGTCAAGCTGGCGGTGGCTTTGCTGGCCGACAGCAACGGCGTGATCGACCTGAATCTGCCGTTGTCGGGCTCGCTGAACGACCCGCAGTTCCGCATTGGCCCGGTGATATGGAAGATCCTCGGCAACCTGATCGCCAAGGCCATCACCTCTCCGTTCAGCCTGCTGGCCAACGCCTTGGGCGGCGGCGCGGAAGAGCTGGGCGAGGTGCCCTTCGCGCCAGGCAGCGCGGTATTGACGCCAGAAGCCCGGCAGGGCCTGGACAAGGTGGCCAAGGTGCTGACCGACCGGCCGGCGTTGAAGATGACCGTGGTTGGCAACGCCAGCCTGGAGGTCGAACGTGAAGCCATGCAGCGCCAGCGCTTGCAGCGCCGGGTGCTGGCCGAAAAGCGCCGTAACTTGGTGGCCGGTGGCGCCGCCGCAGCCAATGCCGACGCCGCCGAGCTGGAGGGCATCACGGTGGGCGACGCCGAATACCCGGCGTTGCTCAAGTCGGTCTACCAGCGCGCCAGCTTCCCCAAGCCGCGAAATGCGCTGGGCCTGCTGAAAGACCTGCCACAGCCCGAAATGGAGCAGCTGCTGCTGGCCAATCTGCCGGTAGACGCAGACAATGTGCAGCGCCTGGCGGTGCAGCGCGGCGTGGCGGTGCGCGACTACCTGGCGGCCCAGAAGCTGCCGCTGGAACGCCTGTTTCTGGGTGCCGCCAAGACCACCGAAGGCGACGCCAACTGGCGTCCGCAGGCCGACTTGCAGCTGGCGACACCATAGTTGCGAAGGTCTATTTACAAGCCAGTTCGAAAAGCGGCGAAAATAGCCCCCTAGCCCTGATCCGGACCCATGTGCCGTAGGGCACGGGTGGCTGCTTTGGCCACTTGTTTTTTTACCCTGTGCGGGCATCTACCGGTGTGTAAATGCCCGTCGGTCTACCCCAAGAATAAGTTCCATCCATGTTTGGTTTCTCCAATCCTAAAACCGCGCCCGCCACTCCGTCCGAAAAGCCTGCTGTGACCACACCCAAATCCAACGAACCACATCCGCTTGACGCTTTGACCGGTGGCGCCTTCTCGGCCCACACCGCCGGTGAACGGGCCCAGCGCATCCGCGACTGGCTGGTCACCAATCCCAGCTACGAGCAGATGCACGAGGTGTTCCAGGAGCTCAACGGCCGTGACCGTGGCGCCGCCAAGCCGCTGAAGGAAAAGCTGGACGAACTCAAGCGCACCAAGGGCGCTGAAATCATTGCCGCCGAATGGGCGCGCAAGGCCACCGCCTTGCTGGCCCTGCCCAAGCTGAACATGGCCGACGCCATGGCCTGGCAGCGCGATGCCGCCAAAGCCGGCGCGCCGCTGAGCAAAGAGCCCTTGGCTGCGCTGAAGGTGCAGCTGGCCGACCGTGTCAAAGGCATTGAAGACCTGCAGCACCGCGTGCAAGTCCAGCGCGAAGCCGCCGTGTTGCTGGCCCAGCGCATCGAAGTGCTGTCCACCAAGCCCTGGCGCGACGCGCAGAATGCTTTGGAAGTGCTGCGTACCGACGTCCAGCACTGGCAGGACCAGGCAACCCAGCTGGCCTCCGACGCCAACTGGACCAGCGTGGATGGCAAGTACCCGACTATGCTGGACGCTTCGCGCGGCCAGCTGCTGGTGGTGTGGGATGCGTTCCAGGCTGCACTGGCGCTGACCGTGGCCGCTGATGCCGACGCGGCTGCACCGCTGCCTCCCGTCAACGTCTGGGCTGATGAATTGCGCGTCGCCCGCGGCGTGCCGCTGGAAGCGGCCAAGCCAGCCAAGCAGGCCAAGGCGCCGGTGGATCCGGCCCTGCGCGAAGCCGCCAACAAGGCTGTGCAGGAAGCCCTGACCAAGGTCGAGCAAGAAGTGGCCGAAGGCCATGGCAAAGCCAGCGCCGGTGCTGCCGCTGCGCTGCGCAATGCACTGAAAGAACACAATCGCCTGGTCGACGACAAGCTGGGCAATGCCGCGCAAGCTGCGCTGGCCGCCGCTGGCGAACTGGAAGGCTGGCAACGCTGGCGCGCTGACCAGCTGCGCGAGGAGTTGTTGATCAAGGCCGAAGGCTTGTTGAAGCGCCCCGACGGCCACGCTCTGGGCGGCCGCAAGATGCAGGACACCTTGCGCCAGATGCGCGATCAGTGGAAGCAGACCGACCAAGGCGGCGTGCCCAACCACGCGTTGTGGAAGCGTTTCGACGACGCCTGCAACGAGGCCTACAAGGTCGTCGAAGCCTGGCTGGACAAGGTCAAGACCGACGCCGTCGCGCACAAGGCGCAGCGCCTGGCGCTGATTGAAGAAATCAAGGCCTGGGCGGCCGAAAACGTGACGGCCAAGGACGGCGACTGGAAGGGCTTCTCGCGCATCCTGCACCAGTTCGGTGACCGTTGGCGCGATGCCGGCCACCTGGGTGAAAAAGCCTTTGCCGAAATGCAGCCGCTGTGGAAAGAGGCCATCGGCCTGGCCGCTGCGCCGCTGGAAAACCTGCAAAAGGCCAGCGTCGACCGCCGCCACGCGATGATCGAAGAAGCCAAGGTACTGGGCGCCGCGCCGGTGCTGCGCATTGACGCCGTGAAGGCCTTGCAGCAACGCTGGCAGGCCGAGGCCCAAGGCGTGCCCATGGACCGCAAGTTCGAGCAAAAGCTGTGGGACGCGTTCCGCAAGCCGCTGGACGACGCCTTCAACCGCAAGACCGAAGAGCGCGAAAAATCCGCTGCCGCCCTGAGCGACCGCGATCGCATGGTGCTGGAAGCCGCCAAGGCCCTGGACGCCGCAAATGCCAGCGGCGACGCGCAGAAGATCCGCGCCGCCATGGCCGGCCTGGAAGCCGCCTTGCGTGGCCAGGCCCTTGCCCAGGCAGCCGTCAACGCCGACAAGGCCGAAGCCGTGGCCCAGTCGGCTGTGCAAGCTGAGTCGCAGGCCGCTGCGCCTGAAGCCGCTGCAGCTGAAGTTTCTGAAGAAAATCTGGCTCCAGCGCAGGCAGAGTCTGCGCCAGAAGCTACGGAAACTGTAGCGGATTCCGAGCCTGCAGCCGAAGCCGCTCCGGTCGAACCGCCTAAGCCCGTGCGCAAGCCGGTGGTGGCGATGCGCGGCGACGACCGCCCTGGCATGAAGAAGGCCGAGCCGGTGCAAGCCGGCCGCGGTGGCAAGTTTGGCGACCGCAAGGACGGCCCACGCGGTGCGCCACGCCCTGGCGACAATAAGTTCGAGCCTCGCCGCGATGACCGTGGCCCGCGCGAAGGCGGACGTGACGGTGGCCGCTTTGGTGACCGCCCGGCGTTCGAAGACCGCGGCCCGCGTCTGGGCGATGCAGCCTTCCGTGCCCAGCGCGATGCGCTGGAAAACGCCCAGCATGCGCTGAAGAAGCTGGCCGCACAGGCCCATGGCGAAGTCCTGACCGACCTGCTGACGGCTTGGGAAAAGCGCGATGTGGAGCAACTGCCTAGCGTCCAGGCCCTGGGTCATGGCGTGAACCCCGCCACCCGCAGCGCCTGGTCGCAAAGCATCAGCGCGCCGGCCAAGGCCGACGACAAGGCCGCGGGCGAAGCCCTGCTGCGCCTGGAAATCGCTGCCGAAGCGCCCACGCCGGCCGAGCTGGTCAGCGCCCGCCGCATGCTGCAACTGCAGCTGCTGACCAAGCGCAACGACCCGTCTCCCGCCCAGACCTGGGCCCAGGACACGGCCAAGGTGCTGGCCAGCCCGTTTGACGCCGGCAATGCGCGCCGCATGCAGACCGTGCTGAAGGTGCTGCTGAAGCGCTGATAGTTGGGGCCTGCGGGCCCGAACGGAAAAAGGCTACCGGGGGTAGCCTTTTTTCATGGTCGCAGGGTAGCGTCAGAGCTCCAGGTCGACCCACAGCGCCGCATGGTCCGAGGCGGCTTCGTCGGCGTTCGTCAGCTCGGGGAAATGCGGCCATAGCGTGCCATGGGTGCCGCCCCACATGCCGCGGCGCTCGACACCGGCTGCCTTGACCTTGGCGAACAGATCGGGCGACAAGAGGATGTAGTCCAGCTTGGATGCTGCCGTGCAGTTGCCGTGCGTGCCCGGCCGACCACCACTGTCATAGGCGGGGTGGCTGCTGATGTCCTGCAGCGGCGAGCCCTGGCGCAGCAGCGGGTCCATCGGGCCGTTGGCCGGGATTTCGTTCAGATCGCCGACCACGGCCACCAGGGTTTCGCCGGCCAGCAGGTGGGCGTCCACCAGCTCGCGCACGCGCTGGGCCTGGCGTTTGCGCTTGGCATCGTTGGCCGCCTGCGTGCCATAGCCCTTGCTTTTGAAATGGTTGGCCAGCAGCCACAGGCGCTTGCCCTGGGGCAGGCCGATCTCGTATTCGGCGCAGTCGCGGCTGAAGATGGTGCCCTTGGCGTCGGCGTCGTCCACATGCGAGCGGATCGACAGGATGGGGTATTTGGCGCGGGTCATCAGGCCGACGTCGATGCCGCGGTCGTCGTTGCCGTCGACCAGCATCACATGGTCGAAGGGCTTGCCGGCCACTTCGGGCAGCGCCTGCTGGTTGAACAGGCGCAGCACCGTGCGGTCTTCGGCCTCGATCACCACCTGCAGGTCGGCGGCCACGGCGTGCAGCACGCGGGCGGTGTTCAGGGTCGCGACCTCGTTGACTGGCTCGGTCTTCAGCTCGATCCAGCCGATCCAGCTCTTGCGGCCGGCGGCCACGATGCTGGCTTCACCGACCCGCGGGCGCTTGATCAGGCTGCCGCGGATTTTGCGCAGCAGCAGCAACGGGCCTTCGTCGGTCTTCAGCAGGCCGTTGTCGGTCATCAGCTTGAGCATGCGCTGCTTGTCGGCTGCGCTGTAGCGCGGCTTCACGAACAAGGCGTTGAGTTCCTTGTGGGCTTCCAGGGCGGGTTTGCCCTCGGCCCAGTCGTTGCCATTCAGGGCCTTGGCCCGGTCGAACATGTTTTCAACGTTGAAGCTGGCGAGGCGCATGGGGGCTCCCGATCGGGTTGAGGTGCACTAGCCTAACCAGACGCGCCGCTCTGCGCATCCCCCTATTTGCGGACAGCCGCGCGTGCCGGCTTAACCGGCTTCGCAGCCCAGCACCGCGCCACACAGCTGCGGACCCCGGCGCTCCAGCAAAGGCGCCGAATTTTTTAAGACTTTTATGCTGTTTGCACAATATTCATAAGCGCGGGTAGCTATATATTCTGTAGCGGTTCTAACGGATATTTAAAAGCTGACGCCGGCCACCAGGATGATGTTGGCGTAGGGCGTGCACTCTCCTGTGCGCACCATGGCGCGGGCCTGGCCGCAGAGCTTTTTGAATTCGGTATGGCTGATGTTCGCCGGCTTGCCGGGCAGTTGGTCGGCGCACCAGGCGGGCAGCTGGCGTTCGTCGCCGACCAGGGCTTCGGTGGCGATGATGCTGGCCTCGACCTGTAGCTCGGTCAGCACGGCTTGTAAGACTTGCTGCAGACCAGGTGTGCCGGGGCAGAGTGCCAGGTCGATGCGCTGTGGCGCGCCAGGGCCTACCGGGATCGGCAGGCCGGCGTCGCCCAGCACCAGCATGTCGCCATGGCCCATGCTGGCAATGACTTGGGAGAGTTCGGCGTGGAGCAGGGTGGTGCGTTTCATGGTGTGGGTGGCGAAGTGGTGGATGCGCGCACGATCAGCTCGGGCTGCAGTAAAACTTGTTTGGCATCTAGCCGGCCGCCCTGGATGCGTTCCAGCAGCATGTCGACCGCCAGCATGCCGATGCGCTGCTTGGGCTGGACGATGGTGGTCAGCGGTGGGCTGGTGAAGCGGGCCAGTTCGATGTCGTCAAAGCCGATGATGGACAGGTCTTGCGGTATGCGCAACCCAGCCTCGTGGGCGGCGCTCAGCGCGCCTATGCCCATCAGGTCGTTGCAGACGAACACCGCCGTTGGCTGGTGGGGCGATTGCAGGATGGCCTGCATGGCGGTAAAGCCGCCCTGGCTGCTGAAGTCGCTGTGCCAGAGCAGATCGCCGGCATCCAATTCAGCCGCAGTCAGTGCATTGCGCCAGCCCTGGATGCGCTGGGCGCTGGGGCTGAGCTCGGCAGGGCCGCCGATGCAGGCGATGCGCCGGTGGCCCAGCGCCACCAGGTGTTCGGTGGCCATCTGGCCGCCTTGCACGTTGGCGGTTTCCACCAGGTCGCAGTGCACATGGGTGACCTCGCGGTCCAGCAGCACGGTGGGCGTGGTCAGGCCTTGCAGCAGGTCGTGCAGGTCGCTGTCTTCGCCGGTGGAGATGATGATCAGGCCGTCGACGCGCTTCTCGGCCAGTACCTTGAGGTAGACGCTTTGGCGCAGCGGCTCGTCGTCGGTGTTGCACAGTATCAGCGTGTAGCCGCTGGCAAAGCAGTGGTCTTCGACACTGCGCACGATTTCGGCGAAGTAGGGGTTCGAGCAGTTGGGGATCAGCATTCCCAGGGTGCGCGTGGTATTGCTTTTCAGGCTGCGCGCTACCGCGCTGGGCACGTAGCCGAGTGCGCGGATGGCGGCCTCTACGTCTTGCCGCGCCTTGTCGCTGACAAAGCGCGTGCGGTTCACCACATGGGAAACGGTGGAAATGGATACGTTGGCGTGGCGGGCAACGTCTTTGATGGAGGCCATGGGGGCTTTAGTGGGCGCGGGCGGCGCGGCGTTGGCGCAGTGTATCGATGATGACGGCGACCACGATCACGCAGCCGGTGATGATGCGCTTGCTCGGGTCGCTGACGCCCACCTGGGCCAGGCCGGCTTCCAGCACGGCGATGATCAGCACGCCGAAGAAGGTGTTGATGACCGAGCCGCGTCCACCCATCAGGCTGGTGCCGCCGATCACCACCGCGGCAATCACCTGCAGCTCTATGCCGGTGCCTGCGTTCGGGTCGGCGGCTTCCAGGCGGGCGGACTGCATCAGGCCCGCAAAGCCGGCCAGCAGGCCGGTCGCGGCAAATACCGCAATGCGGATCGGGCTGGGGTTGATGCCGGCCAGTCGCATGGCTTCCTCGTTGGTGCCAATGCCGACCACGTAGCGACCGAACACGGTCTTGGTCAGCACCAGCTGGCCGACGATGACCAGCGCCACGGCGATGAAGAAAGCCGACGACACGCCGCCCACCCAGGGCGCGGCCAGGCCGGAGATGGCGTCGCCCACATACTGTGTGCGCGAGTCGGTGGCCACATAGGCGCCACCGCGCACGGCTTCCAGCATGCCCAGCGAGACGATGAAGGACGGCAGCCGCCAGATCACCGCAATGCTGCCGGTGATGGCACCGCAGGCCAGGCCGACGAGCAGGCCCAGCGCGGCGGCCGGCAGCACGCTCCAGTGCCAGAGCAGGATGGCATTGGCGGTGGCCGCGGCCGACAGCGCCAGCACCGAGCCGACCGACAAATCGATGCCGGCAATGATCAGCACGAAAGTCATGCCCACGGCCATCACCAGCAGGGCCGGGATTTCGTTGGCGATGGCGACAAAGGTGTCGGCGCTGAAGAAGTATTCGCTGAGGTTGCCGAACAGCACGACCATGCCGATGAGCACGGCGCTCAGG
Source organism: uncultured Albidiferax sp. (assembly GCA_963513025.1). Lineage (GTDB taxonomy): Bacteria > Pseudomonadota > Gammaproteobacteria > Burkholderiales > Burkholderiaceae_C > Rhodoferax_B. The sequence goes on from CAUPON010000019.1 coordinate 65,207, forward strand.
CCCAGGTAGGTGCCGAGCTGGCTGTTGGTGGGGGATTTGGTGGAGGTAGACATATGCAGAAAAGAAGATTCAACCGTGGGTGCCATCCAGGGCGGCGGTATCGGTAAAGGCTGCGGCCAGCAGGGATTTCTCGGTCCATTCGCCGCGCTCGAACACCGTGACCAGGCGGCCATGGGCCATCACGCCGATGCGGTCGCACATCTGCATCAGCTCGCGCAAGTCGCTGGAGACCATCAGCAAAGCCTTGCCGGCCCCGGCCATTTTTTCCAGCTCGGCATAGATGTCGGCGCGCGCGCCTACATCGACGCCGCGGGTCGGTTCGTCCAGCAGCAGCACATTGCATTCGCGGTGCAGCCAGCGGGCGAAAACCACCTTTTGCTGGTTGCCCCCGCTGAGCGTGCCCACCGGCTGCTCTGGCCCGCTGCAGCGTATCGACAGGCGTTGCACCATGTCCAGTGCGATCTTGTCTTCGCGGGCGCGGTCCAGCCAGCCGGCGTGCGATACGGCGCTCACGTCGCTGAGGGTGGTGTTGATGCGGATCGGCTGGCTTAGCAGCAGGCCCTGGGATTTGCGGTCTTCGGTGACCAGGCCGATGCCGGCGGCAATCGCCTCGATGGGCGAGCGCCAGCCTTTGTGGCTTTGGCCCTGGATGGTGATCTGGCCAGCATCGGCGCGGTCGGCGCCAAACAGCAGACGCAGCAGCTCGGTGCGGCCACTGCCGACCAGGCCGGCAATGCCGAAGACCTCACCAGCGTGGACTTCCAGGCTCACGTCCTGCACGGCCGTGTCACGGCCCAAATTCTTGGCGCTCAGCAGCAACTGGCCGCGTGGGCGGCGGGGGCGGTCCATGTCCTGGTCGACTGCGTGGCCGACCATCAGCTGCACGATGTCGGGCTCGGTCACGCTGTGCATCGGGCAGGCCTTGACCAGCCGGCCGTCGCGCAGCACGGCCAGGGTATCGGCGATCTGGATCAGCTCTTCGAGCCGGTGCGACACATAGACGATGGCCACGCCCTGGGCTTTCAGCAGCGCGATCTGGTCAAACAGATGCCGAGTTTCGCGCGGCGTCAGCATAGCGGTGGGCTCGTCGAGGATCAGCACCCGCGTGTTGTCCTGCAGGTTGCGGGCAATCTCCACCATCTGCTGCTGGCCAATGCCCAGCTGCGACACCGGTGTGCGCGGGTCGATGTCCTGGATGCCCATTTTCGCCAGCTGCGCGACGGCACGGGTGTTCAGCTGCGCGTGGTCGATCCAGTGCGCGCGCCAGCGGCCGCGGTGCGGTATGGCGCCGAGCAGCAGGTTCTCGGCTACGGTCAGCGTCGGCACCAGGCTGAGCTCCTGCATCACCATGCGGACCCCCAGCGCTTCGGCGTCGCGGCGCGAGGCGGGGGAAAAGGCTTGGCCGCCGAGCAGCAGCGTGCCCTGGCTGGCGCGCTCCAGGCCGGAGATGATCTTCGACAGCGTGCTTTTGCCCGCGCCGTTCTCGCCCGTCAGCGCTAGCACTTCGCCGGGGTGCAGCGGCAGCGACACGCCGTGCAGCACGGTGTTGCTGCCGTAGGTTTTGCTGACCGACTGGATGGTTAAAACGGGGGAGGGGGTCATAGGATTCAAATAGGACTTACGCAACGCCCCTGTGTCGCCCTCTGGGCGCACAGAGGGGCTTGCGTAATTCCTGTCAAAAAAGAGAGGTGGCGCAGACGGCTGCCTGCGCCACGGGTCACGGCAATTACTTGGTGTCTTTGGTGACCAAGACCACATCGGTCTGGATCGCCGCAGGCATTTCGGCTTGCTTCTTCTTCTCGGCAATCGCCTTGAGCGCGATCTCGATGCCGAACACGGCTTGCTTGGCGCCGTACTGGTCGGCGGTGGCCAGCATGCGGCCGTCTTTCAGCATCGGCTTGACTGCGCCGATGTTGTCGTAGCCGACGACCTGCACCTGGCCGGTCTTGCCGGCGGCCTTGACGGCGGCGACGGCGCCCAGGGCCATGCTGTCGTTACCGGCCAGCAGGGCCTTCAGGTCCGGGTGTTCGCGCAGCATGCCGGAAGCCACGGTATTGCCCTTGTCGATTTCCCAGTTGCCCGACTGCACGCCGACCACGGTGGCACCGGCGGCCTTCATGGCGTCCTGGTAGCCCAGGGTACGCTGCTGCGCATTGAAGGTGGTGGACACGCCTTCGATGATGCCGACCTTGTCGCCCGCCTTCAGGCTCTTGGCCAGGAAGTCGCCGACCAGCTTGGCGCCTGCACGGTTGTCCGGGCCGGCGAACGGGATCTGAATACCCTTTTCTTTTTGCGCATCGGCGTCGAGCTGGTTGTCGATGTTGACGACCAGGATGCCCTTGTCGATGGCGGTCTTCAGCACCGGCACCAGCGCCTTGGAATCGGCGGGCGCGATGACGATGGCGTCGGCCTTCTGGGCAATCATCTGCTCGACCATGCGGATCTGGGCGGCGGTGTCGGTTTCGTTCTTGATGCCGTTGGACACCAGGGTGTACTTGGCGGCGTTGGCCTTGTTGTGGGCCTTGGCGCCGTCTTCCATGGTGCGGAAGAATTCGTTGGCCAGCGACTTCATCACCAGCGCCACTTTGGGCTTGTCGGCGGCGAAGCTGGGGCCGGCGAACAGGCCGGCCATGATGCTCAGGGCGAGGGTGGTTTGGACGGTGCGGCGGGTGAATTGCATGGGTTTGTCTCCAGAGCGTTGTGAAAGTTACAGCGGGCGGGCGAGGGCGGCGGGGCCGGTCCGGGCGGGCTTCTGTGGCGCGGATGTTAACTTAGCAAACGTTTGCGCAAACGTTTTCTATCTACGGAGAAACCCGCACAAGTGGGTAAAGCCGGCGGCAGAGCTTGCCGCGTTGGGCGCCGTGGACCGTGTCATATGCTACTTTTTTAGTAGCTGGAACCGCAGAATTTATAAGCGCTAGAGCCTGATTTTGCTCATAGTTGTTGACAGCACCGGGGGCCACGTTTCCGGCGCTCCAGAGCCCGGTTGGAGCGAACACCCTGGCCGGCGGTTGCTATAGAAACCGCTTTACACGCTGCCGCGGCGTGGCAGTATGCGTACAGCGCGCTGGCAGGTGGGCGCGGCGTACATGGACCCAAAACCTCTGAAAAGAAAGTTGGCGTGATGCAATTCGTTCTTAACCTGAGAATCGGCCAACGCTTGGCGGTTGGGTTTGCCATCGTCATCGGCCTGCTCGTCGCGATGGCGGCGGTGGGTATCAGCCGCATCAACGCGGTGGACCAGAACACCGAGACCATACTGCACGACCTCTACCGCAAGGTGGCCCTGGCGCAGAAGACCGAGAACGAGGTGAACCGCCAGTCCCGCGCCTTGCGCACAGCCCTGATCGCCAGCGAGCCAGCGGTGGTGCAGGCGGAACTGGCTACGGTGGACAGTTCTGCCGTCGTGGTTGGCAAGGCGGTGGACGAGTTGCAGGCCGTTGTGCATAGCGACAAAGGCAAGGCTGCCTTGGGCGGCATGCTGGCGGCGCGGGCCGACTTCCAGAAGCACGAGTACGAACTGCTCGCAATGCTCAAGGCCGGCAAGATCGACGAAGGCCGTGCCTACCTGGTCAAGGAGATGCTGCAACCGCAGAACACCTACCTGGCGGCCATAGAGGGCTTTGTGAAAACCCAGACCGACAGCATGGAAGAGTTTGGCGCCCAGGCGGCGGTCATGGCCCATGGCGCCAATGTGCTGATGCTGGTGCTGACCGCCGCAGCCACGCTGCTGGCTGTGGGCCTGGCGTATGGCTTGACGCGCTCCATCACCCAGCCGATTGGCCGGGCGGTACAGGTGGCCCAGACGGTGGCTTCGGGCGACCTGACCTCGCACATCGACGTGACATCGCGTGACGAAACCGGCCAGCTGTTGACCGCGCTGCAGGCCATGCAGGGCAGCCTGTTCCAGGTGGTCGGGCGGGTGCGGCAGGGCTCGGAGAGCGTGTCCAGCGCCAGTGTGGAAATTGAAACCGGCAACCATGATCTGTCGAGCCGCACCGAGCAGCAGGCCAGCGCGCTGGAGCAGGCCGCCGCCTCGATGGAAGAGCTGAGCTCCACCGTCGCAATGAACGCGGAAAGCGCCCGCAATGCCAACCAGTTGGCGCTGAACGCCTCCCGTGTGGCTACGCGCGGCGGCGAGGTAGTGAACCAGGTGGTGGAAACCATGCGTGGCATCAACGACAGCTCGAACAAGATTTCCGAAATCATCAGCGTGATCGACGGTATTGCTTTCCAGACCAATATCCTGGCGCTGAACGCGGCCGTGGAGGCCGCCCGTGCGGGCGAGCAGGGCCGCGGCTTTGCGGTGGTGGCCAGCGAGGTGCGCAGCCTGGCCAGCCGCAGCGCGCAGGCTGCCAAAGAGATCAAGGTTCTGATTGGCGCCAGCGTGGAGCGGGTGGGCCAGGGCACGGTGCTGGTCGACCAGGCGGGCACCACCATGGCCGAGGTGGTGCAGTCTATCCATCAGGTGACCCAGATCATGGGCCAGATCAGCGCGGCCAGCTCCGAGCAGGCCACTGGCATGGGACAAATGGGCGAAGCCGTCAACCACATGGACCAGGCCACGCAGCAGAACGCTGCACTGGTGGAGGAAATGGCCGCCGCCGCCAGCAGCCTGAAGAGCCAGGCCCTGGCGCTGGTGGATTCGGTGGCGGTGTTCAAGCTGGGCGCTGGCTCCCAACTGGTGCTGGCCCGCTAGCTAGATTTCAGCCAAACAGGCCCTTGGCGCATATAGGGAAAGCGCCAGAAGCTATGGATTCAATAGTGCGTGCTCAGTGGCGCACGCTGGCCATCACCGCGGCAAAGCCGACAAACACACCACCGGTGGCGCGGTTGAATGCCTTCAGCACCGTAGCCCGGCGCAGAAAGCGGGCCAGGGTCTTGCCGCTGCCCGCATACACCAGGTACCAGCCGGCTTCGATCACCGCAAAGGTCAGAAGCAGGATGGCAAACTGCGGCAGCTGCGGCGTGGCCGCGTCGATGAACTGCGGCAAAAAGGCCACGGCAAACAGAATCGCCTTGGGGTTACTGCCCGCCACAAGCACGCCCTGGCGGAACAGGCTGCCGTAGCCGGGCATGGGCGCGGCCTTGGCGACTGCGCCGCCCGCGTCCTCGGCCACCGGCTCGCGCCAGCACTTGATGCCCAGGTAAGCCAGGTAGGCGGCGCCAAGCCAGCGCAAGGTGTTAAACACCGCCGGAAAGCTCTGCAGCAGCGCGCCCAGGCCGGCGGCCGACACGCCCATCATCAGCACCATCACCAGCATGCAGCCACCCATGGTGGCCAGCGCCGCCGCAAAGCCGAAGCGAGCGCTGGACGTCATCACCAGCAGCATGTTCGGGCCGGGCGTGGCCGACACCACAAAGGTCATCATCAAAAACAGCCACCAGGTGTGCAGGCTCATGGGGTACTCCAGGGGTAAGCCCCCTATCTTAGCTAAACCTGGGTTCTCATGCTCTTCAGGGCTGTCCCGGTTGATTTACCTGCGCGAGCAGCTATGGTTTTTGTAGTGTGGCTGTGGTTCGGTTACAGCCGTTGCCCGCTGTCGGCGCCAAACAGCGAGATGCGTTGGGCGTCGCAGCGCACGCCCAGGGTGTGGCCGCGCTGGTGCGGGGTGTGGCTCTCGGCGATGGCGGACATGGCGGTACCGCCCAGGTCCAGCCACAGTACCACGCTGGCGCCCATGGGCTCGGCCAGGGTCACCGTGGCCTGGCCGAGTGCAGGTTGCTCCAGCGGCAGGAGTTCGATGTGCTCGGGCCGCATGCCCAGCACCACCGGCTGGCCGATGTGCGGCTCGGCGGCAAACGGGTAGGTGCTGACGTCGATGCTCAGCGCCGGCGAGCGCCACACCAGCCGGCCGTTGTCGGCGGCCAGTACGCCATCAAAGAAGTTCATGGTCGGCGAGCCCAGGAAGCCGGCGACGAAACGGTTGACCGGCCGGTCGTAGACCTCGGCGGGAGTGCCGATCTGCTGGATCTTGCCGTCCAGCATCACCGCGATGCGGCTGGCCAGGGTCATGGCCTCGGTCTGGTCATGGGTTACGTAGACCATGGTCTTGCCGATGTCCACGTGTAGCTGCTTGAGTTCGCGGCGCAGTTCGTTGCGCAGCTTGGCGTCCAGGTTCGACAGCGGCTCGTCGAACAGATACACGCCGGCATCGCGCACCAGGGCCCGGCCAATCGCCACCCGCTGGCGCTGCCCGCCCGACAGCTGGGAGGGCTTGCGCTGCAGCAGCGGGCCCAAATGCAGCATGGTGGCGGCGCGGTCAACGCGGCGCGCGATCTCGTCCTTGGGGATGCCGGTGATGCGCGGGCCGAAAGACATATTGCGCTCCACCGTCATGGTGGGGTAGAGCGCATAGCTCTGGAACACCATGCCGATGGACCGGTCCTTGGGGTCGGCCCAGGTCACGTCATTGCCGCCGATATGGATGGCGCCGTCGTGCACGTCGATCAGGCCGGCAATGCTGTGCAGCAGGGTCGATTTGCCGCAGCCAGAGGGGCCGAGCAGCACCAGAAATTCGCCGTCGATGACTTCCAGGTCCATGTTCTGCAGGATGTCTACATTGCCCAGACGGATGTGGAGTTGTTGGATCGAAACGCTTGCCATATTTTTCTTTTAACCCTTTACAGCACCGGCGGCGATACCACGCACGAACCAGCGACCCGAGATGAAATAGATGAACAGCGGCACCGAGGAAGTGAGGATGGTGGCCGCCATGTTGACGTTGTACAAACGCTCGCCGGTGGTGGTGTTGATGATGTTGTTCAGCTGCACCGTCATGGGCAGGTTCTCGCGTCCGGCGAACACCAGGCCCAGCAGAAAGTCGTTCCAGATATTGGTCACCTGCATGATCACCGCCACGATGATGATGGGCGTGGACATGGGCAGCATCAGCTGGAAGAAGATGCGCCAGAAGCCACCCCCGTCGATGCGTGCGGCCTTGACCAGTTCTTCGGGTAGCGAGGCGTAGTAGTTGCGGAACAGCAAGGTCATCACCGGCATGCCGAAGATGGTGTGCACCAGCACGATGGCGGGCAGGGTGCTGAACAGGCCCAGCATCGACAGGCCGCGCACCAGCGGGTACATGTGCACCTGGTAGGGGATGAAGGCGCCCAGCAGCAGGATGGTGAACAGCCAGCCGGCCCAGGGCCGTCGCCAATAGGCCAGCGCATAGCCGTTGAGCGCGCCGATGAAGATCGACAGCAGCGCGCTGGGCACCACGATCTTCAGCGAGTTCCAGAAGCCGACCTGTATGCCTTCGCACTTCAGGCCGGTACAGGCGCTGGACCAGGCCATGGCCCAGGCTTCCAGATTCGGCTGGCTGGGCAGGGCGAAGATCTGGCCCAGGCGGATCTCACTCATGGGTTTCAGCGAGGTCACCACCATCACATACAGCGGCAGCAAAAAGAACACTGCGCTGAGCAACAAAAAGGCGTAGATGCCGAGCCGCGACGGCGTGAGCCAGGGCTGGGGCGGGCGCTGGTTGCGCACCCGGGGGAGGGTCGTCGTGCTCATCTTCAGTGTCCCTTGCTTTGCGCACGTTCCATGCGGGATTTTGCGTACATCCAGGGCAGCACCAGGGCCAGCACAGTCAGCAGCAGCACCACCGAGGCGGCCGAGGCCAGGCCGATGTTGGCGCGGTTGAACAGGTAGTCCATGATGAACTTGGCCGGCACCTCGCTGGCAATGCCCGGGCCGCCGCCGGTCATGGCGACCACCACGTCGAACACCTTGATCACAGCCAGCGACAGCAGCACGCTGGCGGTGGCGATGCTGGGCGCAATCATCGGCAGCACGATGCTCAGGTAGACGCGCCATACCGGGATGCCGTCGATGCGCGCGGCCTTCCAGATTTCTTCGTCCACACCGCGCAGGCCGGCCAGCATCAGCGCCATCACCAGCCCCGCAGACTGCCAGACAGCGGCCAGGGCAATGGCGTACATCACCTTGTCCTGGCTGATGATCCAGTCGAATTCAAACTCGGGAAAGCCCAGCTGGCGAACCGCCTGCTGCAGGCCCAGACCGGGGTTCAGCATCCACTGCCAGACCAGGCCGGTGGCCACAAAGCTCATCGCATAGGGGTACAAAAAGATGGTGCGCAGCACGCCCTCTCCGCGCACCTTCTGGTCGATGAAGACCGCCAATAAAAAGCCGAGCACCAGGCAGGCCACCACAAAGATCGCGCCAAACAGCGCCATGTTGTGCAGTGACAGCGCCCAGCGCTCGGTGGTAAACAGCCGCTCGTACTGCGCCAAGCCGACGAAGTTGGTGGTCGGGAAGGTCTTGGAGCTGGTTAGCGAAATCGTGATGGACCACAGCACCGTGCCCACGTAGCACAGCAGCACCGTCACCGCCATCGGTAGCAGGGCAAAGTTGACGGCCCAGTTCTGGCGCAGGCCGCGCCGTGGCGGAGGTTTTTTAACGGGAGCCATAGAGGTTATGGAGAGTCCTGGAAGTGGTCAATCGGTACATCAAAAAAACAGTGCCGACGTGTGTTTGCACGCCGGCACCGGGAGAAAACGCTTAGCTCTTGATGGCGTTTTGCAGAGCCTTCACCACATCATCCACCGACTGGTTGTTGTTCCAGTACTTGGAGATTACGTCCTGCACCGAGCCCATCACATCGGGTGGCAGCAGCGCATCGGGATTCGCCAGGTGGCGGCTTTTGTCTTGCATGATGGCCAGGCCGGTTTGGGCGCAGAGGTCCATTTTCGAGCTGTCGACATCGGTGCGGATGGGGATCGAGCCTTTCTTGTTGTTGAACGCCACCTGGGTGGCGGCCGAGGTCATCGAGGTGGCCAGTTGCTGCTGCGCCTTGATGGCGGCCGGGTCCTTGGTGCGCGGGAACACGAACACGTCGCCGGCCAGGATGTAAGGCGACTTGGCGCCAAAGCCGGGGAAGCAGCCGAAGTCCTTGCCCGCCACCTGCTTGGCATTGGCGAACTCGCCCTTGGCCCAGTCACCCATGATCTGCACGCCGGCCTTGCCGGTGATCACCAGCGAGGTGGCGTCGTTCCAGTTGCGGCCGGGTGAGCCGGCGTCGGTATAGCTCTTCAGGCGCTTGAAGTCGGTCAGCACCTTGCGGAAGGCCGGCGAGTTGACGGTGGCTGCGTCGCGGTCCTTGTAGAACTTCAGGTACAGATCGGTGCCGCCGGCCTGGGCCAGCCAGCTGTAGAAGGTAAGCACTTCTTGCCAGCCCTGGCCGCCCAAGGCCAGAGGGGTCAGGCCCGCAGCCTTGAGCTTGTCGAGCGCGGCAAACATTTCGTCCGGGGTCTTGGGCTCGGCGGCGATGCCCGCTTTGGCAAATGCGGCTTTGGAGTACCAGAACCAGCTGGGCATGTGGATGTTGACCGGCGCCGCATAGTAGTGGCCGTTGACCTTGATGCTGTTGATGATGGGGGCAGGCAGCATCTTGTCCCAGCCTTCCTTGGCGGCTACGGCGTCGATGTCGTTGAGCATGCCCTCCTTGATGATGTCCAGGTACTGTTGCGAGGTGTTGAACATGGCCGCGGTGGGCGGGTTGCCGCCGACGATGCGATTGATGGCGGCAGCGCGGGCGTTTTCACCGCCGGCCACGGCCGAGTCGACCCACACGCCACCCGATTTGGTGAACGCGCTGGCCAGCTCCTGCACGGCGGCCGATTCGCCGCCCGATGTCCACCAGTGCATGACCTCGGCCTTGGCTTGCGCATGGGCGTTGCCACCGGCCAGGACGGCCAGCGCGGTGACGGCCAGGGCCAGTACGGTACGGGTGTGTTGTTGCATGTTGTCTCCAGTTTTTATAGGTAATGGTCAGGGCTTGCGGCCCATGCGGGAAACCGGCAGATCGGCCATGGTGGCCGATCTTGCCAGACGGGTTAGCGCTGTGGGCGCTGTTTGCGTTGCTGCAGAAAGGCTTGCACGGCGAGCGAGCTGTGCTTGGGCGTGCGCACCTGGGTGGTGTAGTCCACATGGGTGATGCCGAAGCGGCGCTCGTAGCCGTAGGCCCATTCGAAGTTGTCCATAAGCGACCAGATGAAGTAGCCGCGCACATCCACGCCGGCCTTGATCGCGTCGTTCACCGCCATCAGGTGGTTTTCCAGGAAGCGGATGCGCTGTGGGTCGGCCACGCTGCCATCGCTCACGCTGTCGTCGCTGGCCATGCCGTTTTCGGTGATGTAGACCGGCGGCATATCCTGGTAGCGGGCGTTGAAGTCGACCAGGATCTCGGTCAGGCCGCGGGGGTAGACCTCCCAGCCCATTTGCGTGCGTTCCACCTTGTCGGAGTGCGGTGCCTCTTTGTAGCCGCCTTTGCCGTCGGCCTCGACCACGGTGCGGAAGTAGTAGTTGATGCCCAAAAAGTCCATGGGCGTGGAGATGGTCTCCATATCGCCAGGCAGCACCAGCGGCTCGGTGCCTGGCCACAGGCGGAACATGTCTTTCGGGTAGCTGCCCAGCATCAGCGGGTCGAACACCCAGTAGTTCTGCTGCACATGGGCCAGGTAGGCGGCGTCCTTGTCGGCCGCGCTGTCGGTCTGTGGGCCGAACACGCCGGTGTTGCAAACGATGCCGCGCAACGCGCCCGGGTCGTTGGCCCGGATCTTGGCCAGTGCCAGGCCGTGGCCCAGCAGCAGGTGGTGCAGGGCTTGCGTGGTCTGGCGCAGGTCGGTCACTCCAGGCGCATGGCGGCCGATGCCATAGCCCAGGTAGGCCGAGCACCAGGGTTCGTTCAGCGTAGCCCAGGCGGTGACCTTGCCAGCCAGCTCGCGGCTCATCAGATCGGCATAGGCTGCGAACGCGTAGGCGGTCTCGCGGCTGGCCCAGCCGCCGCGGTCTTGCAGGTGCTGGGGCAGGTCCCAGTGGTACAGCGTGACATAGGTTTGCACGCCCTTGGCCTTGAGCGCGTCCAGCAGCTTCTTGTAGAAGTTGATGCCCTTGGCGTTGGGCACGCCTTGCTCGTCCATCACGCGCGGCCAGGCGATGGACAGGCGGTAGGCGTCCACGCCCAGGCCGGCGATCAGGTCGACATCGGCTTCCCAGCGGTGGTAGTGGTCGCAGGCCACGTCGCCGGTGTCGCCGTGTAGCACGCGGCCGGGTTCGTCGCAATAGGTGTCCCATATGGACTGCAGGCGGCCGTCTTCATCGGCAGCGCCTTCGATCTGGTACGAGGCTGTGGCCACACCCATCAGGAATTCTGGCTGGGCAATGGCCGAGTTGGCGGGGATGTTCAATGCGGGTACGGCTGGCATGGTGCTCCGGTGTGGTGGGTCAGTGCCGCCATGTTAGGTAGACCGGCCCGATGGGTATGTCGGGAAAGTTTGACACCCGTACTATCGCAATCCCTGAGAGTTTGGTTTGGGGGCACACTCGACAATCTCTCGCCAAACCCGCGCTTGTATCCGCGCTTATCTATGCCCGACCAGCCGCCCCACTTAGTCAACCTAACCGACCGCCTGGGTGCCGATGGCTTGCCCGGCGTGACCATCAACGTCGAGCAGCAGCGGCAGACCGACCCGCGCTTCGGCCAGGGCGCGGTGTGGCGCTGGATGGGCGAGGCCGACCTGCTGGACCAGCGCGGCGAGGCCCAGGCCGAGTCGGTGGTGGTGACCAACAGCCGCCGCGTCTGGCAGCTGCTGCGCGAGATGCCGGTAGGCCTGGTGCTGTACGACGCGGACTTCAATGTGGTCTACCAGAACCGCGCCAGCGAGTTGATGACCGGCTTTGCCGCCGATGTGGCCGTGGGCCGCTCGCCCGTAGGCCTGTGGATACTGCACGACCAGTACGACAGTGTTTGCAAATCGCTGCACCGCATGCGCACCGAGCGCATCGCCCTGCACGGCCGCGGCATCCAGCAGCGCCCCGATGGCCGGGTGGCCTGGGTGCAGTGGTACACCACGCCGCTGTTCGACGGCGACGACTTCATCGGCTACCTTGGCACGCATACCGACATCAGCGAAGAACTGCGCGCCCACACCGCGGTGCGCGCGGCCAAGCAGCAGGTGGATCTGCTGGTCGATGCGGCTGTGGACATCGCCATGCTGCAGCTGTCGCCCGCGGGCCGTGTGCAGAGCTGGAACCGCAATGCCGAAACCCTGTTTGGTGTGCCCGCGCTCGAAGCCCTGGGCCAGGACATGCGCCCGCTGCTGGCCCAGCTGCCGTTTGAACAAGCGCGGGTACAGCAGCTGCTGGACGGCGCCGCCAGCGGCCAGCGGATGGAGTTCGAGGGCTGGCTACCGCGCCAGCCCGGTGGCCGCTTCTGGGGCAATCTGCTGCTGTATCCGCAGCGCGACGAAAGCGACGCCATCGTGGCCGTGGTGCTGGTGGCCCGCGACCTCAGCGACCGGCGCCAGGCCGAGCAGAAGATCCGCGAAAGCGAGGCCCTGCTGTCGGCCATCGTCTCCACCACCAGCGATGCCATTCTGGGCCTGGACGCGCAGGCCAGCGTGGTGTTCTCCAACCCCGCCGCGCAGCGCATCTTTGGCCGCAGCGCCGGGCTGTTGCTGGGCCTGCCGCTGGCCGAGGTGCTGCCCCAGCTGGACCTGCCCACGCTGATTGGCACCGTGCGCACCTTGTCGGGCAAGCGCCATGACGGCGCTACCTTGCACCTTGAAGCCTCTGCTTCGGAAACCCGGGTCAACGGCGAGGTGCTGTTCACCCTGACCGCCCGCGACGTGACCGAGCGGGTCGAATCCGAGCAGGCCTTGCTGCGCTATCGCGAGCAGCTGTCGGCCCTGTCGCGCCAGCTGATGGAGGCCGAGCAGCAAACCAACCGCCGCCTGGCCCAGTTGCTGCACGACCAGCTCGGCCAGACCCTGACCACCTTGCGCATCTCGGTCGATGCGCTGCGCGCCCAGCTGCCGCCCAGCCCCACGGCGGCCATCGACCAGAGCTGGACCCGGGTGTCCAGCATGATCGACCGCGGCATGCGCGAGGTGCGCCAGGTGCTGGTCGAGCTGCGCCCGCCGCTGCTGCAAGAGCATGGCCTGGGCGTGGCGCTGGACAACGAAATCCAGGCCGAAACCGCCAACCACGCCGCCGTCGCCATCCGCCTGCACATCCCGCCGGCCATGGCCGACCGGCGCTGGAGCCCCGAGGTCGAATACGCGGTCTTCATGGTGGCCCGCGAGGCCATTGCCAACGCGCTCTGCCATTCGCAATGCCGGAGTCTGCGGGTGGGCATAGAACCCCTGGGCACGCAGGGCCTGCGCCTGCTGGTGCAGGACGACGGCATTGGCCTGGGCCCGATCAGCCGCGCCCTCAAGCCCGGCCACCTGGGCCTGGTGGGCATGCGTGAACGTTCCCAGGCCATAGGCGCGTCTCTGGGTGCCTGCTCTGGTGACGACGAGCGCGGTACCGTGATTGAACTGAACTACTCCCCATGACCGACACCGTCTACCTGGTCGACGACCACGCCATCCTGCGCGAAGGCCTGCGCGCGCTGCTGGAGCCCGCGGGCTTTGTGGTGGTGGGCGAGAGCGGTGATCTGCCGACTGCTCTGCACGACATCGTGCGTGCACCGCCGGCCTGTGTGCTGCTCGATTTGTCGCTGGGCGAGCGGTCCGGCCACGAGCTGCTGGCCGAGCTGCAGCGCCGCAAGACCCCCAGCCGCGTCGTCGTGCTGAGCATGATGGCCCAGCCCCGCCAGGTGATGGACGCGGTGCGCATGGGCGCCATGGGCTATGTGCTGAAAGGCGCCTCCGGCGCCGAGGTGATCACCGCGCTGCGCCATGCCTGTGGCGGCCAGCATTACTGGAGCCCGGCCATCGCCCGCGTCGCCCAGGAAGCCCTGCTACCCCCCGAGCCCAACGCCCCGCTGGAACCCCTGCACACCTTGTCGCAGCGCGAGCGCCAGGTGCTGAACCTGGTGGTCCGCGGTCAGCCCAGCAGCAGCATCGCGCACACGCTGAACCTGTCGGCCAAGACGGTGGAAACCTACCGTTCGCGGGTGATGGGCAAGCTGGGGGTGAGCGACATCACCGGGCTGGTAAGGCTGGCGGTGAAGGAGGGCTTGTTGGATGGGGAGTGAGGGAGGATTCAAATAAAAAGTGCCGCTGGCGCAGGTGGTGTCTGCGGGAGTAGCTATTTATTTTGTAGTATCTGGAGCAATTTGCACTGACAGCAGATGAAGCGCCAGGCCTGAAAAGGCAGGGCAGAATGCTGGCTTATTCCTCTCTGCCCAGTGCTCTAACTGCCGTGTCCTTATCCAAAATAAATCCCCGCCAGCGAGGTTTGCTCAGACTCCATGGATGGCTGCTGATGCTATGGGTTTCAGCCATCGGGCTCCTTACCAGTGCCGCACTTCTGCATATCTTCCATGTGCATTCCATTGCTGTACGGTATGCGACGGGTGCTGGCGTTGTGTATTTTGTGGGCTTTGTTTTGGGTGGCTGGTGGTATGCGCGCTGGTGGAACATGCGGCGCGGGTCGGCTGCCGATCTGCCTTCACATGCGACTGCCGAAGAACAGGTTCAGTACGACCAGGAAGTGGAGAGCGCGAGAAAGAAGTGGGGGAATTTTGACGGGTTGGGTGACTTCGCTAGCTTGGGGGATGACCCTTTGAGTGCGCTGCTGTTCGTGATCTGGCTGATTGGAGTGGTATTGCTGGCAGCGCTCTTCATGGGCTACCTGCCTTGGCTGACGACGGATTTGCTGGCAGGGTATCTGGCCGAAATTGTTCTTGAATTTGTGATCGGTGGTTTGTTGGTGCGCCGTATCCTTAGGCCCAGACAGCTCGACCAGTATTGGCGTTTCATGGTTCGCAGAACCTGGGTCTTTGGCTTGCTAATGGTGGTCGTGTTTTTTGCCATTGGTTCTGCTATCCAGTACATAGATCCTTCGGCAAAAACCTTGTTTCAGGCATTTGGGTGAGCGACCCGAAAGGGGCGTCATGTGCGCCGCTGGCCGGGTATGCGCCCGGCGGCGCAGTAACTTTTCTTTTGCGCAAAAGAAAAGTCACCAAAAGAAAGGCGCCCCCACTGTCTGCGCCCCGTCGCTATCGCGCCGGGAAACCTGCGGTGCTCGCTTTGGTCGGGGTCTGGCTAAACTCGCCTGCGGCTCAGACAACGCCAGCCCTGATCCGCCCAAAGCTGCGATCCTCGGCGCATACAGAGGGGGACCCCGGGGA
>CAUPON010000020.1:0-78644 GCA_963513025.1 uncultured Albidiferax sp.
GCGAAAAACGCGCTGGCCAGTTTCAATATCTCGTTGGCTTTGCGCAGCTCCTTGTTCTCACGTTCTAGCTCCTTTAGGCGCTGCAGGTCGGTCGTCGTGATGCCGGCCCTAGCCCCGGTGTCGACCTCATCGCGCTTGACCAATTCATGGAGGGTCTGCGCCACGCAGCCGATCTTGGGAGCGATCGATTCAATGGCCGCCCACAGCGACGCGTACTCGCCTCGGTGCTCTTGCACCATGCGCACCGCGCGCTCGCGCACCTCGGGTGAAAACTTGTTTGACTTCTTCATGGCTCAATCCTCTCAGAGTGTTGAGCCTCCACAAATTCCGGGGCGATTCATGTTCACCATTTTCTGACGCTCCTAGTCAATCTGTTATGGGTAGCAATATCAACAAGGATCCCTATCAAGTAAAGTTGGTCCTTTGTGACAAGTCATTGTCAATTCCCAGCCATGAACAGACTGCAAGCTGAATTGCGTCGCCTATACCTCTTGGGTCACCCAACGGATGATGGCTCTGATGCTGAAGAAATCGGCTTGGTAAGCCCCGAAGGGGGCGTGCGGGCGATGGTGCTGGAACTTGCTCGGCCTGCGGACTGGAATGCTCTATCGACAGTTTGGCGAGGGGTTCAGGCCGATTTGGAGCTGCCTGCACCGGCCATCGCCATTTCCGGCTCCGACGGTTACCAACTCTGGTTCTCACTTTTGGACCCCGTGCCCGCCGTTGATGCAAGGCGCTTTCTTGAATCTCTCCGCCTGCGCTACTTGGGCCATATTGCCCCAGGACGCATTGGCATCATGCCTGCTGTGGATGCGGCTGCCCTTGGACATATCAGATAGGCCAGAGTAGTGCCTGGTTTGATGGATGAAACAGGTCGGTGGTCGGCCTACGTTGCACCTGACTTGGCCGCAGTGTTCTCTGATGAGCCGTGGCTCGACATTTGTCCCAGCCCTGATGCCCAAGCCGATGTACTGTATCGCTTGGTGAGTATCAAGGGGGCAGATTTTCAAATGCGCTTGGCCCAGCTTGGAAGTGCCGCCAAAACCGCCACATCGCATATGACGTCGGCAACTATCGACGATGGAGACCGTAGCGGAGAGCAGGGCGCGACTGCTGCAGCACCTTCTGGAGATAGTCCCGATCCAAAACGGTTTCTACTCGACGTCATGGGCGACACAAGGGTAGAACTGCACCTGCGGATTCAGGCGGCGCAGGCATTGTTGCCATATTTTGAAAGTCGGCCTCCCTCGGGCACTTAAGAGAAGTTACCGCCACCGGCTAACAGCACTCAGCAACACTTTCGCGTGTCGAAACCGTCTTGTGACGTGAAGGTTGGGTGCCACGGTACCACCTCGCTGGTATTTCTGTCCATGCGTGCAGAACGGGACTTTCAACGCCAAGCCGCCCGAACCCGATCCCGTACCTGCATCACCGCGTCCGTCGCTTGGGTCCGTCCCGGTGTCCCGGGTGGCGCCGATGGCCAACTGATGCGCTCAAACCCCGGCAGCATCGCCGCCGTAATGAACCGCGTCCGCAGCGCATATACGTGCCGGTCCCCGCTGGTGCGCTGCTGGGTTATATAAAACCGGTGTGGTTGCATCACATGCAGATAGTCCCGTGCCCGTGTCATGGCCACATACAGCAAGCGCCGTTCTTCCTCGATATCTGCTCTGCTTCCCGTACCCATATCCGAAGGAATGCAACCGTCCACCGCGCGCAGCACAAACACCGCCTTCCATTCCTGCCCCTTGGCCGAGTGGATGGTTGAGAGCACCATGTAGTCCTCGTCCCGATAGGGCACACCGGACTGGTCGCTGGTGGCATCGGGCGGGTCCAGCGTCAGGTCGGTCAGAAATCGCTCGGTGCTCGCATAGCCACTGGCGATACGTTCCAAGTTCTCGATGTCGGCGCGCCGCACATCGGCATCGTCGTGCAGTCGCTCCAAGTGTGGCAGGTACCACTGCTTGGCCAGGCTGATATCGGCAGGCCAGGCCAGTTGGGGATGGCGCAGGCCCCGGTACAAGCTGACGAAGGCCTGCCATTCCATCTTGGCGCCACCGGGTGGCTCGAAGCTGTCCAGCACCGCCTGCGGGTCGGTCGATGCTGCCATCGCATCCAGGAACCGGGTCGCTGTCACCGCCCCGATGCCAGGAATCAGCTGCGTGACCCGCATCCCGGCCAGCCGGCCCCGTGGGTTCTGGGCGAAGCGCAGGATGGCCAGCATGTCTTTCACATGGGTGGCCTCCAGGAACTTGAGGCCTCCGAATTTCACGAAGGGGATGCCGCGCCGCGTCAGTTCCAGTTCGACCGCAGCACTGTGCGATGAGGTGCGGAACAAGACGGCCTGGGATTTCAGGCGCAGCCCGGCTTCCCGGTGGGCCAGTACCCGCTCGGCGACCCAGCGGGCCTCATCGGCTTCGTCAGGCACCAGCACCAGCTGCGGCTTCATGCTCGACACCTTGTCCGTCCACAAGGTCTTGGCGTAGCGCTCCCGCGCCTGGGCGATGACGGCGTTGGACGCTTCCAGGATCGGCTGCGTGGAGCGGTAGTTGCGCTCCAGGGTGACGACGCGGGCCATCTGTCCCGCTCGTGCCACTTTCTGAACCTGGCCCCCCTGGTCGTCCTTTCCGGCCTGGCCCACCCCACCGAACTGGTGCGGGAAGTCCAGGATGTTGCGTACCGTGGCGCCGCGGAAGGCATAGATCGATTGGGCATCGTCTCCGACCACAGTAACACCGGCACCGTCGGGTTTCATACCCAACAGAATTGCCGCCTGTAGCCGGTTGGTGTCCTGGTATTCGTCGACCAGCACATGGTCGAACCGGTTGCCCAGTTCGGCTGCCAGCACCGGCTCGGTGACCATCTCGGCCCAGAACAGCAGCAGGTCGTCGTAGTCCAAAACGTTCTGCGTTTGCTTGGCTTCGACATAGCCGCGGAACAGCGCCTTCAGCTCACTTTCCCAGGCGGCACACCAAGTGAAGGTCGAGGCCAGGACTTCGGCTAGCGATCCTTGGGTGTTCACTACCCGGGAATAGATCGCCAGGCAGGTGCCTTTTTGCGGGAACCGGTTCTTGGTTACCGACAGGTTCAGCTCATGCCGCACCAGCCCGAGCAAGTCTTCGGAGTCACTGCGGTCATTGATGGTGAAGGCTTCGTCCAATCCGATGCGCAGCGCATATTCCCGCAGCAGGCGGGCGCCGACACTGTGAAAGGTGCCGGACCAGGGCAGGGCGGGCAAGGGTACTGTGGGAAGGCTGGCCGCAAAGGAAGAGCTTGCCTGGCTGGCTTTCAGCACCCGTCCCATGACGCTGGCTACCCGGCGCTCCATTTCGACAGCCGCCCGGCGGGAGAAGGTCAGTAACAGTATGCGCTGGGGATCGGCGCCATGCAGAATCAGATTCGCCACCCGGTGGGCCAGGGTATTGGTTTTACCCGAGCCCGCACCGGCGATGACCAGCAGTGGCCGGGTGTCGGCCGCCTGGTCTCCCAAGCCGTGGCGAACCGCCTCCTGCTGGGCAGGGTTCAACTCGGCGAAGGGATCGGTAGGGGCGGGCGTTACGATGGACATAGGCGCGTCGGGAGCTACCTATACTGTATATCAATCCAGTTATGCTAGATGAATAACGGTGAAAGGACGATTGATGACGATCCTGGTGGGCACCGCATCCTGGACCGACAAGTCCTTGGTGGCTTGCAAGCGCTTCTATCCCAAGGGCGTCAGCAGCGCAGAAGACCGGTTGCGGTTTTACGCTTCGCAGTTCCCCACCGTGGAAGTGGATTCCAGCTACTACGCCATGCCCGGTGCGTATCAAAAATTCGCCGAAGCCTATGACTGTTCGCTCGACACGGAAGGTGGGTGGGCAGGAAATCATCTGATCGAACTCGAAGGAGGGCGCAGCTTGAGAATACTGGGGGTGAATTCAGCGCTAATTTGCAAGAAGCAGGACACAAAAGGGCAACTGCTGCTTGGTACTGCACAACTCACTTTACAGCCAAGAAGGCAAAATGAAGAACTTCTTGTGCTGACGCACCACCCGCTTGATTGGTTCCGCGACGCCGAAGCTGCAGGAAAATACATTCGCAAACGCGCTAGGTTCTATCTTTCCGGACATGAACATTCACCGGCGATCAAACTTGAGGACCTCGGGAATGATGCGGACCTACTGACAATCGCCTCGGGTGCCACCGTTCCACCGACCGATGAGGGTCCAGCACGGTACTGCTACAACATCATCGTGTTCGAGACAGTACCGGAGAAACCCGAATTGCTTGTGACAGTGATGCCGCGAAGGTGGGACGCTGACGAAACGGAGTTCGTTGAGGATGATGAACAGCTCAATGCGCACGGACGCACCTTTCGCAAGCCGATTTTGGCTTCGGCGCATTCATGCCGCTGCGACTGCAAGCGGTACCCGTCGCCCATAGCGTGGCGCAGCCAGCTCTCCCACAGGCCAGAGTTGCCTAATTTGCCGCAACCGCTGCTCGACCGGCAAATTGGCTGTCTGTCAGTCGAGACGATTGCGTATCCCTCAAACTTTTCGCTACTTCAACAACCTCGCTGCAGCGCTGCTCAGAGTAGCCTCGGTCCGGAAATACCCCAGCACCGTGGCCACACTGTGGTGACCCGTCATCGCCATGGTTTCCGCCAGCGGTACTTTCTGCCGCCCCGCCTCGGTCACAAATCCGGATCGCAACGAGTGCGCAGAAAAATCCCCATCAATGCCTGCGAGGGCACAGCGCATTTTCACAATATCGCGTACAGCCGCAGGGGAGAGCGCTTCGCCCACATGGCCGCCCTTGCGCACTCGCCTAAAAATCGCCCCGGAGGTGATGCCGCCGAGCTGTAGCCAGACCTCCAAGGCCTGCGCCGCGGGGCCGAGTATCGGTTTGGTGTTCTCGGGTTGATCGGTGCCCGACTGGTTGCTCTTGGAGAAGGCCAGGGTGTAGCTGAAACCGTCCGGGATACGTTTCAAGAACTGCATGTCGGCCCCGGCAACTTCCGAACGGCGGCGACCGCCGCTGGCCCAGGCAAACAGGAGGAGGGCGCGGTCAAGCACACCGCCTGGCGAATCGTCGCAGGTGGCCAGCAGGGCCTGCAGTGGATCCTTGGTCAAGGCATCTTTCTTGTGGGGCAGGGTGCCGCGTTTGGCATAGGCCTTCCGGGTCCGCGACAGCAGCTCGCGAACCTTGGGGTCATGGCAGGGGTTCTTCAGCTCGCGCAGCTGGTGCGCCTTGGACAGCACGGCGATGCGGTGCACCAGGGTGTTGTGCGCCATGGCGCCGAGTCTGCCTTTGTAGCCGGCCTCGACCAGGGCCTGGTCGATTTCGGGCGGCAATTCGGAGACCAGGCCCTGGGCCGTGGTCCGCTCGGCGTGGTCGACGATGAACTGCAGCACGCAAGCCGTTGGCAACGGCAAGCCAATCTGGCCGCCGTAGCGCATGCCGTACCAGGCCGCCCAGTAACGCAAAGCACTGCGGTAGCTGGCCTGGGTGTTCTGCGATTCGCCTTCGCGCAGCAAATCCTCGACAGCCCGTTGGGTGACATCTGTCAGCTCGGTGGGTTGCAGGGCTGGCGTTTTACGGAGACTGGGAAGGCGCATGTGGTATTCAAAGGTAGATTTTGTTATTTAACACACATAGTATGTATGATCTATTACATAAGTTATAGATAAGTCACGATAAGTATCCCTTATCGTGGGTAAATATAAAGCGGAGTAGGGCGATGCAGCAGAAAAATACCCGGGGTGTACAGCAGGACGACGTTTGGACGGCGGCGGACGCCTTGATCGCCGAGGGCCTGCGGCCGACCATCGAGCGCGTCCGCCTGAAAATGGGCCGTGGCTCGCCGAATACGGTGGGCCCACTGCTGGAAACTTGGTTCGCTACGCTGGGACCGCGGCTGGGCATCGGCGAGGCCAAGGAGGAGGCGGGCGGTCTACCAGCTGCCGTGCAGCAGGCCAGCGCCAAACTCTGGGAAACCGCCCTGTCCCAGGCGCGCAAGGAAGTTGACATGGCGGCGGTGGCGGCGCGACAGGCCCTGGCGGACGAGCGCACCAACTTCGAATCCCGGGTAGCCGAACTGGCGCAGCAAGAGGCGCTGGTTGCGGAACGGCAGGCGGCGGCCGAGCGCGCCCTGTTGGTCGCGCAGGAACAGATCGCGGATCTGGGAACGCGCCTGCACGAAACCCAGGCCTTGCTGGCCGAGCGGGATCAGGAAAGCCAGGCACTGCAGTCCAAACTGTCGGCGGCGGAACAGCAGCGGGACGTGGAAAGACGCCACACCGAGGAAGAACGTCAACGCCACACAGAAGAGCGCGGCCGGGTCGAGGAGAGGGCTACTGCCAATGAACGCCGGCTGATGCAGGACATCGATCGCGAGCGCCAAGAGGCCAAGTCGGCCAGGGCCGCAGTATCGGCGGCAGAGCAGCGGGCGGAGGAGTCCTCTACGGAGTTGGAACGGGACAAGAAACTGCTGCGCGACAAAGTGCTACATGCCGAGGCGGAATTGCGGTCGACCCGCCAGGCGCTGGCGTCTACCCAGGAGCGCGCATCCGAACTCCGCAGCCTGCTGGACGCACAAACGGCAGCGAGTGCCGCCACTCTGAAGCAATTGGACCTGCTCGTCGCGAATCAAACCGCCCCAAAATCTGTCAATGCCGCCAAACGGGTACGGATATCCAAGCGTCCCACAATCGGAGTGCGGAGACAATCCAGTAATGACACAAGGTGAGCGAATCACTCCCAACATTGGCCAGGTGCCGTACAAGCGATCACAAACATGGGTCAAGCTGCGCAGGACAATGTGATTCAATGGCAGTACAGTCGGCCATTTTCCGCTGACTAACCCCAGCGGTGTTGACACTTTCACCTGCCAAATCTGTGCGCCGCAGCGCCCTTGAAATCCGTAATTGCGGAGATTTTGAGGTTCCATGTGGCAGAGGGTTCAAAACGGGAAAACAAGGTTCTCCCTCGAAGAAGTTCTTGTCGGCCTAGAAGCGAAAGCCAGGTGTTGACACTTTTACCTACCAAACTGTTGACACTTTCACCTCGCCGCATGAAAAGTGACGCCAGCCAGACCATAATCCGACACACACTTATTAACATAATATACATCGTATTAAGCAGGAACGATTTATACATCGTATAAAGTAGCGACGTTTTATACAGTAACTGCTTCACTAATCGAACCGAAATTGGCTGGTCTTCAGGCTTGCCCATCCAAGCTTCCAATTTCTACCAAGTACCCTTAGGTCGCTGGGTGCGCATGGCGGCGGTCAGGGCTTCTATGGCATCGGGTCGGCTGGCTTGTTGTGCGAAGTCCAAGGCCGTCAGGCCGCGCTGGTTCTTGAGTGTGGCGTCGGCGCCTTCTTCCAACAGCAGTTTGACGGCGGCTGTGGTGCCGTACTGGGCGGCCATCATCAAGGGCGTGGTGGCATTGGGTGATGCAGCATCGATGTAGGCACTGTTTTCCAGCAGCAACCGCATCAGCTCGATATGCCCGCGCGTGGCGGCGTAATGCAATGGCGTCCAGCCAGTCTTGTTGACGTCGGCACCTTTGGCGATCAGCTTTTGGCAGATATCCAGTTCGCCGGCCAAAGCGGCAATCATCAGCGGGCTCTCGTCCTTGCTGGTGCGGGTTTCTACCTCGATCTTGGGCCATTCCAGCAAGGTGTTGGCGGCATTCAGCGATTCGCTTTTCAGCGCTAGGTACAAGCCCGACTGGCCTTGTTCGTCACTGGTATTGCCATCGAAACCGCGCTTCAGCAGGTTTTGGATCGTGCTGGCGTTATCTCTTTTGATAGCAATAAAAAAGTCTTCAAAAGAACCAGCATGTACAAAATTAAATCCAGTTAAAACAATCAGGTAGATCAGTTTCTTAAAGTGAGTTCTCATGCCAAAACTCCGTTGAAAAGGCGGTCGAAATTGGCACTGGTGGTGTGGGCAATCTCTTCGACGCTGGTGTTTTTCAGTTGGGCAATCTGTTGGGCCACGAAGGGCACATAGGATGGATTATTGGTCTTGCCGCGGTACGGCACAGGCGCCAAGTACGGGCTATCGGTCTCGATCAGCAGCCGGTCCATGGGCACGAAAGCCGCCACGTCGCGGATGTCCTGGGCATTCTTGAAGGTCAGGATGCCGGAAAACGAGATGTAGAAACCCAGGTCCAGCGCCGCCCGGGCCACGGCCGCGGTTTCGGTGAAGCAGTGGAATACGCCGCCAGCGGCGCCCGTCGACCCGTCTTCGCCCTCCTCCTTCAGGATGGCTATCGTGTCGTCCGACGCGCTACGGGTGTGGATCACCAGCGGCTTTGCTACCTGGCGGGCGGCGCGGATATGGGTGCGAAAGCGCGTGCGCTGCCATTCCATATCGGCCACTGTGCGATCGCCCAGGCGGTAGTAATCCAACCCGGTTTCGCCAATGCCGACCACACGGGGTAGCGCCGAGCGTTGCAGCAGGTCGTCCAGGCTGGGCTCCTGCACGTCTTCGTTGTCGGGGTGTACGCCCACGGTAGCCCAGAAGTTGTCATAGCCAGTGGCCAGGGCGTGCACCTCGCCAAACTCCTCCAGCGTGGTGCAGATGCACAAGGCGCGGTCTACATGGGCGGCCGCCATGGCGGTACGGATGGCGGGGAGCTGCGCGACCAGGTCGGGCATGCTGAGATGGCAATGGGAATCGGTGAACATAGCAACCGCTCAACAGCGGCGAAAGCGGTAAAAAATCAGATCGTTTGCGTCGGCCGGTCAGAGGCCAGATGGGCGCCCAAAATCTCTTCGATCTTGAGCTTCAGCAAACGGGCTTTTTCCTCTTTGGGAAACTGGATGCCAACGCCCTGGGTGCGGTTGCCAGCGGCGCGTGCCGGCGTGACCCATGCCACGCGGCCGGCGACTGGATAGCGCTGCGGATCGTCGGGCAGCGACAACAGCACGTACACATCGTCGCCTAGCTGGTAGTCGCGCACCGTCGGGATGAACATGCCGCCATCGGCAAAGATCGGGATGTAGGCGGCGTACAGCGCGCCCTTTTCCTTGATGGCTAACTGGATGACGCTGGGACGGGGCGAGGCATTGTTACTGCTCATTGGTGGAAACCATAAAAGCGTTAAAGACGCGAGTTTAGGGCGTTTTGCGCGCGGCCCACCAGCGATTCCAACAGCAAACCTGCATTAAATGGGTGTTCTACGACGCGCGCAGTGGCATTCAGGTCTTTCGCCCATAGGGTCAACGCCGCCAACGAGGGCGCGGCAGGCAGGTCGGCGGCCGCATAGAAGCGCGGCGTAGCGCCGACGCGCACTAGCTGCAGATCATGGCAAAGCTTTTGCAGCGCGTCGACCACCTGCGCCGGGCCCCAGTCGGCAAACACATTCAATGCGCCCTGCACGACGGCGCGTGGCACGGCCGACCAGCTTTGCGCCGTTCGTCCGGCGCGTGCCCATTGCAATGCGTCTTCAGGGCGGCTACCGGCCGCAGCCAGCAACACTTGCGCATCGGCGGGCGCTACGCCTTCGGCCGCCAGCCAGGCGGTGGATTCGGCCGCATCCGGCCAGACCATGTTGTGGCCCATGCAGCGGCTGCGGATGGTCGGCAACAGCTGGTGCGCGGCGCCGGTGGCCAGCACAAACTTCACATCGCCTGGCGGCTCCTCCAAGGTTTTCAGCAGCGCATTGGCGGTGATGTGGTTCATGCGCTCGGCCGGATAGACCAGCACGGCCTTGCCGCGGCCTCGGGCGCTGGTACGCTGCGAGAACTCCACCGCGTCGCGCATCGCCTCGACGCGGATTTCCTTGCTGGCCTTGCGCTTCTTGTCGTCGATGTCGGACTGGGCTTTCTCGCTCAAGGGCCAGCCCTGCTCAATCATCATGGCCTCGGGCATCAGCAGGCATAGGTCGGCGTGGGCATGTACGTCGATCGCATGGCAGCTGCCACATTGGCCGCAAGCGCCCTGCTCTGTCGGCGCATCACACAGCCAGGCGCGTACCAACTCCAGCGCCAGACCATACTGGCCCAGGCCGCTAGGCCCTTGCAGCAACCAGGCATGGCCGCGCTGGGCCAGCAGGGTGCCGCGTTGCCGCTGTACCCAGGGAGGCAGAACGCTGGTGGTTAAGGCTTCGCTCATGTCTGCTCCAGCCAGTGGCGCTGCACCATGGCGGCCGCAATCTGCTGCCAGACAGCCTCGCGGCCCAGGGCGGCGTCGATGCGCGAAAACCGCTGCGGCGCCTGGTCTGCGCGCTTGGCGTAGCCCTCGGCCACGCGGCGGAAGAATTCGGCGGGTTGCGACTCGAAACGGTCGGGCACACGGGCCGTGGCCAGCCGTTCGGCCGCCACTTCAGGCGCCAGATCAAACCACAGGGTGGCATCCGGGTTTCGAATGAAATCAGCCCCTAGCGCAGGTAAGGATTGCACCCACAGCTCTAGATTTAATAGCACATCCCAATCGAAGCCACGACCGCCGCCCTGGTAGGCAAAGGTGGCATCGGTGAATCGGTCGCAGATCAGCACCTCGCCGCGCGCCAGGGCTGGTTCGATCACCTGCTGCAAGTGGTCGCGCCGGGCGGCGAACACCAGCAGGGCTTCGGTCAAAGGGTCCATGGCGTCGTTCAGCACCAGGGCACGCAGCTTCTCTGCCAGCGGCGTGCCACCGGGTTCGCGGGTCAGCGTGACCGCCCTGCCCCGGTCCCGAAACGCGGCTGCCAGTGCCTCGATGTGGCTGGATTTGCCGGCTCCGTCTATGCCTTCAAAGCTGATAAAAATGCCGGGCTGCTTCATTGCTTGCGTTGGTATTTGTTCACCGCCCGATTGTGCTCTTCGAGGCTGCTGCTGAATTGGCTGCTGCCGTCGCCGCGCGCCACGAAGTACAGGGCCGAGGTAGGCGCCGGCTGCACCGCGGCCAGCAGCGACTGGGTGCCGGGCATGGCGATGGGCGTGGGCGGCAGGCCGGTGCGCAGATAGGTGTTGTAAGGGGTATCTGCCTGCAGGTCGCGCTTGCGCAGATTGCCGTCGAAGGCCGCGCCCAGGCCGTAGATCACGGTTGGGTCGGTCTGCAGCGGCATGCCGACGCGCAGGCGGTTGTTGAACACGCCGGCCACCATCGTGCGGTCGCTGGCCTGGCCGGTTTCTTTTTCTACGATGCTGGCCAGGGTCAGGGCCTGCTCAGGCGTTTGCGCCTGGCTGCTGGGCTGGCGCAGCGCCCAGGCGGCAGCCAGCTTTTTGTCCATGGCGTGCATGGCACGGGTCAGCACGGCTAAATCGCTGCTGCCCTTGGAATAGGTATAGGTATCGGGGAAGAAGCGGCCCTCAGGGTGCACACCGGGCCGTCCCAGCGCGGCCATCACCGAGGTGTCGCTGAGCGCCGAGCTGTCGGGCTTGAGCTGCTCGGCCTTGGCCAGGGCCGCGCGCACCTGGCGGAAGGTCCAGCCCTCGACCAACGTCACGGCACGCAGCGCTTCGTCGCCACGCACCAGCTTGCGCAGCAGGCTGATGGGTGTGGTGCCGCTGCTGATTTCATAGCTGCCGGCCTTGATCTGCCGCGCATCTCCAGAGACTCGGAACCAAGCGTACAACAGAACCGAGGGGGTTTGCACGCCGGCATCGGCCACCGCCTGGGCCACGCCGCGGGCGCTGGTGCCGGGCTCAATCGACAGATCCAGCGAAGGCGCAGCCAGCGCCAGCGGCTGGTTTAACCACCACCAGGCCGCACCGCCGCAGAGGCCGGCCAGCACAAGCAAACTTAGAAACAGACGACGCACAACCTTACAGCCTCTACGAAAAATGATGGGGCATGATAATTCAGCAATGACTTATTCCCTGAACGGCTCTGCCCCCCTCACCACTCTGGGTGTGATCCGCGCCGAAGGCGCCGACGCGGCCAAGTTTTTACACGGTCAGCTGACGCAAGACTTTGCGCTGCTCGGCCAGTCCGAAGCCCGCTTGGCTGCGTTCTGCAATGCCAAGGGCCGCATGCAGGCCAGCTTCATCGGCTTCAAACGCAGCCCGACCGAGATCCTGCTGATTTGCCACCGCGATCTGCTTGCGCCGACCCTGAAGCGGCTCAGCATGTTCGTAATGCGCGCCCAGGCCAAGCTCAGCGACGCGACCGCCGACTTCACCCTGTACGGCCTGGTCGGCGAGGCTGCTGGCACCCCGCAGCCGGCCTGGAGCATCGCCATGGCCGATGATGTGACCACGATTTCGCTGTACCCGGCGGACGGCCAGGCCCGCGCGCTGCGGGTGGCACCTGTGGCTGCACCCGCGCCCGCCGGCCCGGCGCTGAGCGAAGAACTCTGGTTGTGGAGCGAGGTGCGCAGCGGCATCGCCACGGTGTCGCAACCGATCTTCGAAGCCCTGGTGCCGCAGATGTTGAACTACGAATCGGTCGGTGGCGTGAACTTCAAGAAGGGCTGCTACCCCGGCCAGGAGATCGTGGCCCGCAGCCAGTTTCGCGGCACGCTGAAGCGGCGCGCGGCCATCGCGCATGCCGATGCGGCCCTGATGGCGGGGCAAGAGGTGTTCCACAGCGGCGACGCGGAACAGCCCTGCGGCGTGGTGGTGCAAGCCGCCGCTGCACCCGAAGGTGGCTGGGACGCCATCGTGTCGCTGCAGATTTCCGCCATGCAGGACGGCACGCTGACCGTGGGCAGCGCGGCCGGCCATGCGTTGACCCTACTGCCCCTGCCCTACGAGCTGCTAGCGGACATCTAAATACATCTCGATGTGCGGAATGCCGACCTCGGCATAGACCGCACCGCGCGGCGTAAAGCCTAGCCGTTCGTAGAACCCTTGGGCGCTGGTCTGGGCGTGTAGGCAAACTTCAACGTCGCCGCGCTCGCGGGCCGCCTGCACCAGGGCTTCCAGCACCCGCTGGCCCAGGTGGCGGCCGCGCAGCGTCTTCAATACCGCCATGCGGCCGATGCGGGCCACGCCGGGCGACTGCGGTAGCAAGCGCCCGGTCGCTATCGGCTCGCCTTGCGCATCGTAGACCACGGCATGGACGGCATCCTGGTCGGCCACGTCCCATTCCATCTCAGCGGGAATGCCCTGCTCTTGCACGAAAACGGCGGTGCGCACCTGCGATGCGGCGCGGCCCAAGGTGCTCCAGGGGCCAACGTTGAGTGTGGTGGTGCTCATTTATCGAAGGCTTGGCGTAAGGCCTGGGCCGCGGCCTGGTGGGCTTGGCGGGCTTCGGGGATGGCACGGCCCATCTTGATGAATTCGTGGGTCACGCCGCGGTAGATGTCGAGGTCGACAGCGTTGCCAGCCAGGCGCAGCTTGTCGGCATACATGACGCCTTCGTCGACCAGCGGGTCGCATTCGGCCAGGCCGAACCAGGCCGGGGCCACGCCGTCCACATCGGGTGCGTTCAGCGGCGCAAAGCGCCAGTCTTCGTACTCGGCCGGATGCCGCAGGTACTGCCCGAAAAAGAAGTCAATGTGCTCGCGCTCCAGCACCAGTCCGTGGGCAAAGCGGCTGTGCGACGGCGTATCCGCATGGGCTGCGCAGCCCGGGTAGAACAGCAGCTGCAGCGCGAGTGGGATGCCGGCGTCGCGGGCCAGGATGGCGCAGACCGCGGCCAGGGTGCCGCCCGCACTGTCGCCGCCCACGGCCAGCGGGCCGGCAGCGGGCTGGGCGGCCAGCCACGCTAGAGCGTCCCATGCATCGTGCACCGCGGTGGGAAACTTGTGCTCGGGCGCCAACCGGTAGTCGAGCGAGACCACGGCGCAGCCGCTGAGACGACTCAGTTCGCGGCAAAGCACGTCGTGGGTGGCCACGCTACCCACGGTGAAGCCGCCGCCATGCAGGTACAGCAGGGTCGGCAGAGCGTCAAACGATGGGGCATAGCGCCGGGCGTGCAGCGCAGTACCGTCGCGGGCCGGAATGGCAAAGTCTTCCACCCGCGCCAAGGGGGCCTTGGGCACTTCCAGCACGCCGGCGCCTTGCTCGTAGGCATCGCGGGCCTGCTGGGGTGTGAGCAAATGCATGGGGGTGCGCTGGGCCTGCGCCATGCGCTGCAGCACCGAGCGCATTTGTGGGGTTAACGGCGCATCAGATTGCATAGCAAATTTCTTGAGGGTTTCGGGGCTCTGGCGCAGGTAATACCTGTGCAGGCAGCTATTGAATAAATAGCAAAAAGTTTAAATAAACCCACCCAGCTCGGTCTTGGCCGACCAGTCGATCGGGTCTTGCTGCAGCACCATGTCGATGTCCAAGCCCAGAGCCAGGCCGACCTCGCCAGGGTAGCTTACCGCCAGGCCGTTTTCGTCCATATCGATTTCATTGGCCCGGGCGCGCCAGGTAGCCAGGTGCACCAGGCCGGCCAGTGGCTCGTAGACCTCGTCATGGAACGGGTTGATCTGTGATTGCAGCGCGTCGACGATGCGGTCGGGGAACTGCCATTTGCGCGCAAACCCGGCGCCCACCTCGGCATAGCAAAAGCCCAGGCGCTTGTGCTCGATGCGCGCGCGGCGCAGGTCCAGCGGCAGCAGCTGCTGGTTCAGCGCCAGCATGTCCTGCGGCATGCCGATGTGCATTACCAACTCACCCACGCAATGCACCAGGCCGGCGGTAAACGCGGTGGCCGGGTTTTGCCGCACCATGCCAGCCAGCGCGCGTGTGACTTTGGCCACGTTCAGGCTGTAACGCCAGAACTGCTGCAGATTGATGCCGGGTACCGCCTTGAAGCTCAGGCCCAGCGCCGCCGCCTGCGCCAGGCTGCGCAGATGGTTCAGGCCCAGAATCGCCAGCGCCTCGGGGATGCTGCTGACCTTGCGCGACAGCTGGAACATGGCGGAATTCGCCAGGGTCAGCAGCCGCGTCGTCAGCACCGGATCGGTGCCGATCAGCTGGCCCAGCTTGCGCAGATCGGGCTCGGGCCGTGCCAGTTCGCTCAACAACAGAGCCACCGACTTCGGGATGCTGGGCAAGGCCGCTTCCGAGGCTAGTAGTTCTTTTAACTCCATGGGGGCGGGTTCCTGGCGTGGTGATGGGGAATGGTAAGGCAGAAAACCGCCCTACTCCAGCTTCCAGTTCGGACCAGAACGCTCCCCTTCCAGAAACAGCGCAGAACCGGCTTTGCCGGGCTGCTGCTGTTGCCCCCTGCAAGGGGGTTGGCGGAAAGTGCGTAGCACTGTAGCCTGGGGGGATGTACTGTTACCGACCGCCTTGCAGTTTGGCAAAAGCCGATGCCATGGCCGATTGTGGCGCCGGGCCGTTGTCCCGGCGCGGCTGCTGCTGGCCGCGGGCTGCGCCTTCAAAGCGGTTGTCGCGCTGGCCATCGCGGCGTGCCGGAGCCGCGTCCAGCTTCATGCTCAGTGCGATGCGCTTGCGTGCCACGTCGACCTCAACCACCCGCACCTTGACGATGTCGCCGGTCTTGACGATCTCGCGCGCATCGTTGGTGAACTTGTGGCTGAGTTGGCTCACATGGACCAGGCCGTCCTGGTGCACGCCCAAGTCCACAAAAGCGCCAAAGGCCGCCACGTTGCTGACCGTGCCCTCCAGCACCATGCCTTCGACCAGGTCCTTGATGTCTTCCACGCCATCGTTGAAACGCGCCACCTTGAAGTCGGGGCGCGGGTCGCGGCCGGGTTTCTCCAACTCACCCAGGATGTCCTTGACGGTGATGACGCCGAACTTTTCATTCGCAAACAGCTCGGGCCGCAGGGTCTTCAGCATCTCAGCGCGGCCCATCAGCTCGGTCACCGGCTTCTTGGTGACTTCGATGATTTTTTCCACCAGCGGATAAGTTTCGGGGTGCACGCCGGTCATGTCCAGCGGGTTGTCGCCGCCGCGGATGCGCAAGAATCCGGCACTCTGCTCGAAGGTCTTGGCACCCAGGCCACTCACGTCCATCAGTTGCTTGCGGTTCTTGAACGCGCCGTTGGCCTCGCGCCAGCGCACTACCGCCTTGGCCACCGTGGCCGACAGGCCGGACACGCGGCTCAGCAGCGGCACGCTGGCGGTGTTCAGGTCAACGCCCACCGAGTTCACGCAGTCTTCGACCACGGCTTCCAGGCTGCGCGCCAGGTCGTTCTGGCTCACGTCGTGCTGGTACTGGCCGACCCCTATGGATTTGGGGTCGATCTTCACCAGCTCGGCCAGCGGGTCTTGCAGGCGCCGGGCAATGCTGGCCGCGCCGCGCAGGCTCACGTCCACATCGGGCATTTCCTGGCTGGCGAATTCGCTGGCGGAGTACACGGACGCACCGGCCTCGCTGACCACCACACGCTGCATGGCGGTCTTGGGCGGGCTGTTCGGGTCGTTGTGCTTTTCCAGCAGCTTCATCAGGTCGGCTGCCAACTTGTCGGTCTCGCGGCTGGCGGTGCCGTTGCCGATGGCGATCAGGTTCACGCCGTGCTTGATGCACAGCTTGCCCAGGGTGTGCAGCGAGCCCTCCCAGTCCTTGCGCGGCTCGTGCGGGAAGACGGTGGCGGTTTCGACCAGCTTGCCGGTGGTGTCGACCACGGCCACCTTCACGCCGGTACGGATGCCGGGGTCGAGACCCAGCACCACGCGCGGGCCGGCGGGTGCGGCCAGCAGCAGGTCGCGCAGGTTGTCGGCAAACACCTTGATCGCCACCTTTTCGGCGTCTTCGCGCAGCTTGGCGAACAGGTCGCGTTCGGTGGACAGGCTCAGCTTAACCCGCCAGGTCCAGGCCACGCATTTGCGCAGCAGGTCATCGGCCGGGCGGCTCTGGTGGCTCCAGCCCAGGTGGATGGCGATGCGGCCTTCGGCCAAGGACGGCTTGCCTGGCTCCGGTTCGACCGGCAGCACCAGCTTGGCGTCCAGGTATTCAAGCCCACGGCCGCGGAACACCGCCAAAGCGCGGTGCGATGGCACGCGGCCGATCGGCTCGTCGTAGTCGAAGTAGTCGCGAAACTTGGCGATGTCCGGGTTGTTTTCGTCTTTGCCGGCCGCCAGCTTGCTGCGCAGCAGGCCCTCGTTCCACAGCCATCCGCGCAGGTTCTGGATCAGCGCGGCGTCTTCGGCCCAGCGCTCGCTGAGGATGTCGCGCACGCCGTCCAGCACCGCCTGCACGCTGGTGAAGTCGTCGCCGTTTTCGCCCTTCTCTGCCTTCACAAAGGCCTGGGCTTCGTCGACCGGCACTAGCAGTGGATTGGCGAACAGCTTGTCGGCCAGCGGTTCGATGCCGTTTTCACGCGCGATCTGGCCCTTGGTGCGGCGCTTGGTCTTGAACGGCAGGTACAGGTCTTCCAGTTCCTGTTTGGTGGCGGCGGAAAAGATCGCGACGCGCAAGGCATCGCTCATCTTGCCCTGCTCTTCGATGCTTTTCACGATGGCTTCGCGGCGGTCTTCGAGTTCGCGCAGGTAGCCGAGGCGGGTTTCCAGCTCACGCAGCTGGATGTCGTCCAGGCCGCCGGTGACTTCCTTGCGGTAGCGGGCGATGAAGGGCACGGTAGCGCCACCGTCCAGCAGCTCGACGGCGGAGCGGATTTGTTCTTCTCGGACTTGGATCTCGGTGGCCAGCTGGCGGATGATTTTCTGCATGAACGGGAACTAATAAGGCAAGGGGCGTGAGTTTGCCACAGCCACCCTAGCCCATATTTTGTATATAAAAAGTGACTTCGGTACAGAACGCACCTGCGCAAGCAGCTATTTTTTCAATAGCAAACTGCGTACCTTATGTTGCAAAGCCGTTGGCTCTGCAGGGCTTGCTCCGCCCAACTCTTGCCGCGCCAGACTGCGGCTGCTGCCATCCATCAGATGGATCTCCTGCACCACCTGGCCTTGGTCGAAAACAAAGGCCACGTCGGCCAGCGCCAGCACGTCTTCCACGTCGTGGGTGATCATCAGCGCCGGAATGCCCCACTGGCGACGCGCTTGGGCCAGTTCTTCGCGCAGGTTCAGGCGCAGGCTGGGGTGCAGCGCGGCAAACGGCTCGTCCAGCAGCAGCACCTGCGGCGCGCAAGCCAAGGCCCGCGCCAGGGCTACGCGCTGCTGCTGGCCGCCAGACAGGCTGCTGGGCCGGCTGTCGGCCATGGCGTTCAGGCCAAAGCTGTCCAGCAGGCTCTGCACCTGGGTTTGCTCGTCCGGGCTGAGGCGGCGTTTGCGCCAGGAGGTCAGGCCGAAGCCGATGTTTTCGCGTACTGACAAATGCGGGAACAGGGCGTAGTTCTGCGGCAGGTAGCCGACGCGGCGCTGCGGCGTGGGCACGTCGATGCCGGCGGCGGAGTCGAACAAGGTGCGGCCATCAATCCGGATATGGCCGCGGCTGGGCTTCAGCAGGCCGGCAATCGCCTGCAAGGTCAGGGTTTTGCCCGCGCCGGAGGGGCCGTACAGCGCGGCAAACGGCACGTCGCTGGCGAAGCGCACCGCCATGTCGAAGCGCCGGCGGCCATCAGCCACCGTCAGTTGGATGTCTACATCGATCAAGGTTTGCCGAAGCCGTATTTGGTCAAAACTTGCTGGGCCGCATCGGTGAACAAAAAGGCGATGAAATTCTGTGCCACGGCCTTCTGTTTGCTGTCGCTGACCACGGCAATCGGGTACGACACCGGCGCGTGGTTGGCCGGCGTCAGCACGATCTTGACCTTGTCGCCCAGCAGCGCGGCATCCGTGCGGTAGACGAAGCCGGCTTCCACCTCGCCACGGCTCACGTAATCCAGCACCTGGCGCACATTGTCAGCCTGCACGAACTTGGGCTCCAGCAGATTCCACAGCTTGGCGCCTTCCAGCACCTGCTGGGTGTAGCGGCCGGCGGGCACGGTGGCGGGCTTGCCGATGGCGATTTTGCGTACGGCGGTCTTGGCCAGGTCTTGCAGGCTCTGAATGCCCGTGCCTTCTTTGGCCGGCTCGACCAGCACCAGGCTGTTGGTGACGAAGTTCTTGCGGCTGGCGCTGTCGATCAGCTTTTGCGCGGCGGCCCGCTCCATGGTGTCCTGGTCGGCACTGACGAACACGTCCACCGGCGCGCCTTGGTTGATCTGCTGCAGCAGCACGCCGGATGCAGCGAAGTTGAAGCGCACGGTGGCGCCGGGCTGGCTGGCTTCAAACTTGGGGCCGAGCTCCTTGAAGGCATCGGTCAGGCTGGCGGCGGTGGAGACGGTGATCTGCTGGGCACCCACAGCAAACGGCAGGAGCAAGACCAGGCTGAAAAGACGCATCACAGGTTTCCTTAGCGTGAAAGTTAGCGCAAAGAGAAGAAGCGGTTCGACAACACCAGCACCGCAATCGATAGCGCCGAGGTGATCAGCACCAGCAGCAGCGCCAAATCGTCCTGCCCGGCCTGCACCGAGTCGTAGATCGCCATCGACAGGGTCTGGGTCTGCTGCGGGATCGAGCCGGCCACCATCAGCGAGGCGCCGAACTCGCCCATGGCGCGGGCAAACGCCAGCAAGGTGCCGGCCAAGATGCCGGGCCAGGCCAGCGGCAGGGTCACGCGCCAGAACACCGACCAGGCCGACTGGCGCAGCGTGCTGGCCGCGGCTTCCAGCGAGCGATCCACCCCGGCAAACGCGGCGCTGGCCGACTTCAGCACCAGCGGCAGCGCCACGATGCTGGACGCCACGACGGCGCCATGCCAGCTGAAGATGATGGTGTAGTCCAGATGCTCGCGCAGCCAACTGCCCAGCGGGCTGCGCCGGCCGGCCGCGACCAGGATCGCGTAGCCGATGACGGTGGGTGGCAACACCAGCGGCAGCATGCAGGCGGCCTCCAGCAAGGAGCTGCCGGGGAACTGCTTGCGCGCAAACATCCAACCCAGCACGACGCCCAGAATAGTGGCCAGCAAGGTCGCTACCGCCGCTACTTTGAGCGACAGAATCAGCGGAAACCAGTCCATGGATGCGGGCAATGCAGACATGGCTCGCATTGTATCCAGCCAGATATAACGATTGGGAGCGCTAAGGCGCGAGTAATTCCTGCAGTGCGGCAATGTCCGCAGCAGCGGCGGTGCGGGCGGCCAGCTCCACCGCGCGGTAATGCTGGACCAGCTTTTCGCCCAGCGGCGACAGCGCCGTACCGCCACCCTGCACGCCACCGGCGGCGGTGCTGACGGCGGGAGACGCCAGGGAGCGGTTCATCTCATCCACCAGCACCCAGGCGCGCCGGTACGACATGCCCAGCTGCCGGGCGGCGGCGGAGATGCTGCCGGTCTCGGCAATTGCCTCCAGCAAGGCAACCTTGCCCGGGCCTATGGCAATGCTGTCGTCGCGGTAAATGCGCAGGCGGAACTGGGCTTTGGATGCCATGCGCGCGGAGTCAGCCCTTCGCCAGCGCCAGGTCCACGATCTTCTGGGCTTCCTTGATGATGTGGCGCAGGTGCACCTCGCCCTGGAAGCTTTCGGCGTAGATCTTGTAGATGTTCTCGGTGCCCGAGGGGCGCGCGGCGAACCAGCCACTTTCGGTCATCACCTTCAGGCCGCCCAGGCTGGCACCGTTGCCTGGCGCGTTGGTCAGCACCTTGGTGATGGACTCGCCGGCCAGCTCGGAGCTGGTGATTTGATCGGGCGTCAGCTTGCCCAGCTTCTTCTTCTGCTCCGGCGTGGCCGGTGCATCAATACGGTCGTAAGCCGGTGCGCCGAAGGCGGCGGTGAGCTTTTGGTAGGCCTCACCGGGGTCGAGGTCGGTCCGGGCGATGATCTCGGCCGACAGCAGGGCCGGCACGATGCCGTCCTTGTCGGTAGTCCAGACGCTGCCGTCGCGCCGCAGGAAGGACGCGCCCGCGCTCTCCTCGCCGCCAAAGCCCAGCGATCCATCGTTTAAGCCGCTGGCAAACCATTTGAAGCCCACCGGCACCTCGTACAGCTTGCGGCCCAGCCGCGCGGTCACGCGGTCGATCATGCCGCTGCTGACCAGGGTCTTGCCGACGCCGGCGCTAGGGCTCCAGCCCGGGCGGTTCTGGAACAGGTAATCGATGCACACCGCCAGGTAGTGGTTGGGCGGCAGCAGGCCTACGCTCTTGGTTACGATGCCGTGGCGGTCGTGGTCAGTGTCGCAGGCGAAGGCAATGTCGTACTTGTCCTTCAGCGTAATCAACGAGGCCATGGCGCTCTTGCTCGACGGGTCCATGCGGATGCGGCCGTCCCAGTCCACCGTCATGAAGCGGAAGGTAGCGTCGACCTGGTCACTCACCACGTCCAGCCGCAGCTTGTACTTCTCGGCGATGCGCGCCCAGTAGTGCACGCCGGCGCCGCCCAGCGGGTCCACGCCCATGCGCACACCGGCGATGCGGATGGCTTCCATGTCGATCACATTCGCCAGGTCGTCCACGTAGTGCGTGAGGTAATCGTGGCGGTGCGTGGTATTGGCCCGCAGCGCCTGCGCATACGGCATGCGCTTGACGTCTTTGAGGCCGTTTTCCAGGTGCACATTGGCGGCTTTTTCGATCCAGCCGGTGATGTCGCTGTCGGCCGGGCCACCGTTGGTGGGGTTGTATTTGTAGCCGCCGTCTTCAGGTGGGTTGTGCGACGGCGTCATCAAAATGCCGTCGGCCAGGCCCGAGGTGCGGCCCTTGTTGTAGACCAGGATGGCGTGTGACACCGCGGGCGTGGGCGTGTACTCGTCGTTCAGCGACAGCATGACGTGCACGCCATTGGCGGCCAGCACTTCCAGCGCAGTGGCCGCCGCGGGTTCGGACAGCGCATGCGTGTCTATGCCCAGAAACAGCGGACCGTTGATGCCGCTTTTTTCACGGTACTGGCAGATCGCCTGGGTGACGGCCAGCACATGCTGTTCGTTGAAGCTGCTGCTGAACGCGCTGCCCCGGTGGCCCGAGGTGCCGAACGCCACACGTTGGCTGGCCTCGGCGGGGTCGGGGCGCAGGCTGTAATAGGCGGTCACCAGCCGTGGCAGGTTGACCAGCAGTGATAGCGGCGCGGTGTGACCGGCCAAAGGGCTGAGGCGCATGGATAAGACCTTTTCTTGTTAAGAGGTTTAGTCACTTAGGACCATCAGGTACACATTATTGAACCACACAGACCATGGCAAAACGAAGCGGTTTGGCCGTGCACAGGGCGCATCAATGCGGCTTTTTTGCATCAGTTTGTAAGGTACGGGCTGTGCGCGCGACCAAAGCGTATTTGGGTGTATACACATGGAGCTTGTATGCTGAATACTATTAAATCGATAGCTGCTTGCGCATTATGCATAAGCGCTGGAGCCGTATTTTCTGCTGAGAATACCTGTACGCTGCAATCCGGCAAGAACCTGCTGCCGGTGCTGGAGCTCTATACCTCCGAAGGCTGCAGCTCCTGCCCACCGGCCGACCAGTGGCTAAGCCAGCTCAAAGGCCAGCCGGCCGTGGTGCAGGCCTTCCACGTGGGCTACTGGGACCAGTTGGGCTGGGTCGACCGCTTCGCCACGCCCGCCCACACCGCACGCCAGCGGCAAATCGCCGCCTGGAACCAGCAGGGTTCGATCTACACGCCACAGGCGGTGCTGAACGGCAAAGATTGGCGAAACTGGGGCGGCACGCTGAACACAAAGCCTGCCGAGCCCGGCCTCGCCCAGATCAGCCTGCGCCAGTTGGCGCCCGACCAGTTCGAAGCCCTGGTGACGCCACTGGCCGGCGCACCCAGCCGTTGGTCGGCCTACTGGACAGTGACCGAGCACGGCCACAGTTCCAAGGTCAAGGCCGGAGAAAACGCCGGTGAATTCTTAAAGCACGACTTCGTGGTGCGCCAGTACGTGGCCGCCGGCGTCTACGCCAGCGACGGCATGGCAGCGCAGAAGCTGGTGTTCCGCAGCATTGCCGGCACGCCCGAGCATGCGCGACAGCTGAATCTGGTGGTGTTCGATCCGCAGACCGGCAAGACGCTGCAGGCGATCACCGCGCCCTGCTAGGCAACGGGTTTCGCACTATCAGGCTTGGACACCAGCAAGTCGCCAGGCTGGCACTGCAGGTACTCGCAGATCCGCTGCAAGGTGTCGAAGCGCACGCCTTTGACCTTGCCCTGCTTGAGCAGCGACAAATTGGCCTCGGTGATGCCCACGTACTCGGCCAGGTCCTTGGACTTGACGTTGCGCTCGGCCAGCATGACGTTCAGTCGCACATGGATGGGCACAGGTGCGTCCTAAACAATCTGGGCATGCTCGTCGGCGAGCGCTGCAGCCTGCGCCATCACATGCGCTATTTGCCAGACGATGCCGGCAAACAGCAAAAGCAGCATGTGGTCCGAGCTGAACTCCACCACCAACGCACGGCTGGCTGCCGGCCCGCTCACCGACAGCAACAAGCTGCGCAACGTGGGCAGCACCAGCCCGGCAACCGCCGCCACCATCACCCCGGCCGCAAAGCCGCGCAAGTGGTGCACCGTGGACTGGCTGAAGGTTTCGCCACGGACAAAACCCTGGAAGCACCGGCGCGCGTGCAGCAGGCCATAGGCCAGCCCGCACACCGGCAGCATGCCGACCACGGTGAACAGCCAACCCGGCGATCCGGCCGGCGCCGCCCACAGGCCGTACAGCGTGCCCAGCGGTAGCAACAGGGCCAGCGCCAGGCAGCTGTAGGCCAGGGTCTGGCTTAAACGGGTCCCGCCGTGCGCGGGCAAGCTGGGAGTGGAGTCCATACGAAGCCTCTTGTTAAAAACACCATACTGCCATATATTTCTGTAAAACAATAATTTATTGTTTTAATTCACACATTATCGCTGGCTATGCGCTGGCCGCAGGAGACTCCATGCCGAATTACGCCGCCATTGCTTTGCTGGCTGTTTGCCTGTCTGGCTGCACCGATATGCCTTGGGAACGCAGCCTGTACGAGGGTGTGCGTAGCTCGGCCGACCAATGCCGTGCGTCGGCCCGGCCGTCCAATGCGCCTTGCCCCACAGTGCCCGACTACAGCCGGTACGAGAAGGAGCGCAGCCGCGCCAAAGGCGACTAAGAAGGCGACTAAGGCTTGGGCTCGCCGCGCAAAGCCCGCTTCAAGTCCTCGCCCAGCGACGGCTTCTGCGCAAACGGGTTGCTCGGGTTGCGCGCCTGCACCAGGTCTTCCATGCGGGTCTGCACCGCCGCCACGGCCTGTGGGTGGCTGTAGATGTAGAACTGCCGGTCGCGCAGCGCATCGAAGACTTTTTGCGCGACCTCGGCCGCCGTAACCTTGCCCGCATCCACAGCACTATTCACCATGGCCTGGCTGATGCGCTGGCTGCGGGTGGCCGTACCGGCCGCCAGCTCGGCCGGCCGGTTGCGCTGGCTCTGGTGGATACCGGTGGGCACGAAATACGGGCACAGCACGGATGCGCTGATCTGGTCGGTCACCAGCGCCAGGTCCTGGTACAGGGTTTCCGACAGCGCCACCACCGCGTGCTTGCTGACGTTGTAGACACCCATGTTCGGCAGGTTCAGCAGCCCGGCCATGCTGGCGGTGTTGACGATGTGGCCGCGGTAGGCCGGGTCGTGTTGCGCGGCCTGCAGCATCATCGGGGTGAAGACGCGTACGCCGTGCACCACGCCCATCAGGTTCACGCCCAGCACCCATTCCCAGTCGGCGGCCGAGTTTTCCCAGACCAGGCCCCCTGCCCCGACGCCGGCGTTGTTGAAGACGAAATGCGGCGCGCCAAAGCGCTCGAACGTGGCCTGGCCCAGCGCATCGACGGCGCTGGCTTTGGACACATCCAGCTGGAACGGCAACACCTCGGCGCCCAGCGCCTGCATCTCGGCGGCGGCGGTAGCCAGCGCATCGGGCTGCACATCGGCCAGCACCAGCCGCATGCCCAGGCGGGCGGCGATGCGCGCGCATTCCAGGCCCAGACCCGAGCCGGCACCGGTCAGCACCGCGGTCTTGCCGCGCAGCGAATCCATGGTGTCCATGCCTAGGCAGCTTTGAGCACGTAGCCGATGCGCGGAAAGTGCACATGCACCGTGCCGGCCCGCGCATCAACGCGGCGCAGGGTGAGGTGCATGCGGGTGGCGGCCACCAGCTCGCCTTCGCTCGTCTCCAGGCCAAAGCTTTCGGCGTGCACGCTGACCCGGCTGCCCAGCGGAATACCGTGGTCGTCCTGGAACACCTCGTCGGTCACCGGCAGCGGCGTGCTGCTGGCGGCGATGGCAATCGCGTCGGTCGAACTCAGCCGGCCGGCCTCGGGCTGCTGGAAGCCTGCCATGCGGTCCATCCAGGCCAGCACGCTGGGCGTGGCGTCCAGAATCCCGGCCAGGCTGGACACGTTCACCCGGGTGAACCACAGCGGCGCATAGGCAGCAAAGTCGGCCATGCAGGGCAGGTTGCCGACCAGATACGGCTGGTCTTCCAGCATGGTAGCCAGGCGGCGCAGGTACGAGCGGTAAGCCGTGGTGGCATCGCCCACGCGCAGGCGCGGCGCGCTGCCCACCATCTTGGCGCGGTCGTCAGCAAACGCCTGGGCGAAACCGGGCGGCACATTGCCGAACATTTGCTCGCGGCCCTGGGGCTGGAAGCTGTAGGCCAAGGCGGTGCTGAACAGCGTGGTGTCGGCCCACTGGGCCAGCACCCGGGCCAGGCCCTTGTGGGTGGGCGGCGACAGCGACGGCTGGGGCTGGCGGTGCTCTAGCACATCGCAGATCAGCGCGGTGTCGCAGTAGATGTCGGCGCCGATCTGCAGGATGGGGGTTTTGCGGTAGCCGCCGGTCAACGCCTCGACATCGGGCTTGGGCGCGATCGGCGGAATATTCACCGACTGCCAGGGCAGTTGCTTGTAACCTAGCACGCTGCGGATCTTCTGTGCGAACGGCGAGGTTTTGTAGTGGTGCAGGACCAGGTCAGCCATGGCAGTCTCCGTCGTTATTTGTTGGTTTATTCGTTACTTTTCGGTATTGGCCCGCACCCGGGAACGCACGTAAATCAGTACCGCGCCCAGCGCTGCCGCCACGCCGCCGCCGATCACCAAGGTCAGGCCCAGGTCGTCGTCTACGCGTTGGGTAAACAAGCCGAGCACCAGGCTCAGCAGCCCGCCGTAGAGCAGGATCCAGATGGCTTTTTCGAGCCGGGAGATGGTTTTGGGTGTCAACATGCGGCCACTGTAACCAATGCGCGGCTGGCTGTGAAATATTTACAAGAAATAGGCCGCTGGCGCAGGTAGCACCAGCGCCAGCAGCTATCTATTTTGTAGTGTTTGGGTCTAGACCTACAAGACCTCAAACACCCCGGCCGCACCCATGCCGCCGCCTATGCACATGGTCACGCAGACGCGCTTGGCGCCGCGGCGCTTGCCTTCGATCAGCGCGTGGCCGGTCAGGCGCTGGCCGCTCACGCCATACGGGTGGCCCACGGCAATCGCGCCGCCATTCACGTTCAGCCGGTCGGCCGGAATGCCCAGCTTGTCGCGGCAGTAGATCACCTGCACCGCGAAGGCTTCGTTCAGCTCCCACAGGTCGATGTCTTCCACCTTCAGGCCCAGGCGCTTCAGCACCTTGGGAATGGCGAAGACCGGGCCTATGCCCATTTCGTCCGGCTCGCAGCCGGCCACGGCAAAGCCGAGGAAGCGGCCCAACGGCTGCAAGCCGCGCTGGCTGGCCAGGGCTTCGTTCATCACCACGACCGCGCCGCCGCCGTCGGAGAATTGGCTGGCGTTGCCCGCCGAAATCAGACCGCCGGGCAATGCCGAGCGCAGGCCGGCAATGCCTTCCTTGGTGGTGCCGTCGCGTATGCCTTCGTCCTGGCTCACCGTCACTTCCTTGGTCATCAGTCCACGCACCTTGTCGGCCACGCCCATGGTCACGGTGATGGGCGCGATCTCGGCGGTGAACAGGCCAGCGGCCAGGGCTGCCACGGCCTTTTGCTGGCTGGCCGCGCCGTATTCGTCCATCTGCTCGCGGCTGATGCCGTAGCGCTGCGCCACGGTCTCGGCGGTTTGCAGCATGTTCCAGTAGATCTCGGGCTTGTTCTTTGCCAGCCAGGGGTCGTTCAACATGTGAATATTCATCTCTTGCTGCACGCAGGAAATGCTCTCCACACCGCCGGCCACGTAGACATCGCCTTCGTTGGCAATGATGCGCTGGGCCGCCATGGCAATGGTCTGCAAGCCGGACGAGCAGAAGCGGTTCACGGTCACGCCCGATGTCGTCACCGGGCAGCCGGCGCGCAAGGCTATCTGGCGGGCGATGTTGGCCCCCGTCGCGCCTTCCGGCGTGGCGCAGCCGATGATCACGTCATCGACTTCTGCGGCTTCGATGCCGGCGCGCTGGATGGCGTGCTGCACCGCGTGGCCGCCCAGGGTGGCGCCATGGGTCATGTTGAAAGAGCCCTTCCAGCTTTTGGCCAGAGGGGTGCGGGCGGTGGAAACGATTACGGCGGCGGTCATGTTCTGTGTTCCTTAATTGAAGGTTTTGCCGTCAGAAGCGAGGCGGGCCAAGAGCGGCGCCGGTGTCCAGAAATCGGCATCGTCCAGCGGGTTCTGCGCAAAGCGCTGCATGGCCTGCACCACGTTGAACAGTCCAATTTCATTGGCGTAATGCATGGGGCCGCCGCGGTAAATAGGGAAGCCGTAGCCCGTCAGGTAGACCATATCGATGTCGCCAGCCTTGGATGCAATACCCTCCTCCAGGATGTGCGCCGCCTCGTTCACCATGGCATACACCAGGCGCTGCACGATTTCTTCGTCGCTGATCTTGCGCGGCGTGATGCCCAGCGAGGCGCGGTGGTCCGCCACCATCTTTTCCACCAGCGCGCTCGGCACCGCGTCGCGCTTGCCAGCCTGGTAGTCGTACCAGCCAGCGCCGGTCTTCTGGCCAAAGCGACCGAGTTCGCACAGCAGATCCGCCGTCTTGCTGTACTTCATGCCGGGCATTTCCACGTAGCGGCGCTTGCGGATCGCCCAGCCGATGTCGTTGCCGGCCAGATCACCCATGCGGAACGGGCCCATGGCGAAGCCGAACTTCTCCACCGCCTTGTCTACCTGGGCCGGCGTGCAGCCTTCGTCCAGCA
The DNA here is from genome assembly GCA_963513025.1 of uncultured Albidiferax sp. Lineage (GTDB taxonomy): Bacteria > Pseudomonadota > Gammaproteobacteria > Burkholderiales > Burkholderiaceae_C > Rhodoferax_B. The sequence goes on from CAUPON010000020.1 coordinate 27,850, forward strand.
GAAAGCCGGCCTGCCGGCCGTACTGCTCGATCATGCGGTTGCCGATAAAGCCGTCGCAGACGCCAGACACCACCGAGGTCTTCTTGATCTTCTTGCCCAGCGCCATCACCGTGGCCAGCACGTCCTTGGCCGTGGCCTTGCCGCGCACCACTTCCAGCAGCTTCATCACGTTCGCAGGGCTGAAGAAATGTGTGCCCACCACGTCCTGCGGGCGCTGCGTGAAGCTGGCGATCTGGTCCAAGTCCAGCGTAGACGTGTTCGACGCCAGGATGGCGCCGGGCTTCATCACGCGGTCGAGTTCCTGAAACACGGCTTTCTTCACGCCCATGTCTTCGAACACGGCCTCGATCACCATGTCGGCCTCACCCAGGTCGTCGTAGCTCAGCGTAGTGCTGAGCAAGCCCATGCGCTGGTCCAGCTTGTCTTGCTTCAGCTTGCCCTTGGCCACTTGGGCTTCGTAGTTCTTGCGGATGGTGGCCAGGCCGCGCTCCAGCGCTTCGGGTTTGGCTTCGAGCAGCTTCACCGGGATGCCGGCGTTGAGGAAGTTCATCGCAATCCCGCCGCCCATGGTGCCGGCGCCGATGATTGCTATGCTGTTGATAGCGCGCTGCAAAGTATCTGCGGGCACGTCTGGTATTTTGGATGCTGCACGTTCGGCAGCGAAGATATGCCGCAGCGCCCGGCTCTCGGGCGTCCACATCAGGTTCAAAAAGGTGCTGAGCTCGAAGGCCATGCCAGCGTCGAACTTCTGCTTGGTGGCGGCCTCGACGGCGTCCACGCACTTCAGCGGCGCCGGGTAGTTCTTCGCCATGCCCTTGACCATGTTGCGGGCGAACTGGAAATAGGCATCGCCCTGCGGGTGCTTGCACTTCAGGTTGCGCACCAGCGGCAAAGGCCGCACATCGGCGATGGAGCGGGCAAAAACCAGCGCTTCTTCCGCCAGCGATTCAGGCGATGCTGCCAGCTTGTCAAACAGCTTCTGGCCCGGTAGCGAAGCCAGCAACTCACTCTTCACAGGCTCGCCGCTGACGATCATGTTCAACGCGGCCTCCACGCCCAGCACGCGCGGCAGACGCTGCGTGCCGCCAGCGCCAGGGATAAGGCCCAGCTTGACCTCAGGCAAGGCCACGTTGCAACCCGGTGCGGCGATGCGGTAATTGCAGCCCAAAGCTGTCTCCAGCCCGCCGCCCATGCAGACCGAATGGATGGCCGCGACGACAGGCTTGGCCGAGTTCTCGATCGCCAGAATCATGCTCAGCAGATTCGGCTCGCGCATGGCTTCAGGGGTGTCGAATTCCTTGATGTCTGCCCCGCCGGAAAACGCCTTGCCGGCGCCGGTCAGGACTATCGCTTTGACGGCCGCATCGGCATTCGCCTGGGCCAGGCCGTCGGTCACGGCGCGGCGGGTTGCCAGGCCCAGGCCATTGACCGGTGGGTTGTTGAGGGTGATTACGGCGATGTCGCCGTGAACTTGGTATTGCGCCGCCATGGAGGAACCTCAGGTTTAAATCGAACGATCGTGCGATTTAAATTCTAGAGGGTGGACAGGACTCGGCGTGTGATGGTTTGTCCCAGTCGGGACAAACCATCCTCCCCACTCGGAACGGAGGCGTTCCGTCTCAACGAACCGAAATCCCCGTAGGCCCAGCTCCATTCGTCGCCGCCGTACCCAGCAGAGTCAACGCACCAGCAGACCCCACGCTGTACGAGGACACGGTAGCGTCGTTGTAGTTGGTGACGTACGCAAAACTACCACTCGGCGCCATGGCGATGCCGCGCGGGTTACTGCCAGTGGCGACAGTCGCGGTGGGCAAAGCAGTCAGCTTGCCGCTGCTGATGCTGTACTGCGACACAGTGTTGTCGCCGCCATTGGTTACGTAGGCATAGCGGCCACCGGGACTGACCGCCACGCTGCGCGGCGTGGTGCCGGTGCTGACGCTGGCCGGCGACAAGGCCGTCAACATCCCGCCAGAGCCTATGCTGAACTGGGCCAACTTGGCGCTGCCCGACAGGGTGACGTAGACGTAGTTACTGGCCGGGTCGATGGCAATGCCGGTGGGCGTGCTGCCCAGCGAAGACACGCTGACGGTGGGCGTGGACAAGGCAGTCAAGGCGCCGGTGCTGCCCACGCTGTACTGCGAAATGCTGTTGCCGCTGCTATTGCTCACGTAGACGTACAGGCCGTCCGGGCTGACGGCGACGCCATACGGGTTCACGCCGGTGGCTACGGATGCAGTGGACATGGCGCTGAGTATGCCGGTTGAGGCCACGCTGAACTGCGACAGCGTGGCGCTGCCAAAGTTGGCCACGTACAGGTACTTGCCATCGGGGCTGATGGCCATGCCGTAGCCCGCGCTTTCGGCGCTGGTCCAGCCCAGCATGGTCAGCGCGCCGGTGGTGTCGGACACGGTGTAGACGCCGATCGCGCTGCTGTCCTGGAAGTTCACAAACGCGAACTTGCCGTCATTGCTGGTGGTGATGCTGGACGGCAGATAGGTGGTGCTGACCGCCGCTGTCGACTGCGCGGCCAGCGCGCCGGTGCTGCCTACGCTGAGCTGGCCGATGTTGCCGCCCAGCCAGTTGCTGGTGTAGGCGGCGTAGCTGCGGCAGTTGATGACCACGCTGGAGACGTCGCTGCCGCCACCGCCGCTGGCATTGCTGGCCACGCAGGTCTGTCCGTCGGGCTGGGTGGCCACGCTGACCGCGTAGCTGCCGGTGACCTTGCTGCTGAAGCTGAAGCTGGTGGCGCCGGAGGCCACGGCCTGGGTCAGCGTGCCATTGGCCAGCACCAAACCGCTGGTACTGAGGCCGCTGACCGTGCCGCCCAGTGTGTATTCGGAGTCATCACTGTCGCTACCGCCGCCGCAGGCGGCCAGCAAGGAGGCCAGGGCCAGGGTGAAAAGGGTGTGGCGGATGCGCGGCCGAATGATCAAGATGTTGCTCCGTGGAGTCGGGTAAAAACTTCACAGTAGCAGCCGCAGATAAAGTTTTTTAGCGCAAATGCTTCGGCTTTGTAGCAAGCGCGTGGCGGGCTAAATCTCTAGCCATTCGCGGCGCACGGCCGCATCGGCGCGCAGCTGTTGCGGCGTGCCGTCGAACACTATGCTGCCGCGGCCCATGAGTAGCACGCGGTCGGATATGTCCAACGCAATCGCCAGTTTCTGCTCGACCAGCAGCACCGCGACGCCCTGGCGTTGCAGCTGCTGCAAGCAAGCCGCGACCTGGGCCACTACCTGGGGCGCCAGGCCCTCAGTGGGCTCGTCGATGATCAGCAGCTGTGGGTTGCCCATCAGCGCGCGGCCCAGGGCCAGCATTTGCTGCTCGCCGCCCGACAGCACGCCGCCCAGGGTGTGCTGGCGCGCCTGCAGCTGCGGGAACAGCGTGTAGATCGCCGCAAAGGTCCACCGTCCCGCGCCCTTCTGCCCTAGCAGCAGGTTTTGCTGCACCGTCAGGCGTGGAAAGATGTCACGCCCCTCGGCCACGTAGGCGATGCCTTGCTGGGCGATTTCAAACGGCTGCCGGCCCATCAGATCCTGGCCATGCCAGCGCACCGTGCCCTCGCAGCGCACCAAGCCCATCAAGGCCTTGGCGGTGGTGGACCGGCCCGCGCCGTTGCGCCCCAGCAAGGCCACGATTTCGCCGGGCCGGACCTCGAAAGACACGCCATGCAGCACATGGCTTTGGCCGTAGTAGGCGTGCAGTTGGGCGACTTGCAGCATCAGGCACCCCCGCCCAGGTAAGCCGCTTGCACCTGCGGGTTGGCGCGTATCGCGTCTGGCGTACCAAAGGCTATCACCTCACCCGCCACCAATACAGCTATTTTGTCTGCCAGCGCATATACCGCCTGCATATCATGCTCTACTATCAATAGCGTCTTGCCGGCCGTCACCTCGCGGATCAACTGGACGAAGCGGCTGGTTTCAGAGGCCCCCATACCGGCCGTGGGCTCGTCCAGCAGCACCACACAGGCCCCACCGGCGATGGCAATACCCAACTCCAGTGCGCGCTGTTCGGCGTAGCTGAGGTGGGTGGCCAGCACTTCGCGCTTATCCACCAGCTGCACTTGCGCCATGGTGCGCTCGGCCAGCGCGTTGGCATCCTGCAGGCCGCCCAGCAGGCGCCAGAAGCTGTAGCCATAGCCCAGGCTCCACAGCACGCTGCAGCGCAGGTTTTCGAACACGCTGAGCTGCGGGAAGATATTGCTCACCTGGAAGCTGCGCGACAGGCCCAGGCGGTTGATTTGAAACGGCTTCTTGCCCTGGATGGGCTGGCCGTTGAGCAGAATCTGGCCGCTGCTGGGCCGGGACCGGCCGCTGACCAGGTTGAACAGCGTGGACTTGCCCGCTCCGTTGGGGCCGATGACGGCTACGCGCTCGCCCGCGGCTACGCTGAGGCTGGCGCCGCGGATGATCTCGCTCAGGCCAAAGCTTTTGCGCAGCTGGCGGATTTCCAGGGCGGGTGGCCGGCTGCTCATTTCCGGCGCGCCCATGCAAACCCGGCGGCTCCCAGCAACACCAGCAGAACCGCAGCCGCCCAACTGGGCCAGCTGGCCGCGTCCAGCGTGGTGCCGAAGAAGCGCAGCTCCGAACCCAGCGAAGCCTGCAGCTGCAGCTGGTAGACCATTTCCACCATGGCCGCCAGGCCGGTGCAGACCAGCGCCAACGCCGCGTACTGGGGCAGATCGCGCAGTGGTGGCCGAGGCCCGCGCAACAGGCTGGCCACCCCACCCGGCGCATACACCACCATGGCGACGAACACCAGGCCCAGGTACAGCAGCCAGGCCTTGGTGATGCCGCTCAGCAGCACAAAGGCCAGCACCATCAGCACCGCGCCAATCACAGGGCCAAAAAAGTAGCCCGAGCCGCCCAGAAAGGTAAACAGCAGATAGGCGCCCGAGCGCTGGCTGCCCAGCACATCGGCCGTCACGCTCTCGAAATGCAGGGCCGCCAGGCCGCCCGAGATACCGGCAAAAAAGCCGGCCACCACGATGGCCAGATAGCGGATGCGCCGGGTGTCGTATCCCACGAACTCGACCCTCTCCGGGTTGTCGCGCACCGCATTCAGCATGCGGCCCAGCGGCGTGCGGGTGAAGGCATACATCAGGCCCGCGCAGACCCAGGTGTAGGCGGCCACCAGGTAGTACACCTGCACTTGCGGCCCGAAGCTGATGCCGAAGGGCGCGCTGCCGCTAACCCGGTTGCCGGCGATACCGGCCTCGCCGCCAAACACCCCGGGGAACAGCCAGGCCATGGCCCCGACCAGCTCGCCCAGGCCCAGGGTCACCATGGCGAAAGTGGTGGCCGATCTTTGCGCCGTGATGCCGCCCAGCAGCAGCGCTACCAGGGCCCCGGCCACACCGCCGGCAATCGGCACCAGGCTGACCGGCAGCAGGGCCGCATTCAGCGCATGGATGGCCGCAAACGCACCCAGGCCAGAATACACCGCATGGCCAAAGCTCAGCATGCCACCCTGCCCCAGCAGGATGTTGTAGCTCAAGCAGACGATGGCGGCAATGCCCATCTGGGTCAGCAAACTATGGCCCAGGCTGCTGGTGAACACCCAGGGCGCGGCCAGCAAAATCAGGGCGAACAGACCCCATGTGCGGATGTTGTGCTGTTGCATATCAGTCGGCACGCTGGCCCCACAGACCTTGTGGGCGCAACAGCAACACCAGCACCAGCAGCGCATACGGCAGCAGCGGCGCCAGCTGGCTGAGCTTGATGTGGCTCAGCGCGCCCACGCCGGTCCAGCCGAGTACCGTCAGGTCGATGCCCACGGCCAAGGTCTGCAGCACGCCGATCAGTAGCGAGGCCCAGAAGGCCCCGGCCAGCGAGCCCATGCCGCCGACCACCACCACCACAAACACCACCGAGCCCACGGTGGCCGCCATGCCGGGCTCGGTAACAAAGGCGTTGCCGCCGACCACACCGGCCAGGCCGGCCAGCGCGGCGCCGCCGCCGAACACGCCCATGAACACCCGCGGCACGTTGTGGCCCAGGGCCTGCACTGCGTCCGGGTGGGTCAGCGCGGCCTGTACCACCAGACCGATGCGGGTGCGCTTCAGCAGCAGCCAGAGCGCGGCCAGCATGGCCAGCGCCACCAGCACCATGAACCCGCGGTAGGTCGGAAATGGCGTGCCCCAGAGCGCAAACAAAGGGCCTTCCAAGCCTGCGGGGATGCGGTAATCGACCGGACCCCGGCCCCAGACCAGCTGCACCAGCTCGACCAGCACGGTGTTCAGCCCGAAGGTGACCAGCATCTCCGGCACATGGCCGAAGGCGTGGACCCGGCGCAAGCAGTACTTTTCAAAGCCCGCGCCCAGCAGGCCAACCAGCAGCGGTGCCAGCAGCAGCGCGGGCCAGAAGCCCAGCCACAGGGTGAGGCTGTAGGCGAAATAAGCGCCCAACATGTAGAAGCTGGCGTGGGCCAGGTTCAGCACACCCATCATGCTGAAGATCAGCGTCAGGCCAGCGCTGAGCATGAACAGCATCAGCCCGTAGCTGAGGCCATTCAACAAGGAAAGGGTAAGGAACTCCATGCAGGCTGCGCTGCCCGGTCAGCCTGCCGCAGCGGCCATCAGGTACGGTGGATCAGCAGGGTTTCGTAGACGAAGTTCTGCAGGATCGCCTGTTCGCGCGTGCCTAGGTCGTGGAAGTTGATGCCGTGCGAATACACGGTCTGGAAGGTGGCGCCATCGGCTGTGCTGCCCGCCGACTGCTGGACGCTGCGGATGGAGGCAGTGGTGGCAATCGTCACATCCTGGTTCGAGGCCTGGTCGCGCAGCGAGAACTCGATGTCCACTGTGTCACCCGCCGTGCCCAGCGGCCGGGCCGTGGACACCAGCGCACCGCTCAGGCTGATGTCGGACAGCGTGGCCATCTTGAAGTTGGCCGGGTCTTGCGGGTTCTTGATCTTGACCGGCAGATTGGCCTTGACCCGTACCGCCTTGCGCAGGCCCACCTTCTGGATCGCCGAGGGGAAGGCCAGCAGCATCATGGCGTGGGGCGACTTCAGCACCGATTCCACCTGGCTGTTAAAGGTATAGACCGACACCCCGGAGAACACCCGGATGATGACCGAATCGCCCTCGTGCAGCACGGCGCCTTCCTGCGGAATCTTCAGCAGCAGGTACTCGCCGGACACAAAGCCGATCAGACTGGTGTAGTGCACGCTGGGGTTGGCGGCCTTGCTGAGCATGATCTGCAGCCGCACGCCGACCTGCAAGTTCATGTCTTCAAATTCGATGTTGGATTTTTTGGTCATGGTGTTGAGGTTGTAGTCCAGAAGCTTTCTGAAATCAAAGCCCAGATGGAACTAGTAAAACGACGAATGGGTGGGTGAAAAAGTGAAATGCACGGTAGGCCCGCTGATATCGTTGAAGGGCATGCCCAGCGCGATCTCGCCGGTGGCGTGCAGCTGGCAGTCGTCGCGGCGCAGCGGCACATCGGTGTCGCTGCCGGCAAACCGCACCCAGGTGCCAAAGCTGCTCAGGTCCGTCAGAAAAAACGCGCCATTGCGCCATTCGATGCGGGCGTGCAGGCGCGACACCCGCGGGTCGTCGACAAAAAACTCGGCCTGGTCGCCGCGCCCCAGGTGTACCGGCATATCGGTGGACAAAAAGCTGCGGCTGCTGTTCAGGTAGACCAGATGGATCTTGTCCATCGCATGGGCGTTGGGGCGCTCCATTTCGGCCAGCGAGGCCTGCATGGTGACGAATTCGGTGACCGCACCCTCCTGCCATTCCAGCTTGTAGAGCGGAATCGACTCTGAACGGCCACGCAGGCTTACGGGCCCCAGACTCAAAAAGCGCAGGCCCAGCGTTTCATCGACCTCGTCGACCACCGATTCGGTGACCCAGATCTGGTTGCCGCCCGACAGGTCGCTGAGCCGCGAGGCCACGTTGACCGCGTCGCCGTAGCAGTCGCCATCGACCTCGACCACTTCGCCACGGGCGATGCCGGCCTTGACTTCCATGCGGATACTGCTGGGCCACTTCAGCAGGCGCAGTTGGTGGCCGCGCTGGATGGCGATGACGGCATGGGTGGCGTCGCTGGCATCGGCAAACACGGCCAGCACGCCGTCGCCCAGCTTCTTGACCACCCGGCCATGGTGGGCCAGGCAGACGTCGCTGATCCACTGGGTCAGCCGCGTCACGGCCCTGGTGGCTTTTTCGTTGCCCAAGGCTTCAAAGAACGCGGTGCTTCCGGTGAGATCGGCAAATACGACGGTAGCCTGGACGACCATGCTGGAGACTTTGTTAGTTGAAAGCCAAGTTTAGTGCATACAAAGTATGTTCTTTGGCGGCTGCGCCTCTGATTGTCAGTGGTCGTGGTCGTGGTCGTGGTCGTGATGGTGGTCATGGCCGTGGTGCGCATGCCCTGCATGGGCCCCGTGCGACACATGGCCCCAGACCATCAACGCGTCGCGGCCTTGCAGGGCCAGCTCGACCTTGGCGCCGACCGGTAGCAGCACTTTGGTCGGCACGTGGCCGAAAGGCAGATTGGTCAGCACTGGCACCTTCAGCTGGCTGCGCAGCCAGGCAACCACGGTGGCCAAGCGGAAGTTGCCGTCGTGCGGCACCTTGGTGAACTCGGTGAACTGGCCCAGCACAGTCGCTTGCTGGCGCGCCCGCACGCCCGCATACAACAGCTGGGTCAGCATGCGCTCGATGCGGTAAGGATGCTCGCCCACGTCTTCCAGAAACAGGATGCCGCCGCTGATCTGCGGAAAATACGGCGTGCCCAGCTGCGACACCAGAACCGACAGATTGCCGCCCCACAAGACCGCATCTTTCAAATAAAAATCGGCTTCATCGCTCGTATTACCTGCGGTAGCAGCTACGGAATCCATAGCAAGCTGGGCGTCGTCGCGGCCCAGTCGCCAGCCCGTGCCCTCGCCCTGGCCGCAGGCCAGGTCGTCAAAGCAGGCTTCCATGATGTCGTCGGGCTCACCCTCCACGCCAAAGTCGCCTGTGAGGGCGGGGCCGGCCCAGGTGATGGCGCCGGTGGTCGCCAGCAAAGCGTTTTGCAGCGCGGTGAAGTCGCTGTAACCGACAAACTGCAGGCCGCCCTCGATGGCTTTGGACACCGCGGCGTAGTCGATGCCACCCAGGATGCGCGTCAGGCCGTAGCCGCCGCGGGTGGTCAGCGCGATGTCGGCGCCACTGGCGGCCGCGCGGTGGATGGCGGCCAAGCGAGTGGCGTCGTCACCGGCAAAGCGCATATGGCTTTTCAGAGCGTCGGGGTCGATTTCCACCGTATGGCCCAGGGTCTTGAGCCGGGCCACGCCGCGCTTGAAAGCAGCTTTGTCGCGCACCGCGCCAGAGGGAGAGTAGATATAAATATGTTTTGTCACGTTTTAAGTATCCCATCCCCGCGGGTTTCAAGAAAAATGATAGCTTGCTGCGCAGCATGGGCGCTCGGAGGGCCGTTAAAACGCCAGTCCGCTCCGGCCCAGGGCTGCGGCAGGCCGTAGAAGCCCGGGCGGGCAAATGCACGCAAGGCGGCGCGGTGGCCGTTGTCGGGGAATGGCGTGGCGTCGGCGGGCGCGCTATCGGCATGCAGTACCAGGCGGGCGCGGCAGCTTTCGGCGGGCAGCCAGGCCGGGCCATCGCCCTGCACCACCAGCACCGGGTTCTGCAAGTCCAGCCGCTCGGCCCATTCGCGCAGGATCTGCTGGTGCCAGTCCAGGCTGTGGGCCGACTCCTTTTTCGGTTTATCGCTGCGGCCAAAGCCGACCAGGTCGGGCACCAGCACCCGGTGGCCGGCGGCCGCCAGCGCCGTCAGCATGGCGTGGTACTGGGCGCTCCAGCCGGTGGGGCTGTGCACACAGACAAAGGCGGAGGCATCGCGCGGGCCTTCGTCCAGATAGTGCAGGCGCAGGCCGGCCAGCGCTGGCAGGTCGCTCAGGTAGTGCGGCGCAAAGGACGACGCATTGGGCAACGTATGTGGGCTGGCGGCAAAGCGGGCATCGGGCGTACGCAAGGCGTCTTCGCGCAGCGGATGGTGGGCTTCGCGCTGCGCTGCGCGGCGCTGCTGGAAGAAGTCTTGCAACAAGCCCGCGCAGGCCCCGGCCTGCACGCCGGCCAGCACCTGGGTCTGGTGGTTCAGCTGCGGCTCGGCAAACACGTTCAGCACCGAGCCGGCGGCGCCGGTTTTAGCGTCGGCCGCGCCGAACACCACGCGCTGCAGCCGCGCATGCAGCATGGCGCCGCTGCACATGGTGCAGGGCTCCAGCGTGACGAACAGCTCGCAGCCGTCCAGCCGGTAGTTGCCCAGGGCCTTGGCGGCGGCGCGTAGGGCCGTGATCTCTGCATGTGCGGTGGGGTCGTGGCCGTCGATAGGCGCGTTGCGGCCGGTGGCGATGACGACGCCGTCCTTGATGACCACTGCGCCCACTGGCACTTCGCCGGCGGCGGCGGCCAGGCGCGCCTGGTCCAGGGCAAGCTGCATGGCGTCAAAATCGGTGAGGGCTGGCAATTGCTATTACTTATGTAGCTGCTTGCGCAGGCAGTACCTGCACTACAGGCCTAAAAGGCTTAGGGTTTGTCATCGGGGATGGCGCGTGGCTGCTGCAGCGCGGCGTCCAGTGCCTGCTTGTATTGCTGCGGTACCGAAGCGGCGGGCACGGGTGCTGATGTCGACGGAACCGATATGGCCGGCGGAGCCAGCTGCTTTTTGGCCAGCAGGGCGACCACCAGCACCACCGCGAGCAAACCCAGAACGCTGAAGATGGCGCGCATGTAAAACCCCCTTGGCCGGCCGGCTGAAAGCTGCTGATTTTACGGTGCGTGGGCGCTGTCGCTATGGATAGCTACAGACCGTGGGCGGGGCAAATCGAATAATCCAAAGCCATATTCCCAAGGAGTCCACCATGCGCTTTTTCCACCCCACCCTGCCCCGCACCGCCGTCGTCTTGAGCACCGCGCTACTGGGCTTGGCCGCCTGCCTGCCCGCTGCCGCCGTAGAGCAGGACGACAACAGCGTCTTCTACTGCCCGCCGTCCATCATGGCGGCGGTAGGCCAGCCGACCAACGGCATCATGTGCGATGCCCAGCAGTGCTTCAACAGCCAGACGCCTGGGCTGAGCAGTGCGCAAAAGACATTTTTGCTGACCGCCCAGGGCCAGTGCCGCAATTTGTCGGCCCAGGAGATCGCGGACTTCTGGCCCAAAGATTTGGTGAACGACACCCAGCACGCTACCAAGTAAGACCTATACAGCCACTTCGTTGCGCCCCAGTGGCAGCCACAGCCTGAAGCGGGTGCCGCCCGGCACGGTGTCCCAGGCCACCTCGCCGCCTATCGCATGCGCGCGGCGCGCCATATTCGACAAGCCACGCCCCACCTCACCCGAGGGATGGGCGCGAAACCCCTGGCCGTTATCCTCTAGCAGTACATACACGCCGCCATCGGCTTCGCCGGTAGCCACCCGCAGTTCGGTAGCGCCAGCATGCTGCAGGATATTGGAGATGCCCTCCTGCAGTATCCGCAACACATGCAGCGCGCTGCGCGGGTCCAGCCAATCAAGGGCCGGCACGTCCGCCACCTCCCAACGCAGGCGCAAGCCCGAGCCCTGTAGGCGTGGCGCCAGCCGGTAACGCAAGGTGGCCAGCAGCAACAGCAAATCGGCCTCCACCGATTCCAGTGAATCCACGGTGAGCTTCAGATCATCTATGCATTCGCGCAGCACCAGCGCCATCTGCGCCTCGCTGAGCCCACCGGACTCGGCCACCTTCAGCGCGCTCATCAGCTGCGAACCCATGCCGTCGTGGATGTCCTGCATCAGACGATGCCGCTCCTGGCTGAGCAGCTGGCGCTGCTGCACGCTGCGCAGTTGTTCGTAGCTCTCGGCCAGCTCGGCCTCGCGGGTGCGCAGGCGCTGGGCTAACACCGCGTTCGACTGCTCGGCAGTGGCCAGCGCGCCCACGTAGCGGTTCAGGATGACGTAGAGGAACATGCCGATCCGCGCCATGGTGGAAAGCGGCCAGGCGTAAATGTGCTCCGGGTCGACCAGATAGCTTTGCATCGCCCAGTCGTGCCAGGCCACCGGCAAATGCAGCAGGCCAATGCTGGCCGCCACCAGGCCCTCGCGTCCCCCGTAGCGCCAGGCAGCCCAGGCCATCAGCAGCGTCGCGGGTATGCCGGCCAGATTGGTCACCAAGTACGGCAAGGGCGCTAGCGCAGCGATCCAACCCGGGTTGGTGATCAGCGGCAAGGTCACTGCGCTAGACACCAGCAACAGGCCCAGCAGTGCCCGCAGCAGCCAGCGCGGCGCGGTGGGCACCAGGGTGGTCATGAATGCATACCAGGTAACCAGCAAGGCGTTGCCAGAGTTGATGGTCATCCAGCCAAACCAGGCGCTGGGGATAGCCAGCGGCTCCAGTCCCACCAGGAATCGCTGGCTGCGCAGCACCCACAGCAGGGTAAACAGCGCAAACAGCAGGTAGGTACGCTCGCGGCGCAGCACCCATACCGCCAACGCAAAGCCACCCAGGCCCAGGAAGGCCATGCCCATCACCTCGGCCACACCGGTTTGCAACATGCGGCGCAGCCGGTAGCGCGGCTGCAGGTCCGCCGCTTCGCCCACCCACAGGCTGGAGATGGTGCCACCGGCATTCGCCAGGCTGTCGATGCGCAGGCGCAGCAGCTGCGGCCGCGGGCCCATACCGTTGGAGTCCAGTGGCACCCAGAGCGGGTGGTTGAAGCCGTTCCACACCACATCGCCGGACGAGCGGTACAGCAGCTGGTCGTCGCCATATACCGCGATGCGGCCTATGGTCTGCCAGCGCGGCAGGTACAGCACCAGGCCGCCGCGGGTGGCCGGCAGGCCGTCCAGCCGCACCTGCAGCCAGGTGACGCGCGGCGGCGCGCCGGTCTTCAGTTCCAGGGATTGCGACCAGGTGTGCGGCAGCGCGACGGTTTGCCAGTCGGTGGGCAAAGCGGTGTCGAGTGTGGGCGGCAGCGGCGCAAACGAGCCACCCGGGCCACTGGCCAGCTGCGCAGCCTGCAGGTGCAAGGTGGTCGGGGCCAAGCGGCCGATCTCCATCCACAGGACCAGGCCGCCGGCAAGGCCGGCCAGCACGGCAAAAAGCAGGCTAAGAAAGAAGTAGGCCTTGAACCCGGGCTTCATAAATGGCTTCCAGCTGCGAGCGCACCTTGAGCTTGGCATAGATGCGGCGCACAAAGCTCAGCACCGTGTTGCGCGACACGCCCATCAGGCCGCCGATTTCTTCGTAGCTGAAGCCCTTGGTGATGTAGTCCAGCACCTGGCGCTCGCGCGGCGACAGGCGGGCCTGTTCTTCCTGCGGCCCGCTAGGCGGCAAAGGCAGCGGCATGGGCGCGGATTCGCTGGCCATGGCATGGCGAAAGCGGGTCAGCAGTTGGCGCGCGATCAAGGGGCTGATCGGGCTGCCGCCGGCATGCACGTTGCGGATTTCTTCCACCATCAGCACCGGCGTGCTGTCTTTCAGCAGATAGCCGGTGGCGCCGGCCTCCAGGCTCTGGATCACATGGGCCTCGTCGCCAAATACGCTGCTGACCATCACCATGCAGCGCGGCCACTGGCGCTGGGCTGCGCGGATGATGTCCATGCCCGGCCCGTCGGGCAGGCCCAGGTCGACCAGCAGCACATCGGCGGCCGGCTGGGTCAGCATCTGGAAGGCCTGGCGGCAGTTCGCCGCCGTGCCCTGCAAGCGCATGTCCGGCGCGGCCCGAATCGCATCGGCCAGCGCGCGGGCAAAAAACACATCGTCCTCCACCAGGGCGACCTGGATCTGCGGCAGGATGGAGGGCTTGAACATGGCGGCATTGTCGGCCAGCAAGCCGGTTTCTGTGCGCGTGTCGCTACGAATAGCTACAGACAATCCGCCACCTACACTGCGGCTCTTGCATTGGAGAACTTCGCTTATGACCCCGATCTGCCGCTGCGCCTGGGCCGACAGCAGCCCCATGATGGCCGCCTACCACGATGAGGAATGGGGCGTGCCCGAGCGCGACAGCCGCGCGCTCTGGGAAAAGCTGATGCTCGACGGCTTCCAGGCCGGCCTGGCCTGGAGCATCATTTTGCGCAAGCGCGATGCCTTTCGCGCCGCTTTTGCCCAGTTCGACCCCGAGGCCGTGGCCCGCTTTACCAGTGCCGATGTGGACCGGCTGGTGCTGGACCCGGGTATCGTGCGCTCCCGCGCCAAGATCGAGGCCACCATCGGCAACGCCCGCGCCTACCTGGCCATGCAGGCGACGGGCGTTGACTTTTCCCGCTGGATCTGGGGCCTGGTGGGCGACGCACCCATCGTGCTGGGCAGCGGCCCGGTGCCGAGCAAGACCGCGCTGTCCGAGCAGGTCTCCAAGGCGCTCAAGCTGCGCGGCTTCAAGTTTGTAGGCCCGGTGATCGTCTACGCCTGGATGCAGGCCGTGGGCCTGGTGGACGACCACGCGGCCAACTGCTTCAAGCGGGCACTACGCTAGTACCCTTTCAGATCTTGTCGCTACGGGTAGGGACAGACCGGGCGCGGCAAAAGCCCAAGAATGCATTGCCATTCCTGCGATGCCATGTTCACCTTCCAAGCCCTCCAGACCCCGCCGCCCCAGATTGCGGACCGCGACCACTGGCGCCTGCGCGACGGCACCCAGCTGACCCTGCGGCCCATGCAGGCGCAAGACGGCCCGCTGCTGGACGACATGCTGGAGCGCCTGTCGCCCCACGCCCGGCGCAACCGCTTCCACGGCGGCGTGAACAGCCGCCCTGCCCTGCTGGGCTGCCTGCAGGCGCCCGGCCAAATCGCCTTTATCGTCACCGCCGAGCGGCAGCAGCAGCTGCAGGTGGTTGCCGAGGCCCGCTACGCCGTCGACAGCCAGGGCGATTGCGCGGAATTCGCGGTGGTGGTGGACGAGCGCTGGCAGCGCCGCGGCCTGGGCGAACGCGCGATGCGGGCCCTGGCCAACACCGCAGCCCACACCGGCCTGCGATGGCTGCACGGCGAGGTGCTGGCCGACAACCGGCCGATGCTGGCGCTGATGCGTCGCTGCCGCTTTTGCTGCACCCCCGACGCAGAAGACCCGCGCCTGGTGCATGCCGAGTCTGCTTTACACATCGCCCGCCGTGCATAGTCCCGCCTACCATCCGCCTGCCCCGCATCTGGCCCTGGTGCTGGGTAGCGGCGGTGTGCGCAGCATTGCGGCCCTGGGCATGGCCGAGGTGCTGGCCCGCGAAGGCATCGCCCCCGATCTCGTGGTCGGCTGCAGTGCCGGCGCCATGTTCGGCGCGCTGATTGCCCAACAGATACCGGCCGCCGAGGCGGTGCGCATCGCCACCACGCTGTGGACCGCCGAGCTGACCCAGACCCACCGCTGGCTGGCGATTCCGCAGATGGTCTGGCCGGGCTGGGGCCGGTTTGGCGCCGACTTCGCCTTGCGCGACGACCGGCTGATCCGCGCCCGCCTGCACAAAGCCTTGGGCGAGCTGCGGCTGGAGCAGCTGCCGATTCCGCTGCGGGTCACCGCCACGGATGCAGCCACCGGCGCCGCTGTGGTGTTGCGCCACGGCCGGGTGTCCGATGCGCTGCGCGCCAGCATCGCCATGCCCTTCATGTTTGCGCCCCAGCATGTGGACGGCCAGCGGCTGGTCGACGGCTTTGTGTCCGACCCGCTGCCGGTCAGCGCTGCCGACGACGCCTATGCGGTGATCGCCCTGGGTTTTGAGGCCCTGATGCCGCAGCGCGTGAACAAGCCCTCGCGCCTGCTGGCCCAGACCACCTCGGCCATGACCAACAACCTGATGTACGCCCGCCTGGCCGCCGCCGAGGCCGACGGCATGCGCCTGCTGCGGATTTTTCCGCGGCTGGAGCGCCGGGTCGGCCTGTTCGACACCGCGGCCATGCCCTACCTGGTGGAGCAAGGCCGGCTGGCCACCGAGGCGCTGCTGCCCAACATCATCGCGCTGCTGGAGCGGCGACCGCAGCTGGTGGCGGCCTAGCCGCCCAGCGCCTGGAACAGCGACACCGCCGCCTGCAGCCGCGCCAGTTGCAGCTGCACCAGGCTGTCCTGGGCGCTGGCCAGGGTGCGCTGGGCGTCCAGCAAGACCAGCAAGGTGTCGGCCCCGGCGCGGTAGCGTGACTCGGCCAGCTGCAGCGCCCGCCGGGCCTGGGCCAGGGCTTCGTGCTGGGCCAGCAATTGGGCATCCAGGCCGGCAATGGCATTCAAGGCCTGGGCCATATCGCCAAAGGCTGCCAAGATGCTGGCCCGGTAATTCGCCAGCAGTTCCTCGCGCTGCGCCTGGGCCAGGTCGTGGCCGGCGCTGAGCCGGCCTGCATCGAAGATCGGTGCTGTAAGGCCGGCCGCCAGGGTGTACAGCGGGTTGTCGAACAGGCGGCGCAGGCGCGGGCCGTCGCTGGCGATGTCGGCCGTCAGGCTGACGCTGGGCAGCATGGCCGCGCGGGCTACGGCAACCCGGGCGTCGGCTGCGGCCAGCCGGGCCTCGGCGCGGGCAATGTCGGGGCGGCGCGCCAGCAGGCTGGACGGCAGGCCGGGCGTGATCGCGGGTACGTGCACATCGGCCCATGCTGCGGCCAGCGGTGGCAGTTCGGCATTCGGCTGGCCTAGCAGCACGGCCAAAGTGGTTTGGCTGTCCGCCGCCTGCTGGGCCAATGCGGCCACGCTGCGCTGCTGGGCCGCCACCAGGCCACGCTGTTGTGCCAGGTCCAACGGCAAGGCTGCGCCAGCGCGCGAGCGGGATTCCACCAGCTGCAGCAGCCGCTGGGCGTTGGAGAGCTGCTGCTCGGCCAGCGCCTGCTGTTCGCGCAGCGCCAGGACTTGCAGCCAGCTGCTGGCCACGCGGGCGATCAAGGTCAGCCGCACGGTATCGCGGTCGAACTGGCTGGCGCGCAGATCGGCCAGCGCCGCATCCTGGGCGCCGCGCTGGCGGCCCCAGAAATCGACCTCGTATCGGGCCGAAAAGCCTATGGCCATCTCGCTGCCCGCCGCGCTGGCATTGCCGCTTTCCCGGCTGGCGCGCAGGCTGGCGCTGGCCTGGGGCCACAGGTCCGCACCGGCGATGCGGCTGCTGGCCTGGGCCTGGCGCAGCCGGGCCAGAGCGGTGGCGCTGTCCAGGCTTTGCCGCTGGGCCAGCGCAACCAGTTGGTCGAGCTCTGCGCTGCCAAAGCTCTGCAACCAGCTGGAGGATTCGGCGGGCACCGGCGCCGCGGTTTCGGGTACGGTGCTGGCGCAACCGGCCAGCAATACGGCAAGGGTTAAGAGAAGAGGTTTCAACAAGAGCTTCATTCCGATGCCAGGGCCACGACAGGGTCGAGCCGGGCGGCCCGTTGCGCCGGCATGTAGCCAAAAACAATGCCGGTAGCGACCGCGCAGCCGAAGGCGCCGAGCATGGCGCTGAGCGAGAACACCACCGGCACGTCCAGGGCCAGCAGCACGGCACCCAGCGCCAGGCCCAGGGCCACGCCGATGGCGCCGCCGACCACGGTGACCAGCACCGCCTCGGTCAGAAACTGGCGCAGGATGTCGCGCTGGCGGGCGCCGGTGGCCATGCGGATGCCGATCTCGCGGGTGCGTTCGCGCACCGTCATCAGCATCACGTTCATCACGCCGATGCCGCCGACCACGAGCGAGATGGCGGCGATCAGGCCCAGCATCAGGGTCATGGTGCGCTCGGTTTCGCCCTGCACACGGATCGATTCGGCCTGGTTCCACAGGCGCACGTCCTTGGCGCCGCGGGTCTCGGCCAGGCTGGCCAGGATCGCGTCGCCGGTGGCGCTGGCCTGGTCCATGTCGCGTATCAGCACCGAGATCCAGCCCGGGTTGGGGTGGCCATACAGCCGGGCGCTGGCGGCCGAGAATGGCACCACCACCCGCTCGTCCTGGTCGTCGCCGCCGGCCGCGCCTTTGGCGGCCAGCACGCCGATCACCTGGAACGGCACGCCCTCGACCAGGATGTCCTGGCCCAGCGGGCTGCTGCCGTCGGCAAACAGCGCCTTGCGCACGGTCTGGCCGAGGATGGCGACCTTGGCCAGGCGCTGTTCGTCGGCCGCGTCGAACCACACGCCCTCGGCCAGCGGCCAGCTCAGCGCTTCGCCGAAGTCGGTGGTGGCGCCGCCTACCTCGGTCTGGTGGTCGATATTGCCGCGGCGCACCACCAGCCGGCCTTCGATGTAGGGCGCGACCGACTGGATGTTGGGCAACAGGCGGATGGTGGCGGCGTCGGCCAGGGTCAGCGGCGCCGCGCGGTCGCGGCTGCTGCCCTGCATGGCCGAGATGTACATGGCCTTGGCGCCAAAGGTCGCCATGTCGGCCATCACCTTCTGCTGCGAACCAGTGCCCACCGCCAGCATGACGATCACCGACGCCACGCCGATGACGATACCCAGCAGGGTCAGCGCGGTGCGGAAGCGGTTCGCCGCCATCACGCGCCAGGCAGCCCGCAGCGCGTCGCGCAGCTCGGCCCACAGTACGCGGCGTTCTGTCTGTTGATTCGACTTACTATGTTTTTGATAGCTGCTGGCGCTGGTGTTACATGCGCTAGAGGCCGATTTGGTTTGAAAATTACCGGAGTCGGCCACGATCTGCCCGTCGCGGATTTCGATGACCCGGCGCGCCTGTGCGGCCACCGCCCGGTCGTGGGTGATCAGGATCACGGTGTGGCCCGCGTCGGCCAACTCGTGCAGCAGCGCCATCACCTCGGTGCCGCTGTGCGAATCGAGGGCGCCGGTGGGCTCGTCGGCCAGCAGGATCTGGCCGCCGTTCATCAGTGCGCGGGCAATCGACACCCGCTGCTGCTGGCCGCCAGACAACTGGTGCGGCCGGTGCTGCAGCTTGTCGCCCAGGCCCAGACGCTGCAGCAGTTGCTGGGCGCGCACGCGGCGTGCGGCTTCGGGCATGCCGGCGTACAGGGCCGGCACTTCGACGTTTTCACGAGCCGATTCGGTGGCGATCAGGTGGTAGCCCTGGAACACGAAGCCAAAGGCCTCGCGGCGCAACCAGGCCAACTGGTCGGCGTCCATGGCCGCCACATCCTGGCCGTTGAAGTGGTAGTTGCCGCTGCTGGCCTGGTCCAGGCAGCCCAGCAGGTGCATCAAGGTGGACTTGCCCGAGCCCGAGGCGCCGACGATGGCGACGAACTCGCCCGCGTGGATCTGCAGGCTGATGCCGCGCAGCACTTCGACAGGGGGTGCGCCCCCGCCCTCCCCGCCATAGCGCTTGCGCAGGTCCTGCAGCTCGATCACGGGGACGCTCACCACTGGAAGCGCGACAGGCCGCTGGCGGCGACGCGCTCGCCGGTCACCAGTTGCTCGCCTTCCTGCAGGCCGTCCAGCACCTCGGCGGTCAGCCGGGTTTTCACGCCCAGGCGCACCGTGCGGCTCTCCACCTGGCCGTCGCTGCGCAGCACGCGGGCGGTGTAGCGATCCGGCTGGCCGGGCACCGGCTTCAGGGCCGGCATGGGCACAGTCAGCACGTTTTGCGCCGAGGCAGTGACGAAGCTGACCTGGGCCGTCATCTGCGGCATCAGCTCGGCGTCCAGGTTGTCCACATCGAACAGCACGGTGTACAGCACCACCTTGCTGGTCGCCGCCTGCCCGGCGGCGGCGGCCTTGGCCTCGGCCACCGGGGGCGCGGGCAGTACCTGGCGCACCCTGCCCTGCCAGCGCCGCGCATCGCCGCCCAGGGTGGTGAAGTACACCGGCATGCCGGGTTTGACGCGGCGCACATCGGCCTCGGATACCTCGGTCCATACCGTCATGGCCGACAGGTCGGCGATGCGCAGGATGTTGGGCGTCTGGTAGGTGGCGTTCAGGGTCTGGCCTTCGCGGGCTTCCAGCGACACCACGGTGCCGGCCATGGGCGCAAAGATGAGGGTGTAGCCCAGCCGCGCCTCGTCGGCCTTCAAGGTGGCCTGGGTCTGGTCGATCTGGGCCCGCAGGTTATCGATCTTGGCAGCGGCCGAGGCCAGCGTGGCTTCGGCCGTTTGCACATCTTCCAGGCGCGTGGCCTCGTCGCGGGCCATCTGCAGCTGGCGCACATGCTGGTGCCCAGCCAGCCGGTACTGGGCCTGCTGGTCGGCCAGCTGGGCGCGCAGCCCGGCCAGCGCGGCGTGGCTGGCGTCCACCGTGGCCTGCTGCACGCTGGGGTCGATCTCGACCAGCAGCTGGCCCTTGCCAACCTGGGCACCGGGCTGCACATACAGGCGGTTCACCTGGCCCGACACCTGGGCGCCCACGTCCACATAGCGGCGCGGCTGCAAGGTGCCCATGGCGGTGACGCTGGTTTCGATATGGGCGCGGCGTACCGCCGTGGTGTCCCAGGCGGTGACGGGCCAGCTGTGCACATACCAGGCGGCCAGCCCCAGGGCAAGCAGCGCGCCTGCCACCAGGCTGCGCGGGCGTAGTTTGAAAGAAGACATGGTGATGAAATTAAGGAACCACAAACACAGCCGCCACACCCAGCACGGCGCCCAGCGCAGCCAGCAGCACGGCTAGCCGCGGCGCATACGGCAGCAGCCCGACCAGCAGCAAGGCGCCGGCCGACACGCAGCCCAGCCAGACCACCACGCCGACCGTGGCGCCCCAGGCCTGCACGCAAGGCCACAAGGCCAGCGCCAGCAGCACGGTCCCCAGGATTTGCAGCGTCCGCCGGGTGGCTGGCAGCGCATCGCGGCCCCAGACCTGCGCATGGTGGCGGTCCATCGCCAGGCACAGGCCGGCCATACCGGCATAAGCCAGTAGCAGCGCCAAAGCAGAAGCGGCGCTCATCGGGCCAGCTCCGCAGTAGGCGATGCCTTGGCGCGGCGCGGTACAGCGGGGCCGGCGCGCAGCCTGGCGGCCACACGCCGGGTCGTCCAGGCAGCCAGCAGGCCGAACGCCAGCACTGTCAGTTCCACGCCGGCGCTCTCCCAATCACCGCGGGCGATCTGGGCGGGGATGTGGTCACCGGTACTCAGCAGGTTCAGCAGTGGCAGCAGCAGGCACAGGGTTGCCAGCAGCCCCAGCTGCTCGACCCAGGCACGGCCCGGCGGCCGGATGAAGGCATGGAGCAGCATCAATACCCAGGTGGCGAAGAAGGCCCAGATCTCGGCATGGTCGCGCTGCGGCATGGCCACCGGGATCAACCGGTTCGCCCACAGATAGGCCACGCAGGCCACGCCCAGGCCGGCAATGGCGGCTACGTTCAGGCCTTCGACCAGGCGGTAGACGCGGGCCGTGGCGGCACCGAACTCCGCACCGTGCTTGTTCCGACGTTTCACCATGAACAGGATGGCACCGGTAGCCACCATGGCCGTGCCCGCCAGGCCGCAGACAAAGTACAGCCACTGGATGACCAGCCCGCCAAAGCGTGCCATGTGCAGATCGCCCATCACCTGCTGCACCAGCGAGGCCGCGCCGCCATCGACCTGGCCGGGCAATCGGATGTTCAGGATCTGGCCAGAGGCCGCTGAGAACGAGACCATGCCGGTGCTACCGCTGATGCGGGTCATTTGCTCTTCCTCGCGGTTCCAGCCGTAGGCGCTGATGCGCATCGCGCGGTCACCCGGGTTGTCCACAACGATGCAGCGAATCTGCTGGCCGATCAAGGCTTCGGCGCGCAGGGCAAAGGCTTCCAGATCCGGCACTGCCAGCGGCTGGCCGGTGCGCACGGGTTTGGCTGGGTCGTTCAAGGCAGTCCACAGCTGTGCGGCATCTGCGCGGTTGAACGACCACGCGCCGGCGGGCATGAAGCTCAGGCCTGAGATGGCGATGCCGGTATAGGCAATCATGAACAAGAACGGCAGCGTCAGCACCGCCAGCGCGTTGTGCGCGTCCAGCCAGGAGCGCTGGCCCTTGGCGGGGCGGAAGGTGAAGAGGTCTTTGAAGATGCGCTTGTGGGTGACGATGCCCGACACCAGCGCCACCAGCATCGCCATGGCCACAAAGCCGACGATCCACAGGCCGATGCGGCCCGCGTGCAGCTCGTAATGGAAGCTCACAAAATGGCTACCGCCCTGGGTGGCGCGCTCCGCCACGTCGGCGCTGGGAGCCAATACCGCACCGGTCACCGGGTCGAGCTGGGCCGCAGCGTAGCCGCCGCCAGCGTCGAACCAGTAGGCCATCAGCCCGCCGCCATCGGCTGCGCGGGTAGGCCAGATCTCCCACATGCCGGCGTTCGGGTGCTGCTGCGCCATATAGGCCAGGCCCAGCGCCCAGCGCTTGGCGCGGTCGATGGGCGCTTGAGGTTCGCCACTGGCGCGGGATTCGGCCAAGGCGTGTTCCGGTGTCATCCAGTGGCCGATGGGCTCGGCAAACACGGCCAGCGTGCCGGTCAAAAAGATGGCGTAGAGCAGCCAGGTAAACCACAGCCCGCACCAGGTGTGCAGCCAGGCCATGGACTGGCGGAAGCCGCCCGGCGTTTTGCTTGTCAGCTTGCTCATGGCCAGCCCACTCCCAGCCCGCCCAGCAACACCGCGGGCAGCAGCAGGCCCAGCCAGGCGCGGCGCAGGTCGTGCACCGCAAATACCCACACCACTGCCGCGGTGTAGACCACAAAGCTGGTTTGCACGCCGAACAGCACCGCCTCAGCGCGCGTGCCGGGCAGCACCGCGCCTAGAAACATCGCCCAGGCCGACGCCAGCGCGTAGCCGCCGAAGATGGCGGCCAGCACGCGGGATAGCAAAGCCCAGCCCCGGCGTGTGGAAGTCTGCCCCATGGTTTGCACGTCTAGAGCTGCCAACGCAGGCTGACCACCAGGTTGCGAGGTGCGCCGGCATAGGCTGTGCGTGCGCTGGAGTAGTAGCTACGGTCGAACAGGTTGTTGATGTTCATCGCCAACTCGACCTGGCGGTTGATGGCATAGCGTGCCATTGCGTCGGTGACCGCATAGGAGCCCTGCGTGAAACGCTCGCCGTTCGGGCCCAGGCCGTCCATGTAGATGCGGCTCTGCCAACGCACGCCGCCGCCCACCGTCAGGCCCGAGCCTATGCCCTTGATCTTGTAGGAAGTGAACAGCTTGAAGCTGTTGTGCGGCACGTCAGTGTTGACCGGCTTGTTGTCTCCGTCACGCGAGAGATTGCGGGAGAAGCCTATCGACGCCTGCCAGTCACGGGCCAATTCACCAGAAGCCTCGGCTTCGAAGCCGCGTGTGGTCACGCCCATGATGGCGCGATAAATGTCGTCGCGCACCCACTCTGCCAAATTGTCCTGCTTTGTCTGGTAGATGGCGGCGCTCAGATTCAGGCGCTTGTTGAACAGCTCGGCCTTGGAGCCGATCTCAAAGCCCTTGCCCACTTGCGGATTGAGCAAGCTGCCGCTGGCGTCGCGGGCATAGCTTTGGGGTTTGAAGTTGCTGGTGTAGCTAGCATAGGCCGACCAGTGCTTGTCGAAGTCGTAGACGACTCCGGCAAAGGGCGTGAGTTTGTGCGCGCTGCGGTTGTCGGTGTCCAGGCTACCGTCGGCGAAGGTCGTCGTGGTTTTGTCATAGCCCCAGCGGGTCGTGCGTACCCCTGCGAGCAGGGACAACGCATCCGTGGGCTTGAAGCGCACGCTGGCGTAAGCGCTGTCCGTGCGCTCGGTGCTATCCATGCTGGAGACTGCCGGGTTATCCGGTGCGGCGGGCGTACTGCCGTCCCAGGTATTGATGTTGTCGATGGCGTTGCTCCATCCGGCAAAGCGCCACAGGCTATAGCCCGGCCCGCTGTTGCGCGTGCGTGCGGTGGTAGCGCCAAACGCCAGATCGTGGCGGCGGCCCAGCAGCTCGAACGGGCCGCTGGCGGAAACATCCAGGCTGTCATGCGTGGGCTTGCCAGCCCAGCGCGCCGCCCACAAGCCGATACCGCTGCCGGTGGCCGGGTAGGCATTGCCACTGCCCGCGTAACCCAGCACTTCATCGTATTCGTGCACGTTGTGTGTCAGGCTCGCCTTGCCCACCCAGCCGCTCTGGAAGCGGTGGTCCAGCGATGCAAACAACGACTGGTTGTGGCGCCGGGTATAGGTCCAGCTGGCTGCGGCCGATGCCGACCGCGACCAGTTGGCCAAGGAGCCATCGGCGTTGAAGAGCGGCAAGCCGCTGCGGGCGACTCCGGTGGTGTCGTGCTGCTGCGACGAGAACCCGGCACTGAGCAGCGTGGCCGGAGCGATATCGGCCTCCAGGATGCCGTAGAAAACCTCTTTGCGCTCATGCAGGCGGTCCACGTAACTGTCGTTGTCTTGCCACGCCCCCACCATGCGCCCGCGCAAGCTACCCGCCTGGTTCAAAGGAGCCGAGATATCCAGCTCTGCACGGCGCTTGTTCCAGGAGCCAGCCTCTACCTTGGCCGATGCCTGCAGGCTGTCGGTCGGGCGTTTGCGGACCAGGTTGATCGCCGCGCCAGGCGAGCCCACGCCACTCATCATGCCGCTGGCACCACGCACCACCTCGGCCCGGTCATACAGCACCATATCGTCGGTTTGAAACAGGCCGTCGTAGTTGCTGTCGACTTGGGTGACGCCGTCGATCTGGTAGGTATCGACCGCAAAGCCACGCGAGTAGATCTTGGATGAATCGCTGGCCGATGCGCCCGGCTGGTCCACCACCAGCCCGGTCGTCTGCTGCAGCACATCCGACAACTGACTCAAGCCCTGGTCATCCATGCGCTGGCGCGTCACCACGCTGATGGACTGCGGGGTTTCACGCAACGAAAGGTTCAAACCGGTGGCCGAGCGGTTGAAGCCGGTGGTGTAAGACCCGGTACCTTCGCTGGTGCCGCTGTGGTCCGCTGCCGCCGTCACGGTGACGGCAGGCAAAGCCACCGTGGCTGCCGCAGCCGCCGGTACAGCCACCGCCTTGGGCTGGTAGGTGCGCAGCGTGTACGCGCCGCCGCCCTGGTCCAGCGCCTCTAGGCCCGAGCCGGTCAACAGTGCGGCAAAGCCCGCGTGCACGGTGTAGCTGCCTTGCAGACCCACCGATACCTGGTCTTTGGCCAGGGCCGGGTCAAACGACAAGGCTACGCCCGCCGCTGCAGCAAATTTGGCCAGCACCGTGGCCAGTGGCCCGGCGGGGATCTGGTAGGCGCGGGCGGCAGCCGTGGCGTGCACCGGCTCGGCCGCCCGGCTGGGCAAAGCCAGCGTGGCGGCAGAAAATACGGCGGCCTGGACAGCCAGCGCTAGAGGCGAAATCGCACACAGACGGCGACGAGAACGGGTTGGGGACATGGGTTGCCTTGGGGTAGATGAAGGGTGTGGCGCAGGGGCTCCTGGTGGGTAGGCCGGACGAGATGCCAAAACGTGCAAGTTTTGGTGAAAATATTGCGACGCCCCCCGTACAGGCAGAACCCAAGCCTTCCAGAAACACCGCAGAACGGGCTATGCCTGGCTGCTGGTGTTGCCCCCTGCAAGGGGGTTGGCGAAAGAAGCGAAGCTCTGTAGCTTGGGGTGAGCCGTTTACTTTAGAACTGGTAGCGGGCGGTCAGCATCGCACTGCGCGGCGCGCCGTAGTAGCTGCCGTTGACCAAGGCCGTGACCGAGCTGTAGTAGCGCTTGTCGAACAGGTTGTTCACGTTGAGCGCCGTCGTCCAGTGGCGGTCGATTTGGTACTTGAGCAGCGCACTCCACACTGCGCGCCCGCCGTTGTTGGCGCGTACGGTGCCGACGGTGCGGTAGCTGGCGCTTTGCGCATTGACGCCACCGCCCACAGTGAACGCATGCAGCGCGCCCGGCAACTGGTAGGTGCTCCACAGCCGAAACAGGTGCTTGGGCGTGTAGCTATTGAAGGCCAGTCCCTCGCTGGCGACATCTTTCGTGTACTTGGTCTGGTTGAAGGTATAGCCCGAGAACACGTTCCAACGGCGCGCCACTTCGCCGCTCACTTCGGCATCGAAGCCCTGGCTGCGCACCTCGCCCGTGTCGGTGTAGCAGTAGTAGTCATCGCGGCAGCTTTCCCCAGAGCTGTAGTCCTCCTGCGCCCGGTGCTTCTGGTCGATGCGAAACACCGCGAACGCGGTGTTGACCTGGCCGTCCAGCAACGCGCCCTTGATACCGGCTTCGTAGTTGCTGCCGACCATCGGTTGGAGCAGTTCACCCGCTGCGTTCTGTTCGGCCTGCGGCTTGAAGATGTCGGTGTAGCTTAGATAGGCCGACCATTGCGGGCTGAGGGTGTAGACCAGTCCGGCATACGGGTTGAACTTGGCGTTCTCACGGCTGCGGGTGGACGATGTGGAAGGGCTGGTACCCGTAGTGACGGTGTCCCAATCGGTGCGGAACCAGCTGACGCGCGCGCCCACCACCACCATGAGCGGGTCGCTGACCTGGAGGCGCAGCGCACTGTAAACACCCAGTTGCCGGGCGTTGCCTTTGCGCTCTTCGCGCGTGCCGGAGTAGATCTCGGCATCCTCCGGCTCGCGGATGGCCGGGTCGTAGCTGCCCAGGCCGAAGATGTTGTAGTTGGTCTTGAAGCCGTAGGTGGTGTCGTTCGTCGTACGGGTGGTGTTCACACCGCCCACCAGGGCATGCCGACGGCCCAGCGCGTCGAACGTACCGGTCACGTTGGCATCGATGCCGGTGGTCTCCAGGTCCGCGATGGAGCGTGCCACGATGTTGGCGCTCTGCATCAGCGTGGGGTTCACCGCACGGTTGACACCGGCGTACTTCATGTCGTGCTGCTCCGCCATGTACAGGCCCGAAACATGTAGCTTCCAGTCGTCGTTGAGCTGGTGCGACACGTCGAAATACAGGCCTCGGTTGCTGGACGCCTTGCGGTTCCACGTGGCCCCCAAATAGGTGGAGCGCGGCAGCTCCAGGTCGGCGCCAGAGGTGTAGCTTGGCAGGCCGTTCATGAACGGGCGGCCCTTCGATTCTTCGGAGCTGGCACCGATGTTGATGCGCGTGGCGGGCGACAGGTCGTACTCCAGCGTGCCGTAGAAGGTGGCGTTGCGGCGGTCAACGTAGTCGATGAACGCGTGCTGGTCTTCGTAATCGACCAGCGCCCGGCCGCGCAGCGTGCCCTCTTCGTTGAGTACACGGCTGGTGTCAAGCTGAACGCCGTAGTTGTCCCATGAGCCAGCCCGCGCCTCCACGGTGGTGGCGTTGCGGTTCAGCGGGCGCTTGCGCACCAGGTTCACCGCGCCCCCGGGGCTGCCCTCGCCCTGTAGCAGGCCGGCAGCGCCGCGCAGCACCTCCACGCGGTCGATGACCGCCATATTGGCGGAGTAATTGCTGGCCCGACCGTAGATGCCACGGTTCACGGGCACACCGTCGTACTGCACGGTGGTCAGATCGAAGCCACGCGAATAAATGTACTGCCCTCCTTGCGGGCTCTGCGCCAGCGTGATGCCGGTGGTGTTGGCCAAAGCGTCATACACGGAGGTGATGTTCTGCTCATCCATGCGCTGGCGCGTAACCACGCTGACCGACTGCGGAATGTCCTTGAGCGACTGCGCGCCCTTGCCCAGCGTGACGGCATGCGTGGTGTAAGAACCCGTGCCCTCGGTGGCGGCACTGCGCTCGGCCCGGGCTGTCACCGTTACTGCGGGCAAGGCCAGCGCCGCACCCGGGCTGCTGGCTGCTGGGCGCAGGGCAAACGCGCCGCCCTGCCCGCCCACCGCCTCCAGGCCCGAACCGGCCAGCAGCCGCGCCAGGCCCTCGAGCACCGCAAAGCTGCCTTGCAGCCCGGCGCTGGTCTTGCCCTGCACCAGGGCGGGCGGCATGGTGAGGCTGATACCGGCCTGGGCGGCAAAACCGGTCAGGGCCTGGTCCAGCGCCCCGGCGGGGATGCGGTAGGCCTGCACGGATGCGGCATCGGCAGCAGGTGCCGTCTGGGCGGCTGCGCTGAAGGCGGTGCAGGCCAGGGCCAGCAGTACGCCGTGCAGGGCCAAAGCGATGGGGGTTGGGCGGCTGGGGGCCATAGGTGTCTCTTTCGGGTGGTGTGTAAATCGGCTGCTCTTGCCTGCTTCACACCCGAGAAAAGGAAAAGGGACAGCGTGGCCGAAAAATAATCAGCCGCCAGGCGCTTCCAGCGTCACCCAGTAGCGCGTGCGGTAACGCACCTGCACCGCCAGGGCCTGGGGCAGGCTGTCCAGCACCGGGGTGGTGTCGCGCAGCTGAAACACCCCGGAGATGCGCAGCTCGACCACCGCCGGGTCGCAGTGCAGCAGGCCGGGCCGGTAGCGGCCCAGCGCGGCGGCAAAGTCGTGGAGGCGCATGTTCTGGGCCACCAGCACACCGCGCGTCCAGCCGTCGGCATGCGGCCCGGCGGCTTCCACCGGACCGACGGCGCTGGCGGTAAACGCGGCCTGCTGGCCCGCTTGCAATACCACCGTGGCATCCTGCGTGGCATGGGGGCGGATCTCTACTGCACTCTGCTGCACCGCGACTTGGCTGTGCACGCCATCTACCCGCACCGTAAAGCGCGTGCCCAGGCCGCGGACCCGGCCCTGCGGTGTCTCCACCACCAAGGGGCGGTTCTGCGGGTCGGGCGAAGTTATAAGCAAAATAGCCCCCTGGCGCAGGTAGACCTTGCGCTGGTAGCTATCAAATTTGACATCTACCGCACTGGCCGTATCCAGCAGCAGGCGGCTGCCGTCGGCCAACACCAGGGCGCGGCGCTCGCCGGTGGCGGTGCGGTGGTCGGCCAGCCATTCGCGGGCCGGGGTGGCGCGCCAGGCCAGCCAGCCAGCGGGCGCGGCCACCAGCAGGGCGGCCAGTGTTTTGGCGGCCATGCGCCGGTCGCTGCGGCGACGGTTCAGCACCGGTAGCGCCAATGCGGGTGGCAACCGACTGAACTGCTGCTGGATGTGCTCAGCCCGCTGCCAGGCCAGGGCGTGGGTGGCATCGGCGGCATGCCAGTCGGCCCAGCGGGCATGGTCGGCGGCGCTGGCTTCCTCGGACTGGAGCCGGAAGAACCACTGCGCGGCTTCATGGGCCACGCGCTCGGTCACCGGGTTCATGCCGCCAGCAGAATGCAGCGGGCCATCGCCTGGACCATGTAGCGTTTGACGGTGCGCTCGCTCACCGCCAGTTGCAGGGCGATGTCGGCATAGCCCAGGCCCTCCAGCTGGGCCAGCAAAAAGGCGCTGCGCACCGGCGGCGGCAAACCGTCGAGCAGGGTGTCGATCTCTTGCAGCGTCTCCAGGATGATGGCCTGCTGCTCGGCCGACGGGGCGTGCCGTGCGGCCAGGTGGGCCAGCGCGTCCAGATACGCCTGTTCCAGCGCGCGCCGCCGGTACAGGTTGGCCATGAGGCGCTGGGCCACCACGGTGAGGTAGGCGCGGGGTTCACTGAGTTGCCAGTCAGCCTGCTTTTCTGGACTGTGCGCAGGCGCGGTGAGCAGGCGCACAAAGGTGTCTTGCGCCAGGTCGGCTGCGTCAAAGGCGTTGCCCAGCTTTTTGCGCAACCAGCCTTGCAGCCAGGGGTGGTGGTCGGCATACAGGGTGTGGATCGGGTGCTGCTCCGGGCTCACAGCGCCTCCACCCGCACCCAGAAGCGGGTGTGCTGGCGCAAGCGCACCGGCAACGACCGGGCCAGCACCCGCAGCGCGGTGTCGGTGTCGGCAGTGGGGAACGCGCCCGACACGCGCAGGTGGGCCACCGCCGGGTCGCAGGCCAGGTGGCCGGGGCGGTAGCGGGCCAGCTCGGCCACCAGGTCGCCCAGGGGCCAGTCGCTGGCGACGATGCTGCCGTAGTCCCAGGCGGCCACGCTGTCGTCTACCGGCTGGGGGGTGCCGGTGTGCTGTTGGCTGAAGCCCAGCTGCTGTCCGGCGCGCAGCACCACGGGGGAACGGGTTGCGTCCAGCGGGCGGATTTCCACCGCATCGGCCAGCACGGCCACGCGGGTCTGCTCGCTGTGCTGGCGTACGCTGAAACGGGTGCCCAGCGCCCGTACGCTGCCGTGGGCGGTGTACACCACCAAGGGCCGGGCGTTGCTGGCGGCGGTACCACGCTGGCGGCTGTGGGCGGTCTCCAGAAGCATCTCGCCTGCCCACAGCCGCAGCGTGCGCTGGCTGGCGCTGAACACCACGTCGGCGGCACTGTCGGTGTTCAGCGTCAGCAGCGAGCCATCGGCCAACTCCACGCTGCGCCGCTCGCCCACGCCGGTGCGGTAGTCGGCCAGCCAGATGTCCTTGCCCTCCACCAGCGTGCGGTACGAGGCGTAGCCCAGCAAGCCGGTGCCGGCCAGCACGGCCATGCCGCGCAGCGCGTGGCGGCGGCTTTGGCCGGCTGCCAGCAGCGTGGGCAGGGCGATGCGGCTGGGTACGCCCTGCACCGCGGCCCGAAAGGCGGCGATGCGCTGCCAGGCGCGCTGGTGGTCGGGGTGCTGCTGGTGCCATTGCTGCCAGGCCTGCTGATCGGCCTCGGTGGCCTCGCCCGAGCAGAGGCGCGCATACCAGGCCACGGTTTCCTGGCGCAAGGCGTTTTCGTCGCGGGGCTGGGGGGTCATGACGCCAGCAGATAGCAATGCTCGATGGCTTTGCACATGTAGTTGTTGACGGTGCGCACGCTGATACCCAGCTGTTGGGCGATCTCGGCATAGCCCAGGCCTTCGAGCTGGGACAGCAAAAAGGCCTGCCGCACCACGGGCTTCATGCCGTCGAGCATGGCGTCTATGGCCGTCAGGGCTTCGAGCAGGATGGCCCGGGTTTCGGGCGACGGCATGCTGGCTTCGGGCAGGGTTGCCAGTACTTCCAGGTAGGCGCGCTCCAGGTCCTGGCGGCGGAAGAAGTCGGCCACCAGCCCTTTGGCGATGGTGCTCAGGTAGGCGCGCGGCTCTTGCAGCTCGGGCGTTTCGCGCTTGGCCAGCAGGCGCACAAAGGTGTCTTGCGCCAGGTCGGCCGCGTCACAGGCATTGCCCAGCTTGCGGCGCAGCCAGCCCTGCAACCAGCCGTGGTGGTCCCCATACAGGGTTTCGACAGTGGGAAAAGACGCGTAGCTGATGACGTTCACGGTACGGGAGCCGGCCCCGCATGCGGCGCCAATCTAAATAAGAATTAATCTCGATTATCCATGAAGATGCAGGCACCCTCCCCGACCGGATGACAACAGCAGGCTGCGCGGCACACATGGAAAAGCCTCTGCACACGCCGGGCATGGAGAGGCTTTCTTAGGTGTCAAATTGGCATCTCGCGCTTATTCGATAAGCGCAAGCAGCTATCAATTTTGCTTTATTGAGAGGGCCTGATCAGCCATGCAGCCGCCGCCAAGTGCCGGGCGGGCGCCCTACCAGTTGGGTGAAGACCCGGGTGAAATGGCTCTGGTCGGCGAAGCCACAGCCCGCGGCGATATCGGCCAGCGACCGCGTGCTGTGCGACAGCAAACGGCAGGCCATCTCCACCCGCTGCTGCATCAGCCACTGGTGTGGCGTGTGGCCGGTGGTTTCCTGGAACGAACGGGTGAAATAGCTGCGCGATAGATTGCAGGCCTGGGCGATGTCGCTGATTGCCAGCTTGCCGTCCAGGTTGCCCAGCAGCATCTCCTTGGCGCGCTCCTCGTGCTGCCGTGACAAGCGCCGGTTGCGCCGCGGCGATGGCGCAGCCGCCCCACCACCGTATTGGTCGATCAGGTAGGTGCCCATGGCCACACTCATCTGGTCCACAAACAGCTTGCTGGCTTCATGCGGCCGCGCCAGCGTAGGGGCCATGGCGCGTGCCAGGTTGGCCAGTACCGGGTCATGCATGCCGGTCACACACTCCAGACCAGTGACGCGCCGACCGTCGCGCTCATCGGTGGCGCTGTCGAAGAATTCACGCGAAATTTCCATCAGTAAAAAGTCGAATGGCCCCTGCAAATCCGCCCGGTAATCGTCGGCAAAATTTCGCACATACACCGCGCTGGCTTCGAACTCATGCGAGGAGGCGTGGTGCCCGTGAAAGATGCGGCGGCGGTGGCCCCCATTCAACGAAATGCCCACCAGGTAGCCGCGGTCGCTGGCGGGGGTGAAGACCGGGCTCAGGCCGGTGCTTTCGACGCGTTTACGGTAAAAGCGCGCACCCGCGCCGGCCAACTCCTGGTCCTGGTGCAGACAGCTGGCCACGCAACCCAGGGAATCCTTGGCTTGCACAAGCGGCGGCGGCACAGTTGGTGCATGCTCAGGCCGCATGACGTGCCTTTGAGCCCAGGCGCTTGGGCAGAGTGGAAGATTGTTCAAGAAGCATAGGTATTTGCACGTTAGCACTTTTTAGCGGCAATTGGCCACACAACCAGCCACGGCTGATGGGCATTGCTTACCTCGGGGGAACGCCCATCACGCGACGGAAACTGCGCGAGAAATGGCGCACGTCCTTGAAGCCGCATGCGGCGGCAATATCGGCCAGAGGCATATCGCTTTGCAGCAGCACCACCGACAGCGCAAGCCGGTAGTGCAGAGACCGCTGCTGCGGCACCAAGTGGCCAAGGTAGGCGGTGCCCACCTGCGCCAGCACATGGGTTTGCAGCGCCCGCAGCAATTGCCAAATGAACGGGCTCTCGAGAGGGTATGGGACTTCCAGCGCAGCCAGCAAGGCCTCCACTAGCGCCTGCAGAATGGCCTCGCGCTCCTGCTCCGGCAGCACCGGCGCCCCCGGTGGCAGGGGCGCCTGGGCTGTCACGACTTCACGAAAGCCAGCAAGTCTGGATTGATCACGTCGGCCTGGGTGGTCAGCATGCCGTGGGGGTAGCCCTTGTAGACCTTGAGTGTGCCGTTCTTCAAGAGCTTGACGGCCTTCTGGGCGGAGTCCGCAATCGGTACGATCTGGTCGTCATCGCCGTGCATGACCAGCGTTGGCAGGGTGATCGCTTTCAAGTCCTCAGTTTGGTCGGTTTCCGAGAAAGCCTTCACGCCGTCGTAGTGCGCCTTGGCACTGCCCATCATGCCCTGGCGCCACCAGTTCTGCACCACACCTGGATAGACCTTGGCCCCCGGGCGATTAAAGCCATAGAAAGGTCCTGCAGGCACATCCATGAACATCTGCGCACGGTTCTCGGCCACGCCCTTGCGGAAGCCGTCGAACACTTCCATGGGCAGGCCTTCTGGGTTGCTGGCCGTCTTGAGCATCAGTGGCGGAACCGCACTCACCAACACAGCCTTGGCCGTGCGGCCGCTGGGCTGGCCGTGCTTGGCGACGTAGCGCGCGACCTCGCCCCCGCCGGTGGAGTGACCGATGTGGACCACGTTTTTCAGGTCTAGCGCCTCCACCACCGCAAACGCATCGGCAGCATAGTGGTCCATGTCGTGACCCTCGCTCACCTGCGCCGAGCGCCCGTGGCCGCGCCGGTCGTGCGCGACGACGCGGTAGCCATGCTGTAGGAAGAACAGCATTTGCGCATCCCAATCGTCGCTGGAGAGTGGCCAGCCATGGTGGAACATGATAGGTTGTGCGTCTTTGGGACCCCAATCTTTGTAGAAGATCTGGACGCCGTCTTTGGTCGTAACAGTGGACATGCTTGAAATATCTCCGAGGGTTGCTGCAGCGGCTTCTGCTGCGGTTGAGAAAAGGCTTGAAGAAGGCAAGGACTTAGTCTTCGCGAAACGCTGCACCGCTGGCCATATGCAGAACGGTGCGGACCACGACCCATGAAACGATCATGGTGGCTGCCGTCAGCGCCACGGCAGCAATCACCAGGGTGTAAGTTGTGGGGCGCGCAAGGTAGTAGCCCAGGGTGGCGCCGGCCCAGCCATCGGCCGGAAAGGTCATGGCCCACCAGCTCATGAAAAACGCACCATGCGCCAGATGCCGACCCAAGCTGGCCAGCAGAATGGCGATGAACAAGGCCAGGCAGTACAGCATGTCGCCCAGCGCTCCGGGCTGCCCGCCCGTGAAGGCGAGATAGGCCGACAAGCCAATAGACGGCGGCGCCAGCAAAATGAACAGCGTGGGCATGCTGCGCTGGCCCATCGCGGGCACGAACAACACACGGTGCAGCACGATGGTGAAGAACGACAGCCACAGAATCAGACCGATGGAAAAGAAGAACCAGCTGATCTCCACATGGCCCAGCGGCACACCGCCCACTGGCACCAGG
The DNA here is from genome assembly GCA_963513025.1 of uncultured Albidiferax sp. Lineage (GTDB taxonomy): Bacteria > Pseudomonadota > Gammaproteobacteria > Burkholderiales > Burkholderiaceae_C > Rhodoferax_B. Next base: position 61,783 of record CAUPON010000020.1, read on the forward strand.
ATGTTGCCCACCACCGGAATGAACCAGGCTGGCGTCAATACGCCTTCGTCCTGCGGATGCAGTATCCAGCGGCGAATCAATGTCACGGCGAATGTGAAATGCATGGTCGCGCCGATCCACCACAGCGCGTCCGCCAATGCCCAGGAATAGGCCCGCAAACCGATGGAAAGCACCACGGTAGCTACCGACACCGCCGGGAAGAAGCTGGACCGCACTGGGTGCGCAAACTCCTCCATCACCTCGGCAAAACAAAACTTCAGCTTGGCCAAGTGCAGCAAGACCAGCACCACGAAACTGAGCACGGCGATGAACAACAAGATTTGGCTGATGACCAGGGGCAGGCCAAAAACCCGGTGCGCACCCGCCCAGGCATTGGCCAGTCCACCGATGCCCATCACCATGGAAAACATGGAGATGGACAAGCGCGCCAACAGCGGTTTTTCAACCCTCGGCATGGGCATGATTTCTTGGCTCATGGGGTTCCCTTGTCTGCTGCGGCGGCTCGGGCATGGGCCATGTCCAGTGCCAAAAAGTGGTGCACCACCGGTTTGTTCGGCCCGATATGGAACGTCAAGGCTTCGCTCTGCATATCCGCATCGGCCTTGGAAACCCGGCGGTGCTGGCGCAAATGCTCGGCCCAGGACTCGACCATGAACCACTCGATTACGCGCTCTTGTTCGCCCGTGTGTTCCGCCACGCCCCAGGCATAGGCGCCGTCGCGCCGCCGTTCCTGGGCCACGTGGTGCATGGCCTGCAGAAACAATGGGATGTCTTGCTTGCGTATGCGGTATTCAATCTGGACCAGCACCGGACCACGGTCGTGTGCCACGGGATCGGTCAGCATCGGCTCAGGCCAATGGTTCGAGGCCTGCAGATCGGCTTCACCGGTGGGTAGCTTTACCCGGTGAAAAATCGCGGCCACCAGCAGCAGGCCAACGCCACCGGCCAGCAGCGTCGCCGGGATGCCGATCTCTTGGGCGACAAGGCCCCAACTCAGGCTGCCTGCCGCCATGGCGCCGTTGAACACCATGAGGTAGATCGCCAGGCCGCGGCCGCGCACCCAGTTGGGCAACACCGCCTGGGCAACGCCGTTGAGCGTAGTCAGCGCAATGATCCAACCCATGCCGAGCACCAACATCAGAAGCACCGCCACCCACTGCGGAGGTGAGATCGCCAGCACGCCCATCACGCTGGCGCTCAGGACCGATGCGGTAAACACCAGTCCATCGGCATCCAGGCGTTGCCGCATCTTGGGCAACAACAAGGCGCCGAGAATGGCCCCTGCGCCAACGGCACCGAGCATGACGCCGTAGAAGCCGGCCGTGCCGTGCAGCATGCGCCGCGATACCAGCGGCAACAGCGCCCATACCGAGCTGGCGAACAGGAAAAACACCGCGGCGCGCAGCAGCACTACATGTAGTTCGCGGCTAGCCTTGGCATAACGCAAGCCTGCGCGGAATGCGCCGAAGAACTGCTCCGACAGGCCGGTATCCACGGTAGCCGGTCGCTTCCACCACAGCAGCGCGGCGATCACAAAAACATAGCTCAGCACATCGGCGCCGTAGGCCATGCTGGCACCAAAACTCGCAAGCAATAGCCCACCCGCAGCCGGCCCCACCGCGCGCGCCACATTGATGCCGAGCGAGTTCAGCGCCACGGCGTTCTTCAGGTCTTTGCGCGGCACCAGTTCGGGCACGATGGACTGCCAGGTTGGCCCCATCAGTGCAGCACCAATACCACCGACGAAGGTGAGCGCCACCAGGTATTCAACGGTCAACGCATTGGTTTTGGACAACCACAACAAAGTGCCGCTGACGCAGGCCAGCAGGATCTGGACGCCAATCAGGAAACGGCGCCGGTCCAGAATGTCCGACAAGACCCCGGCAGGGATGGCCAGCAGGAAGATCGGCAAGGTCGCAGCGGTCTGGATCAGCGACACCGCGGCTGGGCTCGCCGACAGTTCGGTGACCATCCATGAACTGGCCACGTCGCGCATGAAGCTGCCGATGTTGCCGAGTACGGTGGCGATCCACAACACGGCGAACACCGTTTGGGCCAGCGGGGCGAAGCTGCCACCGTTCTGTTCAGTGGTCTTGGCTGACTTAGCCGACATGGGTACCTCCGAGGTCGTACCACGCCACCAGCAGAAATCCACCCGCCAGGCCCCAGTGCTCGAAGAAGGAATTGGCCACCATTGCGCGCTGAGACTTTGGCTTGTCGTCCATCTGCCAAAAGCGGTCCGCCAGAAAGTTCGCCATTACCGTGAAGCCGGCCAGCGCCAGCGCACCCAGCCAGCGTTGGTAGCCCGTGAGAATCAGGGCCGAGGCTACAAACTCCATGACGATAGTGGCGGCCGCAAGCGGCGCGGCCGGCGCCAGGCCGAAATGCCGCATCTCGGCCACGGCCGCTGGGAAATCGCGGGCCTTGTCGAATGCTCCTTGCAGGTAGGCCGCGCATAGAAACAACAGCGCCAGCCAGTGCACCCAGGGTGCGGTGAAAATCGAGCGGCCCTCTTGTAGCAAATCCAGCATCAGACCGCCCAGCACGCGCAGCCTAACGCGCCCCAAAAGCTCTTGAGGTCGGCTATCGGCAACTTGCTGCTCCAGGCCGTGGCGTGCTGGTGGCCGTGCACGTTGCAGTCGTTGGCACAAGCACAGGCCGCTGCGGCCTGGCGCATCACGGCCTGCAGGGGCGCGCCCTGTTCGCCCCAACCGGCGTAGCCACCAAAGCGGCGTACCGGCGACCAGTCGGGCATAGCCGGTGGCAGTGGGCTGTCGTCATGCGCGGCGAAATCGCCCGCACCATAGACCACCTTGCCGCCAACAATGGTCAGCAATGCCGTGGTGTCGGCAATGTCGGATTCGGCACAGGCGAAGAAGTCGCGGTCGGGCACCACCAGGTCGGCAAACTGGCCGACTTCGATGCGGCCCTTTTTGCCGACTTCGTTGCTGAACCAGGTCACGTTCTCGGTCCACATGCGAAGCGCGGCTTCGCGGTCTAGGCAGTTGCGTTGCGGGTACAGCTGCATGCCGCCCACGGTCTTGCCAGTGACCAGCCAGGACAGCGACACCCAGGGGTTGTAGGAGGCGACGCGCGTCGCATCGGTGCCGGCAGATACCTTCACGCCCTTCTCCAGAATTTTCTTCACTGGAGGCGTAGCTTCGGCCGCGCCATGGCCGTAGCGCTCGACAAAGTATTCGCCCTGGTAGGCCATGCGGTGCTGCACGGCGATGCCACCACCCAGTGCGGCGATACGGTCGATAGACTGGTCGGAGATGGTTTCACAGTGGTCAAAGAACCAGTTCAGGCCTTGCAGCGGTACGTCTTGGTTCACGCGCTCGAACACGTCCAGCGCGCGGCTGATGGTTTCGTGGTATGTGGCGTGCAAGCGCCAGGGCCAGCGGTTCTGCGCCAGCAGGCGCACCACTTCTTCAAGCTCTCCTTCCATCTCAGGCGCCATGTCCGGACGCGGCTGGCGGAAGTCTTCGAAGTCGGCGGCAGAGAACACCAGCATCTCGCCCGCACCGTTGTGGCGGAAATAGTCCGTGCCCTGCTTGTATTGCGAGGTGCTGGTCCAGTTCAGGAAGTCGGCCTTCTCCTGCTTGGGCTTTTGGGTGAACAGGTTGTAAGCCAAGCGGATGGTCAGCTGGTCGGCCTTGGCCAGTTCTTCGATGACCTGGTAGTCGTCCGGGTAGTTCTGGAAACCGCCGCCCGCGTCGATGGCGCCGGTCACACCCAGGCGGTTCAGTTCGCGCATGAAATGGCGCGTGGAATTCAGTTGGTATTCGTACGGCAGCTTAGGGCCCTTAGCCAGCGTGGCGTAGAGGATGGACGCGTTGGGCTTGGCCAACAGCAGGCCGCTCGGGTTGCCCGCGCTGTCGCGCACGATCTCACCGCCAGGCGGCGCGGGCGTGTCCTTGGTGTAGCCCACGGCGCGCAATGCAGCACCATTGAGCAAAGCGCGGTCGTACAGGTGCAGCAGAAACACCGGTGTGTCGGGCGCTACCGCATTCAGCTCGGCGATGCTAGGGAGGCGCTTCTCGGCAAACTGGTGTTCGGTAAAGCCGCCCACCACCCGCACCCACTGCGGCGCGGGTGTGATGTCCACCTGGCGCTTGAGCATGCCCATGGCATCGGCCAGGCTGCGAACGCCGTCCCAGCGCAGCTCCAGGTTGAAGTTAAGCCCACCGCGAATGATGTGCAGATGGTTGTCGATCAGGCCTGGCAGCACGCGGCGACCGCGCATGTCGATGACCTTGGTGTTCGGCCCCGCCAGCGGCATGACTTCGTTGTCGCGCCCCACATGGGTGAAGCGGCCGTCCCGGATAGCGACCGCACTGGCCGTTGGGTTGGCGCGGTCCAGCGTGGTGAACAGGCCTCTGTGCAGGATCAGGTCGGGGTAGCTTGCTTCAGCCATGGTGGGTCTTTCTCAGTCAGTCGGATGGCGGTTTGTTGCGTAGTGAAAGGCTTAGCCTTCGTGGGCACCAAACATGGCGCGGGCGTAGTTGATACCGATACCGTAGCCGCCGCCAAATTTCTTGGCAACGCCAGTGGTCATGTCGTAGGTGTCGGTACGCGCCCAGTCGCGTTGCAGCTCCAGCAGGTATTGCAGCGAAGTCATGGGCTGCGCGCCGGCTTGCACCATGCGCTCCATGGCGCGGTTGTGTGCCTCATTGGAAATATCGCCGCAGGCATCGGCAATCACATACACCTCGAAGCCCTGGTCGATGGCCGACAGGGCCGGGCCAACGATGCACACGCTGGTCCACAGACCGGCCAACACGATACGGGTCTTGCCGATTTCGTTAATGCGCTTGATCACAGCCGCGTCTTCCCAAGTGTTCATGGATGTGCGGTCCAGCAGGGCCTGACCAGGGAAGGGGGCGGTGACTTCCTCAAACATCGGGCCCGAAAAGCTTTTTTCGGCCACCGTGGTGAGGATGGTCGATGCACCGAAGCCGGCAGCAGCGCTGGCCACCAAGGCCGCGTTGGAGCGCAGCAGCACCGGGTCGATGGAGTTGGTGGCGAATGCCATTTGCGACTGGAAGTCGATCATCACCAGGGTGTGGTCGTGGGGGGTGAGCAACTTGGCGCCTGCAGTGGGCGTAGCGGTAATGGCCATGGTGAGAACTCCTCGGATATAAAAAATGGAAAGACTAGGTACTAACCCGGTGTACGTTAGATGCACCGGATCGAAACAGATAGACGGTTTGCGCGATTTTTTGGACAAATGTGCGCTGATATTGCAAGGGCTTGTAATAAGCCATTGCGTCGGCGACCTAGCCCTAAGGTGCGGTGTCCACCAGCACCAGTTCGGCATCAGCGATGGCGGTTACGCGGATGGTTTCCACGTCGCTGATGGCCGCACCATCGCGGGCCACCAGGCGTACTCCGTCCACTTCCACTTCGTCAATGGCGGGCACAAGGTAGGCACGGCGGTTCTTGCCCAAGTGGTATTCCGCCGTTTCACCGGCCTTCAGCGTGGCCCCCGACACCCTTGAATTGCTACGGATTGGCAAGGCACCTTCATCACCCGGCAGACCGCTGGCCAGTGCCACAAAGCTGCCGTAGCGATCGCCCTTGGGGAAGGGCTTGGCACCCCAGGCGGGTGGCAGACCTCGGCCGTCCGGCATGATCCAGATTTGGAAGATCTTGGTCACGCCGGGCTCCTGGTTGTATTCCGAGTGGCGGATGCCGGTGCCCGCACCCATCACCTGCACGTCGCCCGCTTAGGTGCGGCCCTTGTTGCCCAGGTTGTCCTGGTGGGTGATCGCACCTTCACGGACGTAAAGCACCCCAACCCATGCGTGCCGGGTCATGGTATTCGGCGAAAGAAAAATGGTGCTTGGCATTGAGCCATCCGTGGTCTGCGCCGCCGAGGGAGTCGAAAGGTCGGCGTTCAATCATGGTGTTTCTCCGAGAAATTGTGTTGCGATGGAGAGACTTTTACGATTCGGCGATCAATAAGAGAATAGAAAAGATGGAAAACAATCCATTCCAAAATCTACATGCCCCCACGCTCATCGCTACGCGTATCGCTGCCCCCCGAGGGGGCGCTCAGTGGCTTCGGGCGGCCGGGCGCCACTGACACATGACCAGACTGCCTGACCTCGAAGCCTGGGCCATCTTTGCCAAGTTGGCCGAAACCGGCTCTTTCGCCAAGGCGGCGGCCAAGCTGGGCATCTCGCAACCCACCGTGTCCAAGGCGCTGACGCGTCTTGAAAGCCGGCTCAAAACTACCTTGTTCCACAGCACCTCGCGGCGCATGTCGCTCACCGCCAGCGGCCAGGCCTCGCTGGAGCGGGCGGCCCGCATCCTCAGCGAAGGTGAAGCCGTGGAGGCAGAAGTTACCGAGCAATCCAAGAACCTTCGCGACCCCATCCGCATTGCGGCACCCATGTCGTTTGGTGTGTCGCGCCTGGCGCCCGCCCTGCCTGCGTTCATGGCATTGCACCCAGACCTGGCCCCGGACGTGCATTTCAGCGACGAGCTGATCGACATGGTGGCGGATGGGTTTGACGTGGCGCCGCGCATCTCGAATCTGCCTGATTCCCGTCGCTTGTGCACGGTGCGGCTGCTGTTGGTAGGCGCGCTTGCCTACTTTGCACAGCATGGCAGATCCAGCCATCCGCGCGACCTGGCGACACACCGAGCGCTGCGCTACATGCACACCTGCACTGGCGAAGCCTGGCGCTTCCAGCATCCGAAGTTGGGCTAGTTCGCCCAGGTGGTTCCTGCCAAGCTGCGGGTCAACAATGCCGAGGGCTTGATCCCCACACTACGTGCCGGCCTAGGGCTGGCGCTGCAACTGGAATTTCTGGCCTGGCAAGACCTGCAATCGGGAGTATTGGTGACCGCGATGGACGGATGGCAAGTCGCGCCCATCGCCCTGCACATCGTCACCCCGCCGGGCCGGGCAAGGCCTGCACGGGTGCGCACCCCGATGTTCCTGCACCATGTGCACTGCGCGCTCGCGCACCTCAGGGGAAAACTTGTTCGACGTCTTCATGGCTCAATCCTCTCAAAGATTTGAGCTTCCTCAAAAGCCGGGGCGATTCACTTTCATTCATACGTTCATTGTCGTCGGTGCCTTCGGCGCAGCGCCCCCCGTCAGTTGCCCTGCCGGGTACGGCAGCATGAAATCCATGCTGCGCTCGGGTGGCGCCTTCAGCCAGGCGTCGTAGTCTTCTTCCTGCAGGATCACAGCCATGCGTTTTTCATCTTCTTGCTTGTGAATGTTGCACATCAACACGTCGTTGGCGGCGTTGATAGCTAGCATTGAAAGGCTACGCAGCCCGTGGCCTTCGGGCGACTTCCATCCAGTCCAGATACCCGCGATGCCCATCGGCTTCCTTCGTCTACGGCCATGCGAGCGGCTTCTACGGCGGCATCCTCGTTACTGGCCTCTCCGCTCTCCGTCTCATCAATCACAGCGTGTGCGTCGCAGCCCACCGCTCTCCATTCCCCGTCCGGCACTACCATCGCCTCGCTCAAAAAGAGTCAGGTACTTGGCCATGGTGCGCTTTCTGGGAATTAATGACAGTCTTGAAGCCTGTGTGCGGCCTAGCGAATACCGTTTATCTGCCGTATGTGGCCAGGGCTGCGAACCGACCGATGAACTTTTCATAGTTCAAATGATGGTCAAACTTTGACAATCCTCCAATATGAAGCGACATACTAGGTACGATAGAACCAATAAGTGGGTCCAGCAATGAAGAACAGTAGCATTCTGTTAGTAGACGATGATCTGGTGATCATTCGCAGTATGAGCCGCATTTTGTCGAATGTGGCCGAGCTGCGTTTTGCCTTAGATGGTGAAACCGCCTTGCGTTTGGCCCGGGAATCGCCACCCGATTTGATCTTGTTGGATGCTGAAATGCCGGGTATGGGGGGCTTTCAGGTATGCGAAACCCTCAAGGCGGACGCCGAGTTTGCCGATGTGGCCATTATCTTTGTGACGAGCCATAGTGATACGGAGGTACATATCGCTGGGCTAGAGCTTGGGGCGGTGGACTTTATTGCCAAACCCATTAGCGAGCCTTTGCTGTTGGCCCGTGTCAAAAGCCAGCTGCGTATCAAACGCCTCACCGACGAGTTGCGCCGCACGTCCATGGTGGATGCGCTCACACAAATTGCCAATCGGCGCCGATTTGATGACGTGTTGTCCCGAGAATGGCTGCGCTGTGCACGCGAGAAGGATGGCATTGCCGTGCTGCTGATCGACGTGGACTACTTCAAGCGATTCAACGACCACTATGGCCACCCGGCTGGCGATGCTTGCTTGCACGCGGTGGCTCGGACTCTGGAGCAAAGCTGTCAGCGCCCGCCTGACTTGGTCGCACGCTATGGAGGGGAGGAGTTTGCAATTTTGCTACCAGATGTCACACTGGCTGGTGCCCAGCATGTGGCGCAGCGTGTCTTGGATGCCTTAGATGCGTTGGCGCTGCCGCACGCCGGCTCAACTATTGCCAGCCACATCACAGTCAGCGTGGGCATTGGCTTTCTGGCAACCGTGCCGCAAGCATGTACCGAACGTGACCTGATCGCCGCGGCAGACAAAGCCCTGTACGCAGCCAAAAGTGCCGGCCGCGCTCAGGTTTGGGCTTTGGGGGCCGACCACCTCTCTTCGCAAGAGCCCCATTTGCTTTGCGCGTCCCGCAATCGCACTGATACGGACTCACCGCTGTGAAGCCGTTTTTCAGTTCAGTCTGGCCGGGGTATAGCATGGCGCTACAAAAAACTTCTGTTCGTGCGGCGATGGTGTTTGCGGCGGGGCTGCTGCTCTCCATGTTTGCTGCTGTTTGGCAGCAGGCTGAAAACGACAAGCTTGTTAACGAACGTTTTGCAGTGCTAGTGCAAGACACCGTCGGTGAGTTGCAGCGCCGTCTGGGCTTATACGAATATGGCTTGCGAGGTGTGCGGGGCGCCACCCTGAGCGCCGGGTTTGACCAGTTGGACCGGCAAGATTTCCGGCACTACGCCCAAAGCCGCAATATCGAGAAAGAGTTCCCTGGCGCGCGCGGCTTTGGCGTGATACGCCGTGTGCCGCAGGCGCAAGAAGCCGCGTTTGTAGCGGCTTCTCAGGCAGATGGCTGGCCCCACTTTGCGGTGCGGCAGTTTCAGCCGCGCGCTGGCGAACGCTATGTAATCCACTACATAGAGCCCGCATCCACAAATGGTGTGGCGGTGGGCCTGGACATAGCGTCTGAAGAAAGTCGCAAGTTCGCCGCAGATGAAGCCATGCGCACCGGTTTGCCTACCCTCACTGGACCCATTACCCTGGTACAGACCGAAGGGAAGTCGAGAACATCTTTTCTGCTGCTATTGCCGATTTACCGCCCCGACTCTGTTCTCCGTACCGAGCAGGATCGCATGCAGGCAACCCAGGGATGGTCGTATGCACCTTTGGTGATAGACGAGGTACTTGCGGGGGCAGATTTGCACCGCGACACATTGATGTTGGAACTCAAAGACGTGGCTGGAGCTGACACACGTACTTTTTACAGCCAGTCTACAGATCTAACTGTTGTGGAAGGTATGCAGCAAAGCGTTCGTATCCCCCTCTTTGGCCGCACCTGGGAGCTAAGTCTGCAACCTACCCAGTTGTTTGTGCAGCAGTTAAACCTTGTTGGCCCCGGTGCGGTGGCGACCGTGGGCGCATTCATCAGTCTGCTTTTGGCACTTATGGCATATGTGCGGCAGCAAATGGTGCAGCAGATGGAGCGCGTGCAGCTAGAGCGTTCACAGCGGGCATCGATGGTGGAGTTTTCTGCCGACGCCATCATCGCGGTGTCATTGGACGGCCTGGTGCTGAACTGGAATCCGGCTGCTGAAAAACTCTTGGGATATACCGCCGCGCAGGCGTTAAAGCGTCCGTTGTCAGAGTTGATATCCAACCATTCATTTACGCCCGAAGGGCCAAACTCCACCAATGCCGCAGAGGCAGGGGAATTTCGTGGTGGTTTTGAAACGGTTTATGCCAACCGTCAAGGAGAGCTGATCGACGTAGCCGTGACAGTTGCGCCCATGATTGATGCTGCCGGGCGCACCGTAGGTCAGGTGAAGACTGTCCGAGACATCCGTGATACCAAGCAAGCGCAAGCGCAGGTGCGATTGATGAACGCCAGCCTGGAGCAGCAAGTGGAGCAGCGCACCCAGCAGTTGGACGCTACCCGCCGTGACTTGCAGAATATTTTGGACGCCATACCGTCGCTGATCGCCTATTGGGACAGGAATTTGGTCAACAAGTTTGCCAACCATGCCTATGAACACTGGTTTGATGTGGAGCCCGGTGCTTTGCAGGGAAAGAATATTCGTGAGTTATTGGGCGAAGACATATATGCGCGCAACTTGCCGCATATGCAGGCGGCTCTAGCGGGCGAGCCACAGACGTTTGAACGGGCTATTCCCATTCCGGGTGGCTCAGGGGTGCGGCATTCCCTTGCGCACTATTTGCCGGATGTTGTGGATGGCGAAGTGAAGGGTTTTTATGTATTGGTCCACGATGTCTCCGAACTTGTCGAAGGGCGTCTGGCGTTGGCAGGGCTGCAGCGTGACAACGCGGCACTGTTGCATACCATCCACATGCATACCATCGTGTCTGCCACGGACCGGGCAGGCCGCATCACCGATGTGAACGATGCGTTTTGCAGCATCTCAGGCTATTCCCGGGAAGAGCTGTTGGGGCAAACCCATCGCATGGTGAACTCCGGCCTGCAGGGTGCTGATTTTTGGCCGCAAGTGTGGCGGACCATTTCTGCTGCTACACCTTGGCGCGGAGATATATGTAACCGCGCAAAAGATGGCTCCCTGTATTGGGTCAACAGCATCATTGCTCCTTTCATGGGCGCCGACGGCAAGGTGGAGCGCTATATCTCCATCCGCAGTGATGTGACTTCCTCCAAATTGGCCGAACAAGAGCTGCGTGCCAGCCAGTTGTTCCTGGAGCGCGCCAGCCGCGTGGCCAAAATGGGCGCTTGGCAGGTGGATCTGGAGACGTCCACCGTTACCTGGTCGCCGGAATTGAAAAAAATTCATGAAGTTCCCATGGATTACCAACCTAGCCTGGAGGCAGGACTGAGTTTTTACGAGGAAGAGGACCGTCCTGTCATGCAAGCCGCTATCAGCAAGGGTGTGGCGGAAAACGCAGCTTGGGACGTGGAAGTCCGCATGCGTACCCAACTGGGGCGGCAGATATGGGTGCGGGTGCTGGGCGAACCTGAACTTGAGGCCGGTCGGCTGGTGCGCTTGGTCGGCATTCTGCTAGATATCACGAGCCGAAAGCAGACAGAGATTGCCTTGGCCGATGAGCGCCATTTGATGGCCTCGCTGCTAGATACGGTGCCTGACCAGATTTACTTTAAGGATCGGGAAAGCCGGTTCTTGCGCATCAACCCAGGACTAGCCCAACGTTATGGTCTGGAACAACCCGTTCTGGCCATAGGCAAATCGGATGCTGATTTCTTTTCTAAACAGCATGCCGAGGAGACTGCCCGCCTGGAAAAGCAGATCATGGATACCGGTGTGCCTGTGGTGGACCTAGAGGAAGAGGAAACCTGGCCAGATCGGCCCTCCACCTGGAATCTCTCGACCAAGATGCCCTTGCGCGACTCCCTGGGCCGGACCATTGGCATCTTCGGCATTTCGCGCGACATCACGGCCCGCAAGCAAGTCGAAGCCCAGCTGTACGACACCAATTTGCGCTTTGAAATGGCCGCTGACGGCGCGGGTCTAGGTGTTTGGGATTTGGATCTTGTTCACCACGCTCTGCATTGGGATGCGCGGGTTTTCGATCTGTTTGGCATTGCTTCGACGATTGGCCTGGATCCGTTGGCAGTGTGGGAGCAGTGCCTGCACCCAGACGACAGAGCCCACTACGAAGCCGCTGCCGCTGCCGCTTTGCATAGTACCGACCCGCTGGTAGTAGAGTTTCGGATCTGCCGTCCGGATGGCGAAGTGCGCTATTTGAAATCCGCAGCGCGGGTACAGCGTGACGAAGAAGGAAAGCCGATCAGGCTCACCGGCGTGAACTTTGATGTGACGCAGAGCAAGCTGGCCGAGCAGCGATTGACGGAGACCAGCTCCTTGCTGCAGAACGTACTGGAGGCAGCATCCGAGGTGTCCATCATCGCGACCGATGCCAATCTCGTTATCCGTATTTTCAACGCCGGTGCGCAGCGATTGCTGGGCTACTCGAACGAAGAGATCGTGGGTTTGCACACGCCTGTGTTGATCCACGACGAGGCGGAAATGCAAGCTCGCAGCAGGGAAATGGCCGAGCAGCTCGGCTATCCGATCGAAGGCGGCGTAGTGTTTACCCACCCCTCGGTGTTGCGCGAACCGCGTGAATGGACGTATGTGCGCAAAGATGGCGGCCGGGTGGCTGTTGCGCTCGTAGTCACGGCCATGCAGGCTGCGGATGGCAGCGTGTTTGGCTACCTAGGGGTGGCACACGATGTCTCCAGGCAAAAGCAGGTCGAGCAGTCTTTACGGCAGGCTATACACCAAGCCAAGCAGGCGAGTCGCGCCAAGAGCCAGTTTTTGGCCAATATGAGCCACGAGATTCGGACTCCGATGAATGCGGTGATCGGTCTGTCCTATCTTCTGGCACACACACCGCTGGATGCGGAGCAGGCCTCGTTCCTGGACAAGATCCGATCGGCCAGCCAGTCCTTGCTGGTTTTGATTAACGACGTGTTGGACCTGTCCAAGATCGAAGCCAATGAGATGGCGATTGAACATGTGCCGGTCGACCTCAGCCTGTTGCTGCGCAAACTGTCCGAGCTCATGGCCGTACAGGTCCAGGCCAAGGGACTGCTGTTCGAAATACATGCGGGTCCAGGTGTGCCGGACGTTGTGAAGGGCGACGCTACACGGCTACAGCAGGTGTTGACCAATCTTTTGTCCAACGCCGTCAAGTTCACCGAAGCTGGCAAGGTGAGTCTGGATGTTCGGCTATTGGCCATTGCACCGGACAACTTGCGTTTGCGTTTTGAGGTACGAGACAGCGGCATTGGTATCTCGCCAGCTGCCCAGGCCAGGCTGTTTCAGCCCTTTGTGCAAGAGGATTCCACCACCACGCGCCGTTTTGGCGGCACCGGGCTGGGCCTGTCCATCGTGAAGCACCTAGTCAACCTGATGGGAGGGGTGCTGGGGCTGAACAGCGCTCAGGGACTGGGCAGCGAGTTCTGGGTCGAGCTGGAATTTGGCGTCGTGGCGCACAGTGAGTTGGCCGAAATTCAGAGCAGCCGGGACATCAGTGTTGGTACAGGCTTGCGAGCAGTAAGGGTGCTGGTGGTGGACGACAGCGAAATCAACCTGGAGGTGGCCAAGCGCATTCTGCAGTTAGAAGGCGCACAGGTCAGTCTAGCCGAACGGGGGCAGAAGGCGATCGATATGCTGGCGACGCAACCAGAGGGTTACGACGTAGTGCTGATGGACGTGCAAATGCCCGAGCTGGACGGCCTGACTGCAACCCGCATGATCCGTACCGAGCTGGGCTTGACGCGTCTGCCCATCATTGCGTTGACCGCTGGTGCCATGCTGGAAGAGCAGCAAGAAGCGGTAGCCGCCGGTATGGATGATTTTGTAGCCAAGCCGTTTGACGTCCGGCAATTGGTCAGCATCATCCGGCGTCACCTGCCATTTACGCCATTGCCTGCCGATTCTGACGCCCGACCCGATAGCCCGGCAGCAGGCGCACCTGATTGGCCCAGCATCTACGGTGTGGATACACGCGACGCCTCGGGGCGTATGGGCGGCGATTTCTCCTTATTTTTGAGTATGTTGAAGTTGCTGCTGTCTGAATTCGAAGGCAAGCCGCTGGACACTGAAGAGCCTCGGTCCAAATTCAAGGTGAGAATGCATAAGCTCAGAGGAACAGCAGGCACGCTGGGCCTGAATACGTTAGAGAAGCTTGCGGCAGAAGCAGAGTCAGCCTGTTTGACAGCGCCGCCTGCCCAGATGGTGCAGGGGGTTCAGAAAATCGACTTGGAGCTGCAAAACATACAGCTCAGTGCTGGGCCGCATCTGGATGCTTACAGTCACGATCTGGAAAATGCGGGCAGTGCACCTGCAGCGCCGCTGGATCCCCAAGAGCTTGTCAACCTGCGTAAGCTTTTGCTAAGACAAAACATGGAAGCCATGGATATATTTGAAGAAATTCAGGCGCAGATCAGGCCATTGCTGGACCAGGCAGAATTTCAGAAATTGCAGGACTGCATGCAAAAACTGCAGTTTGAAGCAGCGGCGCAATTGCTGCATAAGCTATGCATTTGAACTCCAGCAATACATACAAAATGGGCCGGCTTTCAGCCTGACTTAAAACGGAGACAGTTTATGTTTGATCCTGTGGCATCACGCAAAGCGGTACTTCTATTGGTGGACGATGACCCGGTCAACCTGCGTGTCCTGGCAAAGCTGCTTCAGCCCGAATACGAGGTATTGGTGGCTGCCGATGGTGCCGTAGCGCTGGATATTGCGGCGTCCAATCCTATGCCAGACATAGTATTGCTAGACGTGGAGATGCCGGATATTGATGGCTATGCTGTGTGTAAGCGTTTGAAGAGCGACGCTGCGACCCGCCATATTCCGGTCATTTTCGTTACGGCCAAAAGCACACCCGATGCGGAAGAGTATGGGTTGTCGATTGGTGCCGTGGACTATGTTGCCAAGCCATTTACCCCTAGCGTAGTGTGTGCCCGTGTTTATACCCAGCTGCGCTTGCGCGGCTTGATCTCAGAGTTGGAAGATGTAAACCGCGCGCTGAATGAGAAGCTGACGCTGTTGCAAAAGCAGCACGAAATGTTGGCGTGGTATTCCACTGAATTGGGTGAGGTCAAATCCCGGCAAAGACTGTTCGCGCAGGTTTTTGAAAGCACCAGCGACGGTGTGATCATTACCTCGAAAACGGGTGAAATTCTGGCTGTGAACGCATCATTCACCTCGATTTGCGGTTATGACGAGAGCGAGGTTCTGGGCCGTAATCCCCGCATGCTGAAGTCCGGGCGCCATGAGCCCGTCTTTTTTGAAATCATGTGGGAGCGCATTTCCCGTCTAGGCTCTTGGACGGGCGAGATTTGGAACCGGCGTAAGAGCAACGAGGTATTTGCGGAGCTGTTAAGCATCAGCACGGTGTACGACGATGAGGGGGGGGTGGCGTGCTACGTAGGTGTATTTAATGATGTGTCTCGCTTCAAGGAAGTGCAAGACCGCATGGAATTTCTTACGTGGCACGACGCCGTGACAGGTCTGCCCAATCGTTCATTGTTTTCAGACCGTCTAGTGCAGACTTTGGGGTCATCAGCTCCGCCCACGCTGAAAGGCGTGGTCATGGTGTTTGATATTGAAAATTTCAGCGACGTGAATGCTTCACGCGGTATGCAAATGGGTGACGATGCGCTTGCCCGTATAGCCCAGCGATTGACGGATGGTTTGGAGCATGGGCTATCTTTGTCCCGCTTGGGCGGGGCCCATTTTGCCGTCTTGATGCCCCCCGTTTACCCGGATAGCGCCACTGCTGCGCAGCACGCCAGTGAGGCTGCGTTGCGTGTACGGCGGGTTTTGCATGAATTTTCGGAGGAGATGGAGTCGGACCTGTTCCATTTACGGGGTACGGTGGGCGTGGCGATTTATCCAGAGAGTCCAACCGAGGTTGCCGGTGAAATCGTCCGGCGGGCCGAGAGCGCCAGACGTGAGGCCAAGGCTGCCGGCGGAGATACCATTACTTTTTATCAGTCCGGAATGGGCGAGGCAATAGAGGGCAGGCTAAAGGATGAGCATTCCTTACGAGCCGCCATTGCGAAAAGTGAGTTGCGCGTTTTCTTGCAATCGCAAGTGGATGGTAATGGTGTCATTCAAGGGGCAGAGGCATTGGTGCGATGGCAGCATCCGGTGCGTGGACTACTTGCGCCGGGGCTCTTTATTCCGCAAGCGGAATTTTCGTATTTGATCGTGGAGTTGGACCGCTGGATGTTGACAGCGGTGTGCCGGTTGCTTGCTTACTTGGATGCGAATGGCTGCAAGCTGCCCATCTCGGTGAATATCAGCGCGCGCCATTTCAGAGAGTCCGACTTCGTGGAGTTTGTGAGCGGTTTGTTGCGCCAGCACCAGATCCTCCCAGGGAGATTGGTGCTGGAAGTCACCGAGGGCATGATGCTCAACGATGTACCGCAGGTCATAGACCGTATGAATACCTTGACGGCGTTGGGCTTGCAGTTTTCCATCGACGACTTTGGAACGGGCTATTCCAATCTGGCGTACCTCAAGCAGCTGCCCGTGCGGGAGTTGAAGATTGACCAAAGTTTTGTGCAAGGCCTAGGCGTCGAGAAAAGCGATGCAGCGTTGATTGAGGTTATTTTGGACATCGCTTTGCGCTTCGATCTGCATGTGGTTGCCGAGGGTGTTGAAACCGAGCAGCAGGCGGATTTCTTGCGCCAACGCGGTGTGTCCTCCATGCAGGGCTACTTTTTCTCGCGGCCCAATGGCGTAGGCGCCTGGCTACAACGCATGGGCTTGACCAGCAATGAGTGGGGTTAACGTTCGCGGCTTTCATTGGACTTCACCCGCTGTCATAGACAAATATCAACTTCCAGTTCGAAGTTGCTCGAATGCCAGCGGGCTCAGTTGGTCCAGGTGACTGTGCCTGCGCACGCGATTGTAAAAACCCTCGATGTAATCAAACACGTCTGCCTTGGCATCTTGGCGGGTCGCATAGACATGGCGCTTGATGCGCTCCTTCGTAAGCGCGCGGTGAACCCATCTTGAAGTGACTCTCTCCGTCTCGCAACATCGTGTGCACGCAACCCATCGTGCACACCATGCTCAAAGACTCAGATATTGCGAGATACCCGGCTCGGCGCACC
>CAUPON010000021.1:0-77330 GCA_963513025.1 uncultured Albidiferax sp.
ACGACTCTCATGCCAGCGTGGCCACCAGCACCGCCTTGATGGTGTGCAAGCGGTTCTCGGCCTGGCTGAAGACGATGGAGGCATCGGACTCGAAGACTTCGTCCGTCACCTCGATCTCGCTCAGGCCATAGCGTTCGTGGATCTGGCGGCCCACCTCGGTGTCCAGGTTATGGAAAGCGGGCAGGCAGTGCATGAAGCGCGAGCGCGGTTTGTGGGTGGCCTGCATCAGCGCGGCGTTGACCTGGTAGGGCATGAGTTGGTCGATGCGCTTCTTCCACACCTCGTCTGGCTCGCCCATGGAGACCCATACGTCGGTGTAGACAAAGTCGGCCAGCGCCACGGCTTTGAGCGGGTCGGTCTCCAGGGTGATGCGGGCGCCGGTGCTGCGGGCCAGCTCCCGCATCTGCGCCACCAGTTCTGCTGGAGGCTGCAGCTCCAGCGGAGCGGCGATGCGCACGTCCATGCCCATTTGCGTGCCGCCAATCAGCAGCGAGCAGCCCATGTTGAAGCGGGCGTCGCCCAGGTAGCAGAACGACAGCTCGTGCAGTGGCTTCTCGCCAAACTCCTGCATGGTCAGCAGGTCGGCCAGCACCTGGGTGGGGTGGGCCTCGTCGGTCAGGCCGTTCCACACCGGCACATGGGAGAAGCGGGCCAGGTCTTCCACCACGGTTTGGTGGAAGCCTCGGTACTCGATGCCGTCGTACATGCGGCCCAGCACGCGGGCCGTGTCCTTTAGCGATTCCTTGTGGCCCATTTGCGAGCCCACCGAGTCGATGTAGGTCACATGGCCGCCCTGGTCGTGCACCGCCACCTCAAAGGCGCAGCGGGTACGGGTGGAGGCTTTTTCAAAAATCAGCGCGATGTTCTTGCCCTTTAGCTGGGCGTGCTCTGTGCCTGCTGTCTTGGCGCGCTTCAGGTCGGCGGCCAGGTCCAGCAGGTAGCGGATGTCTTCGGGGCTGAAGTCTTGCAGCGTCAGCAGGCTGCGATTACGGAGGTTGAAGGCCATGGGGTTTTCTCTGGTTAGATGGGGTCGCGTTCGATGGGGCAGGACATGCAGTGGCTGCCGCCCCGGCCGCGCCCCAGCTCGCCGCTGGGCACGGTGATGACCTCCACCCCGGCTTTGCGCAGCAAGGTGTTGGTGTAGGTGTTGCGGTTGTAGGCCATGACCACGCCAGGGGCCAGGGCCAAGAGGTTGTTGCCGTCGTCCCACTGCTCGCGTTCGGCTTCATACGCGTCGCCGCCGGTGGCTACGCTGCGCAGCAAAGGCAGGCCGATGGCGGAGGCGACGACGTCCAGAAACGGCTTTGTCTCGGTGCGCACGTCCAGCGTGCCCTCGGTCTTGCCGGGGCGCAGGCTGTGCACGCGGATGGCGTCCACCACGTCGGGGAACACCGTGACCAGGTCCACATCGCAAAAGGTAAACACGGTGTCCAGGTGCATGGCCCCGCGTGATTTGGGTAACTGCGCGGCCAGCACATGGGTGGCCGCACCCTGGGCAAACAGGCGCCGGGCCAACTGGCTCACGCCCTGTGGCGAGCTGCGTTCGCCCATGCCCACCAGCACCACGCCGTGGCCCACCGGCATCACGTCACCGCCTTCCAGCGAGGCCAGGCCGTGGTCGGTGTCGGGGTCGCCCCACCATTCGGTGACCTTGCCCGCAAACACGGGGTGGAAGCGGTACACCGCCGCCATCAGCAGCGTCTCCTGGCGGCGGGCCGGCCAGTACATGGGGCTGAGCACCACGCCGGAGCCTATCCAGCAGCTGTTGTCGCGGGTGAACAGTGCGTTGGGCAATGGCGGCAGCAGAAAATCGGCGGGGCTGGCGCAACGGGCCAGCAGGCCGTCCAGCTCAAACGGAAGTTCAGCCCGGGCGACACCGCCGATCAGGTGCTGGGCCAGCAGTGCGGGCTGCAGCGCTTCCAGCCAAGGGCGCAGTTGCGCAGCCGTTTCAAGGTCCACAAAGTTGGGGCCGAGCTTGCGGTCCAGCAGCCAGGTACGGGCGGCGGGGATGGCGACCGTATCGGCCAACAGGTCGTGCAGCTCCAGCACTTCCACCCCGCGCTCGACCATGGCCGAGGTGAAGGCGTCATGGTCGTTGCGCGCCTGCGCCACCCACAGCACATCGTCAAACAGCAGCTCGTGGCAGTTCGCGGGGGTCAGGCGCTTTTGCGCCAAGCCTGGGCGGCAAACCAGCACTTTGCGCAGGCGGCCGACTTCGGAGTACAGGCCTTTGGGGAGGGTTGTCATGGTAGTGCGTCCGTTTCTAGAGACTGAGTTGGCCCATACTGAGCAAATATGCGGCGACCATGGCCAGCACGACCAGTAGCGCCAGCACCACCCATTCCCAGGAGGTGAAGGCTTTTTCTGATCGCTGGCGTTTGGCCACGATGTACAGCACCGCACCCGGCGCGTAGAGCAGGGCGCTGAGCAGCAAATACTTCAGCCCGGCGGCGTACAGCAGCCAGCCGCAGTACACCGTGGCCAGACCGGCGACAGCGACATCGCTGCGGTGCTGCGCGGCCTTCGGGCCTTCGCCGCGCCAGCTCAGCACCAGGCCGTAGACGGCGCTGAACAGATACGGCACCAGAATCATCGCGGTAGACAAGGAGATCAGCGCCAGGTAGGACGCCTTCCAGAACAGCGTGACCAGCAAGAACACCTGCACCATGCCGTTGGTCAGCCACAGGGCGTTGGCGGGCACGCCTTTGGGGTTTTGCTTTGCCAGCCAGGACGGCATGACACCGCCACCGGCCGGTGTGAACAGCGATTCCGCCGCCAGCAGCGTCCAGGCCAGGAAGCCACCGCCTACGGACACGATCAAGCCCAGGGTGATGGCTACCGCGCCCCAGGTGCCTACAGCTTTTTCCAGCACGCCAGCCATCGACGGGTTCTTCAGCGCGGCCAGTTCAGGCTGGGTGGTGATGCCCAGCGACAGAAGCGACACCGCCATCAGCAGCACCAGGCACACCAAAAAGCCCATCACCGTGGCGCGGCCCACGTCTTTGCGCTCACGGGCACGGGCCGAATAGACGCTGGCACCTTCGATGCCGATGAACACCCACACGGTGACCAGCATGGTGCTTTTGACCTGGTCCAGCACCGAACCCAGTTTGGCATTGCCCCAGAAATCCAGCCGGAAGATATCCACCTGGAAAGCCATGGCCACCAGCACAATGAACAGCAGCAGCGGCACCACCTTGGCCAGCGTGACCACAGCATTCAGCACCGCCGCACCCTGTATGCCGCGCAGCACCAGCAGGTGGATCACCCACAGAGTGACCGACGCACCCAGCACGGCGGCGGGCGTATTGCCATCGCCCAGCACCGGGAAGAAATAGCCCAGCGCGCCAAAGGCTGCCACCAGGTAGCCCACGTTGCCAATCCAGGCGCTGATCCAGTAGCCCCAGGCCGAGTTGAAGCCTACGTACTCGCCCGACAAGGCCCGGGCGTAGGCGTACACGCCGTTGTCCAGCTCCGGCTTGCGCAGCGACAAGATTTGGTAGACGCGGGCCAGGGTCAACATGCCCACGCCGGTGATGGTCCAGCCGATCAAGATGGCGCCTGCCCCGGCCCCAGCCGCCATGTTCTGCGGCAGGCCGAAGATGCCACTGCCGAGGATGGAGCCCACCACCAAGGCCACCAGCAGGCCTAGGCCCAGGGTGCCTGGTGCTCGGGCGACGGCGGGCAGCGGTGCAGCAGAGCTGGCGGCAATGGTGTTCATAGGGTGTATCTCACACGTTGGCTATCAGGCAAGGAAAATTCCGAGGGACGCTTTGCATCCCTAGCTGCGTATCTAATGTTGTGCAGATAGACGTCGCATCGCGTGATCTATGTCAAGCTTTGGACTAATGCTGCAATTCGTTTCATTTGGGAAATCGGCCCAACACGGCCTCACGCATTGACAGCAGCGGCGCTCGGCAGATGCGAACTTTGTGCGTTCAACGGCTATGCCGTTGCAGCCCCCGCAGATGGAAGCCGTGCGCGCTTCCAGCCCCCGCACATGAAAAACACCACGTATGACTTGCGCAGCATCGCCGCGCTGAACGCCGTCTTGACCTTTGCCCAAGTGGGGCAATTCGGCATTCCGTTCGTGGTGCTGCCCCTGTGGCTGGGCCTGGGCTTTTTGCTGCTGGCAGCGGTGCCCTTGCTCTGGGCACATGAGGAGCGGCCGTCTGCCTCCAGTGCCTCCGCACAGGTCCCCGAGGCAACGCCGTTCTGGCAGCTGCCGCGCGAAAAGATCTTTGTGCTGGGCGTGGGAGTGGCCTTGTTCGGGGCATGTCGGAGTCGGCTTTCATCGGCCTGTTCCCGGTGTTTGGCACCACGCACCAACTGGATGCCGCGCAGATTAGGTGTTCGGGTAGATGTACAGGTCGGCCATGTGCTTGATGGCCAGCGGGCCGGCGGGGATGTCGGTGTAGTACGACCAGCCCTGGCGGCCGCCGGATTTGAAGGGCGCGGCGGCTGACAGCACCGGGTACGTTTCGTAGTCCGTGCCCTGCATCGCACGCTTGAAGTAGGCGGTCTGCGCGTTGGAGACGATTTGCACCGAAGGGTCGGCTGACCTGGGCAAAGTAGCGCGCAGGTTACAGCTGCACCGTGCCGTCCACGCAGGTCACCGATGCTCCGCCGACCCAGACCTGCCACTCGTCATCGCGCTCGATGTGGACCTGGCCGTTGCGGCCCATGCAGCGGCCCTGGGTGGCCAGGTACTGCGCGGGCGCGTAGCCCTCGGCGATCAGCCACTGGGCCAGGCTGGCGTTCAGGCTGCCGGTCACCGGGTCTTCGGGCACCTCCACCGCGGCGGCGAAGGCGCGCACTTCCAGCTGGGGGCTGGGCGCGTCGGCATAGACGGCCGCCACGCCCACGGTGACGCCGGTCTGCTTCAGCGCCTGGTGGTTGGGTTGCAGCTGCAGCACGGTCTGCGGGCTGTCGAGCAGGATGCCCAGCCAGGGCAGGCCGTTGTCCAGGGTCTGCGCGGCCAGGATGTGCAGCGGCTTCAGGCCCAGGGCGGCCTCCACCTGGGCCAGTAACATGGGGTTGGGCGCGGTGCGCTGCAGTGGCGGCGCTGCAAACAGCAGGCGCTGGCCGACCCGGCGGATCTGCACCAGGCCGACCTGGCATTCCTGTACCACCCGGTCCGCCCGCTGCGGCTGGCCGCCGGCCTGCAGCCAGGCGTGGCAGCTGCCCAGCGTGGGGTGGCCGGCAAAGCGCAGCTCGCTCACCGGGTCGAAGATGCGCACCCGGTAGTCAGCGCCCGCGGCCCGGCCAGACTCGGTGGGCGGCAGCAGAAAAGTAGTTTCCGACAGATTGGTCCAGTTGGCAAAGCGCTGCAGCTGCGCGTCGCCCAGGTCGGCACCGTCCAGCACCACGGCCAGCGGGTTGCCCTGGTAGGGCACAGAGGTGAAGACATCGACTTGCTGGAAGCGGCGCTTGTGCATGGCGGTTTAATAAAAAAGGCCGCTGGCGCAATCACAGTCTGCGCAAACAGCTATCAAAAGAAGAGCGAGCGGCCTACAGCAGCACGCTGCCGCTGATGCAGGTCACCGACTCGCCCCCCACCCACACTTGGCCGTCGGCATCGCGCTCGATGTGGATACGGCCCATGCGGTCCAGGCAGGTGCCTTGCGACACCAGGTACTGCTCGGGCGCGTAGCCGTCGGCGATCAGCCACTGGGCCAGGCTGGCGTTCAGGCTGCCAGTCACGGGGTCTTCAAGTATGCCGACCGGCGCGCCAAAGGCCCGCACTTCCAGGTGCGGCTCGGGGCCGCTGGCGGCTGCCGACTGGCTGAACGCGCGGGCCTCGCGGTTCGAGCGGCCTATCAGGGCCGGGGCCTCGGGCTGGGGGTAAATGCCGACCACGCCGACCTTGTGGCCCAGGTTTTTCAGGGCCAGCTGGTCGGGCTTGAGCTGCAGCACGGTGTGCGGGTTGTCCACCAGCAGGCCCAGCCAGGCCGAGCCGTTGTCCAGGGTCTGGGCGGCCAGCACGTCGCGGGCCTTCAGCCCAAGGGCGGCGGCCACCTGGGCCAGCAGCATGGGGCTGGGCGCGCTGCGCTTCAGTGGCGGGGCGGCAAAGAACAAACGGGTGTCGACGCGGCGGATCTTCACCAGGCCGACCTTGCACTCCTGCACCACATAGCCCCGGGCTTGGGGCTGGCCACCGGCCTGCAGCCAGGCGTGGCAGCTGCCCAGCGTCGGGTGGCCGGCAAAGCGCATTTCGTCGATCGGGCTGAAGATACGCACCTGGTAGTCAGCGCCGGCGGCCCGTCCGGCCTCGGTGGGCGGCAGCACAAAGGCGGTCTCCGACAGGTTGGTCCAGTTGGCAAAGCGCAGCATCTGCGCGTCGTTCAGGCCGGTGCCGTCCATCACCACCGCCAG
This sequence comes from uncultured Albidiferax sp., assembly GCA_963513025.1. GTDB lineage: Bacteria > Pseudomonadota > Gammaproteobacteria > Burkholderiales > Burkholderiaceae_C > Rhodoferax_B. Next base: position 6,376 of record CAUPON010000021.1, read on the forward strand.
GGGGTTGCCCTGGTAGGGGGTGGGCGTGAAAACATCGACTTGCTGGAAGGGGCGTTGCAGTGTGGACATGGCGGGTGGTTCAGAGTGGTTGTCGGTGGTGTCCCCCGGTCCCCCCCGCCGGGGGAGAGGGGGATTGGGTGCGAGTTTAGAGGGCGCGGATGGCCGCGGCCAGGGCCTTGATGCCAATATTGATCTGTTCCACGCTGGCGGTGACGAAGGATAGGCGGATGGTGTGCGGATCGGCGTTGTCTGCGTAAAACGCGGTGCCAGGCACAAAGGCCACGCCCTGGTCCACCGCCTTGGGCAGCAGGTCCACGGCGTGAATGCCTTCGGGCAGGCGGGCCCACAGGAACATGCCGCCGTCAGGGGTGTTCCAGGTCACGCCGGCCGGCATTTCGCGGGTCAAAGCGGCAAGCATGGCGTCGCGCTGGGCTTTGTACAGCGTGCGGATGGTCGGCACGTGGCGGGCCAGGAAGCCGTCCTGCATCACCGCCACCACCATGCGCTGGTTGAAGCTGGGGCTGTGCAGGTCGGCCGCCTGTTTGGCTTGCAGCAGCTTGGGCATGATCGCCTTGGGGGCGATCACATAGCCCAGGCGCAGGCCGGGCGCCAGGACCTGGGAGAACGAGCCCATGTACCGGCGGCCCTCGGGGTTGCGCGCGGTCAGCGGCGCGGCGGGGGGCGCGTCGAACCACAGGTCGCCGTAGGGGTTGTCTTCCACCAGCGGCAGGCCCAAGGCTGCGGCCCGTTCGACCAGGGCGGCACGGCGGGCTTCGGGCATGGTGCGCCCGGTGGGGTTCTGGAAGTTGGGCAGCACGTAGAGGAAGCGGCCGCCGGCGGCTTTGGCGGTCAGGTCGTCCAGGTCCACGCCTTGGTCGTCACAGTTCACACCCACCACCTGGGGCTCCATGGGGGCGAAGGCCTGCAGCGCGCCCAGGTAGGTGGGGGTTTCGACCAGCACTTTGCTGTCTTTGTCGATCAGCACCTTGCCGATCAGGTCCAGTGCCTGCTGCGAGCCGGTGGTGACCAGCACCTGGGCCGGGTCCACCTTCCAGGGCAGGTCGGCGGCGATGATTTCGCGCAGCGGGCCATAGCCTTCGCTGGCAGCGTACTGCAGCGCGCCCTTGCCGTCTTCGCGCAGCACTTTTTCGCAGGCTGCGGCGAATTCAGCCACCGGGAAGGTCTTGGGTGAGGGCAGGCCGCCGGCAAAGCTGATGATGCCGGGGCGTTCGGTCACTTTAAGGATTTCACGGATCACCGAGGAATTCATCTTCTCGGTGCGGGCGGCCAAGGTCCAGGGGTTGGCGGGGATGCTCATGGTGCTCTTTCAGGGGGCCGTACAGCACGGCAGGGGGTTATGTTTCGGGTTAACTCAGATTGTCGGCTAGGACAGCATGGGCGCGAGCGAAGCGACCAGTAAAACTGCCATCAAACCGTTGAAAATGCGCCGGTAGTGGGGGACGCGCAACCAGTGGCGCAGGCGGCTACCGAACAATGCCCACAGGCTGATGGTCGGCAGGTTCACCAAGGCGAACAAGATCGCCGTGCCCAGCACCAGAGCGCCACCGCTGTGGGCGGGCAGGTAGCTGCTGAACGCACCCACGGCCATGACCCAGGCTTTCGGATTCACCCACTGGAAGCCGGCAGCGCCCCAGAAGCTGATGGGGCGCTTGGCTTCAGCGTCCTTCGGGGCGCCGGCGGTAGCCACGCCCCAGGCTAGGTACAGCAGGTAGGCCGCACCCAGCCACTTCAGCACCAGGTACAGCTGCGGTATCTGTTCCAACAGCAGGCCCAGACCCATGCCGACGGCGGTCAGCAGAATAAAGACGCCGACCGAAATGCCTGCCATGTGCGGCAAGGTAGCGCGAAAGCCATGGTTCACGCCCGAAGCCAGCAGCATCAGGTTGTTCGGGCCCGGCGTAATGGAGCTGACGAAGGCAAACAGCGTCAGCGCGAAGAAGAGTTGGGTGGTCATGGGGTCTCCCGGAAAATCAATGCACTGGCATGCGCTTGCCGATGAAGACCACGGCGATGACCGCCAGGCCGAAGCCGACGGTGAACGCGTCCAGCGTCTCGCCCAGCAGCGGCACGGCAAACAGCATGCTCAAAAAGGGCTGCACCAGCTGCACCTGGCTGACGCGCACCGTGCCACCCAGCGCCAGGCCGCGGTACCAGGCGAAGAAGCCCAGCCACTGCGAGAACACCGCCAGGTAGCCAAACGCCAGCCAACTGGTAGGTTGCAGTGCGGCCGCTGGCCAGGTGAACGCCGCGCCCGGCACGGTCAGCGGCAGCGAGATCACCAAGGCCCAGCAGATCACGTGGTCGGCCCGCATGCGCCGCGACAGCAGGCCGCCAAACCCGTAGCCCACGGCGCCAAACAGCATGGCCAGCAACAGCAGTACATCGGCGGACTGGATGGCCAGGCCGCTGCCCGAGCGCAGCATGGCAAAGCCCACCACCAGTGCACTGCCCAGAGCGGCACAAAGCCAGAAGCCGGTGGACGGGCGTTGGCGGTGCAGCAGCGCACCGGCCGCCGCCGTGGTCAGCGGCAGCACACCGATGATCACGCTGGCGTGTACCGCTTCCACATGCCGCATGGCGATGGAGGTCAGCAGCGGAAAGCCGAACACCGCGCCCGAGGCGGTCAGGGCCAGCGGCCACCAGTCGGCGCGCTGCGGTAGCGGGGCCCGGGTGGCGAGCAGAAAGGCGATGGACAGCAGCCCGGCCGCAGCGGCGCGGGCCATGGCGATGAACACGCCGGACATCTGCGGGTCGGCCGGCGTGCCCACGGCCAAGCGCGTCATCGGCAGGGTCAGCGCAAAAATCACCACCCCCAGCAGGCCCAGCCACAGGCCACGGCGCTCGGCGGAGGTGGGTGCGAGGGGGGCGGTGGCGTGCAAGGTAGTCATGCGGCGGCAGGTACAGAGTGGACATCCAATGTAGTGGCAATACCAGCACACTGGCAGTACACTTTGACCAGCCAGTTTTTTGTCTGTATTGGTCTTGAGGCCAGCACACAGGAGTGCATTCCATGTTGATGAAAGCCGCCGCCCAGTCGCTCACCGAGCAGCTTGCCAGCCATTTCGCCGAGCGCATCCGCAGCCGCCTGCTGGCCGGCGGTGCGCGTTTGCCCTCGGTGCGCCAGTGCGCGCAACAGCACCAGGTCAGCGCGTCCACCGTGGTGGCGGCCTACGACCGGCTGCTGGCGCTGGGCCTGGTCGAAGCCCGCAAGAACCGTGGGTTTTATGTAAGAGAAACGGCTCCAGCGCATGATGCACTTGCGCGAGCAGCTACACATTCAGGAGCAAGCGAGGGCCCGCCACGCCGCCCCATCGACGCCACCGCCCTGATGCGCGGCATGTTCCAGGGCGACAGCGACAAGCCCCAGCCGGGCATGGGAGTGTTGCCGCCCGACTGGCTGGAGAACAGCTTCATGCCCGCCGCCGTGCGCCGGGTGGCGGCTGGCACGGCAGACTTTTCGCGCCGCTACGGCGACCCTGCCGGCGATCCGGGCCTGCGCCAGAGCTTGTCGAAAAAGCTGGCCGGCCTGCATGTGCACGCCGGACCCGAGCAGATCATCACCACCGTGGGCGCCACCCATGCGCTGGACATTGCCAGCCGCACCCTGCTGCGCGCCGGCGATTACGTGATGGTCGAGGAGCCGGGCTGGGCGGTGGAATTTGCCCGGCTCGAAGCCATGGGCATGCGCATCCTGCCGGTGCCGCGCCATGCCGACGGGCCGGACCTGGAGGTGATGGCGCGCTACTGCGAGGCGCATGCGCCTAAGCTGTTCGTCAGCGTCAGCGTGCTGCACAACCCCACCGGCTTCAGCCTGACGCCGGGCAGCGCGCACCGGGTGCTGACCCTGGCGAACGCGCACAACTTCTACATCCTGGAAGACGATACCTACAGCCACCTGGCGCCTGAGCACGCGACCCGGCTGTGTGTATTGGACGGCCTGCAGCGCACCCTGTACGCCAGCGGCTTTTCCAAGATCCTGGCGCCGGGCTGGCGCGTCGGCTTTCTGGCGGCGCCGCTGGCGCTGGTCGAGCGGCTGACCGACACCAAGCTGCTGGCGACTCTGACCACCCCGGCCCTATTGGAGAAAGCCCTGGCCTGGTGTATCGACCAGGGCCAGCTGCGCCGCCACTCCGAGCGGGTGCGCGAGCGGCTCGACCAGGCGCGTGCCCGCAGCACCAAGCTGGCGCTGGCGGCCGGCTGCCGGTTTGCTTCAGAGCCCGCTGGCCTATTTGGCTGGGTGGATACCGGCGTGGACACCGACGCGCTGGCCCAGCGCATGCTGGACGAGGGCTATATGCTGGCCCCCGGCGCGCTGTTCCACGCCAGCCGCCAGCCCAGCAGCCTGATGCGTATCAACTTTGCCAACGCCCAGGATGCAGCTTTCTGGAAGGTGTTTATGCGGGTGCGGGATGGAGCTTGATATGCTGGCGCGATGTATTCAAGAATGCCGCTGCCCCGTTTCTTTTGTGCCGCTTTGGCGGCCTGCCTTATGGCTCCGCTGCTGGCCTGGGCCCAGCCGTCCAGCGCAGATGAGCTGCCCGCCGACTGCGCCAGCCGTTACCCACCGTTGGTGGCCATGCCAGACAGCCCGGTGCGCGACCGCGGTTTTCTGTGGCGTATCAGCAAGGGCGGCCATACCTCCTACCTGTACGGCACCATGCATATAGGCAAACCCGAGTGGGCCCAGCCAGGTCCGCAGACCCAGGCCGCGCTGGACGCGAGCCAGCAGCTGGCGCTGGAGATGGACACTGTGCCCGCCACCATCCAGGCCCTGATGTCAGGCTTGGCGCGCCAGCCCGACCAGGTGCTGGCGCCCACCTTGGAGGCGCGTTTGCGCCAAGCCATTGCCCAATCTTGCCTGCCCCCCGCTTTGAGCGATATGTTGGCGCCGGAAATGCAGGTGACCATGTTGGCCATTGGCATGCTGCGCACCGATGGATATTCGGGAGATTGGGGCGCAGACTTCCAGCTAGCCGCCATCGCCCACGCGCGTGCCATGCCGGTGGTGGGACTGGAAAAACCGCAAGACCAAGTGCGGTTGCTGCTGGCCACCAATGCCGAGGAACGTAACGAGGGTGTCCAAGAGCAATTGGACGATATGGCCTCGGGCAAAGCACGGCGTATCACTTCGCGCATGGTCCGCATGTGGGACGAGGCCGACTACGCCACTTTGCAGGGCTACAAGGCCTGGTGCGAATGCTCGCCGAAGAACGACCGCGAGCGCCGCGCAATGAAAGCCCTGCTGGACGACCGCAACCTCGGCATGGCGCAGGCCATAGACCGTCTGCATGGGCAGGGCACCGCTGTCTTCGCAGCGGTCGGTAGCCTGCACATGGTTGGCCCCACCGGTATTCCGGCCTGGATGGCCCGGCATGGCTACCGGGTGCAGCGCGTGGCGTTTGGCCGTGCTGGCAAAAATTAAGTTGCTGCAGACACGGCGCACGTACCGGCTCGATTTGCTATAAGTTATGTAGCTTCTTGCGCATATATTTCGTGCGCTGGAGGCACTTTTCTTATGTCTTTTCGTAGACTTTAGGCGTAGCGAGGAACACACGTGTGCGCAGTTTGATGCGCATCAAACTTTGCCGAGTTGGGCGTAGTTCCGGTGGAGTGGGCTGCAGTTTGTTACCCATGGGCTGGGGCATCCAACCTACACTCAAGGCTGCTACTTTTCACGGGAGTGGACTTATGCCTACACATGCATTCGGCCTCGATGGTCTGTTGGATGACCTTCGCAGCCGTTATGGAGAGGGTGATGCGGTCGTGGTGCTGATCAGGTCTGAGTTGGACAAGCGGCTGCAGGAAGAGCAGTCGCGTCCCCTGGTGGAGCGGCGCGCCAAGAACTCCCCGGCCAAGTCCCATTCGCGGGCCGGCTGGCAGGATAAGTTCAAGTCATCCCTTGACGCGCCGCCCAGCTTTTTGCACTAGTAGCCTGCCGCCGCTCTGGTGCTGGCCTTCGGCCGGGCTATGGATTGTTTGGGTTTGCTATGTTTAATATAGCTACTAGTGCAGGTTTTATATGCTCTGGAGTGGCTTTTTATGCCTGCTCATCGGACGGAACTTAAAGGTAAGCAGCAGACACCAGGTCGGCCAGCTGTTGGGCCGCCTCGCCCATGCTGCGGCGGGCGCGGTGCACCAGGCCAATGTCCCGGTGGAAGGTGTGCTGCCCCAGGTTGATCGCGCGCACTGCGGCAGGCCAGCGCCGGTTGGTGCTGGTCTGCGGTACCAGCGCGATGCCGACCCCGTTCGCCACCAGGCGCACGATGGCTTCCAGCTCGTCCACCTCGCAGACCTCTTGCACCCGCAGGTGTGCTGCACGCAAGAAGCGGTCGACCTGCCGGCCGCCGAATGAGGCACGGTCGTAGCGCACGAACGGCTGGCTGGCCAGCAGTTCAGACCAGTCATTGCCCTCCACCGCGCGGGGTACCAGCAGGCGGAAGGGCTCGCGCGACAGCGTGGTCCAGCGCAGGTCCGAATGCAGCGAAAAAGGCGGACGGATGATCACCGCCATGTCGATATCCCCGGCATCCACCCGGTTCACCAAATCCATCGAAAGACCGGGTATCACGCGGGAGCGGCAATCGGGGAACTGCTTGTGGAATTTGGCCAGCACGTCGGGCAGCAGGGTTCTTTGCACCGATGCAATCGCGCCGATGCGGACCAACACTGTCGCCGCCCGACCCTTCTGGCGGGAACCGAGGTCGCTGTAGAGGCGTATCAGCTCCTGCGCCCGGTCGAGAGTCTGGTGCCCCATGGCGTTAAGCCGCGCCGACCGGCCCGTGCGGTCGAAGAGCGCAAAGCCCAGCTCGGCCTCTAGGCGCTGCATCTGCGCACTGACCGCGGCCTGGGTGAGGCCGATGGCCTCGCCCGCCGCCGCAAATGTGCCCTGCCTCGCCACTGAGACGAAGGTCTTGAGTTCGCGAATCATGCGTCTGCTCCCCGGTGGTGGATGGGCCGCAGCCAATCACAAAGAATATTTGTACTCAGACTAAATATATATTGATTTTATTATTTTCATCGGGGATTCACACTTGCGCGTCTTTCCTCACCACCAAGGTCAAAAATGCAAACTCCCCAAACGAATCCCGCGATGCTCTCCCCGTTTCACCTGGCTTTCCCGGTGGATGATCTGGCTAAGGCGCGCCAGTTTTACGGCGAGGTTCTGGGCTGCCCCGAAGGCCGCAGTTCTGAAGACTGGATCGACTTCAACTTCTACGGACACCAGATCGTCGCGCATCTGGCACCCAGCCAAACCGGCCTGGCCCAGCGCAATGCGGTGGATGGCCATGGGGTGCCGGTACGCCATTTCGGCATCGTGCTGCCGATGTCCGATTGGGACGGAATGGCGGACCGGCTGAAGTCGCAGGGCATTGAATTCATCATCGAACCCTACACCCGCTTCAAGGGCGAGCCCGGCGAGCAGGCCACCATGTTCTTCCTCGATCCATCGGGCAATGCGCTGGAGCTCAAGGCGTTCGGCGACATCACCAATCTGTTTGCCAAGTAAAGCCCCCGCAGCGATACCCCCACGAGAAAAACCACCATGAAGAACCTGGCTCTGACCCTCATCGCCGCCTGCGCGGGCCTTACGGCCTTTACGGCCCTCACGGCGCAGGCGGACACATTGCAGAAAATCAAATCGACCGGTGCCGTCACGATGGGCGTGCGGGATTCGTCCGGCGTACTGTCGTACACCCTGGGCAAGGAGCAGTACGTCGGCTTCCACATCGAGCTGTGCCAACGCGCGCTGGCTGATATCCAGAAGCAGCTCGGGCTTCCCAAGCTGGACATACGCTATGTTCCGGTCACCTCCACCAACCGCATCCCGCTGCTGCAGAACGGAACCATCGATCTGGAGTGCGGTTCCACCACCAACAACGCGACGCGCAAGCAGCAGGTGGCCTTTGCCGTCACCACCTACATTGAAGAGATCCGTATTGCCGTCAAGGCCAATTCCGGCATCCAGTCGATCGGCCAGTTGAACGGCAAAAAGGTGGCTACCACCAGCGGCACGACCAGCGTGCAGGTGTTGCGCAAACACCAGCGGGCGCAGGGTGTCGAGTTCCAGGAAGTGTTTGGCAAGGACCACGCTGAGAGTCTGCTCAACCTGGAGTCAGGACGCGCCGACGCCTTCGTGATGGATGCCCAGGTGCTGGCCGGCAACATCGCCAACGCGCGCAATCCCGCCGACTACAAGATCGTGGGCGAGGTGCTGGGTGTAGAGCCCATCGCCATCATGGTGCGCAAGGATGATCCGGCTTTCAAGCAGAGCATCGATAGCAGCTTGCGTGGGCTGATGAAGAGCGGCGAGATCGCAAGCATCTACGACAAATGGTTCATGAAGCCGATTCCGCCGACGGGTGCCGTCATCAACCTGCCGGCGTCGCAGGCCACCAAGGCCGCCTGGGCCAGTCCCAACGACAAGTCGACAGAAGAGTACACCGCCACGCGCTGAGGCCGTGCGCCACCCTCATCCATCCATCAGGAGCAAACCATGCCAAGCCAAAGCTATATCCAGGATTACCAAGCCATCGTCCAGGTGGTGGGCCACTACATCAACGGCAACCAACAAGGCTGCGGTGCCAGCATGCGGCCGGCCTTCCATGCGCAGGCCACCATCTTCGGGCTCAACGGCAGCGAGGTGTTCGGCCCCGAGATCGAGAAGCTGTTTGACGTAGTCGACCAGTTCGAACCCTCACCAGAAGCCACGGCCGTCTTTGCACGCGTTGACATTGTCGGCACGGCCGCGAGTGTGCGCCTCGACAGCGACAAGGTAGCCGGCTCCCGCTTCACCGACTTCTTCAATCTGCTGAAGATCGACGGCAGCTGGACCATCGTCAACAAGATCTATTACACGCACCCGCAAGCCTAGTTTGCTTAGTTTCTAGATGGTGCTATGGTGCTATCAAAATAAAAGCAAGTTGTGTAATAAGAATAAGCGCTAGAGGCTGATTTGTTGTAGGGCTTACTTATCAGCTTTCAGCGCAGCCAGGGTGCGCAGCAGCGCGCGGTTCACTTCTTCAAGGCCCATGCCGTGTTCATGGCATAGGTGGCGCATGGCGGCATGGTTGCTGTCCGACTCCATAGCGCTAGCGATCTCCAGCAGCGGCGCATACGGGCCGCTGTTGCGCACCGTGGCGTTGTAGATGCGGCTGGACAGCGGCACGCGGTGCAGCGCGCTGCCCAGGGGCTCGCCCATCAGTACGTCGATCTGCGAGAACAGGCCGCAGAGGTAGATTTCGCGGGCCAGCTCGTGCTCGGCGCCGGCGTCCATCAGGTTTTCCATCAGCCGGGCCCGCACCACCATGGCGGCCTTGACCGGCTGCAGATTGGCGTCGCGCGAGGACTGGGACAGCTGCGCGCTGAGCCAGCGGCGCAGCTCGGTATAGCCGAGCATCATCAGCCCGTGGCGCAGCGATTCGATGCCATTGCGCAGGCCCACAGCCGCCGAGTTCGCATAGGCCAGGAAGCGGTAGGTGAGGATGGGCTCTTCGCCCAGCATGGCTTCGATTCGCTCGACCGCCAGGTCGTCATCGATGGCCCGGATCAGCTGCACCATGGCCTGGTGGTCAGGTGCGGTGGCCTTGTGCTGCAGCGCGTGCAGGATGTCTTCGTCGGGCCAGCCCAGCAGGCCAGTGGCGTTGCGCTGGTCAAGGCAGTGCTCCATCAGCAGCCGGCTGGCCACGCCTTCGTAGATGCAGCCGGCCAGCACCGGGCTGGGTTCGGGTTGCTTGGAGCCGGCGCGTTGGCGGGCCGCGGCCTGTAGCGCGGCCAGTGCATCCTGCGGGCCCAGGCGCAGCACCTGGGTGAAGAAGCAGGCGGCGACCTCGGGATCGGGGCGCTGCTCGGCCTCGCCGCGCCAGACCAGGCGCAGACCACGGCGGTGGGCGCGCTGTATGCGTTGGGGCATGGCGTGGCTGTGCATCCAGTCGCTACGGACTTCGATCCAGTGGCGACTGGGTGGCGCGTGGTCGAGCAGGTCACGCAGCAGTTGCGGTGAGGAGGTGACGGACAGCAGCAGGGGCGGGCTGCGCGGGCTGTCCTGCTCTTGCAGGATGGCCATCAGATGGGCGGCGTCCAGCGCCGCATCGGGCGGTGCAGTGATGCACAGCTGGACGGCCACCAGCGCGCGCTGGCGGTTCCATATGGGCCTGTAGCCCAGGGTCACGCTGCCAAGAATGGTTTGGGCCATAGCAGCTAGCTTAGTCCAACTTACCCGATGTAGTTAAACAAAGACAGCTTCTGGATCGAGGCATACGACTGCAGCGCAGCCTGGTAGGCGGTTTGCTGGTTCTTCTGGTCGGCGATGGCGGCGATCATGTCCAGATCTTCGGCGTTCGATCGGTCGGATTCCGACTGGATGGTGTTTTTGGACTGGGTGTCTGTGATGCGGTCGGCGCGGGTCAGCAGGTCGCCAGCTTTGCCGCGGCTGGAGCTGATTTTTTCCAGGCTGGTGTCGATCTGGGCCAGCGAGATCGCCTGCTCATGGTTGAAGTTGGCGTCGGTGCTGTTGGCACCTTTGGTGGTGGTGTTGCCGGCCGCGTCTTTGGCGTACATGCTGGCAATGGCGCGGTCGAGTACGCCAAAAATGCTGGGCCGGCTGGCGGCGACGTTGGCGTTGATTTCCAGTGTGTCGCCATTGGCGGGCACACCCTTGACCACCACCGAGATGCCGCCCATGGTGATGCTTTGGCCAGCGGTGTAGGTTTGCGCCGCAGAGGTGGTGCCGGTGGTGTTGTTGGTCACTGCGTACGTGGTGGCCCCGGTGGCGGGAGCAACCGGCGCGGTGAAGCTGATGCTGTAGTCGTAGCCGTTGGTGGGCAAGGCGGCGGTGGTGGCGTCGGTCACCAGTCCAATATCGGCAAATGCCTTGCCTGTATTGGCCGTACCCAGGGAGACGTTGAACACGCCATTGCTTTCCGGCACGTCCATCCAGGCGGCACGGCCATCCAGGGTGAACGGTATGGCCACGGTGCTGGCGGCGGATTGTCCGGGCAGGCCGTTGTAGGTGTAGTCGGGGTCCGGCGGTGCGCCGTCGACACTGGTTTCGAACGGTGCGGCCGTGCTGCCCAGGCCGTTGAACAAGGGCATGCCATTGCTGTCCTTGCGGTTCGCCAGGTCGAGCAGCTCATCGCGTATGCCGATCAGCTGCTTGGCGATGGTTTCGCGCTCGGTCGGGCTGTTGGCGCCGTTGCCGGCCTGTACCACCAGATCGCGGAAGCTCTGCAGCAGCGTGGTGGCGCTGCCCAGGGTGGATTCGGCCTGGGTGATGGCGCTCTTTTGCACTTCCAGTGCGCGTTGCTCGGTTTTGATGCGTTCGATGCGGGTGGTGGCGCGTTCGGCCGCCCCGGCGCCTGTGGGGTCGTCGCTGGCGCGCAAGATTTTCTTGCCAGAGGTGACGTTTTCTTGCAGGCCCGACAGTGCGTTCTGCCGCGAGGTGAGGTTGCGCAGCGCGTTGTCGTAGCTGTTGGCGGTACCCATGCGGGTGAAGGTATTGCTCATCAAGCGCTCCTAAGGGGGGCGGTTCGGGCGGTCAACGGCCGACGCTGGCCATCAGACTGTCAAAAATGGTTTGGGCGATCTGGATCATCTTGGACGAAGCCTGGTAGGCCTGCTGGTATTGCAGCAGCTTAGCGGCTTCTTCGTCCAGATTCACACCGGACACGCCGGTGCGCGAGGTTTCCAGGTTGTCTGCAATCGACTTGGAGACTTCAGCGGTGTATTGCACGCTTTGGACGCGCACACCGACCTGCGACATCAGCGAGGCGTAGCCGTCGGCCAGACTGGCACCGTCGAACAAGGCTAGATCGCGCAGGTCCATCAGTGCATCGGCATTGCCGGCATTGAGCTTGGCGTAGCTGGTGTTGGACGGGCCGAGGGTGATGGTGTCACCGACTTGCGCAGCCCCCGACATCGTGAGCGACCAGCCCGACGCGGTGTTGGCTGCGTCGTAGGGAATGGCTGTGCCGGGGTTGTAGGTGAAGGTGCCGGCTATATCCGAACGGGTATAGGTGTTGGCCCCGGTGAAGGTAAGGGTCACGGCAGCCGGCATCGGCACCGATTTGGCCGTCAGGTTGGCCACCGACAGGCTGCCGGTATTGGTGGTGCCCATGGCCGCTTGCACTGGGCTGGCCACGGCGAGCTGGCGCGGCGAGGCAAACGCAATGCCGATGTCTGCCGCTGCATTGCTGTAGGGCCGTAGCAAGAAGCTGTCGCCGGAGTTGGGCGTGCCGCCGGGCGTGATCAACAGGCCGTCGTAGCTGCCGGTCACCGGGTCGGGCGTGACCACGGTGTTGTCGGAGTTGCGCGTCACGGTAAAGGTGGCGGCCGAGGTGTAGGTGACGGTGTAGTCCGACGCCGCCAGCTTGGCCACATTGGCCGGGTCGACGCTGATGCCTATGGTGCCCGTACCGGTATTGAAGGTGGCGCCCACGCCGTTGGGCATGTTGACCTGGCTGAACAGGTTGCCGCCCGCATTGCCGTCCAGGTCCAGGCCCAGCTGGTGCTGTGCGTTCAGCACGGTGGTGATGCTGACCGCCATCCGACCCAGCAGGTTTACGCCTTCGGCCAGATCCTTGTTCTGGAACTTCAGCATGCCGGCGATCTCGCCGCCGCCCATCATGTCCTCGGACAGCACGGCTGTCTGGCTGCCGAAATTGATGGCAACCTGGGTCTTGGTGTTGTCCTGCGGGTCGGTTTGCACCGACAGCGGATTGGACTTGGTACCCAGCACCAGGGGCTGGCTGCTGGACGCAAACAGTGTGACGGTGCCGTCTCCGCCATCGATGGATGTGGTCTGGATGTACTGGTTGAGCTGGCTTATCAGGTTATCGCGCTTGTCCAGCAGGTCGTTGGGCGACTGGCCGTTGCCCTTTGCCTGTTGCAGCTGCAGGTTGACGGCGGCGATGCTGCTGGTCAGGGTGTTGACTGCAGCGACGGAGTTTTCGAGTTCGGTGCGCAGGCCGCTCTGCAGGTTGGTGAGCTGGGTAGCGGCATCATTGAAGCGGGCTGCGGCTTCGTCGGCGCGGGTCAGCACCACGGTGCGCGCAGTTAGGTCGGTCGGGGCGCTGGCCACGTCCGAAAACGCGTTCATCATGTCGGTGACGGCGGCACCCAGGCCGTTTTTGCCACCGGTGAATATGTCTTCCAGCTGCAGCAGCTTGTTGGCGCGGGCAATGTCGGAGGCCGAGACCGACTTGGACAGCGCGGCCTGCCGGGTCAGGTATTCGTTGTGGTTGCGCTGGATGGTGGCAATGTCCACGCCCTTGCCGATGTAGCCGCCGCCGCTGAACTGGCCTTCGACGGTCTGCAGCACCGTGGTTTGGCGCGAGTAGCCAACGGTACTGGCGTTGGCAATATTGTTGCCAATGGTTTGCAGTGCGACTTCATTGGCGACCAGGGCCCGCGTGCCGACGTTGAGTAGATTGCTCATGGCGGTCTGTTACGCGTAGGCCCGGCGCAACTGCTGGGTGGTGCTGATGGCCCGCGTCAGCTTGGCGGCGTAGTCGGGGTCGGTGGCATAGCCGGCGCGCTTGAGCTCGGTTGCATAGGCCTGCGATGAGCCAGTTTGCTGACGGGCCTGGGCATAGCGCGGGCTTTCATTGATCAGCTTGGCGTAGTCCTTGAACGAGTCTTCGTAGGAGTCGTAAGCTCGGAATTTGGCGCTGACTTTGCGCGATTCGCCGTTGATCACCTCGGTGGTGGTGATGGTAGTGGTCTTGCCAGTCCAGTTGGAGCCTGCCTTGATGCCGAACAGGTTGAACGAGGTGCTACCGTCCTTATTCAAAATCTCTTTGCGGCCCCAGCCGGTTTCATGGCCTGCCTGGCCCAGCAGGTAGCTGGCGGGGAGGCCGGTGTCTTTTTCAACCTGCATGGCCGTACCGTTATGGCGCTGCACAAAATCGCTTTGGCTGGTGGTTCGGCTTACCGGCCCGGTCGCCGGTGCAGCGGAAGGACGGCTGGCTGGCGTGCCCAGTTGCAGGGTGCTGGTATCCGCGGGCACGGTCTGGCGCGACAGCTGGCGTTCGATGGCCTCCGATAAGCCGCCGGGCCGGCCCGACATGGTGACCGACAGCTGCTGGTCGAGCAGGTCGGTGCCCAGGTCGCCCTGGGGGCTGTCGAACATGCCGGATTTGGTGGTGGCCTCGCGCATGCTTTTGATCAGCTCGCGCATGAACAGCGACTCTAGCTGCTTGGCGGTTTCCTTGATGGCAGCCGGGCTGTCTTGTCCGGCTTGCTGCTTCAGTGCGTTCAGCGATTTGACGTCTGCCGCAAGCGCATTGGAGGAGACTTGCGAGGCCTGGTTCAGTGGGTTCAGAGATAGCGACATGTCAGATCACCTCCAGCTCGGCGTTGAGGGCACCTGCGGCCTTGATGGCTTGCAGAATGGCCAGCAAATCCTGGGGGGTCGCGCCCAGGGCGTTCAAGGCGCGCACCACGTCAGACAGCTGGGGCGCGGGCGGAACCTGGATCAGGATGCCGGGTTCTTGCTTGATCTGGATATTGCTTTTTTCCGTCACCACGGTCTGCCCTTGCGACAAGGGGTTAGGTTGGCTGACCGACGGTGTCGTGCTGATGCTGATGGACAAATTGCCATGCGCAATCGCGCAAGGGCCGAGTGTCACAGCCTGGTTCAGCACAATGGAGCCGGTGCGGGAGTTAATGACCACCTTGGCAGCCGGCGTAGAGGCTTCCAGCGGCAGCTCCTCCAGATCGGCCAAAAAGTTGACGCGGGCATTCGGGTCGTTGGGCGCACGCACCCGGACGGTACGGCCGTCCATCGCGTTTGCGAGGCCGCTGCCCAGCTTGTTATTGACGGCTGCAGCCACTCGGCGGGCGGTCTGGAAGTCGGAGGAGTTCAGGTCCAGGGTGATGTAGTCGCCCTCTTGTAGCGGCGTGGGCACGCTGCGCTCGACCTGGGCACCGGAGGGGATGCGGCCGGCACTGAGGTGGTTGATCTGCACCTTGCTGCCGCCGGCAGCAGCGCCGGCACCAGCCACCACCATATTGCCCTGGGCCATGGCGTAGATCTCGCCGTCGGCACCGCGCAGCGGGGTGGTGATGAGCATGCCGCCCTTCAGCGACTTGGAGTTGCCCATGGATGCCACGTTCACGTCGATGGTCTGGCCAGGTTGGGCGAATGCGGGTAATTGGGCGGTGACGATGACCGCGGCCACGTTTTTCAGCTGCAGCGATGACGCCAGGCTGGCCGGCAGGGTGATACCCATTTGCTGCAAGTAGCTGGACAGGCTTTGGGAGGTGTAAGGCATCTGGGTGGTCTGGTCACCCGTGCCGTCCAGGCCGACCACCAGGCCGTAGCCGGTTAACTGGTTGCTGCGCACGCCTTGGATGGCGGCGATTTCTTTGATGCGCAAGGCCTGGGCGGGGCTGGCTGCGAGCACGCCCAGCACCATGCATAGCGCCGAGACCCAGGTCACGGCACGGCGTGTCGGCAGGTGGCGGAAAAAATGCATGGCGAACAACCCGTTCTACGTATGGTTCGACCGAATTGGTCCAACCTTTAGCATTATTTTCCTGCGCGCTAGAACGGGAGAACGGTTAAAAAGAACCGGGACAACCAGCCTATTGTTTGGGCTTCACCCTGGGCGCCGCGCCCCTTGGACTCGATGCGCGCATTCGCCACCTGGGTGGAGCTGACGATGCTGCCGGGTTGCACGGCGCGGGGGTCGACGGTGCCCGAGAAGCGCAGCACGTCGACGTTCTGGTTCACGCCAATCTGCTTCTCGCCAGCCACAACCAGGTGGCCGTTGGCGAGCACCTCCACCACGGTCACGGTAATTGCACCGGAAAAGGTGTTAGCGCTTTCGGTGCCGCCTTTGCCGGAGAAATCGCTGCTGGAGCTGGCGCCGACCGACAGCTTGTTCAGAAGCGGCGTTTTCAGGAATGGCAAGGCCGTGATGCCGGCTTCGTTTTCAGCCGAGCGGTTGACGGTGCTGGAGGATTTCTGGCTGGCACTGACGTTTTCCACGATCTGGATCGTCAGGCTGTCGCCCACCAGGCGCGGGCGCCGGTCTTCGAAAACCGGCCGGTAGGCCGACGAGGTGAACAGGCTGCCGGTGGGGCGCGCCGTCGTCGCCGCTGCGGTCGGGGGGAGTGCCCGGGGCAGGGTGGATTCGACGAAATCCACCTTAGGTGCGGGCTGCAGGGTTTCGCAGCCAGTGCAGAGCAGGCCGATGGCCGCCACGACGGCATACCAGCGCAGAGCAGCAGTAAGGGATGCGGTGTACATGGCCTGGTTCCTAGAGCTGGGCAAGCTTTTGCAGCATCTGGTCGGAGGTCTGCACGGCCTTGGAATTCATTTCATAGGCGCGCTGGGTCTGGATCATGGTGACCAGCTCCTGCACCACGTTGACGTTAGAGGTTTCTACAAAGCCCTGTTTGACCACGCCCATGCCGCTAACGCCGGGCGTGCCGGTGGTTGGTTGGCCGGAGGCTGGCGTTTCGGTGTAGAGGTTGCCACCTTTGGGCTCCAGGCCAGCCGGGTTGATGAAATTGGCCAGCGCAATATTGCCGGCGGGTTGCGGCGTGCTGTTGCCCGGCAGCATGACGGTGACCGAGCCGTCGGTGCTGATGGTGACGCTTTGGGCGGTAACTGGAATGGTCACGCCGCTGGCGACCGTCAGGCCGGCGGCGGTGACCAGGCGGCCTTGGGAGTCGACCTGGAAAGAGCCATCTCGGGTGTAGCCAATCGTGCCATCGGTCTGGTTGATCTGAAAGAAGCCGTTGCCGTTGATCGCTACGTCCAGCGCATTCCCAGACGATTGCAGACTGCCCTGGGCAAAGGATCGGGTAGTGGCCACGGTGCGCACGCCCAGGCCCAGGTGCAGGCCGGTGGGCAGCTGGTTTTGTTCGGTGCTGTTGGCGCCAACCTGGCGCAGGTTTTGGTAGATCAGGTCTTCAAACACCGCATTGGCGCGCTTGTAGCCGGTGGTGGAGACGTTCGCCAGATTGTGCGAGATCACGTCCAGCTGGGTTTGCTGGGCTTCCATACCCGTCTTGGAGATCCACAGGGAGTTGATCATGGCGATTCCTTTTCTTGGGGGGCGATTAGCCCTGTACGTTCAGCAACTGGCTGGCCGATTTGTCGTTGGTCTCTGCGGTTTGCAGCAGGCGCATCTGGGTTTCGAACTGGCGGGCGACCTGGATCATGCCAACCATGGTTTCCACGGCGTTGACGTTGGAGCCTTCTACGGCACCGGAGAGCAGCTTGGCATTGGCATCGGCAGGCAGCGGGTCGCCGGTGGCGCCCCGGAACAGGCCGTCGTCGCCGCGTTTGATGGGGTTGTCCGCATCGGGCGTGACCATCTTCAGCCGGCCCAGGTTGGTGGGTGCCTGGCCTGCGACCTTGGCGCTGATAGTGCCGTCGCTGCCGAATGTGATCTCGGAATTGGCAGGCACATCGATGGGGGCGCCGCCGTCGGACAGCACGGGCAGGCCCATGGGCGTGACCAGGGTGTTGTTCGGTGAAACCTCGAAGGAGCCGGCGCGCGTATAGGCTTCGGTGCCGTCCAGGCCTTGCACGGTGAACCAGGCATTGCCTTGGGCCATGGCATCCAGGTTGCGGCCTGTGCGCTGTATCGGGCCAGGCGTTTCAGAATGGCCTGCTGTGGCCTCCAGTGCGAAGACCCGGGTGCTGGCGCCGGGGCCATTCAGGGGCACGGAGCGGTAGGTGGACAGTTCAGCGCGAAACCCGCTGGTAGAGACGTTTGCCAGATTGTTGGCCAGCACAGCCTGCCGGTTGGCAGCCGTGTTGGCCCCCGTCATCGAGGTGTAAATGATGTGGTCCATGGCGGGGCTTTCTCAGGCGGGCGCTGCGCTCAGCGGGCTTAGCGCAGATTGACCAGGGTGGACATCACCTGGTCCTGGGTCTTGATGGTCTGGGCATTGGCCTGGTAGGCACGCTGGGCGGTCATCATGTTGACCAGCTCTTTGGTGAGGTCGACGTTGGAGTCTTCCAGCGATCCGGCGCGCAGGCTTCCCAGGTTGCCGGTGCCGGGCGCGCCTTTGACCGAGGGCTCGCCGCTGGACACGGTGGCTTGCCAGTAGTTGCCGCCAATCGGCGCCAGGCCTTGCACGTTGGTGAAGGTGGCTAGCTGGATCTGCCCTGCAGCAAGCGACTTGCCGTTCGAATAGGTACCCTGGATGATGCCGCTTTCATCGATGTTGATGGCGGTCAGCGTACCAGGTGCCTGGCCGTCGCCCTTGGCTTTGGTGACAGAAAACTTGGAGCCCTGCTGCGTCGCGTCGGCGATATTGATGTCGACAGAGAACGTGCCGGCCGGTGGCGGGGTGGCAGCGCTGGGCAGTGCAATCGAACCCAGGGTGAACGAGGCGGGCGTGATCGTGCCATTGGTGGCAAACGTCAGAGGCGTTGGTACCAGGGTGGGGGTGGCTCCGTCTACGCTGGTGTATACGTTCCAGGTATTTACCGCAGTTTTTGTGAAATAGAAGCTGACGGGAATCGCCACGCCTTGCTCGTTGTAGGCCAGGGCCGACGTTCCGTAGGTGGCCAGCGGCGGTACCAGGGCGCTGGGCGCGGTACCGGTGGCAACGGCTGCTTCAGTGTCCAGGTTGAAGGTCAGGTCGATCTTGGTGCTGACCTCGGCCGGAATTTCACCGCCGGCAGGCAGCAGCAGGGGGGCGATGACGCCACCCGTAGGAATGCTGCCATCCGCGGCGGAAGCCAGGCCCATCAGGTGACCGCCACTGTTGGTGATGATCTCGCCGTCGTTGTTGAGCTTGAAGGCTCCGTCGCGGCTGTAGGCGGTGCTGCCATTGGGCAGCTGGACCTGGAAGAAACCGTTGCCGTTGATGGCAACGTCCAGCGAGTTGTTGGTAATGCTGATGTTGCCCTGGGTGAACTGCTGCGACACGGTGGAAACCTCGACGCCGATGCCGTTGCTGATACCGCCGGAGCTGCCCAGCGAAGAGGCGTACAACTCGGCAAACTCGGCCCGCGAGGCCTTCATGCCCGTGGTGTTCGCGTTGGCGATGTTGTGGCCAATAACGTCCAGATTCTGGCTGGATGCGTTCAGACCGGACAGACCTTGTTGAAAGCTCATGGGGTGCTCCTGAAAATGCGGAAGGGGTGTGCGGTCTTAGAGAATGGCTTTGACGGCGCTGTACGCGACCGATTCGCCGTTCTGCAGTTGCAGGTTGAGGACGTTGTTGTCGTTGCTGACCGACACCACCTTGTTACGTTCCAGGGCCGTGCTGGTGACGGCAGTGCTGCCATTGGTGGCCACTACCTTGAAGGTGAGTTCTCCTGCATTGGCGTGCTGTGATGCGTCCCAGGTAAACGATTGGCGGCCAGATTCGAGGGCGCCCATGTTCACGGTGCCGAGCAGGGTGCCGCCGGAGTTGCGCACTTCAACCTTGACGGTGTCGGCAGTGCCACTCAGGTCGAACGCGCCTTTGCCCACGCCATCGGTGATGCTGACGGTGGAGCCCTCGGTTAGGACCTCGTGGCCAATGGTGGTGCTGCCTTGTAGCGACTGCAGTGCCGCGATTTGCGAGGCCATGCTGGTCATGGTGTCGTTCAGAGTCTGGATGCCGGACACGGTATTGATCTGCGCTAGCTGGCTGGTCATCTGCGCGTTGTCCATAGGATTCATCGGATCCTGGTTGTTCAATTGGGCGACCAGCAGTTTCAGGAAGCGGTCTTGCGAGGCTTCTGATGTGGTGGCGTTCTTGTTGCTGGCTGCGGAGGCCAGCGAGCTGCTGGTGGCATTGATGGTGTTGAAATCCATGGTGTGGCTTTCTTAAAAATTATTGACCCATCTGCAGCGTCTTGAGCAGCAGGGATTTGGCGGTGTTCATGACTTCCACGTTGTTTTGGTACGAGCGGGAGGCTGAAATCATGTTCACCATTTCGTCTACCGCATTCACGTTGGAGTGGGTGACATAGCCATCCGCATCGGCGGAGGGGTGGTTGGGGTCCAGCACCTTGCGGCCAGGCTGCTGGCTTTCGGTGACTTCTTTGACCCGTACCCCTGCCGAACTCTCGGCCCCCATTAAGGTAGTCTGGAATACGACTTGGCGCGCTTTGTAGGCTTGCCCGTCTGGCCCGGCCACAGCGTCCACGTTGGCCAGATTGCTGGCCACGACGTTGAGGCGTTGCGATTGGGCACTGATGGCGCTGCCAGAGACGCCGAAGATGGAAAACATGGACATGGTGATCCTTTAGGTACGGTGCGGCTTACTGCCCGGTAATGGCGGCGAGCATGGTCTTGGCTTGGCCGTTGATAAAGCGCAGGGTGGCTTCGTAGCGCACGGAGTTGTCAACAAAATTGGCCCGCTCTCGGTCTAGATCGACCGTGTTGTTGTCCATATTGGGCTGGCTTTGCACGCTGTAGCCCAGCTTCTGGGCGTTGCTCAGGCTGCTATCCAGCCCGGGGAGATCCATGTGCTGGGCGTTGGTTTTCTCGCCTGCCATCAATTTCTGGCCCGACGTTGCGGCCGTCATTGCGTCTTTGAAGTTGTAGTCGCGGGCTACGTAGCCAGGGGTGTCCACGTTGGCGATATTGCTGGCGATGGCACGCTGGCGCTCAGCGCGTAGCACCAATGCCTTGCTCTGGAAGTCCATTCCACCGACCATTTTGTCCAACATGCGACACCTCGCGTTATCTCTGGCGAGGCAGCCGGTGCCATCCCGGTTCTCGCGTTGGGCAAATTATGGGAAAACTTGAGTGTTTTTAGCCGCTAAAGAAGCGGGTGATTCGTGGTTAGTTCGGCCCTTTGCCAAGGCCGGTGCTGCCTATAGTTTGTTGTGTCAAGGAGCGTCTGGGCGCAGCTAGCTGCGCAGTGCTCTTCAGGCAAGGAGTTTTTATGTTTCAAAATTTGTCGAAGTTGTGGCCCTACGGCACGAGGGCTATAGGCCTTGTTTTGTGCGCGCAGGCTTTCGGGGCCGTGGCGCAGGTAGAGGCGGACGTGGTGCAGGTCGGCCAGCGTTGGCTGGAGTCCACCGTGACCCATGTGTCGCCTATGGCGTCTGCGAATGGTGTAGCGCTGCGCATGGAGGTCGCCGTGGGGGCGCTGGATGCGCGTCTGCGCTTGTCTCCTTGCGCCAAAGTAGAGCCTTTTGTGCCGCAGGGCACCCGTTTGTGGGGCCGGAGCCGTGTGGGTTTGCGCTGCCTGGATGGGGCTACCCGCTGGAGCGTGTTCTTGCCGGTCACGGTCAAGGCCTTTGGTCCGGCGTGGGTGGCCAAGAGCAATATCAATGCCGGTGCGGTGTTGATGCCGGATGACGCCATGGAGGCGGAGGTGGATTGGGCCGACGATGCATCGCCGGTGGTTGCGCTACCTGAGCAATGGATAGGCCAGGTGGCTACGCGCTCCTGGGTGGCTGGCCAGGCCATTCGCCAATCGATGGTCAGGGCGCCCCAGGTGTTCCAGGCCGGTACCCAGATTAGAGTTTTGGCCCAGGGGCCTGGTTTTCAGGTGACATCGGACGGTCAGGCCATGACCGCCGGGGTGGTGGGCCAGCCCGCTCGGGTGCGGATGGAGAGCGGCCGGGTCATGTCGGGCGTAGTGCAGGACGCGCGCACCATCCGTGTCGACATGTAAAGAGTAGTTTCTTTTTGGCGTTGCGCAGGAATTGGGCTAAAGAAAATGATGGATCGGTCGAAACCATTGCTACGATGCCTTAACTTCAAGGCTGTTGGAGAGTGTGATGAAAATTGGACAAGGGCTAGAGTTGCCGGTAGCAGTCAGTTCTGCAAACGTCAAAAAGACCGAGCAGGACAAGGAAGCTGCGGCCGCCAGCTTGGCGCAAAAGGGCGCACGTGCGACCCCTTCGGCGGGGGCCTCGGTGTCGGTTTCTACACTGGCACGTACGCTGGAACAGACCGATCGGGGCGTTGGAGCCGATTTCGACGCCAAGAAAGTCGCGGATATCCGTGCGGCGATCAAGGGTGGCACTTATGCAGTAAATCCAGAGGCGATTGCCGACAAATTGCTGGCCAATGCCCAGGAGATGCTGGACGTAACGGAAAAGTAAGCTTTTCAGGTCTGGTTTTGGAGCAGGGTCTTTAAATATGGCTGCTAACTATTCTTCCGTTGGCTTAGAAGCCAGTTTGTCTTCTGTCGAGCGTTTGCTGGATGACGTCTCTGCCGCATTGCTTGCCGGCGAGCCGCTGGTGCTGCAAGCTGCCAGCACCTCATTGCGCCAGGCAATGATGGATATGGCGCGTTTGGCGCCGGCTGCGACGGGCTTGAAGTCTTTGGATGAGAATATGCGCAAACGGCTGGCGAAGATTTCGCTGACCCTGACGCAGCAGCGCGAAAGCCTGATCAGGCGAGCGGTAGTTGTGGATCGCACCTTGTTGACTGTATTGCCCCAGGCACAGCCGCTGGCAACTTATTCAGGAGGCGCCAAGGCGGGTGCCTACCGTGGCGGTGCCGCCCGTATCTATGCGGCGATTGCAACTTGATATGACTTGGCTTTGCCCATAAAAAATCGCCCATCGGGGCGATTTTTTATGGGCGGGCGTAAAAGCAAAACGCCTTAATGGCTGCGCATCTTGGCACGGAGTCTGGCAATGGACTGGCTGTGCAATTGGCAGACCCGAGATTCTGTAATCTCCAGTACAGCCGCAATTTCCTTGAGATTCAAGTCGTTTTCGTAGTACATGCTCATGATGTACTGTTCCCGCTCTGGCAGGGTTTTGATGGCTTCTACCAGGGACGCGCGCAGCCGGTGGTCGCGTAACAGATGGATAGGGTCTGCGCTTTCGTCGGCGATATGCCGGTCCAGAAAACTGGATTCCTCGTCCGAGCCGCCTGTCATGTCTTCCAGATAGACCAACTGGGTGCCGCGGACTTTGCCCAGCAGCTCTTGGTAGTCGGCCAACGCCATGTCCAGCTCGGCGGCGATTTCTGACTCCAGCGGACTGCGGCCTAGCTTTTGCTCCAGGCGCTGCACCGCACGCTCGATTTCCTTTTGGCTCTTGCGTGAGCCGCGGGACATCCAGTCACCCTCGCGCAACTCATCAATCATGGCGCCGCGGATACGTTGCGTCGCAAAGGTTTCGAACTGTACGCCTTGGGCTACCTCGTAGCGTGTCAGGGCTTCCGACAATCCGATCATGCCCACCTGGATCAGATCATCGAGCTCGATATTCGGCGGCAGCTTGGCGATCATGTGGTGCGCCAACCGTCTAACCAGAGGGACATACTGGCGGATCATGTGCTCCCGGTCCATATGGCCTTTCGCGGTGTACATCAATATGCCCCCGCCCGATAGCCTAAAGAGGTGTGTGAAGGTGCTCTTGCTGCATCTGCCAAGCTATGCGCTATCGGAATGGCATTGGCCATTAGCCGCAGTGCGAGCGGATGGGCATCGTTCCAATGCTTGTGCTGCTGCGGAAAGGTGCGAACTGTCATGAATTCTGTATGGCAGCCCAGATGTAGTTGGGCGCAGCGCTGTAGCGCGCGGCCGGTGGTCTTAGCCAAATTCTCCGCATTTTTGACCGGATTGCTCACTACGGACGCGATCAAAGGCACCAATTGGGCCTCCAGCAGTAATTTTTTGAAGCTTTTATAGGCGCCAATGATAGAAGCTCTATGGGGTGTAACCGCCAGCAATGGCCGAACTTGGCTGCCCGGCAGCAAGGCGGCCAGCATGTGGGCGTCCGCGTACACCACGACGAGGTCGCAGTTGCGAAACAAGTGGCCCAAGGGTTGCAGCGGCATGCGGTGTCCCCGACTGTGTTGGCTTGCTATGCGGCCAAGCCCTAAACGGGCTGGCACGATATGCCATGGAGATGTGTCTGCTGGCACAGCTTCCAGCCAGTGTGCGTGATCCAGTAGGTTCTGTAAACCCGGATTGTCATCGGTTTCCGTTGAGCTTGCGTCCAGTACGGTGATACGGTAGTTGAAGCTTTGTAACACTGCACAGATTTGCCATAGCAGGGGCAGCTCTGTGTCGGAGTCCCCGCGGGTCACCATGGAAATCACACTCCAGGCGGCCTGCGGCGCCATTCGGCGCAAGCTCTCGCCTTGGTCGACGCAGGACTCAAGCATGTACCCGTTCCTTGCGGGCAGGGGAAGGCGATGCAGGGGTGAAGAAGAAGTTCAAATCCACGGCTTTGGGGTCGAATGCGGATTTGGTGGTGGAACGCATGGAAGCCCGAACCAATTTTTTGGCGTCAGCAGCCTCCCAGTCCTCGGGGACGCGCTGGCCGTTGCACACGCCTCGCAGCACCAGCTGGTGTCGGATGATGGCGTCCAATGCGGGGCCCAACTTGGCTGCTTCGTCGATTTTGGACAGGATGGCCTGTTGTACGCCCCGGGTCTTGAAAGAGGTGAGCACTTCGTCCATGGTGTCGCCATGGCTGCCTGCATTGAGCACGAGCAGGCGATTGACGCCGGGCAAGTCCAGCACATCCATCATGTCACGCTTACGCGGATCTTTGGGGGCGATGCCTGTGGTATCGATCAGCACCATCTTTTTGTTGCCCAGCAAGCCCAGCAGGTCTTGCAGTGCGGCCCGGTCATGGGCCAGATGCGCCACGACGCCCAGCATGCGACCAAAAGCGCGTAGCTGTTCGTGTGCGGCAATACGGTACGTGTCCAGCGTGATCAGGCCCACGCTATTGGCACCATGGACCCGCACGCAATGGGCTGCTAGCTTGGCAGCCGTGGTGGTTTTACCCACGCCGGTGGCACCGACCAGTGCATAGATGCCACCTTGGTCAAACAAGGGTTTAGCGCCGGCATCGGTACGCAGATTGCGCTCCAGCACCTCCATCAGCCAACGCACAGCCTCTGCAGGGTTGGCATCCTCTGGCAGTCGTTCGATGACGGCTCGGGCCAAGGCTGGTGAGTAGCCTGCGCGGATCATTTTGAGCATCAGATTGGACTGGATGGGATCCTGCTTGGTTTTGCCCAGCCAGGCCATGGTGTTGAAGCGCTCTTCAATCATGTCCTTCATGGCTTGCAGTTCATCCACGATGCCCTTGGAGCTCATCACGGCCGATGCGGGCGCTGGCTTGGGGCGAGCCACCGGGGCCGTTGCAAAGGGGGCCGCATGCTGCGTGCGCTGGGGTTGCGACACCGGTGTTGCAACGCTGGGTTGTGCATCCACTTTGGGCGGGAAGATTTCGTCACGCAAACCCGTGCTGGTTTCATGGCGGCGGCGGAGCATGCGTTCGCGCACATAGTCCTGGAACGACAGTGTGCTCATGGCCAGTTGTTCGGTGTCTTCCTCCACAGGAATCTGCGCCATGGCTTGGGTGGCTGCAGAAGACGAGGCTGGCGCTGCATGGGTCTGTCCCAGGGCATAGGGCTCTGATGCCCGGTCCAGTGAGGACAGGGCATCTTCTGCGGTCGCAACCACTTCGACTCCTGTGGAGGTTGGGCGGTTGGACAGGATGAGCGTGCCCTCACCAAAAACCGCGCGGGCCTTGGCCAAAGCTTCGCGGGACGTAGCAGCGTGAAAGCGTTGGATGTTCATGTGAGTGCACCTTTGAGAATGGGGCCAATGCGGATGGTGTGGGTTTCTGGAATTTCACTGTGTGCCAGCACTTGCAGGCGGGGGGCTACCCTGCGCACCAGCCGCGAAATTGCATTGCGAATTTGGTCTGGCACCAGCAGGCAGGCGGGTACACCCAGTTCTTCCTGCTGGAGAGCTACGTCTGCCACATTGCGGGTCAGCAGGTCGGCCACGCCGGGGTCCAGCGCGGGGCCGGCGGCATTACCGAGAGCTTGCACCAGCATCCGCTCCAGGCCGGGCTCGATGGCGATGACGTTCAGTTCGCGGGTCGGGCCGTAAATCTGTTGCACGATGGCGGGGGCCAAGGCAATGCGCACACGGCGGGCCAGATCGGCCGGATCGGTGGTGCTGCCGGCATGCTCGGCCAGGCATTCCACAATGGTTCGGATATCGCGGATGTGCACAGACTCTTCCAGCAAGAGCTGCAAGACTTTCTGGAACGTGGCGATAGACACCATTTTGGGAACCACTTCTTCGATCAGTTTGGGGGCCAGTTTGCTGACATGCTCCACCAGTTGTTGTGTCTCTGTGCGGCTCAGCAGCCTGGCCGCCTGCACTTGCATCAAGTGTGACAAATGTGTGGCCATCACGGTTTCCGAATCAACCACGGTAAAGCCGGCCATTTGTGCCGCTTCCTTTTGCCGCTCGTCGATCCAATGTGCGGGCAGGCCGAAGGCCGGATCGGTGGTGGCCGTGCCAATCAGTGGGGTGGTAATGCCCCCAGGGTTGATGGCCAGGTACATCCCCGGGAAGGCCTCGCCTTCGCCCACCACAACGCCGCGTAAGGTGATGCGGTAAGCACTTGGTTTGAGGTCGAGGTTGTCGCGCACGTGAACGGGGGGAGGCAGAAAGCCAACCTCCTGAGCGAACTTGCGCCGTACCCCTTTGATCCGGGTCAGCAGATCACCAGGCCGGGTTTTATCTACCAGCGTAATCAGGCGGTAACCCAGTTCCAGTCCCAGCAGATCGACGGGCTGGAGATCGTCCCAGGTGGCTTCACCATCGGTCGGGGGCGGCGCCACGATGGCGGTGGCGTCCACCGGGGCAGGGCGCTTGGAGATGGTCCAGGCGCTATAGCCCAAGACGGCGGCCATGGACAAAAACACCGTGTGTGGCATGTTGGGGATGATGCCCATGAACGCCAAAATGCCAGCTGTAATGCCCAATACCTTGGGGGAGTCGAACAGTTGGTGGATGATCTGCTTGCCAATGTCGTCGTCTTTGCCCACCCGCGAAACCACCATGGCGGCTGCGATGGAGATCAGTAAGCCGGGGATCTGCGCAACCAGCGCGTCACCCACCGCCAGTAGGATGTAGGTGTCGGCGGCTTTGGATGCGGTCAAGCCGTGCTGCAAAACGCCGATGGTGAAGCCGCCGACGATGTTGATCAACAGAATCAAGATGCCGGCAATCGCATCGCCCCGGACAAACTTGGATGCACCGTCCATTGAGCCAAAAAAGTCGGCTTCTTCGCCCACTTCGGCCCGGCGGCGTTTGGCCTCCGCGTCATTGATCAAGCCTGCATTCAGGTCGGCGTCCACGGCCATTTGCTTGCCTGGCATCGCGTCCAGCGTAAAGCGTGCAGAGACTTCCGCAATACGCTCTGCGCCTTTGGTCACGACGATGAAGTTGATGACCACCAAAATGGCGAAAACAATCAAACCAACCGCAAAGTTGCCTCCGATCAGGAAATGCCCAAAGGCCTCAATCACCGCGCCCGCAGCGCCCGCACCGGTATGGCCTTCCAGCAGCACAACCCGGGTGGATGCCACGTTGAGCGACAAGCGCATCAGCGTGGTCAGCAGCAGAACCGAAGGGAAGGCGGCAAAGTCTAGTGGCCGCACCATGTAGGCTGCGACCATCATCACCATCAGCGCAACGGCGATATTGATGGTGAAAAACGTGTCCAGCAGCCATGCGGGCATGGGCAGGACCATCATGGCCAAAATGGTCATCACCATGATGGGCGCAGACACGCCCTGCATCAGTGACCGATTGGTGTTGAACCACTGTTGGGCTGATTTGAGTTGCGGGTTCACGGTGTGACCTCGGCCAGAATGGTTTTACTCAGGGGGTCCAGCTCAGGCGGAACATCGGGTTGCGGGAAGCTATCGGGCATGGTGCCCTCGCCCCGCATGGCCGCTTTGACCCGGTACACATAGGCCAGTACCTGGGCTACCGCGGTGTACAGGGCCGACGGAATCTCGCCATTGATTTCGGCATGGGCATACAGTGCGCGGGCCAGCATGGGAGACTGGAATACAGGCACGGCGTTGGCGTTGGCCACGTCTCGTATTTTCATGGCCACCAGATCGGCGCCTTTGGCAATGACTTGCGGTGCGCGCATGGTTTTTTCGTCATAGCGCAGGGCGACCGCAAAGTGCGTTGGGTTCATGAGTACGAAGTCCGCCTTGGGTACCGCGCCGACACTGCTGCGCTGGGCCACTTCACGTGCTCGGGCGCGCATCTTGCCCTTCATCTGTGGATTGCCATCGGACTCTTTGTGCTCCTGTTTCACCTCCTGGTGCGACATTTTCAGCCGCGACTTCATCAGAAAGGTCTGCAAAGGCACGTCGATGGCTGCTAATGCAAATACGACCAGCAGCAAAAGGCTCATGCCCGAGGTAATCCAGTTGGCCAACTGCTGTATCGAAGCGGCTGAAGGCTGCAGCACCATGAGTGCAACTGTGTTCAGGCTATTGGATAAAAATGTCCACGCAACTGCTATAAGTACTGCGGTGATTGCTATCAATTTGATAACTTCGGTCACTTGCTCTTTGGAGAACAGGCGGCCGAATCCGGAGATCGGGTTCAGGCGGCTCAAGTCTGGCATGATGGGTTTCAGGCTGGTCACCCATCCGCCGGCGGCTACGGCACTTCCCACCGCGGCAACCATCACGATGCCAGCGAAAACAGCGCTGGCAATCATGCCGATCAGGACCATGTCTTGCAGACGGTCCAGCATACTGCCGTTGTTTGCCAGCGTGCTAGCGGTGAAGGAGAGTTGTTGGCCCATGGCCAACTTGAAGCGCTCCATGAAGGTCGGAGCCAAAACCAGCAATGCTGCCGAGCCCGCACCCAGAACTGCCAGATGCGACAAGTCTTTGGATCGTGACGCTTGCCCGTCCTTGCGCGCTTGCTGCAGCTTGCGCTCGGTCGCGGGTAGGCTTTTGTCTTGGCTGGATGAGTCCATGGCAGTGGAGTTTTAGGAAACCCCATTGTCTGCAGCCGGCCATTTTTCTAAAGCCCGATAAACGGGATTTAGAAGGGTTTGTTAGCAGAGTTAGAAGCCCAAGCTTGCTAGCAAGTCATCTACTTGTGACTGGTCGGTTACAACATCAGTGCGCGTGCTGGGATCTACGACCGGACCTGTTAAGCCTTCGGGGACTTTAGGTGCTACAGGCGCTGCACTTGGGGCGGTTTGAATCAGCAACTCAATTAATTGCTTTTCGATTGTTGCTGTGAGGTTGATAACTCGCGCGATGACTTGACCCGTCAAATCATGAAAGTCTTGCGCCATCATGATTTCTGTCAGATGGGAGTCAATCTCTTTGCTGGCACGCTCCACATCTGCTACGAAGTTGTACACGGCACCTGTTGCTACGGCTGCAACAGGGTCTTTGACGATCAGAGCGGCCAATCGAGTGGTTTCTGCTGCAATAAAGTCATGCTGGATTTTGGCTAAATCGACACGACTCAGTACCTTTTCTGCCGCTTCGCCCGTCAGGCGGGCGATGTAGGTGAGCCGGCTTTGCGCGTCGGGCAGCTCATCGACGCTGTCTTTGAGTTTGTCGGTATAGCCTAGTTCGTTCAAGGAGTCGTGCAGCTGCCGCGTCAGCATGCCCAGTTTCTGGTGTACTACTGGTTGGAGGTCTCCGTCTGCGGGAATAGCTGCGGCGCTCATGCTGGAATCAACCCATTCTTTTTGAGAATGTGCACCAGCTTTTCTTCGAGAGTTGCTTTGGTGAATGGCTTGACGATATAGCCTGCAGCCCCGCCCTGGGCTGCTGCCACGATGTCTTCTTTGCGGGCCTCGGCGGTGACCATCAGTACAGGGAGATGCTTGAGCTTCTCATCTGCCTTGATCTCCGCAAGGAGTTGAAAGCCGTTCATGTTCGGCATATTGATGTCGCTGACAACAAAGTCGAAATGTACGCCGCTGCGAAGCTTTTGCATGGCTGCAACACCATCTTCTGCTTCGTCGGCATCAGGAAAGCCGCTTTCCTTTAGCAGGTTGCGGACAATACGACGCATGGTTGAAAAGTCGTCAACAATGAGAAAACGCAGGTCAGTTGCCACGTGTGACCCTTTCGATGGAAGTTACTGAAATAAGACGCATTTTTTTGGGGCTTGGCGTTTTCATGGTTTCTGCACGTCTCTTGACGAGGTTGTTGCGGATTTCATGTCGGTAACGGTAGGTGTTTCAATTGTTACAGGATCCGCTATTGTGTCATTGCCCATGAGTCGTTCCTCCGCCTCTTTTGTCATGATCGTAATACTGATGCGCCTATTTACTGGCGCTAACGGATTTTTGGTGTCCATGAGGTTGCTGGCGGCCAAGCCGACCACGCGGGCCATTTTCTCATCTGGCATGCCAGCTGCAACCAGTTCGCGGCGCGAGGCATTGGCCCGGTCTGCAGACAACTCCCAGTTACTGTAGCCGCGTTCACCATTTCCATAGGGCGTGCGGTCAGTGTGCCCTGCGAGGCTAATTCGGTTCTCAACCTCATTTAGCGCACTGCCAATCTCTCGCAAAATTTCACGCATATACGGTTTTACTAATGCGCTGCCGCTGTCAAACATGGGGCGATTCTGCTCGTCTACGATCTGGATTTGTAAACCATCCGGTGTGGTTTCCATGCGAATTTGCGAGCGGTATTCGCTTAATTTGGGATTGCTCGTAATGAGGGAGTCTATTTTCGCGCGCAAAGTGGACATCCGCTTGGCATCTTGCTTGGCTATTTCTGCCTTGGCCGCCTTTTCATCCATCTTCTTCTTGGCTGGGTCGTCCCCTGTTCCGCGCGTACCCTGACCCGCTGATTTGGTCAGATCTGAGCCGCCGCCAGACAAAATGCTATTGCTCGCCCCTGCGCCGCTACCGCCTTGCATGGCAACTTTCAAGGGTGTATTGAAGAAGTCGGACAAGCCTTTTTTGTCGCCTTCGGAAGTAGAGCCCAGCAGCCACATCAGCAAAAAGAACGCCATCATTGCTGTCACAAAGTCGGCGTACGCAATCTTCCAGGCGCCGCCATGCACGGCGTGGCCGCCTTTCTTGATCTTCTTGACGATGATCGGCTGGAGCTTTTTACCGTCGGCTGCCATGGTGTACTTAGTCTAAAGACCTACTTCTTGCCCTTGACATGGCCTTCCAGCTCGGAAAAGCTGGGGCGGTCAGTCGAGAATAAAACCTTGCGACCGAATTCGATCGCTGTGGCGGGGTTGTAGCCCTGCATACTGGCCAGCAAGGTGGATTTCATGCATTGCAGCTCTTTGGCGCCGTCTTCGGTTTTTTGCTCCAACAGCCCGCCAAGAGGTTCTACCACGCCATATGCGAGCAAGATCCCCAGGAAAGTACCCACCAACGCAGACGCGATCATGCCGCCCAGCACCGCTGGCGGTTGTCCCACCGAACCCATGGTGTTTACCACCCCCAGCACCGCCGCCACAATTCCGAAAGCGGGCAAAGCGCCAGCCAGCCGTGCAATGGCGGCGATCGGGGCGTGGGCTTCTGCGTGGTGGGTGTCAATCTCGCTGTCCATCAGCGACTCGATTTCATGGGCGTTCAGGTTGCCTGACACCATCATTCGCAGGTAGTCGGTCATGAACTCCACCACGTGGTGGTCGCTGCCGACCGTGGGGTATTTTTTGAAAAGCTCCGACTCGTGCGGGGATTCCACGTCACCTTCGATGGCCATCAGCCCTTCTTTGCGGGCTTTTTGCAGGATGTCATACAGCAGCGATAGCAGTTCCAGGTAGCGGGTCTTGGTGTACTTCGAGCCTTTGAGCGCCTGCGGCAGCAGTGCCATGGTGGCTTTGAGTACTTTGGGTTGGTTGTTTACCGCAAAAGCCCCGAGTGCGCCGCCGAAAATGGTGATCAGCTCGAACGGCAAGGCCTTCAAAATCACAGCAATGTTGCCACCGTGGAAGATGTAAACACCGAAGATGCAACCCATGGAGACGGCATAGCCGATAAGGACGATCATGTCTGGGGGCGCGCAGGAGTTGGGGCGGTGTAGGGGTGCATCGTTATCAAAAGCGGCTTTTAACCTATCTAAATGTATCGGATATGTTGGACCTTACTTTAAAAATAAGGACCACAAAAGGTCATTTAATCGGGCCTTGCTGCAGGGGGTGAAGGTTTATCCTCCCACGAGACGGATGTCCTGTAAACCATCTCTTACGCAAGGCTGATTGACTATGACTGATTTGACGGACGCTGCCAGTCTTGTCTTGCCCGATGTTGATGCGATGCAGGATACCTTGCAGCAGGCGTTGGAGGCCCATAAAAAATGGGAGTTCGTGTCCGCGGAAGCCTTGTACCGCGCGGTGCTGGAGCTTGATCCTCTGCATGCGGATGCGCACCACAATCTGGGGGTTTTGCTGGCCGTGCAATTGCTGCGACCACAAGAGGCATTGCCGCACTTCGAGGCCGCACTCAATGCGGATGCAGGGCGCCCGCAGTTCTGGTTCAGTTACATCGACGCCCTGATCCGCTGCCAGCATTTCGATCTGGCGCGCGAGGTGCTTCCGCTGGCCCAGGCCCAGGGTTTGCAGCTGGCTGCCGTGAATGCCCTGAGTGAACGGTTGCCTCATCTGTCTCTGAATACCGCCCCGCCGGCGCCTTCCGAACCCTCTGCCGAAGAGATGCAAGCCTTGGTTCAGCTATTCAATCAGGGTGACTATGCACAGGGCGAAGCGCGCGCCCGTGCACTGGTCCAGCGCTGCCCAGAAAATGGTTTCGCCTGGAAGGCGCTGGGCACCATGCTACAGCCGCAGGGCAAGAAGGAAGAGGCGTTGGCAGCCAAGTTAAAAGCCGTACAGCTTTTGCCAGAGGATGCAGAAGGCCTGTGCAATTTGGGCCGCTCGTATTTCGAGCTGGGCCAGACCCAGCAGGCCATCGAAGTGTTGCAGGCCTGTGTGTCCGTCAAGCCGGATTACGCTGAGGCTTTCAATAACTTGGGCTTGGCCTTGAACGCAGACGGCCAGGTGGATGCTGCGCACCGCTGTTTTGAGCGTGCGATCGCCATACAACCCGGTTTCGCGGAAGCGTTGAACAATCTGAGTGGCATTTTTAATGTCCATGGCCTGGTGGACGAGGCTGTCGCAGTGCTGCAAAAAGCGGTGGCGGCCAAGGCCGACTACCGCATCGCCTTCGACAACCTGCTGTTTGTATTGAATTACCACCCCGACAAGAGCGCGGAAGACATATTTCAAACCTATGGCGAGTACGAGAAGCGCTTTGGACTGCCGCACCGCGCCAGTTGGGCCCGGCACCAAAACTCGCGCAATGCCCAGCGGCGCTTGAAGGTCGGTTATGTGTCGCCCGACTTCAAAGGCCATGCCTGCACCTTCTTCATGGAGCCGCTGCTGTCCAAGCATGACCGCAACCTGATAGATGTCTATGCCTACGCCGAGTTGACCCAAGAAGACGCTGCAACCCAGCGCTACAAGCAATATGTAGAGCATTGGGTGCCCACCCGCGGCATGAGCGACGACGCACTGGCCCAGCGCATCCGGGCCGACGGCATCGACATCTTGGTCGACCTGGCGGGCCACACCGCCGGCAACCGCCTGGGCGTGTTTGCGCGCAAGCCAGCTCCGGTGTCGCTAAGCTGGATGGGCTTTGGCTACACCACTGGCCTGAAAGCCATCGACTACTACCTGACCGACGATGCCAGCGCTCCGGTTGGCTGCGAGCATGTGTTCTCTGAACAACCATGGCGCCTGCCTGATAGCAGCTACGCCGTGTACCGCCCAGGGGCCGGCATGGGAGAAGTCAGTACGCTGCCCGCGCAGGAACGCGGCTATGTCACCTTGGGCACCTTAACCCGCGGCGTTCGTATCAACCACCACACCATCCGCGTCTGGGCCCAAATACTGCAACGCCTGCCCACGGCCCATATTGTCATCGACAGCAGTTCTTTTAAGGACACAACGGTGCGCGACGCCGCGATAGGCAAATTCGGCGTTTATGGAGTAGCAGCCGAGCGCCTGCACATCGGCTTTAATAGCCCCCCCTGGGATGTGCTGCGCGGAATCGATATCGGCCTGGACTGCTTCCCGCATAATTCGGGCACCACCTTGTTCGAGACCCTGTACATGGGGCTGCCCTTCATCACCCTGGCCGGTCGGCCCAGCGTAGGCCGCATCGGCAGCGCCATTCTGCAAGGTCTCGGCCGGCCGGAGTGGATTGCCCAGACGGAAGAAGAATATGTAAACAAGGTGGTCGCCCTGGCATCAGACCTGCCAGCCCTGGCCCAACTGCGCACCACACTGCGTGCCCAGATGCAGGCCAGCCAGCTGATGGACGAAGTGGGTTTTACGCGCAAGGTCGAGCAAGCCTATGGCCAGATGTTCGCGCGCTGGGCACAGCAGAACCCTGTATCGCAGGTGGACACCACACCGGCGCTGGTGACGCGCCGCCATGCGCCTAGCGCGGACGAGATGCGCTTGCTGGCCTCGTTCTTCGAGTCGCGTGACTTTGTCGCCGGCGCTGCGGCCGCGCGCGAAGTGGTGCGTTTGTATCCCCGCGAAGGCTTTGGCTGGAAGGCGCTGGGCGCCATGCTGCACCCTCTGGGTCTGGTGGATGAGGCGCTGGCGGCCAAAAAGAAGGCCGTGGAGCTGATGCCGCAGGACGCCGAGGCGGCCTGTAACCTGGGCCAGTCGCTGCAAGACCAGGGGCACTACATGCTGGCCGAGGCCGCCTTGCAGCGGGCTCTGGTGCTGAATCCCGATTACGCGGAGGCCTATAACAACCTCGCCATCACGTACCAAAAAATGGGCCGTATTGCCGAGTCGGAAACCAACTTCCGGGCCGCTCTGGCGCTGAAACCCCAGCATAAATGGGTGTACGACAACTTTTTGTTCACGCTGAACTACCACCCGGAGCACAGCGCCGAAACCATTTTTGAAGCCTACCGCGAATACGAGCGGCGCTTTGGCGATCCGTACCGGGGTGACTGGGTCGCGCATGGCAATGACCGCAGCCTGGGCCGGCGCTTACGGGTCGGCTATGTGTCGCCCGACTTCCGCAGCCATTCCTGCACTTTCTTCATGGAGCCCTTGCTGGCCTGGCACGACCCGGCCGTGGTCGAGGTCACTGCCTACGCCGAGCTGAACAAGGAGGATGCCGTCACCCAGCGTTACCAGCGCCATGTGGCGCACTGGGTGCCCACGCGCGGCATGAGCGATGCCGATCTGGCCCAGCGTATCCGGGCCGACGGCATCGACATCCTGGTCGACCTGGCTGGCCATACCGTCGGCAACCGTTTGGGCGTGTTTGCGCGCAAACCGGCCCCGGTGTCGCTGAGCTGGATGGGCTATGGCTACACCACCGGCCTGCGCGCCATCGATTACTACCTGACCGACGAGGCCAGCGCCCCTGTAGGCAGCGAAGCGCTGTTCTCCGAGGAACCCTGGCGCCTGCCGGACAGCTGCTACGCTGTGTACCGCCCGGGCGACGGCATGGGCGAGGTGAACTCCTTGCCGGCGCTGCAGCGCGGGTACGTCACGTTGGGCACCCTGACCCGCGGTGTGCGCATCAACCACCACACGGTCAGCGTCTGGGCGCGGGTGCTGCAGCGCCTGCCGACTGCCCATCTGGTGGTTGACAGCCGGTCTTTCCAGGACGCGGCGGTACAGGAAGATGTGATGCAGAAATTTGTGGCCCTGGGCATAGAGCGCGAGCGCCTGCACATTGGCTTCAACAGCCCCCCCTGGGATGTGCTGCGCGGCATCGACATAGGCCTGGACTGCTTCCCGCACAACTCCGGCACCACCTTGTTCGAGACTCTGTACATGGGCCTGCCGTATGTGACCCTGGCCGGCCGGCCCAGCGTGGGCCGCATCGGCAGCGCCATCCTGCACGGTCTCGGCCGTCCGGAGTGGATTGCCACCACCGAAGACGAATACGTGGATAAAGTGGTCGCCCTGGCATCCGATCTACCGGCCTTGGCCCGGCTGCGTGCTGGTTTGCGTGCGGAGATGCAGGCCAGCCAGTTGATGGATGAAGAGCGCTTCACCCGCAAGATGGAGCAGGCCTATGGCCAGATGTTCGAACGCTGGGTCACCCGCACCGCAGCGGGGGCGGTAGAGGTAGTGCCCAGTGCAGACGCTATGAACGGTCTGGTGCGCCTGTACCAAGAGCAGGCTTTTGCAGAAGGCGAGCAAGCCGCGCAAGCCCTTGTCGCCCGCTATCCTCGCCACGGCTACAGCTGGAAGCTGCTGGGCTCGTTTGCGCAAAAATGCGGCCATGTCGACGCGGCTTTGCAGGCCAAGCAACGCGCTGTGCAGCTCCTGCCTGACGATACCGAGGCGTTGTTCAACCTGGCCATGGCCTATGAGCAGCAGGGCCTGATGCGGCAAGCCGAGCCCTGCTACCGCGCGCTGATTGCCTTGCAGCCGGGCGATGCCGAGGCGCACCACAACCTCGGCAACACCCTGGTGGGCCAGGGGCGGCGCAACGAGGCCATTCCTTGTTACCGCGAAGCCTTGCGGCTCAAGCCCGACTTTGAAGCATCGCACCAAAGCCTTGGGGGCTTGTTGCAGGAGTCGGGTGGCCTAGTCGAGGCGGAATCGGTCTGGCGCAGCCTGCTGCAGCTCAAGCCCGACGATATGCAGGCAGCCTTGCAACTGGGCCGGGTCTTGCAGCAGCAAGGACGGCGGGCCGAGGCCGAGGTCAGCTTCCGCAAGGCGGTCGATGTGTCGGACGACAGCCATGTGGGTTACTTCCACCGCGGCAACTTCCTGGGTGAACTGGGCTTGCTGGCCGAAGCCGAGGCGGATTTGCGCCGGGCTGTGGAGATCGAACCCCAGGCCGCCGAGGCCTGGAGCAATCTTTGCGGCATCCTCAAGGAGCAGTGCCGGCTGGTGGAGGCCGAGGCCTGCGCCGTCAAAGCCTTGGAGATCAAGCCCGAGTTTGTCGCCGGCTGGGCCAACCATGCGGTGGTCCTGCTGATGCAGGGGCGCCTGGCCGAGGCCGAGGTGAGTTTTCGGCGTGCCATGGCCTTGGAGCCGCAGCTGGTGGGCATTTTCTCCAGCCTTCTGTTTGCGCTGAACTACGACGCCGATAAAACGGCGGAGGAGATCTACGCCAACTACGCTGAGTTCGACCGGCTTTTTGGCGCTCCGCACCGGTCGGCTTGGCTCCCGCACAGCAATCCGCCCGCAGCTGGGCGCCGGCTGAAGGTCGGGTACATGTCGCCCGATTTCAAAGGCCATGCGTGC
Organism: uncultured Albidiferax sp.; assembly: GCA_963513025.1. Lineage (GTDB taxonomy): Bacteria > Pseudomonadota > Gammaproteobacteria > Burkholderiales > Burkholderiaceae_C > Rhodoferax_B. The sequence goes on from CAUPON010000021.1 coordinate 43,355, forward strand.
ACCTTCTTTATGGAGCCCCTGCTGTCCCAGCACGACCGCAGCGTGGTGGATGTCTATGCCTACGCCGATCTAGTGAAGGAAGACGCTGCAACCCAGCGCTACAAGCAATATGTAGAGCATTGGGTGCCCACCCGTGGCATGAGCGACGACGCATTGGCCCAGCGTATCCGCGCCGACGGCATCGACATTTTGGTTGACCTGGCGGGCCACACCGCCGGCAACCGTCTGGGCGTGTTTGCGCGCAAGCCGGCGCCGGTATCTCTGAGCTGGATGGGCTTTGGCTACACCACCGGCCTGAAAGCCATCGACTACTACCTGACCGACGATGCCAGCGCTCCGGCGGGTTGCGAGCATCTCTTCTCAGAGCAACCCTGGCGCCTGCCCGACAGCAGCTATGCCTCCTACCGGCCCAGCACGAGCATGGGCGAAGTCAGTACGCTGCCCGCGCTGGAGCGCGGCTATGTCACCCTGGGCACCCTGACCCGCGGCGTGCGCATCAACCGCCACACCATCCGTGTGTGGGCCCAGATACTGCAACGCTTGCCTACGGCCCACCTCGTGATGGACAGCAGCTCATTCAAAGACCAGGTAGTGCAGGAATCGGTGGCCCGGAAGTTTGTCGCCTACGGCATAGACCGCGCGCGGCTGCACATCGACTACAGCAGCCCGCCGTGGAACGTGCTGCGCGGCATCGACATCGGGTTGGACTGCTTCCCGCACAATTCGGGCACCACCTTGTTCGAAACCCTGTACATGGGGCTGCCGTTTGTCACCCTGGCCGGTCGGCCCAGCGTAGGCCGCATTGGCAGCGCCATCCTGCACGGAGTGGGGCATCCGGAATGGATTGCCCAGACCGAAGAAGAGTATGTGGACAAGGTCGTCGCCCTGGCCTCGGACCTGCCTGCCTTGGCCCAGCTGCGCACCACACTACGTGCCCAGATGCAGGCCAGCCAGCTGATGGACGAGGTGGGCTTTACGCGCAAGGTTGAGCAGGCCTATGGCCAGATGTTCGCACGCTGGAAGGAGCAGCAAAAATGAAAGCAGTGATATTGGCCGGGGGCTTGGGCACCCGGATTTCCGAAGAGACGCATCTGCGCCCCAAGCCCATGATCGAGATCGGCGGCAAGCCCATACTTTGGCACATCCTGAAGATGTATTCGGCCCACGGCGTGAACGACTTTGTGATCTGCTGCGGCTACAAGGGCTACATCATCAAGGAATACTTCGCCAACTACTTTCTGCACATGTCCGACGTGACCTTCGACATGGCGCAGAACCGCATGGAAGTGCACCACAAGCACGCCGAACCCTGGAAGGTCACCCTGGTGGACACGGGAGACGACTCCATGACCGGCGGCCGCCTCAAGCGCGTAGCCGACTACGTGAAAAACGAGCCTGCCTTCTGCTTCACCTATGGCGATGGCGTGTCTGACGTGGACATCAGCGCCAGCATTGCCTTCCACCAGCAGCACGGCAAGCTGGCCACGGTGACGGCCGTACAGCCCCCGGGCCGCTATGGCGCGCTGCGCATGGAGGGCGACGTGGTGCAGGGTTTTACTGAGAAGCCGCGTGGCGACGGCGGCCTGATCAACGGTGGCTTCTTCGTGCTTTCACCCCAGGTGCTGGACCGCATCGTCGGCGACAGCACCAGCTGGGAAGCCGAGCCGCTGGCCGGTCTGGCCGAGGAAGGCCAGCTGCGCGCCTACGAGCACACCGGCTTCTGGCAGCCAATGGACACGCTGCGCGAGAAAAACCTGCTGGAAGAACTCTGGTCCTCCGGCAAAGCCCCCTGGAAAAAATGGTAACCAGCGTCTGGACAAATACCCCGGTTTTCTTGACCGGCCACACCGGCTTCAAAGGCGGCTGGTTGACCCTGGCCTTGCACGCCATGGGGGCCAAGGTCCACGGCTATGCGCTGGACCCGCACACCCAGCCCAGTCTGTTCGAGGTGGCGCGCGTGGCCGATGCCCTGGCCAGCGACACCCGGGCCGATTTGGCTGACCGAGCGGCGCTGCAGGCGGCCTTGGCCGCGGCCCAGCCCACGGTGGTGTTCCACCTGGCCGCCCAGCCCCTGGTGCGCGCCAGCTATGCCGACCCTTTGGGTACTTTTGCCACCAATGTGATGGGCACGGCCCATCTGCTGGAGGCCGTGCGCCAGGTGCCCAGCGTGCGCGCCGTGGTGGTGGTGACCACCGACAAGGTCTACGACAACCGCGAATGGGTCTACCCCTACCGCGAAGCCGATGCCCTGGGCGGCCACGACCCCTACAGCGCCAGCAAGGGCGCCGCCGAGATCGTCGCCGCCAGCTACCGCGCCAGCTTCTTCCATGGCGCCGATGCGGCGCAGATCGCCACGGCGCGCGCCGGCAATGTGATCGGTGGCGGCGACTGGGCGGCAGACCGCCTGGTGCCCGACTGCCTGCAGGCCTTTGCCGCCGGCCAGCCGGTGCAGCTGCGCTACCCCGGCGCCGTGCGCCCCTGGCAGCACGTGCTAGAGCCCTTGTCCGGGTATGTTCGCTTGGCCGAACACCTGTTGGCCCGTGCGCCAGAGGCCGCCAGCGCCTGGAACTTTGGCCCCGACGCCCGCGGCGACGCCAGCGTGGGCCAATTGGCCCAGCGCCTGGCCAGCCTGTGGGGGCAGGGCGCCCGCGTGGACATGCCTGACGGCGGCGACCATCCCCACGAGGCCGGCCTGCTGCGCCTGGACATCACCCGCGCCCGCGCCCAGCTGGACTGGCAGCCGCGCTGGAGCCTGGACCAGGCGCTGGAGCACACAGTGGCCTGGCACCGCGCCTGGCGTGCGGGTGAAGACATGGCCCAGCTCTGCCGCAGCCAGATGGAGGCCTATGGCCCGTTGTAATTTTTTTGCTATTTTATTGATAGCTTCTCGCGCAGGTGATACCTGCGCTAGAGGCCAATTTTGTTCAAAGAAAGTGGCGCAGCCATGAGCCGCTTTGAATTGCAAGCCACCCCGCTGTCCGGTCTGTGGGTGGTGCAGCGCCAGCGCCTGGGCGATGCCCGGGGCTTTCTGTCGCGCTTGTTCTGCGCCGACGAGCTGGCTGCGGCCGGCTGGGTCGGTGCCATTGCCCAAATCAACCACACCCAGACGGCCGAGCCCGGCACCGTGCGCGGCCTGCACTTCCAGCACCCGCCGCATGCCGAGATGAAGCTGGTCAGCTGCATACGCGGCGCGGTGTGGGACGTGGCGGTGGACCTGCGGCCCGACTCGCCTACCTATCTGCGCTGGCATGCCGAGACGCTGTCGGCCGACAACCAGCGTGCGCTGCTGATCCCCCCCGGCTTTGCCCACGGCTTCCAGGCGCTGGAGGCCGATGTGGAAATGCTGTACTGCCATTCCCAGGCCTACGCCCCGCAGAGCGAGGCCGGCTTGCACCCGCAGGACCCGCGCCTGGCCATTGCTTGGCCGCTGCCGGTGCGCGGCCTGTCTGCCCGTGACGCCAGCCACCCGCCGATGGGCGATGATTTTGAAGGAGTTCGTTTGTGAAATGCCGCCACTGTGGGGCCCTGCTGAGCCTGCCTTTTCTGGACCTGGGCAGCGCGCCGCCCAGCAATGCCTACCTGACCGACACCACACTGAACGCGCCCGAGGTCTGGTACCCGCTGCGCGTGCTGGTCTGCCAGCACTGCTGGTTGGTGCAAACCGAGGACCACGCCGGGCGCGAGGCCTTGTTTACCGCCGACTACGCCTACTTCAGCAGCATCTCCAGCTCCTGGCTGGCCCATGCCCAGGCCTATGTGGTCGAGATGCAGCAGCGCTTCGCACTCGGCGCGCAGAGCCGGGTGGTCGAGGTCGCCTCCAACGACGGCTATCTGCTGCAGTACGTGCAGGCCGCTGGCGTGCCTTGCTACGGAATCGAGCCCACGGCCAGCACGGCGGCCGCCGCCAAGGCCAAGGGTATTGCGGTGGTGGAGCGCTTCTTTGGCGTGGCGCTGGCGCAGGAGCTGGTGGCCCAGGGCCAGCAGGCCGACCTGACCGCCGCCAACAATGTGTTGGCCCATGTGCCCGACATCAACGACTTCGTTGCCGGCTTTGCCGCGCTGCTCAAGCCCCAGGGCGTGGCGACCTTCGAGTTCCCGCATGTGCAGCAGATGGTGCAGCAGTGCCAGTTCGACACCGCTTACCACGAGCACTATTCCTACCTGTCGCTCACGGCGGTACAGCGCATCTTTGCCGCCAATGGTCTGCAGGTGTTCGACGTGCAAGAGCTGCCCACCCATGGCGGCAGCCTGCGCGTATTCGCCCAGCGGGCCGATACCGGCACCCAGCCTGTGGCACCCGCTGTGCAGCAGGTGCTGCTGGGCGAAGAAGCGGCCGGCATGCGCACGCCTGATTTCTACAGCCAATTTGGCGCCCAGAGCAGGCGCATCGCGCGTGAGCTGCTCTCATTTTTGGTAAACGCCGCACATGCGGGCACCTCTATCGCCGCCTATGGTGCCGCCGCCAAAGGCAACACTCTGCTGAACTTTGCCGGCGTGCGCCCGCACCTGCTGCCCTATGTGGTGGACCGTGCCCCGGCCAAGCAGGGCAAATACATGCCCGGCAGCCGTATCCCCATCGTGGACGAAGCCCAGCTGCGCGCGCAGCAGCCGCGCTATGTGCTTATCCTGCCGTGGAATCTGCAGGCCGAGGTGATGGAGCAGCTGGCTTACATCCGCGACTGGGGTGGTCGCTTTGTCACCGCCGTGCCCGGGCTGGTCGTGTGGCCGTGAAGGTACTGCTCACCGGCGCCAGCGGCTACCTGGGCCGCTACGTGCTGGCCAGCCTGCGCGCGCAGGGCTGTGAGGTGGTGGTACTGGGTCGCAGCCTGCCTGCCGGCTTTGAGGATGTACCCCTGGTGCCCTGCGACCTGCTCGACGGCGCGGATCTGGCGGCAGCAGTGCAGCAGGCCGGCGCCACCCATCTCATGCACCTGGCCTGGACCACCGAATACGGCGTGTACTGGGCGTCGCCGTTGAACTTCCGCTGGGTCGATGCAACCTTGCGCCTGTTACAGGCCTTTTGCGACGCCGGTGGCCGGCATGTGGCCATCGCCGGCACCTGCGCCGAATACGACTGGGCCTCCGGTTATCTGCGCGAAGACGCCACGCCCTATGCGCCGGCCACGCTGTACGGAGTGGCCAAGGACGCGACCCGCCGCATGGCCGCGGCGCTGTGTGCGGCCCGCGGCGTGTCGCTTGCCTGGGGCCATATCTTCTTCCCATTCGGTCCGGGCGAGGCCACCCAGCGCATGCTGCCCTCGCTGCTGCGGGTGTTCCGCGGCCAGGCGGAGCCTTTCGGGGTGAATCTGGCGGCTTACCGCGGCATGCTGTATGTGCCGGATGCGGCGAATGCGCTGGCGACCGTGCTGCTGCAGGGCTGCAAGGGCAACTTCAATATCTGCTCGGGCCAGCCGGCGCTGATCGGCGACGTAGTGCAGACCCTGGCCCGTTTGTGCAATGCCGACCCCGTTCCGGTGCTGGCCCTTGCGACTGCCCGCCCCGGCGATCCACCGATGCTGGTGGGCGAAAACACCCGCTTGCTGGCCACCGGCTGGCGACCTACTTTTACGCTGGAGCAGGGCCTGGCCGCCCTGGTCCGTTCAACAGCTTGATGCCAACAGGAGATCTCTATGACCACCCCAGAACAACAATTTGCGGCCGAGCGCCAAGAGCGGCTCAGCGCCTACGCACAAGACAACGCGTTCAAAGACCTGTCGCGCCAATGGCTGCAAATGTCGATGGACAAAAAGTATGTATACAACTTTGACTGGCTCGGCCGGCCCATCATCCAGTACCCGCAGGACATGGTCGCTATCCAGGAGCTGGTTTGGACGGTGCGCCCTGATCTGATCATTGAAACCGGCATTGCCCACGGTGGCTCGTTGATCCTCAGTGCGTCCATGCTGGCCATGCTGGACATGTGCGATGCCATTGAAAGCGGCACCAGCATTGATCCACGGGTGTCGGCGCGCAAGGTGATTGGCATCGACATCGACATCCGCGAGCACAACCGTGCCGCCATCCAAGCCCACCCCATGGCCAGCCGCATCCAGATGGTGCAGGGCTCGTCGATTGCGGCGGATGTGGTGGCCCAGGTGCGGGAAGCGGCGCAGGGCTACAAAAAAGTGATGGTGTTCCTGGATTCCATGCACACCCACGACCACGTGCTGGGCGAGTTGGATGCATATGCGCCGCTGGTTAGCCCGGGCAGCTACTGCGTGGTGTTCGACACCTTTGTGGAAGACATGCCGCCCAAATTCTTTGCCGACCGCCCCTGGGATATCGGCAACAACCCCAAGACCGCCACCCGCCAGTGGTTGAAGGGCCACCCGGAGTTTGTGGTGGACCCTGCGGCCGAATCGCGGCTGATGGTGACGGTGGCGCCCGAAGGCTTCCTGAAGCGCTTGGCCTAGGCCGGCGTTTGTATGCAAAAACGTCAGTCGCTATGCTATCTATAGCTGCTGGCGCAATCCAAATAAGCGATGGAGCCCTGTTTTATCTAAAAGCTGAGCGGCAATAAAAAAAGACCCCTAGGGGTCTTTTTTTGTGGGCCCGGAGCCGGTTTATTGTTGCAGCAGGGTCAGCACGCTCTGTGGCAGCTTGTTGGCTTGGGCCACCATGGCGGTACCTGCCTGTTGCAGGATCTGGGTGCGCGACAGATTGGCGGTTTCCATTGCGAAGTCGGCGTCCACGATCCGGCCCTTGGCGGCAGCCAGGTTTTCGATCTGGATGCTGATGTTGCTGACCGCGCTTTCAAAGCGGCTTTGTAAGGCGCCGAGGCCGGCACGCGCCGAGTTCACCTGGTCGATGGCTTCGTCGATCTTCTTCAGCGCGACCCAGGAGTTACGCTGTGTATCCACCGTCAAGGTGTCGATGCCCAAGGCGTCGGTGGTTGTGTCGGTGGAGTTGATGTTGGAAGCCAATGCGCCGCCGGCCAAGCCGGTGGTGGCGGTGGTGAAGCCGGCCAGGGTCACGACCTTGGCGTCGCCAGCCGAGTCGAGCTCGGCGGACATCAGGTCGATGCGGTAGGTCTGGTCGTCGTTTTGCGACAGGAAGGCTGTCACACCAGTGTCCGCAGACTTACGGTTGATCGCCTCGATAACCTGTCCCATGCGTTCTTCGCCTGAATTGGCAGCGGAAATCGCGCCCAGATCAAAAGCCGCGGTGTCGCCGGTGACCGAAATCGTCAAGGTGTTGCTGGCGAGGGAGGTAAGTGTGCTGACGGCGGATGCGTCCACATTGCTAGCGGTCTGGTCGAATGCGTAGGCCACATCGGACAAACCCTTGGCGGTCGAGTTGGTCAAGGCGCCCAGCGATGCCACGTCGCCAGAGTTGGCGCCCACCTGGAACACCGCGCCAGCAAACGAGCCGTCGAGGATTTTTTTGCCGTTGAACGAGGTTTGCTTGGCAATCCGGTCGACTTCGTCTGTCAGCTGTGTAACTTCAGCCTGCAGCGCGGCACGGTCGGCTTTGCTATTGGTCGCATTGCTGGCCTGGACTGCCAGTTCACGCATACGTTGCAGCATGTCGCCCACCTTGCCCAACGCGCCTTCAGCGGTTTGCGCCAGCGAAATGCCGTCGTTGGCGTTACGCGCCCCGACGGTCAGGCCGCGCACCTGGGTGGTCATGCGTTCCGAAATGGCCAAACCGGCTGCATCGTCCTTGGCGCTATTGACCCGCAAGCCGGAAGACAGGCGTTGCATGGAGGTTGCCAGCGAGTTGGCCGAGGTAGCCAGGTTGCGCTGCGCATTGAGCGAATTGATGTTCGTGTTGATCGTTGCAGCCATTACGGAGCTCCTTTTTCAGATGAAAGTTGGCCTATGCCAGTTCGGGTCAGCTCAGCTGGCCAACGACCATGAGCGGTAAGTAAATTGTGGACATCGGGCAAAAATGCAGTGGCGCGATAAGCGGCAGAAAAGCCGGGTTATTTACATGTCGGGCCTAAAGTTTTCTGTGGGGCACCCGAAAACATACTCAACGGGCCTTTTCACTGGTTCGTCATTGAACTCAACCCTTCAGGAGCTTTGAAATGTCCACCTCTATCAATACGAACATCAATTCGCTCAATGCGCAGCGCAATTTGATGTCGTCGGCCAACTCGTTGGCGACGTCTATGCAGCGTTTGTCCTCGGGTTTGCGGGTGAACAGCGCCAAGGATGATGCCGCCGGCTTGGCGATTTCCGAGCGCTTCCTGACCCAGGCCAAAGGTTTGACGGTCGGTGCCCGTAACTCCAACGACGGCATTTCGCTGGCGCAAACCGCTGAAGGCGCGTTGGGTAAGGTCGGCGACATGCTGCAGCGTATGCGTGAACTGGCAGTCCAGGCCAGCAATGCAACCAACAGCAAGGCCGACCGCGCTGCACTTCAGTCCGAAGTTTCCCAGCTGACCGACGAAGTCGACCGGATTGCCAAGCAAACCACCTTCAACGGCAAAAAAGTGTTGGACGGTTCGTTCGCCGGTGCAGTGTTCCAGGTGGGCGCCAACGCTGGTGACAATATTTCTGTGGGTGCACTGACCAATTCCAGTGCCAAGGGTTTGTCCGATGTGTCATACGCCTTCGACCAAGCTGCCAGCAATGTGGATGCTTCTGCCGTCAGCACGCTGACTTCCATCGCCACCAACGTCTTGACGGTGTCGGTGACAGGCGATGCTGCTGCCTTTGATCTGGGGGCGATTGCCGCCGCCAGCTCTGGCGAAGAGCGTATGGGCCAGATCGTTGAAGCAATCAACCGTAAGTCTGCCGATACCGGTGTGACGGCCTTCTTGTCGCAAAACGACGACCAGACCTACCGTGTCGACCTGATGTCCAGTGAACTGGACTCGGCTGGCGACGCCAAGGTTGTGACTCTGGCTGGTTTCACCACCGCCACCACCGGCTTGGCCGGCGGCGCATTGGCCTCTAATATCAATGCCACCAATACCACCACCGATGCCCTGGGTATCGATACCTTGACGGTGGACACACAGCGCAACTCCTGGGTCGCGCTGAAGAAGATCGACGCCGCCATCGACCAGGTGAACTCGGCACGTGCGGATCTGGGTGCTTTGCAAAGCCGCTTTGAAAGCGCCGTGGGCAATATTGCGATCAGCGTGGAAAACATCTCTGCTGCACGTGGTCGGATTGTGGATGCTGACTTCGCGTCGGAAACCGCCAATCTGTCGCGTACCCAGATCCTGCAGCAGGCAGGTACCGCCATGGTGGCCCAGGCCAACAAGCTGCCACAGAGCGTGCTGTCTCTGCTGCAATAAGTTTCTAAGCACCGCGGTCTGCTGGTTGGGGTTGCCAAGGCGACCCCGATATGCAGGTTCCTTATCGGTAAAAAGGTGCTAAAACTTGAAGGCGGATAAAGGAACCCCCTTTATCCGCCGTTTTGCCTTCTGGAATGCGGATACAAATACGGCTATTCGCATTCAGCGTGGCAAGCACCGCTCTCGGAGGTCATCATGGGTATTTCATCATCAGGCATTGGCAGTGGTTTGGATGTCGAGTCCATCATCACCAAACTGGTGACTTTGGAAAAGCAGCCGCTAACCACGCTGCAAACCAAGGCCACGATAATCCAGACCAAAATCTCGGACTATTCGCAGATCAAGTCGCTGGTGTCCACCTTGTCGGATGCGGCCTCCAAAATGACGCTGGACAGCGGTTGGAGCAGCCTGTCGGTGTCGTCCTCGAATAGCTCGGCGGTGTCGGCCACGGTAACCGGGCTGGCCTCGGCAACCAGTTTCAATGTGGGGGTGTCGCAGCTGGCCAAAGCCCAGTCTACGGTGTCCACGGCGGTGACTGCGGGTGCTGCGTTGGGGTCTTCGGGGACCCTGACCTTGCAGCTGGGCACCTGGGCCAGCAATGCTTTCACGGCAGGGTCGGCGGCTAGCGTGGCCGTGACCGTGGCAGCTACCGACACCATGGCCCAGATCGCAACCAAGATCAACGACTCTGGCTCGGGCCTGGTGGCGACAGTGTTGACGGATGCATCTGGCGACCGTTTGATGCTGCGTTCATCCACGACGGGAGAGGCCGCAGGGTTCCGTGTACTGGCCACCGATGGAGACGGTAACGACACGGACAGCAGCGGTTTATCGCGCCTGGGCTTTGATTTGTCCGCGACTACCGCCTATGGCATGGGCGCTAACACCTACCAGGCCGGGCAAAACGCCAAGGCTACGATCAACGGCATTGCCGTGACCTCCACGACCAACAAGTTCACGGACGTGATTGCGGGGTTGACGATTACTGCGTCCGAGGTGACCAGTAACAATGTGGAGATATCCGCCTCCAACGACAAAGAGGCATTGACGACCAATATTCAGGCCTTTGTGGATGCCTACAACGCCATCAATAAATACCTGGCCGATGCCACGGCTTACGACGCCACCTCGAAAACATCAGGGGATTTGCAGGGCGATGCGACGGCGATTGGCCTGCGCAATAGCTTGCGTTCGATGCTGGGGACGGCCACGACGGGCGGCAGTGTAACCCGTTTGTACGAAATCGGTATCAGTATGGGGCGTGACGGAAATTTGACCGTCGATGCGGCTAAGCTGAGTACGGCGCTGGATACCCCGGGGAATGTAAAAACCTTTTTTGCCCAGAACAACAACGACCCCGCCAGCAATGGCTTGGCGCGCAAGGTGAAAACCTTTACGACGGATTTGCTGTCCTTTAGTGGTGCGATGAACAACAAGGCCGATGCGCTGGCCGCTGAGACCAAGCGCAATACAGCCGAGCAAGACAAGGTGACTGCACGTGCTGCGGCGGTGGAGAAGCGCTTGCGTGCCACCTATACCGCGCTGGACACCAAGATGGCCACCTTGAGTGCGCTCAGTACCTACATCACGCAGCAGGTAGAGGTCTGGAATAGCAGCAGTAAATAGGAGTGCTGCTCGCTGTTGTGTACCCAGGGATCTGAATTTTTCCAAATGCCAATTTTTGATTTGAGTTTCTATGGGCCATGCCGATAACTAAAGTATCAAGTCCAATGGAATCCACGACCATGTTTACTCCAGTTAGCGCCCGAGCCGCATCTGCTTACAAGCGAGTTGGCGCTCAAACCAGTGTAGAGGGAGCCAGTCCGCACCAAGTGGTTTGCTTGCTGTTTGAAGCCTTGATGCAATCCCTGTATGCCGCCCGCGGTTGTATTGACCGAGGCGACCTGGAAGGCAAGGGCAATGCGTTGTCCAAGGCGGTGCGCATTCTGGATGAGGGCCTGAAGTTGTCACTGGATATCGAGTCTGGTGGCGATCTAGCGCTCAACCTGCGCGGTGTATACAACTACAGCATCTTGCAGCTGACAACAGCCAATCTCAAAAATGACGCGGCTTTGGTTGACGAGGTCGTGCAATTGATTGCCCCTGTGTTTGATGCCTGGAAAAGCATCGCTGTGTCTCCTGTCGCAAAAATCTAAATTTACCTATCGTGCCGGACCCAGACTATGTCGCAAATTCTGATTGACTACTACAAAGCCATTGAAGACAGCAGCCACAAGATGCTGCAGGCTGCCCAGCATGAGAACTGGGATGAAGTCGTGCGCTATGAGGGGGCTTGTGCGGTGTTGATCGAGCAACTGCGCCACCAGTCTTTGGCGGAGCAGCTGACCCCCGAGCACAAAACAGAAAAGGCCCGCATCATGCAACGCATTTTGCGCAATGACGCGCAAATCCGTTGTTTGACCGAGCCGTGGATCCAGCAGTTTGAGCAGATTCTGGAGCGCAAACCGCAGTTGCTACATTGAAAAATGATAGCTTGTGGCGCTTATGCAGTAAGCGCCAGAGGCATTTCGCCAATTAAAAAGCCCCTTTATGGGGCTTTTTTTATGTGACTCGCAAAGACGGATGAAGCTGCTGTTCTATTACACCTGCATGTTCATGATGTCGCTGTACGCCTGCACCATGCGGTTGCGCACATGCAACGTGGCCTGGAAGCCGATTTGCGCTTTCTGGATTGCCACCATGGTCTCTTCCAAGCTGACGTTCGGGTTTTCCATCTGCACTTCTTTTTGCAGCTGGGTGGCGTTGTTCTGCGCCGCGCTGACCTCGGTGAGTGCGCCTTTCAGCGCGCCTGCAAAGCCTGCACTTTTGGTGTCTGGCGTGGCTGCAGGGCCGATGCGCGAAGTGGCCCCTGTGCGGCTGGGCAGGCTGGGAGAAATGGGTGACAAGCGGAGATCCATGGTGGTTCCTCCTGGTGATGGATGCAATGCCTGGATCGTAGCGACACCGACGCTGTAGCATTGCGGGGAAATGGTTGCCAAATCCCCAGCTTATTGGGTCGATGGATTGGCGGCCAGCCCGAATAATCTGCATTGTCCGTGGAGCAAGCTCGCGCCATACCGATCCGGAAAGCATGATGTCTGCAGTCGCCGAAATACCCGTTAGTTCACCGTTGACGCAAAGGCTGGCCAATTTGGACCGCCCGCAGCGCATGCGCTTGGGCGCGGGTGTTGCCTTGCTGGTGGTAGTGGTGATTGCGGCCCTCGTACTGGGGCGGCAACCCGACTACAAGGTGCTATACACCAACCTGGCGGACAAAGACGGCGGGGCCATCGTGGCGCAGCTGTCGCAAATGAATGTTCCCTACAAGTACACCGAGGGTGGTGGTGCCATCCTTGTGCCTACCGACCGGGTGCACGACACCCGGTTGCGTCTGGCGTCGCTGGGTTTGCCTAAGGGCTCGGTTTCCGGATTCGAGTTGATGGAAGCCAATCGTTTCGGGATGACTCAGTTCCAGGAGCGCTTGGCGTTTCAGCGCGGGCTCGAGGGTGAGCTGACCCGCTCTATACAGGCTTTGTCTTCGGTTTCCAGTGCCCGCGTGCACTTGGCGCTGCCCAACCAGAATGGGTTCTTCAGGGAGCAGCAAAAGCCTTCGGCATCCATTTTGGTGAGCCTGCATCCCGGCCAGTCGCTGGACCGTACCCAGTTGGCGGGCATCGTGCATCTGGTGGCGTCGAGCGTGCCAGAGATGCAGCCCAGTGCCGTGAGTGTGTTGGATGACACAGGCAAGCTGCTGTCTCAGTCGCCCGATAGCACTACCGGTGGCGCCGATGCAGAGCAACTGCAGTATGTGCAGCGCATAGAACAGCAATACAGCCGCCGCATTCTGGACATGCTGGAGCCCATTGTGGGGCGGCAGAATGTGAAGGCCCAAGTGACTGCGGAAGTTGATTTTTCGCAGACCGAGTCGACTGCCGAGATGCACAAGCCCAATCTGGCCAATGACGCAAGCGCGGTGCGGAGCCAGCAGGTAGTGGAAAGCAGCGGCAACGCGGCCAACGCGGGGCCGAGCGGCGTTCCCGGTGCAACCTCCAACCAGCCGCCAGCCTCGGCAGCGGCACCCATTAATGGGGCGGCCGTGCCTTTGACGGCCGGGGGTGCCAATGCAGCGGCAGGTGCCAATGGCGGCACCATGAAGCGAGAGTCTGTTACCAATTACGAGGTGGACAAGACGGTGCGGGTGGTGCGGGGTGGCTCCGGTGCCATCAAGCGATTGAGCGCCGCCGTGGTGGTGAACCACGCTACCACCGAGGATGACAAGGGTAAACCCGTAACCAAGGCTCTTAGCGAGCAGCAAATCGAACAGATGACTGCTCTGGTGCGGGAGTCTATTGGCTTTAACAAAGACCGTGGTGACTCTGTGAACTTGATGAATGCGCCGTTTATGGTGCAGGCCCCTGTGGTGGACGACACTCCCCTCTGGAAGCAACCGCAGACGCTGGAGATAGCGCGTAGCCTGGCTTGGCCTGTGGGCACCCTGTTGCTTGCGGCCCTGGTTATTCTGGGCTTGGTGCGCCCTGGTTTGAAGGCTATGGCGACTCCCAAGGCAGCCCCGGCAGGCGGCCCCCTGGGTGGTGGCTTCGGGCCCGATGGCTCGCCTGCAATGGGATCTCTTGGCGGGCCATTGGATGCCTTGGTTGCCAACGATACGCAGCGGCCAACGACATTTAACGAAGATGGTGTGCAGGTACTGGCACCCACCGAGCACCAGCTGCGGCTGGAGGATGCGAGAGAACTGGCCCGAACCAACTCTACGGCAGTCGCCAATATCGTGAAAAACTGGATCAACGGGGAGTCCGCAGGCTGAAAGGCCGGCGCATGAAAGAGCACCATGGACGAACAAGGTCTCACCGACGCCGCTATTTTTCTGATGTCTCTGGGCGAAGAAGAGGCGGCCGAGGTTTTTAAGCATTTGTCGCCGAAAGAGGTGCAGAAGCTGGGTGAAACGATTGCCAAGACCAAGGTAGTGACGCGGGACAAGGTTGACCAAGTGTTGGTGCGGTTCACAAGCGCAGCCGCAGCCCAAAGCTTGCTGGTCACCGATACCGCCGACTATGTCAAGGCGGTGCTGCGGCGCGCGCTGGGGGATGACAAGGCATCGCTGCTAATTGACCGCATTTTGCTGGGCGGTGATGTATCGGGGATTGAAAGCCTGAAGTGGATGGACCCGCTGTCTGTCGCCGAGCTGCTGCGCAATGAGCACCCCCAAATCGTTGCGGCTATCCTGGTACATCTGGACTACGAGCAGGCGGCGGCGGTGCTGAAGCAATTGACTGAACGTCAGCGTAACGAGGTGCTGCTACGGGTGGCCACCTTGGAGGGTATTCAGCCTACTGCGTTGAAGGATTTGAATGAGGTTTTGTTCAAAGTCCTGGCGGGTGGCGACAAGATCCGCAAGACCTCCCTGGGTGGTGTCAAGGCGGCGGCCGAAATCATCAACTTGTTGGGCGCCAATATCGAAGGCACGGTCATCGAGTCGATCAAAGGCTTCGACTCGGACTTGGCGCAGAAGATTGTCGACAAGATGTTTGTCTTTGACGACGTCATCAGGCTGGATAACAAGTCGATCCAATTGGTGCTGAAAGAAGTGGCATCGGAGACCTTGATCGTGGCCTTGAAGGGTGCGGGCCCGGAGTTGAAGGAGAAAATCTTGGCCAATATGTCGTCCCGCGCGGCAGAAACGATGCGCGAAGATCTTGAATCCCGTGGCCCGATGCGCTTGTCAGAAGTCGAGACCCAGCAGAAGGAAGTGCTCAAAATAGTGCGTCGCCTAGTGGACGAAGGACAGGTTGTATTGGGAACTGGTGGCGATGACAGCTTCGTCTAAAGCCCGGACCCACTCCCGCTTCATTCGCAGTGAAGAATTGGGTGTTGTATCGGAGTGGCAGTTTGGTTCCGTAGGCCCTCCGGCCTTGGTGGTAGACCAGCTTCCGGAGCCAGAACCAGAGCCGGAAGAGCCCGAGCAGGTTCGGCTGGACCGGGCCTGGGAAGATGGCCATGCAGCCGGGTATGCGCATGGCCATACCGAGGCGATGAACGAGGGAAACCAGCGTTTGGATGCGTTCGTACAGGGGCAGGGCGTGGAGACGGCGCGCGCGCTGGCACAAATATTGTCTGGCATGCAGGAACGGTTGACCCAGGCTGAACAGGGTATTGCGCAGCAGGTACTGGCGCTTGCATGCAGCTTGGCGCGCCAAGTGGTGCGGCGTGAGCTTGCCATCGATGAGTCCGCCTTGGAGCCGGTGATTCGAGAGGCGCTCGGTATGCTGGTCATGGACGGCAAGCGAGCAATCATCAAATTGCATCCCTTGGACCTGGAGGTGCTGCGCGAACCATTGCAAGAAGCGTTTCCTTCTCCGACATTGACTTGGCTGGCCGATGAGGCGGTTGAGCGCGGGGGGTGTTTGGTGGAGTCTGGCGGTACGGTCATCGACGGGACCTTGTCTAAGCGTTGGGAGCGTGCGGTCGCCAATTTGGGGATGACATCGGCCTGGACGGATGTTGACGATGGAGCCTGAAGGCCTGCCACTGTGGTCACGCTTTATGGCGGATGCGCAGCAGCGCGTCGACAGTGGAAGCCCCTTGGAGGTGCGAGGCACGTTGACCCGTTTGGCCGGCTTGGTGTTGGAGGCGGTTGGTATCCGTAGTCCAGTGGGGTCGCAATGCAACGTTTCCATGGAGGGTGGCCCCTCCGTATTGGTTGAGGTGGTGGGTTTTTCGAATGACCGTGCTTACCTGATGCCCGCTGGTGATGTGCATGGCCTGCGCAGTGGGGCCAGCGTGGTGCCTGCAGCGCCGTACATCGCGGTACCCCGGTTGGGGGATACGCAGCGCGAAAGAGTCGCGACGGCAGGTGTACTGCGTTTGCCACTGGGAGACGGTTTGCTGGGGCGTGTGGTAGACGCCCAAGGCCTACCTTTGGACCACGGTGGTCCGATACAAGATGTGATCGCCGTGCCTTTGGATCGCCAGCCGATCAATGCCATGGACCGTGACCCGGTGCGTGAGCCGCTGGATACCGGGGTGCGTGCGATCAATGCCATGTTGACTGTAGGCCGGGGACAGCGGATTGGTTTGTTTGCCGGCTCTGGGGTGGGAAAGAGCGTCTTGCTGGGCATGATGGCCCGCTATACCAAGGCGGACGTGATTGTGGTCGGCCTAATTGGCGAGCGGGGCCGGGAAGTCAAAGAGTTTGTAGAAGATATTTTGGGCGTGGATGGGCGCGCCCGTTCCGTGGTCGTGGCTGCGCCGGCCGATGCGCCACCTTTGCTGCGTTTACAGGGGGCGGCTTATGCGACGGCTGTAGCTGAGTATTTCCGGGACAAGGGCCAGCATGTTTTGTTGCTGATGGATTCGTTGACCCGGTTTGCCATGGCGCAGCGTGAAATTGCTTTGGCGATTGGCGAACCTCCGGCTACCAAGGGCTATCCACCTTCGTGCTTCGCTAAGTTGCCACAGTTGGTGGAGCGCAGTGGCAATGGGTTGAACGGTGTGGGATCAATCACTGCCTTCTATACCGTGCTGTCGGAGGGGGATGACCAGCAAGACCCGATTGCCGATGCGGCCCGGGCGATTCTGGACGGACATATTGTGTTGTCGCGCTCCCTGGCCGAGGCCGGGCATTTCCCGGCAATCGACATAGAGCAATCGGCATCGCGGGTGATGCACAACGTAGTGTCGCCGGCGCATTTCGAGATTGCCCGAAAGTTCCGGGTGATCAATTCGCGCTACCAGAAGGGCCGGGATCTGGTGCAAATCGGGGCTTACGCGAGCGGCTCGGACCCTGGGCTGGACGAAGCCATTCGTCTGAATGGTGGTATGACTGATTTTCTGCAGCAGGGTATGTATGTATCCGCCTCTCTGCAGCAGAGTTTGACCGATATGGAGCGGAGCATCACCAAAGCCCCAGGTAGCCGATGAGCGCACAAAAGCGTAAATTGGGGCCACTATGACGCTTCTGAAAACACTGGCGGTGGCGATTGATGTGGCGCATCTCAAGCGCGATGAGGCAAGCCGTGCATTAGGGCAGGCGCAGCAGAAGTACCTGGGTGCGAAGAACCAGTTGGAGCAGCTGGAAACTTACGCCACCGAAACCGAGGATCGCTGGATGGCGCAGGCACAGAACTGTGCATTGCCCGAAATGATGCGCCACCACTACCAGTTTATGGAGCGTTTGGCGCAGGCGATCCATATGCAGCAGGGTATTTTGGCCGACCAGGCCCGATGGGTTGACGTTGCAAAAAAGCAATTGGCGGATGCAGAGATACGGGTCGCCACATTGAAGCAAGTATGCCGAAACAAGCAGCTGGATGCGGACCGCCTGCAGAGTCGCCGTGAACAAAAGCAAATTGATGAGTTTGCGGCGTTACGGTTTGGAAAGTCAATAGACCAGCAATTTGGTGAGGGATTGTCATGAGTATCGAAAGTGTTCCACTTGCGCTGGTGCCAAAGGCTAGTGAGGTCCAGCAAGGCGTTGCCAGGTCCAAAGCAGATGGCGCAAACGGCGACAAGGAGCCGGATGCGTTTTCCAGCCTGCTCAATGGGCTGGATAAAGAGCCGGAAGCTTCTTCGGAAAAAGTTGGAGAGGCTTCATCGGACGAGGATTCCGAGGCCAAAGGATTGGCACGCAGGAAGGCGGCGGGCACCAGCAAACCGACGAAGGATGCAGTGGTGCCTGACGCTACCTGGCTTGTTCCAGCCGTGCCGGTGGTGATGCCGACAACAGTGCCGCAAGCTGGGGCGAGTCAGTCGGAGACTTCAAATCTGGTTAGTGAGCTTGATGCGGTCGCCTCGGGTGTGGCAGATACGGGTAAGGGCGGTCCGCAATTGACGGCGCCGGATAGCCGAGCCCAGTCTGCCAATTTGGCGAACTACGCCTCGGTTTTTGAGCAGATTCAAAGTCGCTTGGCCGCCGGCAGTACAGCGGCGACAGATGCCGGGCAGGCAACGGCCAGCCTGGCGGAGGCAGGTAAAAAGGGGGCTGCTAAACCCGTGCTGGGTACCGCGGTCGCGGATGTCCGTGCGGATCGCATGGCTAGCTTGGCGGAGGGCGGTATGTGGGTGATGCCGGTGAAGGAGCCTTCGGCAACCCAGTTGGCATCAGATGCCGCCGGCGCACAGAAGGCTACCGCCCTGGAAACCAAGGATGTTTCGGCGGTAAAAGGGGAGCGGGGTCATGAAGGCGGCATAGGACAGCATCAATTTACCCCCACGGTGCAATTCGACAGCACGGCCGTGGCGGTGGAAGCCTCCCAGATAGCTCCTGAAGCAGCCATTGCGGATCAGGTCAATTATTGGATATCCCAGGGCATCCAGAATGCGGAATTGACGTTCGATGGCGCTGGTGCGGAGCCTGTGCAGGTCAGCATTTCCCTGTCTGGCAATGAGGCCCATGTTGAGTTTCGCACGGACCAGTTGGAAACTCGGGAGCTATTGACCGGAGCTGCGGCCCATCTCAAGGATTTGCTGCAGCAAGAGGGCATGGTGCTTTCCGGTCTTTCTGTGGGCTCCTCGGGGGCTGGTGGTGCCGGGGCCCGTGAGCGTCGTGCGCCTTCCGAGGATAGGCAGAATGCTGCCCGCAATGTGTCGGAGGAACTGGCGGTTCGGGCGGTGGTACCTGCGCGCACTTCTGGGCGTGCCGTTGATTTGTTTGTATAGCTGGGTGTGCCAGTAGTCCGTGCTCTTTTTTTCTGAGTGGTGTGAATGCGGCGGTTTCGTGCCGCTTATCTAGCTGCCGCTAAACTGGTTTGGATAAATAATGCATCCATACTTGTTGAGTTGATGGCGAATGCGGGCCGTAAAAAGCCCTACCCCGGAAGGAATTATTGTGTCTGCACCTGCTGCCGCTGAAGCGTCCGCGCCCCCTAAGGCCAAGGGGAAAAAAATGATCGTCATTATTGTGGCGGTCATTTTGTTATTGGTACTCGCTGGTGGTGGGTGGTTTGTCTTTTTGCGTGCTCCAGCCTCGGAGGATGGAGAGGATGCCGCTCCTGCAGCCCATGCCGATGCCAAGCATATGGTGCCTCCCGTATTTCTTCCCATGGACAATATGGTCGTGAACTTGGCCGATCCTGGAGGGGAGAAGTTTGTGCAGATTGGTATCACCATTGGCGTGGTGGACCAGAAGACTTCAGATGCTGTGAAGGCGAATTTGCCGACCATTCGTAGTGGTGTTTTGCTATTGATTTCGCAGCACACGTCGGATGAACTACTGACCAAAGAAGGCAAAGAGAAGCTGGCGCGCGATATTTTGCGCGAGGTGTCGACGCCTCTGGGTTACGAGGTGGAAGGGCACGAGGAAGAGCCTGCCGCAGATGCCCCACCCAAGAAGAAGAGCGCGGCTAAGAAGAAATCCGCTGCAGCCGCCAATCCGGTGCTGAGCATTCTGTTCTCCAGTTTCATCATCCAATGATGGGCCACCATGGAGTCGCTTCATGAGTGAATCATTCTTATCGCAAGAAGAAGTTGATGCCCTTTTGGAGGGGGTCACTGGCGAAAGCCAAAAGGCGGCAGAGGAGGTTTTTGAGGCGGGTGAAATCCGCAACTACGATATCTCCAGCCAGGAGCGTATTGTCCGGGGCCGCATGCCGACCATGGAGGTCGTCAACGAGCGGTTTGCACGTAATTTCCGCATTGGTCTGTTTAACTTCATTCGCAGAAGCCCTGAAATCTCCGTTGGGACGGTTTCGGTACAGCGCTACAGCGCGTTCTTGCGGGAGCTCGCGGTTCCCACGAATTTCAACATCATGGCGATCCGCCCCTTGCGTGGCAGCGGTTTGATCGTTTGTGAGCCCTCTTTGGTGTTTGGGGTGATCGATACCTTGTATGGCGGTGTCGGAAAGTTCCAAACCCGCATCGAAGGGCGAGAGTTTTCCATGACAGAGCAGCGGGTGATCAATCGCCTGGTGGATGTCGTCTGTGCAGAGTACAAAAAAGCCTGGCATGGCATCTACCCCTTGGAGCTTGACTACCAGCGCTCGGAGATGCAGCCCCAGTTTGCCAATATTGCAACGCCGAGCGAAATCGTAGTTTCGACTGTGTTCCAGCTCGAAATTGGTGATATTGCCGGCGCAATCCATATTTGCATGCCGTATTCGACACTGGAGCCCATTCGGGACGTGTTGTATTCGTCCACTCAGGGTGATTCCGTGGAGGTGGACCGGCGCTGGATCACCTTGCTGAGCCGGGAGATACAGTCGGCTGAAGTTACGTTGGTAGCGGAGTTGGCCCAGGCGGAAGCCACGGTAGAGCAGCTCTTGAGCATGAAGCCAGGCGATTTCATCGAGCTGGAGCGGGAGCCTCGGATTCGGGCTTCTATCGGCGGCGTTCCGATATTTGAGTGTCAGTACGGAACGCACAATTCAAAGTATGCGATTCGTATTGAAGAGTGTTTGCGTGGCAGTGAAAGCAATTCCGCAGGAGATTTAAATGGCAACGGATAACAAGAACGACGAAGCTGAAGATCCGATGGCTGCCTGGGCCGAGGCCTTGGAGGAGCAAAAGGTTTCCGATGCCAAGGTGGACGATATCGGGCAGGGCGGTCCTCTGTTTGGCGGAAACGTGCAGGCTAAAGATGGAACCTCCCAAGACATCAATATGGTCTTGGATATTCCTGTAACTTTGTCGGTGGAGTTGGGTCGTACGAAGGTTCCTATCAAGTACATCTTGCAACTGGCGCAAGGTTCGGTGGTTGAGCTGGATGCGCTGGCGGGTGAACCCATGGACGTTTTGATCAATGGATATCTGATTGCCCAGGGGGAAGTCGTCGTGGTGAATGACAAGTTCGGCATCCGTTTGACCGACGTGGTCACGCCTTCCGAGCGCTTGAAGCGCTTGAGCAAAGGCTGATAGCGCATGATGAGCCAGACGTTGCTCGCGGTGGTGTTGTTCGTCATTGTTTTGGCGATGCTTCCTTTCGCAGTTAAATGGATACAGCGGCGTGCCCTGGGCGGTGCAAATGCAACATTAAATGCTTCGCGCCTGGTGTCTGTTTTAGCGGTGGGTCCGCAACAACGGGTGGTGACGGTCGAGGTGGGGCCTGAGGGTGCTAGGGCTTGGCTGGTGCTGGGGGTTACCGGGCAAGCTATCACCTGCCTGCATACCGCTCCTGTGGGGGGGCAAGCTGTGACTTATGCTGCCGTGGCATCTGCTGTGCAGAGTGGGACGGCGAATGTTTAAGTTGCGCGTGCGTACCTGGGGGCTTGCATTGGCGGGTCTTATTCATGCTCCTGTATTTGCCCAGGCTGCCGGCACTTTGCCGCTGTTGATTGGCGCCCCGGGTCAAGGGGTCAGCTATTCCGTGCCCATTCAGACGCTGCTGTTCTTTACCGCGCTCTCGTTCCTGCCGGCGGTGTTACTGATGATGACGGGCTTTACCCGCATCGTGATCGTGCTGTCGTTGCTTCGCCAAGCTCTGGGAACCCAGTCTGCGCCTCCTAATCAAATCGTGATCGGCTTGTCGTTGTTCCTCACTTTTTTTGTAATGGGGCCAACGCTGGACCGCGTGTACACCGATGCTTACGTCCCCTACACGACCAATGCCTTGTCGTTCGAGCAGGCGCTGGAGAAAGGCGAGGCGCCTGTGCGCCAGTTCATGCTTAAGCAGACCCGCCAGTCGGACTTCGCCTTGTTTGCCAAGTTGGCCAAACTCGATGCAGGCGTCACGGCTGAAACGGCGCCCTTGCGGGTGCTCGTGCCTTCGTTTGTGACCAGCGAGCTGAAATCGGCTTTCCAGATCGGCTTCATGATCTTCATCCCATTCCTTGTGATTGATATTGTTGTCGCCAGTGTGCTGATGTCATTGGGCATGATGATGCTGTCTCCGGTTTTGGTTGCTTTACCTTTCAAGCTGATGCTGTTTGTGCTGGCGGATGGATGGAATTTGTTGATCGGCTCCTTGGCTGCCAGCTTTGTCCAGTAGCAATAAGTAGATCGTATGAACTCGCAAATGGTTCTCACCACAGGGCAGGAAGCCATGTGGTTGCTGCTGATGGTGTCGGCCCCGATTTTGGTGACTGTGCTGGTGGTGGGGCTGGTCGTTAGCATCTTCCAAGCCATCACGCAAATTCATGAAGCCACGCTGTCCTTTGTGCCCAAGCTGATTGCCGCCGTATTGGTTTTTGCTATCGCCGGCCCGTGGATGCTCAGTACCTTGGTGGACTACATCCGTCGCACCATCGAATCCATTCCTACCTTGGTGTTGTAGCGCAAGGCCTACCGGTGATTACTTTTACCGAAGCGCAGTTGGCGGGGTGGCTATCCCCCATCGTCTGGCCATTCTTGCGCGTTCTGGCGATGTTCAGTGTGGCGCCCGTATTCTCATTGAAAGCCATACCGCAGCGTGCCAAAGTGGCATTGGCTTTTTTTGTCGCTTTGGCCGCACAAGCAACTCTGGCCGATCAGCCCATGATCAGCCTGAACAGCCCCCAGGCCTTGGCGGCGGTGGTTCAGCAGGTTGGTGTCGGTTTGGCGATCGGCTTCGCAGTACGCCTTGTATTCGCTTCCGTGGAACTGGCGGGCGAATTGGTTGGCTTGCAGATGGGGCTTAACTTCGCCTCCTTTTTTGATCCCGCCAGCAATGCCCAGGTGAGCGCGGTATCCCGTTTTTTGGGCCACATGTCGATACTGCTGTTTGTGGTCATGAACGGGCACCTGATGGTGCTGATGGCCGTCATCAAGAGTTTTGACAGCTTTCCAGTTGATGGTAACTTTCTGGTTACCTTGCAGCACATCAAGATGTACACCTTGGGGGCAGATCTGTTTGCCAGTGCTCTGTGGATGGCTCTGCCGATGGTGGGCATGCTGTTGTTCGTCAACTTGACGATGGGGGTGATCTCCCGGGTCGCGCCGCAGATGAATATTTACGCGATTGGCTTTCCTGTAACGTTGACCATGGGCCTTGTGGGGGTTACCGTTACCCTGCCCATGTTGGACCAGCCGACGATGGCTTTGATGGAGCGTGCTATCGACCTGTTCTCCGCCCGGCGTTAGGGCAGTCTCTATCGGTCATGTTGCTCAGACCAGATTGTTCCGAATAGCGTACACCGTCAGCTCCGCATTGTTCGTTAATTTCAGTTTTTCCAGTACCCGCGTGCGGTATACGCTGACTGTTTTCGGGCTCAGCAGCAATTCTTCTGCGATGTCAGACAGGCGTTTTCCGGAGGCAATTTTCAACAGCGTCTGCATTTCCCGCTCCGACAGAGATGCATGCGGTACTTCAAGCACTGGTTTCGACAAGCTTTCCACCAGCATTTGCGCGACTTCGGGCGTTACATACTTGCGTCCTTGCATCACGGTGCGCACTGCCAGCACCAGCTCCTCGGGGTCGCCGGCTTTGTTCAAATAACCTTGTGCACCCGCCCTCAGGCATCGAATCGCATATTGGTCCTCTGGGAACATCGACACAATCAGTACCTTGATGGGCGAGTCTGCTTCCCGCAGGCTTGCGAGCACTTCCATGCCGCCCCGACCTGGCATACTCAAATCCAAGACCAGTACATCGCACGCTACGGTACGAAGCAACTCCCGGACTTCTGCGTAGCCCGATGCTTCCCCGGTGACCTGAATATCTACTGCCTCGGACAAGGTGTCTCGGATACCGCGGCGGACCATGGCATGGTCATCGCATAAAACTACTTGGATCATGGGGCATTCCCGTTGGCTGGGTCTGTTTTTTCTGAGGGCAGCGGCACAGACAGAATAATGGATGTGCCGACGCCACCCCGATTGCTGATGTCCAGCCAGCCCTGGACGGTCTTGGCTCTTTCGTGCAGGCCTCGCAGGCCAAAAGCCTTCGGTTTGTCGAGTTCGTTTTTTTGCACACCGCGGCCATTGTCGGTAACTTCGAGGGTCAAAACGCCTTCTCCGTCGGTCAGTTCGATGCTGACGGCGCTGCAGTCAGCGTGCTTCGATATGTTTGTTAAAGCCTCTTGTGCTGTGCGGTAGGCCACCAACTGAATTGCTTTGTTTGCGATGATCTTTTCATGGGTCGCATGAAACGTGGTGCTGATTCCGGTGCGCTTCTGAAAGCTTTGTGCCAGCCACTGTACCGCGGCGCTGAGGCCTTGGTCCAGGATGGGCGGGCGTAAATCCATCATGATGCGCTGGCTGGCGCCCAGCGCATGCTGCAGCATTTCCAAGGCCGATCCTATATGTGCGGCGGTGGGGGCGTCTTTGTGGTGCCGTGCCAGCCAGGCCAGATCGAGTTTGACTGCGGCCAATGAGCCCCCAATATCGTCATGCACTTCCCGGGCAATTGCTGCCCTTTCTTGTTCTATGGAGCTTTGCAGGTGTTCTGCAAGCTCTGCCAAACGGCGTTCGGAGGCGGCCAGGTCTTTGTCTGCGCGCTCTTTGGCTTGGCGGATCTCTCTTACTTCGATGGCCCGGGCGATGACGTGCGCCAGCTTATTGATGTCATCCTTGAGCAGGTAGTCGCTAAACCCCAGTCGAATCGCATCCACCGCCGCTGCCTCACCAATGGCGCCTGACAGCAACACAAACGGTGGCTGCTGTTCTTGCTGTTGGAGTGCATTCCAGGCATCAATAGCCGTGAAGCCCGGCAGACGGTAGTCGGCCAAGATGAGGTTGAAATGTGTGCTGCGTGTCAGCTGTTCGAAGGCGGGCAGTGTCTCAACCCGGTGGACCGTGCAGGCAAGCCCCTGTTTCTTCAAGGCATGCACCACAATTCGGTGGTCGATGACGGAATCCTCTAAGTGCAGTATGCGGATAGATTGAGCCTCAAGCCAGGGTGTCATGCCAACCTCAAATCCATGGAAAAATGAACCACATAAAAATCAGATACCGCTAAGCTGGTGACTGTTATATGCTGGGGCCTTGCGAATCAATTTGCAGATTGTTCGTAACAGAATGTGAAATAGAATTAACATCCGGCTTCAACGAGGCAATTTGTCTAGGGCTTTCCTGCAGCGACGGAGAATACATGCAAACAGAGCCTTCCATGTCTACGGGACCTGTCGTCCAGTTACCGGTGATGTTGATCGCCGAAGTACAGGACTCCCTGATGGTGGTGATGCACGACCTGAGTCGACTCGAAAGTTTGCTGAGCCACACCATGGACAACCTAATGGCGCGCTTTAACAGCGTGAACCAAGGCCTGGATGCTGTGGCTTTACCCGATGTGCCCGCCGTGGACGACGTGCGCAGCAACCTGCGCGCAGCAGTTACAGAGCTGCAGTTTCAAGATATGGCCTCGCAATTAATCGTGCACACAACGCTTATGCTGCAAGGCTGTGCGTTCCGCTTGGCATCAGAAAGCATGGGACAAGAAGATGGTGAAGAGGCTGCGCCCTTTGGGGCGATGGTTCCCGACCGTCCTAATCCTGTGACCCAAAGCGAAATGGACGCAGGTTCCATTGAGCTGTTTTGACACGCCTATCATTCGAAATTTTCAAGCACACTCTTCTTTAGCTGGAGCTTTTCATGCATTCGATTCTTGCCGTTGACGATTCACCCTCAATGCGAAAGATGGTGTCATTCACGTTGACCGGAGCGGGTTACCAAGTGATTGAAGCGGTGGATGGGCAGGATGCTTTTGAGAAAGCGCAGTCGCACTCTATCGATTTGGTCCTTGCTGATCAAAACATGCCTAGGTTGGATGGCATTGGTTTGACGCGCCTGTTGCGGGAGCATCCAAAGTTCAAGACCATCCCCATCCTCATCTTGACCACGGAATCCAGTGACCAGATGAAGCAGGCGGGGCGGAGCGCAGGTGCCACGGGCTGGCTGGTTAAGCCGTTTGATCCGGCACGGTTGATTGAAGTGATCCAGAAAGTTATTCGCTAAATTCGACGCGCTCGAATAGAGGCAACACAGGAGTCCCTATGGCTGAAATGCACCAAGAGAGTTCAGGCGCTGATTTTGACCTGACCCAGTTTTACCAAATATTCTTTGAAGAGGCCGGGGAGAACCTGGACCAGATGGAGCAGATGTTGCTGGATCTGGACCTTGCGAATACAGATGACGAAGAGTTGAACGGTATTTTCCGTTGCGCCCATTCCATCAAGGGCGGAGCTGCCACTTTTGGTTTCTCGGATGTGGCCGAGTTGACCCACCAGATGGAGTCGCTGCTAGATCGCTTGCGCCGCCATGAACTCAAGTTGATTTCTCCCATGGTCGATGCCTTACTGGAGTCGGCCGATGCTTCTCGCAGTTTGCTCGCTCGCCACCAGGCTGGTGGCGAAGGGGTTGCGGTGTCCACCTCGGCCTTGGTAAAGCGTATCAGTGTGTTGGCTGCTGGCGAGATTCCAGTCGCAGCGCCGGTCGTGGTAGCACCTCCGGCACCAGCGCCGGTGGCCGTAAGCAAAAAAGCTGGCGGTCCACGCTCTCTGGTGATCCACATTGGGCCGCTGGAGCGGCCTGACCAGGCAGATGCGGTCCAAGAGCTGTTCCGGGACATTCCAGGCTTGGGTAGTATGTCCAGCCTGCCTAGCGACCGCCCGGATACCCGTATTTTTGCGGTGGAGACAACTTCCTCGGATGAGGATTTGCTAGACCTTTTTGTTTTTCACGTCGCCAAAGAGATTGTGAAAATTTCCGACCGCGATGATGAGATGGTTACTCCTGATACCGTGACTGTTGTTGCGCCAGAGCCAGAGCTGGCTGCTGTAGCTTCTTCGGCGGGCGAAGAGGAGTATGGATTCTTCGCTGGCGCGCCCGGCCATCCATCCGAGTCTCTGATTGTGGTGCCTGCGGCAGATGCTGCCGCCAAAGCCGTCAAAGCCGAGCCTAAAGCGGCTGCACAAACCCCGCTGGAAGCCACCACGATCCGGGTCGACATCAAAAAGGTTGATCAGTTGATTAACCTGGTGGGCGAATTGGTTATCACGCAAGCGATGTTGGCCCAAAACAGCCAGGGGCTGGATCCGGCGATGCACCAGCAGTTGTTTGCCGGTTTGGCCGATCTCGACCGCAACACCCGCGACCTGCAAGAGTCGGTGATGTCGATCCGCATGATCCCCATGTCCATCGTGTTCAGCCGCTTCCCGCGCATGTTGCGTGATCTGGCCAATCGCCTGGGTAAGAAGGTGGACTTTGTGACCCAAGGAGAAGCCACCGAATTGGATAAAGGCCTGGTCGAGAAAATTACCGATCCTCTCACCCACTTGGTGCGCAATAGCTGCGACCACGGTATTGAAATGCCCGAAGAGCGGCGTGCTGCCGGCAAGTCGGAGAATGGCACCATCACCTTGTCTGCGGCCCACCAGGGCGGCTCCATCGTGATCGAGGTGCGCGACGACGGGAAAGGTATGTCGCGTGAAAAAATCCTGCGTAAGGCCCGTGAACGCGGATTGGACGTCAGCGACAGCATGACCGATGCTGAGGTCTGGCAGCTGATCTTCGCACCCGGCTTTTCCACTGCGGAAACCGTTACCGATGTGTCGGGCCGTGGCGTAGGCATGGATGTGGTGAAGCGCAATATTGCCTCGCTGAATGGCACGGTGGATATTGATTCCAGCGAAGGCTTCGGCATGAAGGTGTCGGTTCGTTTACCCCTGACCTTGGCCATCATGGATGGTATGTCGGTCAGCGTGGGTGACGAGGTCTACATCCTGCCGCTGTCTTCCGTGGTCGAGTCGTTCCAGGTCAATGACGAGGCGGTAAGTACCGTTGCCCAAGGCTCGCAGCTGGTCAAGGTACGTGAAGAATACATGCCGGTAATCGCTCTGGAACGCATCTTCCAGGTTCCTATCGCAGATGCTGAGAAGACCAACAACATCATGGTGGTTGTGGAGTCGGAGGGCAGCCGGGTGGCCTTGCTGGTCAACGAACTGCTGGGCCAGCACCAGGTGGTGGTGAAGAATCTGGAATCCAATTACCGCAAGGTGTCGAATGTGTCGGGCGCCACCATCATGGGCGACGGCAAGGTTGCATTGATTCTGGACATCGGTGCCTTGGTGCGCCGGTCCCGCCATTGAGCGCCAGCGCAAGCAGTACAAACGAGTAGATGTTGAAGGAGAGTGACATGGGTGCAATGGAACGGGTTGGTGATTTGACCACCGCAGCGCGCGAGTATTTGACCTTCCGGCTCAGCCAGGAAGAGTACGGCATCGATATTCTGAAGGTGCAGGAAATTCGGGGCTACGAGCCGCCCACACGGATCGCCAACGCACCCACCTTCATCAAAGGGGTGGTCAATCTGCGCGGCACCATCGTGCCTATCGTGGATATGCGACTGAAGTTCAACTGCTCCGAGGCCGAGTACAACAGCTTCACCGTCGTCATCATTCTGAATTTGCGCAGCCGCATCGTCGGCATCGTGGTGGATTCGGTCAGTGACGTGCTGGAACTCGCGGCAGACAGCATCAAAACCGCACCCGATATCGAGAGCATCATTGACAACGGCTGCATCCTGGGCCTAGGTTCGGTCAGCGACCGCATGCTGATCCTGCTGGACATTGAGCGCCTCATGTCCGGGCCAGAGATGGGCTTGTCGGCCGACTGAGCTGTCTAGCCTATGTTGCCTAGCCACTCCCGTGCCGCGGCCGGCAATGGCCCCATTCTGGAGGGGCGTGAATTCGTTTGGACGGACGCCGATTTCGCCCGCGTCCAGTCGCTGATCTACAAGCATGCTGGTATCAAGCTGCATGATGGCAAGCACGCCATGGTTTACAGCCGCCTGTCGCGCCGCCTGCGCGATACCGGACACAGCAGCTTTCGGGATTACCTGGGGTGGCTGGAACAAACGGATGGTCCTGAGTGGCAAGAGTTTGTGAATGCCTTGACGACAAACCTCACGGCCTTTTTCCGCGAACAGCACCATTTTGAAATACTGGCCACATTGTTCAAGTCCAAGCCTGCGGGGGCGCCGTGGAATGTCTGGTGCAGCGCCTCGTCGACGGGAGAGGAGCCGTATTCGATTGCCATGACAGCGCTGGAGTCCTTGGGCGCGAACGCCAGTTTCAAATTGGTGGCTAGCGACATTGATTCCAAGGTATTGGCTTCGGCGGCGCAAGGTATTTACCGGCTGGAGAACCTCAAGGGGTTGGACCAGGGGCGCATGCAGAAATTTCTGTTGCGAGGTAAGGGAGATAACTCAGGCTTGGTGCGCATCAAGCCCGAGCTGCGCCGCATGATCGACTTCATCAGCGTCAACCTGATCCGCGATGACTGGCCATTCCGAGAGCCTTTCGATGTGGTGTTTTGCCGCAACGTCATGATTTACTTTGACGGGCCCACCCAGCGGGCAGTGCTGGAGCGCATCCACCGCGTGATGAAGCCCGGGGCGATGTTGTTTGTAGGCCATGCTGAAAACTTCAGCGAGTCGCGCGATCTGTTTACTTTGCGGGGAAAGACCAGCTATGAGCGTTGCTAACAACCGCCCCCGCTGGTCTGGCTTTCCATGTGCGGGCCACGCAGCTGCGTTGGACGAATAAAGACTATGGACATTCCTAGAACCTCCGGTCCCACGCTTGCCCAGCGCATGGCTGCGGGCGAGTTCCCCATTGGCCCTGATGCCGACCGCCGGCGCGCCCTGCGGGTTGGCAGTACACCTGTGGGCCGCCCCCAGAGCGAGCGCAACAGCACGATAGAGCAACTCAAGTCCCGTCCGCGCAAGCCCGGGGAGGCGTCGTTTTTCTATGCCGACCACCATTTCCAGTTCAATGCCGTCAAAGTCTTGCCCGGAGAGTACTTTGTGTCGGACGAAAACCTGGTCATCATGACCGTACTGGGTTCGTGCATCGCGGCTTGCCTGTGGGACACCCGGGCGCAGGTGGGGGGGATGAACCA
Source organism: uncultured Albidiferax sp. (assembly GCA_963513025.1). Taxonomy (GTDB): domain Bacteria; phylum Pseudomonadota; class Gammaproteobacteria; order Burkholderiales; family Burkholderiaceae_C; genus Rhodoferax_B. Next base: position 73,368 of record CAUPON010000021.1, read on the forward strand.
CTTCATGCTGCCCGATGGCGAGGACGGTATCGGGGCCGGGCGCTACGGCTCCTACGCCATGGAGTTGTTGATCAACGAAATGCTCAAGAGCGGCGCCCGCCGTGAAACCATGCAGGCCAAGATTTTTGGCGGTGGCCAGGTGATGTCCAATTTCACCACGATGAATGTCGGCGAGCGCAACACCCAGTTCGTGATTGATTATTTGCACACGGAGCGGATTCCGTTGTTGTCGCAAGACGTGTTGGACATTTATCCGCGCAAGGTGTGTTTTTTTCCGGTAACCGGCAAGGCCATGGTCAAGCGACTGGCCCATGCCCATCCGGACCAGGCAGTCAACGAGCGGCGTGGCAACGTGGCCACGGTGGTGCAGTCAACGTCCGGTGGTTCTGTCGATTTGTTTTAGCCAGGTAGAGTGATGAAGAAGATCCGTGTGTTGGTGGTGGACGACTCGGCCTTGGTGCGCAGTCTGCTGACCGAAATCATTAACCGGCAGCCTGATATGGAGTGCATCGGTGCGGCCAACGACCCGCTGATCGCGCGCGAAATGATCCGCGACTTAGATCCCGATGTGATCACGCTCGACGTGGAAATGCCGCGCATGGACGGCATCGACTTTCTGGGCCGCTTGATGCGCCTGCGGCCCATGCCGGTGGTGATGATTTCCACCATGACGGCCCAAGGCGCTGAAGTCACCATGCGTGCGCTGGAGCTGGGAGCGGTGGACTTTGTTGCCAAGCCACGTATTGGCCTGGCCAGCGGCTTGAAGGAGCTGGCCTCAGAAATCGTGGACAAAGTGCGCGTCGCTGCGGTGGCCAAGTTCCGCCGTCCGTTGTTGCCCGTGCTCACCCCTCCCGGCTCTACCGCCGTACCCGCTGCGGCATCGGCTGCTCGGCCTACCAATTCGTTGATCGGCCGCTTGTCCACTGAGAAGATGATTTGCATCGGCGCCTCCACGGGGGGCACCGAAGCCATAAAGGAGATTCTGGTCCACATGCCGGCCGACTCTCCGGCCATTGTCATCACCCAACATATGCCGCCGGGCTTCACCACTAGCTTCGCTGCCCGCTTGAACAGCCTGTGCCAGATCACCGTCAAAGAAGCGGTTCATGGTGAGCGCATCCTGCCCGGCCATGCGTATATCGCGCCGGGCGGCAAGCAGTTTCGCATCAATCGCAGCGGTGCCAACTACGTGGCCGTGGTGGAGGATGCCGAACCCGTCAACCGCCATCGTCCCTCTGTCGAGGTGCTTTTCTTGTCCTGTGCCGAGATGGTCGGTCGCAATGCCTACGGCATCATGCTCACCGGCATGGGCAACGACGGGGCGCGCGCCATGCGCGAAATGCGCGACAAAGGCAGCTACAACTACGTGCAGGACGAAGCCAGCTGTGTCGTGTTCGGCATGCCGCGCGAAGCCATTGCCCATGGCGCCGCCGATGAGGTGTTGCCGCTCGACAAGATTGCTCCTGCCTTGCTGGCCAAGCTTGGGGCTAGCGGCGATCGGTTACACAACCGGATTTGATGCCAATCTCATGAGGAAAATCGGCATCTGGCGCTTATTCCGTGAGCGCCACAAGCTATACAAATAATAGCGCTTAGGCGCTCAGCATTTCCCAACGCTCCAGAGCGGCCAGCAGCAATTCGTCGATCGCGGCATTGCGCTGTACCAGAGTTGCAGCACGGGCGGCGTCCTTGCTATAGATGCTGCCATCGGCCAGTTCGGCGGTGATGCCGGATTGCTCCATCTCCAGCGCCGCAATCTGCTCCGGCAGGCCGTCGAGCTCGCGCTGCTCCTTGAAGCTGAGCTTGCGGGCTTTAGTCGCGGCAACCGCAGTAACTGGTTTTTGCTCTGTATTTGATAGCGAAGCCGATATATCTGATGTGCGCTGCGGCGTGTTTTTCTTGTTGTTTTCGGCGATCAGCTTGGCGCGTTTGCTTTGGATCAACCAGTCCTGCACGCTGCCTTCGTATTCGCGCCAGAAGCCGGGCCGCTCCTCGGGTTCGTGGGCAATGATGCTGGTCACTACGTTGTCCAGAAATGCACGGTCATGGCTAACCAGGAACACGGTGCCGTCATAGTTCTGCAGCAGGTCTTCCAGCAGTTCCAGTGTGTCGATGTCCAGGTCGTTGGTCGGCTCGTCGAGCACCAGCACATTTGCCGGACGTGCGAACAGGCGTGCCAGCAGCAAGCGGTTCCGTTCGCCGCCCGACAGCGAGCGCACCGGGGAGTTGGCGCGCGCCGGGGAGAACAGGAAGTCGCTCAGATAGCTCTTCACGTGCTTGCGCTGGTTGCCGATCTCGATCCATTCGCTGCCGGGGCTGATGAAGTCTTCCAACGTGGCATCGAGGTCCAGCGCATTGCGCATCTGGTCGAAATAAGCCACTTGCAGATTTGCTCCCTGGCGGATCTTGCCGCTGTCGGGCTGGATTTCACCCAGAATGAGTTTGAGCAAGGTGCTTTTGCCGGCTCCGTTGGCACCCAGAAAGCCGACCTTGTCGCCGCGGAGGATCACATCGCTGAAGCCTTTGACGATGACCTTGTCGCCAAAGGATTTGCTGACATCGGTGAGCTCAGCAACGATCTTGCCGCTGGACTGGCCGGAGGCCACATCCAGGTTCACACTGCCTTGGGCATCGCGGCGGGCGGCGCGGCTGGAGCGCAATGCTTCCAGGCGGACCACGCGGCTTTGGCTGCGGGTGCGGCGTGCGGCCACGCCTTGGCGCACCCAGATTTCTTCTTGTGCCAACAACTTGTCCGCCTTGGCGGAGATCACGGCTTCCTGTGCCAGCTGTTCGTCTTTCTGCAGTACATATTGCTCGAAGTTGCCGGGGTAGGAGTTGAGCTTGCCGCGGTCCAATTCGACGATTCGGGTTGCCACGCGGTTCAGGAAGCTGCGGTCGTGGGTGATAGTGATCAGGCTGCCCTTGAAGTCGATCAGTAGGTCTTCTAGCCACTCGATGGAATCGAGGTCCAGATGGTTGGTCGGCTCATCCAGCAGCAGCACGTCGGGCTTGGCGACCAGCGCCTGAGCCAGCGCTACGCGTTTCTTGGTACCGCCCGAGAGCGTGCCGACAATCGCATCAGGGTCCAGGTGCAGGCGGTGCAGGGTTTCTTCTACGCGCTGCTCCCAGTTCCAAGCATCAAAGGCTTCAATCTGCGACTGCAATGCATCCAGGTCTACGCCATCGGCGCCCGACAAATACTGGTCACGCGCCTCAATCACCGAGGCCAGGCCGACACTGGCAGCTTTAAAGACGCTGACTTCCGCGTCCAGCAGCGGTTCCTGGGCCACATAGGCGATGCGCAGACCTTGCTGTACGTGCATGGTGCCGTCATCGGGTTTCTCCAGTCCGCCCAGGATCTTGAGCATGGACGATTTGCCCGCCCCGTTGCGGCCGATCAGGCCCACACGCTCCGTGGTTTCAAGTGAAAAAGCGGCTTTATCGAGAAGTGCGACGTGTCCAAAAGCCAGTTGGGCGTCGAGTAGGGTAATGAGTGCCATGTTGGGGGATTATCCGGCCTGCGGGTTTGTGCCTGTGTAGGGTGGCAGAACAGGCTTCATATATGTACAGACGAAGCTGTGCACAATGGCGTAGTAGAGAGAAATTGCAGCATTGGTTGTGTCGCGCCTCGAAACAGTGCTAAAGTCGAGGGCTGGCCTGGTGATGCGTAGAAATATGCAGAATGCGAAAGCAAGTCAAAAGGTTGCAGTTGACTCGAAAGTTGGTGAAAACCGGTATATAATTCGAGGCTCTGCTAAACTCTGCAAGCGCAAAATTTTAAACAAAGGTGCGCTGCGAGTAGGTAGGCAAAAAACAAAGTTTTTTGCAGCAAGCTTGAAAAAGCATGCTAGAATACAAGGCTTCGCTGATCACAGCGAGTCAAGCAAAGCGAGGTAAAAATCGCCGAGCTGATCCTTAAAAATATACAGCCGATAAGCGTGGGCGTTTGAATGCGATTGCCAA
>CAUPON010000022.1:0-77143 GCA_963513025.1 uncultured Albidiferax sp.
GATCGATCGCAAAGTGCTGTCCGATATCGCTGTGCACGACAAGGCGGCTTTTGCCAGCATCGTGGAGCAAGTCAAGGCCCGTCTGGCTGCTTGATTTCCCACGCTGGGCTGCTATTCTTTGAATAGCGGTCTGTGCAAGTAATACAAGGGCTAGAGCTTGAAAAAGCACTAGCCCTTTGTCATTTCAAGACAAGAGATGTTATGAACGAGTTGGACGCAATCGTCAGTGCCGCACAAGCCAGTTTTCAGGGGGCGAGCACGCCTGCCGATCTGGAAAATGCCAAGGCCCAGTTTTTAGGTAAATCCGGCCGCATCACCGAGTTGATGAAGGGCATGGGAGCTCTGAGCGTAGAAGAAAAAAAATCACGCGGTGCCTCCATCAATCTGGCCAAGCAGGCCATCGAAGCCGCTCTGACGGCACGCCGCAAGGCCTTGGCCGATGCCGAGTTGGATCTGCAGCTGAAAGCCGAAGCCTTGGACGTGAGCCTGCCAGGCCGCCAGCGCGGGCAGGGCGGATTGCACCCGGTGTCGCTGACGCTGGAACGTATCGAAGCCATCTTCGGCTCGATGGGATTTGAAGTCGCCCAGGGTCCCGAGATCGAATCCGACTGGTTTAATTTCACCGCGCTGAACACGCCTGAAGACCATCCAGCGCGTTCCATGCACGACACCTTCTATGTCGAAGGCGGCACCGCCGCCGCACCCAACCTGCTGCGCACCCATACCAGCCCGATGCAGATTCGCCATGCGGTCACGCATGTAAAAAAACACCGCGCCGCCATCGATGCAGGCCAGGTTATGCCTGAGATCCGCGTGATCGCGCCGGGCCGCACCTACCGCGTCGACAGCGATGCCACCCACTCGCCGATGTTCCACCAGTGCGAAGGCCTGTGGATCGGTGAGAACGTCAGCTTTAAAGACCTGAAAGTGGTCTTCACCGATTTCTGCCGCACCTTCTTTGAGTCGGACGACCTGGTGCTGCGTTTCCGCCCCAGCTTCTTCCCGTTTACCGAGCCTAGCGCCGAGATCGACATCCAGTTCCAGAGCGGCCCCTTATCCGGCCGCTGGCTGGAAGTGGCCGGCTCAGGCCAAGTCCACCCTAACGTGGTGCGCAATATGGGCCTGGACCCTGAGAAATACATCGGCTTTGCCTTCGGCATGGGCCCCGACCGTCTGACCATGCTGCGCTATGGCGTGAACGACTTGCGACTGTTCTTTGATGGCGATATCCGTTTCCTCAGCCAGTTTCAATAAACCTTCAGCAGAACTAGACCATGCAATTTCCTGAATCCTGGTTGCGCGCCTTCTGCAACCCCGACCTGACCACCGAGCAACTGGCCGAAACCCTGACCATGGCCGGGCTGGAAGTCGAAGAACTCAAGCCTGTCGCGCCGCCGTTTACCGGCATTGTTGTGGGCGAAATCAAGACCGCTGAGCAGCATCCGAATGCCGATCGCCTGCGCGTCTGCACCGTCGATGTGGGCCAGGCAGAGCTGCTGAATATCGTCTGCGGTGCCCCGAATGCCCGCGTCGGCATTCGTGTGCCCTGTGCGTTGGTTGGCGCTGAATTGCCGCCCGGCGAAGATGGCAAGCCTTTCCTGATCAAGGTCGGCAAGCTGCGCGGCGTGGAAAGCCAGGGCATGCTGTGCTCGGCTCGCGAACTCAAGCTGTCCGAAGACCATGGTGGCCTGCTGGAGCTGGCGGCCGATGCGCCGCTGGGCCAGAACATCCGCGAACACCTGGCGCTGGACGACACCTTGTTCACCCTCAAGCTCACGCCGAATCTGGCGCATTGCCTGAGCGTGTATGGCGTGGCCCGTGAAGTTGCCGCGCTGACCGGTGCGCCCTTGGTTGAGCCCAGCTTCCCAGCTGTCGCCGTGCAGAATGCCGACCGTGTGCAGGTCAAGATCAGCGCGCCTGATCTGTGCGGACGCTTCTCTGGTCGTGTCGTGCGCAATGTGAATCCCAAAGCCAAGACGCCGCAATGGATGCTCGATCGTCTGGCACGTTGCGGGCAACGTAGCGTGACGGCTCTGGTGGACATCTCGAACTACGTGATGTTCGAGTTGGGTCGTCCTTCGCACATCTTCGACCTAGACAAAATCCATGGCGGGCTCGACGTGCGCTGGGGCCAGCCCGGTGAGCAACTCAAGCTGCTGAACGGCAACACCGTGACCGTCGATGAAAAAGTCGGCGTGATCGCTGATGACCAGCAGGTCGAATCCTTGGCCGGCATCATGGGTGGCGACGCCACGGCCGTCTCAGACGACACGGTCAACATCTATGCCGAAGCCGCTTTCTGGTGGCCCAAGTCGATCGCCGGCCGTTCGCGTCGCTATAACTTTTCCACCGACGCCGGTCACCGCTTCGAGCGCGGCGTGGATGCCAGCCAGACGGTCGAGCATCTGGAGCGCATCACCCAGCTGATTTTGGACATCTGCGGCGGCGAGGCCGGCCCGATGGACGACGTGCAAGTGAATGTCCCGCAAGCCCAACCCGTCGTACTGCGGGTGGCGCGTGCTGCCAAAGTCATCGGCATGCCGTTGACGCAGGTTCAATGCGCTGATGCATTGAAGCGCCTCGGGCTACCGGTGGTGGAGGGTGATGGCGTGCTGACCGTGACACCGCCGTCCTACCGCTTCGATCTGACGATCGAAGAAGACCTGATCGAAGAAGTGGTTCGCATGGTGGGTTACAACCATCTGCCAACCACGCCCCCGCTGGCGCCGATCACGGCCAAGATTCGGACCGAATCGCAGCGGAGTCCGTTTGCCGTGCGCCGTGCGCTGGCCGGCCTGGGCTACCAGGAAACCATCAATTTCAGCTTCGTCGAAGAGCGCTGGGAGAAGGAGTTGGCGGGCAATCTGAATCCTATCCAGCTGCTGAATCCGATTGCAAGCCAAATGAGCGTGATGCGCTCGTCCTTGCTGGGTTCCTTGCTACAGGTTTTGAAGTTCAACCTGGACCGCAAGGCCAGCCGGGTGCGCGTTTTCGAGCTGGGCCGCGTGTTCCTGCGCGATGCCAACGCGGTGAACTCCGACACCACCGTCGCCGGCTTCCACCAACCCATGCGCGTCGCCGGCATCAGCTTTGGTGCGGCCGACAGCCTGCAATGGGGGCGTAGCGAGCAGGGCGCCGACTTCTTCGACATGAAGGGCGATGTGGAGGCGCTGTTGGCTCCATTGCAGGCCCAGTTTGAGCCTGCTGAGCATCCCGCTCTGCATCCCGGCCGTTGCGCATGGGTACTGGTCAACGGACAAGCGATTGGCTTCATTGGCGAATTGCACCCGCAATGGCGCCAAGGCTATGAGCTGGCGCAAGCACCGATGCTGTTTGAGCTGGATTTGGACGCGGTGCTGCAACGCCCCGTGCCTGTGTTCGCGCCGGTAGCCAAGTTCCAGGCCGTCGAGCGCGATATTGCGGTGATCGTGGCCGAAGCTGTTACGCATGCCGCGTTGCTGGCGGCTGCGCAAGCGGCGGCAACCAACGGTTTGCTGCGCGACACCCTGGTGTTCGACATCTACCGCCCCAAGCCCACGCCCAAAGGCGCGGAAGCCCAACCGTTGGCAGCTGGGGGCTTGGCGCAGGGGGAGAAAAGCGTGGCATTGCGCTTGACGTTGAATAGCGCAGAAGCCACGCTGACCGAGTCGCAGATCGAAGCTTCGGTGCAAGCCGTGCTGGCGCAACTGGTTGCGCAATGCAGTGCCCGTTTGCGTGCCTGAGAGTGATGCCTTGACTTCATACGACACACTGGAGAAAGCCGTGGAAATTGCGGTGGAAAGCCTGGAAACCCCGGCCTTGACCAAGGCGCAACTGGCCGATCTGCTATTCGAGCAAATCGGCTTGAACAAGCGTGAGTCCAAGGACATGGTGGATGCATTTTTCGATCTAGTGAGTACCAGCCTGGTGGAGGGCACCGACGTCAAAATTTCAGGTTTCGGTAATTTCCAAATCCGAGTCAAGGCGCCGCGGCCGGGGCGCAATCCACGTACCGGCGAAGCGATTCCGATCGAGGCGCGCCGTGTCGTTACCTTCCACGCCAGCCACAAGCTGAAAGAGCAGATCCAAGGCTGAACGGCCTGGTGGACGCTGCACGGGGTGCCGCAAATTTCATGCATCAGGATGAAATTTATCGTGGCACGGACTCCGATGTGAGGAAGTAATTTTCCGTCCACAGGCCACATGCGGTAACCTCATAGGTTGCTGTCGCATTACTTCAAACCTCATTGATTCTCATGGGAAATTCCCTGCCCTATATCCCCGCCAAGCGCTACTTCACCATTGGTGAAGTAGCCGAACTGTGTGGCGTCAAGCCGCACGTCTTGCGGTACTGGGAGCAGGAATTCACTCAGCTGCGGCCGATGAAGCGGCGCGGTAATCGCCGCTATTACCAGCACCACGAGGTGCTGATGATTCGCCGCATCCGCGATCTGCTGTACGACCAGGGCTTTACCATCAGCGGCGCCCGCAACAAGCTGCAAGAGCTGGTGCAAGGCGAGCGCGACAAGCGGCGCAATGGCGAGGTGCTGCTGGATGGCATGGAGTCGATTGGCGACGACGACTTGTCTTTCGACCGTCTGGAAGATGTGGTGGTGCTGGACGCTGATGATGCGGCTTCTGCGCATCTGGAATCTGTGCGCAGAGAATTATTCGAAATTCGTGATCTCCTGTCAGAAGTGCTCTAAGCCCAGGCTATAATTCAAGGCTTGATCGGTGTGTGGCGCAGCCTGGTAGCGCACTTGCATGGGGTGCAAGGGGTCGAAGGTTCGAATCCTTTCACACCGACCATTACGAACGATAAGAGCCGCTAAGGAGCAATCCCTAGCGGCTTTTCTCATTTGGGAGTCAGTAGCTTACAGTGCGGTGAGCGACAGAACGACATTGACTGACACACCAAAGCGGGGGAACATCCGGGGGAACACGTGCGGACACCCTCGAGACTGGCCGCCGACAATCATCGCGCAATTCATCCAGGTCGTTGACGCCTACATCCACTGGTATAGCGAAAAGCGCGTCAAGATCTCCCTTGGATCACTCTCTCCTCTCGAATACCGAGCAAGCCTCGGACTAACGGCAGAACCCAGTACAAAATTTCTGCCGCACCCTCAACTGGTCAGTTTTAGGTTGGCATTAGCGGCCTATCGGATCATCCCATTCGGAGCAGCCGAAGGTGTTGGGGCAGATCATGACCCGCCAAGTCCGTGCGGCGAGTGAGTCGCGGCACACGATTGAACTGGTACCGAATTTCTCAGAGTGCGGTAACCACCACATTCAAGTCATTGACGATGAAAAGCGCCTCACCGGCATCATCACCCAGTCTGACTTGGTACGGGCTTTGTACCGCGCGGTCAAACCAGGCTAGCCGGCCGAGGCCTCGTCTGCGCTTCAGCCGCGCAGGTTCTGGTTGAAGAATGCCAACGTACGGTCCCAGGCCAGCTTGGCCGCCGCAGCGTCGAAACGGGGCGTGGTGTCGTTGTTGAAGCCGTGCTGGGTAGCGGGGTACTTGTAGGCCGTGTAGCGCACGCCAGCAGCCTTGAGCGCAGTCTCGTAGCCAGGCCAGGCGGCGTTGATGCGTTCATCCACTTCGGCAAAGTGGATTAGCAACGGGGCTTTGACCTTGGCTGCATCCGCGGGGCCGGGCTGGTTGCCGTAGAACGGCACTGCTGCACCCAGGTCGGGCAGACGGGTCGAGAGCATGTGGGCGACGCCTCCGCCATAGCAGAAGCCGACCACGCCAATCTTGCCTGTCACTTCCGGCCGGGCTTTGAGGAAGTTAGTAGCAGCGACAAAGTCTTCCGCAGTTTTGGTTTGGTCGAGCTTGGCGAACAGTTCGCGGGCTTTCTCTTCATCGCCGGGATAGCCGCCCAGTGGGCTCAGAGCGTCCGGGGCGAAGGCCACAAAATTGTCCAGCGCCAGGCGGCGGGCAATGTCTTCGATGTGCGGGTTCAAGCCACGGTTTTCGTGCACCACCAGGATAGCTGGCAGGGGGCCGGTGGCAGTCGCAGGGCGGGCCAAGTAGCCCTTGACGGTGCCGGAACCATTTGGCGATGGGTAGGACAGGGTTTCGGTCTTGATGCGCGGATCGGTGGGGGCAACCTGCTGGGCTGCTGCGAAGTTGGGGCTTAGCGCGCCGAGCAGCATGGTGGCAGTGACCCCGCCGACGGCGAACTTCTGGGCCCGCTCCAGGAAGCCGCGCCGGTCTAGCGCGCCGTGCACGTAGGCGTCAAACAGGATCAGGAGTTCTTGGTCGAAATCTTGGGCGGTTTTACGCTGCATGGCGGGTCTCCAAATAAATTGAGGGGGATTTATGCAGCGCCGGTTGGGCGGCTTGGGCCGGTTTATCAAGCGCTGCGCAAATCGTGCTGCAGCATATCGGCCAGAGGTATTTCCGCAAAGCCCGTTGCTTGCTGCGGGTTAATCGCAGCGCTAGTCGGTATGGGCTTATGGCTTGTCGGCAACGTCGTCGGTGGGGGCCACACGGCGCGCACCGTCGAAGCGGCGCTGCCAGTAGGCCGCACGCATGTCTTCCACCCGGACCGACGCACCCGTGCGAGGCGCATGGATGAATTTTCCATCACCCACGTAAATGCCGACATGGCTGAAGGCCCGCTTCATGGTGTTGAAGAACACCAGATCGCCAGGGCGCAAGTCGTTTTTATCGATGTGGTCGGTGGCTGCGGCCTGCTCATTGGCACGGCGGGGCAGTACCAGGCCGATGGTTTTTTCAAACGTGGCGCGCACAAATCCGCTGCAGTCGAAGCCGGTATCTTCGGAGTTGCCACCGCGCTTGTAGGGCACGCCCAGGAAGCCCATGGCGTTCACTACCAGGTCGGATGCCCGGCTGCTGACGTTTTGGCGTACCTGTTGGAACTGGTCAATGGTGTGGGTCAGCAGGCCTTTTTCGGCCAGTAACTTGTCCATTTCTTCGTTGGAGCCGGGCTGCGGGGCTGCGTGTGCAGTTGCGCATACAAGAGATAAAACAACGAACCATTTATGCATCGGGCGAAGGTTAGAGACTGCGGCCCCATAAGTCAAGCCGTCGAATCAGCGTAAGTGCTTGATTTGTAATGAACTTCACCAAGTTTTTTGTAAATTCCACGGTTACATGGACATTTACCCGGCTGGTGAAGCTGGCACGGATGGCGGTGCCGGCGTGAATATGGCGTCGGTGGCGCCACGTTGTTGAAACACTGGCGCTTTGTTCGCTGGGGGTGATCCGCCCCGGCACCGACATGTAAATGAATGTAGTCCTCTGCCACCAAACTGCAATCGGGATACGCGCAGCGCCTGCCAACTATGTCCGGTAATGGCCGCACATTTTTGAAGTTGGTGGTTGCAGCGGATCTGAGTGACTTGAGATGTTTAAGTAATAAACAACCAAAAATTCATTCGTTCCAGTTTTGACAGTTCGCTTCCAGAATCCATCCCATCACCTTTCTGGACTACTTACTACCTATGTTGACCCGCCGCCGCCTTTCTCAAGCCCTTGCTGTATTTGCTGTGTCCGCCGCAGGTCTTTCCGCCCATGCCCAGGCTCCCGCGCCTGTGACCCTGCTCAACGTGTCGTACGACCCGACCCGCGAGTTCTACAAGGACTTCAATGCCGCCTTCGCCAAGGACTGGCTGGCCAAGAACAAGCAGGAAGTCAGCATCAAGCAATCGCATGGCGGCTCTGGCAAGCAGGCACGCTCGGTGATCGACGGCCTGGAAGCCGACGTGGTCACGCTGGCTCTGGCCTACGACGTAGACGCGCTGAACGAGTTCGGCAAGCTGATCCCCGCCGACTGGCAAAAGCGCCTGCCGCAAAACGCTTCGCCCTACACCAGCACCATCGTGTTCCTGGTGCGCAAGGGCAACCCCAAGAAGATCAGTGACTGGAGCGACCTGGTGCGCCCCGGTGTTGGCATCGTTACACCCAACCCCAAAACATCGGGTGGCGCGCGCTGGAACTACCTGGCCGCCTGGGGCTTCGCCGTCAAGAAGAACGGCGCCGACGAAGCCCATGCACGTGACTTCGTGAAAGCCTTGTACAGCAATGCTGTCACGCTGGACTCTGGTGCCCGCGGTGCCACCACCAGCTTTACCGAGCGTGGCCAGGGCGATGTGCTGATCGCCTGGGAGAACGAAGCTTATTTGGCGTTGCAGGAATTCGGCAAGGACAAGTTCGAGATCGTCACCCCCAGCCTGTCCATCCTGGCAGAGCCGCCCGTCAGCGTGGTCGACAAGGTGGTCGACAAGCGCGGTACCCGCAAGGTAGCGGAAGCCTATCTGCAATACCTGTACAGCCCGGTGGGCCAGGACCTGGCCGGCAAGAACTTCTACCGCCCGCGTGACAAAGCCGCCCAGGCCAAGTACGCCAAGCAGTTCGGCACGGTGAATCTGTTCACCATCGATGAGCTGTTCGGTGGCTGGACCAAGGCGCAGAAGACCCACTTTGCCGAAGGCGGTGTGTTCGACAAGATCTACAGCAAGAAGTAATTGCCGCCGACCCGCCCATGCAGCACTGTGCCCATTTGAAGGGGCAAGCATTGGGCTCATGGGTAGACACACATAAAAAATGCACCAGGGAGTCTTTGAATGTCCATCCTCTTAATTGCTGGCAGTCCGTCGGAGCGCTCGCGTTCTGCCGCTTTGCTGGATGCCACGCAGCAGCACCTGGAGGCGCGGGGCGCGCTGGTCGATCGGGTGCTGATCCGCGACCTGTCGCCCCAGGCTATGGTGCTGGCCGATGTGGCCCACCCCAGCATTGCGCAGGCCGTGGCCAAGGTGGCGCGGGCCCGGGCGATTGTGGTTGCCACACCGATCTACAAGGCTGCCTACAGCGGCGTGTTGAAGCTGTTTCTGGACCTCCTGCCGCAAACCGCCTTCAAAGGAAAAACCGTGTTGCCGCTGGCCACTGGCGGCAGCCCGCACCACATGCTGGCACTCGACTACGCGCTGCGGCCGGTGCTGCAAGCCCTGTCGGCCGACCACATCCTGCCCGGCGTTTTTGCCATCGACGGCCAAGTCGTGCTGCTGCCGCCCGATGCACACCAGCTGGATGCCGATCTGGCGCAGCGCCTGTACCGAGCAGTCGATCTGCTGCCGGTAGCGCAGGGCTTTGGCAAACCTGACTTAATGGCAAGCACCGCTTTTGCGCCCGTGCATTTCTCGCAGGTCCGATGTAGCGTTTAACGCCACCGGTTTCTTTTCCTCCCCCATTTTTTTCATGCTGCGCAGCGGCAGGGCAGAGCTTTGCCTGCGCAGTGCCCAAGGACTTCCAAATGCATCCATCGAATCCTATTTCTCGCCGCCAGGTGCTCGCCGCTGCCGCGCTGGCCGTGCCCGCGTTCCAGGCCTTTGGCCAAGCACCGCGTACCCTGCGCATTGGCAACCAAAAGGGCGTGCTGAGTTTTTTGAAAGCCCGCGGTACCTTGGAGAAGCGCCTGGCTCCGCTGGGTGTGAACGTGACCTGGACCGAGTTCAACGCCGGCCCGGTGCAGCTAGAAGCGCTGAATGTCGGCTCCATCGACTTTGGCGACGTGGGCGAGGCCCCGCCGATATTCGCCCAGGCCGCCGGTGCGCCGCTGGTCTATGTTGCAGCCACCGTGCCGCTGGTTGCCAGCGAGGCGATCATCGTGCCCAAGGGCTCTGCCATCCAGAAGCTGGCTGACCTGAAGGGCAAGAAGGTGGCCTACAACAAGGGCTCGAACGTGCAGTTCTTCCTGGCCAAGCTGCTGGAGAAAAACGGCCTGGCTTACAGCGACGTGCAGCATGTTCACCTGGCACCCGCCGATGCGCGCGCCGCCTTTGTGCAGGGCTCGGTGGATGCCTGGGTGATTTGGGACCCGTTCCTGGCTGCTGCCCAAAAGACGCTGGACGCCCGCCTGCTGGCCGACGCCAGCGGCGTGGTCAACAACCGCGGCTACTACTTCAGCTCGCGCAGCTTTGCCGACAAGAACGCCGACATCCTGCGCATCGCAGTGGAGGAGGTGACCGCTATCGACAAATGGTTCGGCACCGACCGCGCCGCCGCAGCCGCCGAATACGCCGCCATCCTGGGGCTCGACCGCAGCGTGGCCGAGCTGACCCTGCAGCGCCGCCCCATCGGCACGGTGCCCGTGACCAAAGCCATCCTGGCCGAGCAGCAGCAGATCGCCGACACCTTCTTTGAGCTCAAGCTGCTGCCCAAGAAGATCAGCATTCTGGAAGCCGCCCTGGCTGGCGCGGCCTGAGGTGCGAGACGTGGCGACCCGCAGCCCCGTCGCAGACACACAGCAGCACGCGCTGCGCCTGCTGGTGACCACTGCAGTGAGTTGGGGGCTTTTTAGCCCTTCAGCGCAGGAATTACCTGCGCTGGTAGCTACTAAATTGGTAGCAAATGGTCTGTTTAGCCCTTGGGGCGTGGCACCGGTTCGCCATTTGCGTTGCGTGTCCACCCGTGGCTGCCACCGGGCCGATGCCCGCCGGTAACTTTCACGTCCACGATTTTTTGGAGTTGTTTGCAATGCAAGTTTTCTGGTTCATCCCCACCCATGGCGACAGCCGCTACCTGGGCACCAGCGAGGGTGCGCGCGAGGTCAATTTCGACTACCTGAAGCAGGTCGCGCAGGCGGCCGACAGCATGGGCTACGAGGGCGTGCTGATCCCCACCGGGCGCTCCTGCGAAGACCCCTGGGTGGTGGCGTCGGCGTTGCTGCCGGTCACCCAGCGCCTGAAGTTCCTGGTGGCTGTGCGCCCCGGCTTGCACCAGCCTAGCCTGGCCGCGCGCATGGCCGCTACCTTTGACCGCCTGTCCGGCGGGCGCCTGCTGATCAATCTGGTGACTGGTGGCGACCAGACCGAGCTGGAGGGCGACGGCGTCTATCTCGACCACGCGCAGCGCTACGAACAGTCGGCCGAGTTCATCCGCATCTGGCGCGAGATTCTGGTGCGCAGCCACGACGGCGAGAGCTTTGACTTTGAGGGCCAGCACCTCAGCGTAAACGGTGCCAAGCTGCTCTATCCACCGCTGCAAAAGCCGTATCCACCGGTGTACTTTGGCGGCTCGTCCGACGCGGCGCACGACCTGGCGGCCGAGCAGGTCGATACCTATCTGACCTGGGGCGAACCGCCGGCCGAAGTGGCCAAGAAGGTTGCCGATGTGCGCGCCCGCGCCGCCAAGCATGGCCGCACCGTCAAGTTCGGCATCCGCCTGCATGTCATCGTGCGCGAGACCGATGCTGAGGCCTGGGCCGCGGCCGACAGTCTGATCAGCAAGCTCGACGACGACACCGTCATCCGCGCCCAGGCCGCGTTTGCGCGCATGGACTCCACCGGCCAGCGCCGTATGGCTGCACTGCACGGCAGCGGCAAGAAGCGCACGCGCGCCGACCTGGAGATCAGCCCCAACCTCTGGGCCGGCGTAGGCCTGGTGCGCGGCGGTGCGGGCACGGCCCTGGTGGGCGACCCGCAGACCGTGGCCGCGCGCATGCAGGAATACGCGGACCTGGGCCTGGACACCTTTGTGCTGTCCGGCTACCCGCATCTGGAGGAGGCCTACCGCTTTGCCGAGCTGGTGTTCCCACTGCTGCCACGCAGCGTGCAGGACAAGCTCAAGCTACCCGGCCAGCAGCTGGCCGGGCCGTTTGGTGAAGTGGTCGGCAACAGCTATCTGCCCCGCAATGCCGCCCAAGCCTCGCAAAGCTGAAAAGGACGAGAAGCTATGAACATCCATTCCATCCACCACGCGCAGCTGGCGTTCCGCGCGGGCGACGAGGCGCAGATCCGGCGCTTCTACAACCAGCTCATCGGCCTGACCGAGTTCAACTACGGCGAGCACGTCGACACCCACGCGCCGCTGCGCTTCGTCGCCGGCCATCAGCGCATCGACCTGGTGCCGACGGACAACTGGCAGCCCAACCCCATCCCCAGTCACCTAGCGTTTGAGGTGCAAGGCCTGCCCACGCTGCGCCGGCGCCTGTTGTCGGCCGATGTCGAGCTGGAGGAAAGCCGGCCCTTGATCGGCCACCTGCGCTTCTACGTCAAGGACCCGGCGGGCACCCAGCTGGAGTTTCTGGAACCCGACGCATCCCAGGCGAGCACGGTATGAGCGGCCCCCGTACATACGAGCATGAGCTGCAGGTCACGCCGTTTCCCCACACGGCCGAAGACGCTCCGGCTGCAGCCGAGTCGCGTTTCCCCTTCAAGGCCTTTGCGGTATTTACGGCCAGCGTAGGCCAGGGTCTGCTGCCCTGGTTGCTGCCCATCGTGCTGATCGTGGTCTGGCAGATCGCCTCCAGCGTGGGCTGGCTGGCGACCCGCATCCTGCCCGCACCCTTCGATGTGTTCAAGGCCGCCTGGACCCTGGCGGCTTCGGGCGAACTCGCCAAGCACGTGGGCGTGAGCGCCTGGCGTGCGCTTTCGGGCTTGGCGATAGGCGGCGGGCTGGGTTTGGCACTCGGCCTGCTGACAGGCTCGGTGAAATTTTTCGAAACCCTGCTCGACTCCAGCCTGCAGATGGTGCGCAACATCCCCGCGCTGTCGCTGATTCCACTGGTGATTTTGTGGTTCGGCATTGATGAGACGGCCAAGCTGTTTTTGATCTCGGTGTCGGTGTTCTTCCCGATCTACCTGAACACCTTCCACGGCATCCGCAATGTGGACCCGGCCCTGATCGAGATGGGCCGCAGCTACGGCCTGACGCGCTGGCAGCTGTACCGCGACATCATCCTGCCGGGCGCGCTGTCCAGCATCCTGGTGGGCCTGCGCTTCTCGCTGGGGCTGATGTGGGTGATTTTGATCGTGGCTGAAACCATTTCGGCCCAGGCCGGCATCGGCTACCTGACGATGAACGCCCGCGAATTCCTGCAGACCGACATCGTGCTGGTCGGCATCCTGCTCTACGCCTTGCTGGGCAAGCTGGCCGACGTGTTCGCCCGCGGCCTGGAGCGCTACTTCCTGCGCTGGCACCCAGGCTATCAAGCCAACACCCATTGAGAGCCACCATGTCTGAACAACCCACAAACGGCGTGCGCCTGCAGCTGCAATCCTTGAGCAAGCGCTACGGCGAACGCCAGGTGCTGCACAACACCCAGCTGACGATCGAGCCTGGCCAGTTCGTCGCCATCGTCGGCCGCAGCGGCTGCGGCAAAAGCACCTTGCTGCGCCTGGTGGCGGGCCTGGAGTCGGCCACCGGCGGCAACTTACAGCTGGATGCCGAGCCGGTGCAAGGCATCCGTGCCGACACCCGCATCATGTTCCAGGATGCGCGCTTGCTGCCCTGGCACAAGGTGCTGGACAACGTGCTAATCGGCCTGCCGAAATCGGCACGCGAGCAGGGCGAGAAAGTGCTGGCCCAGGTGGGCCTGGCCGACCGCAAAAACGACTGGCCAGCCAAGCTGTCCGGTGGCCAGCGCCAGCGCGTGGCCCTGGCCCGCGCCCTGGTGCGCAACCCGCGCCTGCTGCTGCTCGACGAGCCTCTGGGCGCGCTGGATGCGCTGACCCGCATCGAGATGCACCGCCTGATCGAGGGCCTGTGGGAGAAGCATCAATTCACCGCGCTGCTGGTCACCCACGACGTGCAAGAGGCCGTGGCCCTGGCGGACCGGGTGATCCTGATCGAAGACGGCCGCATTGCGCTGGACGAGAACATCGCCCTGGCCCGCCCGCGCTGGCATGGCGACCCAGAGTTCGCCCGCATCGAAAAGCGCATCCTGGACCGCGTGCTACAGAAACCGGAGCGCTCTGCGCATATTCCACCTGCGCGGGGCGGCGATTTGAGTCCTGCTTTTGGCCTGCGCTGGGCTATTTGATCTTTATCCACACCCAAGAGAGACACCATGGCAAGAGACAGCAGCAACTGGAAGTTTGAAACCAAGTCGGTCCACGCCGGCTATTCGCCGGACCCGACGACGCGCGCCGTCGCGCCGCCGATCTACCAGACCGTGGCCTACGCGTTTGACAGCGCCCAGCACGGCGCCGACCTTTTCGACCTGAAGGTGCCGGGCAATATCTACACCCGGATCATGAATCCGACGCAGGACATCCTGGAGCAGCGCGTGGCCGCGCTAGAGGGCGGCATTGCCGCGCTGGCTCTGGCCTCCGGCCAGGCGGCGGTGACCTACGCGATCCAAACGATTGCCGAAGCCGGCGACAACATCATCAGCAGCACCGCGCTGTACGGTGGCACCTACAACTTGTTCGCCCACACGCTGCCGCAGTTCGGCATCACCACGCGCTTCGCCGACCACCGCGACCCTAAAAGCTTTGAAGGCTTGTTCGACGACAAGACCAAGGCTGTCTTCGTTGAATCCTTGGGCAACCCCGCCGGCAACGTGACCGACATCGCCGCGATTGCCGAGATCGCCCACCGCCACGGCGTGCCGCTGATCGTGGACAACACCGTGCCCAGCCCCTACCTGAGCCGCCCCATCGAGCACGGTGCCGACATCGTGGTGCATTCGCTGACCAAGTACCTGGGCGGCCACGGCACCAGCATCGGCGGGGCGATTGTGGATTCCGGCAAGTTCCCCTGGGCGGAGCACAAGGCGCGCTTCAAGCGTCTGAACGAACCCGACCCCAGCTACCACGGCGTGGTCTACACCGAAGCCCTGGGCGCTGCCGCCTACATCGGCCGGGCACGCGTGGTGCCGCTGCGCAATACCGGCGCGGCCATCTCGCCGTTCAACGCCTTCCTGATCCTGCAAGGCATCGAGACCCTGGCCCTGCGCATGGACCGCATCAACAGCAACACGCTGGCCATTGCCCAGCATTTGCAAAAGTCGGCCAAGGTGCAGTGGGTCAACTACGCGGGTCTGGAAGACCATGCCGACTACCCGCTGGCCAAGAAGTACCTCAGCGGCAAGGCCTCCGGCATCCTGACCTTCGGCGTGGGCGGAGGACGCGAGGGCGGGGCCAAGTTCCTGGATGCTTTGAATCTGTTCACCCGCCTGGTCAACATCGGTGACGTGCGCTCGCTGGCCACGCACCCCGCGTCCACCACGCACCGCCAGCTCAATCCTGCCGAGCTGGCCAAGGCCGGTGTGTCGGAGGAGACGGTGCGCCTGTCGGTGGGTATCGAGCACATCGACGACTTGCTGGCCGATCTGGACCAGGCACTGGCTGCGGTGTAAGCCCCTTCATTTTTATAAAAAAGGCCGCTAGCGCAGGTAATACCTGTGCTAGTAGCTACTTAATCAATAGCAATTTGTTTTTTAACCAGGAGTAAAACCATGACCATCCAAGCCATCAACGTCCGCAACCAGTTCCGCGGCAAGATCAAAGAAATCATCCGCGGCGATGTCGTCTCGGAAATCGATGTCGAAACCCCCTGGGGCATCGTCACATCGGTCATCACCACCCGCTCGGTGGTCGATCTGGAGCTGAAGGTCGGCAGCGAAGTGGTCGCGCTGGTCAAGTCCACCGAAGTCTCCATCGCCAAGTTGTGAGGACCGGCATCGCCACGACATGATTGAGTTGCACAACATCCACCAGACTTACCCCGGCCCACAAGGCCCGGTGCAAGCATTGCAGGGCATCGACCTGCAGATACAGGCGGGTGAAATTTTCGGGGTGATCGGGCGCAGCGGCGCGGGCAAAAGCTCGCTGGTGCGTGTGATCAACCTGTTGAACCGGCCCTCAAAAGGCCAGGTCCGCGTCGATGGGCGCGACCTGACGGCGCTGAGCGCCCCCGATCTGCGTGCCGCCCGGCACCAGATCGGCATGGTGTTCCAGCACTTCAACCTGCTGTCCTCGCGGACGATTTTTGACAATGTGGCGCTGCCGCTGGAGCTGGCTGGCACCCGGCCGGCGCTGATCAAGGCGCGGGTCGACGACCTGCTGGACCTGGTCGGCCTATCGGCGCTGCGCGACCGCTACCCGGCGCAGATCAGCGGCGGGCAGAAGCAGCGCGTAGGCATTGCCCGCGCGCTGGCCAGCAACCCCAAGGTCTTGCTGTCCGACGAAGCCACTTCGGCGCTCGACCCGGAAACCACGCGTTCCATTCTGGGCCTGCTGCGCCAGATTAACCGCGACTTCGGCTTGACCATTGTGTTGATCACCCACCAGATGCAGGTGATCAAGCAGGTGGCCGACCGGGTGGCGGTGATAGACGCCGGCCGCATCGTGGAGCAGGGCGCGGTGATCGACGTGTTCACCCGCCCGCAACACGCCACCACCCGCAGCCTGATCGCCGAGATCGTGCCGCAGGACTTGCCCGAGAGCGTGCTGGCACGCATCCGCAAGCTGATGGCCGCCGAGCCGGCCCAGCAAGGCCAGCTATTGCGGCTGGCATTTGCGGGTGACGATTCGGACCGGCCGCTGCTGTCGGATGTGATCCGCCGCTTCGGGCTGGACCTGAACATCCTGCACGGCCAGGTCGATGAGATCCAGGGCCGACCGTTTGGCGCGCTGGCCGTGCATGTGCGTGGCGCGCGCGAGCAGTTGACGGCGGCTGTGGCGCATCTGCGCGGCGCCGGTGTTCTAGTGCAGGAGGTGGCCCATGTTTGATACCTTTACCCCGCAATTGCTGGAGCTATTCGCGTCCTCTTTCTGGGAGACGCTGGTGATGGTCGGCATCTCCGGTGCGGTGGGCGCGCTGATTGGCGTGCCGCTGGGCGTGTTCCTGCGTCTCACCGACCACGGCGGCGTGCGGCACAACCCGGCGCTGAACCGCAGCGTCGGCGGCATCGTCAACGCGGTGCGTTCCACGCCTTTCATCATCCTGCTGGTGGCCATCATTCCGCTGACGCGCCTGCTGACGGGTTCGTCCATCGGCACGATGGCTGCGGTAGTGCCGTTGACGATTGCCGCCGCGCCCTTCATCGCCCGGCTGGTTGAAACCGCGCTGCGCGAGGTGGATGGCGGCCTGGTTGAGGCGGCGCAGGCCATGGGTGCCAGCACCCGTCAGATCGTCTTCAAGGTGCTGCTGCCCGAGGCCCTGCCCGGCATCGTCGCCGGCCTGACCATCACCCTGGTCAGCCTGACCGGCTACTCGGCCATGGCCGGCGCCATCGGTGGCGGCGGCCTGGGCGACCTGGGCATCCGCTACGGCTACCAGCGTTTCTTGCCCGAAGTCATGCTGGCCGTGGTGCTGGTGCTGATCGTCTTCGTGCAGGCGCTGCAAAGCCTGGGCGACTGGCTGGTTCGCCGGTTAAGCCATAAATGAATACCGCTTTTTATTCTCTAGGAAACCTTACTATGAACAAACGCCATTTGATCCAATCTGCTCTGTCGCTGGCGCTGCTGGCCTCGCTGTCGGGCAACCTGCTGGCGCAGGACAAACCGCTGAAGATCGGCGTCACCGTCGGCCCGCACGCCCAGATCTTCGAGCAGGTGAAGAAGATTGCCGAGAAGGACGGGCTGAAGATCCAGATCGTCGAGTTCAGCGACTACATCCAGCCGAATGCGGCCCTGGCCGCCGGCGACCTGGACGCCAACAGCTACCAGCACAAGCCCTACCTGGACCAGCAGGTCAAGGACCGTAGCTACAAGATCGTATCCGTGGGCTATACCGTCAACTTTCCCATCGGCATCTATTCGAAGAAGGTCAAGAGCCTGACCGAGCTGAAGGAGGGCGCACGCGTCGGCATCCCCAACGACCCCACCAATGGCGGCCGCGTGCTGCTGGTGTTCCAGGACAAGGGCTTGATCAAGCTCAAGCCGGATGCGGGCCTGAAAGCCACGCCGCTGGACGTGATCGACAACCCGAAGAAGATCAAGTTCGTGGAGGTGGACGCAGCCCAACTGGCCCGCACGCTGGACGACCTGGATGCCTCGGCCGTCAACACCAACTATGCGCTATCGGCCGGCCTGAACCCCAAGGACGCCATCGCCCAGGAGAACGCCAAGAGTCCCTACGTGAACCTGCTGGCCGTGCGCGACCAGGACAAAGACAAGCCCTGGGTCGCCAAGTTGGTAGCGGCCTACCACTCGGACGAAATACGCAAGTACATCCAGACCGAGTTCAAGGGCGCGGTGCTGGCGGGCTTCTAGGTTTTATCAACGCTGGTTGTAACGGCAAACCCTCCGAACGGAGGGTTTTCGCTTGTGACTCAGACGCTGAGCGGAACGCCGGTATCGAAGGTGCCGCGCACATCCAACTTTTGCTTGATCAGCCCGGCATCCAGATAGAAGTCGGCGGTGCGCTGCTGGTCGGCCACGACCTGGGTGTCTATCGATTGCCAGCGGGTCTGGCGGCGCTCGAACTGCAGGCGTGCCGCTTCGGCGGGGATGCCGATGATGAGGGCGAGGGTGGTGCCGAATTCCGCCGGATGTTGGGTGGCCCAGGCCTGGGCGCGCACGATGCGCTGCTGCAGGTCTTGCAGGTGGTTGCGCTTGTCGCGCAGGGCGTTGTCGGTGGCCGCCAGGAAGCTGAGGCCGCTCCAGAGGCCGCGGCCGTTCACCAACACCCGCGCATGTCCTCCTGTTTCGGCCAACGCGGTATACGGCTCCCAGGTGGCCCAGGCATCGACCGAGCCCTGGGTCAGCGCCAGCTTGGCATCTGGCGGGGCCAGAAAGCGCATGCTGATGTCTTCAGCCTTCAGGCCTACCGATGCCAGCGCCTTCAGGGTCACGAAGTGGCCGATGGAGCCGCGGTTGGTGGCTACGCTCTTGCCCTTCAGGCTGCTTGCGTCTTTGAGCGGCGAGTTTGGGGCGACCAGGATGGCCGTGCCATAGGGGTCGGAACGGTTGACTGCGAAGGCCTTGACCCGGCTGCCCGCGGCAAGTGAGAACAGCAAGGGCGCATCGCCGATCGGCCCGAAGTCCACGGCGTCGGCATTCAGTGCTTCTGCCAGCGGGGCGGCGGCGGGGAACTCGGTCCACTGGATATCGTAGGGCAGGCTCTTGAGTTCGCCCGCGGCTTCCAGCAGGGCGCGCAGGCCGCCCTTCTGGTCGCCCGCGCGCACTACGACGCGGGTTTGGGTATGGCCGAGCACGGGGGACAGAAAGGCCGCTGCGGACAGGAACTGTTGGAAGGTACGTCTTTGCATGGTGTGGAATGGGTGGTTAAGAAATCAGGATCTGCTTGCCGGCGGCGACCCGGGCGCTGTCGTCTTGCGGTGTATGGATGCGCCCGCACAGCACGTCGCGCAGATGGCGCTCCAGCGGGTTCTTGCGCGACAGGCCGTGGTTGCTGCTGAGCGACAGCGCGGCCTCTACGGCTTGCACGGCGTTGTTGGTGACCAGCGACTTGATCAGGCCGCTGTCGGTGCTAGGCACCGGCGTGCTGTTGTCTACGTCGCGGGCCAGGCTGGCCAGCAGGCGCTCATTGGTGAGCAGCAGGCCCTGGATGGTGCCAACCACCTCCTGGGCCCGCGGCAGTGTGGCCAGCGCTGCACCCAGGTTCGCCGGTTTGCGCTGGCGCAGGAAGTCGACCACCCAGTCGCGGGCCGCGCGGGCGATGCCGCTGTACAGCGCGCCCAGCAGCACGGCCATGTCGGCCTGCAGGTTGGGGTCGCCAGGCCCCCAGTCTTGCGGAAGCCGCAGGTCGATGGCGTTGTCCAGCGGCACCAGTACGTCGTTGAACACGATGTCGTGGCTGCCGCTGGCGCGCAGGCCCAGGTGGTCCCACGTCTCGATGGTGCGGATACCGGGCAAACCGGCCGGCACCAGGATCGTGCCGACCCGGGGCGGGGTTTCGTCGGTGCGCGTCCATACCGCGTACCAGCGCAGAATGGGCGCGCCGGTGGAATACACCTTGTGGCCCGACAAGCGCCAGCCTTCGGGTGTCAGCCGGGCGATGGTGCTGGGCAGTCCGCCGCGCGCGGGTGAGCCCAGGTCGGGTTCGACCCGCAGCGCATTCACCAGCGATACGGTATGCACCGATTCGCGCACCAGCCGCTCGGCCAGGTGCTGGGGCCAGCTGCGGCTCTTGCCGTCGGCATAGCCCATGCTGCGGTGCTGCATGTACTGCATCACCAGCACCAGGGCAGTGGCCGGATCGCCATGCGCCACCGCGCCTATGACTTCGCCGAGCTGCGCCAAGGTGGCGCCTTGGCCACCGAGCTTGCGCGGCGCAGCCAATGCCAGCAGGCCCGCCTGTTGCAGTTGGCTGAAGTTCTCAAAAGGGAAGCTGGCTTCGCGGTCGTGCTCGGTGGCGCGGGTGGCGAACTCTGCGGCCAGGGTGCGGGCAATCTGGCCAGGGGTCAGCGAGGCATTCATGGCTGGGCCCCGGATATTTTTGGTGCTGCGAAAAGGAATGGGTGCATGGCGCCGACGATAGAAGCGATGGCGGGGCGCGACAACGAAGAAAAACAGGGATGCATATGCAAAGAATCAATCGCGCCCGGCCAGCAAATCGGTTGCAATAAGCCATCTTCAAACTTGGCTCTGCGCCTGTGCATGGCCATCTACGATCTACCCACCGCGTATGACGACCACCTACGACACCGCACGACTCAGCAGCTTTGTGCAGCAACTAGGCAGCCTGCTGGACCGCCAGCCCACCGAGCTGGAAATACTGGCCCAGGCCGGCAGCCTGCTCGGCCAACTGGTGGAGCGCGACGACTGGTTGCCCACGGCCTATGCCCAGCCACATCCGCAGTACTACCAGCAGTACCTGCTGCACGCCGACCCGCTGGGCCGGTTCTCGGTGGTCAGCTTTGTCTGGGGGCCGGGCCACGCCACGCCCATCCATGACCACACGGTCTGGGGGCTGATCGGCATGCTGCGCGGGGCCGAGGAATCGCAGGCTTTTGCGCGCGATGCCAGCGAGCGCTGGGTGCCCCAGGGCCAGCCCCGCGCGCTGGCGCCTGGCGAGGTGGATGCGGTGTCGCCACGCATAGGCGACGTGCACCGCGTGCGCAATACGCTGGCCGACCAGGTGTCTATCAGCATCCACGTGTATGGCGCCGACATCGGCAAAGTCCGGCGCTCGGTGTACTTTGAAGACGGTACGCGCAAACCTTTTGTCTCCGGCTACAGCAATGCCGCCGCGTTCCTTTCAATAGAAACGATTTAACCGATTTATCCCAAGATACCCATGACTACACCACTGCCCCTTAAATCCTTCCACGACGTGCGCCAGGCCTTGCTGGAGCAGCAGGAGATCGCGCTGATCGACGTGCGCGAAGAAGACCCGTTCGCCCAGGCCCACCCGCTGTTTGCCGCCAACTTTGCCGCCGGGCGCATCGAGCTGGATGCCTGGAGCCGCATCCCGCGCCGCGACACCGCCATCGTGGTGCTGGACGATGGCGAAGGCCTGGCCGAGACGGCCGCCCGTACGCTGCACAAGCTGGGCTACACCGATGTGGCCTTGCTCGACGGCGGCCTGCAGGGGTGGCGCGATGCGGGTGGCGAGATCTTCAAGGACGTGAACGTGCCCAGCAAGGCCTTCGGCGAACTGGTCGAGTCGCAGCGCCACACGCCCTCGTTGTCGGCCGAAGAAGTCAAGGCGCTGATTGACCAGAAGGCCGATGTGGTGGTGCTGGACGCCCGCCGTTTCGACGAATACCAGACCATGAGCATCCCCACCGGCATCAGTGTGCCCGGCGCCGAGCTGGTGCTGCGCGCCCAGGCTCTGGCACCGAATCCCCAGACCCGCATCATCGTCAACTGCGCGGGCCGCACCCGCAGCATCATCGGCACCCAGTCGCTGGTGAATGCCGGCATCCCCAACCCTGTGGCTGCGCTGCGCAACGGCACCATTGGCTGGAAGCTGGCCGGCCAGGTGCTGGACCACGGCGCCGAGCGCCAGGGCAGGTCCATCACCGAACAAACCAGCGCCGATGCCGCGCGCCAAGCGCGCTCCGTGGCCGACCGCGCTGGTGTGCAGCGCGCGCAGCCGGCGGATCTGGCCGCCTTCCAGGCCGAAGCCGGCCGCACCACCTACCGTTTTGATGTGCGCACCGCCGAGGAATTTGCCGCGGGCCACCTGCCGGGTTTTCGCAACGCCCCCGGCGGCCAGCTGGTGCAGGAAACCGATGTGTCCGCACCCGTGCGCGGCGCCCGCATCGTGCTGGCCGACACCGATGGAGAAGGTGGGGTAAGGGCCAACATGACTGCATCCTGGCTAGCCCAGATGGGATGGGACGTGTGGGTGCTGGACGGCAGCCCGGCCGCCAACTGGAGCGAAACCGGCCATCCGCCTGCACAGGTGCCAGATCCCGAAGGCCATGCGGAATGGATCAGCCCGGCTCAGCTGGCGGCTTGGCTGCAGGCCGAGCCGGCCGACCACATCGCGGTGCTGGACATGACCACCAGCGTCAACTACGTGAAGCGCCACATCCCCGGTGCCTGGTACCTATCGCGCGCCGGTCTGGCGCAGGCCTTGGCCCTGATCCCCAAGGCCAAGCGCTACGTGTTGACCTGCGGCAGCAGCCTGCTGGCGCGCTACGCGGTGGTGGAGCTGGAGCGCTTGACGGGCGCCGAAGTGTTTGTGCTCAAGGGCGGCACCATCGCCTGGATTGCTGCTGGGCTACCGCTGGAGCATGGCGAAACCCGCTTGGCTTCACCACGCACCGACCGCTACCGCCGGCCCTATGAGGGCACGGACAGCCCGCGTGAGGCGATGCAAGGCTATCTGGACTGGGAGTTTGGTTTGGTGGAACAGCTGGGGCGCGATGGGACGCATGGGTTCAGGGTGATTTGAACTCTATGTCGCGTGAGTGCTATTGAATAAGTAGCTGCTTGCGCAGGTTGGATATGCGCTGGTGGCACTTTTCATTGAATAAAACTGTCAAATTTTTAGTTAGCGCGATAGCCCCGCAACAGCCTTCTGCCCAGAAGAAGTACAAGCGATGCCGCACCGGCCCAAAGGCAATAGTCATGGAGCTCGTCGATTGAAATCAAGAGGTACAACGGGTTGGCTTGGCTAAACGGCGCCAGCGGCCGGATATCTGCGTGCATCACACTGTCCAGAATGATGTGGGAGTAGCAGCCTGTGGCAGCACCAACGGCCACTGGACTAACCTTGAGCTCCTGCCAACGGAAAAAGTTGGGGAGCTTGATCAACGGAGCAATTCTTCGCGCAAGAAGAAAAAGCACAACGGTTGCCGCAGCGACAAGCGTGGCTCCAACGTAGGTATGAAGAAATCGGTGAAGCGGTTCTTGTTTGGTGAGGATGTAATACAAGGGCTCGGTATCGATAAGGACATTCGCCGCAACAAAAGCAACGAAGCTTACGTGGCGTGGCGCAATGGCATGGATCGCACCGCCCGGACCGAAGTGGAATGGTGTAAATGGCATTTGAAAAGAGGTTCTAGTCCCCACTCGCTGGAGCCATGCCTGCGACAGCCTCTTGGAACGCGAGCAATGGACTTGCGGCTTGTGTGATGGAGCGACCTATGACGACGTGGGTTGCTCCATTGCGACGCGCCACCTGTGTGGTTGCAAACCGTACCTGGTCCGTGCCCCCGCTACCGCTGAGCTGGATGCCTGGCGTGACGATGAGCGTTCCCTCGGGTAGGCGTCCCTCTCGATGGAAGTTTGGCCGTTCAGTCGGCATAGCCAGCATAGGTTGCAAGGGCCTCAAACTCTGACTTGAGGCGTTCCATTTCTAGGCGCGCAGATGTGTCATTTGGATTGAGCTTCAGGAACTCCTCCAAGTACTTGATTTCCATCTGGGAAAGGACAGCGTTTAGTTTGGTGAGGGAGTTCGTGAAACCTAGGTTCAAAACCTCCCAGTTCCGCGAATGGAACGGCCTGGTTCGAGTTTGGTGGTCTGTCAGACTACTTTCAGAAATGCCAAGGTCTTCGAGCAACGCATTGAGGTCGACTGAAAGCGCATCATCGGATTCAAGAAGGATGTCTCGTAGACGGGTCACATCGTCTGATAGGACGCGTGCTTGCTTCGCCAACTGAGAAAAGCTGGCCTTCGCGTTGATCTCAATCGCTAGATCCAAAGCTACGTGGTGATCGGAATGAAGTCTCGCTACCTTCTGCCAGTACTGCTCCATTTCATGAGAGATCTTGTACAGAAGGCTTTCATCGATCTTGAAGGGCGTTTGCCCAAATGTCTTTTCGTGTCTCGCCTTCATCTCTTGAAGACGACCCGTCGGGTACATCTGCTGGTCGTCTGTCTCGACGTGATGTGGGTAGCAAAGAATCAAGAGGTTGTTGTAGCCGCGTCGTTCCTCATCGGTTTGAGCCGCATCAAACCGTTCGCCGCCTGCTTCGGCCGCGGCAATGTGGCAGATCTGGGCGATGAACTTGTTCTTTTCGTTGACCAAAGCTGAGGTGCATCCAGGAAAGGTGCATCTGTTCCCGGAGCGTGCGAACAGCGCTCGGACAACCTCGACTCTTGGGGCCAAGCGACTCATATGTGCTACGTGTGTGCTCTGAGTGGCCTAACGTCATTCACACCGCAAAACCTGCGGTTTAAATTGGCTGCGGGGGTTAAATCATGCATCTAAATGCTCCTGGAAGTGGCTTGTAGCCTAGGTTTTCTGGGTTCTCTCCGGTCTTTATACAGGTATAAAAATTCGACAAACCCCGCAGGCCGATTTTGCGCGATTCGAGCCATCAAACCTGCTGGGATTGGCTTAGATGCTTCAATCAAACGCCACGTGGTACGCGACCCGTCCTTCCGGGTTGGATGTCCCAAACGCCAGCGCCATGAAGTATTCCGCCGGAGGCCCTGGATACACCAGCCCGGGTTTAACCTGGAAGCCGAAGCGCGTGTAGTAGCCCGGATCGCCGAGCACCACGCAGCCCGCCGCACCCAGCGCGGCCAGGCGCTCAAGGCTTGTGCGCACCAGATCGGACCCCAGGCCGCGTCCCTGGAAAGTCGGGTCCACCGAGATTGGCCCCAGCCCATACCAGCCTGCCGTGCCGTCGCTGATGGTTACGGGTGAGATGGCTACGTGTCCCACGATGGCGCCGTCCAGTTCAGCCACTAGAGACAGTGTCAATGCGCCCGCGGCGCGCAGCGCGGAAACGATGTGCGGCTCGGTGCCGCTGGAGTGGGGGTGCCCGGCGAACGCGCGTTCGGTTAACGCGAAGATGGCTTGGGTGTCGGCGGGCGTTTCTGGGCGGATCGGCATGGCAGGGGCGGGTGGTGTGCAGCCTGCATTCTCCTGCTTCTCCACACCTGTGGCTTTATCGCATGCGTGCTATCAAATAAAGAGCTGCTGGCGCAATTACCACCTGCGCCAGCAGCTCTTTTTATTTAAAAACTGCAGGCGCTAACCTCTTCCTCGGCCACATCCTCTACTTCCACATACCGGTTCACCGGCACCGGCAGGTCCAGGTTGTCGCGCAGCGTGCCCTGGCCGTACTGGGTGCGGTAGATGCCGCGTGCCTGCAGCAGCGGCACCACCAGCGCCACAAAGTCTTTCAGCGAGGTGTTGGGCAGGGCTTCGAAGAAGTTGAAGCCATCGGCGCCCCCCAGCTCAAACCAGCGCTGGATCTCGTCGGCCACCTGCTCGGCGGTGCCGACGAATGTGCGCTTGGGGCGGGCGTGCCACAGCGCCACTTCGCGCAGTGTCCAGCCTTTTTCTTTGGCGACCTGCTTGATCTTGTCGCTGGCGCTTTGCTGGCTGTTGCGGCCCAGGTCGGGGAAGGGGGCGTCCAGCGGGTAGGCCGAGAAGTCGTGGTCGTTGAACGGGCGGGCCAATGCGGCGATGGCGTTTTCTATCGGCACCAGGCTGGCGGATTCTTCGTACTTGCGCTCGGCTTCTTCGGCGGTGCGGCCGACGATGGGGCGGATGCCGGGCAGCAGGTGTACTTCATCGGCGTTGCGGCCGGCGGCGGTGACGCGGGCTTTGACGCCGCGGTAAAAGAACTTGTCCGTAAATTATCCGGGGTCGCGCAGGTGCCTGTTCGGGATGCGCAGCTAGGCGCAAAACCCAAGCCAAGGCTTTCTGCCTTGGCTGGTTTTGTAACGACGCTGAGCGCCCGAACAGGTACCTGCCCTTCGGGTTGGGGTGAAATCGGGCGATTTGTCTGCTGTAGCCCTTGCATGGGCAGGGAGCCCATGCTGCGGTCTCCGACACCCAACTCATCCCGATTGCACCCCAACGCGACCCCGGATAATTTACGGACAAGTTCTAAGCCTGGGCTTCCTCGAGCGTGTCGGCGTGGAAGAAGATGGCGTCGGCCTGGGTGGCGGCGAAATTCTTGCCGTCCTCCGAGGCGCCGGCCTGGAAGATCACCGGCTGGCCCTGGCGCGAGCGGCTGATGTTCAGCGGCCCTTCGACCGAGAAGAAATCGCCCTTGTGGTCCAGGCGGTGCAGCTTTTTGGGGTCGAAGAACACGCCGGTTTCCTTGTCGCGCACCAGTGCGTCGTCTTCCCACGAATCCCACAGGCCTTGCACCACGCCCAGGTGCTCCTTGGCCAGCGCGTAGCGCACAGCGTGGTCGTAATGGGTGGGCTTGCTGTAGTTGCGCGCGCTGCCGTCCAGCCAGGAGGTGACCACGTTCCAGCCGGCGCGGCCGTTGCTGATGTGGTCCAGCGAGGCGAACTGCCGGGCCACGGTAAAGGGCTCGCTGTAGCTGGCCGTGACGGTGGCCACCAGGCCGATGTAAGAGGTGGCACCCGCCAGCGCCGACAGGATGGTCAGCGGCTCAAAGCGGTTCAGGTAATGCGGGCTGGAGCGCGGCGTGATGTGCACGCTGTCGGCCACGAACAAGAAGTCAAAACGGCCTTGCTCGGCCAGCTGCGCCTGCTCTTTGTAGAAGCCGAAGTTGACGCTGGCATCGGTGACGGCCGCCGGGTGGCGCCAGTCTCCCCAGCCTGCGCCCACGCCGTGCAGTACGAATCCGAATTTGAGTTGTCTGGCCATGTGAACGCATTCAATGGAGTGGATGAATTGCACCACCTTAGCGGCCCACCCCGCGCGGGGGAACGAAGGCTTTCAGATATGGATATGCGAGGAGTAAGGCCTCTCAAATCACATAGTTGATCGCCTCCGCATTGCCGGTCAGCGCCTGTTCCACCACGCTGCGGTTCAGCGTGGGTGCGAACGACTCGATGAACGCATACACGTAGCCGCGCAGATAGCTGCCGCGGCGCACCCCCAGCTTGGTCAGGTTGATGCCGAACAGCTGGCCGGCGTCGATAGCACGCAGTGCCAGGTCGCGCTCGGCCTCGTAGGCGATGGACGCCACGATGCCCACGCCCATGCCCAGCTCCACATAGGTCTTGATCACGTCGGCGTCCATCGCGCTAATTGCGATGTGCGGCACCAGCTGGCGCTGCGCAAACGCTTCGTTGATACGGGTGCGGCCGGTGAAGCCGTTGTCGTAGGTGATCAGCGGGTACTGGGTCAGCGTCTCCAGGGTCAGCGGCGCGTCCAGCAGCGGGTGGCCGGGCGGTACGATGACCGAGTGGGTCCAGGGGTAGCAGGGCAGGGCCAGCAGCTCGTCGTACTGGGTCAGGGCTTCGGTGGCAATGCCGACATCGGCCTCGCCGGACAGCAGCATCTCGGCCACCTGGGCGGGCGAGCCCTGGTGCAGGTGCAGGGTCACGTTGGGGAAGTGGTTGCGGAACTCCTGCACCGCCGTGGGCAGCGCGTAGCGGGCCTGCGAATGGGTGGCGGCAATCGACAGCAGGCCGCTTTGCCGGGACACGAATTCTTCACCCGCCTTGCGAAGGTTGCTGCTGTCCAGCAGCATGCGTTCGATGATGGGCAGCACGTGGCCACCGGGGTCGGTCAGGCCGGTGAGCCGCTTGCCGGCGCGCACAAACAGTTCGATGCCGAGCTCTTCCTCGAGCTCGCGGATCTGCCGGCTGACGCCGGGCTGGGATGTATGCAGGACGTTGGCGACTTCGGTCAGGTTAAAGCCGCAGCGCACGGTCTCCCGCACGGAACGCAGTTGCTGGAAATTCATATAAGAGCGCCATATTTAATAACTGAATTTGATTATTTGGCGAAACGCTGTTTTTCCAAACGAACAAATCGTAGGTTCGATATGGCGCATCTATCTGTGGACCTGGGTGCTACTTAAGTAATAGCTGCTTGCGCAGGCGGAATAAGCGCCAGCGGCCTGTTTGGCTTAAATTCTGCGGTTCAGGCGAGCGCTGTGTCCAGCACCATCATCAGCACAAAGCCCAGCATCAGCCCGCCGGTGGCCCAGGCTTCATGGCCTTTGCGATGCGACTCGGGGATGATTTCGTGGCTGATGACAAACAGCATGGCACCGGCCGCAAAGCCCAGGCCCCAGGGCAGCAGGTTGGCCGACTGGCTGATGGCGGCCGCGCCGAGCACCGCGCCCAGCGGCTCGACCAGGCCCGAGGCCATGCCCAGCATCACCGCAAAGCTGCGCTTGTAGCCGGCGGCCAGCAGGGCCACGGCGACTACCAGGCCTTCGGGTACGTCCTGGATGGCAATGCCGGTGGCCAGGGCGCTGGCGCGCAGCGGGTCGGTGGCGGCATAGCCCACGCCAATCGCCAGGCCCTCGGGCAGGTTGTGCAAGGTGATGGCAAACACAAACAGCCAGGTGCGGCGCAGCACGCGGGATGGAGGGCCTTCCAGGCCTTTGATGAAATGTTCGTGCGGCAGCAGGCGCTCCATGGCCAGCAGCGCCGCCCCGCCCAGCAGGATGGACAAGCCCATGGTGCCGCCCGCGCCCCAGCTGCCGGCGCCGGTGGCCCGGGCCGCGGCCAGGCCGGGGATGATCAGCGAGAACGCGCAGGCCGCCAGCATCACGCCAGCGCCGAAGCCAAACAGCGTGTCCTGCGTGCGGTCCGAAAGGCTGTGCGAGAACACCACCGGCAGCGTGCCCAGGGCCGTGGCCAGCGCGGCCACCGAGCCGCCAATCAGCGCATTCAGCACCACCGGGTGGGCCAGGCAGTAGTGCCAGAAGTCGCTGGCCAGCAGGCCCGCGCCCAGCAGCGCGATGCCCCAGCCCAGCAGTTTGCGCAGCCGGCGCACCGGGGCGCTAGCGCTGTTGCGCCACATGGTTTCGGGTCGGTCCATGGCGGGTCTCCATGCGGAAGATCAGCCGCGCGCGGCCTGGAAGCGGCGGGCTACCTCGGCCCAGTCCACGACGTTGTAGAAGGCCGCGATGTATTCGGGCCGGCGGTTCTGGTAAAGCAGGTAGTAGGCGTGCTCCCACACGTCCAGCCCGAGGATGGGGGTGTTGCCGGCCATCAGCGGACTGTCCTGGTTGCCGCTGCTTTCCACCACCAGTTGGCCTTGCGGTGTGACGCTGAGCCAGGCCCAGCCGCTGCCAAAGCGGGTCAGCGCGGCCTGGGTGAAGGCGGCCTTGAAGGCCTCGAAGCCGCCCAGGTCGGCGTCGATGGCCTGGGCCAAGGCGCCTGTGGGCAGGCCGCCGCCGCGGGGCGACATCACGGTCCAGAACAGGCTGTGGTTGGCGTGGCCGCCACCGTGGTTGCGCACCGCGTTGCGCAGGGCTTCGGGCAGGGTGTCGATAGCGCTGACCAGCGCCTCTATGCCGAGCTCGGCATAGGGGGTGTTTTGCAGCGCGGTGTTCAGGTTGTTGATGTAGGCCTGGTGGTGCTTGCTGTGGTGGATCTGCATGGTCTGGGTGTCGATATGCGGCTCCAGTGCGTCGTAGGCATAGGGCAGGGCGGGCAGGGTGTGGGCCATGGGGTCTCCGGGTTTAAAAATGGGTCAATGCACGGTGCTGCCGGCCGCGGGCTCGGCGCTAGCGCGCAGCAGCCGGGTGATGCCGGCGTGCGGGCCCCAGCGGCGCTGGTAGTGCAGCAGTTCGGCGTGGGTTTCGCGGCTGTGCCGCCAGGCGGCCTGCTGCAGGGCCAGGCAGGTGGTGGGGGTTTGCAACAGGCCCATCACCGCCCCATGGGCGCGGCACAGGTGGTTGGCGGCCTGCTCCAGCAACTGGGCGTTGGCGCACAGATCGGCCAGCTGGTGGTGCGACACCACCAGCGCGGCCAGGCAGTCGTCGGCATGCTGGGGCGCGGGACCGTCCAGCAGCAGGTCTTGGGCGATGGACAAGGCCTGGTGGAAGCTGAACAGCGCCAGCTCTGTGCGCTCGGCCTGCAACGCGCTGCAGCCGCGCTGCGTCAGGCGTTCCCACTGGGCCAGGCTGGGCGGCTGGCAGGGAGCGGGGCCAGGCCAGGCTGTTGGGTCGACAAAGGGGTACATGCAAAACATCCATGGTGCGGGCGCCGCGGTCTGCGGTGCCGTACCCTTTGCGTCGAATGGAGTTTTGCGTAATCAGGCTATCAAATGATAACCGTTCGCATTTAATTAATCTATAGCTGCAGATTCAGGCTGGTCACCAGTTCCAGCCCCTGGGCTTGCATCTCCTGCAAAAACGCCGTGTGCTGCGCCTCGAATCCGCCCACCGGGCTCATGCAGTCGGTCAGCAGCACGATGCGCTGGGGCTTGTGCCGGGCCAGGTGGGCCACGATGTGCTCGGTGGTGGCGCGCACGCAGTGGCTGCTGGCTTCGCCGGCGATCAGCAGCACGTCGGCCTGGTCCATGGACGCCATCAGCGCATGGTTCAGCTGGGTGGCCTCGTCGTGGGCATCGGGCACCTCGGCCATGACGGCGCTGTAGTGTTCGGTCCAGGGGTTGCTGCCCTTGCTCAGCTTGGTGACGATGGCGCAGTGCTGGTCTTCCCAGGCGTTGTAGGCGGCACGCACGTCGGCATGCACGTTGTGGCCCCAGGTGCCAATCTCGCAGTGCACCGGCCAAACCATTAGTGTGTAGCGGCCCCGGGCTTCGAGCGCGTCCAGATAGGCGAGTGTGCGGCCCAGCGCCCCCGGCTGGCGCGGCAGGTACTGGCCCGCGTACACCGCGGCAGCGGTGATGGTGGTGAACGGCGCTACCGCGCTGCCGTCGGCCTGCTGCCAGAACGTTGGGTGGGCAATGTCCCAGCGGTGGTGCGAGTCCAGCGTGATGCTGATGTCGGTCAGCGCTGCGGCGTGGGCGCGGATGAAGCCGGCCAGCCGCTGCATGTCCGCATGGGCGCCGGCCACCGGCAGGGCGGGGCTGCCGCCACTGCCCGCTGGCAAATCGCAAAAGTCGTTTTGCGGGTCGATGATCAGCAGATGGGTGTGGCGTGTCATGGCGGGTCCCTGTGGCGTGTGTTTCGGCAGTGTCACAAGATGCTAGCAGCCAGCATAGATAATCTGCGCCCATGGAACTCATTACCCAACTTTTCGATTTCATCCTGCATGTGGACAAGCACCTGCAGGCCTTCGTGATCAGCTATGGCCCGTGGGTCTATGCGCTGCTGTTCGCCATCATCTTCGTGGAGACCGGCGTGGTGGTGATGCCGTTTCTGCCCGGCGACTCCCTGCTGTTCGTGGTCGGCGCCATGTGCGGCGTGGGTTTGATGTCGTATCCGCTGGCGGTGGGCCTGCTGCTGGCCGCGGCCATTATGGGCAACCAGTGCAATTACGCCATTGGCCGCTTCTTCGGCCCCAAGGTGTTCCAGTGGGAGGATTCGCGCCTGTTCAACAAGCAGGCCTTCAACCAGGCCCATGCGTTCTACGAAAAATATGGCGGCGTGACCCTGGTGGCCGCGCGCTTCATGCCGTTTCTGCGCACCTTCGCGCCGTTCGTGGCTGGCGTGGCGCTGATGGGTCGGGCCAAGTTCACCTTCTACGACGTGCTGGGTGGCGTGCTGTGGGTGGTGGGCATCATCACCATCGGCTACTTCTTTGGCAACTTTCCCTGGGTCAAGCAGAACCTGGACAAAATCATCTGGGCCATGATTCTGATCCCCGGCTTGGTCATCGTAGCCGGCGCGTTGAAGCAGCGCTGGGCCCGCAAGCCGGTGGTGCTGGCGTCGCCTAAAAATTAAGCAGAGCAAGCTTTGTCCTTGTGAATCAAGGGCTTAGGCTGCATATACAGCAGCTTACGGGGGTTATCCACAAGTTTGTCCAGTGTTGTCAGGGAGAACTTGGTCCTGCCCTCAGGATTTACAATTTGGCCCTTCACCGGGGGTGTCTGCAGCGGATGCGCAGACTGAGAAATACCCCACACACCTGATCCGGGTCATGCCGGCGTAGGGAGCGTGATGGGCTCCGGCCTTGCATGCGCCCACCGCTGGCGCATTGAAAGCCACCTATGCTGCAACGCCGCACCTTTTCCTTCGCAGTCGCTACGCTGGCCGCGCTGTCCTCTGTTTCCACCCTGGCTGCCGATGGCGAATTGCGCGTGCTGGTGCACAGCTCGTTCTCGCTGCCCAAGCCGCTGCTGGCCAAGTTCGAAGCCGAGGCCGGCATCAAGCTCACCCTGATCAAGGCTGGCGATGCGGGCGAGATGCTGAACAAGCTGATTCTCACCCGCGCCCAGCCGATTGCCGATGTGGTGTTCGGCCTGGACAACGCCCTGGTCGCCAAGGCCCAGGCCGCCAAGGTGCTGGAGCCGATCAAGTTTGCCGAAGGCTCACCCATCGCCCAGGTCGGCGGCAGCGTGGTGCCGGTGGACTACGGCTTTGTCACCCTCAACTTTGACAAGGCCAGCTTCGCCAAGAGCGGCCTGCCCCTGCCCAAGAGCATGGACGAACTGGCCCAGCCCGCCTACCGCAATCTGCTGGTGGTGCCGAACCCGGCCACATCCAGCCCCGGCTACCAGTTCCTGCTGGCCACCATCGCCGGCATGGGCGAAGAAAAGGCCTTCGACTGGTGGGCCCGCATGCGCGCCAACGGCGTCAAGGTGGTCAAGGGCTGGAGCGAGGCCTACTACACCGAGTTCAGCCGCAACGGCGGCACCCGTCCGCTGGTGGTCAGCTACGCCACCAGCCCGGCGGCCGAGGTGTTCTACAGCAAAGAAAAGATCAGCGAGTCGCCCACCGCCAACCTGTTCCTCAAGGGCGGGGTGTTCCGCCAGATCGAGGGCGTGGCCCTGGTGGCCGGTGGCGGCCAGCGCGATGCGGCGCGCCAGTTCATCCGCTTCATGCGCTCCGGCGCCGCGCAAGAGGCCTTGCAGACCAGCATGTGGATGTACCCGGTAGAGGCCCATACCCCGCTGGCCGAGGTGATGAAACACGCGACCGAACCCGCAGCCTATGAGAGCCTGCCCGCCGAAACGATTGCCGACGAGGGCTCGGCCTGGGTGGCGCGCTGGACGCAGGTCGTATTGAAGTAACTTGCTGGGCCTGGCTCAGCTTTGCGTGCCCGGCTTGGCTTGCGGGGTGGCAAAGTCTTGCAGCGCCGCACCCTGCATCCGGTAACGCACCCATTCATCTTGCGGTTGCGCACCAATCGACTGGTAGAAGTCGATGGCCGGCTGGTTCCAGTCCAGCACGCTCCACTCGAATCGGCCGCAGCCCTGCTCGGTGGCGATGGCGGCCAAGTGGCGCAGCAGCTGCTTGCCCGCACCTGTGCCGCGTTGGGCAGGCGTGATGTACAGATCTTCCAAGTACAAACCCTTTTTGGCTTGCCAGGTGGAGTAGTTGAAGAAATAGATGGCGTAGCCGACGGCTTCGCCATCGGCCTCGCAGATCAGCGCTCGGGCCGGGCTGTCCGCCGCGAAGAGGCTGGTGGCGAGGGTGTCCACGGTGGCGGCGACCTGGTCACCGGCTTTTTCGTACACGGCCAGCTCCTGGATGAAGCGAAGAATCAGCGCAGAGTCGTGCACCAGGGCCGGGCGGATGGATAGGTTCATGAAGATTCGAGTGAGATGGTGACAGAGTTTGCCGATGCTACGACGTGCCGCCAAATGCAGGAAGTGCATTTTTTTCAGAATATGATGGGGTTTATGCATTCCAACCTGCGCCGCCTGGACCTGAATCTGCTGCTGGCATTGGATGCCCTGTTCCGTCACCGCTCGGTCACGGCCGCCGCCGACGAGCTGGCCATGAGCCCCTCGGCCTTGAGCCACGCCCTGGCCCGGCTGCGCGAGGTGCTGGCAGACGATTTATTCGTCCGCGTGGGCAATGCCATGCAACCCACAGGTTATGCGGAACGGCTGGCCGAGCCGGTGGCTGCCGGGCTGGAAAGCTTCTCGCGCGGCCTGGCTATGTCGGGCAGCTTCGACCCCGCCAGCAGCGACCGGGTCTTCGTGCTGGCCGCTACCGACTACACCGCCTTCGCGGTGCTGCCGCGCCTGATGGCCCGTATGCAAGAGGTGGCGCCCAGTCTGGGTTTCAAAACCATTTACTCCAGTGGCCGCGAATCGGCCGAGGAGCTGGCCAGTGGCCGCATCGACTTTGCTCTCGGCTACGTGGACGAGGCCATGGAGCCCACTCCCGGCATCGAAAGCTTTACCTGGCTGGAGGACGACTATGTGGTGATCGCCAGCCGGCACCACCCCCTGATCCACGGCGGGCTGGACCTCGACCAGTATTTGGCGGCACGGCATGTAGTGGTCACACCCTGGAACGAGGCCACAGGCTTCGTGGACAAGGTGCTGGACCGCCAGGGTTTGCAGCGCCAGGTGGCCGTGCAGCTGCCTTCGGTGCTGGCCGCTCCCTTCATCGTGGCCCAGTCGGCGCTGATCATGACCGTGCCCCGCTACGCGGCGAAGATATTGCAGGAATCGGCCGACATTGCGATCTACCCGGCCCCGTTTCCGCTGCCGCGCTACACCTTGAAGGCCTATGGACACATCAAACACAACCGCACGGCCGCCCATGTGTGGATGCGTGAACAGCTGCTGGCGGTAGTGCCCAGCGCGGGCGGCGATGACACGCATGCAAAAAATGGTCTTTGATCGCCGCTGGTTGCTGGGTCTGTTGCCACTGTTGGCCCTGGCCGTGCTGCTGCTGGCCCCGGTGCTGCGGCTGGCGTTCGAAGGCTGGTGGGGCGACCTGGCCAGCCAAACCGCCACCTCGCCCTGGGCCTTGTGGTCCGACCCGTACCTGCGCTGGCGTGTGCTGTGGTCGGTGCTGCAGGCGGCGGCCACCTGCATCGCCGCGCTGCTTTTGGGCCTGCCCGTGGCCTGGGTGCTGGCGCGCTGGGAGTTTGCGGGCCGGACCCTGGTGCTGCGCCTGCTGATGTTGCCGTTTGTCGTGCCGACCTTGGTGGCCGCGCTGGGCGTACTGGCGCTGTGGGGGCCGCGCGGCGTACTGAGCACGAAGCTTGGGCTGGACTTGCAGGACACGCCCTGGCTGCTGCTGTACGGCAACCTTTTCTTCAACCTCTGCGTGGTGGTGCGCGCCGGTGTGGATGCGCTCGGCCAGGTTAGCGCGCAACGCGTGGCGGCGGCGCGCACACTGGGCGCCACGCCCTGGCGCGCCTTCTGGCGGGTCGAATGGCCAGCGATTGCGCCCTGGCTGGCGTCCAGCCTGTGCCTGGTGTTCCTGTACTGCTTCGCCGGCTTCGGCCTGGCCCTGGTGCTGGGTGGCCAGCGCTACGCCACGGTGGAGGTGGAAATCTACACCCTGGTCGCCCACGAACTGCAGCTGGCCCCGGCAAGCCTGCTGGCGCTGTGGATGTTGCTGCTCACCGGGGCAGTGGCCTGGGGCTATGCGCTGATCGAAAAACGCCTGGCCACGCCAACCCGCGTGCAGCCCATCGCCCGCCGACGCCCAAGCCGCCCCGCGCACTGGCTGGGCGTGGCGGCGGCCCTTGCCGTGCTGGCCTTCTTCTGCGCCGCGCCGCTCTTGGCGATTTTGTGGCGCGCCGCGCATGCGGGCTGGGACAGCTGGGCGCTGCTGTGGGACGCCGAAACCCTGGCCGCGCTGTGGAATACCTTGCGCTTCTCGGCCATCGCGCTGCTGCTGGCCACGGTGCTGGGCGTGCTGCATGCGCTGGCGGCGCAGGCCTCGGTGGCGCTGCGCGCCGCGGCCTTTCTGCCCTTCGTGGTCTCGCCAATCACCGTGGCCTTTGGCCTGCTCCTGCTGTACCCGCAGTGGACCGCCAGCCTGCCGCTGCTGCTCAGTGCCTACGCAGTGCTGTCCTATCCCTTCGTCGCCAAGTCGCTGGCTGCCGCGCTCGACAGCCTGCCCGAGCACCTGCCGCAGGCCGCGCGCAGCCTGGGGGCCACGCCCTGGCGCGTGTTCTGGCGCGTGACCCTGCCGATGGTTGCGCCCGCGCTGCGCCGGGGCATGGCGTTTGCCGCGGCCACGGCGCTGGGCGAGTTCGCCGTCACCCTGTTTTTATCGCGCCCCGAATGGGCAACTCTGACCACTTTGATCTACCAGCGCTTGGGCCGGCCCGGCGCGGCCAATGCCGATGCAGCGCTAGTGCTGGCCTGCGTTCTGATGGCTCTGGCCCTGGCGGCGTTTGCATTGATCGAAGCCCCACGCCGGGCGGAACCTCCCCATGCTTGAACTGCGCAACATCACCAAACATTACGGCGACCGTCCGCTGGCCGACGACCTGGGCCTGCAGGTGGCCGAGGGCGAAATCGTCGCCTTGCTCGGTCCCTCCGGCAGCGGCAAAAGCACGTTGCTGAAGATTGCCGCCGGGCTGGAGGCGGCCGAGGCCGGCAGCGTCTGGTTCGACAGCGAAGACATCAGCCGCCAGCCACCTGAACGGCGTGGCTTCGCGCTGATGTTCCAGGACTTCGCGCTGTTCCCGCATCTGGATGTGCGCGACAACGTGGCCTTTGGCCTGGTCGAGCAGCGCGTGGCCAAGGCCCAGGCGCGCCAGCGCGCCGAGGTGATGCTGGAGCGCTTCGGCCTGGCTGCCCACACGCGGCACAAGGTGTGGACCCTGTCCGGCGGCGAGCAGCAGCGCGTGGCCCTGGCCCGCGCATTGATCACCGCGCCGCGCGCCTTGCTGCTGGACGAGCCGTTTTCGGCACTCGACGCTGCGCTGCGGCTGGACCTGCAAACCGAATTCCGCCAGCGCATCTTTGAAGCCGGCATGGCCACCGTGCTGGTAACCCATGACGAGACCGAGGCCCGGGCCATGGCCACGCGCGGCCTGCGGCTGGTGGCCGGGCGTTTGCAGCAGTTGTGGTAGATGCTATTTAATTGATAGCTGCTGGCGCTGGTGCAATATGCGCTGAGGCCCATTTTTATTTAAACTTCGTTGCCGCCCAATCTTGTTGTGGTGTTGCGCGCTATCGTTTGCCACCACCTGTTGACCCACCGAAAGCCACCCAAAGCCATGACTATTTCCTCCGATCTCATCGCCAGCTTCGCGCCTACCGGCACCCTGCGTGCCTCGATCAACCTGGGCAACCCCATACTCGCGAATCTGGATGCCCACGGCCAGCCGTTTGGCGTGTCCATCGACCTGGCGCGCGGCTTTGCCCAGATGCTGGGCGTGGGCGTAGAACTGGTGGTGTTCGACGCGGCCGGCAAGTCGGTCGAAGCGGTGACCCAGGAGCGGGCGGATTTTGGTTTCTTCGCGGTGGACCCGGTGCGCGGCGCCGGCATTGCCTTTACCGCACCCTATGTGCTGATCGAAGGCGCCTACCTGGTGCGCCAGGATTCGCCCATCACCGACAACGCCGAGGTGGACCGCGCGGATAACCGCGTAGTGGTCGGCAAAGGCAGCGCCTACGACCTGCACCTGAGCCGTGAAATCCAGCACGCCGAGATCCTGCGCGCACCCACATCGCCCGCCGTGGTCGACACCTTTATCGCCCAGAGCGCCGAGGTGGCGGCGGGCGTCAAGCAGCAGCTGGAAGCCGATGCGCGCCGTCTGCCCGGCTTGCGCCTGCTTCCCGGCCGCTTCATGGTGATCCAGCAGGCCATGGGCCTGCCCAAGGGCCGTGGCGCGGCGGCCGCACAGTTGCTGCACAGGTATGTGGAAGACATGAAGGCCAGCGGCTTCGTGGCCGATGCCTTGCTGCGCCATGGCATCCAGGGCGCATCGGTGGCCCCGGCCGCGTTGTCATGATTTGCTATTGAAAAATAGCGGATGAGGCTTATGAAATAAGCGCTGGTAGCCTATGTGACTTGGCACTATCAAATGCTGCAAGTGTGGCACTTTCAAGCCCTCCGCGGATCGCTTATCTTCAGCCTCTGCCATTGCCCCGACCCTGCCACCCGAAAGCCCGTATGCCCCACACTTTGAACGCCTACCAGCAAGACATTGGCGAGCCCTTGCCCGACTGGAGCCCGCGCGTACTGCCTGCGCGCGCGCCTATCCTGGGGCGCTACTGCCGGCTGGAGCCGCTGGACCCGCAGCGCCATGCCGACGACCTGTACGCGGCCTACAGCCAGGCACCCGACGGGCGCGACTGGACGTATCTGCCCGTGGGCCCGTTCAACAGCGCCGCCGACTACCGCGCGCATGCCGAGCGGGCTGCGGCCAGCAGCGATTTGCTGCACTACGCGGTGATCGACCTGAAGACCGAGCGTGCAGTGGGCACGCTGGCGCTGATGCGCATGGACCCTGTCAACGGCGTGATCGAAGTGGGCTTTGTGGTGTTCTCGCCGCTGCTGCAGCGCACGCCGATTTCCACCGAAGCCCAGTACCTGCTGATGCAGTATGTGTTCGACACCCTGGGCTACAGGCGCTTCGAATGGAAGTGCGACAACCTGAACGCACCTTCGCTGCTCGCCGCTAAGCGCCTGGGCTTCCGCTTCGAGGGCATCTTTTTGCAGGCCACGGTCTACAAGGGCCGGAACCGCGACACCGCCTGGTTTTCCATCATCGATAGCGAATGGCCCGCGCTGCGCGCCGGCTTCGCGCAATGGCTGGCGCCCGAGAACTTCGATGCCCAAGGGCAGCAGCGCCGCTCGCTGGCGCAGATCCGTACAGGGCTCTAGGTACCGTCCCACAGACCGTGCGCGTCCAAGATCGCGTAGGCGATGTCCGGGCTTTTCTCCAGGCTGCGGCGTATGGCGGCGGGAATGGCCTGCTTGGTCTTGCGGCACAGGCCGGGTTGCTCTTGCAGCTGGATGTTGATGCCGCGCAGGGTGCGCACTTCGTGGATGCTAGGGGTGATGGTCAGGACGATGCCCAGCTGTTCGTACAGGCGGCTCTCCATCTTCTTCAGGTCGGCCAGGCTGGATAGCGTCTCCAGCCGGGCGAGCAGCCGGCTTTCTTCTTCCCGGGTGAGCTTGAGGATGCGGATATCGGCCTGCGGGTCGCTCAGCAAGGCCTGGCGATTGCAGACGCAGGCGCCGGGTGGGCACTCTTTGCGGATCGGAAATGGGGCGTTCATATCGTCGTCGAGGCGCTGTGGACCCCATCCTGGGAAGACTAGCCAGCTATCTTAAAGCAGGCTAGCGGCACAGTGCCGGCAACCTGAAATGCACCAAGTTGATGCAAAAGCGTGTCTTATATCTGACAACGCCTACTAATCCGCATGTTTTGGTGCACATGCGCACCTGCATTGTGCGATACTAGGGTTAACCCTAGAAATGGGGTGCGTCACTTATCCAGGAATCTTTGCTATGAACATCTTCTTTTTACTTTGGCTGGCTGCCCGCCGCGCTGTCCAGTCGCTGGGCCGCA
Source organism: uncultured Albidiferax sp. (assembly GCA_963513025.1). Lineage (GTDB taxonomy): Bacteria > Pseudomonadota > Gammaproteobacteria > Burkholderiales > Burkholderiaceae_C > Rhodoferax_B. The sequence continues at coordinate 39,140 of CAUPON010000022.1, forward strand.
GCATGGACCAACAGGATCAGCGGGATGTGGAAAGCTATCTCGGCAAAGCCCAGTCGTTTGCCGACCTGGAATCCCGCGAACGCTATTGGCTGCAGTCGCACTAACTTTCATGGACTTGGGGCGTGTGCCCTGAGTCATGAGAGTTCTTTCCAGTTCATTTCATCCGGCCGCTGTGGCCACGGGCGTGTGCCTGAAAATTTTGGAGTACCACCATGCAAGTTATTTATTTCCTCAAATCTTTGTTCAGCGTTGCCAGCGCGACTTTTGCGCCGGGCGAGCGTGTGAACCTGGTCCGCCGCGGCAGCATCTTGCGCACCGATGGCTATGTGGTCGCGCACACCGATGGTGGCGTGCTGGTCGAATGGCCACGCGCCGGTTCCAGCTTTGTGAAGTCGTCGGAACTGACCGCCATCGTCTAAATCCGAGCGCTATCGTTTAGATAGCTTCTCGCGCATATCTAATATGCGCTAGCGCCCGATTTGGCGTTATTTTTTTCTAATCTTTGGGGCACTGCTGCGTGTGCCCTTGTCGCAGCGCAGTGGCGCGCTCCACGGTGTCCGGGTGGCTGCTTAGCAGCGTCCATGGCGAGGCCGGCCCTTTCTTGTTGGCTGCTTTGTCGTCTCCCTGTGCAATCGCCAGCAGCAGCTGGCCCATGGGGGCAGTAGGCAGGGCCGCATGGCCTAGCAGCGCGATGGCATAGCAGTCGGCCTCGCGCTCGTGGCCGCGCCGGTAGGCCAGACCCGTCAACAGGGCGCCGCCGGTAGACAGCACCCCCGACACATCGCCCAGCGCCAGCCCCAGGCCCACATTCAGCACCCCTTGCTCGACCAGCATGCGGGTGGTGTGGCGGTGCACCACGTGGCCCATCTCATGGGCCAGCACGCCGACCAGAGCGTTGTCGTCCAATCCTTTGTTTTCAGCGGCTTTGACCAGCCCATCGGTCAGCACCACGGTGCCGCCGGGCAGCGCAAACGCATTCGCCCCCATGCCCGAACGGAACGCCAGTGTGAAACGTGGCTGGTAGCCGCCGTAGCGCTGTAGCGTGGCCGGGGCCTGCTGCACCAGTGCGTCGAAGCGGCTGCGCAGAGCGACTTGGCGTTCGGCGGGCAGCTGGCTGGGTTTCAGCGTGCTGCCGTCCAGTTGCTGCAGCGCCTGCTCGGCCAGCGTGGTTTCCCAGGCCAGCGGTACCTGGCCGGTGAGCTGGGTGGCCATCCAGGGTGTGCCGTAGCGGTAAAACAGTGCCAGCCCGATGGCGGCCACCGCCACCGCGCCCAGCAACGCCGGCCAGCGGGTCTGCAGGCGCTGAGCCAGGCCGGGGCGGGCGCCGGCGGCCTGCAGCGCGGCCTGCCAGTCGGCCACGGCATCGATTTCCAGGCTGCCATGTTCGCGCAAATCCACTACCAGCCGGCGCTGGGGTTTGCGGGCGTTCCAGGCTTCGGGCCAGCCGATATCGGCGTGGCGAAATGTGGTGGGCGGTGTGCCGGCCAGGGCCAGCGGATGCAGCTGCAGACTGGGCCCGCCGGGAGCGGGTAACAGGCCGACCAGCACCGGCTGGGCCTGGCTGCTCTGGCCGTCGAACCAGCGGGCGGGAATCAGCGGGGGCTGCACACTAGCCAATCAGGTCCAGCCCCGCGGCATCCGCCAGCGCATCGCCGAGCGCGCCTTGCTGCTGGCGCACCATGGCGCCCGTCACCTGGTCCACACCGCCTTTGACGAACACGGTCACCGATTCGAATTTCATGCGGTATTCGCTGACCCGGGCGAACGGCCGGTACAGGCCCAGGGTGAACAGGGTCAGCAAAATATTCTTGATGCGCAGCAGCACGTAGCTGCGGGTGCGCAGCCCGCATTTGAAGCGCGCCACCTGGCCCAGGCCTACGTTGTTCCATACCAGCTGGAACATACGTGCTTCGCGGTAGGCGCGCGCTGGCGCCGAGGCCAGTACCAGCAGCACCACGCCGCCGACCACACCGGCTAACACCAGCACAAACATCCAGGGCCCCAGGCGCTGCGCCTGGCCCATCAGCAGCATCGCCGAACCACCAACGGCCGCCGCCAGCAGTGCGCCGATCAACGCGATGGACAGCACGAACACTGCCACCGTGGCCAGCCAGATCTTCACGAAATCCAGGTACACCGGCTTCCAGCGGCCGGCCGCCGCGCCCAGCCGGGTGCGCAGCACCAGCAGGCTCTTGTAGTTGTATTCGAGGCGGATTGCGCACAGCAGCGACAGCACGATGCCCAGCAGCAATACGCCGCCCATGGCCCAGGTCACGATGGGCAGGGCTTTACGGGCCTTGGCGCCGGCCTGCTGCACGGCCTGGCTGGCTTCGGGCGCCAGCGCCTGCAGGCCGAACACCACGCTTATCCACACCAGTGCCAGCGCAAACACCGGCCAACTGGCAATGTAGACCTCGCGCCAGCGCGCCGTGAACTGCAGGCGCAGGCCGCGCCAGCGGGTGGCACCCAGGCGGAAGCGCATGGCGCTGCCCCAGATGTAGGGCGCGAGCGCGGCGCCCCCCAGTAGGAACAAGGCGACCGCCGTGTCCTGCCCGGTTTCCACTGCGATCTTGTAGGCCAGGGTCAGCAGCACCAACAGCACAAAGCCGACCACCATCTTGCGCTGCTGCGCGGTGAATTCCAGCGGGCTGTCGGCCACCAGGCTGTGGCTGTAGAAGTACTGCGCGGTGCGCCGGCGCGCCCAGGGCGTGTAGAAGCCCAAGGTGATGATGGACAGCAGCACGTTGACGGCCCAGACCCGGAAGTAGCCGCCGCCGCTGCCACTGAATTCCAGCGAATGCGCGTCGATCTGGCCGGCGGGCGGGGCGTAGCGCGATGGCGCTGGCAGCGGCAGCGCGTTGCCGTCGCGGGTGTCCTCGTAGTCCATGCTCTCCCTTTTTAACTGCCGGGAAGTGTAGCAGTGCTATTTAACGTAAATGGCCGCTAGCGCTTATGTAGACTGCGCATGCAGCTATGTTTTTCATAGAAATGAGGGATACCTCAGGCCTTGGCTTGCGCCAGTAACAGCGCCACCATGGCCTGCGCCGCTACCGACAGCGCTTCGCCCTTGCGCTGGGCCAGTACCAGCGGGCGGTGCAGCGATGCATCGCGCACCGGGCAGGTATGCAGGGCCGGGTTCTGGAAGTGGAACAGGGTCAGCTCGGGCACGATGGCGATGCCCAGGCCTTGCGCCACCAGCGCCGCCAAGGTGGCCAGGTGTTCGACCTCCATGCTGGAGCCGGTCAGTTGCTCTACGCCCGTGGCTTGCTCCAGGTGTTGGCGCACGCTGCTGTTGCGCGCCATGTGGACCATGGCGTGGCCAGCCAGTTGCTTGAGCCGCACGCTGCTGTGCCGGGCCAACACATGGTCTTTGCGGCAGACCAGCCAGTAGCCTTCTTTGCGCAGCAGCCGGGTGCTGAATTCGCGCAGGTCGCCGCCGGCGGTCAGCGCAAAGTCGACCTTGCCCTCGCGAAGCAAAGCCAGGCTGGCGCTGGCCAGGCAGTCGGTCAGTTGGATGTCGATTTGCGGGTGCTGGGCCCGGTACTGGGCGATGGCCGCCGGCATCCACACCGCGGCGATGGAGGGCAGGGCGGCCACCGCCACCCGGCCGACCCGGCGCGCGGCCAGGTCCTGCAGATTGGCCAACGCGCTGCGCAGGTCTTGCTCGATGCGCCGCACCTCGTCGGCAAACACGCTGCCCTCGGGCGTCAGCACTACATGCCGGGTCGAGCGTTCGAACAGCTTGACGCCGGCCGTCTCCTCGATGCGCCGGATCCGCTGGCTGAACGCGCTTTGCGACAGATTGCAGCGCTCGGCCGCGCGGGTGAAGTGCCGGGTTGTCTCCAGCGCCATGAAGGCCTCCAGGTCGCGGGCCGAGATATTGATTGATTTCATCGATGAATCATGCGATTTTTCCCATTTTACGAATGATGTAGTCGGTCGCACAATCCCACCATTCCCTGCCCAGGAGACACCGTGAGCCCTCGATCTGCACCGCCGCCGCCACCACCGCCGCTCTTGATCGGCTGCGCCGCTGGCTTCTCGGGCGACCGGGTGGACGCCGCTTCGGCGGTGGTCGACACCCTGGTGGCGCGCGGCGGGCCGGCCTTCTTGATCTTCGAAACCCTGGCCGAGCGCACCCTGGCGCTGGCCCAGCTGCGGCGTCGCGCCGACCCAGAGGCTGGCTACGAGCCGCTGCTGGACGCCATGCTGCGCCCGGTGCTGGCGCGCTGCCTGGCGCATGGCATCCGCATCGTCAGCAACTTCGGTGCGGCCAATCCGCAAGCTGCGGCGCGCTTGGTACAGCGCATGGCGGCGGAACTTGGCCTGGCCGCGCCGCGCATCGCTGTGGTCTGGGGTGACGATGTGTCCGGCCCCGCATTGCGCCCGGCTTTGCGCGCCGAACTGGGCGCGGTGCTAGACGATCTGGCGGTGGTCAGCGCCAACGCCTACATCGGCGCCGAGCCGATTGCCGATGCGCTGAACGCGGGCGCGCAGATCGTGGTCTGCGGCCGGGTGGCCGACCCCTCGCTGGCCGTTGGCCCGGCGCTGGCCCATTTTGGTTGGGCCCGCGACGATTGGGCCCGCCTGGGCGCGGCCACCATGGCCGGTCATCTGCTGGAATGCGGTGGCCAGGTCTGTGGCGGTTACTTTGCCGACCCGGGCTTCAAGGAGGTGCCCGATCTGGCCAGCCTCGGCTACCCGATTGCCACCCTGTATGCCGACGGCCACTGCAGCATCGCCAAGGCCGACGGCACGGGCGGCATGGTGACCACCGCCACGGTGAAAGAGCAACTGCTGTACGAGCTGCACGACCCGGCCGCCTACCTGACGCCCGACGTGGTCGCCGACATCGGCGCCGCTCGGGTCGAAGAGATTGCCCCCAACCAGGTGGCGCTCCACGGCGTGCGCGGCCGTGCGCGGCCGGATACGCTGAAGGTCAACGTCTGCCATGAAGGCGGCTGGCTGGCGGAGGGCGAAATCTCCTACGCCGGCCCGCGCGCCGAAGGCCGGGCCCGCCTGGCCGCCGATGTGCTGCGCCAGCGGCTGCCGCAGCTGGCGTTGCGCGTCGACCTGATCGGTGTGCTCAGCGTGTTGGCCGACGACGCGGGCCGGCTGCAAGCCCGGACCCCAGCCGGCGAAGCGAAAGACGTGCGCCTGCGCGTGGCCGCCAGCCATGCCGACAAGGCCCAGGCCGAGCGCCTGTGCAGCGAAGTCACCGCGCTCTACACCTGCGGCCCGGCCGGCGGCGGCGGCGTGCGCACCACGCTGACCGCGCGGCTCAACACCTTGTCCTGCCTGCTGCCGCGCAGCCTGGTCACAACAGGTTTTACGATGCTGGAGCAAATATGAAAACACCCCCAGGCTGCGCGCGCTACGCGTCGCTGCGCCAACCCCCTTGCAGGGGGCGATACCAGCTGCCCGGCAGAGCCGGTGCTGCGGTATCTCTGGAACGAACCCGTGGATCTTGCAGGCTGTGGCCATGACTGCCGGTATGAGCATGTCTACACATCCCCTGTACCGCGCCGCCCACAGCCGCACCGGCGACAAAGGCAACCGCTCCAACATCAGTGTGATCGCCTATCGGCCCGAGCTGTTCGATCTGCTGGTGGCGCAGGTCACGGCCGAGGCGGTGGCTGCGCATTTTGCGCACCGCAAGCCAAAACACGTGACCAGGCATGTACTGCCTGCGCTGGGTGCTATGAATTTTGTATTGGACGAGGTGTTGGACGGCGGCGTGAACGACGCGCTGAACCTCGACAGCCATGGCAAAGCCTTGTCGTACTGGCTGCTCGATTTGCCGCTGACAATACCTGCCGAACTCTTACCCCTGCTGCAACCCGAAAACTAACTGGAGACTCCATGCGCCGCAAACTCTTGACCCTCACCGCCGCCTTGTCGGCCGCTGCGCTGTTTGGCACCGCCAGCCAGGCCCAGACCTTCCCCGACAAGCCGATCACCTTCATCGTGCCGTTTGCCGCTGGCAGCGCCACCGACCTGCTGGCCCGCGCGCTGGCCCAGGCCATCACCGTCGACACCAAGGTCAGCGTGGTGGTGGACAACAAGCCCGGTGCCAACGCCTTCATCGGCGCGCAGGCGGCGGCCAAGGCCAAGCCCGACGGCTACACCGTGTTGATCGCCACCAACACCACCCACGCGGCCAACGAGCATTTGTACAAAAAGCTGCCCTACGACCCGGTGAAGGACTTCGAGCCGCTGACCCTTCTGGGCCGCGGCGGCCAGATCATGGTGGTGAACCCGGCGCTGGGCGTGAACAGCGTGGCCGATTTTGTGAAGCTGGCCAAGTCCAAGCCCGGCAAGCTGAGCTTCGGCGCGGGCAGCTCGTCCAGCCGCATCGCTGGCGAGCTGTTCAAGCAGATGGCCGGCGCCTACATCGTGGCGATTCCCTACCGCAGCAACCCGCCAGCCGTCACCGACCTGATCGGCGGCCAGATTGAAATGATGATCACCGACATGGCCACCGGCATGCCCCAGGTCAAGGCCGGCAAGCTCAAGGCGCTGGGCGTGTCGACCCTGCAGCGTAGCCCGCTGGCGCCAGAGGTGCCCACCATCAGCGAAGCCGGCGTCAAGGGCTATGAGATGACCTACTGGTTCGCCGCCTACGCCCCGGCCGGCACGCCCGCGCCGGTGGTCACGCGGCTGAACGAGCTGCTGGTGAAGGCCGCGCACAGCAGCACCGCCGCCAGCTTCTACCAGAGCACCGGCACCGAGATCACCACCACCACCCCGGACGAGCTGCGCAAGGTGCAGACCTCCGAGTCGCAGAAGTGGGGCAAGATCATCAAGTCGGCGGGGATGGAGCCCGAGTAAGCCGCTGCCCAGGTGTAGGGCAGGGCTGGCTTCAAATTAAGCGGCCTTGCCGAAGCGCTCCAGCACATGCCGGCCCATGCTGTGGGCCAGCTCGTCTTCGCCCAGGAATACCCGGTTGATGTTTTCCTCGGTCAGCAGCGCGGCTTCGGCTTCGTTGTGGGTGCGCACCACGGTCTCGATGTGCGGGTTCAGCATGCGGGCGTTTTCCACCATCTGGCGCACATTGAATGCATCGGGCGTGGCCACCACCAGCATGCTGGCGCGTGCGATATGGGCCTGGATCAGCACGCCGGCATCGGCCGCATCGCCCGATACCGCGGTGCCGCCACTGGCGCGCAGCTCCTCGACCCGTTCGCGGTTCTGGTCGACCACCACGAAGGGGATGCCGCGGTCTAGCAAGGCGCTGGCAATGCGCTTGCCGACCCTGCCGTATCCCACCAGCACCACCTGTTGGGATAGGTATTTTTCGTGCGTGTCCGTGGGCAGCTCGGCCAAGTGGTCGGCGCGGCCTTCCAGCATATGGGCCAGTTTGCTGCGCGACTGTATCCAGACTTCCAGCCCGTCGATGCCCTTGAATATCAACGGGTTGATGGCGATGGACAGCAGCGCGCCGGCCAGGATCAGGCTTTGGCCTTCGGGCCGCAGCAGGCCCAGGCTGGCGCCCAGCCCGGCCAGGATGAACGAGAACTCGCCAATCTGCGCCAGGCTGGCCGACACGTTCAGCGCAGTGTTCAGCGGGTAGCGGAACACCAGCACCAGCGCCGCGGCAGCGATGGATTTGCCGACGATGATGATGGCCAGCACCGCCAGTACCTGCAGCGGCTGGCGCACCATCACCATGGGGTCGAACAGCATGCCGACCGACACAAAGAACAGCACGGCAAAAGCTTCGCGCAGCGGCAGCGAGTCTTCTGCTGCGCGGTGGCTGAACTCGGACTCGCGCATCACCATGCCGGCGAAGAACGCGCCCAGCGCAAACGACACGCCGAACAGCGATGCAGCGCCATAGGCAATGCTGACCGCCGCGGCGATCACGCACAGCGTGAACAGCTCGCGCGAACCGGTGCGCGCCACCAGCCAGAGCAGCTTGGGGAAGACCCGGCGGCCCACCACCAGCATCAGGCCAACGAAGGCCGATACCTTGAGCAGCGTCAGCCCCAGCGACAACCACAGGTTGCCACCGCCGCCGCCTTGCTCGTCACCCGGGGCGGTGCCGCCCAGCCAGCCGGCCAGCGGCGGCAGCAGCACCAGCACCAGCACCATGGCCAGGTCTTCGACCACCAGCCAGCCGACCGCGATCTTGCCGTTCAGCGAGTCGAGTGCATTGCGCGACTCCAGCGCGCGCAACAGCACCACCGTGCTGGCCACCGACAGCGCCAGGCCGAACACAATGGCCTCGCCCATGGGCCAGCCCCAGAAATGCGCCACACCCGCGCCCATGGCCGTGGCCACGGTGATTTGCAGCACCGCGCCGGGCAGTGCGATTTTGCGCACCGACATCAGGTCGTCCATCGAAAAATGCATGCCCACGCCGAACATCAGCAGCATCACGCCGATCTCGGCCAGCTCGGCGGCGATCTGGCCGTCGGCCACAAAACCGGGTGTGAACGGGCCGATCAAGACCCCCGCCAGCAGATAGCCCACCAGTGCAGGCAGCTTGAACCGCACAGCGAGAAAACCAAACACCAAGGCCATGCCCAGGGCGGTGGCGATAGTGGTGATGAGGGGCGTGCTATGGAGCATGGGAGGCTCCTGAAGATGTAGCGCGTCGGCTGGGGGCGGGCATGGAACTCCTGGTAGAAATTGAGGGAACAGGCTCCTACCATAACCGCTGATGTAAAGACCGCGCCGATCGGGGGTTGGCCAGCTAGCGAAAATTTAGCTTGTGGCGTCCGGCAAGGCCCACGGAAACGGGGTTTGACCGCACAATCAAAGCCGACAAGGGCCCCATTTACGGCTCCCAGGAGACCCGCCATGCGCTTCCTGTTTAAAAGCTTTGTGCTGGCCCACTGCGTACTGGCATCGCTGGTGGCCGGGGCGGCCGAGGGCGACTTTCCGCACAAGCCGATCAAGGTGGTGGTCGGCTTCCCGCCCGGGCAGGGTACGGATACGGTGGCGCGGGCCCTGGCGCCCCGGCTGCAGGCGCTGCTGGGCCAGGCGGTGCTGGTAGACAACAAGGCCGGTGCGGGCGGCATCCTAGGCCAACAGGCGGTGGCCACGGCGGCCCCGGACGGCTACACGATTCTGCTGACCTCGGCCGGGCCGATGGCCGTCAACCCCGGGGTCTACGACAAGCTGCCGTACGACCCGGTAAAAGACTACACCCCGATTGCTGGCGTGGTCAGCGTGCCGCTGGTGCTGGTCGCGCATGGGGATCTACCGGCGAGGAACGTCCAGCAGCTGCTGGCTTTGGCCCGGGCCCGGCCTGGCGGGATCAACTTTGCCTCCAGCGGCAATGGCGTGACCAACCACCTGGCGATGGAAATGCTGGCCGTGGCCGGCGGTGTGCGGATGACCCACGTGCCTTACAAAGGGGCGCCGCCGGCGCTGACCGATCTGCTGGCCGGGCGGGTCGATGTGATGTTTGACACCCCGGTATCGGTGCTGCCCTATATCCAGGATGGGCGCCTCAAGCCGCTGGCCGTCAGCAGCGGCCGCAGGATCAGCGCGCTGCCCGATGTGCCGACGGTGGCCGAGACCTATCCGGGCTTTGCGGCAGTGTCGTGGATGGCTTTTGTGGCGCCTGCGCACACCCCTGCACCGGTGGTTGCCACGCTGCGCGATGCCGTGCTGCAGGTGGTCCAGATGCCGGAGATGCAGCAGTATTTTCTGGCCCGCGGTGTCGAACCCATGCCGCTGGACTCGGCACCGCTGGCCCGCTTCATCCGGTCGGAGGTGGACAAATGGGGCCGGGCCGCCAAGGCCGCGGGCGCCAAGGTGGACTGAGTTACAGCGCCAGTTCAGCCAGCCGCTGCTGGATGTCGGCGAACACGGGCCGGGCTGCGGGCTGCGGTTGCAGGCAGTCGTCGCGTAGCGCGGCCAGCGCTGGCAGGTCGGTGGGGCAATGCGCGATCAGCTCTTCCAGCAGGCAGCCAAAGGCGCGGGCTTCAAGTTGTTGCAGGCCTCGCGATAGATGCGATAGCTGCGGTTCGGCGGGCAGGAACGACGCCGCGCCCATGTCGCCCAGCAGGCAGTGGCCGTCGCCATTACTTGTGTTGTTGCATTGCAGGTTGTGCGCATACAGATCGCCGTGCAGCAAGCCGCGGGCGTGCAGATGGGCGGCGGCCGAGGCCACGCCCTGGGCGATGCGCAGCACTTTGGCTGCCGAAAAAGAAGTGCCTGCCGGGTACACGTCGCGCGTGCAGGACGCCAGGCTGGGCGGCCCGGCCAGGGTGGTGAAGTGCGGCGGTACCAGGGGCATCACCAGCCCCGCCGTGCCATCGGGGTGGCCGGCCAGCGGACCGATGGTGCGCACCAGGTGCGGGTGTGCGCCCGCAGCCAGGCAGGCGGCCAGCTCGCTCTGCGGCCAACCGTCGCTGGTGACCGTGCCTTTGAACAGCTTGACCGCCACGGGGTCGTCTTGCCATGCGGCCTGGTAAATGACACCCGACGCGCCTTCGCCGAGCTGCTGCTGTAACTCCAGTTCATGCCACGGCACGGCATTGGCCGACGCGGTAGCCACCGGCTGGTCAGCATAGGCCAGCCAGGCCAGCCGGGGCAGATCGAGCAGCCAGCCGGGCACGGCGGCGAGCGGGTTGGCCGAGATGCGCAGTAGCTCCAGCTGCTGGCACTGGGCCAGTTCCGCCGGCAGCTGCTGCAGCCGGTTGCCGGCCAGCATCAGTTTTTGCACCTGGCTGCACTGGCCGAGTTCGGCGGGCAGGGTGTCTATCTGGTTGTCGGTCAAGATCAGCCAGCGCAGCTTGGGCGGCAGTGCATCGGCCGGCACGGTACGGATCTGGTTCGACTTGAAGCCGACCATCTGCAGCTGCGCGCATTGGCCTAGTACCGCGGGTAGTTCGGTGAACCGGTTGTTCGAGCAGAAGATCACCTGCAGCTTGTGGAGCCGGTGCAGGTCGTCGGGCAGGCTGCTCAGCGCATTGCCCGACAGGTTCAGCACCTGCAGCGAATCCGCCAGGTCAAAGATTTCGCGTGGGAAGCTGGTCAGGCCGCATGCCAGGTCGAGCCGCTGGATGCCCTGCAGCTGGCCGGCGCGGAGTTGGGAAAGAGTGTCCATGGGGGCTATTGTCGGGGCTCGACCCGGCGGCGCCCTGGCTCTGGGATTTATGCATCAAACGGGCCGTTGGCGCATATTCCACCAGCGCCAGCAGCTATCCATTCAATAGCATTCCCTAGAACGAACTGGTCATGGACACATAGAAGGTGCGTCCCGGCTCGTTGTAGGTGGCGGCTCCGGCGCCGCCACTGGTGCCGTACACGGCGGTGGAGCTGACGCTGACTGCATTGCCGGCGCGGAACTGGCGCTTGTCGAAGATATTGCTGATGCCGGCGGTCATCTTCAGTTGCTTGGTGAATGCGTAGTTGCCGCTGATGCCGGCTACCGCATAGGGTGCGACCGTGTTGGCCGAGGTGCCCGTGACCGCGTTGCCCTTGTAGTCGAGCTGCATGGGGTGTTGGCGCCCGTACAGCGTGACCGACAGCAGCATGCCGAGCTTGTCGTTCACGCGCCAGTCCAGCGATGAGTTGAGCGTGTACTTGGGGATGACCGACAGGTAGTCGCCGGTGGTCTTGTTTTTCGACTCCAGCATGTAGGTGAGGTTGTTGATCCAGTCCAGCGTGGCGTGGACGGGCACGCGCAGGCTGGCCTCCAGCCCTTCGACGACGGCCTCAGGGATATTGGTCCACTGGTAGACGCTGCGATTGCCCGTGCTGGAAATCGAGGTAGGGGTGGTGCCCGCCTGGATCTTGTCGTGGTAGTCGTTGCGGAACCAGGTCATGCCGGCGGCAAAGCCTGCATCCTTGTACTCGAGCCCCAGCTCTTTGTTGATGCTGGTTTCGGCCTTCAGGTCGGCGTTGCCCTGCAGGTAGCAGCCGGTGGTGCCGTTCGAGACCACGGCGCAGCCGTTGCCCGAGCTGTAGAGCAGGTAATTGGGGTTGGACTGGTAGAGGTTGGGCGTTTTGTAGGCCCGGGCCACGCCGGCTTTCAGGGTCAGCTTGTCGCCGAGCAGCTGTGTCAGGTTGAGCGACGGGCTCCAGTTCGCGCCGGATTGGCTGTGCTTGTCGAAGCGCAGGCCGGGGGTGAGCAGGGTGCTGGGGCTCAGCTCGATGTTGTCTTCGGCAAACAGCGACGTGGTGTGGGCCGAGGCATCGGCGCTGCGGCCGGTGCTGCTGACGCCGGCGATGCTGCCGTAGCTGGTGGCGACGGTGTTGGAGGAGGTGTCGTTGAGCTTCTGGCCCGACCACTCTACGCCCAGTGTCAGCATCTGGTTCAGGGTGCCGCGGATGGGTAGGTTGATCTCGCTGTGTGCGGTGATGTCTTTCAGCGTATTGGTCGCGAACGCTGGCGTGCCGGTCAGGAAAATGCCCTCCACGCCGCCGACCAGGCCTTCCTGGATGCGGGCGTTGTCGGTGTTGCCGTATTGCAGGTAGCTAAGGGATTTACCAAAGTCGAAGCTGCCTTTGTGCGTCAAGCCCAGGGTCTGGCGTTCCATGCGGTTGGTTTCCTGGCCTATCAGTGCGTCCACCACCGCGTTGCTGCCCACATTCTGGGTGTCGCCGGTGTAGATGTTGCCCTGGCGGCTGTGGTTGAGGTCCAGGTCCAGGCTGTGGCCGGGCAGCAGGTTCCAGCTGAGCCGCGCGCCCAGGTCTTTGTTGCGCACGCCCTCGCGTCCCGCCGGCAAGGTGTTGGCAAAGCCCGGAGCCTGGTGGCCGGCGTTGATGCTGCGGTCGTCCGCGTCGGTATGGTTGTAGTTGCCATACAGGCGGTATGAAAAGGTTTCGCCCAGCGGGCCGCTGAGGCTGAAGTTCAGGCGCTGTGTAGCGCCTTCTTCGGAGTGTTGCGGCAGGTTGGCGTATACCGTGGCCTGGCCATGCGTTTCCTTGCCCGCCGTTTTGGTGACGATGTTGACCACCCCGCCCGCCGCGCCGCTGCCATAGCGTGCCGCTGCCGGGCCACGGATCACTTCGATGCGCTCGACCTGCTCGGCAGGTACCCAGTTGCTGTCGCCACGCGAGTCGCGCTCGCCGCGCCAGCCATAGCGCACGGCATTGCGGCTGGTGGCGGGTTTGCCGTCGATCAGGATCAAGGTGTTCTCGGGGCCCATGCCGCGCAGGTCAATCTGGCGGTTATTGCCGCGCTGGCCGCTGGTGGAGTTGCCTGTGAGGTTGACCCCCGGCATGGTGCGGATGATCTCCGACAGATCGTTGGCAGGCGGGCGCTTGGCAATGTCTTCGGCGGTGATGGTGGAGGCGCCGAGGGCCTGCTTCGAGGTGTCTTCGGCGGTGCCTAGCACGGTGACTTCGGTCAGCGTTCTTGCGGGTTGCTGGGCCAGCGCGGACAGACCGGGATACGCCAGGGCGACCAGGATGACCAAGGGTGTCAGGGAAAAGCTGGAGGGGTGGAATTGCATGCTGTCTTTGCTGGTCATGGTTGGCGCTTGTTGTTAATTAATTGAGAATCGTTTTCATTTAGAATGGATCGGGCCAAGTATCGCTAAAACGCAGCTGTACGTTGTTTGCCGGAACAAGAAAGATGTTTGCATCCAAACCACCTCTATCCTTCAAATCGGCCCCAGGCCTTTTGCGCCCGCCCGTGCAGCGTGAACCGGTGGAGCTCCAGCATCTGATCCACATCGACAAGCTGGCGCACCAGGTTGGCCAGGGTCACCGGCTGTTGTCCCCCGTGCCCGCTACCACCTCGCCGCTGATGGATGGCAGCTTCTCCATCACCCGCCTGCGCGATGGCTTGTCACTGCACTGCACCGATGTGGTCCATTTGCACGACATGGCCACGCAATTCGTGATGCAGGACAAAAGCATCAAGGTGCTGCTCAAGCTGGAGGGCAATGCCCAGGTGGCGATGGGGGCGCGTTCGCTGCCGCTGGATGCAGGCGAAGGATCGAACGCCGTACCGCGCGGCGCCGTGGTGAGCCTGAACAGCCCGGACACGTTTCAGCGGCATTCCCGCGCAGGCACCCGGCAGCGCATGGTGGTGCTGACATTGAAGCCCGATTGGCTGGATGCGGCAGGTGTGTCGCAGAGCCTGTTTCGCGAGCACTTGTCGGTGCACGCCTGGGAGCCCACGCCGCATGCAGTGGCTCTGGCCCGGCAACTGATCCACCCGGTGGGGTTTGACGGTCCGATGCAGCAGCTGCACCAGGAGAGCCGGGCGCTGGAATTGATCGTGGAGGCCCTGTCGGGAGCGCTTGCGGGCACCGCCCCCAGCACGCCTAAGCTGGCGCCCAGTGCCCACCACCGCGTGCGCCGCCTGCAGCAATTGCTCGAGAGCGGAGAGGCCGACCAGCTAGGCATGCCGGCCATTGCCCGCTGGATAGGCTGCAATGCCAATACCCTGCAGCAGCAGTTCCGCGCGGTCTGTGGGCAAACCATTTTTGACTACCTGCGCCAGCAGCGGCTGCAGCGCGCGGCCCGCGCTTTGCAGCATGACGGTGTCAGCGTCGCACGGGCAGCCGAGATCGCTGGCTACAGCAGCCAGGCGAACTTTTCCACCGCCTTCCGTCGGCATTTTGGGGTTCCGCCCAAGCATTGCCGAAACAAGCTCTGAGATCTTGGTTCAATACGCTGCCGAAGACAGCGCAAGCGCCGCCACGAAACCCATAGGGGCAGGCAGTTGCCAAGCTTCGATGCTGGGAGCCAGGATGGAGAACGACACGGCATAGCGTCCCGCCGCAGTGGGAAGGACGGAAACGGCTTGAATGTGCTCGCCAATGCCGACGCCCCAGGCTTTCAGCACCGCTTCCTTGCCGCTCCAGATGCGCCATGCGGCATCGGGATGCTGGCTGCAAAACCGCTGTTCATCTGGCGTGAAGAGCTGGTGGATGCCAGCGCCGGCGGGGGAAAACGCTTCGATATCTACACCTACTGGGCGGTGATCCGACAGGGCGATCAGCACAAAGCTGCCAGCATGCGATAGGTTGAAAAAGGGCGTGTTGTGGTTGGCCAGCCGGGGCTTGCCAAAAGGGTTGAAGCCAAAGGCGATGTGCTCGGCGGGAATGTGCAGCCGCCGGGCCAGTAAATGCCGCAATGCCGCATGCGCGGCGGCATAGCGCCATCTATCGGCGGGCCGCCGGTAGCGCAGACACCGCTCTTGCTCGTCCCTGCTGAGCTGGGCCAGCCATGTGCGCAATGAACCGTTCTGGCAATCCACTTCCAGCTGCCACACCCGCACGTCTGAGGGCATGTGCGGCGGCGCCACGGGCCGCAGCCCACTAGATACCCAGGGTTGCGCCGCCATCGACACACAGGTCGTGCATGGTGGTGTGGCGGGCTTCGTCGCTGAGCAGGAAGAGCACCGCCGCGGCGATATCTTCGGCGCTGGCAATGCGCCCCAGGGGAATCCCGGTCCGGTAGCCTGGCAGAGAACCGGCGATTACTTTCTGGACATCGCTTTCCGCCTGCCATAGTTGCCTTTGCATGGCGGTATCGGTGGAACCCGGCGAGACGATGTTGCAGCGTATGCCATGTTCGGCAAGCTCCAGGCCCAGGCATTTGGTGAAGTGGCTGGCCGCGGCCTTGGATGCCGCATACGCCGCCATCTGCAGGCGGGGAACACCCGCTGCGTTCGACCCAACCGTGACAATGCAGCCTCTTTTGCGGGGCACCATGTACCGCGCGACGGCCCTGGATAGATAAAAAACACCATGCGTATTGATGGCAAAGGTGTTTTCCCAGTCTTCGTCGCTGAGCTCGCAGATGCTGCCCATGCGCAGAATTCCGGCCACGTTCACTAGCATGTCGATTGGCCCCAATTCGGCTTCGATGCGGGCAACCGCATGCTGCACCGCCTGGCTGGAGCGGATATCCACCGGGTATGCGTGTAGGGCGCCAGGGTGCTGCTCGCACAGGTGTTCGAGCGGATCGGCCTGGATGTCCAGTACTGCAACCACGGCGCCCCGGCGGCCCAGGGCCAGCGCTACGGCTGCGCCTATGCCTTGTGCGGCGCCGGTGACGACTGCAATTTTTCCCTTCATGTGAAGCTCCTTTCGGGTTTGCTTGGGGAAATGTTTAGCCGTTTTGCCAGCTCTTGGCCAATGGCGGCCATCGGTCCTGGATCGCTCATGCCGAAATGGTTGCAGTCGATCTCTATGCAATCGAGCTTGCCTTCCAGATAGGGCAGCCAGGCGGCAGGGCGGGGCGTGTTGGCTTCGCGGTGGGCCGCCTGGAACAGCAGCATGTCGCCGTGGTAGCAGGCGGTCTGGCTGGCTCGGAAGAGTTGCATTCCGTGCAATGCGGTGTGGCCCATGCGCTCCAGTGCGCTGCGGCCCAGCGGCGCCAGCGGGCTGCCGGGGCGCAGCAGGCGCTGGTAGACGGCTTCCGGTGTGTCGGCATCGACTTCGCCGGTCACGCTCAGCACGGTGATCAGCGCGTCGTGCAAGGTAGGCGCCCGCCAATCCTGAAAAGCCGCTGCCGGGTAGCTATCCATCAGGGCCACCAGCTCCACCTCGGCTCCCAGGCGGGTGAGCTTGACGGCGATAGCCTGTGCCAAAGCACCTCCCAGCGACCACCCCAGCAGGCGGTAGGGGCCTGTGGCCTGCTGCAAACGTATGCGCGCAACGTAGTCGGCCACCAGTGCATCGAAATCCCTGGGCAGCTCTGAGCGCATGCCGGTTGCCTGCAGGCCGTAAATGGCGGTGTCGGGCAGGTGGCGCGCCAGGCCAAGGTAGCACCATGACAAACCTTCGGCCGGGTGCAGGCAGAACAGCGCGGGATGCTGGCCTTGCTGAATCGTTAAAAGCGGCGCGAATGCCTGGTCTTCGCTGGCTGCGGGTGGCCGGTGGGCGGTGGGCGCGCTCAATGCCTTGGCCAGGGTGTGTACCGTGGCGTGGTTAAACAAGGCGGATACGGCGATTTCGCGCTTCAGCAGCCGCCCCAATCGGCTGGAGACCTGGATGGCCTGCAGCGATTTGCCGCCCAGGTCAAAGAAGTTGACATAGGTACTTTCGGGCATGGTGCCAAGCACCTCATGCCAGACCTGCATGATCTGCTGCTCCAGCGCGGTAGCGTCGGGTAGCGCTGGCATGGCCTGCTGGCTGGCCATTTCCAGCAGTTGTTTGCGGTCAATTTTTCCGTTTGCGTTGCGCGGCAGGCTTGCAAGAAAGTGCCAGTGGTCTGGAATGGCTGCCGCTGGCAGGATATTTGCCAGTTGCTGGCGCAGCTGCGGAGCGGCTAGTGGCTCGGAACACACCAGAAAAGCCGCCAGCGCGTAGCCGTTGTGCGCCCGCGCAACAGCCACCACGGCGACTTCACGAATGGCCGATTGTGTCAACAACGCATTTTCAATTTCGGCCGGGTCGATGCGCAGGCCGCTGATCTTGACCTCGTGGTCGAGCCGCCCCAGAAACACCAGTTGCCCGCTTTGCAGGCAAACCCGGTCGCCGGTGCGGTAGGCGCGTGGCGTGGCGGGCAGCGCGTGCAGCGTCACAAATCGGCGTGCGTTCAGCGCCTCGTTGTTGCGGTAGCCTAGCGCCAATGCAGGGCCGCAGAGCAGCAGCTCGCCCGGCTTTCCTTCGGCCACGGCATAAAGATTTTCATCGACGATAAGCGCATCGACCCCAGGCCGTGGCAGGCCTATGGGCATGCTGTCGCTGCCGTCCCATACGGCATGAGGCCCGCTAAGTACCGCCGCCGTGGCAATGACGGATGCCTCGGTGGGCCCATAGCTGTTGAGCAGCACGCTGCGCGGCAGCAAGGCTTGCCAGCGGCGCGCCCGTTCGGGTTGCGCGGCTTCGCCGCCGATGATGGTCAGCCTGACCTGGCGCAACTGGTGTGCGTGCGAGGGCTCCAGCGCGTGCGCCAGTTCGTGCCAGTAAGCGGTGGGCAAATCCAGCAGGGTGATACCGGCTTTTTCGACAAAGTTGGTGAAGGCCGAGATGGCGTCGAGTACCGCATCGTCGCGCAGCACCAGGGTGGCACCATGGCACAGCGTGAGAAAGATTTCTTCAATGCTGGCATCGAAGTGCAAGGGCGCGAATTGCAGCACGCGGTCGCTGGCGCTGATCTGGTAGAGCTGGCCGCTGCTGGCAACAAAGTGCACCAGCGCGCCGTGCCCCACCATCACCCCGTTGGGCTTGCCGGTGGAGCCCGAGGTGTAAAGCAGATAAGCCGGATGGCTGTCGTCCACCACATGAGGTGCCTGCGGCGCCGCACCCGGTGCATAAGGTACGGGCGCCTGGTCCATGCAGATGGTCGGCACGGTGGCGGCCTTGTCGGCCCAGCAGGCCAGGGTGACAACCTGCTGCGGATCCGCATCGGCCAACACGGCGTCCAGGCGGCCAGACGGGCCGAGTGGGTCCAGCGGCACATAACAAGCACCCATCCACAGGGTGGCCAGAATGGCAATGATGGCCTGCGGGCTGCGCGGCAGCAGAACCACGACACGATCACCGGGCTGCAGTCCGCCCGCCTGCAGCTGGCTGGCCAGTTGCCGCACTTCCTGTAGCAATTCACGGTAACAAAAGGATTCGCCCTGGTACTCGATCGCGGGCTTGTCGGGCACTGCGGCAGCAGCGGCCACGAGCCGCTGCATGACGGGTGTGGCGGCTTCTGCCAGCTCCGGCCCGCGCACAATCGACAGCGGCGGCAGGTCTTGCATCAGTGTTGCCAGGCTGGCCTCTGGGGGATGCGCGGCCAGCGTGGCCAGCCATTGCCGCAGGTCTTGCTGCAGGTCGGCCAGGCGCTCTGTGGTGTAGGCATTGGGATTGGCTTCCATCAGCAGCCGCCATTCGGTGTTCAGCACGGCCAGGCTGATATTCAGATCCTTTACCGGGCCGGCGCAGATCGGATGGATGGTGCTGTCGAGCCCGGCAAACGGCGCATGCCGATCAAACGGCATCAGATTGACTGCCTGGTTGAAAAGATGCTTCTGCACTTCCATCAGTCCCAGATCGCCGCGTATCCAGCCGTAGCGGTAATAAAGATGCGGGCGTATGGTGCGCAGGCTGTCCGTCAGCTGCTGGCCGATTGCCTGCATGCTCTGCTGCGGGTCAATGTAAATGCACATGGGCACGATGTTCATGGCCATGCAGGGCACGCCCAGCGCAGGTGTACCCAGGCGGTTCATCACCGGCAGGCCAAATGTGAATTGGCGCTGGCCCGATTTCTTGGCCAGCCACAGACCAATGGCGGCGAGAGTCCAACTGCCCCAGTCGTGTCCGCAGCGCTGTGCCGCTTGCTGCAGGGCCCCGATTTCGTTCAGGCCCAAGATGCTGGAGTGGCGCGTGACCTCGTCTGAAAATGCCTGCGGCGCCGCAACCGTTGCGGGCGGGGGCACCTGAGCCAGGTGCTGGACCCAGAAGGCTTTGTCTTTGGCGAACTTTCCGGTCGCTTTGTAGGTTTTTTCGGCCTGCAGCACTTTGTCGAGTGACCAGTTCGGCAGGGGCGGCAAAGGTGCTTGCATGGCGAGCGCGCTGTAGCGTGCCGCCACGGCCTGGCAGATCAGGCCATAACCAAATCCGTCGAGCGCGATGTGGTGTACCTGCAGGTACCAGAAGTGCTTTTGGTCCGCGACCTGCAGCACGGCGCTGCGGTAGAGCCGGTCCCGCGTCGGGTCGCACAGCACTGACAGGGATTGTTGAATCCATTGTTGCGCAGCAGCCTCGGGGTCGGGCTGCTGGCGGAAGTCATGCTGCTCCAAAGGTGCGGCCTCCGGTGGCTGGGGTGATTGCCACAGGCCATCGTCGTCGATCTGAAAGCGCATGTGCAAGGTATGGCTGTTGTTCAGCACATCGGTCACGCTGGCGCGGAGGGCGGCAAGGTCCAGTGCGCCGCGCAGCTCAACCATTTCAGCCGTCAGGTAGCAGGGGCTTTCGGGCGCCATCTGCTGCCCCATCCAGATGCCGTACTGGGCAGAACTGGTAGGCAGGCGCGGGATTGTGGAGGACAGGGTGGTGTCTGGCATTTGAATCATTCGGAAGTCATTGCAAGTTGGCATCGCCAGCTGCGGGTTAGGGGGCAAAGGCGAAATCGACGACCCGTTTTGCGCCATGCATCAGCATGTCGTGGTGGTCGTGCGCGGGCAGGATTTGAAATTTCACCTGCAGACCGGCTGGTTTTGCCTCTTCCAGAATCTGGGTGAAGCGTGTGGCGTTGTCGACCATGGTTCGGGCTTGCAGCCTTTTTTTGACTTCGTCAGAGGCAAAGCTCGCCGGGTATTGCTCGTCCATGCCAACGGTCACCATCACAGTGGCTGGATGCTGGTCGAAATGCAGGGTTTCCAGCCGCTTCGGCAAGGCTTTGAGGGTCTGGTGTTCGCCAAACCACAGCGAGGGGCTTGCCACCCAATAGCGCTGGAAGTACTGGGGCTGCGTGCTCAAGGTGTGCAAGGCAAACAAGCCTCCGTACGAAAAACCAAACAACGTGTGTTGCTCGGGATTCATCGCAAAGTGCCGCGCCAGCAAGGGACGCAGTTCTTGTGTGAGGAACCGCAGAAAGGCAGCAGCGCCGCCGTGGCGGCTGGACAGCGCATCGCCAGTAGCGGCGGTGGTTTCGGGGGTGTAGTCCAGCGCCCGTGCATTCACGTCGATGGCATCGCCGCTGGCGTAGCCGATGGCGACGATCAGCCCGGCAGGTTCATTGCCCACTTTTTTGCGCCATTCCGCGCTGTCGGTCGGCGAGGCGGGACGGGGGCGTGTGAAGTCCATGAGCGGAAAACTCGCCAGTCCATCGAGCGCCCATAGAACGGGATAGCCCGATTTCGGTGCTTCCTTGTGGGGGAGGCCGACCAGGATGCGGTAGCGCTGGCCGGTATTTTTCGAGTCCATGTCAAAGCTCAGGCTGCGTGCCAGCGTGGCGGGCCCCCACTGGGAAGGCAGCGGCTCAGACTGTACGGGCGGGGCTGGCTGCGCGTGGCCGGGCGTACGCATCTGCATGCACAAGCCGCATGCCAGCAGGCTTGCGGCTACCAGGGACGACAGCCGGCGGCGCGGGGTGGTCAATTTGGATGCTGCTTGCATGTGCTTGTTCATGCATGTGCGGTTTCATGCTGGCAAAGCAGCGTCCACCATGCTGCAAGCGTGGGCTGTTCGGCCAGTGCCATAAAGGTCAGCTCCACGCCGGCACGCCGCCAGTTCTCCAGCAGCGACATGATGCGGATCGAGTCCAGCCCCCAGTCCAGCAGGTTGTCGTCATCCTGGATGTCAGCGGCGGATATCTGCAGGCGGCTGGCGATGAGCGCCCGGAGTTCGGCCATGGAGGCGGGCAAGCGGGTTTGCAGGCGCTCGACCAGGTCTTTGGTCAAAATCGTCAGTCCGCAGCGCTGGGCTACATAACGCAGCGCCATATCGTGCTCATGGGCTGAAAAATCAGCCAGTGCGTCGGCAACAAAGAAGGGCTGGATGTCACCCATAAACGCTTCGCAGGCGGTCATCATGCAGCCGATGTGCGCGTAAATGCCGCAAATCATCAACTGGTCGCGCGATTGTTCGCGCATGGTTTCCAGTAGCGTCGATTTCTGAAACGCGCTGTAGCGCCATTTGTCCAGAACGGTGTCTTGCGGCTGGGGCGCCAGCTCTGCAATGATGTTTTTGCGCGCCGGCTGGGCGGTCAGGCCTGGGCCCCACATGTCTTGCAGCAGGCCGCGTTCGATGGCGGTTTGTTCGGGCAATTGCGCGGTAAATACCACCGGAATCTCCAAGCTGTGCGCAAGATCAATCAGGCGGCGGGTATTGGCGATCAGTGTCGGAATCGGGGCGCTGCTGCGGTCGTAGAAGTCCAGAAAGTAATCCTGCATGTCGTGTACCAGCAGCACGGCGCGCTGCGCGTCGGCCTGCCAGTTCACGCGGTTTTCCACCAACTGGGTCGGCATCGGGTAGGAGGGGATCTTGGGTATAGCCATGGTTCAATCGCTGAAAATTAGTGAAATTAGGGCGGAGTGCTGGTGCCTGCCAGGCGGATTGCTATGTCCTGGCGCAGGTGTTTTTTGCTGATTTTTCCCACACCGGTTTTGGGAAACTGGGCAACGAATTCGATGCGGTCCGGGATCTTGTAGGTCGCCAGGCCGCACTCGCGCAGAAAGCGGATTAAGTCCATGCTGCGCAGGCTGGTGTCTTTGCGGATCACAAAGGCGCAGCTTTTTTCGCCCAGGTAGTCATCGGGCATGGCCACAATGGCGCAGTCCAGCACCTGGGTGTGCGCAAGCAGTTGCTGTTCGACTTCTTCGGCAGAAATTTTCTCGCCGCCACGGTTGATCTGGTCCTTGGCGCGGCCTTCGACGACCAGATTGCCCTCGGGTGTGCGGCGCACCAGGTCACCGGTTCGGTAGCAGCCGTCGGGGGTAAAGGCGCGTGTGTTGTGCTCTGCGGCCTTGTAGTAGCCATGGATGGTGTAGGGGCCGCGCGTCAGCAGATGGCCTGTCTCGCCGTCTGCCACCGGCTGGTCGTCGTCATCGACGATGGCGACGTGGTCGTCGGGCGAGATCGGGCGGCCCTGGGTGTGCAGGATGACATCGAGCGGGTCGTCCAGCCGGGTGTAGTTGACCAGGCCTTCGGCCATGCCAAAGACCTGCTGCAAGGTCACGTCCAGTTCCTTCGTCAGGCGGCGCGCCATTTCACTGTGAAAGCGTGCCCCGCCCACCTGCACCACTTGGAGGCTGCTTAAATCTGGCTTCAGGCTGCTGATGGCATCCAGCCACACCGGCACAAGTGGCGGCACCAAAGCCGTGATGGTCACGCGCTCTTTGACGATCCAGGCCAAGGCCACTTCCGGGCTGGGGTGGGGGCACATGACCACGGTGCCTCCCGCGTACAGCGTGCCAAGAGAACCGGGCGAGCTGAGGGTGAAGTTGTGCCCGGCTGGAATTACGCTCAGATAAACGCTGTCCGGGCTCAGCTGGCAAATCTCTGCACTGGCCCTGACGCTGTAGAGATAGTCGTCGTGGGTGCGGGGAATCAGTTTGGGCGTACCGGTGCTACCGCCCGACAGCTGGAAGAACGCCACATCCGAGGCCTGCGGGGGCGGTGGCAAGGGACCGTCCAGTGGCGGCAACTGCTGGAGCGACAGGAATTCGCCCGGCTCTCCCAGCACCAGCACATGCTGCAGGCTGGGGGCGCTGGTTTTCGCCTCGCGGGCCAGGCTCCGGTAGTCGAAGCCGGCATGCTGGTCGGCTATGACATAGGCCACCGCTTCAGCGTGCTGGCAAAAATGGCCGATCTCGAATTTGCGATGCGGTGGCAGCGCAAAGATGGGCAGGGCACCGAGCCTGAACAGCGCAAAGACCACGGCAAAAAAATCGGCGCAATTGGGCAGTTGCACCACCACCCTGTCGTTAGCGCCTATGCCCAGGGCATAAAAGCCCTGTGCTAGCCGCTCCACTTCGGTGCCGAGATCCTGGTAGGTCCAGCGCCGGGTGTCGCTGACGATGGCCAGCTCTTGGCCGTACTGCGCTACGCGTTGGTTCAGCACATCCGAGAAAGTTTCGCCGCGCCAATAACCCTGGGCCCGGTAGCGGGCTGCAAGTGCTTCGGGCCAGGGGGTGCAGTGTTCCAGCATCAGTGTGCCGCCTCTTGCGTGAGCCCCAGCGCATTCAGCATGGTTCTGAACTTGGCGGCGGTTTCGGCCAGCTCGCTCTGCGGTTCCGATTCGGCCACCACACCGGCCCCCGCAAATAGGCGCACGCTGTTGCCATCCACCTGGGCGCAGCGCAGGGTGATGACCCATTCGCCATTGCCATCCGCATCGCACCAGCCCACCATGCCGGTATAGAAGCCTCGGTTGAAGGGTTCGAGTTGGTGGATCAGATCAAACGCGGTGTCGCTAGGGAATCCGCAGACCGCGGGCGTGGGGTGTAGGCTGGAGGCCAGCAGCAGCGAACTGGCCGCAGGCTTGCTCAACTCCCCCTGGATATCGCTGGACAAATGCCACATCGTTTCCGTGTTGATCAGCGATGGCCCTGCAGGCACGCTCAGGCTGTGGCAATAGGGACGCAGCGCCTGGGCCACCGCATCGGCAACCACCTTGTGCTCGTGCAGATCTTTGGCCGATAGCAGCAAGGCTTGGCTGCGGCGCGCATCCTCCTGCTGGTTTTTGACCCGTGCTGCCGAACCAGCCAAAGGGTTAGAGCGAACCTGTAAGCCCTTGCGGCTGAGCAGCAGCTCTGGGCTGGCGCCGACCAGCATGCCTTGCTGGGTGCCTGTCAGCTGCACGGCAAAGGTATAACCAAAACGGTTGTGCTGGGCCAGGCGCTGAAGCAGCTCGGGTACATCAATTGCTCTGGCGGCGGTGAGGTCTAGCGCACGGGCCAGAACCACTTTGCTCAGGCTGGTGTTCTTGATACGCGCCACGGCCGCCGCAACGCCATCGGCATACACCTGGGGCGCAGGCTGGGGTGTCACTGTGAAAGCCCCCCTGGCGGGCGCACTGGTGCTGTCGCGTTGGGTCAACGGGCCCGCGCGCAGAATGCTTTGTGGAATGGAGAGGCAGGCCGGCTGCCTGGCATCAAACGGAATCGCCCCCACGACGACCGGATGCGGATGGCCATCGGCCCGGGCTTTTTCTAGCGCCAGGTCGACCACCTGGCTCAAGCCCTTCAGGCTGGTTGCTTGCCCCACCGTCGCATAGTGGCCCTGGGCCAGGAGCGTGTGCTCCGGTGTGGCAAAGAAAAAAGGGTTGTCGCGTCCGGCTGCAGACAGCAGGCCGTCGGCCCGGGAGTCGGTTAACCCTCTGAAAACATCATTCATTTTGTTTCCTTACGTTGTTTAAATTTGCGGTTGGATAGCCTGCGCAGAACGGGCTGCCGGTGGCACGCTTCTAGGCGCCGGCGGCTTGGTATGCATGCGGATCCTTCCGGCCAGCAGAACCGTGCATGCGGTCAGGCCGATGGCCAGCACGCCCGCAGAGCCATAGCCATCAAGTTCGCCTGTCGGTGTCTGGACAACGAGCACCCCTCCCAGAAACGCCGCGCTACCGCAGGCCAGTTGCTGCAGAGCCGAGTTCAAGGCCATGAAGGTGCCGCGCAAGGGCGGCTGAACTGCTGAAATGGTGATCGCCATAGCCGGTATGGCGCGGCCCAGCACCAGCGTGAAGAACAGCGTGCTGCACAGCAGAACCCAGCCGAGAGCGGCGGCTGGTAGATGGGTTTGAACCAGGATAGGTGCCATCGACAGCAGGGCGACCCACCGGTAGATACGTACCTTGCCCCAGCGGTCGGCCAGCATGCCTATGAACCGCGCCGTGAAAAATCCGGCGGCTCCCCCCACGGCATAGACCCATGGCACTTGCGCGACCTGTAAGCCCACATTACGGGTCAGATAGAGCGCGAGGTAGGGAATCAGCGTAAAAGTCGAGAACCCGCCCAAGGCCATGAACAGCATCGCCAGCAAGTGGTTGCGGTCGCGCAGCACCGTGCCCATTCGGCCCAAGGCCTGTGCCACGGTGCGCCCTGGTGCGGTTGCGGGCGGCCTGGGCAAGCGCGGGACGAAGCGGGCGGCCAGTACCCAGAAAACCACGGCCACCAGCGCAATGGCTACAAACGGCCACTGCCAGCCCAGTTTGCTCGCCAGCACCAGGGAGGCCGGCACGCCGAGCACAGAGGCTACGGCCGCAGCCGACATCACCGTTCCACTGGCCTTGCCGCGCCGTTCGAACGGAACCGCATCGCCCACAATGGTTTGCAGCATGGCGCCCAGCACACCGCCAAACATGCCGGCCAGGCCCCGCGTCAGCAGCAGGGTGGCGTAGTCCGGGGCCAGGGCGCACGACAGGCTGGCCAGTGCAAACAGCGCAAACAAGCTCAGCAGCAGTGCTTTGCGCTCGAAAAAATCGACAAAGGTTGCAGCCAGCAAACCGCTGCCAGCTGCGGCCAATGTGTAGACGGAAACCAGCAGCGCAAATTGCTGTGTGTTGATCTGCAGGGCCGGCATCAAGCTGGGGCCCAGCGGCATCATGACCATGAAATCCAGGATCTGCGAGAACTGGATGCCCGCCAGTGCCCACACCATCAGGCGCTCCCGGTTTTCCGCGAGTGGTATGGGTTTTTCGGGGCTGCGCGTGGCGGCCATGGGGGTGGAATAAGTCATTGGCGCGGTTTCAAGCTATGTGTGGTTGCGGGCTGGGCGGGGCGGATTTGCTGCAAAAACGGCGGCTGTAGCAAGTTCTGGGATGAATAATAATTAACAATGATTCTTATTTGCACTGGTTTCCGCAGATGCTTGCTGACGCAAACATCTTCCTTGGTGGAGCAAACAGAAGGGGCAGGGGCCCCCACTAGACTCCAGCTCCAATGCATGTCAATGCAAATCATTCTTATCTGTTGAGTGATTTGCGACTTTTAACTTCTATCTGCAGATGGGCGCACGGCATGGCCCGTCTGCAGGCGTTCTATGCAAGGCGTATGAATACTTTTACGGCGAGAAACGGGCTGCGCTGGGCCCTGGGGTGTCTGGGTCTGGTATGCGCCACGCTGCTTTCGGCCCAAGAGGTGGTTACCGACTTGGCAGGCCGCAGTGTGCGGAGCCCGGCCAAGGTCGAGCGCATCCTGTTGGGCGAGGGTCGGCTGGTGCCGCTACTGGCCGTGCTGGAGCGCGGCGACCCGTTGCGCCGGGTGGTGGGCATGCCGGCCGATTTTGAGAAGCTCGATCCTGCTGGCTACGCCCAGTACGCGGCGCGTTTCCCCAACATCCGCCAGATCACGCGCACCGGTCGCACCACGGGCGACAGCTTCAGCGTCGAAACAGCTATTGCACTCAAGCCCGATCTGGCCATTTTTGGCATCGGCGGCCATGGCCCTTCCCCCAAAGACCGCGAAACCCTGGCCCGGCTGCATGCGGCCGGGGTGGTGGTGGTATTCATCGACATCCGGCTGGAGCCACTGCGGAACACCTTACCCAGTGTGGACGTGCTGGGGCGGGTACTGAGCCGGCAGGCCGAGGCGGCCGAGTTCCGCAGCGTCTACCAGACGCAGATGGACCGCGTCACCCAGCGTCTGGCCCGGGTCAAGCCGCGCTTGCCGAGTGTGTTCCTGGAAAACCGCGTGGGAATGAATGAAGAATGCTGCGACACCATGGCTAATGGCATGCTGGGCCATGTGCTGGAGGCCGCCGGCGGCCGCAATATCGCTAGCAGCATGGTGCCTGGCGCGTTCGGCACCCTGAGCCTGGAATACCTGCTCAGCCATCCGCCCGAGGTCTATATCGGCACCGCCATCGGTGCCAGTGCCAACGTGGCCCGCACCCCCAACCTGATCGTGCTGGGCGCGGGTGTTGACGCCACCACGGCGCGAGATTCGCTGCGCCGCGCCACCCAGCGCCGCGGCATCGCCAATCTACCCACTTTCAAGCAGGGGCGGGTCCACGCCATCTGGCACCATTTCTACACCTCGCCATTCAACGTGGCCGCTGTGCAGGCCATGGCCAAATGGTTGCATCCCACGCTGTTTGCCGACCTGGACCCGCAGGCCACCTTGCGAATGCTGTACCAGCGGTTCCAGCCGGTGCCGCTGGACGGGCTGTACTGGGTGTCGCTGGACGCGGCAGCACCATGAGCACCGTTAGCCTGGCCCAGCGCTACGGCACACAGGTGCGCCAGCGCCTGCGCCGCCTGCTGGCTTTGCTGGTGTTGTTGTTGGTACTGCTGGCAACCGATCTGGCCACCGGTCCGTCGGGCATGCCGCTGCAGGTGCTGTGGCAAGGACTGTGGGATGCAGATAGTCTGGAGCAAGGACAGCGCGTGATCTTGTGGGAGCTGCGCATGCCGTTTGCGGCGATGGCTGCACTGGTGGGGGCGGCGCTGGGCCTGTCTGGCGCGCAAATGCAAACCGTGCTGAACAATCCGCTGGCCAGCCCGTTCACCCTGGGCCTATCGGCCGCTGCCACGGTCGGGGCCGCGCTGGCCATCATTACCGGCTTTGATGCCTGGGGGCTGGGGCCGCACGTGGCTTTGCCGCTGTGCGCGTTTGCCGGGGCCACGGTGGCGGCCGCACTGATCTACCTGCTGACCTGGCGCTGGGGCGCGTCGGTGGGGTCGGTGGTGCTGTTTGGCATTGCGCTGATGTTCACCTTCGAAGCCGTGTTGTGGCTGCTGGAGTTCATCGCCGACAGTAACGCCCTGCAGCAGATCGTGTTCTGGAACATGGGCAGCCTGGGGCGCAGCACCTGGCCCAAGATTGCGGTGCTGGCCACCGTGCTGGTGGTCTGCGGTGTGTGGACCCAAAGCCAGGCCTGGCAGCTCACCGCGCTGCGTTCGGGCGAAGACCACGCCCGCAGCAGTGGCGTGGCGGTGGAGCGGCTGCGGCTGGTCAGCCTGCTACGGGTCTGCCTGATGAGTGCCACTGCCTTGGCCTTTGTCGGCACGATTGCGTTCGTGGGGCTGGTCGGGCCGCATATCGCCCGCTTGCTGCTGGGCGAAGACCACCGCTTTTTTCTTCCCGCCAGCGCGCTGGCTGGGGCGGTGATGCTGGCCAGCGCCTCCATCCTGAGCAAGACCATCGTCCCCGGCGTGGTGCTGCCGATCGGCATCGTCACCGCGCTGGTGGGCGTGCCTGTATTCCTGGTATTGGTGCTGCGCTCGCGCGACGGCTTGCAGGTATGACGCTGGAGCTGAAACAACTCGGCGTGGCCTACGCCGGTACGCGCGTGGTGCGGGGGCTGGACCTGGTATTGCCGCAGGCTGGTCAGGTGGTGGCGCTGGTCGGGGCGAACGGCGCGGGCAAGTCCAGCACCCTGCGCGCTATTGCCGGGCTGTGCGCCATGTCGGGCCAGGCCTGGCTGGATGGCGACAACCTGGGCGCATTGCGTCCGGCCCAGCGCACCCAGCGCGTGGCCTATATGCCGCAAAGCCTGCCGCAGGCCACCGGCCTCACCGTCTACGAGGCCATGCTGGGCACGCTGCACATTGCCCGCCCGCAGTGGAGCAGCAGCCAGGTACACCAGCGCATCGCCGCCGTGCTGGCCGATCTGGGGCTGGAGCCGCTGGCGATGCGCGCGCTGGGCAGCTTGTCCGGAGGGCAGCGCCAGATGGCCGGGCTGGCCCAGCTGCTGGCCCGCGCTCCGCGCCTGCTGCTGCTGGACGAACCCACCAGCGCGTTGGACCTGCGCTGGCAGCTGTGCCTGCTGCAGGCGCTGCGCCAGCATGTCGCCACCCACAACACACTGTGCCTGATGGCCATCCACGACCTGAACCTGGCCGCCCGCTTTTGCGACCACATGCTGCTGCTGGCAGATGGCCGCCTTCTGGCCAGCGGCAGCCCCGGCGCGGTGCTGACCCCCGAGCTGCTGCGCACTGCCTATGGCGTGCAAGCCCGGGTCGAAGCCTGCTCGCTGGGCAGCCCTATGGTGCTGGCCGAGCAGGCCATCCCCTATTCCGCCCATCCCACATGAATATGTCCGAAAGACCTCCCATGCTGACCTTGCACGGCCGCTTGCCCATTGCCGAACCCAGCCGCTACATGACCCGGCTGTGCTACCACTTCACCAAGAAAATCGAGGTGGTGTACGACGACTTCCAGGGCCTGGCCCGGTTTCCCTGGGGCGAGTGCCGCCTGACCGCGCGGGACGATGCCATCGAGTTCGATTGCCAGGCCGAAGACGCCGAGAAGATGGCCCAGGTGCAGCATGTGATTGACGCGCATGTGGCCTTGTTTGCCCGCCGTGCACCGCTCAGTGTGGCCTGGGGCGCGGTGGTTCAGCCCCCGGTGGCCCTCCATTCCGCTTAAGCTGCCGCCGCTGTGTTTTATAAGTAAAACAGGCCGCTGGCGCATATTCCACCGGCGCCAGCAGCTATTGAATATGTAGCGAATCTAAAGCAGGCCGGTGATGCTGTCCAGCGGCTGCGGGCGGCCGAACAGGTAGCCCTGGGCAATGTCGCATTGCTTGGCGGCCAGCAAGCGGCTTTGCTCTTCGGTCTCCACGCCCTCGGCCACCACCTTCAGTCCCAGGCTGTGGGCCAGGGCGATGGTGGCGCGGACGATGGCGGCGTCGTCCTTGTCGGTGGCGATGTCCATCACAAACGAGCGGTCGATCTTCAGCTCGTCGATCGGGAAGCGCTTGAGGTAGGCGAGCGAGGAATAGCCGGTGCCGAAGTCGTCCACCGACAGGCCCACGCCCAGGGCGCGGATTTCGCGCAGCAGGCCGATCACCTGGTCGGCATCGGTCATGGCGGTGGTTTCGGTAATCTCCAGGCGCAGCAGGTGCGGCGGGATTTGGGTCTCCAGCAGGGCCAGTCGCACCACCTGCACCAGGTCGCGGTTCAGGCATTGCCGGGCCGAGATGTTGACCGCAATGGGCACCGCCTGGTGCCCGGCCTGCCGCCACTGGGCGATCTGGCGGGCCGCCTGCAGCACGGCCCAGGCGCCCATGTCGACGATCAGGTCGGATTCTTCGGCGATCTTGATGAAGCCGCTGGGCATGACCAGCTGATCCGGCGTGCGCTGCCAGCGCATCAGCGCTTCCATGCCCACCAGGCGCGGGTTCTGGAAGGCGAACTGGGGCTGATAGTGCAGCAGGAGCAGGCCGTCGCGCAGGGCCTGGCGCAGCTCGATCTCCAGTGCCAGCCGGTCGTGCAGCCGGGTGTTGATGTCCTCCGACCAGAACTGGAAGCAGGCCCGCGGCTGGGCCTTGGCGCGGTACATCGCCATGTCGGCTTTGGACAGCAGCTCTTCCATTTCGCAGCCGTCCTGCGGCACCAGTACCACGCCCACGCTACCGGCGCAGGGCAGGCGCATGTGGTTGAACTGCGGGCCGAGCACGATGTCCTGCGACAGCGCTTCGACCACTTTGGCGGCGGCTCTGGCGGCGCCGTCGTGGCCGTCCACGTTCTCCAGCACCAGCACAAATTCGTCGCCACCCCAGCGGGCTACGGTGTCGGTGTCGCGGCACAGCTCGCGCAGGCGCAGGGCCAGTACCTTCAGCACCGCGTCGCCGGCGCGGTGACCCAGGCTGTCGTTGATGTGTTTGAAGCGGTCCAGGTCCAGGAAAAGGATCGCCGCCTGGCTGCCCTGGCGCTGCACCCGCGACAGGGTTAGCACCAGCCGCTCGTGTAGCTGGTTGCGGTTGGGCAGGCCGGTCAGCGCGTCGTGGCTGGCGGCGTAGTCCAGCTCGCGGGCGGCGGCCACGGCCTCTGTCACGTCGGAGAACACCAGCACCGCGCCCTCCAGCTGGCCTTCGGGGCTGCTCAGCGGGCTGGTGGTGGCGCGCAGCGCACGCACGCCGTCGGGGGTTTGGAGGCTCAGAAACTGCGGCAGGTACACCCGGCTGCGCTGGGCCAGGCAGGTGTGGACGGCTTCGCGCAGCCGCTCCATGCTCTCCACCGTCAGCGGGTAGGCGCTGTGCAGGGATTGGCCTAGCAGCTTTTGCGCACCGGCCTGCCGCTGGGCGCTGGGGTTGGCAAAGCGTATGGCCTGGTGCACCGCGTCGATGGTGATGACGGCGTCGTCAATGGCCTGCAGCGTGGCCTGCGCATGCTGGCGCGAGCGTTGCAGCTGGCGGTTCACCGCGCGCAGCTTGCCGGCCACCCAGAACACCAGCGCCACCGTTAGCGCCACGCTGGGCACGGCCGGCGGCAGCCACAGCTGGGTGTAGGCCAGCAGTAGGCCGCTTACCAGTAGCGGCAGGCCCACCATCACGCTGGCTAGCAGTACCCGACGGCCGCTCCGCAGGGGCCACAGCGCCAGGCTGCTGATGGCCAGCAATGCAAACACCAGCCCGGTCAGCGCACTCGCGCGATGGATCAGCGCGTGGCTTTGCAAGGCATCAAACGCCTCGGCATGGAACAGCACGGCCGGCAGGGTGGACTGCGGGCCGGCCAGCGGGGTTACCAGTTCGCCGCCTAGGCCGCGGGCCGTGATGCCGATGAACACTGCCCGGTCCTTGACCCTGGCGAGAAGCTCGGGTGATTGCAGGGCCTGGGCAAACGACAGGGTCGGCAGGCCGGTGATGCGCGGCAGCAGCACCTCCTGGCTGCGCACCCAGGTGCGGGCGTTGCGCAGGCTGGCCGTGGCCAGCGGCTGGGCGGCGGCGGCCGGGGTGGCCAGCTGGTACATCGCCATGGCCAGCGCCGGCAGGCTGGCGCGGCCATTGCCGGCTTGCAGGTACAGGCTGCGCGACTGGCCGTCCAGGTCCATTTCTACATCCACATGGCCGAGCGGGTGGCTGCCGCTGCCCGGCGTGGCCAGTGCCGGCAGCAGGGGCTGGGCATCCAACTGGCCATCCAACTGCTGGGCCGGTGCTACCGCCAGCACCACCTGGCCATGGCGGGCAATCGCCGCGGCCAGAGCGGCATCGCTGGCCGGGTCCTGCCGGTCGGGTTCGGAGAACAGCACGGCGATGGCGATGCTGCGCGCGCCGGCTTCGTGTAGCCGATCGATCATCTGGGCGTGCAGCGCGCGCGGCCAGGGCCAGCGGCCCAGGGCGGCCAGGCTGGCGTCGTCAATCGCCACCACCACTGGCGGCTGGGCACTGGCTGGGCGTGACGGCAGCAGCAGGTCGTAAGCCATCAGGTCCAGCCTGTGTACGCCCGCCGGATACCACCAGGTCAGCAGCAAGGCCGTGCCCAGCCCGGCTAGCCACCAAGCCTGGCGACGCACCACCCGCCCCAGACGGTGCCGGGGCAGGCGAAGTGCTGGGGGGGCGGGTAGGGAGGTCAGAAAAATGCCAAAGCGGGTAGCAGCAGCAAGAGCGCGCGCCAGTACTGCGGCCGGGGTTCAGGAACGGTGAAGGTCTGGGTGCTGCCCCAGGGGCCGATGTAGCCGTCGGCGCCTATGGCTTGCACCCGCACATGGTGGACGCCGGGCTCCAGGCCTTGCAGCTGGTACTGCGCGGCCTCTGTCTGGGCATCGGTTTGCGGGCCGGCAAAGCTGTTGTCGCGCGCCACTTGCAGCCGGTACTGGGCAGTTTGCGGCTGGGCCGACCAGCGCAGCGTGAGGCTGCCGTCCTGCGGCGGCGGTATATCTACGCCCGGGCCGGGCAGTACCCGGCGAAAGGCTTGCGGATCGCCCCACGGCCCCTGGCCTTTGCCGGGTTGGATGGCGGCAACCCGCCACTGGTACAGGCCGGTGGGGAGGTCGCGTGCGGGCTGGGCGGTTGGGCCCTGTACCACTTGCTCGTCGAAGGCTGCGGTTTCGCCATTGGCCAAGATCTGCAGCCGGTAGCTCCAGTTGGGGTCGGCCTGGGTCCAGCGGAATACCGGGCGCTCGGCGGTGGTGACGGCTTCGGGTGCGGGCTCGATCAACAGCGGCGGCTCGGGCCGGGCATGGACCACCAGCGTGCGTTGGGACGAGAGGCCTTCCAGCCCCTGGGCGTCGATGCCGCGCACCCGCAACACATAGCTGCCGTCTTCCACATCGCGGGCGCGGATACGGGCCGCGGGCGAGGTTTCGTCGGAGACGGCTACGCTGAACTGGGCGTCGGGAGCGATCTGGGTGCGGTAGCCGTTGGCGCCGGCCAGGACCGGCAGCGGCAGGTCGATGGGTAGGCGTTCCACGCGCTCGGGCAGGCTTTCCAGGCTGGGCGCGGGCAGCAGGGCCACGGGGGCGCCGGGGGCTTGGCCGGTCTGCGCTACGCTGCCCTGGGCGGCCAAGGCCGTGACTTGGCCGCTGGCGTTGGCCACGTTGACGGCGCCGCTCAGCACCTCGGTGCGCAGGCTGCTGCCGTCGGCATAGACGCGGAACTGGGTGCCACGCACCGCCGCCACCGCCGCCGGGCTGCGGATTTCGAAGCGTCCCCCCGATTCGCCCACCGGCGTGACCTGGTTTTCCAGACTGCCGTGCAGCAGCACCAAGGTGACCAGGCTGCCTTGGCCCAGCAGCCGGGTTTGGGCTTGCTGTAGCTGGAGTTCGGAGTCGCGCCGTACCAGTACCCGCGAGCCGTCGGCAAATTGCAGGGTGGCGCTGCCGCTGGGGCCGGTGCGCAGGGTGGACGGTGCTTGCAGCAGTTCGCCGACCACTGCGCTGCGGGCGGCGGAGGTGCCCGGTTGCAGGCTGGTGTCGCCGGTGGCAGCCAGTACCCGCACTTGGGCTGATTCGAGCTTCAGCCAGGCCTGGGGAATGTGCAGCCGGGTGCCGGGCATGATGCGGCGGTCATCCGGGATCTGGTTCAGCTGGCGCAGCTTCAGCGACAGCGTAGGGCTTTTGAGATAGCGGCCCGCCAGGTTCCAGGGGTGGTCGCCGGGCTGGACGGTGTAGATGAAGTCGGCCGCCGAGGCCATGCTGCCGGCCCCCAACAGGACCAGGCTACAGAGTGCAGTGTGGAGGTGACGCATAGGAAACAGATGTTTGTGCATAGGTCTTCGTGGTCCGCGGCCTGCATCTGCCGCCAATTTTGTTAATTATTGATAAGAACCCTCCATTCTTCGTCTTCCGCTAAAAATAATCATCAGCCTATCCCCTAGCAGCGCTGAATTCATCACCAAGTAAGGGTAAGTAAGCAGCGATTCCGTGAAGCAGTGGTTTGTGCTTACCCGAGTCCACGGTAATATTTTCTGGCCACCTCTTTTTCGGTGGTTGCCCCTTGCACAGGAAAAGTGCTTGCATACCCTCAGACAACAGCTGCACCGTGCGCTCGACCTTCTATTGGGCCGCGAGAAGCGCATGCGCATCCGCACCCGCCAAGGCGCTTGGGCGGCGGTGCTGATGCTGACCTGCATTGCCGAAATGCATTGGGTGGCTGCGCATGGGGTCGCGGACCGTTGGGCTGTGGGGGTATGGTCGATATTCAGCATGGGTGGGCTGCTCTTGTTCTTTGGGTTGATACGCAGCGGTGTCTCCCTGCGGTGGAAAGACCCGTCGATGGCGTTTGTGCAGATGCTGTACGCGGTGGCCTGCACTGCCGCGGCCTTTGTGATCGCCGGGCACGCGCGCGGCGTGACCCTGCCCCTGTTGTCGGTCATCCTGTTGTTCGGCATCTTTGGCATGTCGATACGCCAGCTGGCGCTGGTGGCGGTGTACGCCGTGTGCCTGTTCTGTGTGGCCATCGCCTACGAGCTCACATACCCGAGCACCGACGAGGAACCTGTGGTGTTTGGCGCCTATTTGATCATGGTGCTAATTGTGTTGTCGGGTAGCACGTATCTGACCTGGCGCCTGACGCAGATACGCGAGCACGTGCGCAGCCAGAAGAAGCAGCTGACCGAGGCGCTGGAGAAGATCCAGCAGATCGCCATCCGCGACGAGCTGACTTCGGCGGTGAACCGCCGCCACATGCAGGACCTGCTGCGGGTGGAGGTGCAGCGTTCGGCGCGGATCGCCTCGCCGCTGCTGATTGCGGTGCTGGACATCGACCACTTCAAGCGGATCAACGACAGCTACGGCCACCAGGCCGGCGACCGGGCGCTGCAGGCGTTTGTCGAGGTGGTGCAGGCCAGTATCCGCGGCTCGGACACCTTGGCGCGCTGGGGCGGCGAGGAGTTTCTGGTGATGCTGACCGACGCCCCCATGGAATTGGGCACCGTGTGTATGTCGCGCGTGCGCGCCCAGGTGCAGGACATGGTGGTGCCCTACAACGGCATCGATATCCGTTTCACCGTGTCGATAGGCCTGACCCAGTACCGACCTGGCGAGCCGGTGGCCAAGACCATAGGCCGCGCCGACGAGGCTCTTTACGCGGCCAAGGCTCAGGGCCGCAATCAGATCGTGAGTATGTAGCGCAGCCTGGCCTACACCGTTCGATTTCTTGCCAGCGGCGGATTCTTGGCGAAATAACCGCGGATGCCGCGCAGGATGGCGTCGGCCAACTGTTCCTGGTAGGCGTCGCTTTTCAGCTTGGCCTCTTCCTCTGGGTTGCTGATGAAGGCGGTTTCGATCAGCACGCTGGGGATGTCGGGGGCTTTCAGCACAGCGAAGCCGGCCTGCTCCACATGCGCCTTGTGCAGCTTGCCGACCCGGCCCACCTCGCCGAGCACGGCGCTGCCGAGCTTTAGGCTGTCGTTGATCTGGGCGGTGGTGCTCATGTCGATCAGGGCTTTTTGCACCTGCACGTCTTTGGCCTGCACATTCAGGCCGCCTACGAGGTCGGCCTTGTTTTCCTTGTTGGCCATCCAGCGGGCGGCGCTGCTGGAGGCGCCGCTCTGGCTGAGTGCGAACACGCTGGCGCCGCGGGCGGCCGGGGTCAGAAACGCATCGGCGTGGATGCTGACGAAAAGGTCGGCCTGCACGCGCTGGGCTTTTTGTACCCGTACCTGCAGCGGCACGAAGAAGTCGGCGTCGCGGGTCAGGAACGCGCGCATCGGGCTGCCGTTGACGGTGGTGGCGTTGATGCGCTCGCGCAGCAGGTGGGCGACCTTCAGCACCACGTCTTTCTCGCGGGTGCCGCCGGGGCCGATGGCGCCCGGGTCTTCACCGCCGTGGCCGGGGTCCAGCGCGATGATGATCAGGCGGTCGGTGCGCTGCGGTGCGGGCGGTTCATTTTTTAGCTCATTTTGGCCGCTGGCGCTTGGTTTGCCTGCAGGAGGTGCTATTGGAACGATAGCAGGCGCTGGCGCTGCGCCGGGCTTGGCCGACTGCTTGGCGATTAGCTCTTCCAGCGGATCGGGCGGTAAGGGCGCGGGCGTGGGTTCGCTCATGCGCTCGGCGATCAGGGCTTCCAGCGGGTCGGCCTCTTGCGCGGGATACAGGTCGAACACCAGCCGGTGCTGGTAGGCGGCCACCGGATTCAAGGTAAACACCTGGGGCGAGGCCGCGCGCTTCAGGTCGACCACCAGGCGCACCACGCCGGGCGCGTTCTGGCCCACGCGGATGCCCGCGATGTTTGGGTCGTTGGCCTGCACCTGGCCGACCAGCTCGCGCAGCGCCGGGTTCAGGTCGATGCCCTCGATGTCCACCGCCAGCCGCGGTGGGTTGGTGATGAAGCTGTGCTTGACCGACAAGGCGGTATCGGACTCGATGGTCACGCGCGAGTATTCGGGCGCCGGCCAGACCCGCACGGCCACGATGCTGGCGCCACGGGCCAGTTCGTTGAGGCCCAGCAGCAGGACGACGGCGCCGCTTTGCAGAACGCTGCGGCGCTTCATGCGGCCAGCCCGGTCAGCAGGCGCTGGCCTACGGCGGTGGAAGCGAGCAAGGTGGCTTGGCGGGATTCGTCGTGCATGGTGTGTGATGTGGTATCCGTTGCATGCTCTGGCTCGCTCTGTGGCTGGGGCATGCAACGGAGGGTAATCGAAAGGTCGGGCGTGGGCAGCAGGGCGCCGGCGTTGGAAGGCCATTCGGCCAGCTTCAGGCCGGGGCTGGCGAAGATGTCGCGAAAGCCCGCGTCCTCCCATTCGCGCGGGTCGCTGAAGCGGTAGAAGTCGAAATGCCAGATGTTCAGCGGTGGGTTTAGCGCAGGCAGCTCATACGGCTCTACCACCGCATAGGTCGGGCTCTTGATGCGGCCTTGCACGCCCAGGGCGCGCAGCAGGTGGCGCACCAGCGTGGTCTTGCCGGCGCCCAGGTCGCCGTGCAGCGCGATGAACGCATGCCGGATGTCGGGCTGGGCGGCCAGCTTTTCCGCGAAGGCCGTGGTACCGGCCTCGTCCGCCCACAGCAGGTCGAGGCGGGTTTCTACAATCGGCAGATGGTGTTGAACGGTGCTCAGAACGAAGGTCTCCAACAGGTGTCTCGGATACAGGGGTGGGCGCGCGAACTCGGATTGTCCCAAATTGGCGTGACGGGCATCGATTTGACCTCGGCCGAGCCCGGATTGCAGGCCTGGCTGGCCGCTGGGTTTCACGGCAGCATGGGCTATATGGCCAGTCACGGCATGAAGCGCGCCCGCCCAGCCGAGCTGCAGCCGGGCACGGTGAGTGTCATTACAGCGCGCATGGATTATTTGCCATCGGACACGCCGCCCGACTGGCTGGCCCGCGAAACCGCCCGCAGCTTGCAGCCAGATGAGGCGGTGGTGTCGGTGTATGCCCGGGGGCGTGACTATCACAAGGTCTTGCGCAGCCGGTTGCAAAAACTGCAAGAGCGCATCGCGCAAGCCATCGGCCCGTTTGGGCACCGCGTGTTCACCGACTCTGCTCCGGTGATGGAGGCCGAACTGGCCACCCGCAGCGGGCTGGGCTGGCGCGGCAAACACA
>CAUPON010000023.1:0-75444 GCA_963513025.1 uncultured Albidiferax sp.
CAGGTCAACGACGCGGTGCATTTGCTCAATCACAGGCCTCGTAAGTGCTTGGGCTACCGAACTCCCCATGAGGTGTTTTACAACCTACCGGTTCGGCCTCTTACACTGCATTCCGTTGCACTTTGTACTTGAATCCGCGAGTTAAATAGGTGTTCAGCGCTTATTTAACAAGCGATGAATGCTATTGAATAAATAGCAATTTATGTGGATTTCATGCTCCGCGTCCATTCCATGAGAAAAATATCTATCGTTTAGTGCATCCAAAACCAGGTCCGGCGGGTAGTACTTACAGCAGCGCAAAAAAGCTGCCTGCTGTCCTTACCTGATTCACCTTTTTGGAGCACTTTTATGTCGATCAAACCTCTCTCGCTTCTTGCTGTCGTCTCTGCTGTGGCCGTACTCAGTGCTTGCGGCTCCATGAAACCCATGCGGCCCATGTTCAGCCAGGACAGCCTGCCCGAGGCCGTCAAAGTGCCCATGGGCAACAAAGTGGCCATGGAAACTGTGGGCGTGGGCGAGATCACCTATGAATGCCGCGACAAGGCGAATGCACCTGGCATGACCGAATGGGTGTTCGTCGGCCCGAATGCCGTGCTGAACGACCGCAGTGGCAAGCAGGTCGGCAAGTACTACGGCCCGCCGGCGACCTGGGAATCCATGGATGGCTCCAAGCTGACGGCCACCCAGTTGGCCGTCGCACCGGCCGGAACCGGCAACATCCCCTACCAGCTAGTCAAGGCCAACCCTGCCATGGGCATGGGCGCGATGGCTGGCGTGACGCACATCCAGCGCGTGGCCACTAAGGGCGGCGTGGCACCCGCTACCGTCTGCAGCCCGGCCAATAAGGGCGCCAAGGAAATCGTCAAGTACCAGGCCGACTACATCTTCTGGAAGGCCGTCTAAGCCCAGCAGCGTCGGTAGCCCGCGTGGCGGCTAACATCGGGTTCTATTCATGACAAGCCGATGGCCGCCCTGTGACGACTGCTACCGATGACTTCGACTACGAACGCGCCCTACAGGCCTGTGCCGGCGGTGACCGCCAGGCCCTGCAGGACATTTACCGCCAGGAGAGCCGCCATCTGCTGGGGGTGGCGCTGCGCATCGTGCGGCAACGCCAGCAGGCGGAGGACGTGGTGCATGACGCTTTCATGAAGATATGGACCCAGGCCGCCAGCTTCGACGCCCAGCGGGGTTCGGGCCGTGGCTGGATCTACAGCGTGGTGCGGCACCAGGCGCTGAATGCGGTGCGCAGCCAGGGCCGCGAGGTGTCGGTAGACGAGGAGACCGCCGAGGCGCTGGACGCCGAGCATTCCATCGCCGCCCATGCCGAAGTGGCCGATGCCTTCGAGTTGAATATGAGCCTGGGCAAGCTGAACGACTGCCTGGCCCGGCTGGAGCCGGCGCGGCGCAACTGCATCCTCTTCGCCTATGTTGATGGCTGCTCGCATGGCGAAATCGCCGAACGTACGCGCACACCGCTGGGCACCGTCAAGGCCTGGATCAAGCGCGGCATGGGCAGCCTCAAGGAGTGCATGGCATGAGCGCGCCGCAAGACAGCCAGGACTTGGCCGCCGAATACGTGCTCGGCACCTTGTCGGCCGTGCGCCGGCGCGAGGTAGAGCAGCGCTTGGCCCACGATGCTGATTTGCGTGCCGCTGTGCAGGGCTGGGAGGAGCGGCTGCTGCCCCTGACCACCCTGGCCGATCCGGTTGAGCCCTCGGCGCAGCTGTGGCAGCGCATCGAGAGCAGCGTCGATCACGCGATGGCACCCCGTAGGCGGCCGGTTATCGCGGCCAAACCCGGCTGGTGGAATAGCCTGTACCTGTGGCGCGGCCTGACCGGCGCCGGTTTTGCTGCCGCGGCCATCATGGCTTCGGTGCTGGTGACGCGCCAGGGCGTGCTGCCGGCCAGCCCGCAGTACATGGTGGTGCTGGTGGCGCCGCAGGACAAGGCCCCGGGCTGGGTGATCCAGGCCAGCAACCCGCAGCAGCTGAGCCTGATCCCGCTCGGCCAGGTCGAGGTTCCGGCTGAGAAGTCGCTGCAGTTCTGGACCAAGGGCGATGGCTGGAACGGGCCGGTGTCGCTGGGCTTGGTCAAACCTGGCCAGACCTTGCAGATTGCGCTGGACAAATTGCCGCCGCTGCAGCCGAACCAGCTGTTCGAGCTGACCCTGGAGCCCGCGGCCGGCTCGCCGACGAATCGTCCTACCGGGCCGATACAGTTCATAGGCCGCGCCGTGAAGGTGATTTGAGTCGATGCGATAATCGACGCAGGTACCGGGAGAGACTGGGTTCCTTGTTGCACAACAAGGTTGACCCCAGCGCCGAAGGAGCAACCGCCCCGGAAACTTTCAGGCAAAAGGACCGGTACCCACTAGGGCTCACCCCCAGGCTCCAGTGCTGAAGCACTTTCCGCCAACCCCCTTGCAGGGGGCAACACCAGCAGCCTGGCAAAGCCAGTTCTGCGGTGTTTCTGGAAAAAGCGCGTCATGCCTGAACCATTGGGGGTGTGCCACACACTCTGAAGAGCAACTGGGTTTCGTCACCCGGTTCACCGCAGGAGCAAGCGGCCTGGCTACGCCCAGGTCGTGAATCTCTCAGGTCCAAAACAGAGGGGCGATAGCTGCGCACGTTTGTTGCTATCCCCACTTTGACGTTTTGGAACCTCATCATGAAAAATTTGGCTGGTCATTTTGCCGTTATAGGCGGCGGTATCACGGGCGTCACCACGGCCTACGCTTTGGCAAAACGCGGCTTTACCGTCACCTTGTTCGAAAAACACCGCTATGCGGCGATGGAAACCTCGTTTGCCAACGGCGGGCAGTTCTCGGTATCCAACGCCGAGGTGTGGAACCACTGGTCCACGGTGCTCAAAGGCCTAAAGTGGATGATGAAGAGCGACGCGCCGCTGCTGGTCAACCCCAAGCCCAGCTGGCACAAGATGGCCTGGTTTGCCGAATTCATGGCCGCCATACCGCATTACGAGAAAAACACGGTGGAAACCACCCGTCTGGCCATCGCCGCGCGCGAGCACTTGTACGCCTGGGCCGACGAGGAAGGCCTGGACTTCGACCACAAGCGCGAAGGCATTCTGCACATCTACCGCGACAAGGCCGGTTTTGACCAGGCGGGCAAGGTGTCGAAACTACTGGCCCAGGGTGGGCTGGAGCGCCGCGCTGTCACACCGCAGGAGATGCGCGCCATCGAGCCGACCCTGGCCGGCAACTACTACGGCGGCTATTTCACCGAGAGCGACACCACCGGCGACATCCACAAATTCAGTACCGGCATGGCCATGGCGGCCGAGCGCCGGGGCGTTAAAACCCAGTACGGGCAAGACATCTCTGCCGTCAGCAGCGACGGCAAGCAGGTCCGCATCACGGCCCGCGACGGCGACCAGCAGCAGACCCAGGTGTTCGACGGCGTGGTGGTCTGTGCCGGCACAGCCAGCCGCGGCATCGCCGCCCAACTGGGCGACCGGGTGAACATCTACCCGGTCAAGGGCTATTCGATCACCGTCAATCTGGACGATGCGCAAAGCCAGGCGGCTGCGCCCATGGTCAGCTTGCTCGACGATGGCACCAAGCTGGTGACCAGCCGTCTGGGCCTGGACCGCTTCCGGGTCGCCGGCACGGCGGAATTCAATGGCTACAACCGCGATATCCGGGCCGACCGCATCCGCCCGCTGGTCGAATGGGTGCAGCAATGCTTTCCCGGTGTGCGTACCGAGAGCGTGGTGCCCTGGGCCGGGTTGCGTCCCATGATGCCGAATATGCTGCCCCGCGTCGGCCCGGGTAAGTTGCCCGGCGTGTTCTACAACACCGGGCACGGGCACCTGGGTTTGACGCTGTCGGCCGTGACCGCAGATATGGTGGCCGGCATGGTGGCCGGGGCGCAGGCCGCGTAGTCCGATACCAGATACTTAGGCGGTGCGCCATGGCAACAGTCCTGGCCCTCTGCGGGTGGCTGGGCTTTTATTTTGTCCGGCGCGGTTGCGGGCACGCAAGATGCGCAATGATGGGCTCGGTGGGCGGCCGCGCAAACGCGGGATTCGGATATCAATGGAGCGTAGTACCGGCAGGTACGATTTCAGACAATATGCTTGTAATCGCCTTCAATTCAAGACATTGACGGCGGGTTATTGGCGCTAGACTGCTCCCAATTTTGCGGGTCTGAATTTGCGGGTCTAAAGGTCGTTCATGGGCATCCATTCATTTCACACAGGCTTGCGGCACCGGAGTTTTCTCCGGACAGCCGTGCTGGTCGGACTCGCTTGCGTGGCCGGTGTGGTGTGGGCTGCCGAGTCCTGCAAGCAGCTGGTAGCCACCGGGAATCCCGAATACCCGCCGTATCTATGGCGCGAGGCGGCCGATGGCAGTCGCATGCTGGGGGCGAATGCCGACCTGATGCAACTGGTGTCCAAAGAAATTGGCATTCCGATCGACGTGCGCTATGTGGGATCGTGGGCGCGGGTGCAGGAAGAGGCCAAGCTGGGGCGCATCGACCTGATTGCTGGCGCCTTTTTTACCGTGGACCGGCTGGATTACATGGACTATATGTACCCGGCGTTCCGCGAAACCCGCTCGGTGCTGTGGGGCAGGCAGGAGGCGCCTCTCAAGTACCAGCAATGGTCGGACCTCAAGGGACTGGTCGGCCTGACTGTCATCAACAACAGTTTTGGCGAGGGTTTCGACCGCTATGCCAAGAGTTCGCTGAAGATCAATACTGTGCCCAGCCTGGAGCAGGCCTTCAAGATATTGCAGCTGGGACGGGTGGATTACCTGATCTACGAGGAAGACCCAGCCCTGGCCTATATCGCCAAGCTGGCGATAACCGGATTGGTGCCGGTGAGCCCTTCCGTCAGCAACGAAAGCCTGTATTTGACGCTGTCGCATAAATCGCCTTGCAACACCCCCGAACTGCGGGCTGCGCTGTCCAAGGCTATGTACAAGTTGGCGCGTATGAATGTCATGAAGAAAATGGTCGATGCGAATATCCAGCTCTGGCGCACTAAATAACTGCATGGGGGCATTTGATCGGCCCCGTGTTGCAGACCTTTTAGCCTCAGTCGCCGCAGCGGTCGGCTTGTGCCCGCCAGTTACCCTCGACAAAGGAACGCGTGCCTAAGTTAGCCCTTAGAAGAATCATGACGCTGGGCGTTGCGCTCGGCATCCTGGTACCTGCGTTGGTGTTTGGCAGTCTGGTGCTGAAGGACCGCTATGCACGTGAGCTCTCCCTGCGCATCCGCGAGCCCATGTCGCAATACACCCAGTTGTTGTCCAGTGCGCTGGCCATGCCGATCTGGAACGTGGACAAGGCGGTGGCCACCCAATTGATCGATTCGGTGATGCGCAACCCCGATGTGGTAGCGGTGACTATCCACGACGAGTTTGGCAACATCTTTGTGTCGGGCGAAGACGGCGCGCGTCGCCACGGCCTGGTGCTGAGCCAGCAGCGCGAAATCCTGATGGACAAGAAGCGCATCGGGCAGGTGCAGGTCGAGCTCAGCACCGACCGCATCGAGCGCCAGCTCTGGGCCGACTTCACCCAGCTGGGCTTGGCCTTGCTGGCCCAGGTGGTGATTTCGTTCGCTTTGGTGCTGCTGCTGGTCGATCGGCGCGTGATCCGCCCCCTGTCCGTGCTGCAGCAGGCTACAGCTAGGTTGGCCCGCGGCGAGCTGAACCAGCCGCTAGCCTGGCACCGCCGTGACGAGATCGGCAGCCTGGCGCAAAGCCTGGACCAGATGCGCGAGTCCCTAGGCGGCCTGATCGCCGAGCGCGACACCAAAAACGCCGACCTTCAGAACGAGCTAAATGACCGCCTGCGCGCCGAGCAGGCCTTGCGTTTCACCCAGGCCAAGTTCAAGGCCATCTTCCATGCTTCGCCGCTGGCTATGACGGTGTCGCGCAATGCCCCCGGCTACCCCATCGTCGACATCAACGATGCCGGCCTGCACCAGTTCGGGCTGCTGCGCGACGACCTGCTTGGCGCCAGCCATACCCAGCTGTGGTGCCGGCCGCAGGACCAGACCGATGTGCTGTCGGAGATCGAACGCAGCGGCCATAACAAGGGCTTCGAAGCCTGGTTGCGTTGTGGCGCGAAGCTGCAGGATCGGCGCCGCAACAAGGTGGGCGAAGGTTCGCTGGCGCTGCTGCCCGCGGAACGTGCCGACGCCATCCTGTGCGAAGTCTCGGGCCGCATGATCGACCTGGGCACCGAGCAGCTATTCATACTGGTGCTGGAAGACGTGACCGAGCGCAAGCGTTCGGCCGAAATGATCTGGAACCAGGCCAACTTCGACCGCCTGACCGGCCTGCCGAACAGGCATATGTTCCAGACCCGGCTGGAGCAAGACATGGCGGCCGCCCATCGCGAAGGCCGCTCGCTAGCCCTGGTGTTCTTCGACCTCGATTTGTTCAAGGAAGTCAACGACACCCTGGGCCATGAAATGGGCGACCTGCTGCTGCAGGAGGCGGCGCGCCGCCTGCGTATAGGTATACGCCAGAACGACCTGGTGGCGCGCCTGGGCGGCGACGAATTCACCCTGATCCTCAGCGGCCTGGCCGATATCGGCGATGTGCACCAGATCGTGCAGGAGGCCTTGCGGCGACTGGCCGAGCCGTTTTTGCTTGCTGGCCAGCAGGTGCATATTTCGACCAGCGCCGGCATCACCTTCTACCCCCAGGACGCCACCGGGGTCGAGGCTTTGCTGAAGAACGCCGACCAGGCCATGTACGCTGCCAAGAGCCAGGGCCGCAACCGTTACAGCGTGTTCACCCCATCGATGCAGGACGTGGCGCAAAAGCGCATGCGCCTGGTCAACGACTTGCGGGTGGCGATTGCCGAACACCAGTTCAGCGTGTTCT
The DNA here is from genome assembly GCA_963513025.1 of uncultured Albidiferax sp. GTDB lineage: Bacteria > Pseudomonadota > Gammaproteobacteria > Burkholderiales > Burkholderiaceae_C > Rhodoferax_B. The sequence continues at coordinate 6,866 of CAUPON010000023.1, forward strand.
ACCAGCCCATTGTCGACCTGAAGACCGGCCACATCCGCAAGGCCGAGGCATTGATACGCTGGCGCCATCCGGTCGACGGCATGGTCAGTCCGGCCGACTTTGTGCCGGTAGCCGAAGAGACCGGCATGATTGTCGACATCGGTAACTGGGTGTTCCAGCAGGCGGTCAAGCAGGTCGCGCAATGGCGCAAGACCCACCACCCGGACTTCCAGGTCAGCGTCAATGTGTCGCCGGTGCAGTTCCGCAACGAGGGCATCAACCAGGCCAGCTGGCTGGCCCAGTTGTCGGCCGCCGGTTTGCCGGGGCAGGCGGTGCTGATCGAGATCACCGAAGGCCTGCTGATGGACGCTGGCGGCAATGTCACCGAGCAACTGCGCGGCTTCCGCCAGGCCGGCATCGGCCTGTCACTGGACGACTTCGGCACTGGCTATTCCTCGCTGTCCTACCTGAAGAAGTTCGACATCGACGTGCTGAAGATCGACCAGGCCTTTGTGCGCAACCTGACCGCCGACTCGGACGACATGGCCTTGTGCAACGTGATTATCGTGATGGCCCACACCCTGGGCCTGAAGGTGGTGGCCGAGGGCGTGGAAACGCAGGAGCAGTGCGACCTGCTGGCCGCTGCGGGTTGCGACTACGGCCAGGGCTATCTGTTCGCCCGCCCCGCACTGGCGGCCGATATGCCCTTGAACCTGGCCTGGGCATCCGCGTCCATGAATTTATAAAAAATACGGCTCTGGCGCTTATTTAGTCTGCGCTGGCTGCTATATATTTGATAGTTTTGGCTCATGCCCGGCTGCCGGTACGCCCCCAGCGCCGCGCGGCCTCCTCGGGCGTTTGCGAGCCTGCGGTCAGGGTGCCCAGCGGCGCCAGCAGCGCATCCAGATCGGCAGCATCAAACTTCAGCGCACCGGCCGCATCATGGCCCAGCACGCTGTCGGCCAGCGCCAGTTTGCGGGCCTGCAGCTCCAGCATGCGTTCTTCGATGCTGCCCTCAACCACCAGCTTGTAGACGAACACCGGTTGGTCCTGGCCGATGCGGTGGGCGCGTGCTGTTGCCTGTTCTTCCACGGCCGGGTTCCACCACGGGTCCATGTGGACCACGGTGTCGGCGGCGGTCAGGTTCAGGCCCACACCGCCGGCCTTCAGGCTGAGCAGCAGCACCGGCACTTCCTGCGCCTGGAAGCGCTGCACCACGCTGCCGCGCTCTTTCGGCAGGGTCTTGCCGGTCAAGCTCAAGAAGGGCAATTCCAGCGTGCGCAGCTGCTCGGCCACCAGCTCCAGTAACTCGGTGAATTGCGAAAACACCAACACGCGCCGGCCCTCGGCCACCAGCGCAGGCAGCATGTCGGCCAGCAGCTCCAGCTTGGCGCGCTCCATGGTCTTGGTGAGTTTGCTGCCCTTCACCAGATACGGGTCGCAGCAGACTTGGCGCAGCTTGAGTAATGCGTCCAGGATGCTGATCTGGGCGCCGTTAAAGCTCTGGCGCTGCAGCACGCGGCGCACCTGCACATCGGCCGCCGCGCGCACGCCCTCGTACAGCTCGCGCTGCTGGCCTTGTAGCTGCACGCGCTGGATGACTTCGGTGCGCGGTGGCAACTCGCTGGCCACGTCTTGTTTGCGTCGGCGCAGGATGAAAGACCGCACCCGTTGGGCTAACAGCGCTGCGCGCAGGGTCTCGCCGTTTTCTTCAATCGGCTTGCGCCAGCGCGCGGCAAAGTGGCGCGCGTCGCCCAGAAAGCCGGGCATCAGCCAGTCGAACTGTGCCCAGAGCTCGCCCAGGTGATTCTCCATCGGCGTGCCGGTCATGCACAGGCTGTGCCGGGTCTGTAGACGGCGCAGGGCGCGGGCGCTGCGGCTGCCGGCGTTCTTCACCATCTGCGCCTCGTCCAATATGACCAGGTGAAAGCGCTGCGCCGCCAGCGCATCCATGTCGCGCCACAGCAGCGGGTAGGTGGTCAGCACCAGGTCGTGGTCGGCCATCTGCGCAAACAGCGTGCCGCGTTCCGGCCCCTGCAGTGTGAGCACGCGCAAACCCGGCGCCATGCGTTGCGCCTCGGCCTGCCAGTTGAAGACCAACGAGGTCGGCAGCACCACCAGCGCCGGCAGGTCCAGCCGGCCGGCATTTTTTTCGGTCAGCACATGGGCCAGCGCCTGCGCGGTTTTGCCCAGGCCCATGTCGTCGGCCAGGATGCCGCCCAGGCTGTGCGCGCGCAGATACTGCAGCCAGGCCAGGCCCTCGAGCTGGTAGCCGCGCAGCTGCACCTGCAGGCCTTCGGGGGCGGCCATGGGTGGCGGTGCGCCTAAGGCTTTGAGGCGTTTCGCCAGACTCGCCAGGCCTAAGTCACCCTCCAGCTGCCAGGCGTTGTGCGCGCTCACGCGGTGCGCGTCCAGGAGGCTGGCGCGCAGCGCATCCAGGCGCCGGGCTTCCCAGGCGCCCAGCTTCAGCAGGCCCTGGTTCTGCGCGCGTAGCGGGTCGGTCAGCAGGTCCACCATGGCGCCGATGATGGCCTTCAGCGGCGCCGCCGGCGCGTCGATGCGGCGGCCACCTGGCGCGCGCAGCGAGACGATGGCCAAGTCGTCGATGGCCGCAATCTGTGCGGCGTTCAGCCAGCGTCGGTCGCGTCGCAGCAGGTCGGCCAGCATGGGCGCCAGGTCCAGTGTCTGGCCGTCGATCTCGATGCCTAGGCTCAGCAGCCAAGCGCCTTCGCGCGCCGGCAGCTGCAGCTTTTCGACGCCGCGCCCGGGCTTGACTAGCGGGCTGTCCAATTCCTTGCCGATGATCTCGCCGGTGTCGGGGCTGACTACCAGCTTCCAGCGCTGCACCGACACGCTCTCATGCGCGAAGCCGGGCTTCACCACCACCGACCAGCCCTCGGCCTGCAGCTGCGGCACCTGTTCGGCCCAGAAGTCGCCGAAGAATGCTTCCTGCGGCAGAGTCCATACCGGGCCCAGTACCGGGCTGTGGTCGCGGCTGCGCCACTGGAACGAGGCCTGGTCCAGCGGCACGAAGCCCATGTCCCATACCATGTCCATCGCATCCGCCTCGGCTGCCAGATCACGTCGCATCTTCAGGACCGGGCCGCCGGTGTCGAACAGCTCTTGCAGCGCATTCGGGCGGTTGTTCAAGATCGATGTTGGTGCTGGCGTCTGCCAGCGCGCGCCGCTGTCGGTGTGGTATGACCAGTCAAACTGCGCCAGCGTCACGCTGTCTCCGCGTGGCCCGAGCTTGCCCTGCGGTTTCAGGCCCAGCAGGCCGTCGCCGCGGCCCAGCGTTTGCAGGGTGAGGCGAGGGCGGAAGTGGCCGGTGATGTTGTCGGGAGCTGGTGCGGGCGGTGGCGGTGTTTCAACCGCGGGTGCGCGGTCCATGCGCAGCAAGGCCATGACCCGCGCCGCGTCCTCGTCGGCCAAGGTCGGCAAGTTTTTCAGTGTCGCCGCATCTGCCTGTCGCCGCAACGCATCGACCCAGGCGGCCACTGCATGGTCGCGCGGGTCAGCAACTTTTTTGGGGTACGTGCGGGGAAGGGCCATGCGGGGATTGTGCCGTCTGGTGGCAGGCACGCTCTTCGGTTTTGACTGAAAGCGGCTTCGAAATTCCCGAAGCCGCATGCATCTAGGAGGCTTCAGTCATGTGTCGGTCAACCTGGTGAAAAAACATGCTGGTCAGGCCCCTTGATCCTGGCTGTGCACAAGTTCCCCGCATATCCGTGCGCGCCAGCGCTATAGCATTTTGGGCTCTGATATGAGCGCCGACCAGGGACTATTCGAGAGCGACAGATGTCGCCGTTGGCTGTCGCAGCATCGATAAATGTGGCCCGACATAGGATAAATGATCTTGTGTGAGAGCAAGTGCCTCTGCTACTCTTTTATTCAGGAGAATTTAGTGACATTGCTTTTGGCACTTTGCTGATGAACGCCTTTTATAGGAGAAATTCGATGAATCAATGGACCCTGAAGAAGAAGCTTGCATTTACGTTTGTGGCTGTGCTTGCGTTTGCCGGTGTGCTGATCGGTTTGGCTCTATTTAATACAGGCAAACTTATTGAGACCGTTAAATGGAATACACACACCTATCAGGTGCTATCAGAGTCAGACAAAATGCTCCTGAGCATGGTCAACATCGAGACAGGTTTGCGTGGCTTCGTTGCCAGCGGTGACGAAAAGTTTCTCGAACCGCTTAAGCAAGGCCTGCAAGACTTCAATGCCCATTTTGATAAGGCCAAGTCGCTAACGTCGGACAACGCGTCTCAGCAGGTGCGTCTCGACAAGATGATGGCCAACCACAAGCAGTTCACGGCAGTGGCCGATGTGCTGATGGCGATTCGCCGGGATGTCACTTCCGGCAAGGCTTCGCTAGACGACCTTCTGAAGGAGTTCGGCGCCGCCAAGGACAAGGCTGCGATGGATGCATTCCGTGGCGGTATCGCCGAGTTCTCGAATGCGGAGTCGGCACTGCTGGGCATCCGTTCGGAAGCGCTGGCTTCGACGGCGTCGACGACCACTTACACCCTGGTGTTCGGTGGCATCGCCTTGTGCTTGTTGACCGGCGCACTGGGGTTTGCGCTGGCGCGCAGCGTCTTTAGACAGCTCGGTGGTGAGCCCGGCGATGCGGCCGAGGTGGCTGCCCGGGTCGCAGGTGGCGACCTGAGCGTTGCGGTACTGCTCAAGCAAGGTGATGCCACCAGTGTGATGGCAAACTTGGCGCGCATGCAAACCAGTTTGTCCAGCGTGGTTTCCAATGTTCGCTCGAATTCCGAGAGCGTGGCTGCTGCGAGTGCGGAAATCGCGCAAGGAAACCATGATTTGTCTGGCCGCACCGAGAGCCAGGCTAGCGCCCTGGAGGAGACCGCGGCATCCATGGAAGAAGTGGGCTCTCAGGTCAAGCAAACCGCCGACAACGCCCGCCAGGCCAACCAGTTGGCGTTGAGTGCTTCCACCGTCGCCGAGCGGGGTGGTGCGGTTGTGGGGCGCGTGGTAGATACCATGAAGGAAATAAACGATTCATCCCGAAAGATCGCTGACATCATCAGCGTCATCGACGGTATCGCATTTCAGACCAATATTCTTGCTCTGAACGCGGCCGTAGAAGCGGCTCGCGCCGGTGAGCAAGGGCGGGGATTTGCGGTTGTGGCAAGTGAGGTGCGGTCCCTGGCCGGGCGCAGCGCCGAAGCTGCCAAGGAAATCAAGAACCTCATCAACGCCAGCGTGGAGCGGGTGGAGCAAGGAACAACACTGGTCGATGAGGCTGGAACGACTATGACCGAAGTGGTGGCTTCAATACGGCGGGTCAGCGACTTGGTTGGTGAGATTAGCTCTGCAAGCAGCGAGCAGTCCGCCGGGGTGGCGCAGGTGGGCGAAGCACTCACGCAGATGGACCAGGCGACCCAGCAAAATGCAGCGTTGGTGGAGCAAATGGCTGCGGCAGCAGGCAGCTTGAAGTCGCAGGCGGACGAACTAGTACAGGCCGTTGCGGTGTTCAAAGTCGGGGCTGGAGACGGCATGGCGACACCGGCAGTGCGCATGCCGCATTTGGGAACCCCTTCAAGTATGGGCGCAAGCCAACTTCCGGCGTCAAACCTGACGGTCAAACCAAAGCCGACCAGATCCACACCTGCTTCGCTGCCAAAGCCCGTAAAAGTTGCTAAGGCAGCACGAACAGCTGATGACGATTGGGCGAGCTTTTGACATAGTCGGCAACTGTTTTATGTGTCTTTCGACAGGACGCAGCGGTTGTTGCGTCCGGTCCTGGCCTTTGATCGTTGGCGCTCTTTGATTTCGCCCATGTTCGAGGGTTTGCTGGAGAAGATGTCGACCTGGCGGGTGACCACCGAGGTCAAGGTGGCGTCGTTTTCGTAGACGCATGAGTTCTGCGTCCTTGGCTTACTGGCTGATATGCGTGTCGTTGGTGGTCGCACGGGTCAGGCCGATACGATTGCCGGCCAGTTTCGCAAAAAAATAGCCGATAACGCTGATATGACCTTCGACAGCAGCTATCAAATTGATACCAATTTCTGATAAGCCCAACTCTCAGCGAGTGCTAGTCACCTTAGACAAATGCCTTGGCCGGTCTGGGTCCTGGCCACGGGCGCGGGCTACGGCTTCGACCAGCAGGTAGAAACTCTGGATGGCGGTGATTGGGTCCAGGTCTTCGTGCGGTGCGGTGGCCAGGGTCAGGTCGCGGCTTGCCACGTCGCTGGGAGCGGCCAGCAGCACCCGGGCGCCACGCTCGCGCATTTCGGCGGCCAGGGTGACCAGGCTGGTCTGGGCCGGGCCGCGCGGTGCGAACACCAGCATGGGGTAGGCGTCGCTCACCAGGGCCATGGGGCCGTGCTTGACCTCGGCGGCGCTGAATGCTTCGGCCTGGATGCCGCAGGTTTCCTTGAACTTCAGCGCAGCTTCATTCGCAATCGCCAAGCCTGGCCCACGGCCTATGACCATCAGCCGCTCGGCGTTCAGCAGCGGGGCGATGGCGGTCGACCAGTCTTGCTGGCAGGCGAGCTCCAGCGCCTGCGGTAGGTCAGCCATGCGGGCGATGAAGTCGGGCGTGTCGCTCCAGCAGGCGGCCAAGCGTGCGCCGGCGACCAGGCCGCAGATGAAGCTCTTGGTGGCGGCCACGCTGAGCTCGGGGCCGGCGTGCAGCGGCATGGCCCAGTCGACGGCAGCGGCCAGTGGCGAGGCGGTGTCATTGACCAGGGCCACGGTGGTGGCGCCGGCGCGCTGGAACAGCTGCATGGGTTCGACCAGGTCCGGGCTGCGGCCGGACTGCGAGATGGATATGGCCAGCATCTGGCCGATGGCCAGCGGCGCCTGGTACAGGGTCAGCAGCGACATCGGCAAGGACGTAACCAGTTGGCCGTTGCGCGCCATGATCAGGTAGGCCATGTAGGCGGCGGCGTGGTCCGAGCTGCCGCGGGCGATGGTCACGGTACCGCTGGGCGGACGCGCGCGCAGGGCGGCGCCGAGTGCTGCGTAGTGGTCGGCATCGGCCGCCAGTTGCAGCTGGACTTGCCGGGCGGACGAGACCGCCTCGGCATACATGTGGGTGGGTGTGGAACTGTTCATAGTCGGGTTTACTGTTGGATGCCGGGGAAGGCCCAGATGCCGCTGGTGCGCATCAGGTCGCGGTAGACCACCACGCGCTCCTGCTCGCTGACCTTTTGGGCTTCTTCCACGCTGGGGTAGTCAAGCTCGACCAGGCTGTCGTATTGCAGGTCCAGCCCCTGGTTGCGCGCGGCTTCTTCCAGCAGGGTCAGGCCGCGGCGGATGTGGCTGGCGCTGGACACCAGGGTGGCATGGGTGACGCCCAGGTCCTTCAGGATGGCGGCGCAGTTGACGGCATTGCCCACGGTGTCCTTGGACAGGTCTTCCAGTACCAGGCGCGAACGGGCAATGCCCTTGCCCGCCAGCCATTCGGCCATCGCATAGGCTTCGGTGATGCCGCCTTGCTGCACGCCGCCGGACAGCAACAGGGGTGCCTTGGGATACAGCAGTGCCAGCTCCAGGGCTTTGTCCAGCCGCTTGAGCAGGGTGGGCTGCATCACGCCGCCTTTGCCCAGCGCGTAGCCAAGCACCACGATGGCGTGCTTGTCCTGCGGCATGCCAGCATTCGGCGTGGTGCGGAGAGGCAAGGCCATGGTGCGCGCAGTGCGGGCGAACTTGTCCTGGTAGGCCTGGGTGCGGTCGGGGTGGGTTTGGGCCAGCGTGGCGAGGATCTTGTCCGCCGCCTCGGTCTGGCCCAGGGCCTTCAGGTAGGCGGCCTGCAGGATCGGGGCTTCAAAGCCCTGGGTGTCTTTGCTCCAGATGTCGGCCCAGGTTTGCAGCGCGCCGGTGGTGTTCTTTTGCAGCACCTGGGCGGAGGCCACGCCGAACAGCAGGTCCAGCCGCTCGGGCTGCAGCTTGGCGGCTTCGCGGAAGCTGTTTTCCACGATGTCGTACTTGCCCTTGAGGGTGATGCCCTTGAAGTAGTCCTTCTCGGCCTGTTTGAGGTCGCCACCGTTCCAGTAATAGTAGATGCCGGTCTGGACGATCTTGGCCGCGCGCTCCTGCGCCACCGCGTTGATGCCTTCGGCGGATACCGGGGCATGGGCCAGCAGGCTGGCCAGGATGCTGGCGGACAGAATGGTTTTGAACATGGTTTTCATGGCATGGGGGTTTGCGAAGAGGTACAGGGAGTTAAGCAAACTGTTGTGTTAGTAGCTGGATCGCGCCCTGCAGTGCATCGGCCTTGGGCGATACCAGGCGGGCCTGCAGAGGCGGCGCGAGGCGGGGGGCGAGCCGCTGGCCAATACTGCCCCAGAGCGCCAGTGGCAGCCGGCTCTCGGGGTCTACCGCCAGCGCCAGCCGTTCCAGGGTGCCGACCGCATCGGCCAGCAGCAGGGCGGCGGCGGGGTCGTGGGCTTCGCTGTCGAACACCAGGGGGGCAAGGCTGGCGTATTCGGCTTGGTTGGCGGCGCAGCACCAGGCCAGCAGATCGTCGGGACTGGGCCCCACAGCCTGCAGCACCGCGCGGGTCAAGGCGCTGGGGGCACGCCGGCGGTCGATGGCCTGCTGGGCCAGGTTCACCGCGCGCAGGCCCAGCACCGCGCCGCCGCCTTCGTCGCCCGACGGAAAGCCCCAGCCGCCGGCCGTGGCACGCCGGCCATCGGCATGCAGCGCCTGGGCCACCGTGCCGGTGCCTGCGATCACCAGGGCGCCGGGCCGGCCCTGGTGGGCGCCGAGCAAGGCGGTGAACACATCGGTATCCACCACCAGCTGGGTATAGCCGGGGTTGGCCTCCAGGAAGGCAGTGCGCCACTGTGCATTGTTAAAACCGGCCACGCCTATGGCCAGCGCGCAGTTGTGTGGAGTGAGGGGCGGCACATCGGCAGCGGCCATGGCCTGCGCCGCACGCTCTATCGCCAGCTGGATGTGTTGCCAGGCTTGAGGAATGCCTTGCATCAAGCCTGATGCGCCTGCCTTGCCCTCGCCCAGTACGCTGCCATCGGGTCGGGTGATGCGCGCGCGGGTGCTGCTGCCGCCGCCGTCCACGCCCACTAGGTAATCAATGTTGTCGGGCAGCTTCATAGCGCGTGGGCCGAGCGCATATTGCCGGGGCGCAGACGCGCGCAGGCAGTGCCATCGGCGCGGAACAAATACATGGCTTCGGGCACCGCGCGGACGATCACCGAGTCGCCCAGGCGCACGGCGGCATTGCCGTCGCCGCGCACCACCAGTTCCTGGCCGTCGTCGGTTTTCAGGTACAGCAGATTCGATTCGCCCAGGTGTTCGACCAGGGTGATCTCGGCGTCCAGGGCTGCATCGTCCAGGCCCGGCGCTCGCTCGCCGGTGAGCACTTCGCAGTGCTCGGGGCGCAGGCCGATCTCGACCGACTCGCCGACCTGCAGGCCGGTGTTGTCCACTGTGGCCAGGAACTTGCAGCCATTGCCCAGCTGCACGCGCACGCCTTGCTCGGCCAGCTCGATGACGCGCGCGGGTAGCAGGTTGATGGTGGGCGAGCCGATGAAGGTGGCTACGAAGCGGTTCGCCGGCTGCTGGTACAGGGTCAGCGGCGTGCCGGCCTGCTGGACCCGGCCTTCGTGCAGCACCACGATCTTGTCGCCCAGGGTCATGGCTTCGATCTGGTCGTGCGTCACATACACCATGGTGGCGGCCAGGTCGCGGTGCAGCCGGGCCAGCTCGATGCGGGTCTTGGCGCGCAGGGCGGCGTCCAGATTCGACAGCGGCTCGTCGAACAGGAACAGCCGCGGCTCGCGCACGATGGCCCGGCCAATCGCCACGCGCTGGCGCTGGCCGCCGGACAGTTCGCGCGGCAGGCGCTCCAGCAAATGGTCGATGTGCAGCACTTTGGCAGCGTCGCGCACCCGGCGTTCGATTTCGGCCTTGTCGGCGCCGTGGATCTTCAGGCCGAAAGCCATGTTGCTGTAGACCGTCATGTGCGGGTACAGCGCATAGCTCTGGAAAACCATGGCGATGACGCGCTCGGCCGGAGGCTTGCCGTTGACGATGTCGTCGCCTATGCGCAGCGTGCCGCTGTCGATCTCTTCCAGGCCGCACAGCACGCGCAGCAGGGTGGACTTGCCGCAGCCGCTGGGGCCGACCAGCACCACCAGTTCGCCGTGTTCGATGTCCAGGCTGACATCCTGCAGCACGGGCGTGCTGCCAAAGGATTTGGAGACGTTTTGGATGGAAACTTTTGCCATGATTTTTAACGGGTTACTTCACTGCGCCGGCGGTGATGCCGCGGATCAGTTGACGGGAAAACAGGGCGTAGAGCACGACCACCGGAACGATGGCCAGGGCCAGGGCGGCGAGCACGGCGTTCCAGTCGGTGGCGTACTGGCCGACAAACTGCTGGATGCCGAGGGTGATGGTCTGCGTCTTTTCCGAGGGCGCGAGGATCAGCGGAAACCACAGGTCGTTCCAGATCGGCACCATGGTGAACACGGCCACCGTGGCAATCGCCGGGCGGATGAGCGGCACCACCACCTGGAAGAAGATGCGAAATTCGTCGATGCCGTCGCAGCGCGCCGCGTCCTTCAGCTCGCCCGGCACCTGGCCCATGAATTCCGACAGGATCATGATGGCCAGCGGCAGACCCTGGGCCACGTAGACCAGCACCAGGGCGGTGAGGGTGTTGACCAGGCCCAGGCTGACCATGATCTGCAGAATCGACACCGTGCCCAGGCGTATCGGCACCATGATGCCGAAGGCAAAGAACAGCTTGAGCCAGCGGTTGCCCTTGAACTTGTATTCCGACAGCGCCCAGGCCGCCATGGCGCCGAACAGCAGGATGAAGAACAGCGAGGCCACGGTGACGATGAAGCTGTTGCCAAAGTACAGCCACACGTCGGAGCGGGCCAGCACCTTGTGGTAGCCGATCAGCGAAAAGGTCTCGGGCTTAGGCCAGGCCAGCGGGTCGTCAAATATCGCGCCGCGCTCTTTGAACGAGTTCATGAACACCAGCAGGATGGGCGCCAGCGCCAGCACCAGGTAGCCGAGCAGGGCCGCATGCACGAACAGGCGGCTAGGCGCTACTTTTAGATCAGATTTAGCCATTGGGGCCTCACATGGCAAAGCGTTGCAGGCGGCGCTGCACCACCAGGAAATAGGCGCCCACGCCCAGCAGGATCACCAGGAACATCAGCGTGGCCACGGCCGCGCCCATGGTCGGGCTGGCCACTTGCGACTGGTAGCCGAAGAAGGTGCGGTAGAACAGCGTGCCCAGGATGTCGGTGCTGTAGTTGGGGCCGGCCAGGCCGCCCTTGACGGTGTAGATCAGGTCAAACGCGTTGAAATTGGCCACAAAGGTCAGGATGGTGACCAAGCCCAGGGTCGGCAGGATCAGCGGCAGGCGGATCTGCCAGAAAATGCGCCAGGGCGAGGCGCCTTCGACCACGGCGGCTTCGATCACGTCCTCGGGGATGGCGATCATGGCCGCATAGATCAGCATCATCGGAATGCCGACGTACTGCCATACCGACATCAGCGACAAGGTGATCAGCGCCGAGGATTCCAGCCCCAGCCAGGGCGCGAACCAGTCCGCCAGGCCCACCCAGCCCAGCAGCCGCTCGGACACACCCCACAAGGGCGACAGGATCAGTTGCCAGACAAAGCCGACGATCACAACCGACAGCAAGGTGGGCAAAAAGAATACGGTGCGGTAGAAGGCCGCAAAGCGCACATTGCGCAGCGACAGCAGGGCCGCCAGCAGCAAGCCCATGGGGTTTTGCGCCAGCATGTGGATGCCGAAGAACTTCAGGTTGTTCAGCATCGCGTTCCAAAAGCTGGCCGACCACTGCGGGTCGTGCAGGATGGTGGCGTAGTTCGCCAGGCCGGAGAAAGTGCGCACGCCGGTGTCATCGGTGCTGTACAGCCCCAGGCGCAACGTGTCCAGCAGCGGCAGGGCGCTGAACACGGCGTAGATCAGCAAGGCGGGCGTAATAAACACCAGCACCCGCCAAGAGAATCCTTGTTTCATCGTGAACCTTGGTGGTTGTGCAGGGGAGCAAAAGAGCAGCGGGTCTCCATGGACCCGCTGCCGACCGGCTTACTTAGCCGGCGTGTACCACTTGGCAAACCCGGCTTGGATCTGCTGGGCCGCATCTTTGGGGCTCATCTTCAGGTTCATGACCTGCGAGCTCACGTTCCACAGCTCGTTTTCCATGCTCGGCGTGCCGCGGTTCATGATTTGCGCGTTCAGGCGGATGGTGCTCTTGCACTGCTTGCGCCAGCCAATCATTTCCTTGGCGACTGGGTTCTTTACCTCGATGGCGTGGCTGGACAGCGAGAAGAAGCCGGTGGCCTTGTTGGTGTACAGGTCGGCAAACTCCTTGCTCGCCAGCCAGTTCAGGAACACCTGGGCGTCGGCCTTGTTCTTGCTCTTGCTGTTGATGCCCATGCCGATGTCGGTGTGGTCCGAGATGTAGCAAGGGTCGCCGGCTTTTTGCACCGGTGGCTTGAAGGCGCCGAAATCGACCTTGCTGTTTTGCTCAAAGTACGAGATGTCCCACGAGCCGGTGGGGTAGATGGCGGCGCGACCCGAGCCAAACAGGTTTTGCGAATCGCCATAGGTCTGGGCCTGGTAGCCCTTGGACATATAGGGCGCCCACTTGGCCATGGTTTCCCAGGTGCTCACGAAGGCTGGATCGGTGAATTTTTGCTTGCCGCTGATGATGCCCTTGCGGCCTTCTTCGCCCTTCCAGTGGTTCGGGCCAATGCCGGTGAAGACGATCTGGTTGGTTTCCCACTGGTCGGCGGTGCCGATGGCCAGCGGTGTGGTTTTACCTGCGGCCTTGATCTTTTCTAGCGCGGAGAAGAAGTCGGCTTCCGTCACGGGCACGCTCAGGCCCAGGTCGGCAAACACTTTCTTGTTGTAGAAGAATCCGTGGATCACCGATGCCATGGGCATGCAGTGGGTGCTCTTGCCATCGTCCGACTGCCAGGCCACCTGCGCGGATTCGGGGAAGTTTTTCAGGCCCGGTATGCCGTTGAGCTTTTCCAGGTAGCCCTTCTTGGCCAGATCGAGCGACACGTCAAACGGGCGGCAGGTGATCAGATCGCCGGCGGTGCCTGCGGTCAGGCGGGTGTTCAGTGCCGAGTCGTATTCGGGGGGCGAGGTAGGCGAAAACTTGATGGTGATGCCGGGATTGGCTTTGTTGAAGGCGGGTAACAAAACATCTTCCCACAGGGCTTTGTCGTCCACCCGCCAGCTTTCTATCGTCAGGTTACCGGCGGATGCAAGGCCACTGCAAGCCAGGACAATGGCGGCTGCGGCAAAGTGGAGTGGGGTGCGCATGGGTGGGGTTCTCCTGGTCTGTGGTTGAAGCTGGCTGCCACCGCAGACGGGATGTCGTGGTGCGCAGTGGGCCGGAGGTTATGCTGTGCCACCTGTAATATCAAACCACGCGCAACGGGCTTTATAACGTGTTCAAGCTGTTGATTTTGTTCATGTTTTTTCCTGTGGTGCGCTGGCTGCATTACGTTTCATTACGCAGCGGGCGGCCTGTGTGGGCAGGCGCGGCGGCGGGCGCCACAGTGGCGATAGATAACATTACATTTCGATAGGAAATGAAAGCTCTTGCCTTGCTTTGGATCGGTCTGACGGCCTGGCTGGGGGCGCAGTCGGCGTTCGCCCAGGCGCAGCCCATGCCGGTCGATGTGCTGCACTGGTGGACTTCGACCAGCGAGCGCCGTGCTGCCAACCAGCTCAGCCTCTATCTGGCCACCAACGGCGTGCAGTGGCGCGATGCGGCGATTCCCGGAGGTGGCGGCATGGCGGCGGTCAAGGTGCTGAAAAGCCGGGTGCTGATGGGCGACCCGCCCGATGTGGCCCAGCTGATTGGCACCACCCTGACGGAATGGGCCGATGTCGGCCTGGTGCTGCCGCTGAATGCCGTGGCCGCGCGCCAGCGCTGGGCGCAGAACATGTTCCCCACCGTGATGGAGCTAGTCAGCTACCAGGGCGATGTGATTGCCGCGCCGCTGGGCATCCACCGTATCAACACCTTGCTGTACAACCGCCGCGTGTTTGTGCGCCTAGGCCTGCTGCCGCCCAAGACCTGGGCCGAGTTCGAGCTGGTGGCGCGCAAGCTGCTGGCGCAGGGCATCAAGCCCCTGGCCTGGAGCGACGAGCCCTGGCAGATCGCCACCGTGTTTGAGTCCGTGCTGCTGGGCGAAGCCGGCCCGGCGCTGTACCGCGAGCTGATCGTGCAACGCAAAAGCAGCGCCTGGCTGGACCCGCGGGTCGAGCGCGCGCTGACGCGTTTGCGCTGGCTGCGCAGCATCCAGGGCTATTCCCCAAGTAGCCCGCGCGAGCAGAACTGGACCGATGCGGCCCGCGAGCTGCTGCAGGGCAGCGTGGGCATGATGGTCATGGGCGACTGGGCCAAGGGCGAGCTGATGGCCTGGGGCGCGAGTCCGGGCAAAGACTTCGGCTGCGTGGTCGTGCCTGGCACCGACAACATGCACCTCTACAGCATCGACACCCTGGCCATGCTGGTCAATGTGCGGCACCGCGAGGCCACGCAGGAGAAGGTGGCCGAGCTGGTCGCCAGCCTGCCAGCCCAGCTGGCCTACAACCGCATCAAGGGCTCGGTGCCAGTGCACCGCGACGCCGACGTGAGCAGCCTGGACAGCTGCGCGCGCGATTCCTGGGACACCTTTGCCGACCCGCGCAGCGCGCGCGTGCCCAGCCTGGCGCACCGCATGGCGGCCGATGAATCCATCAAGGACGCGGTGGCCCAGACCCTGTGGCGCTACCTGACCGATGCGCGCATGGAGCCTTCCGAGGCCCAGCGCCGCCTGGCCGCCGTGATCCGCGCACCCAGTGCAGAACGTTGAAAAGTACTGAATGAACAGAACCATCCTGGTCGTCGACGACGACCAAAAAACCCGCAACCTGCTGAAGACCTATCTGGAAAAGCACCAGTACGAGGTGCGCGTGGCGCACGACGGCGTCAGCTTTCTGGCCGAGTTCGAACGCTTCAAGGACGAACTCAGCCTGGTGATCCTCGACGTGATGCTGCCCGATACCGATGGCTTCACCCTGTGCCAGACCGTGCGCCGCCAGTCGCCTGTGCCCATCATCATGCTGACCGCCAGCGCCGACGACACCGACCGCATCGTCGGCCTGGAGCTGGGCGCTGACGACTACATCGCCAAGCCCTACAACCCGCGCGAGCTGCTGGCGCGCATCAAGGCCATCCACCGCCGCATGCAACTGGGTGGACCGGGCGGGCCGGGCGCGGCGGTACGCTTTCTGCGCTTTGCCGGCTTCAGCATGGACCTGCTAGAGCGCCAGCTGACCGACCCGGCCGGTGCCCTGGTGGTGCTGACCAGCATGGACTTCAACCTGCTGCGCTTTTTTGCCGAACACGCGGGCGAAACCCTGGACCGTGGCCGGTTGATGGAACAGACCCGGGGCCGTGATCTGGGTCCGCTGGACCGGTCCCTGGATGTGCAGATCAGCCGCCTGCGCCAGCGCCTGAACGACGACGGCAAGCAGCCGCTGCTGATCAAGACCGTGCGCGGCAGCGGCTATGTGTTCTCGGCAGACGTTGCGGCCAGCGATGCTTAGGAATGCTCTGCATAACTCCCTGCGGTCTGTGGCAGCGCGGGCTCGTGCGGTCTGCGGCGTTGCATGTATAGCCAATAGCTACGGCTATTGGCTGCAAAACGCGCCTTGCATCCCATCCCGATCCGCACCACCACATCCTCGCCAGAGTCATGCAGAGCATCCCTAGGCCTGCCGGCATCCGGCGCTGGCTGCCCGACAGCCTGCTGGGCCGCATCGTGCTGGTGATGGCCTTGGGCGTGGTCAGCGCGCAGCTGGTGGGTACCTTGCTGTGGGCGCGACAGCTGCGCGAAAGCGCCCGTGCCGAGGCCCTGGGCGCGGCCCACCATCTGGCGGTGAACGCGGCCGGCACGCTGCGCTTCTTCCGCGACCTGCCGCCCAAATACCGGCCTATCCTGATCGAGCAGCTGCGCACCATGGGCGGTACCCGTTTCTTCGTCAATGTGAACCGTGAGCGCGTGCCCATCACCCCGCTGAGCGGCAACGCCCTGGTGGACGCGGTGGTGACCGTGGTGCGCAACGATCTGGTGGGCAATCTGCAGCCGGCCCAGCCGCCCGACGTGGCGTTTGCCTGGCCCGATGGCCTGCGGGTGTCGGACGATGGACGTACGGTGAACGACTTGCCCGAGTCCTGGGTCGAGGCCACCTTGCTGCTGCGGCCGCGCCCAGCGCCGGTGCTGGTGATCCAGGCCGAGTTCGAGCCCGGCCGCTGGTTGTACCTGGCCGCGCCCATGCCCGACCCGTATTTTCTGGACAACGCCAATCCGCTGACCCTGGACAGGGTGGCGATGCAGGTGGTCACCTTGCTGACGGTGCTGGTGCTGTCGGTGCTGCTGGTGCGCGGCCTGATCCGCCCGCTGAACCGCATCGCGTCGGCGGCCAATGCCTTCGGCAGCGACAGCGCGCCCGAGGCCGTGCCCGAGACCGGCACCGCCGAGTTGCGCCGCACGGCCCGCGCCTTCAACGAGATGCAGGCCCGCATCCAGCGCTACCTGGTGGACCGCGAGCGGCTGTTCCTGGGTATTTCCCATGGCCTGAAAACCCCTATCATGCGGCTCAAGCTGCGCACCGAGCTGCTGGACGATGAAGCCCTGCAGGCCGACTTCCACGAAGACCTGGACGACCTGGACGTGATGGTCAAGGCGGCGCTGCAAAGCGTCAAAGACACCGACATCCACGAGAACCTGACCCCCGTGCGGCTCGACACCTTGCTGGCGCGGCTGGCCAAGCGGCCCATCCATCCGAACGCCAGCATCGAATTCGTATCCGACGCAGTGAGTGTGCAGGGCAAGCCACTGGCGCTGGAACGGGCCTTCAGCAACCTGCTGGACAACGCTGTGCTGTATGGCGAAAGGGTGCAGCTGCGCCTGAGTGACCGCGGCGCGCTGGCGGTGGTCGAGGTGCGCGACTTCGGCCCGGGCATTGCACAGGCGTCCATGTCGGCCGCGTTCGAGCCGCATGTGCGCCTAGGCCATGGCCAGCAGAACAACCGCACCGGCACTGGCCTGGGCTTGGGCATTGCCCGCAACATCATCCAGGCGCATGGCGGCGAAATCCGCTTGCACAACCATGCGGAATGTGGGCTGGTGGTGACGGTGCTGCTGTCCGCCGTGCAGACGGAGTAGCTATACGGCCAGGCGGCGGGTTTATAGGAAATCAGGCTCTGGCGCAGATACTATCTGCGCCAGCAGCTATATAAACTGTAGCTACGTCAGCCCAAGCTGACCGGTGTGCCTTCGACATACACCGCCTGCAGTGCCAGGTCGCGGTCCAGCACAACCACATCGGCCCAGGCGCCAGGCTGCAAGCGGCCCCGGTCGGGCCAACCCATGTGGTCGGCCGCAAAAGTTGACACGCGGTGCGAGGCGTCCGCCAGGTCCAGCCCCAGCTTGTCCACCAGGTTGCGCAGGGCCTGGTCCATGCTGAGTACCGAGCCGGCCAGCGTGCCATCGGGCAGGCGCACACCGCCCATGCATTTGGTGACTGTGTGGCGGCCCAGCTTGTAGTCGCCGTCGGGCATGCCGGCGGCCGACGTGGAGTCGGTCACGCAGTAGAGCTTGGGAATGGCGCGCAGCGCGGTGTGGATGGCGCCGGGGTGCACATGCAACAGGTCGGGAATCACCTCGGCAAACTCGGCATGGGCCAGGGCCGCGCCCACCATGCCGGGCTCGCGGTGGTGCAGGGCCGACATGGCGTTGAACAGGTGCGTGAAGCCCGTGGCGCCGCAGCGCAGCGCGGCCACGCCCTGCTCGTAGCTGCCCGTAGTGTGGCCCAGCTGTACCTTGAAGCCCTCTGCCACCAGCTGCGCGATGAGCGCGTCGTTGCCACCCACCTCGGGCGCCAGCGTGATGAGGCGTATGGGCGCTATGGCGTGCAGGCGGTGTATTTCTTCAAAGCTGGCGGGGCGGGCAAATGGGGGTTGTGCGCCCAGGCGCGCCTCGCTGATATACGGGCCCTCCAGATGCACACCCAGCACGCGCGCGGCGTTAGGTGCGAGCTGTGCGCACAGTCGGCCCATGGCAGCAAAGGCCATGTCCAGATCGCTCTGCGGTGCGGTCATGGTGGTGGCCAGCAGGCTGGTGGTGCCGTGGCGCGCATGGAGCGTGGCCACGTGCAGGGCGGCGTCGCCGCCTTCCATGATGTCGTGGCCGGCGCCGCCATGCACATGCAGGTCGATGAAGCCGGGCAAGACCAGCGGCAGGCCGGCATCCCGCACGCTGGCGGTCGCCACAGGGTTGCCGGTGATGGCGGCAATGCGGCCGTCGGCGCCGAAGTGGATGTCGCCGCGGACAAAGCCGCTGGGGGTCAGGATATTTCCGTGGATGGATTGCATAGAACACTTTTCTTTAGAGCCGGCCGGTGGGGCGCCGCAGAGGCGTAAGGTTAGAATCTTAAGCTCCTACCCGTAGCTCAGTTGGATAGAGCATCAGCCTTCTAAGCTGAGGGTCACAGGTTCGATCCCTGTCGGGTAGACCACCTCACACCGCCTCCATTTTTGTGCCTTAAAAGGCCTACGGCGCTTATTTTGTGAGCGTGAATAGCTATCTAATGTGTAGCAAAATACGGCTGGCGCATTTGGTCCCTATTTCCCTGTTGTTTTGCACGGCGTGAAAGCGCCTCTAGGCACCACCAATGACGTGTATCGCCCCATACACCGGCCCATGTTCTTCCATCATGATGTGGATACGTGGCCGTACGGGTGGGCCAGGAAACACCCGGGCCATGGATGGGGTGCTCGCCATCCGGCAAACTTTAGGTGAAAGCGGAAGCGCATGTTTGAGCGCATAAAAAAATGGGTCGCACGGTCGCCCGATAGCCGGCCGGAGCAGGCCGATTTGCAGGCGGTAGAGGCTTGGGCCATGGCCCGTGAACTGGGTTTTGAAAGCCTGTTCAATGGCGGTGATTTCGCGCTGACCGGGCAGCAGGCCGTGTGGTCGTGGCGCCTGGAGCGTTCCGAGCCGGTGCGGGATTTCATCCAGGGCGCCGAGCTGCGCGGGCGCGCCGATGTGGTTTTGCCCGAGGACGTGGCCGTGATGCTGATCAACCGTCCGCTGAAGGACGACTTGGAAAAACGCGTCTACGAGCAGGTGACCCACAGCGTGCAGACTACGCTGGACGCCGATCTGCCGGAAGAGGCGCGCTGGTTGTCGCTATACGACGAGGTCGGCTGGAGCACGGCGCCGCTGGAATTTTGGGACCGCTATGCGGCCGTGGCCGATACCCGCGCCCATGCCCAGCAGTGGCTGGAGGGTGCTTTGCTGCCCTTGCTGATGGCCTGGCCTACGCCGGCTGTGCAGCAAATCACCCCCTTCATCTTGCAGCTGCAGCGCGGCCGGGTGTATCTGCGCATGGAGTATCCGCACAACGATGTGCCGACCCTGGAGCACGCGGTGGCGGTGTTCACCCAGGCCTGTGTGTCGGCCCAGTTGCTCAGCGCGGACGGGGCGGCGTCTATCTAGTTAGTGTGAGTGCGGTGAGGCGGCGTACTTGCCCAGCTCGGCCTTGGCAATGGCGTTGCGGTGCACCTCGTCCGGGCCGTCGGCAAAACGCAGGGTGCGCGCAGCCGTATAGGCGTAGGCCAGCGGAAAGTCTTCGCCCATGCCCGCGCCGCCATGGGCTTGCATGGCCCAGTCGATCACCTGGCAGGCCATGCTGGGGGCTACTACCTTGATCATCGCGATCTCGTTCTTCGCCACCTTGTTGCCCGCCACATCCATCAGCCAGGCCGCCTTGAGGGTCAGCAAGCGCGCCATGTCGATCTTGCAGCGGGCTTCGGCAATCCGTTCCTGGGTTACGCCCTGGGCGGCGATCGGCTTGCCGAAAGCGATGCGTGACGATGCCCGCTTGCACATCAGCTCCAGCGCGCGCTCGGCCAGGCCGATCAGGCGCATGCAGTGGTGGATGCGGCCCGGGCCCAGGCGGCCCTGGGCAATTTCAAAGCCCCGGCCTTCGCCCAGCAGAATATTGCTGGCGGGCACGCGCACATTCTCGAAGCTGATTTCCATGTGGCCGTGCGGCGCGTCGTCGTAGCCCATCACGCTCAGTGGGCGCAGCACGCGGATGCCAGGCGTGTCGGCCGGCACCAGTACCATGCTTTGCTGCGCATGGCGTGGCGCGTCGGGGTCGGTCTGACCCATCACGATGTAGACCGCGCAGCGCGGGTCACCGGCGCCAGAGATCCACCATTTGCGGCCGTTGATCAGGTAGTCGCCACCCTGGCGCTCAATACGGGTGGCGATGTTGGTGGCATCGCTGGAGGCCACGTCGGGCTCGGTCATGGCGAAGGCGGAACGGATCTCGCCCTCCAGCAAAGGCTTGAGCCAGCGCGCCTTGGCGGCTTCGGAGCCGTAGCGGGCAATGGTCTCCATGTTGCCGGTGTCGGGCGCCGAGCAGTTGAAGACCTCGCTGGCCCATGGGACGCGGCCCATGGTTTCGGCCAGCGGCGCGTATTCCTGGTTGGTCAGGCCGGCGCCTGCGTAGCCCGCCACGGCGGCGCTGTCCACGGGCAGAAACAGGTTCCACAGGCCGGCGGCGCGGGCCTGGACTTTCAGGTTTTCGATGGTCTGCAGCGGCGTCCAGCGCCTGCCGACCTGGGTGTTGGCGTCGATCTCGGCCGCGTAGGCGGGCTCGGCCGGGTAGATGTGGGCGTCCATGAACTGCTGCAGGCGGGCCTGCAAGGCCTGGGTCTTGGGGGAATAGTCAAAGTCCATCAGGTGCTCCGGGCAAAGGTCCAGGCCATCTCGGCCAGCGGCCGTGCGCCGGCCGCCGAGGCCCGCGCCTGCGGGCTGGACGCCGTGCCGTCTTCCACCCTCTTGGCGATGCCTTGCAGAATCGCGGCCAGGCGAAACAGGTTGTAGGCCATGTAAAAGCCCCAGTCGGCTTGCAAGGCATCGGCGCTGGCCAGGCCCGTGCGTTCGCAGTACAGGCGGATGTAGTCCGATTCCAGCGGAATGCCAAGTGCAGCCCAGTCCAGCCCGGCAATGCCGCGGAAGTTGCCCGGCGGGATGTGCCAGGACATGCAGTGGTAGCTGAAGTCGGCCAGCGGATGGCCCAGGGTGGAGAGTTCCCAGTCCAGCACCGCCAGCACGCGCGGCTCGGTGGGATGGAACACCAGGTTGTCGAGTCGGTAGTCACCGTGGACGATGCGGGTCTTGCTCTCATCCCGCGCATCGGCGGGGATGTGGGCCGGCAGCCAGGCCATCAGCTGGTCCATTTCTGCGATCGGCTGGGTGGTGGAGGCCTGGTACTGCTTGCTCCAGCGGCTGATCTGGCGCTCGAAATAATTGCCCGGCTTGCCATAGCTGGCCAGCCCGTGGTCGGCGAAGCGCACCGTGTGCAAGGCGGCGATGACACGGTTCATCTCGTCATAGATCGCGGCCCGTTCGGCCGGCTGCATGCCGGGCAGGGCCTGGTCCCACAGCACACGTCCGTCGATGAACTCCATCACATAGAAGGCCCGGCCGATGACGGATTCGTCTTCGCACAGGCAGAGCATGCGCGGTACCGGCACGTCGGTGTCGGCCAGACCGCGCATCACGGCAAACTCTCGCTCGATCGCATGGGCCGAGGGCAGCAGTTTGGCGACCGGGCCCGGCTTGGCCCGCAGCACATAGGTCTGTGTGGGTGTGCTCAGCTGGTAGGTTGGGTTGGATTGCCCGCCTTTGAACATGCTGACTGTCAGTGGACCGCCGAAGCCCGGCAGGTGCTGTGCCAGCCAGCCGCTCAGGCTGTCTTGGTCAAGCACATGCGACCCGGTGGCGGGACGTGTGCCGGTGAATTGGCCGAAGTTGGTCATAGGCCTAGGCCTAGTTGTCGGACTCCACGATCCGGTACAGGGCGGAGCGGTCGCGCACCGTCAGGCCGGCGGGCTCGATGCGGATTACCTCTTCGCGTTCCATGGCCTTGAGCTCTTGGTTGACGCGCTGGCGCGAGGCGCCGAGCAGCTGGGCCAGCTCTTCCTGGGCCAGCTGCAGGCTGATACGCACCTCGTTGGCATTCGCCAGATTCGGAATGCCGTAGCTGCGCGCCAGATGCAGCAACTGCTTGGCCAGGCGCGCGCGCAAGGGCAGGGTGTTCAGGTCTTCTACTAAGCCGAACAGCTGGCGGATGCGGCGCGATTGCAGGCGCAGCAGGGCTTCGTAGAGCTCGGTATGGGTGGCCAGGATCTTCTTGAAGTCGGCCTTGGCCACACACAGCAAGGTGGTTTCGCCATGTGCATAGGCGTCGTGGGTGCGCCGGTCGCCGTCGAATATCGCGATGTCGCCAAACCAGGTGCCGGGTTCCAGGTAGGTCAGGGTGATCTGCTTGCCCGAGATCGAGGTGGAGCTCACCCGCACCGCCCCTTTGGCGCAGGCCACCCATTCCTCGGGAGGCTCGCCGCGTGCCGCGATCAAGCCGTTGTCCTGGTAGCGTTTGACGTAGGCGCATCGCAGAATGTCGTGTCGCAACGACGGTGAGAGAGAAACAAACCAGTGACCGGTATTGATCGCTGCGCGTTCTTCGATGGTAAGAATCGGTTCGTCCATGGTCTGTCTTTTGGGTGACTGCTAATGCGCTAATTGTCACGCCCGTGACGCACAAGGCGGATCAGGGTTGTCACTTGCGTGTCTGGCCCATCGCTTTTCAGCGGTGTTGGGGCGGCGTTGGGCGCCCGGCTGTGATGGTTGCCACCCATGTGTGATCTCGATAGATGGCCGCATAATTCCGCCTCATCTACTGATCACCGGCCGTTTACAGATGGTATGGTGTGACTGACTTCAAAAAAACGCCAAAAAACTGCAGTGAAACTACGAAACACACTTCTAGGATCGACCCTCTTGGTCGCCGCATTTGGCAGTTCAGCCCTGTCTCTCGGCCGTGCCCGGGGCGCGGTGGTACTGGGCCAGCCATTGGATCTGGCGGTGGATGTGCGTCTTGACGCCGTAGACGATAGTGGCAACGCCTGCTTTGAGGCCGATATCTTCCATGGCGATGCACAAGTGGCCCCGAACCGAGTCCGGGTGATCGTGGTATCCGGTGGCCAGCAGCAAGAAGCCGTGGTGCGCATCCGTTCCTCGGCAGTGGTCGACGAACCGGTTGTTGGGGTGGTGCTGCGATCCATCTGTGGCCAAAAAGCCTCACGCCGCTATGATTTTCTAACCGACTTTCCGGTCGAGACGCGCGCTGCATCCGTACCTACGATCATTCCGGCGATTGTGACGGCGCCCGCCGCCGCCCCGGCTCCGGCGATGGATGCGCCGCCGCCCGCACCTGCACCGCGGCCAGCGCCACGGCCCCCCGCGGTGCGCAGTACGCCCAGCGCCACGGCAGCACCCATTGTCAAAGCCCTACCCAAGCCGGTGGCTGCCCCCAAGCCTGCACCTGCCAAGGAACCGGCTGTCGCGACAAAGCCGGTCGTCAAGCCCGAAGTGCCCGACAACAAGCCGCGTCTGAAGCTGGAAGCCGCCGAAGCGCCAGACGAGCGCGTGGTGCAACTCAAGTCCTCTACCGACCTGGTGGTGGCGTCTACCGAAGATCCGCAAAAGCGCGCTGCCGCGGCAGCAGCCTGGCGTGAGCTCAACAACCTGCCGGCCGAAAACCCCCAGGAAAAGCAGCGCCTGCTGGCTTTGGAAGCAGAGTCCAAAGCCCTCAAAGCCCTGCTGGCCAAGAGCGAAGCCGACTTCAAGCTTCGGCTCGAAAAATTGGAAAACAACCGTTACGGCGAAGGCCTGGTCTACGGATTGCTGGCTCTGTTGCTCGCCGCCATCGCGACCGCCGGCTTTTGGTGGAACCGGGCCCGCCAGCGCGGCCTGGCCTCGGCCACCGACTGGGCACACCATGGTGAACCCAGTCCCGAAGAAATGGGGCGACCGGCCGCGCTGAGCCTCCCGGCCAAACTGGCAGCCCAGCAGCCGCCGTCCACTCTGCCGGGGTCGACGCATGACACCCAGATAGATACCGAGGTGGACGAGTCCTTGTTCGAGGACTTGAAGAAGCTGACCGCGGTTACGGCAATGCCGGTCAAATCCGCCGTGGCGCCCGTGGTGACTGCCGCACCAGCACGCAATCTGCACGCAGATGATTTCCTGGACGTGCAGCAGCACGCGGACTTCTTTGTGTCGCTCGGCCAGTACGACCAAGCGATTGGCGTTCTGAAGAAGAGCATAGACGAGAGCGTTGAGGTCAACCCCTTGGCCTATCTGGAGCTGCTGAAGGTTTACCACACGCTAGGCCGCCAGGCCGAATACAACCAGCAGCGTGATGCGTTCAACCGCATCTTCAATTGCCAGTTGCCGGTATTCCCGGCCTTCACCAGCGAAGGCCAGACTCTGGAAAACTACCCCGCGGTGCTGCGTGACATAGAAGCCCAGTGGGGCAAGCCCGAGGTGCTGGATTTCATCGAATCCTGCCTGTTCCGCGACCCGGAGGCACCGGTGCCGGTGTTTGATCTGGCGGCCTACCGCGAATTGCTGCTGTTGCATGCCATGGCCAAGAGCGGCTTACGCCTCACTAGTGGCAAGCGGGCGATGGAGGCGCGCAGCCGGAACAGCATTCCTGCGGCGCTGGAGCCCCAGTTGTCGCAGCCTGGTGCACTGGAAGAGTTGCCGCGCGAGACTTCTTTTACCCAGCCGATGCTGTTGATGCCCGAACCCGCCGCGCCGGAGCGGGCCGATGTGCCACCCGAGCCGGCAGTGTCTTCATACCGTCAGCCGCTAGACCTGGATCTGGACCTGAATCTAGACTTCTCGAACTCTGAACTGCTGGCCATGCAACAGCTGCCGGCCGCATCGCCACCACCACCCGCTCCGGCCCGTGCCGCCACCAGCCCGCTGATGGAGCCACTGGACCTGGACCTGGACGAGTTGTTGGCAACCCCGTTACCCACACCACCGCCACCGGCTCCGCCAGTGATCGACAGCAATATGCTGGAGTTCGATCTGTTCGATCCGAAGATTGAAGAGAAGATTTCGCCCAAGTCTAAGTAAGCAAAAAGCCACCGATGAGGTGGCTTTTTTATGGGTAATTTAGGCAGTTTTCGCCGGCCTACTGTGCGCAGAGTGCTATTAAAAATCTAGCGACGAACCTGTAGTGCGCCCGGATTGACGATGTTGGTCGGCGTGCCTTTGATGAAGTTCAACACGTTATCGAACGCGGCGTTGAAGTACATCTCGTAGCTGTTTTGTTCCACATAGCCAATATGCGGTGTACAGATGCAATTTTCCAGCCGCAGCAGAGCATGGCCTTGCAGGATGGGCTCGCTCTCGAACACGTCCACTGCCGCCATGCCGGGGCGACCCCGGTTCAAACCGGCCAGCAGAGCATCGGGCTCGATCAGCTCGGCCCGTGAGGTATTTACCAGCAGAGAGGTGGGCTTCATGCGCAGCAGATCGTCCAGGGTGACGATGCCGCGGGTTTCATCGTTGAGCCGCAGATGCAGCGACAGCACGTCGGCCTGCTCGAACAGCTCCTCCTTGCTTTCCACCACATCGACGCCATCGGCCAGCGCGCGGGTGCGCGAGGTCTCGCGGCCCCAGACCATCACTCTCATGCCGAAGGCCCGCGCATAGGTGGTGACGATCTGGCCAATCCGGCCATAGCCCCAGATGCCCATGGTTTTGCCCTTGAGTACCGTGCCCATGCCAAAGTTGGCCGGCATGGACGCGGTCTTCATACCCGACTGCTGCCAGACTCCGTGCTTGAGGTTGCTGATGTACTGGGGCAGGCGCCGGGTGGAAGCCATGATCAGCGCCCAAGTGAGTTCGGCCGGCGCGACGGGTGACCCCACGCCTTCGGCAACAGCGATGCCGCGTTCGGTACAGGCGGCGACATCGATGTGGGAGCCAATGCGCCCGGTCTGGGCAATCATTTTGAGCCGGGGCAGCTTTTCAATCAGCTGGCGGTTCAGCTGGCTGCGCTCGCGGATCAGCACGATGATGTCGGCGTCCTTGAGGCGTACCGACAACTGGCCCAGGCCTTTGACGGTATTGGTGTACACCTTGGCTGCATAAGGCTCCAGCTTGATGGCGCAGTCGAGTTTGCGAACGGCATCTTGGTAGTCGTCAAGAATCACAATATTCATCCCCCGATTGTGCCTTGACGCAGATGCCTGCCTGTACCTGTATGTATCTAATAAGCGCTGCAGCCTGGAGCAAATGTGCCTTGGTGGGCTATCTGCGGCCCTGCCGTTGTGCCAGCGTGTGCCGGGCCTTACTGCAGCAGGGCGCGCGGGCCTGATTCCAGGGCGGCCAGCCGATCCAGCTCGGCGCAGACATCGGCCATACGGCCCGAAATCAGCATGCGGCCTGCGTTGGCCGGCGTCTGCGGCCCATCGACCACGCGCAGCACCCGCAAGGGGCGCAGCGGACGCAGAGGCGTTGCCTGGAGGGAGGGGCAGGCGCTGCGTATCGGAGCCGCGCTAGCGTGGCTGGCACAGGCATTGCCGCGGGTCGGGCCGGGCCGTAGCGCCAGCGCCTGGCGCACACTGCGCGTTTTGGACGAATGGTGGTTGAACCAACCGACCAGGCCCTGGAACGAGCCGAACAGACCGGTAGGCGAAAACGATGCGATTCCCATATGAAACTCCCACGACATGGTGTGCTGGATACGAATGGACAGGATGGCTGTGCGCTGGTGCTGCAGGTTTACATCAGCATGGTGTTGCGGATGAGGCCGACGGCCAGTCCCTCGATGGCGAAGCTCTCGCCGGGCTCGACCACGATGGTGGCGTAGTCGGGGTTTTCGGGCAGTAGCTCGATCAGGTTCTTGTTGCGGCGGAAGCGTTTGACGGTAACTTCTTCGCCCAGCCGCGCCACCACGATCTGGCCGTTCTTGGCATCGGTGGCCGACTGGACGGCGAGCAGGTCGCCGTCGAGGATGCCGATGTCGCGCATCGACATGCCGCGCACCTTGAGCAGGTAGTCGGGCTTGTGGCGGAACATGCTGGCCTCCACGTGGTAGGTTTGGTCCACATGTTCCTGCGCCAAAATCGGCGAGCCGGCAGCCACTCGGCCAATCAGCGGAAGGGCCAGCTGGCTCAGGGTGTGCTGGAAGCGGGATTCGTTGATGGAGCGCAGGGTGTCGCTCTTGAGTCGGATGCCGCGCGAGGTGCCGCTGACAAGTTCGATCGCGCCTTTGCGGGCCAGGGCCTGCAAATGCTCTTCGGCGGCGTTGGCCGATTTGAAGCCCAGCGTGCTGGCGATTTCGGCCCGGGTAGGCGGTGCGCCGGTGCGGGCAATGGCCGACTGGATAAGGTCCAGAATCTGTTGCTGGCGGGCGGTGAGTTTGGCGGGGAACGCTGGCAGATCCATGGGTGACTCCGTGCTAGTTTAGCGGGCTGGCTGTTTTAATATCCAGTAGCTGTATTTTTAACCAGTTTTTGAAAGTTTGCAAGCCATGGCAGTAAATTCAGGCGTGTTGGACACGAAGCCTTCCAGCATCGTGGTGCTCGGTACCGGCGGCACGATTGCCGGCCGGGCCAGCAGCGCGGGTGACAACATCGGCTATACCGCCGGCGAGGTGGGTGTGGCCCAGCTGCTGGAGTCGATGGGTGGCTTCCAGGACGGCGCGTTTAGCCTGGTCGCCGAGCAGGTGGCCCAGGTGGATAGCAAGGACATGGGCTTTGCGCTGTGGCAGCAGCTGGCCGCGCGCTGCGCCCACTGGCTGGCCCAGCCTGAGGTGGAGGCCATCGTTATCACCCATGGCACGGATACGCTGGAAGAAACCGCCTACTTTTTGCAGGCTGTGCTGGACCCGGCCAAGCCCATCGTGCTGACCTGCGCGATGCGTCCGGCCACCGCCCTGGTGCCGGACGGGCCGCAAAACTTGCTGGACGCGATGGCGGTTGCCAGTACCCCGGGCGCACGCGGCGTGCTGGCGGTCTGTGCGGGCAATATCCACGGCGCGCAGGATGTGCAGAAGGTGCACAGCTACAAGGTAGATGCGTTCTCGTCGGGCGAGGCCGGCCTGGTCGGGGTGGTGGAAGAAGGGCGGGTGCGCCTGTTCCGGCCTTGGCTGTCGGCCATCGATTTTCATAAGGAAAATAGGTCTCTGGCTCAGGCAGATATTGCGCGAGAAGCTATCAAAAAAATAGTAATGGATGCGTCGACTGCCAGCGACTGGCCGCGGGTGGAGGTCGTGCTGAACTATGCCGGCGCGAATGGCTTGCTGGTGGACGCGCTGGTGGCCCAGGGTGTGCGCGGCATTGTGGTGGCGGGCACCGGCAATGGCACGCTGCACGTGGATTTGCACGCGGCCCTGCTGCGTGCCATGGCGGCTGGGGTACAGGTGCTGAGGTCGACGCGCTGCGTGTTCGGCCGGGTGCAGGCCATGCCGGCGGATGCGATACCCGATGCGCAGGGCCTGTCGCCGGTGAAGGCGCGGATTGCGCTGCTGCTGGAGTTACTGGCAGCCCCATGAAAAAAGCCGCCGGGCTCAGCACCCGGCGGCTTTTTGTATTGGCGTCAGTGCTTTAGGCGGCCAGGGCGGCAAACGCGCGGGCGGTGATTTCGTCCACCGTGCCGGTGCCGCTGATGGCGCGGTACTTGGGGGCGGCTGTAGGCTCGTTGCGGGCCCAGCTGGAGTAGTAATCGACCAGCGGACGGGTCTGGGCGCTGTACACCTCCAGTCGCTTGCGCACGGTTTCTTCCTTGTCGTCGTCGCGCTGGATCAGCGGTTCGCCGGTGACGTCGTCCAGGCCTTCGACCTTGGGCGGGTTGAACTTGACGTGGTAGGTCCGGCCCGATGCGGGGTGCGAGCGGCGGCCACTCATGCGTTCGATGATGGCGTCGAACGGCACATCGATTTCCAGCACGTAGTCGAGCTTGACGCCGGCGGCCTTCATGGCGTCGGCCTGGGGCAGGGTGCGGGGGAATCCATCGAACAGGCAGCCATTGGCGCAGTCGGGCTGGGTCAGGCGTTCCTTCACCAGGTTGATGATCAGGTCGTCGCTGACCAAGCCGCCGGACTTCATGACCGCGTCGGCTTGCAGGCCCAGGGGTGTACCGGCCTTGACGGCAGCGCGCAGCATGTCACCGGTGGAGATTTGCGGGATGCCGTATTTCTGGCAGATGAAGGTGGCTTGCGTACCCTTGCCGGCGCCGGGTGCGCCCAACAAAATCAGTCTCATGGAAATTCCTCGGAGTGTTTAAAACCACGTGGCACGACTGGCAGTCCGAGAACTACCGCCGTGCTTCATTCCGTTAGAGGATACCAGAGGCTTCAGTACAGTTTGCTTACGCGTTCCAGGTCTTCCGGTGTGTCGACGCCGGCGCCCGGCGCATGGGCGGTGACATGCACTGCAATACGGTGGCCGTGCCACATGGCGCGCAGCTGTTCCAGGGCTTCGGTTACCTCGATGGGCGCCTGCGGCAGGGTAGGAAACAGCCGCAAGAAGCCAACCCGGTAGGCGTATATGCCGATGTGGCGCAGCGGCGCCGGGTCGGGCAGGGCCGTGAAGCTGTGGTCGGGGGTGGCACCGTCGCGCCACCAGGCAATCGGTGCGCGGCTGAAGTACAGCGCGTGCTGCTGGGCGTCCAGTACCACTTTGACCACATTCGGGTTGCAGAAGTCGGCCAGGCTGGCGATGGCATGGGCGGCAGTGCCCATGCTGGCTTGCGGGCGCTGCTGCAGCAAGGCGCCGACGTCGTTGATGAGCTGCGGGTCGATCAGCGGCTCGTCGCCCTGCACATTGACCACGATGGCATCGTCGGCAAGGCCCAGCAGTTGGCTGGCTTCTGCCAGGCGGTCGCTGCCCGAGGGGTGGTCGTTGCGGGTCAGGATGGCTTCCACGCCGTGGGCCTGGCAGGCTTCGAGGATGCTCTGGCTGTCGCAGGCGACCACGGTGCGCGCGGCCTGGGACAGCATCGCGCGCTGGGCTACCCGCACCACCATGGGGGCGTTGCCCAGGGCTGCCAGTGGCTTGTTCGGCAGGCGGGTCGAGGCCAGGCGGGCCGGGATCAGGACGGTGAAGCTCACAGGCCCAACTCCTCGTCGCTCAGGGTGCGGGCTTCGTTTTCCAGCAGGATGGGAATGCCGTCGCGCACCGGGTAGGCTAGGCGGGCGCTGCGCGAAGTCAGCTCTTGTTTTTCGCGGTCGAATTGCAGCGGGCCCTTGGTGACGGGGCAGACCAGCAGCTCGAGAAGTTTGCTATCCATGGGTGAAATTTGGTTGGTATCAGGTCAGCGCAGAAGTGCGCGCAGGGGGCGATGATAGCCACGGATCGACCCGTTGGTCGAGTGCGGCCAGGAAGCCGGGCTCCAGTTCCACTAGTAGCGGCACGGCCAGCGCATCCGGCTGGTGGCGCCACAGCTTCACTGCATCTTTTTCGGTGCAAATAACGGTCTGGCGCAGAGGGGCCGTGCGTGACCAGCTATCAAAATCGTAGTGATCGGGCAAGGCTTCTGCTGCTTCCAGTTCCAGCCCCGCCGCGCGCAGCATGCTGAAAAAGCTCTCCGGCTGGGCGATGGCCGCTATTGCTCGCAGCGGCGTGTTACGCAGCGTGGCCAGTGGTCGGCGCGTGCCGTCGGCCTGCACGGCGTAATCGGCCAGACTACGGCGCGCCCGGAAGCCGGCAAACGCGGGCTGGGCCCCGCTGTGCAGCACCAGGTCTACCGGCCGTGGCCAGGCTTCGCGCAGCGGGCCGGCGGGCAGCAGAAAGCCGTTGCCCACGCCGCGGTCGTCAAAGATGCAGATTTCCAGGTCACGGTGCAGTGCAAGGTGCTGCAGGCCGTCGTCGCAGACGATCAGCTGGGTGCGCGGGTAGCGCGCCAGCAGCGCCTGGGCCGCGTCCAGCCGCTGGCGGGCCACGAATACCGGCACCTGGCAGCTGCGGCGCACCAGGGCGGGCTCGTCGCCAACTTCGGCGGGCAGGCTGTCGGGCAAGACTTCGCGGCAGTCGGTGCTGCTGCGGCCGTAGCCGCGCGAGATGACGCCCACCGCTATGCCGCGGGCCTGCCAGTGCCGCACCAGGGCCATGACCACCGGGGTTTTGCCCGAGCCACCGGCCACCACGTTACCGACCACGATAACTGGCACCGGCACTCGGCCGGTGTGTAGCCAGTTCAGGCGGTAGAGCAGATTGCGCAGACTGCCTATCAGGCCGTATAGCAGGGACAAGGGCCACAGCAGCCAGGCCAGCGCGCCGCGGGAGCGCCAGGTGCGCAGCAGGGTGGCTTCCAGCCCCATGGGCTTACTGCGGGGTGGCCTGGGTGGCAAAGGTGATCTGGTTCAGCCCGGAACGCCGCGCGGCTTCCATCACGGTGATGACCGACTGGTGGGCGGCGCTGGCATCGGCGCTGATGATGACGACCATGTCTTTGCTGCCCTTGGTGGCGTTGGCCAGGGCCGGGGCCAGGGCATCGACGCTGCGGCCTTCGACCGGGCTTTTGTTGATGGCGTAACGGCCGTCGCTGCCCACGGCGACGATGATTTCCTTGGGGTAGTTGCGCTGGGCGTCGGTATTGGCCACCGGCAAGGTGATCTGCAGTTCGGTGAACTTGCTGTAGGTGGTGGACAGCATCAGAAAGATCAGCACCACCAGCAGCACGTCGATGAACGGGATCAGGTTGATTTCGGGCTCTTCGCGGGTGCGGTGGCGGAAGTTCATGGTCGCTATATCTCCGTTCAGCCCCGTTTGCGGACGGCGTTCAGGTGGCGTGCGAACTGGTCGGCGGCCATCTCCAGGGTCAGCAAATATTCGTCCACCCGGGCCCGGAAGTAGCGCCAGAAGATCAGCGAGGGAATGGCCACGATCAGGCCAAAGGCGGTGTTGTACAGCGCCACCGAGATGCCGTGCGCCAGTTGGGCCGGGTTGCCACCCATGCCGCCGCCGCTGCCCTGGGAGCCAAAAATCTCGATCATGCCGATCACCGTGCCCAGCAGGCCCAACAGCGGGGCGGCAGATGCGATGGTGGCCAGCGCGCTGAGGTATTTCTCCAGCTTGTGGGCTACTGCGCGGCCGGCGCTTTCCATGGCGTCACGCACGTCGTCGTCGCTGCAGCGGGGGTGGGTGTTGATCACCCGCAGGCCGCTGGCCAGCACTTCGCCCAGCGACGAGTTCTGCGCCAACTGGTTCACGATGCCGGGCGCCGGGATGCTGGTCTGCGATACCGTGAGCACCTCGTTGAGCAGCTTGGGGGGGATGATTTTGGAGGTTTTGAGGCTCAGGAATCGCTCAATCACCAACGCCAACGCGAGGATGGAGCAGGCAACCAAGGGCCAGATGGGCCAGCCTGCGGCTTGTATGATCGAAAACAATATAGCTCTCCGCGTGGTTTAGACAGGACTTGCGCGCAGCGCAACTCGTTACAGATTCGCGATTATGGCTTAGCCCGAAGCTCTTGCGGCCAGCAACTTGTGGCAAGCTGCCGACGCCGCAGTCACCCACATTTCTTGTGGATAACTTTGTGAAGAACTTCTGCGCGCAGCGCTGAAATCCAGCGCCCATGCGGGCTTGTGACACTTCGATGAAAATTTAAGCAGAAAAAATCCAATTGAAATCAAGCACTTACCACATTAATTCAGCGCAAACAGGTGTTTTTTTGCATTTGCTAATGAATCGCATTGGGGGCATCAGGCCTGTGGAGCACTTGGCAGGCAAAACTCGCGCAACAGCGCGCCAAAGCTGATGTCGGGCCTGCAAAACCCAGCATTGGCGCCGCGAATCTGGCCGGTTGGTGTGCTGTGCCTCGCCATTGCTGAGGCCTTGGAGGCGCGCTTCAATCCGGTCGCGGTGCGCGGCGAGATTTCGGGCTTCTCGCGCGCTTCCAGCGGGCATTGCTACTTCAATCTCAAGGACGCGCAAGGCCAGATCCGCTGTGCCATGTTCCGCCGTGCGGCCAGCCTGCTGGACTTTGCGCCGCGTGACGGCGAGCTGGTGGAGGTGCGTGGTCGGCTAGGCGTGTACGAGCCGCGCGGCGACCTGCAGCTGATCGTGGAAAGCATGGGCCGGGCCGGGCAGGGCGCTTTGTTCGAGCAGTTCCTGCAGCTCAAGGCCAAGCTGGAGGCCGAAGGCCTGTTCGACCCTGCGCGTAAACGCCCGCTGCCGCTGCTGCCGCGCGGTATCGGCGTGGTCACGTCCTTGGGCGCGGCGGCCTTGCACGACGTGGTGTCGGCGCTGCAGCGGCGCGTGCCGCATATTCCGGTGGTGCTGGCGCCGGCCTTGGTGCAGGGTGCGGCTGCACCTGGGGAATTGGTCCGGGCGCTATCAAATCTATACCGGTACACGCAGGCAGAATCTGCGCCAGAGGCCGATTCTTCTCAAAATGTGACGATAGACCTAATTTTGCTGGTGCGCGGCGGAGGCTCGCTGGAAGACCTGTGGGGCTTCAACGACGAGCAATTGGCCCGCACCATCGCCCACAGCCCGGTGCCGGTGGTCAGCGGCGTTGGCCACGAGACCGACTTCACCATCGCTGATTTTGTGGCCGACCTGCGGGCGCCCACGCCCACCGCCGCGGCCGAGCTGGCGGCCCAGCCGCGCGAGGTCTGGCTGGGCGCCTTGGCACTGGCAGGGCAGCGTTTGCAGGATGCCGTGCAACGCAAACTCGATACCCAGGCCCAGCGCCTGGACAGCGCGGCCCAGCGCCTGGGCCGGCCCTCGGGCCTGGTGGCGCGCCAGCAATGGCAACTGGGCCAGCAGGCGCAGCGGTTGCGCTATGCAGTGCTATCGAATATAGAGCGGGAGAAGAACCGCCACCAGGTGCTTAAGGCCAATTTCCCTATCAAGCTAAGCCAGGCGATCCGGCAGCGCCACGAGCGCCTGGACCGCGCCGGCCGCGGCCTGGCGCTGCTGGACCCGCAGCTGGTGCTGCAGCGTGGCTATGCCTTGCTGCGCAGCGCCGAAGGCCTGCCGATCACGCGCGTCGGGCAGACCGCCGAAGGGCGCTCGGCAACCGCCATTCTGGCGGATGGCGAGGTTGATCTCCGTGTCCTACAGACGCGCCTTAATTAGTTTCTACAATCCACCCGTTAACCACCAACCCACGAGGAAAAACATGGAACATACCCTGCCCCCATTGCCCTACGCGATTGACGCTCTGGCGCCTGCGTACTCCCAGGAAACCCTGGAGTTTCACCACGGCAAGCACCACAACGCCTACGTGGTCAACCTGAACAACCTGCAAAAGGGCACCGAGTTTGAATCGCTGACCCTGGAAGAAATCATCAAGAAGTCCAGCGGCGGCATTTACAACAATTCTGCGCAAATTTGGAACCACACCTTCTTCTGGAACTGCATGAAGCCCCAAGGCGGCGGCGAACCCAGCGGCGCGCTGGCAACGGCTATCAACGCCAAGTTCGGCTCCTACGCGGCTTTCAAGGAAGCTTTTGTCAAGTCGGCTGTGGGCAACTTCGGTTCCGGCTGGACCTGGCTGGTGAAGAAGCCTGACGGATCGGTCGACATCGTCAACACCGGCGCTGCCGGCACGCCGCTGACCACTGCCGACAAGGCCTTGCTGACCGTGGATGTGTGGGAGCACGCGTACTACATCGACTACCGCAATATGCGTCCCAAGTTTGTCGAAACCTTCCTCGACAAGCTGGTGAACTGGGAATTCGCGGAAAAGAATTTCGCTTGAGCTCTCTAGCTCCCTCTAAAAAGCCCGTCTGCGACGGGCTTTTTTATTTGGCCGCCTCGAAGGGTTTGCCGCCGAGCTTGCTGCCGGCCTTGATGCCCTTCTTGGCGAACCAACCTACGTTCATTTCCAGCACGTAGCGCACTGGCTTGGTCGAGCAGTGCGAGTCGGTGGTTTGCGGCTTCATGTCGGCCAGGTTGGCGATGGTGCCGTCGTCTTCCACAAACGCGGCGCTCAACGGCAGGATGGTGTTTTTCATCCAGAAGCACTGGGTAGCGGGCTGCTCAAAGACGAACAGCATGCCTTCCTGCTGCGGCATCTCCTTGCGGAACATCAGGCCGATCTGGCGCTGGTCGGGTGTCAGCGCCAACTGGGTGTCGATCTGGTGGATACCGGCCGTCAGCGTGATGCGGGGCAGGTTGGTTTGTGGGGCATCTTGCGCGCTGGCCGAGCCTACGCCGGCGCACACCAGGGACAAGGAAAAGCAGAATGGGCGGATAAGTTTCTTCATGGAAATGGAGTGCAAAAAATCAAACTTGGTATCAGCTTCTGGTTCGCATTCTGGCACTGCCGAATGGGCCAGCCGCTGGCAGAGACACACCGTGATTAAAGACTAGAATCTTTCGACTCAAGCATGCTGTGCTGCCTGCTGCGCATCAATTCCCCCATCTTTACATCTACTGGAGTCTCGATTTCCATGTACCAGCACATCCAAGTACCCGCCGAAGGCCAGAAAATCACGGTCAATGCGGACTTCTCGCTCAACGTGCCAGACCAGCCGATCATTCCGTTTATCGAGGGCGACGGCACCGGGCAGGACATCACGCCGGTGATGCTGAAGGTAGTGGATGCAGCAGTGGCCAAAGCTTATAGCGGCCAGAAAAAAATCCACTGGATGGAAATTTATGCAGGCGAAAAGTCCACCAAGATCTACGGCCCGGACGAATGGTTGCCGAAGGAAACCTTGGATGCTGTGCGCGATTACGTGGTGTCCATCAAAGGCCCGCTGACTACGCCCGTGGGTGGTGGTATTCGGTCCCTGAACGTGGCCTTGCGACAAGAGCTGGACCTGTATGTATGCCTGCGCCCGGTGCAGTACTTTGATGGCGTGCCTTCGCCTGTCAAGGAGCCGCACAAGACCGATATGGTGATCTTTCGCGAGAACTCGGAAGACATCTACGCGGGCATCGAATTCGAAGCCGAGTCCGACAAGGCCAAGAAGCTGATCAAGTTCCTGCAGGAAGAAATGGGCGTCAAGAAAATCCGCTTCCCCAACACCTCCGGTATCGGTGTGAAGCCAGTGTCGCGCGAGGGTACCGAGCGCCTTATGCGCAAGGCTTTGCAGTACACCATCGACAACAACAAGCCCAACCTGACCATCGTGCACAAGGGCAACATCATGAAGTTCACCGAGGGTGGCTTCCGCGACTGGGCCTATGCACTGGCGCAAAAGGAGTTTGGTGCCGAGCTGATCGACGGTGGCCCTTGGATGAAGTTCAAGAACCCCAAGACGGGCAAGGAAATCGTCGTCAAGGACGTGATTGCGGATGCGTTTTTGCAGCAAATCCTGCTGCGCCCGGCCGAGTACAGCGTGATCGCTACGCTGAATCTGAACGGCGATTACGTGTCTGACGCGTTGGCCGCCCAGGTCGGCGGTATCGGCATTGCGCCAGGCGCGAATATGTCCGATTCGGTGGCCTGCTTTGAAGCTACCCACGGTACGGCACCCAAGTACGCTGGCAAGGACTACGTGAATCCCGGTTCCGAAATTCTGTCGGCCGAAATGATGCTGCGCCACATGGGCTGGATCGAAGCCGCTGACCTGATCATCGCGTCGATGAAAAAATCAATAGCCAGTAAGAAGGTCACTTACGACTTCGCGCGCCTGATGGAAGGCGCAACGCAGGTAAGCTGCTCTGGCTTCGGCCAGGTGATGATCGACAATATGTAGTCGCGGTGCGCAGCGTTGCTTGGCGACTCGCAAGCCCCTGATTTTCTGGTGAAAGTCAGGGGCTTTTGCTTTTCGCACTTCGTATGAGCAGGCCACTGGCCTGGCAGCATCCGAATTTTCTGTGCAGTTGGTTCAGCGATTTCGCAACGTTAGGGGTGAAATAGTGTGCTCGGCGAGAGTGTCGGTGGAAGTGGAGCAATGCTGTCATTCTTATGGCAGTATCATCCAGATGTAAAAAGAGTAACAAAATTCATACTGGCATGCAAATCATGTAAATCGCCAGCGCCGTTGGAATAGGTGCCAGGTTGATGCGCATAATCCTTTGCTCTTAATTCAGTATCGACAGGGGATGCTCACGATGCTTTTGGGCAGAGTACAGTGAGAGTTGCGCGAGTGTTTCTTGGATGGCCATTCGCTTGAAGAGTTTGCTTGCAGTAGGCGATAGCTTGGCTAAATTGATGGAAACCAGAAGCGTACCTGTTTGGAAAATGGCTCAATCTGATCAAGATATTCGCAATCGTCTGCTGGTGGCGCGATTGCCTGCAATGCCAGAAATTCTGTTCAAACTGCTTGAACTTTGCCAGGCGGACGATGCTGGCATGGCCGAGCTGGCCAAGCTGATCGCCAATGATGCGGGCATGACCAGCAAGGTACTGAATGTAGCCAACCATGCAGCCTACTACCGCGGTGAGCAAAAGGTGGGGCTGGTCCAGGCGCTGAGCATCTTAGGCGCCGACGTCATCAAGACGGTCATCATCAGCGAATCGGTCCGACATACCTTTAATGGTTTTTCCAGCTCGGCCAGCCGTGATATGCGAATTTTTTGGAAACACGCCTTGACGACCGCCGTCATTGCCCGAGAGGTCTCCAAAAAAATGGGCTATCTCCATAGCGAGGAGGCCTACCTGGCAGGACTGCTGCACGACGTCGGTCGCTTGGCGTTGATAGCAGTAGCGCCAAATGAATATAGCTTCAATTTTTTAGCCCAGGACGATGAAAACCTGTGCGCGGTGGAAATCAGAACTCTGCAAATTTCCCATGCGGAAGCGGGCGCGTGGCTGGTAGAGCGTTGGAACCTGGATTCGTTCATGGCGGACAGCATCCTCTACCACCATGAGGCCGCAGCACGCATAGAAACCGCCCATGCGTTGATTCGTATCGTTCACCTGGCTAACTGGATGGCGAATCATCCGGTCGACGATCCAATACCGGCGGATGCAGGCGCGCTGTGCCAGCTGTCGAATGACGCCGTGCTGGGCATCATGCAAGGGGCGGCGGATCAGGTTAAAAAATCGGCTGCATTTCTCGGAATCGATTTGTCTGGGACGGACGCCATGCCGGTACAAGCGGTGGATAGCCCAAAAGAGCCGGCGGCTAACCCGTCTCAACAGGGGCCTCTCACGAATGCCGTTCTAGATATGACCTTGGCTGCGGAGCTGAGGCAGTCTTTTGCCCGACAAAAGGGTGATACCCAGTTGCTCAACTCTGTTCGTCACAACGCGCGGATTCTGTTTGATGTGGACGAGAGCATCATTTTGCTGATGAATGGCGGAGGGCAGTCTCTGGTTGCGGTTGCGTCGGGAGATCGGCGCCAGCGTTTGGCCGAGTTCTCCATTAGTCTTTCGGAGAAACGCAGCGGAATCGCCGAAACGGTTCGGCAAAGACGCTTGGGCTTTCTTGATCGTACCGGCGGCGCTCTTAGCGTACCGGAGGAGCAATTGCTGAGAATATTTGCTGCCGACTGCCTAGTTTGCATCCCCTTTGTGGACGGAGCTCAGTGCTTTGGCGTGATGGTCTGCGGTGTGCGGTCTTGGCAGCTATCTGATCTGCAACGTCGCGAGCGCCTACTGCACACGTTTGGCTTGCAAGTTGGGGCTGCGCTGGCGGCGGCGGCCCGTGACCAAGGTGAAATTGACCGGCGCATTGCACGGATCAAAGAGGATTATCGCGAAAGCTCTCATCGTGTAGTCCATGAGATAAACAACCCGCTGGCAATCATTAAAAACTATTTGAGTGTTCTGGATGAAAAATTAATTCGAGAAGAGTCGGTGGCGGGCGAGCTATCGATTCTGAATGAGGAAATTGATCGTATCGGAAATATTTTGGACGAATTTGATGGTGCGGAGCCAAAAATCCAAGAGCAGCCCACCGATGTCAATAAGATCATCAAGCAATTGGCCAGCTTGTTTAGGGAAAGTAGATTCTTGCCAGCATCGGTGCATATCGGTGCTCAATTATCCGAGCAATTTTATGAAATTGATGCATCCAGTGATTTGGTGAAACAGATACTGGTGAATCTTCTCAAGAATTCTGTCGAGGCGCTACCCAATGGCGGGTTGATCGAGGTAGTAAATGGCGGAAAAATTTTACGTAATGGGCGCGAGGTATTGGCCTTGTATGTAAAGGATAACGGTCCAGGTATCCCTGCGGCTGTTTTGGCAAAGATATTTACACCTGTAGTGAGCGAAAAACCAGGCAATCACAGAGGATTGGGCTTAAATATTGTGCACAGCTTGGTTGAGAAAATAGATGGATTTATAAGCTGTACAAGTTCGAAAACTGGAACCGTGTTTGAGGTTTTATTCCCAATTCGCAGTTCTGTATTGGACGGGTTCTCTTTAGTTTCAACCAAGGATGGAGTCTGATTTGTCTAATTTGAGTGATGCTGCAAACGGGTTGGAATTAGAGTTCCCAGTTGGTTACACATCACTACCAGATTCAGTGGAGTCACCGGTGCTGGTCTTACTGGTGGACGACGAACCAAGACTTCTTAGCAGCCTGAACGAACTGCTTAAAGGGCGTGGTTATTTGCTGACCAGTGCAGCCAACGGTGCTGAAGCGATCCAGCATCTGCGGCGAGGGCCTTTCGATTTAGTGATACTGGACTTGCATCTACCCGATATCGATGGGCATGAAATCATGGATTTCATGAACCACCAGAAAACTGGTTGCAATGTGATAGTCACCAGTGGCGCCCGAGGTATTGATTCGGTCATTGGCGCACTTAAACGTGGCGCGTATGACTATCTTCGCAAGCCTTATAGCAAAGAAGAATTGCTGAAGGCCGTTGACAACGCTCTGCAGCAGCGCCGCCTCAAGGCGGAAAACCAGCGCATTGCCTTGCGGCTGGAGCGCTCCGAGAGAATTTACCGTTATCTGGTAGACAGTTCGCCCGATATCATTTACACGCTGGACCATGAAGGGCGTTTTACCTTTGTCAATGACCGCGTGCACCAGTTGCTAGGATTTAACCGTGATGAAATTCTTGGCAAACATTTTTCGGTGCTGGTACATGAAGAAGATCTGGACC
This sequence comes from uncultured Albidiferax sp., assembly GCA_963513025.1. Taxonomy (GTDB): domain Bacteria; phylum Pseudomonadota; class Gammaproteobacteria; order Burkholderiales; family Burkholderiaceae_C; genus Rhodoferax_B. The sequence goes on from CAUPON010000023.1 coordinate 46,747, forward strand.
GAGCGCACTATGTTTTTAAAGAATGTCGTGGGGACCAACGCCTATCGCGCAATGTTGAACTTCGATTGAAGTCCCGCCATACGGCCAATGACCAACGCACGTTCAGTCATGAACTGACCAATATTACTTTTGGCAGTATCGAAGATTTGCAAGGTGCGGAGCTGGATCGGCAAAAAGCTTTTTGGGGAACCTATGGTGTTGCGCGTGATATCACCGAACGCAAGCGGGCTGATGAGCTGATCAATTACCAAGCTTTCCATGATATTTTGACCCAACTTCCGAATCGTGCATTATTCAGAGACCGCCTTGGTCTTGCACTATTGCAAGCGAAGCGCAATGAGTCGAATCTCGCAGTCATGTTTTTGGACTTGGATCGGTTCAAAATTGTGAATGATACGCTAGGGCATGGCGTTGGGGATGAGTTGCTGCAACAGGTGTCCTCTCGGCTGAAAGCCTGCTTGCGCCGCTGCGATACCCTTTCGCGGTTGGGCGGAGATGAGTTTCTGGTGGTATTGGCTGACCTCACCGATCGACGTGATGCCGCCTTGATTGCCGAAAAATTTATTGAGTCTCTAAGGCAGCCATTTGCGCTCGCTGACCAGTTGGTGCATATCTCTGCGAGTATTGGTATCGCGGTTTATCCGTTCGATGGTTCGACGGTAGATGAGTTGATACGTCACTCGGATGTCGCAATGTACCAAATGAAGACCCAAGGAAAGAACGGCCATGTCTTCTTTGATGCTTCGATGTTGGATGCCGCCACCCAGAGAATTGCACTTGAGCATAGCTTGCACCTAGCGATTGAGCATGGTGAGTTAGAGATGTATTACCAACCGCAAGTCGATGTGATGACGCATAAAGTCGTGGGGGCTGAGGCTTTGATGCGATGGAACCATCCTGAACGCGGTTTCTTGAGTGCCGGGGAATTTTTGCCATTTGCCGAAGAAAATGGACTGATGATCCCGATCAGCGATTGGATGCTTGAGGCCATTTGCCGAGATCTGAAGGAGTGGAATAAAGTTGGCGACCATAAGATTTGCTTGTCGCTCAATCTTTCTCCTCAGTACCTGGATCGCGGTGATTTTTTTGACAATTTAAAAAGTGCTCTTGTTCGTCATCACATAGAGCCAAAGCAGATTGAAGTCGAAGTAACCGAGAATATCTGTATTCGAAATCCCCAGGTTGCGATTGAACAACTAGATAAATTGGGGCAATTGGGTGTCAGTGTTGCAATTGATGATTTTGGTACTGGCTATTCTTCATTGTCTTATTTGCATAGGTTTCCCATACATACCATCAAAATTGATCGGGCTTTTGTAATGGAAATTCAGGATGTAGGTGCGCATTTTCCTGTTGTGTTGGCAATTATTTCCATAGCCCGTGGTCTTGGTTTGAATCTCATTGCAGAAGGAGTGGAAACTCGGATTCAAGAGCGGTATTTGAAAAATGCCGGATGTGATGTTATGCAAGGCTTTCTGTACCACAAGCCACTTCCACAACACGCTTTTGTGGAGTTGTTGCGGAATCAGAATAGCCTTACGGCACAGATGCATTGAAGATTAAAAGTGGGGAATTAGACTTCCGCAGAAATCCTGAATTTTTGACCCTCCAAGTTCCAGGGCTACTCCAAGACGCAGTGCGTGAACCCGGACTGGGGAACTGCCGTTTGGATGTAGGCATCGTCGCCGTTGCACGGCGATGAAGCATCCGAGCGCTCTAGGCGAGGCTTAACGTTTGGGGGGGAAGCGCCGCATCCAGGATTTACGTAGCAAGTGTGGAATCAGAAGGTGCAAGGGCATGCGCAGTGCATGGGAGCGCACGTACAAGAGCCAGCGTGCAAGGCCTGTCCATCGGCTGTTGCAGCTGGGATGATCGGGTTGTAGCGCCAGATCCAGCATCCATGCCATCAATGCCCTGGAGAGCCAATTGGGGCCTAGCTGTTTCACCCGGCTTTGCAGATGCGATGGCGTCTGAAAGTCCAGCTGGCGCCGAAGCTGAGAGAGGGCATGGAATAGAGGTATCTGGAGGCCAAGTACTTCAGCACGCTCGAGCAGTGCCTCCCAGAAGTTTGCTTGGGGGCTGAAGTCATTGAACAGGTCGCGTAAGTCCAGCAAGTCACGCAGCCCATGGCCGAATTCGCCTTCCTGAAACAGGTGTACGGCGCTATGCAGCACCATGTCTACCGGCGCGAGTACGTGGAGCCCCGGATAGCCTGGTAGCGGCATTGCATCGCGCAGTAACTTGTCGCCATCCACATTAAAGCGTGAGGTCGGCGGCGTAATTGTGTGGTGCAGATCAATGAAAGAGTCTCGGTGCACGTGCCGTAGCGGTGGAATTTCGTGCATCCATTGCCGATAATACCGTTGGTTGTAGGCATCGCGCTCGTCGGAAATCCAGCCGGCAGCAAATAACGCGCTTTCTACTGATTCGATTTGTGCCCGCGGTACCAGCAGGTCGATATCGGCAAACAGGCGACCGCGTGCAGCTGCCATGTTCGCCATTAAATACGCCGCTCCTTTCAGTAGCACCACGGGGCCTTCTATTTCACTTAATGCTCTCGAAATCCGGTCGACTTCCCAGCGAACCTCATGTTGCTGGCGCTCGGCTAGCCGCAGCCCGCCCTCCAAATGGACGCGCGGGCCCATTGGCACGTCATCCAAGAGGCCGCGGTCTATGTGGTGGCATGCCACTCGAGCAAGTAGCCGGGCCTGACGGGCTTGGCCAAGCAAAGACTCCCATTCGCGCATGGTTAGCGTAGGACGCCAGTCGGTCTTGGCCCAGACGGCGGGAAGCAGGTTTGCGCTCATGCATTCCTCCTGGCGACAAGGTCATCAAACGCCAGTACCGCATGATCCAGCTGGCTGTAGCGGAAGTCGTAGCAATCACTTTCGTCTATGACTTTTGACAGCACTTCAAAGCCTTTTAGCCCCAACACCATATAGTTAAATGCGTTCCGGCCGAGCTCCAGCATGCTATTGGCCTTGGAGCGCGGGGTCATTTGGGCCGTAGCACCTGCCATGTACTTGGGGAAAATAACCCAGCGGGGGCGGGCTGTTTCCTGGATACGATCAATATGTGCTGCCGGGGCTTTGAGTAGAGACACGCTCCCCTTTGATGTGTCGTGCACCACTTTGCTGAATACAGCGTCGGGCACGTAACCACGAATCACGTCAATTGATTGGTTCTTGAGGCTGATAGGGCGGCCCAAGGGCGTGATCGATGTGTCGGTGAGGGAGATGAGGGCCAGCTCGTCCGACAGCAGGCGCCAGCCCCGGTTTACCAAGCCCGCGCAAAGTGTACTTTTGCCCGATCCCGGGGGTGCGGGCAGTATGACCGCACAGCCTTCTTTTTCAATCACGGCAGAGTGAAGAATCAGGTAATGGTGGGCGTGCATGGAGATGCACCAGTTCATTGACCATTCCAACAAGGGAAACGCATGGTCTTCCGGCAGGGGAATAAAAGGCTCCATGCCATCGAACTTGAAGATGGCCTGGCGACGCGCCCAGTGACGCAGCCCAGAGCCGGATGCAATATGGACGGTGTAATCCACGAAATCATCTTCATCAGCTACGGGATAATTTGAATAAAGGGACGTCAAACCTTCCGCGATTGAATCAATTGAGGAAATGATCCTAAATGAAAATGGGCCGATTTTTAAGATCAGCCCATCATTCTGGAGTTTGCTTTGGACGGAGGAAAAAGAGAGATTTTCTAATTTCACCAAGTAGTCGCTTCCACTAAGCCATGTGTACTAAATTCACTCAAAATGGAGCTTAGCAACAGTTTCAGGTCTACACCATTTGATAGTGACGGAATGCAACTTAGCGCTGAATGCAGCTCGTCAAGCCTACGTGGACCTTCCAACATCATATCCAGCAAAAAGGCCCGGACCGAATCCATCTGATGGGTTTGGCCCGAGCCTTCGTCAAAAACCACATACTCATCATCCCATGATGCCCAATGCAATTGGACGGCAGGATTGATGTTGTAGGTCAAGGTATCGGAAATTTTCTAGTTCCTACAGGTCTCTTCAACCCTGCATGTGTTTTCTGAAGAAGTCAACAGGAGGGGTCTTGCTATTGCACAGGGCAATCACCTCAGTGGGTTTGTAAGGGTAGTTTTTGACCCCCGTAGAGGTTGTACCGGTCATGCCGACAATTGAATTCAACAGTGCTGTTACCCAAACGCACTCATCGGAACTGGAGCTGGTTTGCACAACGTTCTTCAGTTTAGTGGAGCTACCGCAGCCAAATACACTGTAAAAGGTAGAGTTCTCGGTGAATGTTTTGCTGCCAACCGTATTCGAACAGGTTTTGCTCGTCGCGTTATAGCCAGGCCAGTTGGCGCAGTCGCTGTAACGGCTTGGTGGGCTTCCGGAGCAAGTATTACTCGTTGTGTCTTTTGAGTGGATACCCGAAGCCATGCCAGACACGGTACAACGGGTTCCGGCGGTTGTTTTTGCCAGCGTACCGGTACCTGCCAGGGTGTGCATAGGAATGGCCGCTGCCGCCACTACGGAAGAGCCCTTGCTAAGGCTTTTCAACAGCATGCGACGGCGAGCCATCGCATCCGAAGCTAGCCCGGTTTTTACCGCTGTCGTCTGTTCTACGTCTGCTTGTTCGGTTTCGGGTCTTGTAGTGTTTTCGATTTTTGACATATAGCGTCCTGGCGATCTGTAAGCGGCCGTGGATTCGGGGCTGTTTGCTGAAATGCAGCAAATATTGTGCCTCACCAGAATTGTAAAAAAATATCTATGTAATTCAATGGCTTGGAGCTGTCGACTTACGCCAAATACACGTTGGTGTGCAAAACTTCCGAAAAGTGTAAAAAACCTCGACAGTCGAGTTTTGAGTGCAAGACCATGCGCCCATCCGTCCGCCGGACAGGTCGCCACAACTAACGGGCAGGGCGCTAGCTTTGCTGTGGGTAGGGTTTAAGCCGCTCGAACCCGGGCGTCCGAGGCCGCGACGCGTATGCCGCGCACCACGTCGCCGACCACCATGATGGACGGGCTGCCGAGTTGTTCGCGCGCGATGGTGGCGTGCATGCTGCCCAGCGTAGTAACCACGTGGCGTTGGGTGGGCAAGGAGGCGTTCTGTACCACGGCTACCGGTGTGCTGGCGGGTAGGCCGGTGAGCAGTTCGTCCTGGATGCGGCGCGCGCCGCTGACGCCCATGTAGATCACCAGGGTGAGCTTGGCGCTGAAGGCGGTAGCGGCCAGGGCGCGCCAGTCCGTGCCTTCGTCGTCGGGTTTGGCGTGGCCGGTGACGAACACCACGCCATGTGCGTATTCGCGGTGTGTTAGCGGCGCATTCAGCGAGGTGATGGCCGCCAGGCCCGAGGTGATGCCGTTGACGACGTGTACTTCCACACCCGCGGCTTGCAGGTGTTCGACTTCTTCTCCGCCGCGGCCGAAGATGAATGGGTCGCCGCCCTTGAGGCGGACCACGTTTTCGCCTTCGCGGGCGGCCATGATCATCAGCTTTTCAATGAAAGCCTGGGGGGTCGACTTGCAACCACCACGCTTGCCTACATGCACCAGGCGTGCGGTGGGCGGAGCGAAGGCGACGATTTCGTCGCTCACCAGATCATCGACCAGCAGTACGGTGGCGGCCTGGATGGCTTTCAAGGCCTTGATGGTCAGCAGCTCCGGGTCGCCGGGGCCGGCGCCGACCAGCGTGCATTTCCCGCCGACCTGTACCGCTTTGGCTGGGATCAGCTGGTTGACGGTGCCAAAACTGGATGGAAAGGATGTGTCGGTGGGGTTCATACGGTGGCTGGGCTCTGTGTGCGGATTTTCTGGGTTAAACGCAAGATGTGTTCCACCTGCAGGGCGATGGGTTGCGGCACGGCCTTGCGCCCAGCGAGCACATCGCGGATGTAGCGGGCGGTGGTGTCGGCGTCGATTTCCTTGGGCAGATCGGGTACCGCGGCCAGCGGGCCGGTGTGGGCTTCTTGCACGATGCTCGGCTGGCCACGCAGGTAGCCGGTCATTTGCGGTACGCGGCGCGGGTCGGCCACCACTTCGCCTTCGGTGCCGCGCAGCAGTAGCGCATTGGATTCCATCAGCGCAAAGGTGGCGGCCATGGAGATCGCGTATTCGGGGTGGGTATAGCTGCTGACCACCAGGCTGGGACCGGCGCAGGGCGCCATCAGCTTGACCAGGCTGTGCGCGGGGTTGCGCAGGCCGACCGCGCGGCGCACGTCCAGCAGCTGTTTCAGGCCGGGGCAGAGCAGCTCTGTGGTGGCATAGCAGACTTCGCGGTTTGCTATTTCTTTGATAGCTGTAGCCGCAGGTATATCCAGCGCCAACAGCACATTCTGAGCAGAAATACGGGTGGACTCGGTAGCCGTGCCATGCACCAGCACCGGCATGCCTTCGCGGGCCAGCAGCAGGGCCAGCAGCGGCGTAAGCACCGGCAGTTTGCGCGCGCCGTTGTAGCTGGGCAGCACCACGACCGGACTGTCTCCCTCGGGCACCAGCTGCAGCCGGGCATAGGTTGCATCGAGGAAGCCAGCCATCTCGGACTCGGTTTCGCCCTTGATGCGCATGGCCAGGCAGAAGCCGCCGACCTCTAGGTCGGTGACGCTGCGGTCCAGTACCTGGCCGAACAGATCGCTGGCTTGCTCTCGCGACAAAGCACGCGCGCCATCCTTGCCGCGGCCGATTTCTTTGATGTATTGGCTGATTCCCATGCGCCGATTGTCGTGGATGGTTGATAACAATAGGTTATTTGCCGAATGACGCGCGGGATGTCTTACGCCGCATGTGCCGCGAGCATGGAGGCACGCACCATGCGCCGCACTTCGGGCAGGCAGGATCCGCAGTTGGTGCCACATTTGAGAACAGTTTGCAGTTGGCTCAGGCGCTCGTCTTCAAAGCCGCGGCAGCCGGCCAGCGTGCTGTTGATGGCCTCGTCGGTCACGTTGAAGCAGGTGCAGATTTGCTTGCCGCGCGCCTTGACCGCCACCGGTGCCTTGCTGCCGGGTACCAGCAGCAAGCGGCCATAGGCCTGGGCCGGCAGCTCGTCTTGCAGCAGGGTCTTGATCCAGCTCTCGGCGCTGGTGTCGCCGGCCAGCACAAAGCCGGTGAGCTGCACGGTGTCGCCTTCGCGGGCCAGGCGTACTGCGCGGCGCTGGCCTTTCTTTTTGTCGGCGTAGCGCAGCACATCTGCCGCGTCCAGGCCCAGCAGGTTTTCGATGCGGGCCAGCACTTGGTCGGGGAGCGTTTCATGGCCGGCCGCGCGGAATAGCAGGCCGCTGCGTTCACGGCCAAAGGGCACGACGCTGGCGTAGGGGAACTGCACCATCAGCGCTTTGAGCTGCTCGCGTGCGGCCAGGGCCTGGTCTTCCGGCAGCCAGGCCACGCCGAGCAGGGACCAAGGCAGCTCGGCCTTCAAGATCTTCACCGCTGCGTGTTTCAGCTCGGGCTGCTTCGACGTGGGGCAATAGGCTGACGTGGTTAGCGCATTCACTCCGGTCAGGCGTTCGCCGCTGGCGCTGACGCCGCTGACGAATTCCTCGCCCCAGTGCATGGCGATGAAGGCCTGGCTCATGCCAACCTCGGCGCTGGCCTGCAGCGGCACCACGATGGAGCCGCGCCGGCTGGTCACGTGGACCAGGTCGCCCTCGTTCAACAGGCGGCGCGCCATGTCTTGCGGGTGCATCTGGATGCAGGGCTCGGCCACATGGCCAAACAGTCGGCCCACGGTGCCGGTGCGGCTCATTCCATGCCATTGGTCGCGCAGGCGGCCGGTGATCAGGGAGAAGGGGTAGCGCGCCTCGCGCGGCTCGGCCACCGGCTGGTACACGGTGTTGGCGAACTGGGCCTTGCCGTCTGCGGTGGGAAAGATGCCGTCTTCGTACAGCCGTGCCTTGCCGGTGCTTTCGCCGGTACGCAGCGGCCACTGCTGGGGGGCGGCGTCGAGCATGGCGTAGCTCATGCCGGTGATGTCCAGGTCGCGGCCACGGGTGGATTCGCGGTGCTCGTTCCAGATGGATTCGTCCGTGGGGTAGTTGAACAGCGCGGCGGGGCGGCCGAGTTCGCTTTCCAGCAGTTGGGCGAATTCGACCGCAATCGACCAGTCGTGCCGGGTTTCACCAGGGCCGGCAACGGCTGGGCGTACACGGCTGATGCGGCGCTCGGAATTGGTGACCGTGCCGGTCTTTTCACCCCAGGTGGTTGCCGGCAGCAGCAGGTCGGCATATTCGCAGGTGGTGGTGGTGGCAAAGGCCTCTTGCACGATGACCAGCTCGGCGCGTTGCAGTGCGCGGCGTACCAGGGCCTGGTCGGGCATGCTTTGGGCCGGGTTGGTGCAGGCGATCCACAGTACCTTGATGTCACCGTCGGCAGCGGCCTGGAACATTTCCACAGCGGTCTTGCCGGGCTTGGACGGCACATCGGGTACGCCCCAGAGGGCAGCGACTTCGGCGCGGTGGTCCGGGTTGGCCAGGTCACGGTGGCCGCTGAGCAGATTGGCCATGCCGCCGACTTCTCGCCCGCCCATGGCATTGGGCTGGCCGGTGAGGGAGAACGGGCCTGCTCCGGGCTTGCCGATCTGCGCCGTGGCCAGGTGCAGGTTGATCAGCGCCGCGTTTTTGGCCGTGCCGCTGCTGGACTGGTTCAAGCCCTGGCAGTACAGGCTGAGCGTGGCTTTGGAGGTGGCAAACCACTGTGCTGCCTGGAACAGCGCGGCCTTGGTGATGCCGCAAATTTGCGCGACCAGTTCGGGAGTGCAGTCGCGTACCGTGGCTTTGAGAGCGTCGAAGTCGTTGGTGTGCGCAGCGATGTAGGCGGCATCGGTCCAGCCCTCCCAGAGCATGATGTGCAGCATGCCGTTGAACAGCATTACGTCGGTGCCGGGCTGGATGGGCAGATGCAGGTCGGCGATCTCGGCGGTGTCGGTGCGGCGCGGGTCGGCGTAGATGATCTTCATCGCCGGGTTCGCCTTTTTGGCGTCTTCGATGCGGCGGAACAGGATGGGGTGGGCCCAGGCCGTGTTGCTGCCCACGATGAAGATGCAGTCCGTGTGGTTCACGTCGTCGTAGCAGGGCGGGGGCGCGTCGGCACCCAGTGTGGCCTTGTAGCCGGCCACGGCGCTGCTCATGCACAGGCGGGAATTCGTGTCGACGTTGTTGGTGCCGATCAGGCCCTTGGCCAGCTTGTTGAAGACGTAGTAGTCCTCGGTCAGCAACTGGCCGGAGATGTAGAAACCCACGGCGTCTGGCCCATGGTCCTGGATGACCTGGGCGAACTTGCGTGCGGCCATGCCCAGAGCGTGGTTCCAGGACACGCGCTTGGGCGCCTGGTCGCGCTGCAGGCGTTGCATGGGGTACAGCAGCCGGGTCTGCATTGTGACGGCGGCGCTGGCCGTGTGGTGCAAGGTGGAGCCCTTGGTGCACAGGCGGCCGAAGTTGGCCGGGTGGTCGGGGTCGCCGCGCACCCCGGTGATCTGCGTTCCCACAGATTCGATGACCACGCCGCAGCCGACGCCGCAGTAGGGGCAGGTGGATTTGGTTTCTACAGGCGTGCTCATGGGTTGCGGCGTAACGAGTTTCAGGCTTTTGCGGTGGTTTTGTGGGTGGGGCCGGCGACGGGGGCGCTGAATTCCAGCCCCACGGTAGCCAGCTCCTGCGGGTCCAGGTGCACGGTGCCGTCCACCACCTTGACGCTGAACTTGGGCGTGCAGCCTTCGTCGGGGGCAGCGGCTTGGCCGTCGCACAGGCCGATGTTCCAGTTGTGCAGCGGGCAGGCTACGCTGGTGCCGAACACAATGCCTTGGCTCAGCGGGCCGCCTTTGTGCGGGCAGCGGTCCAGCAGGGCGAAGACTTCGTCCTGGCTGTTACGGAACACGGCCACGTCCATGCCCTGGGCGCGGGTCACGCGGCGCGAGCCCAGGACCGGGATGTCTTCCACTTTGCAGATCACTTTCCATTCACTCATTTTGCTATTCCTTTTGTAGCTGCTTGCGCAGGTAGTACCTGCGCTAGGGGCATTATTTTTATAAATTTAGGCGGCGATTGTGGCGACTGGCGTGAACTGGCGGGTGTCCACTTGCGCGTCCTTGAAGTCGAACCAGGGGTCGGGTTCACCGTCCAGCGCGAACTGCAGGCGTTCCCACAGCGCCTTGCGGCCGGCTTCATCCTCCAGGATGCGTTTCTTCACGTAGTCCAGGCCGACACGTGCGACAAAGTGCACGGTGCGCTCCAGGTACCAGCCTTCCTGGCGGTACAGCTCGCAGAAGGCGCCGGTGTATTCCAGCACTTCGGCGGCGGTCTTCACCTTCACCAGGAAATGCGCCACTTCGGTCTTGATGCCGCCGTTGCCGGCGATGTACATCTCCCAGCCCGAATCCACGCCGATCACGCCCACGTCCTTGATGCCGGCTTCGGCGCAGTTGCGCGGGCAGCCGGAGACAGCGAACTTGACCTTGTGCGGGGCGTACATGCGCCACATCGCGCGCTCCAGGTCCTTGCCCATCTGGGTGCTGTCCTGCGTGCCCATGCGGCACCATTCGCTGCCCACGCAGGTCTTCACCGTGCGCAGTGCCTTGGCGTAGGCGTGGCCGCTGGGCATGCCAATGTCTTTCCAGATGCCGACCAAATCCTCTTTCTTCACACCCAGCAAGTCGATGCGCTGGCCGCCGGTGACCTTGATGGTGGGCACCTTGTACTTGTCGGCCGCATCGGCAATGCGGCGCAGCTCGTCGGCCGTGGTTTCACCGCCCCACATGCGGGGGATGACGGAGTAGGTGCCGTCCTTCTGGATGTTGGCGTGGCTGCGTTCGTTGATGAAGCGGCTTTGCGGGTCGTCCTTGGCTTCTTTGGGCCAGCTGGAGATCAGGTAGTAGTTGACGGCCGGGCGGCAGCTGGAGCAGCCGTTCGGCGTCTTCCAGCCCAGGCCCTTGAACACCGAGTCAATGGTCAGGAACTTGTTCTTGACGATGGCGTCGCGCACCGCCTGGTGACCCTGGTCGGTACAGCCGCACATGGCCTTGGTCTTGGGCGTGGCCGAATAGTCGCCGCCGGCGGTGAACATCAAAATTTGCTCGACCAGGCCGGTGCAGGAGCCGCAGGAGGCGCTGGCCTTGGTGTGCTTCTTCACCTCTTCCAAGGTGAACAGGCCTTTTTCACGGATGGCTTTGCAGATGGTGCCCTTGTTCACGCCGTTGCAGCCGCAGACTTCGGCGCTGTCGGGCATGCTCGCGGCCTTGTTGTGGCCTTCGTGGCCGGTGTCGCCCAGGTGGCTTTCGCCGAACATCAGCTTGTCGCGGATGTCGGCCACGCTGCGGCCGTCGCGCAGCAGCTTGAAGTAGAAGCTGCCGTCGGCCGTATCGCCGTACAGGCAGGCGCCGACCAGCTTGTCGTCTTGCAACACCAGCTTTTTGTAGACGCCGCCAAACGGGTCGCTCATGATGATTTCTTCGGTGCCTTCGCCACCGGTGAAGTTGCCCGCGCTGAACAGGTCGATGCCGGTGACCTTCAGCTTGGTGGAGGTCAGCGAGCCCATGTAGCGGCCGATGCCGAACTCGGCCAGGTGGTTGGCTGCCACCTTGGCTTGTTCAAACAGCGGGGCGACCAGGCCGTAGGCGATGCCGCGGTGGGCTGCGCATTCGCCCACCGAGTAAATGCGGCCATCGGTCACGGTCTGCATGGTGTCGGTGACTACGATGCCACGGTCCACATGCAGGCGCATCTTGCTGGCCAGGTCGGTGTTGGGGCGTATGCCCACTGCCATCACCACCAGGTCGGCGGCGACTTCGGTGCTATCCTTGAACTTGATGGCGGTGACGCGGCCATCTTCACCGCCCACCAGCTCCTGGGTTTGCGCACCGATGCGGAACTGCAGGCCGCGGTCTTCCAGCGACTTCTGCAGCAGCTTGCCCGCCACGCTGTCCAGCTGGCGCTCCATCAGCCAGTCGTTGACGTGTACTACAGTGACGGTCATGCCGCGCAGCATCAGGCCGTTGGCCGCTTCCAGGCCCAGCAGGCCGCCGCCGATGACCACCGCGTTCTTGTACTTGGTGGCGGTCTCGATCATCTCGTTGGTGTCGGCAATGTCGCGGTAGGCGATCACGCCCTTCAGGTCCTTGCCGGGAATCGGCAGGATGAAGGGGTTGGACCCGGTGCACATGAGAAGACGGTCGTATTCGGCCTCAACGACTTTGCCCTCGGCATCCACGGCGCGCACGATGCGCTTGACGCGGTCTACTTCGGTGACTTTCTTGCCCGCATGCAGGGTGATGTGGTTCTCGGCATACCACTCCCAGGAGTTCAGCACGATCTCGTCCAGCGTTTGCTCGCCGGCCAGCACCGGCGACAGCAGGATGCGGTTGTAGTTGGGGTGGGGCTCCGCGCCGAAGACGGTGATGTCGTACAGATCGGGGGCGACCTTCAACAGTTCTTCAATGGTGCGCACACCGGCCATGCCGTTGCCGACCATCACCAATTTAGATTTTTTCATTCGAGCGACTCCAAAGGTTGCGAAAAAATATGGACCCACGGCAGGGTGCGCATGGCGCAACAAACAGGGGCGGTGAAGCAATGGGGGATAGGTGTTCAGCCCTGGCCTGCAAGCAGGCCGCTGGGTGACTGCGCAAGCGCGGCCACTGCCGGGATGTATGCCCGGGACTTACACCATTACGCACGGCGTTGTACGTAAAACCCGCTGTGGTGCGGGTAAGGGCGCGTCGTTACGCCCGCAATTTCTCATGCAAAAGCTGTGCCATGCAATGTCATATGGGTTTACCCTCAAGGCCTGTCGCGCGCAACGGGCGCGCAGTGCACCGGAAACCATTGATTTTTTATGACATCTGCATTGGTATATCTGAACGCGCCACAGGGTGCGCACACCTTGGTTGCCGACCTGGAGGCAGTGGGTATTCGCCTGCTGGCGCCGCCCATAGAACGCAGTAAATTGGTGCAAGAGGCCGTCTTGCACGCACCAGATGTGTTTGTGCTGTACGACCCATTACCCGATGACGGCCTGTTCAAAGCGCTGCAGTACCTGGCCGACACCGCACCCTGCCCAGTTGTGCTGTTCACCAACGATAACGACGCTGACCGCCTGGAGCTGGCCCTTGCGTGCAATGTGCAGGCCTATGTGGTGAACGGCTATGGCCAGCACCGCCTGCGCCCGCTGGTGCAACTGGCCCAGGCCGTCTTCAATCGCGATCAGGCGTTACGCGACGAGCTGCAGGACCTGCGCAACCGCCTGGACGAGCGCAAGATCGTGGAGCGGGCCAAGGGGGTGCTGATGCATGCGCGCCAGGTGTCGGATGACGACGCCTTCCAGATGCTGCGTACCGCCTCCATGCACACCAACCAGCGCCTGGGCCAGGTGTCGCAGCACATCGTGCATTCGGCGCGCTTTGCCGAGGGCGTGAACCGCGCGGGCCAACTGCGCATGCTGTCGCAGCGCCTGGTCAAGCTGTACTTGTTGCAATTGGCCGGCGTGCAGCCCGCCCGGTACGCCGAGGCACAGCTGCAGTCGGCCCAGCGCATTGACGGCAATATCGCCTTCCTGGGCAAAAGCCTCTCACAGCCCACGTTTGGCGACCTGTTGGCCCAGGTGGGGCAGAGCTGGCGCCAGCTCAAATCCGGTCTGCAAGCCGAACAGCGCGCCAGCCAGATGCTGCAGGTAGATGGCGAGGCCGAACAGCTGCTGCTGCATGCCGAACGGTTCACCGGCGTGCTGGAAAGCGCGGGTGCCGCGGCCCCGCTGCATGTACTGAACGTGGCCGGGCGCCAGCGCATGCTGTCCCAGCGCTTCGCCAAATTGGCCTTGCTGGCTATGCTGGGCGACCGCGCCACCCAGCAGCGCGCGCATGTGGACATGGCCGAAGCCCGCGACACCTTTGAGCAGGCTTTGAGCTACTTGAACGACATTCCGCTCAGCAGCCCCGAAATCCGGGCCAAGCTGGTGAGTGCGGGCGAACAGTGGCAGCAGCTGCAGGCCGGCGCAGCCGATATGCCACGCGGCCTGGAGGCCGTGGCCCTGGCTAGCGAAGGCCTGCTGGATGTGTTTGAAAGTCTGAGCGATCTGTACGAACACAGCATGCAAATGCTCATGGGGTAACCCCTAGATGCCTGTGCACCAATTTGGGCGCGCTACTTGCTTGGTTGGTGCATGGCATTTGACATAGACATAGGTTTTACTTCCCTGGCCGGCACCAAGCCGGTGAATGAGGATTTTTGCGCGGCCATGCTGCCGGAGGCGCACCAGCTGGGCATGGGCTCTATCGTGGCGCTGGCCGATGGTGTGAGCGCCGGTGGCATGGGTAAGGAGGCGGCGCAGACCACGGTGACCAGCTTGGTGCGCGATTACTACGCCACGCCCGAAACCTGGGACACCACAGTGGCGCTGGACCGCATCATTGGTGCGCAAAACGCCTGGCTCGCCGGTATCAACCGCCGCCGCAAACCCGCCATGGGCCTGACCACGCTGACCGCCGTGGTGCTGCGCGGCCAGTCCTACACCGTGGCGCATGTGGGCGACTCGCGTGCCTACTTGCTGCGCGACGGCATGTTCACCCAGCTCAGCCACGACCATGTGGCCGACCATCCCGATCTGCGGCACCAGCTGCTGCGCGCGGTAGGCATAGACGAGCGCTTGCTGGTGGACTACCTGCAAGGCGACCTGCAGGTGGGCGATGTGTTCGTGCTGTTGACCGATGGCGTGCACGGCGTGTTGGCCGATCCGCAGCTGCAGGCATTGGCCCAGGCCGACAGCGCCAAGCTTGCCGCCGAGAACCTGGTGCAGGCCGCCCTGCAACGCGGCAGCCGCGACAACCTGACCGCAATGGTGGTGCGCGTGCTGGGCCTGCTGGACGCCACGCTGGAAGACGAAAACCGCGCCGCGCGTGCGCTGCCCATCCCCGGGCCTTTCCGTGTCGGAGACATGCTCGATGGACTGCTTGTCACCGCCGTGGTGGCAGACAACGGCATCAACGTGGTGCTGCAGGTGCGTGACCCGAAAACCCAGGCCTTGTACGCCCTGAAAACCCTGCACCCCAGCCGGTCCCACGACCCGCAGGAACGCGCCATGCTGGCCCACGAAGCCTGGTTGGCCAAGCGCATGCTGTCCGGCCGCGCGGCCGACCATCTGGTGGCGCTGCATGGCACTTTCCCCACCAATAGCGTCAGTGGCCAGCCGGCCAGTGCCTTCTATCTGCTGTACGACTGGCACAGCGGCGAAACCCTCCAGCAGCAGCTGGACCGGCAGCACAAGTTCAGCGTGCACCAGGCCGTCAGCGCGGCGCGCCAGGTGGCCCAGGCGCTGGGCCGTTTGCACCGGCAAAACGTCATCCACCGCGACATCAAGCCCGCCAATCTGCACCAGGGCGAAGACGGTGTGCTGCGCCTGCTGGACCTGGGCGTGGCGCTGAGTGGCCGCGAGCCCGAAGCCATGCGCAAGCTGCACGCGGGCACGCCCAGCTACATCAACCCCGAGCAATGGGGGTTCAGCCTGCTGGGCAGCGATGCGCCGGAAGAGCTGCCCAACCCGCAGAGCGATTTGTTCGCCCTGGGCGTGACCCTGTACCAGCTGTTGACGCACAAGCTGCCCTATGGCGATGTGCTGCCCTACCAGGTGGGGCGCTATTACCGCGAGCCCACGGCTCCCAGCCGCCACAACCCAGAGATTCCCATCTGGCTGGACCACGTGGTGCTGAAAGCCGTGGCCCGCGACCAGCGCCAGCGCTTTGAAACCGGCGAGGAGTTCCTGCTGGCCCTGGAGCGCGGCGCCTCGCGGCCCCTGACTGCGCCGGCCCCGTCCCCACGGCTGCGGCGCGACCCCACCGCCATGTGGAAGTTAGGCCTGCTGGTGTCGGTGCTGTTCAATATTCTGTTGGTGTACTGGCTGCTGTTTTTGCCGAAGTGAAGTTAAGCACTTACGCGCTACGCGCGCGCCCACCTTTCTGCCTGCGGCGAAAGTGAGGTCTGTCTGCTACGTAGCCAGAAATTTCTAACGAAATTCTCACGCGCTACGCGCGCGGCCTCCCTTTTCCGCCCAAGTACGCGTCCAGCGGATTTGCATCACCCGCAACAGCACCAGCATGGCGGCGGCGCAGGCGGCGAAGCCTAGGAAGCCCCATAGGTAGGTGCCCGCATGCTGTTTGCTCATGCCCATGGCGTTGGGGATCAGGCCGCCGCCTAGGGCGCCGATTTCGCCGATCATGGAGCCAGCTACCGCCGTGGACAGGGGCCAGCGTAGCGGGACCAGTTGGAACAGCGCGCCGTTGCCCGCGCCCAATGCGGCAAAGCACACCAGGAACAGCAGCACGGTGACGGGCAGGGAGTTTTCGGCTAGGCCGCACAGTACCAGTGTGGCGCTGACCACCAGCAGCACGCCGGTCAGGGTGTTCACGCCGCCCCAGTGGTCCGAGATCCAACCGCCGAATACCCGCAGCGCCGCGCCCATGAAAGCGGCCAACATCGTTAACTGGCCAGCCTGCACTTTGCTCACGCCGAACTGGTCGTAGAAGTAGCTGGGCAAAAAGGTGGTCAATCCGATGAAGCCGCCGAAGGTGACGGCGTAGATCAGGCTGAAGGCCCAGCCGTCTTTCTCGAACAGGCAGGCAATGTGTTCCTTGAAGCTGGCGTGCTTGTCCAGATCGGGTGGTTCCTTGGCGAAGATGACCATGGCTGCCATGGGCAGCAAGATGGCGACTGCAGCAAAGCCGTACACGGTTTGCCAGCCATAGGCCTGTGCCAGTGGAGGTGCGAGCAGGGCGGATACCGCTGTACCCACGTTGCCTGCACCCACAATGCCCATGGCCAGGCCTTTGTAGCGGGGTGGGAACGAGCCCGAACCCAGCGACAGCGCCACGCCAAAGCTGGCACCGGCAATGCCCAGCAGCACGCCCATGGCCAGCAGGTCGTTGAAGGAGTGAACGAAGAAGAAGCCAAACAACATGGCGATGGCTATGCCGCCCATCTCCACCAGCGTGGCGTTCTTGCGGCCTATGTACTGGGCCAGGATGCCCAGCGGGAAGCGCATCAGCGCACCGGCAAAGATGGGGATGGACAGCATCACGCCTTTTTCGGCGGGTGACAGCTTGTAGGCCTCGGTGATGAAGGGCGCCATGGTGCCGTTCAGCACCCATATCGCGCAGGAGAACGCGAAATACATGAACGCCGCACCCAGGGTTGGGGCGTGGCCGGCTTTCAGGAAACTGCGGAAATAGCTTGGCTGTGTCGCCATGGTCAAGGTCCTCTAGGTTTTGCATGCCCGCTGCGTGGAAACAGGGGTTGCCGCCGCGCACGCAAACGTGCGCTGACAGTGCTGCAAAAGTACGGTTGTGGAAATGGAACCCGCCAGCAGAAACCGCACGGCGGATGCCATGCCTGGTTTTGTGGAGAGCAATGTCTGTACGTACGCCGTTGTGCGCACAGCCTGCCGTTGGGGCAGGAGCGGGCGCGCCGTTACGCCCGCAGCAGTTGATGCAAAACTTGTGCCATAGCCGCGTCGCACTTTGGTGCGAAAAGATCGTGGAGCGATGCACATCCTGCTGACACCACGTTGTCAGCAGCAGGTCTGCACCATACGGGTCTCTTTAACTGAACCCCGAAAGGATGCATTTCATGTCCCACCCCAACGCCATCAGCTGGTTTGAAATCCCGGTCAAGAACATCGACCAGGCGCAGCGTTTCTATGAAACCTTGCTGGGCAAGAACCTGCACCGCGAGGTCTTCCCCATGGGGGGCCAAGACTACACGCTGGCCATCTTTGCCGCACCGGACGAAGGCGTGAAAGGCTGTCTGCAAAGCGGCGGCGACACGCCAGAGCCCTCCATCCAGGGCACGCTGGTGTACCTGGACTGCTCGCCCAGCATAGATGCCGCCCTGGCGCGTGCACAAAGCCTGGACTCCAAGCTGCTCAAGCCCAAGACAGCCTTGCCGCCCGATATGGGCTTCATCGCCCATCTGCGCGACCCCGACGGCAACCGCGTCGGCCTGCACGCCATGGAATGATGGATATGGCCCGCAAGAATTGGATTGCCGTGGCCAGCGCCGTCCATGTACGGCGCGGCTGCAGCGCCGAGGCCGGCGGTGTGGGCTATATGCAGGTCTGCCACGGCAAAGCCGCGCCGCTCAAACGCGTGCAGGCCGGCGACCGCGTGGCCTATTACGCGCCCACCGTCACCATGGGCGGCAAGGACCGGCTGCAGCGCTTTGTGTCCATAGGTATCGTGCAGCCAGGTCAGCCCTACGCGATGGATATGGGCGGTGGTTTTGTGCCGTTCCGCCGGGACGTGGCCTATGTGCCCGCGCAGGAGGCGTCCATCCTGCCGCTGGTGCCGCAGTTTGACTTTGTAGAGTCGCCCAGCAGCTGGGGCTACAAGTTCCGCTTCGGTCTGTTCGACATCAGCGAGGCCGATATGCGCCTGATCGCCCAGGCCATGCAGGCCGACCTGGCGGCCTTGCAGTTTCAAACGATTCAGCCTTCTGGCGCAGACAGAATCTGCGCAGATAGCTATATATTAGATAGCGCATCGCACAGCGGTTCGCAGCTTTCCATACTGGACATCCCACCATGACCCTGATCCCCCCGCCGCGCCTGGTGCGCCTGGACACAACCCGGCTTCTGGCCGGCATCACCACGCGCACCAGCAACCTGGAAGAGATGAGCCCCCTCACCGGCAAGATTCCAGCCCTGTGGGGCCGCTTCTTTGCCGAGCAGGTGGCCCAGTCCGTGCCTGGCTACACCCCGCAGGCGGCGCTGTACGGTGCCTACAGCGGCTATGCCTCGGACGTGAACGGCGCCTACGACCTGACCGCTGCCGTGCAGGCACAAGAGGTGCCCGAGGGTCTGCACAGCCTGGAGATTCCGGTGGGCGACTACATGGTGTTCGAAGGGCAGGGCGCCATGCCGCAGACCGTGCTGGCCCTGTGGGCGGCGGTGTGGCAGTATTTTGAGAATGCGCCCGCCCACCCGCGCCGCTACGCCGTGGACTTTGAGGAATACACCGGCGAGGGCCGTATTGCTGTCTACATCGGCGTGACGGTGGCTGGCAGCGGGGCAGACTGATCTGCTGCATTTTTCATAGCTGCTTGCGCAGGTGATACATGCGCTAGCGGTCTAAATGGCTTAATAAACTCCATCCCCTCATGCGCCGTGCCGACCGCTTGTTCCAGCTCGTCCAGCTGATCCGTGGGCGTCGCCTGTCCACCGCCACCTTTCTGGCAGAGCGGCTGGAGGTGTCTGAGCGCACGGTGTACCGCGACGTGGCCGATCTGCAGCGCCAGGGTGTGCCCATCGAGGGCGAGGCGGGCATGGGCTACCGCTTTGGCGCCGGGTTCGAGCTGCCGCCGCTGATGTTCAGCCAGGACGAGGCCAAAGCCCTGGTGGCTGCCGTGCGCCTGTCTCAGCCCTGGCTGGATGCGCCCTTGGCCCTGGCCGCCGAAGATGCTTTAGGCAAGATGCTGTCCATCCTGCCGCCGGCCGCGCGGGCTGCGGCCGAGAGCCTGGCCGTGTACGCTCCGCCGGCCAGTTACAACGGCCTGACGGCACCGGTGCGCACCCATTTGCAGCAGCTGCGTGAGGCCAGCGGCCTGCGCCGCAAGGTGCATATGGACTACAGTGACTTGAAAGACGCCACCAGCCAGCGCACTGTGCACCCCCTGGGCTGTTTTTACTGGGGCCGGGTCTGGACCCTGGTGGCCTGGTGCGAGGTACGGCGCGATTTTCGTAGCTTCCGGGTCGACCGCATCCAGTCTTTGTTGGTGCAGGACGACTGCTTCCAGCCGGTGGCTGGCTGCACGCTGGCCGATTTTCTGCGCACTGTGGCCTGTTGACCAAAGACCTGCCCTATCGTGACAGCGTTCCGTACGGTAGAGCTGCGGGGGTGGTATGGTTGCGAGGATACAAATAGGTACTTTGTTTGAGCCCGTGGAACTGCGCAGGCTCGGCTACCCTCGGATACGCGCGCAGCGACGGAGAAGTTTTGCATGGACTGGAATGTGTTTCAGTGGCGTTCGCTGAAGACCCGGGTCACCCTGAGTACGCTGGCCATTTTTCTGGCCGGTATCTGGTCGCTGGCCTTTTACGCCCGCCAAGTGTTGCGCGATGATATGAAGAACCTGCTGGGTGAGCAGCAGTTCGCGTCCACCAGTGCCCTGGCTTCCGACATCAATAACGAACTGGAGCAGCGCTTTCGGGCGTTGTCGAATCTGGCCGCCGTGGCCGAGCCCAGTGTGCGCGGCGATCGCTCGATCTTGCCGGCCGTGTTGGCCCAGCGCCTGATCACCCGCGGCCTGTTCAATGGCGGCTTTCTCGCCTACAACCGGGACGGTCTGGTCGTCGATACGGATAGCCGCTTGGTTGAATTGATGGGCAGCCGGATGCCGGAGGAAGACCGCGCGGTTGCCTTTGCGCTGCGCGATGGCGTGCCGGCGGTAGGTCTGCCCCGGCTGGAGCCCGTCTTGCGCGCCCTGGTGGTGCCCATGGCGGTGCCGGTGCGCGACAGTCGCGGCCATGTGGTGGGTGCGGTGGTCGGCTGGACTCGGCTGGATGGTGCCAACTTTCTGGACCGCGTGGGCGACGTGCGCTATGCGCGTACCGGCCTCTACACCGTGGTCTCGCCCAAAGACCGGCGGGTGGTCACCGCCAGCGACAAAAGCAGGATTCTGGAGCGGCTGCCCGCCCCGGGCCAGGACCTGGCGGTGGACCGGGCGGTAGACGGCGATGAAATCTTTGGCCTGCTGGTAGACCATACGGGGCAAGAGCTGTTGTCGTCCTCGGTGCGGATTCCGCTGGCCGGCTGGACAGTGGCCTCGGCCTGGCCCACGGCAGCGGCTTTTGTGTCGATTCGCCAACTCGAGTACCGGGTGATGCTGGCCACGCTGCTGCTTACCGTGCTGGCCGGCGGTTTGACCTGGTGGATGCTGCGGCGCCAGTTCGCCCCTATGCAGGATGCGGCGCGCATCCTCGCGGCCGTGACCGAGGACAGCCAGCCGCTGGCACCGCTGGCGATTCCCACGCAGGACGAGGTTGGCGCGCTGATCGGTGGCTTCAACCGCCTGCTGCAGATACTCGGCCAGCGCGAACAAGCGCAAAAGGACACTGAGGCGCGCTACCGCACGCTGGTGGAATGGTCGCCCGATGCGGTGGTGGTGTATGTGGAAGGCCGCATCATTTATTGCAACCCGGCTGCCGTCAAGCTGTTCGGCGCGGAGTCTGTAGAAGAGCTGCTGGGCCAGCTGGTCAGCGAGCGCATCCATCCCGATTCCGCTATCGCGGCCGCCAAGCGCCTGGAGCATGTGGCCCGCACCGGCGACAGCGTGGGTGTGGCCGAGCTGAAGATCATCCGGCTGGACGGCAAGGTGGTCGATGTCGAAGGCCAGGGCACCTCCATCGTGTTCGACGGTAAGCCGGCGGTGCATTCGGTGCTGCGCGATATCACCAACCGCAAGCAGGCGGATGCGGAGATGCGGATTGCCGCCACCGCCTTCGAGTCGCAGCAGGGCATGCTGGTGACCGACAGCGAATGGACCATTCTGCGCGTGAACCGGGCTTTCACCGCGATTACCGGTTACACCGCGCAAGAGGCCATAGGCCAGAAGCCATCGGACCTGCTGCGCTCCGTCCGGCAAGATGCCGAATTCTTCCGGGCCATGGAGGACAGCCTGGCGCAGACCGGTTCCTGGCAGGGCGAGATCTGGGACCGGCGCAAGAATGGCGAGCTGTTTCCCGGCTGGTTTTCCATCACCGCCATCCAGGACGAGCACGGCCAGGTCAGCCACTATGTGGACACCTTTGTCGACATCACCTCGCGCAAGCAGGCCGAGGAGCAGATCCAGAACCTGGCCTTCTTTGACCCGCTGACCGGCCTGCCGAACCGTCGCCTGCTGATGGACAGGCTGGAGCTGGCCATGGCCAGCCGGTCCCGGCACCAGCGCAAGGGCGCGCTGCTGTTTGTCGACCTGGACAACTTCAAAACCCTGAACGACACACACGGCCACCACCGTGGCGACCTGCTGCTGCAGGAGGTGGCCCAGCGCCTGGTCACCTGCAGCCGCAAGGGCGATACCGTGGCCCGGCTTGGCGGCGATGAGTTCGTGGTGATGCTGGAGGACCTGAGTGAGCAGCCGCTGGAAGCCGCCACCCAGGCCGAAGGCGTGGGCGAGAAGATCCTCGGCCAGCTGAACCGGAACTACCTGCTGGCCGGCTATGCGCACCACAGCACGCCCAGCATCGGCATTACCTTGTTTGGCGAGTGCGAGGAGGGCATAGAAGAGCCGCTCAAGCGCGCCGATCTGGCCATGTACCAGGCCAAGGCCGCGGGCCGCAACACGTTGCGCTTTTTTGACCCGCAGATGCAGGCCGTGGTCAGCGCCCGGGCGGCGCTGGAGGCTGGCCTGCGCGATGCCCTGGCCGGCGACCAACTGCAGCTGTACTACCAACCCCAGGTGATGGGCGAGAGCGAGATGACCGGGGTCGAAGCCCTGGTGCGCTGGCTGCACCCGCAGCGCGGCATGGTGTCACCTGCCGAATTCATCCCGCTGGCCGAGGACACCGGCCTGATTCTGCCGCTGGGCCACTGGGTGCTGGAAACCGCCTGCCGCCAGCTGGCCAGCTGGGCCGACCGGCCCGAGATGGCGCACCTGACGGTGGCCGTCAACGTCAGCCCGCGGCAGTTCCACCAGGTGGATTTCGTTGACCAGGTGCTGACCCTGCTGGAGCGCACCGGCGCCAAGCCGCAGCGCCTGAAGCTGGAGCTGACCGAGAGCCTGCTGGTGGCGAATATTGAGGACGTGATCGCCAAGATGACGGCGCTGAAGCGGGTGGGCGTGGGCTTCTCGCTGGACGACTTCGGCACCGGCTATTCGTCGCTGTCGCACCTCAAGCTGCTGCCGCTGGACCAACTGAAGATCGACCAGGGCTTTGTGCGTGACATCCTGACCGACCCGAACGACGCCGCCATCGCCCGCATGGTGGTCGCGCTGGGCGACAGCCTGGGCCTGGCCGTGATCGCCGAAGGCGTGGAAACGGAGGCCCAGCGCGAGTTCCTGGCCGACCAGGGCTGCTACGCCTACCAGGGCTATCTGTTCAGCCGGCCGCTGCCAATTGCAGAACTTGAAATCCTGGTGCAGAGCTACGCGCTACAAAATAAATAGCAGCTCGCGCCCGTTAAATAAGCGCTAGCGGCCTGAAAGGCACTAGACCGGTAGCACAGCCTGCCTAGCCCCGCGTGATGTCCACCACCACCAGCGCGGGCTGGTGGTGCCAGCGCAGGGTGATGGCATAGGGGCGTTCGCGGACCTGGGGTAGGACGGTAGTTAGGCCTTGCTGCGTCGTCGGCACCGAGATACGCAGACCGCTGCCCAGCACCAGGCGTGCATTGCCGGCCAGGGTGTTGGCGATTTCGCCCACCGCGTCGAGCAGATGCGCATCGCTGAAATCGGTGGCGTGCTGCAGCACCAGCAGCTCGCGCAGCAAGGTGCCGGGCATCGACACCAGCACCTGGCCGTGGAAGCTGCCCGAGAACTGCACCGTGCCGGTGAACGCGTGGCCGGTGACATCGGCATGGCCCAGAAAGGCCGAGGTGATGTGCGGCGCTTCGGCGGTGGTGACCTCGAAGTAGCGGCGTACTGCGCCTACGAACAGCTTGAGTTCAGCCTGCGTCAGCGCGTCCATTCAGCTGCCCTCCATGACGTCGAGCAAGGCCTGGCGCAGCTCATCGTCGGTGAACGGCTTGGCCACAAAGCCGCGCGCGCCCAGCTTCAGCGCGGCGATGGCAGTGGCCTTGTCGTTCAGCGCGCTGACCACCAGGATGCGGGTGCCCGGCAGCAGGCGCAGCATCTCGCGTATGCATTCCACGCCGTCCATCTCGGGCATGGTCAGGTCCATGGTCACCACGTCAGGCTGGGTGGCTTTGGCGATGCGCAAGGCCTCGACGCCGTTGCGCGCCAGCCCGACCAGCGCGATCTTGCCAAGACCACCGCCTTGCACCACTTTGCTGATGCGCGTGCGGATCATGTTGGAGTCGTCAACAACCAGGAGTCTCATGCTTTCATTTCAAACTTTGACTATTCAGATCACTCGGGCAGAGAGAACGCACGCCGTCCAGAAACACCGCAGAACTGGCTTTGCCAGGCTGCAGGTGTTGCCCCCTGCAAGGGGGGGGGCGGAAAGTGCGAAGCACTGTAGCCTGGGGGTGAGCGTTCAAGCACTAAAACGGATGGTGAATTCGGTGAACTGGCCGGTCGTGGACGCCAGGGTCAGCCGGCCGCCCAGGCGTTGCACATCGGCCTGCACCACATCCAGCCCCAGGCCCCGGCCCGCGTGCACGCTCAAAGTGCCGGCGGTGGAAAAACCCGGCTTGAAGATGTGTGCCACGATCTGGCGCTCATCAAAGCTCTCCAGCTGCAGGGCGGTGTACCAGCCCAGGTCCAGCAGCTTCTGGCGGATGGAGGCGGCTTGCAGGCCCCGGCCATCGTCGCGGATACGCAAGATCCATTCCGCATCCTGGCGCTGCAGCTGTATTTCCAGCTGGGCGGCGGCAGCCTTGCCAGATGCCTGGCGGGTAGCCGGGGCCTCGATGCCGTGCACCACGGCATTGCGCGTCAGCTGGGTGGCGATTTCGCGCACCAGATCGGCGGCCTCGGCGCTGAGTGCGCCGTGCTGCTCCATTTGCACCCGGGTCGTCACCCGCTTGCCGTGGGCCGTGGCCAGCTCGGTGGCCAGGCGCTGCAAGGCGGTGTTCAGGGCTGTGCCCGTGGCCTGGGCCAGCATGCCGCGTTGCAGGCCGGCCAGGCTTTTCAGCGCGCTGATCTTGCCCAGCAGTTCTTCCAGCGGCAGGGGCAGGGCCAGCAGCGGGTCGCCGCCGCCGCCGGCGCGCACCTGCAGCAGTGCCGATTCGAAGTCATGCGCCTGGTGCACCAGCGAGTCCAGGCCGAGCGCTCCGGCATCGCCTTTCAGCGCGTGGATGCGGCGCGCCGCCTGGTCCAGCGCATGCTGTAGGGCAGGCTGGCCCTGGGCCGTGTTGCGCAGTAGCTCGTTCACCTCCAGCAGGCTGGTTTCCGCGCGCGCCACAAACTGGCGCAGCAGCGCCGGATCGGCCTCGCAGGCGGCCAGCAGCATGGCCAACTCTTTCTGCGCGCGCTGGCGCTCGGCCTGCAAGGTGGCCTGCAGCGCGCTGCGTTCCGAAATGTCCTGCACCGTGACCAGCAGGTGCGCCACCGCCGCGCCCACACGCACCCGGTTGAAGCGGAACGCCAGGGTGCGCTGCACCTCTTGACCGAGCCGGTTCGGCAGTTGCACCCGCACGTCGAGCAAAGGGTTGATGTCTTGCACCAGCGATTCCTTGACGTGGGGTGCAAACAGCAGCTCCACATAGTCTTTGGCGTCTTGCAGCGCCTTGTTGTCGAGCCGGCTGGCCAGCAGGACAAAGAAGTCGTCACCTGGCCGCAGTGGGTGGCCGAACAGCTGGTGGGCCGACTGCGAGACTTGCGAGCCGATACGGAAGTCGGGTGTGATCAGGAACAGGCCTTCACGCACGCTGGCCAGGATTTCGCGGTTCTCCTCGGTGGCGGCGTCGATGGCCGCGTCCAACTGGCGCAGCCGGCGTAAAAACTTGAACAGGATGAAGCCGAAGTTCAGCAGCGCCAGCACGATGCCGGCGGTCTGCACTTGGCGCAGGCGGTCGGCGCGCTGCGAGGCGGTGGCTTCGAGCGCGGTGGTCAGCGCATTCATCTGGCCCAGCAGCTGCAGGTTGTGGACCTGGGCATAGGCGCCGGCTGCCTGCAGCTGGGTGTCGCTGGCGCGGCCTTGCAGCACTGGCGCCAGCACCTGCTGGTAGGGAATCCACAGCGCCTGGGCCTGCTGCAGCGCGGCCAGCGCCTGGCGGCTGGCGACCGGTGGCAGGTAGACCGGCTGGTTGTTGCCGCCGGGCACGGTGCCGCCCAGTTGGAAGGCTTTGAGGCTGGCGTCGAAGAGCTGTACCGCGTCGCGCAGTTCGTCCAGGGCGGCCGGGCTGGCCTGGCCCTGGCTGCGCGCCACCGACACCGCCAGCAAGGCCTTGGCCGTGCGCTGCGACAGCATGCGCTGGCGGCCCGCCAGGT
Organism: uncultured Albidiferax sp.; assembly: GCA_963513025.1. Classification (GTDB taxonomy): domain Bacteria; phylum Pseudomonadota; class Gammaproteobacteria; order Burkholderiales; family Burkholderiaceae_C; genus Rhodoferax_B. The sequence continues at coordinate 72,811 of CAUPON010000023.1, forward strand.
TGATGCCCAGCGCGTCTTCGCTGATCTGGTACGAGGTATAGAAGTTGACCAGCAGCACGCCCAGGTCGAACAGCAGAAACAGCGCCACCGCGATGATGATGTCGCGGTATTTTCCTAAAGAGAATAGGGTGCTGGCGCTACTGCTGCCTTCGGTAGTAGCTATGTTTTTGATAGTAATTGCAGGGGCGGGCAGCACGGGCGCAGAGCTTATGCAGTGATCTTTTCTACATGCGCCTGGCGGGTGTACAGGAAGTCGATCACCGCCTTGCGGTAGTGCTGGTACTGCGCACTTTCGGCCAGCTCCACGCGGTTGCGCGGGCGTGGCAGGTCGACGCTCAGCACTTCGCCGATGGTGGCGGCCGGCCCGTTGGTCAGCATGACGATCTTGTCGCTCAGCAGCACGGCTTCGTCCACGTCATGGGTCACCATCACCACGGTGCTCTGGGTTTTCTGCACGATGGCCAGCAGCTCGTCCTGCAGCTTGGCACGGGTCAGCGCGTCGAGTGCGCCGAAGGGCTCGTCCATCAGCAAGACCTTGGGCTCCATGCTCAGCGCGCGGGCAATGCCGACGCGCTGCTTCATGCCGCCGGAGATTTCGCCCGGGCGCTTTTGCGCGGCGGCGGTCAGTCCCACCATGGCCAGCACGGCGTCGGTGCGGGCTTTCAGCTGGGCCTTGTTCTCGGCCTGGGCACCGGTGGACTTGTTGGCCGCGCCAAAGACGCGTTCGACTGCCAGGTAGACGTTCTCGAAACAGGTCAGCCAGGGCAGCAGCGAGTGGTTCTGGAACACCACGGCGCGCTCAGGGCCCGGGCCCTTGATTTCGCGGTTGGCGCAGAGCAGGGTGCCGTTGGTGGGCTCGGTCAACCCGGCTATCAGGTTCAGCAGGGTGGACTTGCCGCAGCCCGAGTGGCCGATCAGGGCTACGAACTCGCCCTTGGCAATCGTGAGGTTCACATCGCGCAGCGCCGGGAAGATGCCCTTGGCGGTCTTGAAGGTCTGCTCTACGCCTTGGATCTCGATGTACTTGCTGGTCAGTGAGCTCATGATTTGACTTCCTCAAAAGTGAAGGCGGTGGCCAGCTTGATCAGCGCGTATTCGAGTACCAGGCCAACGATGCCGATGACGAAGATGGCGATGATGATGTTCTTGACGTTCAGGTTGTTCCACTCGTCCCAGACCCAGAAGCCGATGCCGACGCCGCCGGTCAGCATCTCGGCTGCCACGATCACCAGCCAGGCGGTGCCTACGGCCAGGCGCACACCGGTCAGCATGTAGGGCAGCACGGCGGGGAACAGGATCTTGGTGACGATCTTCCATTCGCTGAGGTTTAGTACACGGGCCACGTTCATATAGTCCTGCGGCACGCGCTGCACGCCAACAGCGGTGTTGATGATCATGGGCCAGATGGAGCAGATGAAGATGGTCCAGATGGCCGCCGGGTTGGCACCCTTGAAGACCAGCAGGCCGATCGGCAGCCAGGCCAGTGGCGACACGGGGCGCAGCAGGCTGATGAGCGGGTTGAACATGCGGCTCAGGAACTCGAAGCGGCCGATGGCAAAGCCCGCCGGAATGCCGACCGCGGCCGCCAGACCAAAGCCGATGGCCACGCGCTGCAGCGACATGAGCACGTTCCAGCCCACACCTTGGTCGTTCGGGCCGACCTGGTAGAACGGATCGGCGAACACCTCGAGCGCCTGCTTCCAGGTTTCCAGCGGCGTCGGAATGCCGCTGGCGCCGGTGCCGGCCACCACGGCCCACACGGTGACGAGGAACACCAGGCCGAGCACGGGCGGCAACACGCTGGTCCAGAGAAAGCGCAGGTCCCAGCCTCGCTTGACCTGCACCACCGGCGCGGGTGCTGGCCGGGGCATCACAGCGATTGCGGGTGGGATGATCGGCTCTCCCTTGGAGGTGGGAGCCACCTCCAGAGGCGAATGAAAAACGGCACTGACCATGGTGTTTCTCCGGTGCACGAGGCTGGGGGAGGGCAACGGGCCAGGTCAGGCCGCGTTGATCTTGAATGAATCGGCGTACTTGGCGGGGTCTTTGCCGTCCCAGACCACACCGTCCATGAACTTCGAGCTGCGCAACTCGGACTTCGGCAGCGAGGTTTTGCTCGCCGTGGCCGCCTGTTTGAAGATGTCGATGCGGTTGACCTGCTTGGCCACGGCCAAATAATCGGGGTGCGACTTCAGCAGGCCCCAGCGCTTGTGCTGCGTGAGGAACCACATGCCGTCGCTCAGGTAGGGGAAGTTCGCCGCACCGTCGTTGTAGAACTTCATGTGGTTGGGGTCGTCCCAGGTTTTGCCCATGCCGTTCTGGTAGCGACCCAGGATGCGCTGGTTGATCGCGTCCACGCTGGTGTTCACGTAGGAGCGTTGGGCGATCGTCTCGGCCATCTTGTTCTTGTTCTGCAGGCCCGCGTCGATCCACTTGCCGGCTTCGAGGATGGCGGCGGTCACGGCGCGCGCGGTGTTCGGGTTCTTCTGCACGAACTCGGCCGTGGTGCCGAGCACCTTCTCGGGATGGTCTTTCCAGATGTCCTGCGTGGTGTTGGCCGTGATCCCGATGCCATCCATGATGGCCCGGTGGTTCCAGGGTTCGCCCACGCAGAAGCCGTCCATGTTGCCCACG
>CAUPON010000024.1:0-73652 GCA_963513025.1 uncultured Albidiferax sp.
GTTGTTCGGCAATGATTTTTTTAACGCGTGCTTCGATATCGCTCATAGTTCCCTCTGAGGGTTGTAAAAGAATCCGTGATTTTAGCCGGGCTGCAGAAGATCCCCTGCCCAGACTGCCGTACGGATAGAACGGCTGGATTTGGTTTGGCGCAATGCCGAGACTACATGTACATGCCGCCGTTGACGTGCAACTCCTGCCCCGTCACATAAGCCGCCTGCGGCGAGGCCAGATAGGCAACCGCATGCGCGATATCCGCCGGCAAGCCCAGATGGCCTAAAGGAATTTGTCCAAGCAGGGCTTTTTGCTGCTCTTCCGGCAGGCTGGCGGTCATATCGGTGTTGATAAAGCCCGGCGCCACGCAGTTCACCGTGATGCCGCGCGAGCCCAGCTCGCGCGCCAAAGCGCGGGTCATGCCGGCCACACCGGCCTTGGCGGCCGCGTAGTTGGCCTGGCCGGGGTTGCCAGACGCACCTACCACCGAGGTGATGCTGATGATGCGGCCATAGCGTTGCTTCATCATGGTGCGCATCACGGCCCGGCTCATGCGAAATACAGCTTTCAGGTTGGTGTCCAGCACCGCGTCCCAATCGTCGTCCTTCATGCGCATGGCCAGGGTGTCGCGCGTGATGCCGGCGTTGTTCACCAGCACCTGCAGACCGCCGTGCTCTTTGACCATGCTGTCGATTAGCGCCTCGGCCTCGGCCGCATTGTTCACATCCAATTTTTTACCGCTGCAACCGGGAAAGGCCGCCAAGGCCTGGCTGATGCCAGCCGCACCGACTTCGCTGGTCGCGGTGCCAATGACTTTCAGACCGCGCTGCGCCAGCTCGAGCGCAATTGCGGCACCGATACCGCGCGATGCACCCGTGACCAGGGCCACCTGGCCCGCAAATTCGACTGCGCTCATGCTGCGGCTCCCGCAAGATTGGACTGGACCTCGGCCATGCTGGCCGGGTCAAACAAGGGCAGGCCCGTCAGGCTGCCGTCGATACGCTTGACCATACCGGCCAACACCTTGCCCGGGCCGCATTCGACCAGGGTGGTCACGCCACGCGCCTTGATGGCCGCCATGCATTCCACCCAGCGCACGGGGCCAAACGCCTGGCGCACCAGGGCGTCGCGGATGCGGTCAGCATCGGTTTCCACCGCCACATCGATATTGTTGACCACCGGAATCTGGGCCGTGGCAAAACTGACCTGCGCGAGTTTTTCGCGCAGCTTCTCGGCTGCAGGCTGCATCAGGCTGGAATGAAAGGGTGCGGACACCGGCAAAGGCAGGGCGCGCTTGGCGCCGCTGGCCTTCAGGACTTCGCAGGCCTTCTCGACCGCCGCCTTGCTGCCGGCAATCACGGTCTGACCGGGGTCGTTGAAGTTCACCGCCTCCACCACTTCGGCTGCAAATTCAGAGCCCAAAGCACGCATGGCGCTGGTCACTTCTGCACAGCCAGCTATTACTTTAGTAGCATCGAGGCCCAGGATAGCCGCCATGGCGCCGACGCCGACCGGCACCGCATCCTGCATGGCCTGTGCCCGGAAACGCACCAGAGGCGCCGCCTGCGCCAGGGTCAGCACGCCCGAGGCCACCAGGGCCGAATACTCGCCCAGCGAATGGCCAGCCACCACGGACGGCGCGAGACCGGTCTCGGCCATCCAGGCGCGGTAAGCGGCCACGGCAGCCACCAGCATCACCGGCTGGGTGTTGGTGGTCAGCGCCAAGGCTTCTTTTGGGCCTTCTTTAATCAGCTGGCCGACGTTTTCACCAAGAGCATCCGAGGCTTCCTGCAGAGTCTGGGCAATCACCGGGTGGTCGCCCCAGGCGTCGAGCATGCCCACAGACTGCGAGCCCTGGCCCGGAAACACAAATGCAAAATTATTCATGAAATTTATAAGTCAAATATGCTGTTAGCGCTTATTGGACAAGCGCAGCATGCTATAAATTAAGCAGCACCGCACCCCAGGTGAAACCGCCGCCCACGCCTTCCAGCATCAGCGTTTCACCTTTTTTGATCTTGCCGCTGCGCACCGCGCTATCCAGCGCCAAGGGAATAGAGGCCGCCGAGGTATTGCCATGCTGGTCAACCGTGACCACCACTTTGTCCATCGACAGCTTGAGCCGCTTGGCCGTGCTCTGCATGATGCGGATATTCGCCTGGTGCGGCACCAGCCAGTCAATATCTTCATGGGTCTTGCCGGCTTTGGCCAAGGTGGCCCGAGCTGCGTCTTCCAGCACACCCACCGCGAGCTTAAACACCGCGGGGCCGTCCATCTTCAACAGCGGATGACCCGAAGCCGCTCCGCCCGAAACATGGCCTGGCACGCACAGAATGCCGACATGCTTGCCGTCTGCATGCAGGTCGCTGGCCAGAATGCCCGGCGTGTCCGAAGCCTCGAGCACGACTGCGCCCGCGCCGTCGCCGAACAGCACGCAGGTCGTGCGGTCCGAGAAGTCCAGAATCCGGGAGAAAACTTCGGCACCGACCACCAAGGCCTTGGTTGCCGTGCCGGTGCGGATCATCGCGTCGGCCACCGTCAGCGCGTAGACAAAACCGCTGCACACGGCTTGCACGTCGAACGCCGGGCAGCCGGCAATGCCCAGCTTGTTCTGCAGAATGCAGGCCGACGAAGGAAAGACCATGTCCGGCGTGGACGTGGCCACAATGATCAGATCAATGTCCTTGGCCTCTATGCCCGCTGCCTGCAAGGCATTCTGGGCCGCATGGAGTGCCAGATCGCTGCAGGCCACATCGGGCGCCGCAAAGTGGCGTGCGCGGATGCCCGTGCGCTCCACGATCCAGTCGTCTGAAGTCTCCACGCCCTTGGCCGCCAATTCGGCGACCAGATCGGCATTGCTCAGGCGGCGGGGGGGAAGATAGCTACCGGTTCCGGTGATACGGGAATATTGTCTCGTCATGCGCTCATGGGTGCGGTGGTGTCCAGCGCATAGTCCGCCGGCACCGCCAAAAGCGGGGCCGCATGGGCGATGCGGGCTTGGACACGGTCCAGCAGGTTGTTTCGGGCTGCATCATACGCCCGGTGCAAGGCCTGCTCAAACGCGAACGCGTCGGCCGAACCGTGGCTTTTGAACACCAAGCCGCGCAGGCCAAGTAAGGCTGCGCCGTTGTAGCGCCTATGGTCCATGCGCTTTTTAAGCGCCGTTAGCACCGGATAGGACAAAATCGCCGCAAATTTGGTAAAAAGATTGCGGGAAAACTCGACCCGCAAGAAATTCACGATCATGCTGGCCAGACCTTCGCTGGTCTTGAGCGCCACATTGCCAACAAATCCATCGCAAACCACGATATCCGTGGTGCCAACAAAAATATCGTTGCCTTCGACGTTGCCATAGAAGTTCAGGTCGCCAGCCTGCGCAGCCGCACGCAGCAGCTCACCCGAGCGCTTGATGGTTTCGTTGCCTTTAATGGCTTCTTCGCCAATATTCAGCAGGCCGACCGTGGGATTTTCGTTATCGCTCAGCACCGACACCAGAGCCGAGCCCATCACCGCAAACTGCAGCAAATGTTCGGCCGTGCAATCCACGTTCGCACCCAAATCGAGCACGGTGGTAGCACCGCCTTTGGCATTCGGGATCTGCCCGGCAATCGCGGGGCGGTCGATGCCGTCCAGGGTCTTGAGCAGGTAGCGCGCAATCGCCATCAAAGCGCCGGTATTGCCGGCGGACACCGCCGCCTGGGCCGTGCCTTGCTTGACTTGGCTGATCGCCACGCGCATCGAAGAATCCTTCTTCTTGCGCAGGGCTATCTCGATGGAATCGTCCATGCCCACCACCTCACTGGCGGCCACCACGGTCGCACGCGGGTGCGCAAACTCGGCCAAACTGGCAGGCAAGCCCACCAACAGCAAAGCAGCATCCGGATAACGGTCGAGAAATTGGCGGCAGGCGGGCAGGGTCACGCGCGGACCATGGTCGCCGCCCATGCAATCCACAGCAAGTGTGATCATGGCGCGCCAACCTTGGGGTTAGCACTGCAGGGGGCGCAAGAAACCAGAATTGCAGACATCAAAACAAAGGCCCGTGGCTACGGGTTGCGTAGCACCGGGCCCAGGATTCAAAGCGCAGCTTAGGCTTCGGATTTGTTCTTCAACACCTGGCGGCCACGGTAGAAACCGTTGGGGCTGATGTGGTGGCGCAGATGAACTTCACCGGTGGTGGGTTCCACTGCGATACCGGGCACGTTCAGTGCGTTGTGCGAACGGTGCATACCGCGCTTGGAAGGGGACTTTTTGTTTTGCTGGACGGCCATGATCGGCTCCTAAGTAAATGCGTTTAAAGCTAAACGCTTAAGTAATTACACAAACACGAAAACGAAGGAAGCGCGAAACAGTCAGATCCGAGGCATCCTCGGCTCATTGATTAAACATCAACCAAAAGCACACAGGCCTTTTCGCGCGAAGCCTTAGATTATAGCCCAAGGCTGTGACTTGACACCAGCCCTCAGTCCGAGCCCTCGCCTCGCAGCTGGGCCAGGGCGGCAAACGGCTTGGGTTTCTCGGCCAAGGCGGCCTCGAATGCCGGGTCCACCACCTCCAGCTTCACCTCTACGGGGCATTCCTCATGGCGCGGCACCAGGGGGATTTCCATCAGCAGTTCGTCTTCGACCAGGGTGGCCAAGTCAAATTCCGGATCCAGCGCCAGTACATCGTCTTCGGATTCGTCGTCCAGCGCAGCAGCAGTCTCTTCGTCCGCCACAAAGCGGAACGAGCGGTCGACCGCCAAAGCCACATCCACCGGTGTCAGGCAGCGCTGGCAGGTCAGGGGCAGCACAGTGTCGGCTTGCACATGCAGCCAAACCTCGGGCTCGCCGCCGGGCACGGCGCGCAGCTCGCCCTGTGCGCTCCAGTTAAGAGTCAAATCGGCCGCTGGTGCTGATACCTCCTGCGCAAGGCGCTCGTATTTCTGTAGCAGATCCTGATGGGCGCGGCTACCGGCGGACTGCGCGAAGGCGCGCACGTCCAAGGGGGTGGAGGCAATCTCGGTTTTCATGCCTGCAGTGTAAGAGAATCCCGGCATGCATTCTTCCCCGCCCTCCCCCATCCGCCGCGCCCTGGTCCTGGGCTCGACCTCCCGCTACCGGCGCGAGCTGCTGCAGCGCTTGCAAATTCCATTTGAAGTCGCCTCCCCCGAGGTCGACGAGACGCCGCTGCCTGGCGAATCCCCGCGCGACCTGGCTTTGCGCCTGTCGCTGGCCAAGGCCAAGGCCGTGGCGGCCCGCTTCCCGAAGGCCGTGGTGATCGGCTCCGACCAGGTGGCCGACCTGCACGGCACACCGCTGGGCAAGCCCGGTACCCACGAGCGCGCCGTGGCCCAGCTGCGCCAGATGCGCGGTCAGACTGTGGTGTTTCAGACCGCGCTGTCGGTGGTTTGCCTGGAAACCGGCTTTACCCAGACCGCGCTGGCACCGGTGCGGGTGCAGTTCCGTCAGCTCAGCGACGCCGAAATCGAGGCCTATCTGCGCGCCGAGCAACCCTATGACTGCGCTGGCAGCGCCAAAAGCGAAGGCCTAGGCATCAGCCTGCTGGACGCTATCGACAGCGACGACCCGACCGCACTGGTCGGCCTACCGCTGATCCGCACCTGCCAGCTGCTGCGCGCTGCCGGAGTTGCCCTGCTATGAAGCCCGGCACACTCTACCTGGTGCCGGCGCCGCTGGATTTCGGCTGCAGCAGCCAGACCCCGCTAGAAGACGTGATGCCGCTGGGCACGCTGCGGGTGGCGGCCCGCCTGCAGCACTGGATCTGCGAGAACGCCAAAACCACCCGCGCCTACCTAAAGCGCGTGGACGCGCTGCAGCCCCTGGCCCAGCCGATCCAGGCACTGCATATCCAGGAACTGCCGCGGGAAGTGCACAAAAAAGGCGACCACAGCGGCCAGTTTGACGCTAAGCCGCTGCTGGCGGCCGCCCTGCAAGGCGCGGACATCGGCCTGGTTAGCGAAGCCGGCATGCCGGCGGTGGCCGACCCGGGCTCGTCGGTGGTGCGTGCAGCCCACGAGCTGGGGCTGAACGTGGTGGTGCTGGTCGGCCCGGTATCGCTGCTGCTGGCACTAGCGGCCAGCGGTTTGAACGGTCAAAGCTTTGCGTTTGTCGGCTATGTGCCGCAAGCCGAACCGGAGCGCGGCCAGCGCATCCGCGAGCTGGAGGCCTTGGCACTGAAGACCGGGCAAACCCAGATTTTTATCGAAACGCAGTACCGCAACGCGTCCTTGCTGCAGGGACTGCTACAGACTTTGCAGCAGAACACGCGCCTGGCGGTGAGCAGCGGCATGACCCTGGCCGAACCTCGCACGCTCAGCGACACAGTCAAAGGCTGGCGCCAAAAAAACAAAGCGGGCCTGGTCTCTGACCAGCCCGCCGTGTTTGCGATAGGACGTTAACGCGCGCTGACGCGATCAGCGCAGCGCGGGAATGCTCTTTAGGGCCCGCACCGAGCCCTCGCCAATCGCCGCGCCAAAGCGCTTGGCCAGGCGTTCGGCCACATTCTCGCGGCGGGTGTAGTCGATCAGCTCTTCGGCCTTGACCACTTCGCGGGCAACATAGTCTAGGTTGCCCAAGTGGTCGGCCAGGCCCATTTCGACAGCCTGCTGGCCGCTCCAGAACAGGCCGCTGAAGGTTTCCGGGGTTTCCTTCAGGCGCTTGCCGCGGCCAGCCTTCACCGCATCAATGAACTGGGTGTGGATCTGGTTCAGCATGTTTTGTGCAAACGCGCGCTGGGTGTCGCTTTGCGGGCTGAACGGGTCCAGAAAACCCTTGTTTTCACCGGCCGTCATCAGGCGGCGCTCGACGCCCAACTTGTCCATCAAGCCGGTGAAGCCAAAGCCGTCCATGAGCACACCAATGCTGCCGACGATGCTGGCCTTGTCGACATAAATATCGTCCGCAGCCACCGCGATGTAATAGGCCGCCGATGCGCAGGTTTCTTCCACCACGGCGTAGACCGGCTTCTTGTGCAGCACTTTGAGCCGGCGGATCTCGTCATTGATGATGCCTGCTTGCACTGGGCTGCCGCCTGGCGAGTTGATCAGCAGCACCACGGCCTGGGCGCCCTCGTCTTCAAACGCGCTGCGCATGGCGGCCACCACGAACTCGGCGCCGGCATCAGCACCGGAGGCGATTTCGCCCTTGATTTCGACCACGGCGGTATGGGCGGTGGACTTATCGGTCGTCGGTGCGGCGCGGTTCAATCCGATCCAGGCCACGGCGATAAAGAAGACCAACCAGGACAAACGCACAAAGGTCTTCCAGCGGCGCGTGGCTTTTTGCTCGGCCAGCGCAGCGAAGGCCAGCTTTTCCAGGGTCGCGCGCTCCCAGCCGCTGACCTCGCTGGTGCTGCGGCCAGGTGTTGGCGGGGTCTCGGGGGTCCCAGGAAAAATTGGGTCGGTCATGGTTAAAACTCAACAGGTTGCAATTGGTGGCGAGTATGCCAGTGCACTACGCCATCCTGCTCGGACAGCGCGATCTTCACCAGCCCGCCGCGGCAGGGACCGCCACCGCAGTCGCCGGTGTCCGGCCGGTAGGCGGCGCCATGGGTGGCGCACAGCAGCCATTCGCCGGAGTCGTCGAATATGCGGTTCGGCTGGTAGTCCAGCTCCATCGGTACATGGGTGCAGCGGTTCAGGTAGGCATGGGCCTGGCCGTTGTAGCGGATAGCAAAGGCCCGGCAGGACTCGCCCAGGTACATAACATCGAACGGCACGGCATCACGGCCGTCGTGCAAATCGCCCGCATTGCACAAAGGAATGGCTTGCACGGGCAAGACTTCCCGGAAAATCAGCGGGGATTCAGCCATGCTGCCTCAGCCAGTCACGCAGCTCAGCCACCGAATGGGCGACGAAACGCGGCTGCAGCGCTTCAAAGGCGTCGGTCGGGTGTGCCCCATAGCCCACGCCCACGCTGGCGCAACCGGCATTCAGTGCCATCTGCAGGTCGTGCGTGGTGTCGCCAATCATCAAGGTGCGCTCGGGCGCCACGCCGAATTCGCGCATCAACTCGTGCAGCATGCGCGGATGCGGCTTGCCCTGGGTTTCATCGGCGGTGCGCGAGCCGTCGAACACGCCTTGCAGCTCAACTGCATGCAAAGCCTCGTCCAGGCCGCGGCGCGACTTACCGGTGGCCACGGTCAGGCAGTGCTGGCGCGCCTTGAGCTCGGCCAGCATAGGCAAGACCCCGTCAAACAAGACGATGTCGTGCTGGTGCGCAATATAGTGGTGGCGGTAGCGCTCGCCCAGCTCCGCATGCTTGGATGCAGGCACATCGGGTGCGGCATGCGCAAGGGCTGGCATCAAGGCCATGCCGATCACATAGGACGCAGCCACATCGCTGGGCACGGTGCCACCCACGTCGCGCACCGCTTCCTGGATGCTGCGGGTGATGATGGCGGTCGAATCGAACAGCGTGCCATCCCAGTCAAAAGCGATCAGATCAAATTGTCTAGCGGCCATATACATCTTCAAACCGGACAATATCGTCCTCACCCAAATAGCTGCCCGACTGCACTTCGATCATTTCCAGCTCGACGCGGCCCGGGTTCTCCAGCCGGTGGGTAGTGCCCAGCGGGATATAGGTGGATTCATTTTCGGTCACCAGGAATACCTCTTCACCGCGTGTGACCTTAGCCGTGCCCGACACCACGATCCAGTGCTCGGCGCGGTGGTGGTGCATTTGCAGCGACAAAGTGCCACCCGGCTTGACCACGATGCGCTTGACCTGGAAGCGTTTGCCGTTATCCACGCTGTCGTACCAGCCCCAGGGGCGGAACACCTTGCGGTGTAACTGGCCTTCGGAGCGGCCCTTTTGCTTGAGGCTCTCCACGATCTTTTTCACGTCCTGGGTCTGGTCCTTATGGGCCACCAGGATGGCGTCGGCGGTTTCCACCACCACGATGTCGTCCACACCCACGCAGGCAATCAAACGGCCTTCGGACAAGGCCAGGGTGTTGCGGCAGTTGTGCAGCAGCACGTCGCCCTGGCTCACATTGCCCGCTGCATCCTTGGGCAGCACCTGCCATAAAGCGTCCCAGGCGCCCACATCCGACCAGCCGGCGGCCAACGGAATCACCACGCCGGGCGGCAAGCCGGCCTGGCCGGAGGCGATGCGCTCCATCACCGCATAGTCGATGGAATCGCTGGGGCAGGCGGAAAAAACCTCTTTGCCGACGCGGACGAATTCGCCATCGGTCTGGCCGGCATCCCAGGCGGTCTGGCAAGCCGCAAGGATGTCGGCGCGGCACACGCCCATGGCGGCCAGCCAAACCGAGGCCTGGACCATGAACAAGCCGCTGTTCCAGGAATACGTGCCTGCATCCAGATAGCTCTGGGCGGTGGCCTGATCGGGCTTTTCAACAAACCGGGCAATGGTGGCCGCGCCGCTGTCGCCATAGGCGGCACCAGCCTGGATGTAACCGTAGCCGGTTTCCGGGCTGTCGGGGGTGATGCCGAAGGTGACGATGGCGCCGCCATCCGCCAGCAGCGCGCCCTGGCGCACCACGGCCTGGAAGGCCGCTTTGTCGACGATCACATGGTCGGCCGGCATCACCAGCAAGACCGGGTCGGCGCCGCCGCGCAGCGCGGCCAGCGCGGCCAGCGTGAGCGCCGGCGCGGTATTGCGGCCGGTGGGCTCCAATACGATGCTGCCGGGTTGGCCCATCAGGCGCAGCTGCTCGGCTATGACGAAGCGGTATTCCTCGTTGCACACCACCATGGGCGCTGCGACCGTACCCAAGCCCAGGCCTTCGACCCGGCGCACCGTGGCCTGCAGCAGCGAATCGTCGCCGATCAGCGGCAGCAGCTGCTTCGGGTATTTTTCACGCGACAGCGGCCACAGGCGGGTACCGGAGCCGCCGGAAAGGACAACGGGTTGGATCAGCATAAAAGACTCCACTAAGATGAAAAACCGGGGGCCTTGGAGCGGCCATTGCTTTCATTATTGCAGAGCAACATGCAGAGCTGGCGCGCTTTTACCCCGTATTGCGCAATGCAGCCGCAATGCCGTTGATGGAGATATGGATGCCGGTCTGCACCCGCTCATCACCCTGGCCAGCCCGGTAGCGCCGGACCAGCTCGACCTGCAGATGGTGCAGCGGGTCGATATACGGGAAGCGGTGGCGGATCGAGCGCTGCAGCGCCGCATTGCCCGACAGGCGCTGCTTCTCGCCGGTGATCTGCGACAGCGCAGTCGCCGTGCGGTGCCATTCCGCTTCGATGCTGCTGAAGACACGTTTGCGCAGCCGTGCGTCGCTGACCAGCTCGGCATAGCGCGAGGCCAGCGCCAGGTCGCTCTTGGCCAGCACCATGTCCATATTGCTCAGCAAGGTGCGGAAGAACGGCCACTGACGGTACATTTTTTGTAGCACTCCTAGCGCGTCCTTCTTGCCTGCAGCACCGTTTTCGTTCAAAAACGCCTCGACCGCCGAACCAAAGCCATACCAGCCCGGCAGGGTCAGACGGCACTGGCCCCAGCTGAAGCCCCAGGGGATCGCGCGCAGGTCTTCGATTTTTTGCGAAGCCTTGCGCGAGGCCGGGCGCGAGCCTATGTTCAGCTCGGCGATCTCGCGGATCGGCGTGGAATCGAAGAAGTAGGAGGTGAAGCCCGGTGTCTCATAGACCAACGCGCGGTAAGCCGCCATGCTGGCTTCGGACAGCTGGGCTGCCGTCTTCAGAAACGCCGGCGTGGCCGACTTGGTGGGCTGCAGCAGGGTAGCTTCCAGCGTGGCGGCCACCAGGGTTTCCAGGTTGCGCCGGCCGATCTCGGGATTCGCGTATTTGGAGCCTATGACTTCGCCCTGCTCGGTCAGGCGGATCTGGCCGCGCACCGTGCCGGGTGGCTGGGCCAGGATCGCCTGGTAGCTCGGGCCCCCGCCACGCCCCACCGTGCCACCCCGGCCGTGGAACATGCGCAGGGTGATGTTGTGGCTGTTGGCCAGCTGGTCGAACAGATCGACCAGGGCGATCTCGGCGCGGTACAGCTCCCAGTTGCTGGTGAAGATGCCGCCGTCCTTGTTGCTGTCCGAGTAGCCGAGCATGATGTCCTGCTCGGCGCCGCTGCGCTGCACCAGCTCGGCCACGCCGGGCAGGTCGTAGAACTCACGCATGATGGGCGCGGCATTGCGCAGGTCTTCGATGGTTTCGAACAGCGGTACCACGATCAGGTCCACCGTGGCCTTCTGGTCCAGCGTGCCATGCATCAGGCCGACCTCTTTTTGCAGCAACAGCACTTCCAGCAAGTCGCTGACCGTCTCGGTGTGGCTGATGATGTAGTGGCGGATCGCCTGCACGCCATAGCGGGCGCGGGTCACGCGGGCCGCCTCGAAGATGGCGATTTCCTTGCACGCATGCTCGGAATACGCGGCGCCAACCACGCGCAAAGGCCGCGCGTCGTTCAGCAGGCCCATAAGCAGCTTGCGCTTGGCCATTTCATCCAGGGCAGAATAGCCGGGCTCGATGCGCGCCACCGACAGCAGCTCGGCCACCACCTCTTCGTGCTTGTCCGAGCTCTGGCGCAAGTCCACCGTCGCCAGATGGAAGCCGAACACCTCGACCGCGCGGATCAACGGGTGCAGGCGCTCGGCGGCCAGGGTGGAGCCGTGGTTGGCCAGCAAAGAGGCCTGGATGGTACGCAGATCGGCCAGGAAATCCTCGGCCAGCAGATAGGCGTTTTGCGGTGCCACCGCATGCCGCGCCGCATCGCCGCCGGTCAAGCTTTTCAGCGTGGCAGCTAGGCGGGCGTACATGCCGGTCAACGCCAGGCGATAGGGCTCGTCCTGGCGGTGCACATTGGTGTCGGGCGAGCTTCTGGCCAGGGCCTGCATGGCCGGCGTCAGCCCAACCAGGCCGGCGGACAGCGACAGCTCGCCGCCCAGGTAGTGCACTTCGGTCAGGTAATGGCGCAGGGCCACATCGGCCTGGCGGCGCAAAGCGTATTCCAGGGTTTGCGCGCTGACGTTGGGGTTGCCGTCGCGGTCGCCGCCGATCCACTGGCCCATGCGCAGAAAGCTGTGCACTGGGTGGTTGCCGAGCGCGCCTTCCAGCTCGGCATACAGCTTGGGGATCTCGCGCAGGAATGTGGCTTCGTAGTAACTCAGCGCGTTTTCGATCTCGTCGGCCACCGTCAGCTTCGACATGCGCAGCAGCCGGGTTTGCCACAGTTGCATCACGCGGGCGCGCAATTGCACCTCATTGGCAGCCAGTTCACGCGGCGCCAGAGCGTCCTTGACGCTGGCTACACCGCGTTCGCGGATCTCGTCGCGCAGCGTCAGCAGCCGGGCGATGTCGCGCTCGGCGTCCAGGATGCTCTTGCGCTGAACTTCGGTGGGGTGGGCGGTGAGCACTGGCGACACATAACTGTGGGCCAGCGTCTGCGCTATTGTTTTAGGAGCTATACCCGCCCAACGCAAGCGCGCCAGAGCCACTTCTATGCTGCCTTCCTGGGTGTCGCCAGCGCGCTCGTGCACGGCACGACGGCGGATGTGGTGCCGGTCTTCGGCCAGGTTGGCCAGATGGCTGAAATAGGTGAAGGCACGGATCACGCTGACGGTTTGGTCGCCGGTCAGGCCCTTGAGCAGCTTCTTCAACGCCTTGTCGGCATCGGTATCGGCATCGCGGCGGAAGGCCACCGACAGCTTGCGCACCTGCTCGACCAGCTCGAATGCGGGCGCACCCTCTTGCTCGCGGATCACATCCCCCAGGATGCGGCCCAGCAAGCGGATGTCTTCCACCAGTGGGCGCTCATTGTCTTTGGCGCGGGCGGGGCGGGCGGGCTGGGACGGGCCTGGCGGGACGCGTTTGGGGGCGCTGGAGCTGGGGGAATCTGCCGTTGACATACGTAAACTTCCTAGGTGGGCGAAACAAAGAGGCGGGCAGGCCGCATGCTAGCATCCACCTCCCCCCGAAACGCCCGCTATTTCTTCCCAAAATTACCAACAGGTTACCGGTTTGAGCACACCGTCCGCGCCCTCTTTGAACATCGTCATCGCCACCCGCGAAAGCCGGCTGGCCCTGTGGCAGGCCGAGCACGTCCAGGCCCTGCTGGCGCAGCAGGGCCACCAGGTCAGCCTGCTGGGCATGACCACCCGCGGCGACCAGATCCTCGACCGTTCGCTCAGCAAGGTCGGCGGCAAAGGCCTGTTCGTCAAAGAGCTGGAAATCGCCCTGGAAGAAGGCCGCGCCGACATCGCCGTGCACTCCCTGAAAGACGTGCCCATGGACCTGCCCGAAGGCTTTGCCCTGGCCTGCGTGCTGGAGCGCGAAGACCCGAGCGATGCCTTTGTCTCGAATCGCTACGCGACCTTGGCCGATGTGCCGCAGGGCGGCGTGGTCGGCACCTCCAGTCTGCGCCGCACCGTGTTGCTGCGCGCGCTGCGGCCCGACCTGCAGATCGCCCCGCTGCGCGGCAATCTGGACACCCGGCTGCGCAAGCTCGACGAAGGCCAGTTCGACGCCATCGTGCTGGCGACTGCCGGCCTGCTGCGGCTCGGCCTGCCGGAGCGCATCCGCAGCCGCTTCGCCCCGAGCAGCATGCTGCCCGCCGCCGGCCAAGGTGCGCTGGGCATAGAAATCCGAGCCGACCGCGCCGATCTGGCAGCCGCCCTGGCCCCGCTGGCGCATACCGCAACCTGGCAGGCCGTGGCCGCCGAGCGCGCCGTCAGCCGCAGCATGGGCGGCAGCTGCTCGATGCCGCTGGCCGCGTATGCCACCTGGCAGGGTGATCAACTGCACATAGACGCGGCCTGGGGCGATGCGGAGCAGCCAGCGCCCCTGGTGACCGCCAGCGCGCAGGCAGCCATCACCGACCTGGCCAGCGCCGCCGCGCTTGGGGAGCGGGTCGCCGCGCAGCTGCGCGCCGGTGGCGCCCGCTAGCTGGCGCGAGCATCCAAGGCCATGCACGCCATCGTTACCCGCCCCGCGCAGGACGGCCTGCGCTGGGTCCGCGAACTCGCGGCCCTGGGTATACGCAGCACAGCACTGCCCCTGATCGACATTGGCCCTGCCGCCGATGCGCAGCCGGTGCGGCAGGCCTGGCAGCAGCTCGCCAGCTACCAGGCAGCCATGTTTGTCAGCGGTAACGCAGTACAGCATTTTTATGCATTAAATCGGCCTCCAGCGCAATCTACACAAGCGCAAGAAGCTATTAAAACAAGAGCATGGGCCACCGGGCCTGGCACTGTGGCTGCGCTGAAGCAGGCGGGCGTCGAGCCCGCACAGATCGACGCGCCCGATGCCGCCGCCGGGCAATTCGACTCTGAAGCCCTATGGCACATCGTTGCACCCCACGTGCGGCCCGGCAGCCGGGTGCTGATCGTGCGCGGCGGCGACCACACAGGCGAAAGCGCCGGCCGCAGCTGGCTGGCCGAGCAACTGGCCGCCGCCGGCGCACAGGTCGACACGGTGGTCGCCTACGAGCGCCGCCTGCCAGTGTTCAGCGCCGCCCAGTTGGCCCAGGCGCGGCAGGCGTGTACTGATGGCAGCGTCTGGCTGTTCAGCAGCTCCGAAGCCATTGCCCATCTGCAAACCCTGTTGTCAGGCCAGAATTTCCGCAGCGCGCGCGCCGTCGCCACCCACCCGCGGATTGCACAGGCCGCACGGGCCGCGGGTTTTGGTGTTGTTTGCGAGTCACGCCCGACTCTGGTCGAGATAGTGGCCTCGATAGAATCACTGGCATGAATGCCGAGCTGCCCCCTGAATCTGCCACCCCGCCCACCCCACCGGTGACACCACCAGCCAAGGGCTCCAGCAAGTCCACGCTGGTCGTGGCGGGCGTGGCCGTGCTGGCCCTGGCCAGCAGTGGTCTGCTATGGCAAAAGCTGTCCAGCATCCAGGAACACTTGGCGCGCCAGAGCGCCGACGCCGGCGCCCAAGCGGTCGAGGCCCGCACCATAGCCCGCCAGGCGCAAGACCAGGCCCGCGAGACCGCCGCCCACCAGGCCGTCACCGATGCGCGCATCAGCGAAACCACGCTGCAACGCTCCCAGCTCGAAGACCTGATGCAAAGCCTGTCGCGCTCACGCGACGAAAACCTGGTGGTCGACATCGAATCCTCGGTGCGGCTGGCCCAGCAGCAGGCCCAGCTCACCGGCAGCGTCGAGCCCCTGCTGGCAGCCCTGAAGACAGCCGATGACCGCGTCAGCCGAGCCGCCCAACCGCGCCTGGCACCACTTCAGCGCGCCATCGCCCGCGACACCGACCGCATCAAATCGGCCAGCACCACCGATACCCCTGGCCTGTTGATCAAGCTCGATGAACTGGTGCGCCAAGTCGACGAATTACCCACCGTCAACGCCGTGGTGACCGCTTCCGCCGTCGGCGCTGGCAAAGCCGCCAGCGAACCGGCGACCGGCGAATGGTGGCAGCGCTGGCTGGACCTGGTGCACCAGGAAGCCCGCAAACTGCTGCGCGTCAGTCGCATCGAGCAGCCCGAAGCCGCGCTGCTGTCGCCCGAGCAGACCTTTTTCCTGCGCGAAAACCTCAAGCTCAAGCTACTGAATGCCCGGCTCGGCCTGCTGGCCCGGCAACTCGAATCCTCGCGCGCCGACTTGGCCGCGGCCACCGCAGCGCTGAACAAATATTTCGACCCCAGCTCGCGCAAGACCCAGAACATGGCCACCTTGCTGCAGCAGGTACAAAGCCAGATGAAGAACGCCGAGTTGCCACGGGTGGATGAAACCCTGGCCGCCCTGGCCACTGCGGCGGCGGGACGCTAAGAATGCGCGCGATTGCATGGCTCCTGGCCCTGTTCGGCGTGGCCGTCGCGGTAGCGCTGCTGGCTGGCAACAACCAGGGCACCATCACCGTCTTCTGGCCGCCGTACCGCGTTGACCTGTCCTTGAACCTGGTGCTGGTGCTGACGGCCGCACTGTTTGTGGTGCTGCACCTGGCCTTGAAGGCCCTGTCGGCGCTTTTCTCCATGCCGCAGCAGGCCCAGCGTTGGCGCCTGCAGCAAAAAGAGCGGGCTACCCACACGGCCTTGCTGGACGCGTTCTCGCACCTGCTGGCCGGCCGCTTTCTGCGCGCCCGCAAGGCCGCCGAAGCCGCCTTGCGCCAAGAAAAAGCCTTGCTGACCAGCGGCCACCCGCTGGCCCATGGCGACAAGCTGCGCGCACTCGCCCACCTGATCACCGCCGAAAGTGCCCAGTCCCTGCAAGACACCGCCGTCCGCGATACCCATATGCAGTTGGCCCTGGACAGCACGGCGCAGCGAAACACCCTGGAAACCCAGGAAACCCGAGAAGGCGTGCAGCTGCGCGCCGCCCATTGGGCCCTGGCCGACCGCGACGCCGATGCCGCACTGCAGTGGCTGGATGCCCTGCCCCAGGGCGCAGCCCGCCGCACCCTGGCCTTGCGCGTGCGCCTGAAAGCCAACCGCCTAGCGCGCCAGACCCTGCCAGCGCTGGAAACCGCCCGCCTGCTGGCCAAGCACCGCGCTTTCTCGCCGGCCGCGGCCCAGAGCATTCTGCGTGGCCTGGCACTGGAGCTGGTCAGCAGCGCCCATGATCCTGCGCAGCTACAGCGCGCCTGGGCCGAGCTGGAAAGTACCGAGCGCCTGATGCCCGATGTGGCCATCCAGGCCGCACACCGCCTGGCCACCCTGCAAGGGGATGCCAGCCTGGCCCGCCAGTGGCTGCTGCCGATCTGGGATCGACTGGTCGCCCACCCCGAGCAAGAGCACGCGTACAGCATCAAGCTGGTGCGGGCGCTGGAGGCCGGGTTTGCGGCCTCCGACAACGCGATGGACCTGCCCTGGCTGCATCGGATTGAAGCCGCCCAGCAGCGCAACCCACGCGATGCGAATCTGCAGTACCTGGCGGGTATCGCCTGCCTGCGCCACCAGCTCTGGGGCAAGGCACAGCAACTGCTGACGCAAGCGGTGCACCAGTTGAACGATGCCGGGCTGCAGCGTAGCGTCTGGCGTGCACTGGCCGACCTGGCCGAACAACGCGGCGACATGGCCGCTGCGCAAGAAGCCTACAAGCGCGTCGCCGCAACCTGATAGTTTCCCCAGACTCCGGCGCACATGCCGGGTCTTGCAGGCCGTTGATAGACGTATCGACCTACCCGTTCTGCCCGGTGCTCAGTCCCGCCCCCCCACCGACGCACAGATATCCAACCTGAACAACCCCAAAAAAAATGGACCCGAAGGTCCATTTTTCATTGACAGGCTGAGCTGCTTAGAACGGCAGATCCATGCTGCGCAGGTCGCGCTTGGTTTCCACCATCACCAGCGGCTCGGCCTGCGCTACAACAACGGGAGGACGTACCCGCGGCACGTGCACCGGCTGGGGCTCGGCAGCGATTGCGGCCTGGACGGCAGCGGCGCGGTCAGGATGGGTACCCACCCATTGCAGACCCGAACTCTGGGCCAATTGGTCTAGCTCCGCCGTAGGCAAAGAGAAATCCGGCATCTTGGGGGCTACTGCCACCACCGGCGCTGCTGCGGGTGCCGCTACCGGTGCGGCGACGCTCACAACCACATCAGCGGCCACTGGCGGGACGGAAGCACGTTCCTGTACCACTTCAGCCACAACAGGGGCAGCAGCCGGAGCCACGGCCACCGAGCGTTCCACCAAGGATTCCGCTTGCGGCTCCACAGGATTGGGCACGAAAGCCGCAGGCTCACCCGCGTTGTCGCGCGGTGCACGGTCCTTGCGGTCACGGCCATACCGGTCCCGTGAACGCTTTTCACGGCGCTGGGGTTCTTCACCCTCGGGACGGACTTCGTTGCCAGCTTCGCCAGCCTCGGCTACCACCGGGGCGCCTTCAGCGTCGGCAACTGCCGACTTGACGGCTGCGAAGTACGAAGGACGCTCTGGACGCTCAACCGCCTCAACTTCCGGCGCGCGGGGTTCACGTTCGGCACGCGGTTCGCGTTCCTGGCGAGGCTCGCGCTCCGCACGGGGCTCGCGTTCAGCACGTGGCTCACGCTCAGGGCGGGGCGCACGGCCAGACTCGGCTTCCGCAGCGGGTTCGCGCAGGTCTGGGCGCGGCTCGTCTTGACGGTCCCGGCCGGCTACGCCTTCTTCGCGGTTGCCACGGCCACCACGGCCACCACGCGGGCTGCGTTCACCACGCTCACCCGCATTGCGGGGGGCGCGCTCGGGACGGGGCTCTGCACCCGTAGCGTCAACGCTGACGGCACCGGCTTCGGTCGCTACGCCGGCTTCGCCTTGGGGCAAAAATGCCTGGGTTTCTGCCTCAGAGCGCTCACGAGGACCTTGCTGGCGGTCGCCACGGCCACGGCCGCCACGGCCACGGCCTTGGGCGTCGGCAGCACCATCGACACGCTCTGGGCGATCAGCGCGCTCAGGACGGTCGGCGGCATTGCGCTGACCACGGTCTGGACGGGCTTCCTGACCCTCACGGCCCTCGGCATTGCGCGGACCACGGCCACCGCTGCGGCCCTCGCCACGCTCAGCACGACCTTCAGGAGCTTCATCGCGGCCGCCACGGCCACCACGGCCACCGCGGCTGGAGCCCTCGCCGCGAGCATTGCGGCCTTCACGGCGTTCTTCAGTCTTGGCTGCTACTGGCGCTGGGGCGGGTGCCGCAGGCACGACGACCGGCGCTGGTGCTGCACCAAACAGACCTTTGAGCCAGCCAAAGAAACCGGTCTCGACCGGTGCTACCACCGGTGCGGGCGCGGCCACCACGGGCGCTGGCGCTGGGGCCACGGCCTTGGGAACGGCTTGCGGTGCGGGTGCATCAGGCAATACGCCCTTGATCACCGGGGTTTGCTTGTTGGTCGGCTCCTGCGAGCGACGCGTCACCGAGGTGGCATCGTCCACCACGTCGGCCATCTTGTAGCTGGCTTCGATGTGGTCCAGGCGCGGATCGTCGTGCTTCAGGCGTTCCAGCTTGTAGTTCGGCGTTTCCAGCGTCTTGTTCGGCACCATCAGCACGTTGATGCGCTGCTTGAGTTCGATCTTGGCGATTTCGGTGCGCTTTTCATTCAGCAGGAACGAAGCTACATCCACGGGCACTTGGCACATCACCGAAGCAGTGTTGTCCTTCAGCGATTCCTCTTGGATGATGCGCAGGATCTGCAATGCCGAGCTTTCGGTATCGCGGATATGGCCAGAGCCACCGCAGCGTGGGCAAGGAATCGAAGCACCTTCGGACAGCGCGGGGCGCAGGCGCTGGCGGCTCATTTCCATCAGGCCGAATTTGCTGATGGTGCCGAACTGCACGCGGGCGCGGTCCTGGCGCAGCGCGTCGCGCAGGCGGTTTTCCACGTCGCGACGGTTACGGCTTTCTTCCATGTCGATAAAGTCGATCACGATCAGGCCGCCCAAGTCGCGCAGACGCATCTGGCGCGCCACTTCTTCAGCGGCTTCCAGATTGGTGCGGGTCGCGGTTTCCTCGATGTCACCGCCGCGGATCGAGCGCGCCGAGTTCACGTCTACCGACACCAGAGCTTCGGTGTGGTCGATCACGATGGCGCCACCGGAGGGCAACTGCACGGTGCGCGCGTAAGCCGATTCGATCTGGTGTTCGATCTGGAAACGGCTGAACAACGGCGCGTCGTCACGGTAGCGCTTCACGCGGGCTGCGTGCTCAGGCATCACGTGGGCCATGAACTGCTGGGCCTGCTCGTACACGTCGTCGGTGTCGATCAGGATGTCGCCGATGTCATTGTTGAAATAGTCGCGGATGGCGCGGATTACCAGGCTGGATTCCTGGTAAATCAGGAAAGCGCCCTTGCCCGACTTGCCTGCACCGTCAATGGCGGTCCACAGCTTGAGCAGGTAGTTCAAGTCCCACTGCAGCTCAGGGGCGCTGCGGCCGATACCAGCAGTGCGGGCAATGATGCTGGAACCATTCGGGTATTCGAGCTGGTCCATGGCTTCTTTGAGCTCAGCCCGGTCGTCGCCTTCGATACGGCGCGACACGCCACCACCGCGCGGGTTGTTCGGCATCAGCACCACATAGCGGCCGGCCAGAGAAACAAACGTCGTCAGAGCCGCGCCCTTGTTGCCGCGTTCTTCTTTTTCGACCTGGACCAGCAGTTCCTGGCCTTCGCGGATCACATCGCTGATGCGCGCCTGGTTGACCGGCACGCCCTGGGTGAAATACTGCTTGGAGATTTCTTTGAAAGGCAGAAAACCGTGGCGGTCTTCACCGTAGTCGACGAAACAGGCTTCCAGCGAAGGCTCGACGCGGGTGACGACGGCCTTGTAGATATTGCCCTTGCGCTGTTCGCGCCCCTCGATTTCAATTTCGTAGTCGAGCAGTTTTTGCCCGTCCACAATCGCTAGCCGACGTTCTTCCGACTGCGTTGCATTAATCAGCATCCGTTTCATGGTGCGTTTCCTTTGACTGAACCACAGAGGGTCCAGAAATGTTCTTCAATTCAATATGGCCCAAATTGAGCCTTTTGATGCCTGAACAGACGCATGGAAACAACCGGAATGACCGCAAGACTGCACTAGGTAAGCGTTGGCTTACAGGGTGACAGGGGGGGTATGGGGACGAAGGCGAGGAAGGTGGTGGGCAGAATAGCTATTGAATTTATAGCTACTCGCGCATAGTAGATGTGCGCCAGGGGCAGTTCCATGCCAAAGACCGGGGCTATGAGCCACCGCCAGCAGGTTTGAACCATCACCATTAGCACAAGAGTTCTCGCTTCGATCCGTTGAGCCACCTGGGCACTACGTAGAACGTATTGGCACAGGTCGACAATTTGGGGGTATTCCGTATCCGTATTTCCATCGCGTCAGCCCGCCTCATCAGCGTTTGCTGCCATCGGCGCTAGGTTCGCGCGGCGTGGCGGCAGACAGCCTGGAGTGGCATCGACCTCGCAGCGTTGTCGGTGTTGTGCTCTAAACTGTGGTGAATCAAGCACTTACGACACGACGCTGGTGAAAAATATTATAGGTGCTAACCACCCCCCCCCCCATGCCTGAAGTCAAATTCATTACGGTGGACCCCGACGATGCCGGCCAACGGCTCGACAACTTCCTGATGCGCCACCTCAAAGGCGTGCCCAAAACCCATGTTTACCGCATCATCCGCAGCGGCGAGGTACGGGTCAACAAAGGGCGTGCGGCTGCCGACACCCGCGTTGCCGGTGGTGACGTAGTGCGGCTGCCGCCGACCCGAATTTCCGAACGGGTCGCCGAAAAGGCCGAAGCCATGGCCAGCGCTCCAGCCCCCGCGCGCGAATTCCCGGTGCTGTTGGAAGATGAACACTTGCTGGCCATCGACAAACCAGCTGGTGTGGCCGTGCACGGCGGCAGCGGTGTCAGCTTTGGGGTCATCGAACAGTTGCGCATGGCCCGCCCCAATGCGCCGTTTCTGGAGCTGGTGCACCGGCTGGACCGGGAAACCTCGGGTATCCTGCTGCTGGCCAAAAAGCGCAGCGCACTGAAGAACCTGCAAGACCAGTTCCGCGAACGCGAAACCGGCAAGACCTATCTAGCCCTGGTGCTAGGGCACTGGCCGGCCAACAAGAAGGTACTGGACAAATCTTTGCACAAGTACCTGCTGGCGAACGGGGAACGCCGGGTAAAAGTGGTGGCCCGAGACGACCCGGACGGCATGCGCTCGCTCACGCTAGTGAAGGTGGCCCAGCACTTTGCCGGCTTCAGCCTGCTGGAGGTAACTATCAAGACCGGCAGGACCCACCAGATCCGCGTGCACCTGGCTTCTGAAGGGTTTCCGATTGCCGGTGACGACAAATATGGCGACTTTGAAGCCAACAAGGCCTTGGTGAAGCAAGGGCTGAAACGCATGTTTCTGCATGCCTGGCGTTTGCAGTTCAGCCACCCCACCAGTGGGGCGAGTGTGGAGCTCAACGCCGCGCTGCCCACCGAGTTACAAAGCTTCATCCGCACCCAATCTGATAGCAGCAGCCCCTGAATAGGTGCGGCTGCGCCATTTACAGCCGCCACTGAATCGGTGATGATCCGGTTACCTTTTGCTACCTGCTACATTTTGGGCTTATGGCCGCTGTTGAACCCTTCACCAAAGAAACCTCTACCGTAGCGCTTCCCGGCTTGGGAAGGGTTTTGATTTCTGCCGGAAAGCTAGGGCAAAAGTCGGCAGAGGACATTTACCGCAAAGCCCAAAGCAACCGCACCAGCTTTATTGCCGAGCTTATGACCTCGGGCGTGGTGTCTGCATCGGACCTGGCACATACCATGTCCACCGCGTTCGCAGCCCCTTTGCTCGACATTGATGCAGTAGACCGCGAACGCCTGTCCAAAGACCTGCTGGACGGCAAGATCTGCCAAGCCTACCGCGTGGTGGTGCTGAGCAAGCGCAACAACCGCCTGATCGTTGCCACCGCCGACCCGTCCGATCAGGAAGCTGCGGAAAAAATCAAGTTCTCCACCCAGCTGGGGGTGGACTGGATCATTGCCGAATACGACAAGCTGTCCAAGATCGTGGACGCCAACTCCGTTTCTGCCAATGAAGCCATGGGCAACATCATTGGCGGTGATTTTGACTTCGACGACACCAATATGGGTGTGCCGGAAGAAGCCGCGGAAATCAATGCGAACGAGGTTGAGGACGCTCCGGTCGTCAAGTTCCTGCACAAGATGCTGCTTGACGCGTTCGGCATGCGGGCTTCTGACTTGCACTTTGAGCCCTACGAGCACAACTACCGTGTGCGCTTCCGAATCGACGGCGAGTTGCGCGAAATCGCCTCGCCACCGGTGGCCATCAAGGACAAGCTGGCCTCGCGCATAAAGGTAATCTCGCGGCTGGATATTTCCGAAAAGCGCGTGCCGCAAGACGGCAAGATGAAACTCAAGATCGGCCCCGACCGGGTGATCGACTTCCGCGTCAGTACCTTGCCTACCCTGTTTGGCGAAAAAATCGTGATCCGTATCTTGGACCCGAGCAGCGCCAAGCTAGGCATTGACGCGCTGGGCTACGAGCCCGAAGAAAAAGAACGGGTCATGCATGCGATTGGCCGGCCTTACGGCATGGTGCTGGTCACAGGGCCCACGGGTTCGGGCAAAACCGTGTCGCTCTACACCTTCCTCAACCTGCTGAACAAGCCCGGGGTCAACATCGCAACGGCAGAAGATCCGTCCGAAATCAACCTGCCAGGTGTCAACCAAGTTAATGTTAACGACAAGGCAGGCCTGACGTTTGCTGTCGCACTGAAATCCTTTCTGCGCCAGGACCCCGACATCATCATGGTCGGCGAAATCCGGGATCTTGAAACGGCCGATATCTCCATCAAGGCCGCGCAAACCGGCCACTTGGTGCTGTCCACACTGCACACCAACGATGCCCCCACCACGTTAACGCGGATGCGCAACATGGGTATCGCTCCGTTCAATATCGCTTCCAGCGTGATCCTGATCACTGCCCAGCGCTTGGCGCGGCGCTTGTGCCCGGTGTGCAAGGCCCATATTGAGATACCACAGAAAACTCTGCTGGAGTCCGGCTTTGGAGCCGAAGAACTGAATGGCTCCTGGAAACCCTATGGCCCTATAGGCTGCAATGCCTGTAATAACGGCTACAAAGGCCGGGTCGGTATCTACCAGGTTATGCCGATTTCAGACGAAATCCAGCGCATCATCCTGCGCGACGGCAGTGCCATGAATATTGCCGAACAAGCCAGGATCGAAGGCGTGCGCACTCTGCGCCAGGCCGGTTTGCACAAAGTCAAGCTAGGGTTGACCTCGCTGGAAGAAGTGCTCGCCGTGAGCAATGAATAGACCACGACGGACGTACAAGGCATTCCATGGCAACTGCATCGCCCAGAGACGTTAAAGAGTTTGTCTTCGAATGGGAAGGCAAGGACCGCAATGGCAAACAGGTCCGCGGCGAAACCCGTGCTGCGGGTGAAAACCAGGTCCAGGCGTCCTTGCGTCGCCAGGGTGTGTTCCCGACCAAGATCAAGAAGCGCCGCATGCGCTCGGGCAAAAGCATCAAGCCCAAGGACATCGCCATCTTCACCCGCCAGCTGGCCACCATGATGAAAGCCGGCGTGCCCCTGCTGCAAGCCTTTGACATCGTGGGACGCGGCAATGCCAACGCCAGCGTGACCAAGCTACTGAACGATATTCGCCAGGACGTGGAAACCGGCAGCTCGCTGAGCGCGGCGTTTCGCAAGTTCCCGTTGTACTTCGACAGCTTGTACTGCAACCTGGTTGAAGCCGGCGAGGCAGCCGGTATTCTGGAAGCCCTGCTGGACCGGCTGGCGGTCTATATGGAGAAAACCGAGGCGATCAAATCCAAGATCAAATCAGCGCTGATGTACCCTGCTTCGGTGGTGGTGGTGGCGTTTGTGGTGGTGGCGGTGATCATGATTTTCGTGATTCCTGCATTCAAGGAGGTATTCAGCAGCTTCGGTGCCGACCTGCCCGCCCCCACGTTGTTTGTGATGGCTATCAGTGAAGTATTCGTGAGCTATTGGTGGCTTATCTTCGGCGGCATCGGTGCCGGCTTTTACTTCTTCATGCAAGCTTGGCAGCGCAACGTCAAGATGCAGCAAGTGATGGACCGGATCATGCTCAAGCTACCGGTGTTCGGCGCATTGGTAGAGAAATCATGTATTGCCCGTTGGACCCGCACCCTGTCCACCATGTTTGCTGCTGGTGTTCCATTGGTCGAAGCGCTGGATTCTGTAGGTGGGGCCTCAGGCAACTCAGTGTTTCAAATCGCGACTGAGAAGATCCAGCAGGAAGTCTCCACAGGCACCAGCCTCACGACGGCGATGACCAACGCCAAAATCTTCCCCTCGATGGTGCTTCAAATGTGCTCCATCGGCGAAGAATCCGGCTCCATCGACCATATGCTGGGCAAGGCGGCAGACTTCTACGAAGCCGAGGTGGACGACATGGTGGCGGGCCTTTCCAGCCTGATGGAGCCCATCATCATCGTGTTCCTGGGCACCTTGATCGGGGGTATCGTGGTCTCCATGTACCTGCCTATCTTCAAACTGGGCCAAGTCGTCTGATGCCGGAACTGCAGTGGATGGTGGCCCTACTGGGTGGTCTTTTCGGTCTAATGCTCGGCAGTTTTCTGAATGTGGTGGTGCACCGCCTGCCGAAGATGATGGAGCGGCAATGGGCGGCCGAATACGCGGAAATGCAGGGCACCGAGGCGGCAGCAGCAGAGCCATTCAATCTACTGCTGCCGCGTTCACGCTGCCCGCACTGTGGGCACCAGATACGCTGGTTTGAAAATATTCCGGTCATCAGCTACCTGTTCTTGAGCGGTAAATGCTCAGCGTGCAGCGCCAAAATCAGCCCCCGCTATCCGGCTGTTGAACTGGCGACTGGCGCACTGTTTTTCTTCTGCTTATGGCAATGGGGGCCCACCGCCGCCGGACTGGCCTGGTGTGGCTTTGCCGCGGCGCTGCTGACGCTGGCACTCATCGACTGGGACACCACTCTGCTTCCCGACGACATCACCCTGCCGCTGCTTTGGGCCGGGCTGATCGGATCGGCATTGCACTGGACCTCGGTTCCACTGTTTGCAGCCTTGTGGGGCTGCGTCGCCGGCTACATGTCCTTGTGGACTATTTACTGGGCTTTCAAACTGCTGACCGGCAAGGAAGGCATGGGCTATGGCGACTTCAAGCTGTTCGCGGCGCTAGGCGCCTGGTTTGGCTGGGAAGCCCTGGTACCCATGATTCTGATGGCCTCGGTGATTGGCGCGGTAGTAGGCATCGCCATGAAGTTCAGCTCTGGCCTGCGCGAGGGAGGCTATATCCCCTTCGGTCCATTTCTGGCCGGAGCGGGCCTGACCGCCATGGTCTTCGGACCCAACGCCATCCTGCACGCTATTGGTTTGTAAAAGTATGCAACCGTGCCTTCGGATCGGGCTCACCGGTGGCATCGGCAGCGGTAAGAGTATGGTCGCTCAGATGCTGCAAGACCTGGGCGCTACGGTCATCGATGCCGATGCGATTTCACGCGCCGCCACGGCCGCTGGAGGCTCCGCCATCGAAGCCATCCGAACCGCTTTTGGCACACAGTTCATAACGCCAGACGGGGCCATGGACCGCGACCGGATGCGGGCGCTGGCCTTCTCGGAACCCGATGCCAAAAAACGCTTGGAAGCCATTGTCCACCCTCTGGTAGGCCAGGCGATTGAAGCCCAGTTCCACGCCGCCCAGGCCGCGGGCGCCCGCTGTGTGGTGTTCGATATTCCCCTGCTGGTTGAGTCGGGACACTGGCGCCATCGGCTGGACCAGATACTGGTCGTGGACTGCTTGGTGGACACCCAAGTCACCCGGGTGCTGGCGCGCAACGGTCTGGATGAAGCCACCGTACGCAAGGTGATCCAGACCCAGGCCAGCCGCGCCGAACGGCTCGCAATTGCCGACCGGGTGATCTTCAACGACGGCCTGACGCTGGACCAGCTGCGCACCGAGGTCCACCAAATCGCCCCCCACTTCGGGCTATGATGCCGCCACTGGAAAAACAGCGTGATCCTCTACGAATACCCATTTAACGAACGTATCCGCACCTACTTGCGGCTGGAGCATCTGTTTCGGCGCTTGGGCGAGTTGGTGCCCAGAGAACACGCGCTGGACCACCATTACGCGCTGACGACCATCTTTGAAATCATGGACGTAGCGGCCCGTGCCGACCTCAAATCGGACGTGATGCGGGATCTGGAAAAACAAAAAACCATCCTCAACGGCTACCGCGGCAACCCCTCCATCGCCGAAGAAGTGCTGGATGACGTGATCGCCCAGCTGGACCGTTGCTACACCGCGTTGCATGAACAACCGGGCAAGGCAGGCCATGCACTTACCGAAAACGACTGGCTGATGGGCTTGCGCAGCCGTGTCAGCATTCCCGGCGGTACCTGTGGCTTCGATCTGCCCGCGTATTTTGCGTGGCAGCATAAGCCCGCAACGGTGCGCCGCAGCGCCATCGAGCACTGGGCATCCACCCTGGCTCCGCTGGCCGAGTCCATCCACCACCTGCTGAAGATGCTGCGCGATTCGGGGGCCCCGCAAAAAGTGATTGCCGTAGCCGGCCAGTTCCAGCAGAACTTGCCTCAAGGCCGTACCTACCAGCTACTGCGCCTGCGCATCGATCCCGAGCTGGGACTGATACCCGAGATCAGCGGCAATCGTTTGATGGTCTCGGTACGCATGATGCGCCACGAAGCCGACGACCGCCTGCATGCCTGCAGCGAAGATGCTTCGTTTGAACTGACATTGTGTGCATGAGCATGACTGACACCACCGCCGCTCTTCCCAAAAAATGGGTCGTCTGCCCCACCTGCAAAGGCAAAAGCCTGTATGCAGCCAGTAATGCGTACCGGCCGTTCTGCAGCGAGCGCTGTAAAAACGTGGACTTTGGTGCCTGGGCCAGCGCAAGCTTCAGCCTGCCGGCCGACGCGCCGCCGGACGACATCGTCTTCGGCGATGCCCGGCTGCAATAGATTTATAAGAAATCGGGCGCTAGCGCCGGTAACACCTGCGCATCAAGCTACAGAATATGTAGCACCCGAAAAATCACGCTCGTCTGCCAACCAGCCCAGCACAGGCACGGTACCAGGTAGTACTGGCGCTACCTGTAGCGGAAGCGATTGCCAGGCACTGGTCTGGCCTTCACGCATTTCCAGCACACCGGTCCAGTCAAACACCTTGCAGAAATGCAGGCGCACCAGCGCATGCGGATAGTCGACCAGCTCGACCTTCCACGGATGGGCGGCACCGATGGTGATACCCAGCTCTTCCATCAGCTCGCGGCGCAGCGCCTGTTCCACCGTTTCGCCCGCTTCGAGCTTGCCGCCGGGGAACTCCCAGTAGCCCGCATACACCTTGCCCTCGGGCCGCGAGGTCACCAGGAAGTCACCGTTGGCTTGCATCAGCACACCCACCGCCACGTCCACCATAGCCCGGTCCGGCCCGCCTTCGCGGGGGCGGTCGGCATCGGCCACCAAGGGCTGGACGCTCATGCTGAAGGTGCCTTAGCGGCATGCTGACCCGCGTAGTCGCGCGCAAACTGGTAGGCCACACGGCCGCTGCGCGAGCCACGCTCCAGCGCCCAGACCAAGGACTCGGCACGCGCGGCTTGAATCGCCGGCGCAGCCACGCCAAACGACTGCAGCCACTGGGCCACGATGGCCAAATATTCGTCCTGGCTAAAGGGGTAGAAGCTAACCCACAGGCCAAAACGCTCGGACAGGGAAATCTTCTCCTCCACCACTTCGCCCGGATGCACTTCGCCGTCCTCGGTATGGGTGTAGGTCAGGTTTTCCTTCATGTACTCGGGCAGCAGATGGCGCCGGTTGCTGGTGGCGTAAATCAGCACATTCGGCGTGGAGGCCGCCACCGAACCGTCGAGGATGGACTTCAGGGCCTTGTAACCGGGCTCGCCATCTTCAAAGCTCAGGTCGTCGCAGAAGACGATGAATTTCTCGGGCCGGTCGGCCACAACGTCCACGATGTCGGGCAAATCGGTCAGGTCGCCCTTGTCGACCTCGATCAGGCGCAGGCCCTGGTCGGCATAGGTATTCAGGCAGGCCTTGATCAGCGAGGACTTGCCGGTACCGCGGGCGCCGGTCAGCAGCACATTGT
Source organism: uncultured Albidiferax sp. (assembly GCA_963513025.1). Taxonomy (GTDB): domain Bacteria; phylum Pseudomonadota; class Gammaproteobacteria; order Burkholderiales; family Burkholderiaceae_C; genus Rhodoferax_B. Next base: position 28,510 of record CAUPON010000024.1, read on the forward strand.
TGGCCGGTTTGCCTTCGACAAACTGCAAGGTGTTGCGCTGGATCTTCCCCTTCTGGAGGTCGATCTCTTTCAGGTCGCTGAGCGCCATGCTGCCGATGTGGCGCACCGGCTCCAGCACGCCGTGGCCATTGCCGCGGCGGCGGTAGCGGTAGGCGATGGCCGCATCCCAGTCGGGTGCGGACACGGGCTGCGGCAACGCAGCCTCGATGCGCTGCATCAGCTGCTCGGCGCGGTCGATCAGGCGTTCAAACTTCACATTCATGATCGGTAATCGGCATTGATGGTCACGTATTCGTGGCTGAAATCACAGGTCCACACTGTGTCTGCCGCCGTACCCCGGCCCAAACCGACGCGCACGGTGATCTCGCTTTGCTTCATCACACGCTGACCATCTTCCTCGCGGTAGCTGGGATTGCGACCGCCATTGACGACCACATGCACATCGTCCAGGAAAAGGTCTATCGTGGTCTGGTCCAAGTCGGTGATGCCGGCATATCCGACCGCCGCCAGAATCCGGCCCAGATTCGGGTCGCTGGCGAAGAAGGCAGTTTTGACCAGCGGTGAATGGGCGATGGCGTAGGCCGCCAAGCGGCATTCCTCGGCAGTCTTGCCGCCTTCCACCCGCACAGTGATGAACTTGGTTGCGCCTTCACCGTCGCGCACGATGGCCTGGGCCAGTTGCTCGGCGACTTGCTGCATCGCCGCCTTCAACACGCGGCCGTCGGCGCTGTCCATAGAAGTAATGGGCGCGTGCGCAGCCTTGTTGGTGGCAATCACCACAAACGAGTCATTGGTCGAGGTGTCGCCGTCGATGGTGATACGGTTGAACGAGGCATCGGCCAGGTCTTTGGCCAGTTGCGCCAGCAGGGACTGGTCGACGCAAGCGTCGGTGGCCATGAAACCCAGCATGGTCGCCATGTTCGGGCGGATCATGCCCGCGCCTTTGCTGATGCCGGTGACGGTGACCGTCACGCCGCCAATCTGCACCTGGGTGCTGAAGGCCTTGGCGATGGTGTCGGTGGTCATGATGGCCTCTGCGGCGCGACCCCAGTTATCGGCGCGGGCGTCGGCCAGCGCTGCGGGCAGACCGGCATTGATGCGGTCGTGCGGCAGGGTTTCCATGATCACGCCGGTAGAGAACGGCAAAACCTGCTCGGGCGCCAGATCCAGATGCTGGGCCAGGGCAATACAGGTCGATTTAGCGCGCATCAGGCCGTCGTCGCCGGTGCCGGCATTGGCGTTACCGGTATTCACCAGAATCGCCCGGATGCCCAGGCCGCGCTCCAAATGGTCCCGGCAGATCTGCACCGGGGCAGCGCAGAAACGGTTCTGGGTAAATACGCCGGCCACCGAGGCACCCTCTTCCAGCAGCACCACAGTTACATCCTTACGGTTGGCTTTGCGCACGCCAGCTTCGGTAATACCCAGCAGTACACCGGGGACGGGACGCAGGCCAGCGGGATCAGGGGCAGACAGGTTGACGGGCATGGTGGGCTTTCAAAAAGATGTTGGAAGCGTAGAAAAATGAATCAAAAAACGGGCCGAAGCCCGTAGTGCCGATACGCTGCGTATTAGGCCAGTTTGCCGTGACACAGCTTGTATTTGTTACCACTGCCACAGGGGCAAGGATCGTTGCGGCCCACACGCGGGATATTGCCTGCAGCGGACGGACGCGTAGATCCGGCATCGACACGGGTTTCCACTTCGCCGGTCTCGGTAGGCGCGGTGTAGGTCACGTTGGCAATGCTTTCCGCCCGGTCTTCCATGGCTTCAGCAGCTTCTCCGAGTTGCTCGCTGGACTGCACCTTGACGGTCATCAGCACCTTGGTGACGTCGTTCTTTACGGCGTCCAGCAACTGACCAAACAGCTCGAAGGCTTCGCGCTTGTATTCCTGCTTAGGCTGTTTCTGCGCATAGCCACGCAAATGAATACCTTGGCGCAGATAGTCCAGCGCGCTCAGGTGTTCGCGCCAATGGGTGTCTATGCTTTGCAGCAAGACCATGCGCTCGAACTGGGTGAAGTTGTCACCGCCGACCTGCTCCACCTTGGCGATGAACGAGGCGTTTGCAGCCGCCAACACTTTTTCCAGGATGTCTTCGTCGGTAATCGCGCTGGCAGACTCCAGTTGGGCACGCAGGGGCACGTCCAGCTGCCATTCGTCGAACATGGCTTTCTCCAGCCCGGCGATGTCCCACTGTTCTTCCACCGACTCGGTGGGCACAAACTGGCGCACCAGATCATCCACGCAGCCTTCGCGCAGGGAAGCGATCTGGGCCGTCAGGTCGGCAGCGTCCAGAATCTCGTTGCGCTGCTGGTAGATCACCTTGCGCTGGTCGTTGGATACGTCGTCATATTCCAGCAATTGCTTGCGCACATCAAAATTGCGCGCTTCGACCTTGCGCTGGGCGCTCTCGATGCTGCGGGTCACGATGCCGGCTTCAATCGCCTCACCATCGGGCATCTTGAGCCGGTCCATGATGGACTTGACGCGGTCACCCGCGAAGATGCGCATCAGCGGATCATCCAGGCTCAGGTAAAAGCGCGAAGAGCCGGGGTCACCCTGGCGGCCGGACCGGCCACGCAGCTGGTTGTCGATACGGCGCGATTCATGGCGCTCGGTGGCGATGATGCGCAGGCCCCCGAGTGCCTTTACCGCTTCGTGGTCGGTGGTCCATTGCGCACGCACCCGCTCAACCTCGGCAGCCTTGGCTGCATCGTCGAGCGCTGGGTTGGCTTCAACCGCTTTGATCGCCATTTCCAGGTTGCCGCCCAACACGATGTCGGTACCGCGACCGGCCATGTTGGTGGCGATGGTGATCATCTTGGGGCGACCGGCCTGGGCCACGATGTCGGCTTCGCGAGCGTGCTGCTTGGCGTTGAGTACCTGGTGCGGCAGCTTGGCATCGTTCAGCAAACGGTCGATGATTTCAGAGTTTTCGATCGATGTCGTGCCCACCAGCACGGGCTGGCCGCGCTCGTAGCATTCGCGGATGTCCTTGATCGCTGCTTCGTATTTTTCACGCGTGGTTTTGTAGACGCGGTCCAGTTGGTCTTCGCGGCGGCTCACACGGTTGGGCGGAATCACCACCGTTTCCAGGCCGTAGATTTCCTGGAATTCGTAGGCCTCGGTATCAGCCGTACCGGTCATGCCCGACAAGCGGCCATACAGGCGGAAATAGTTCTGAAAGGTGATGGATGCCAGCGTCTGGTTCTCGGCCTGGATGGCCACGCCTTCCTTGGCTTCAACCGACTGGTGCAAGCCTTCGCTCCAACGGCGGCCCGACATCAGGCGGCCAGTGAATTCGTCAACGATGACAATCTCACCGTTCTGCACCACGTAATGCTGATCCCGGTGGTACAGATGGTTGGCACGCAGAGCCGCGTACAGGTGGTGCATCAAGGTGATGTTGGCCGGGTCGTACAGCGATGCGCCTGCGGGCAGCAAGCCCTGCTCGGTCAGAATGCGCTCGGCGTTCTCATGGCCGTCTTCGGTCAGGAACACCTGGTGCGATTTCTCGTCTAGCGTGAAGTCACCGGGCTTGGTCACCCCCTCCCCGGTACGGGGATCGGCCTCGCCTTCCTGGCGGGTCAGGAACGGAATGATCTTGTTGATGGCGATATACATCGCCGTGTGGTCTTCGGCCTGACCGCTGATGATCAGCGGCGTGCGGGCCTCATCGATCAGGATCGAGTCCACTTCGTCGACGATGGCGTAGTTCAGGCCGCGCTGGACCCGGTCCCGTACCTCGTAGACCATGTTGTCACGCAAATAGTCGAAGCCGAATTCGTTGTTGGTACCGTAAGTGATGTCGGCAGCGTAGGCGGCCTGCTTTTCCTCGCGCGGCATGTTCGGCAGATTGACACCGACGGTAAGGCCCAGGAAGTTGTAAAGCCGCTCCATCCAACGCGCATCGCGGTTAGCGAGATAATCGTTGACCGTAACGACATGCACCCCCTTGCCGGACAAGGCGTTTAAATACACCGGCAAGGTGGCGGTCAAGGTCTTACCCTCACCGGTACGCATTTCCGAAATCTTGCCGTTATGCAGCGACATGCCACCCAGCATCTGCACATCGAAATGACGCATCTTCATGATACGTTTGGAGCCCTCGCGCACCAGTGCAAATGCCTCCGGCAAGATGGCATCCAGCGATTCACCTCCAGCCACCCGCTCTTTAAAAGACAAGGTCTTTTCACGCAAGGCCTCATCAGACAGTTTTTCAAACTGCGGCTCCAGCGCATTGATGACTTCGAGGGTCTTGCGGTACTGTTTCAGCAGGCGTTGGTTACGGCTGCCGAAAATTTTGGTCAAAAAGTTGGTGGTCATGAATGCGAGACCGCCACCGCAGCAAAACAGCGGCATGGCGATCGAAATCCCTAAATTAGCTTGGAGTCAGATGAGGCTTTGACAGCAAAAGTCAACCCATAGGGGCCCAGTTTGCAATCCATAGCCGACGGATTTTACCCATCTGCCAGCGAGCGCCCAAAACCGCGCCATCAGGCCACTGCCGAACACAACGGCTGTGATAATCCAAGGCTATGCGTCTCCGCAACCAATCTTTCACTCTCCTGCAAGCTGCAGCCGATTCGCCGACCTTGGCGCGGCTCACGGCCTTGGCGCAAGAGTCCAACGACCGGCTCAAAGCCGTCAAGGGCCTTATGCCCGAAGCTTTGTGGTCGGCCATCAAGGCAGGACCGATTGAGGGAAGCAGTTGGTGTTTGTTGGTCAACAGCAATGCCGTATCGGCCAAGCTGCGACAGCTATCGCCCGCGCTCCTCGCGCATTTGCGCAGCAAAGGATGGGACGTAACGGCCATACGCCTCAAAGTGCAAATGAAGGCGAAGACGTAATGAATGGTGCCGATTGTCGGAATCGAACTGACGACCTACCGCTTACAAGGCGGTTGCTCTACCAACTGAGCTAAATCGGCGAAAAACGTATTTTACTGAATCGATGGGCGGATTTTGAGCGCCCCGATTTTTTACTTTACCCGTTTCAGCGCAGGGCGGGGCCCGGCAGCCGGGCGTGGTGGCTCCGGCGGTTCTTCATCACTGCTTTCAACCGGTGACAACTGCACAATCCGGGGCGATGCCGCATCGGTCATCGGTGCCGCAGCCACGGGTTTGGCAGGCTCATCGGCTGGCGCGGAAAGCACCGGCGATGGGAAGGCCATGCCTTGCCCGTTCTCACGCGCATAGATGGCAATGACCCGCCCAATCGGCACCAGAATTTCACGCGGGGTGCCCGCGAAACGTGCTTTGAATTCGATGAAATCGTTACCCAGCTTGAGCGAACTGGTCGCATCAAAACTGATATTGAGAACGATCTCCCCGTCCTTCACATATTCGCGTGGGACTTGCACGGAATCGTCCACCAGCACCGCCACATAAGGTGTTAAACCATTGTCCGTACACCACTCATAGAGCGCACGGATCAGATAGGGGCGGGTGGAGGTCGAGTCCAGGGCTTGCATGATTGACAACGGTAGCTCCGACTTACTTGCGCATCACTTTTTCAGACGGGGTCAACGCTTCAATATAGGCGGGACGCGAGAAAATACGCTCGGCATACTTCAGCAGCGGTGCGGCGTTCTTGCTCAGGTCGATGCCGTAGAAATCCAGGCGCCACAACAACGGCGCAATCGCCACGTCGAGCATCGAGAAGTTCTCACCCAGCATGTACTTGTTCTTCAAGAAAACGGGGGCCAGTTGGGTCAGGCGGTCGCGAATATGGGCGCGGGCTTTTTCCAGGGCTTTCTCGTTGCCTTTGGAAGCACGCGACTCCAGCAAACCAACATGCACAAACAGCTCTTTCTCGAAGTTGAGCAAGAACAGGCGCACGCGCGCACGGTCCACCGGGTCGCCGGGCATCAGCTGGGGATGCGGAAAGCGCTCGTCGATGTACTCGTTGATGATGTTGGACTCATACAGAATCAGATCCCGCTCCACCAGGATAGGAACCTGGCCGTAAGGGTTCATGACATTGATGTCTTCGGGCTTGTTGTAAAGATCCACATCACGGATCTCAAAGTCCATGCCTTTTTCGAACAATACAAAGCGGCAGCGGTGGGAAAAAGGGCAGGTCGTTCCTGAGTACAACACCATCATGGCAAGGGCTCCTAAAAATCAAAAAGAGTGGGATGCATCGTGCGCAAGCCCACTCTGTAAATCCCGGGCAGCTTGCCCGGGCCATCGGCTATGTATATGGGGCTTACTTGACGTCTTTCCAGAACGCCGCATTCAAACGCCACGCAAAGAAAGTAAACACCAACAAGAACAGCAGCACCCATACACCGACGCGCACGCGGGTATTTTGGGCCGGCTCCCCCATCCACTGGACATAGCTCACCAGATCACCCACCGCCTGCTCGTATTGCAGCGGTGTCAGGGTACCAGGGCTTACCTGCTCCCAGCCCTTGAAAACCTTGACCTCATGGCCATGCTCTTCCACCGCGGCATACACCGGCTTGCGGTTGCCTTGCAGCTCCCACAGCACATGCGGCATGCCTACATTGGGAAACACGAGATTGTTCCAGCCGGTCGGCTTGGTTTCATCGGGGTAGTAACTGCGCAGGTAGGTGTACAGGTAATCGGCGCCGGTGCCGCCGTGGCCTGAACGCGAACGGGTGATCAGGGTCAGATCCGGCGGATTGGCACCAAACCAGTCTTTGGCCTGCTTGGGATCGATAGAGGCCTTCATGGTGTCGCCCACCTTATCGGTGGCGAACAACAGGTTGTCCTTGATCTGCTGTTCGGTCAAGCCGATATCCCGCAGGCGGTTGTAGCGCATGAAGGCCGCCGAATGGCAGCTCAGGCAGTAATTAACGAACAACTTGGCTCCGTTTTGCAGGGCCGCCAAATCGTTGGTCTTGTTAGGTGCTTTGTCCCATGCAATTTCGTCACCACCAGACGCGTGAACGGCTGTGGTAGATCCCAAGAACAAAGTCAACGCAGCGAGTACACCGAGGATAATTTTTTTCATTCTGAGTCTCTTCCGCTTAGTGCGCAGCAAAAGTCACGCGGCTAGGTACAGACTTGGGCGTACCCAAGGCGCTCCACCACGGCATCAACAGGAAGAAGCCAAAATAGAACAGCGTACCGATCTGCGACACGCGTTCACCAATCGGCGATGGCGGCTGCACACCCAGGTAACCCAACACCAGAAAGTCGATGACGAATACGGCGTACACGTATTTGTGCCAGCTTGGACGGTAGCGGATCGACTTGACCGGGCTGTTATCCAACCAGGGCAGGAAGAACAGAATCACCACTGCGCCGCCCATGGCAACCACGCCCCAGAACTTGGCGTCGATGCTCAGCATCATCGCAACCACGACTGCAGCCACAGCCACGATGATGGCCTTGACGAACACCGGCAGCTTGAACTTAAAAACACCCAGCGCCGCAGCACCGACCACGCACGCAATCAGCGCATACATCATCTCGCTGGTGATGGCCCGCAGCATCGAGTAGAACGGCGTGAAGTACCAGACCGGCGCAATGTGCAGCGGTGTCTTCAGCGAGTCAGCGGGAATGAAGTTGTTGTACTCCAGAAAGTAGCCGCCAAACTCGGGGGCGAAGAAGATGATGGCGGTAAACACCATCAGGAACACGCTGACAGCAAAGATGTCGTGCACCGAGTAGTAAGGATGGAACGGAACGCCGTCCAGAGGATGGCCTTCTGCATCCTTGGGAGCATTCGGGCCCTTGATTTCCACGCCATCGGGGTTGTTCGAGCCGACTTCGTGCAGCGCAATAATGTGCGCCGCCACCAGCCCCAGCAACACCAGCGGCACGGCGATCACGTGAAAGCTGAAGAAGCGGTTAAGAGTCGCATCGCCGACCACGTAGTCTCCGCGGATCAGCAAAGCCAGATCAGGCCCAACAAAAGGAATCGCCGAGAACAAGTTCACGATCACCTGCGCGCCCCAGTAGCTCATCTGGCCCCAGGGCAGCAGGTAGCCCATGAAAGCCTCGGCCATCAGGCACAAGAAGATCGCACAGCCGAACACCCAGACCAACTCACGCGGCTTGCGGTACGAGCCGTACAACAGGCCACGGAACATGTGCAAATACACCACCACAAAGAACGCCGAAGCGCCGGTAGAGTGCATGTAGCGGATCAGCCAACCCCAGGGCACGTCGCGCATGATGTACTCGACCGAGGCGAAGGCCAGGTTCGAGTCGGGCTTGTAGTGCATCACCAGGAAGATGCCGGTGACAATTTGCAGCACCAACACCAGCAAGGCCAGCGAACCGAAGACGTACCAGAAGTTGAAGTTCTTGGGTGCGTAGTACTCCGACATGTGCTCTTTGAAGAGCTTGCTGGCCGGGAAACGGTTGTCTACCCAGTTCAACAGCTTTTCGGGAGCACTGGCGTTGGGGGAGATTTCTTTGAATGTAGCCATATGTCCCTCAAGCCTTCTTGTCTTCGCCGATCAGCAACCGGGTATCCGAGAGATACATGTGCGGCGGCACCGGAAGGTTGTCGGGAGCGGGTTTGTTCTTGAACACACGGCCAGCCATGTCGAAGGTCGAGCCGTGGCAAGGGCACAGGAACCCCCCCTCCCAGTCGTTCGGCAGCGAAGGCTGGGGGCCTGGCGTGAACTTGTCTGACGGCGAGCAGCCCAGATGGGTGCAAATGCCGACCACCACCAGAAACTCGGGCTTGATGGACCGACCTTCGTTGCGGGCGTATTCCGGTGTGAACTCGGAAGGATTGCGCAACGATTTTGGGTCAGCCAATTGAGCATCCAGCTTGGGCAGCTCGGCAACTTGCTCGGGAGTGCGACGCAAGATCCACACAGGCTTGCCACGCCACTCCACGGTCATTTTTTCGCCCGGCTTGAGCCCCGAAATGTCGGCCTCTACCGCTGCGCCGGCGGCTTTTGCACGCTCTGAAGGCTGAAACGTACTCACGAAAGGGATGGCGGTAGCTACGCCACCCACTGCACCGGCACAACCGGATGCGATCAACCACGTTCGCTTGCTGGTGTCGACTGGGGTGTCACTCATGGGGGTCCTCAAAATCATCACTCGTTTGGGGTCAACCGACGATTGTAGCTGAGCGCTATAGCCCAACTTAACGCGCCAGCAACACTTTAAGCGAAGAACCACAATGATTTTGTGGATAATACAATCCACCGTTTAACAACAAGGACAAACCCATGAGCATGATGAAAGAGTTCAAAGAATTTGCCGTAAAGGGCAACGTGATCGACCTCGCTGTAGGCGTCATCATCGGCGGTGCGTTTGGCAAGATCGTCGATTCGGTGGTGGCCGACCTGATCATGCCGGTGGTCGGCATGGTGTTTGGCAAGCTCGACTTCTCCAGCCTCTACATCGTGTTGGGTAACGTGCCAGCTGGCACCGGCACCGCGCTGGCCGACCTGAAGAAAGCCGGCGTACCGGTGTTTGCCTATGGCAACTTCATCACCGTGGCGGTGAACTTCGCGATTCTGGCTTTCATCATCTTCCTGATGGTCAAGCAGATCAACCGCCTGAAGAAAGAAGCCCCCGCCGCTCCCGAAGCCGCACCAGTGATTCCCGAAGACGTGCTGCTGCTGCGCCAGATCCGCGACAGTCTGCAAAAGTAACGCTACGATATTCATAGCATTTACCGCCCTCTGTGCTTGCGCCAGAGGGCTTTTTTACATCTAAACCTGGCTGAGCCGCCGGGCCATGCGGATCGCCGCCACCAGGCTGGAGGCATCGGCCACACCGGTGCCGGCAATGTCGAACGCCGTGCCGTGGTCAGGGCTGGTACGCACCAGCGGCAGGCCCAGGGTGACGTTCACGCCCTGCTCAACCCCCAGGTATTTCACCGGAATCAGTCCCTGGTCGTGGTACATCGCCACCACCACGTCGAACTCGCCTGCCTGGCCGGGCTTGGCCCGGGCCCGCATGAACACCGTGTCGGGCGCATACGGGCCGTGCACGTCCAAACCCTCGGCTTGCGCCGCCTGGATGGCGGGGATGATGGTGTCGATTTCCTCAAAGCCAAACAGACCGCCCTCGCCCGCATGCGGATTCAGCCCGGCCACACCTATGCGCGGCGCCCGGCCCAGCGCAGCCCCGACTGAGCGGTGGGTGATGCGCAGGGTCTGCAGCACATTGTCGTAAGTCACGGCTTCGATGGCATTGCGCAGCGACATGTGGATACTGACCAGCACGGTGCGAAGCTCGTCGTTGGCCAGCATCATGCGCACCGGCACCTCAGCCAGCGGCTTGCCCAGGTGCGCGGCCGACTCAAACTGCAACAGCTCGGTATGGCCGGGGTATGGCAGGCCGGCGGCTGCCAGCGCCTCCTTGTGCAGCGGCGCGGTCACCAGTGCGGCAATCTCGCCGCGCAATGCGGCACGGCTGGCCCAGAGTACGCAATCGGCCGCCACCTTGCCCGCCAAAGCATTGATTTCGCCATAGGGCACGGGCGCAAGCAGCTCTGTTATTTGTAGCACTGGAATGCAACGCGGCGGCACGGCCCAGACCTCGGCCGGCGCACCTATCAAAGCCACCGGCAGCCCCGGCTGCCCAAGCAGTTGGGCCGCGCGGCGCACCGTGCCAACATCGCCAGCGACAAAGCAGCCCTGCGTGGCATCCGGCGCGTCGCGAAAGGCCTTGGCGATAGTTTCCGGGCCGATCCCGGCGGGATCACCCAAGGTGATAGCGATGGGTTTCATCATGCGGGGTTGTCTATGTCGATGAACAGGTGTTCCACCCCCAACTGCGCGGCCACGTGGGCAGCGACAGCCGGCGCGCCATAGCGCTCGCTTGCATGGTGGCCGCAGGCGATGAAGGCCACGCCGCACTCGCGGGCGTAATGGGCTTGCGGTTCGGAAATCTCGCCGGTGATGAAGACATCGGCACCCGCGGCGATCGCAGCTTCAAAGTAGCCCTGTGCGCCGCCGGTACACCAAGCTATATTTTTAATAGCTGCTCCCGCTCCAGGGATAAGCGTCACAGGCCGATTCAGCTGTTTTTCTACATGCGCAGCCAAGACTTGCGCCGAAGCAAATCCGCTACCGTCGGCGCGCTGCCCCAGAAAACCCAGCGCGTTGTCGCCAAACTGCCCGGTGCCCACCAGCCCCAACTGCAGACCCAGCTGCGCGTTATTGCCCAGCGTGGGGTGCGCGTCCAGCGGCAAATGGTAGGCATACAGATTGATGTCATGGCGCAGCAGCAGGGCCAGGCGCTGCTTCATCCAGCCGGTGACGGTACCCGACTGACCACGCCAGAACAGGCCGTGGTGCACAAAGATGGCATCGGCTTCTGCGGCCACCGCCGCCTCGATCAAAGCCAGGCTGGCGGTGACGCCCGAGACGATTTTGCGCACCTCGGACTTGCCTTCGACCTGCAGGCCATTCGGCCCGTAGTCCTTGAAGCGCCCGGGCTCCAGCAGGGTGTCAAAGGCTTGCAGCAGTTCCAGGCGAGAGGTGGTCATCTCCGCATTGTCTCAAGCTTTGCGCGCGACGAAACCCCGGCTCGACAGTGGCACCAGCGCCAGCAGCATGCCCAGCACAGCCAGCCCGCCCACGTAGTAGGCCGGGGCCAGTGGGTCTTTTTGCAGCCACAGGGTCAGCACGATGGGTGTCATGCCGCCAAAGATCGCATACGACATGTTGTATGCAAAGGACAGGCCGGTGAAGCGCACCGCAGCCGGAAACGCACGCACCCCGACGATGGGCACGGTGGCGATCACGCCGACGAAGAAGCCCACCAGGCCGTAGCTCCAGACCAGCGACGCGGGCGTGCCCGGCAGCCCGGTATAGAACAGGTAGGAGGTGAGCAGCAGGCCGCCAAAACCGATCAGCATCACCGCCCGGGTGCCGATGCGGTCGCAAGCCCATCCCATCAGCACGCAGCCCAGGGTCAGCATCAGCGTGGCCACGGCATTGGCTTCCAGCGCCAGCGCGGGGGCGATGCCGTGCACCTTCTGCAGGTAGTTGGGCGTGATCAGCACCACCACCACAATCGCGGCCGACAGCACCCAGGTCAGGCCGCCAACCAGCAAGCAAGCCGCGCGGTGCTCGCGCAGAATCGTCTTCAGGGGCAGTTCGCGCGCCACCTGTCGGCGCTGTGCCAGCTGCTGGAACACTGGCGTCTCGTGCAGAAAGCGGCGCAGATACACCGACACCAAGCCGAACACGCCACCCAAAATGAAGGGGATGCGCCAGGCGAAATCGGCCACGTCGGCCGGGCTGTAATGGGTGTTGATGCCCACCGCCACCAGCGAGCCCAGCAGGATGCCGCCGGTGATGCCCGCCGTCAGCGTGCCCACGCCCAGGCCGTAGCGGTGCGGCGGCACATGTTCGGCCACAAACACCCAGGCGCCGGGCATTTCGCCGCCGATGGCTGCGCCCTGCAGCACGCGCATGGCAAGCAGCAGCAAGGGTGCCGCCACGCCGATGCTGGCGTAGGTGGGCAGCAGGCCGATCACCAGGGTCGGCACGGCCATCAGAAAGATGCTCAGGGTGAACATGCGCTTGCGGCCCAGCAGGTCGCCAAAATGCGCAATCACGATGCCACCGAGCGGGCGCGACAGGTAGCCGGCCGCAAAGATGCCGAAGGTCTGCAGCTGGCGCAGCCAGTCCGGCATGTCGACCGGGAAGAACTGGTGGCTCAGCACCGCAGCGAAGAACACGTAGATCACAAAGTCGTAAAACTCCAGCGTGCCGCCCAGGGCGGACAGGCCCAGGGTTTGCACGTCCTGGCGCGACAGCGAGGGAGACGGCGCAAGCGCGCCAGGGGACAATGGAACGGAGGTAGATGGCATCGGGATTCTCTTTGCAGCACAGGCTGCACCTACAGTGTTACAGCCAGCCCTGGGAGCGGCTGGCGAGCGCGAGGCGGCATTTTAGGGGTATACCCTAGACCCGATGCGGGCAGGCAGGTACAGGCGGGAGTGCCATGGGAGACAATCAGCAGCTTCACCCGCCTTTTTTCGTATACACCATGAAGCGCCTCTGGCTCCTTTTCGCCCAAACCGCCACCGTTCTGCTGGCGGCTTATTTCGTTGTGGGCACCCTCAAGCCCGAATGGCTGGGCAAGCGTCCGTTCTCCGGCTCGTCGATTTCGCTGATCGAGGCGCCGGCCGTTTCGTCGACCACTCCGGTGGCTGGCAGCTTCAGCGCCGCCGCCAAAAAGGCCTCGCCGGCTGTGGTCAGCATCAACACCAGCAAGATGGCCGAGCGCGATCCGCGCAGCGACGATCCCTGGTTCAAATTTTTCTTCGGTGAAAGCGGCGCGCAGGCGCAGGCCGGTCTGGGTAGCGGCGTGATCGTCAGCCCCGATGGCTACATCCTCACCAACAACCACGTGGTGGAAGGCGCGGACGCCATAGAAGTCATCCTCAACGACAGCCGCCGCGCCCAGGCGCAGGTGATCGGTACCGACCCCGATTCCGACCTGGCAGTGCTGAAGATCCAGCTCGACAAGCTGCCGGTGATGGTGCTGGGCAGCTCGGACGGGCTGCTGGTGGGCGACCAAGTGCTGGCCATAGGCAACCCCTTCGGCGTGGGCCAGACCGTCACCAGCGGCATCGTCAGCGCGCTAGGCCGCAACCAGCTGGGCATCAACACCTTTGAGAACTTCATCCAGACCGATGCGGCCATCAACCCCGGCAACTCGGGCGGCGCGCTGGTCGACGTGAACGGCAACCTGATGGGCATCAACACAGCGATTTATTCGCGCTCCGGCGGCAGCATGGGCATTGGTTTTGCGATTCCGGTGTCCACCGCCAAGCTGGTGCTGGAAGGCATCGTCGCTGACGGCCAAGTCCGGCGCGGCTGGATCGGCGTCGAGCCCAGCGACCTGTCGCCCGAGCTGGCCGAAACCTTTGGCGTAAAAGCCGAGCAAGGCGTGATCATCACCGGCGTGCTGCAGAACGGCCCGGCTGCGCAGGCCGGCATCCGGCCCGGTGACGTGATCATCGGCGTGGCCAACAAGCCGGTGGCCAATGTGACGGAATTGCTGGCCAGCGTAGCCATGCTGAAGCCCGGTACGCCAGCCCCGTTCAGCGTGCTACGCCAGGACAAGCAGATGGCATTGGACGTGACCCCGGGCCTGCGCCCACGGCCGACCCGGCCTACGCGCTGATCCGCAATTTGCTACTAATTAAATAGCTGCTAGCGCTTACAAAATAAGCGCCAGCGGCATATTTCATCAGGATTCTGCGGGTTTGGCTTCTTCGTCCGGCGCCTGGGTGTGCTTGATAAAGATTTGGGCCGCCCAGATACCGACCTCGTACAGCAGGCACATGGGGATGGCCAGCGCCAGCTGCGACACCACATCCGGCGGCGTAACGATGGCCGCAATGATGAAGGCCAGCACCACGAAGTAGCCACGGAAGGCCTTCAGCTTCTCGATGCTGACCAGGCCCATGCGGGCCAGCACGATCACCACGATAGGCACTTCAAAGGCCAGTCCGAAGGCCAGGAACATGGTCAGCACAAAGCTCAGATAGGCTTCAATATCGGGCGTGGCCTTAATGCTTTCGGGCGCAAAGTTCTGGATGAACTTGAACACCTGGCCAAACACGAAGAAGTAGCAAAACGCCACGCCGATGAAGAACAGCAAGGTGCTCGACACCACCAGCGGCAGCACCAACTTCTTCTCGTGGTTGTACAAGCCTGGTGCCACAAACGCCCATACCTGCCACAGCACCACGGGCAAGGCGATCATGAAAGCCGCCATGAACATCACCTGCAGCGGCACCAGGAAGGGCGAGATCACCGAGGTGGCAATCAGGGTGCCGCCCTTGGGCAGGGTAGCGACCAGCGGCGACGCCAGCAAGTCGTACAAGGCGGCAGGGCCAGGGTACAAGGCCAACACGGCGGCAGCCACGGCCACCGCTATCAGCGCCTTCATCAGCCGGTCGCGCAGCTCCACCAGGTGCTGCACAAAAGGCTGCTCGGTACCGGCTAGCTCGTCGTCTTGGCTTTTTTGAGAATCGGACATGGAGGACATTCGTTCGGGTCATGCCCAGACAGACACGCGTACCCACAGGGCACGGGTCAATTGATTTTTTGGGGCCGATAGCGCGCCACCCGGGCGGCACCGGACAGGGCTTTGGTGCGCACACCGGCGCGGGCTTTGTACCACTGGGGCGTGGCCCCTTGCTTGACGCGCCAGCGCTTCTTGGGCAGCTTGTACTCGGGGTAGTGCACGTAGGCATCGTCGGGCGTGGTCAAGGCGGTGGAGCCGTCTTCGGCCCACTGCTTCTCGAAATCGCTGGCATTGGTCTGGATGGACTGGTGCACATCGCGCGCCGCACCCTCCATCGTTTCCTTCATTTTCTTCAGCTCATCCAGGTCCATGGACCGGTTGACCTCGGCCTTCACATCAGCGACATAGCGCTGCGCCTTGCCCAGCAAGGTGCCTACCGTGCGCGCCACACGCGGCAGCTTCTCCGGCCCGATGACGATCAATGCCACCGCGCCGATCAGCGCCATCTTCGAAATACCGAGATCAATCACAGGCGTTCACCCGGCTCAGGACTTGGTCTTGGCTTCCACGTCGATGGTGCCTTTTTGGGCTGCACCAGCGGCATGGCTGACCTGGTCCGCAGGCTTGTCGGCATCGGCCGTACCGTCTTTCATGCCGTCCTTGAAACCCTTTACCGCGCCACCCAGGTCACTGCCCATGTTCTTCAGTTTCTTGGTCCCGAAGACCATCACCACGATCAACAACACGATCAACCAATGCCAAATAGAGAAAGAACCCATGGAATACTCCTAACAATGTATGTTTGATTTTAGTCGGCGGTCATGACAATACCAGGCCGCTACCTGGAAGGCCTTAGCCCTTGAGCCAAGGACGGGGCCCGCCTATCACATGGAGGTGCAGATGATGCACCTCCTGGCCCCCATCATCCCCGGTATTGGCAATCACCCTAAAGCCACCCTGCGGGTAGGGCCGGCAACCTTCCTGTGCCGCCAGTTGCGGCGCCAGCACCATCATGCGCCCCAGCAGGCCCGCATGCTCAGGCTGCAGCTGCGCCATGGACGGAACATGCTGCTTAGGCACCATCAGGAAGTGCACAGGCGCCCAAGGGTGGATGTCATGGAAGACGAAAAGTTCTTCGTCTTCATAGACTTTTTTGGATGGAATCTGGCCGGCAATGATTTTGCAGAACAGGCAATTCGGATCATGGAGGCTCATACGGCGCTTTCTACAGCCTGGCTGGCGTTCATGGCGACCATGCCTCGCACGATACGGTACAAGAACCACAGCGAAATCAGGCCCCAGGCAATCCAGCCCGGCAGGATGAACAGAAACCACAGCGGTGCGGTCAGCACATACAGAATGCCAGCCCAGATCACGGAACGGATGCGCCAGGAAAAATGGCTCGCCTGCCATGTGCCTTCGGCCTCGCTCTTTTTCACCAGGTCGATCACCAAGGCGACGATCAGCAGTACCGCGCCGGGCTGGGCGCCCGGAATCACCGCACCCACCGCCACCACCAGGTGCAGCAAGTAGCTGACCCAGCCCACGGTTTTCAGCGCCTGGGCTTTTTCGCTGTCTATGGCTTGCACGTCAATGATGTCGCTCATGGCGCCTCCGATTCACGCGCAAGTACTTTGCGCAGGGCTTTTTCTTCGATGCCGCTGGTGCCTTCACGTCGCTCCAACTCGGCGATCACATCGGTCGGGCCTAGATCGAAATGGGCCAGAGCCACCATGGAGTGGAACCACAGGTCGGCCACTTCGCCGACCAATTTGGCCTTCAGCACATCGGTATTGCCGCCGTATTCGGCATCCTTGGCGGCCATGATGGCTTCGGCGGCTTCTTCGCCGATCTTCTTGAGAAACGCGTTCGGCCCTTTGTGCAGCAGGCGCGCCACATAGCTGGAAGCCGGGTCGCCGCCATTGGCCGCCTTGCGGCTTTCAATCGTGGCGGCCAATTTGGCAAGTGAGTCGTTGGAAGTCATAGCCGTTATTTATAGATGGATTCAGGGTCTTTCAAGACCGGATCGATTGCTTCCCAGGCCACCGCACCCGCGGCATCCGTCTTCAGGACGCTGAAGAAGCAGCTATGGCGGCCGGTGTGGCAGGCAATCCCGGGCGTATGACCGAGCTGGGTAACTTTGAGCAAGACCACGTCGTTGTCGCAGTCGAGCCGGATCTCATTCACGGTTTGCACATGGCCCGATTCTTCGCCCTTGAACCACAGGCGGTTGCGCGAGCGGCTGAAGTACACCGCACGCCCCAAGGCCGAGGTTTGCTCCAGCGCCTCGCGGTTCATCCAGGCAAACATCAGCACGTCGCCGCTGCTTGCCTCTTGAGCAATCACCGGGACCAGCCCTTGGGCGTCCCATTTCACATCGTTAAGCCAGTTCATAGCTGTATTGTCAGCGATTGCAAGAACCGCCCTCCGTCCAACGGGTCAAGACTGGGCAGGGACCGGTCAAATATAGAATGTGCCATTTTTTTGATAGCCCACAAGGCGAGAACACACCATGGACTACCCTGGAAATTTGATTGTGGTGGCAGCCCCCAGCGGTGCCGGGAAGTCCAGTCTGGTCAAGGCCTTGATGGAGCTGGACGCCAAGGTGCAGCCTTCGGTGTCCCACACCACCCGTGATCCACGTGGACAGGAAAAACACGGACGCGAATACTTCTTCGCCTCGCAATCCGAGTTCGACGCCATGGTGAAGGCCGACGCTTTTGTCGAGTGGGCCGAAGTCCACGGCAACCGCTATGGCACCTCCAAGAAAGCGATTGAAGAACGCATGGCAGAGGGCGCCGATGTGATTCTGGAAATCGACTTCCAGGGCGCAATCCAGATCAAGCAGATCTTCGCCAACGCGGTGCTGATCTTCATACTGCCACCGAGCTGGGAAGAGCTGCGCTCGCGGCTCGAACGCAGGGGCGAAGATGCCCCCGATGTGATCGAATTGCGCCTAGCCAATGCCGCGATTGAGATGGCGCAAGCCCATAAATTCGACTTCGTTATAATCAACGAGCTATTTGACCGGGCAGTTTTCGACATGAAAACCATTGTTCATGCCCAGCGGCTCAAATTTGCGGCACAGCGCCGTGCCCGAGCCGACACCTTCAAATCCCTGAACATTGCTTAGTTTTCTGGAGAAATTCATGGCCCGTATTACCGTCGAAGATTGCCTGGTGCAAATCCCTAACCGTTTCCAACTGGTGCTGGCTGCTACGTACCGTGCGCGCATGCTGAGCCAAGGCCATGCTCCGAAGATCGAAAGCAAGAACAAGCCCGTGGTCACCGCACTGCGCGAGATCGCCGCCGGCAAGGTTGGCCTGGAAATGCTGAAAAAAGTACCCAACTGATCGACCAGACTGGTACATCACCCAAAAGGCACCGCATTGCGGTGCCTTTTTTATTGCGCGCCTGACGGATACGGTAGCCACGCTATATTCAAGCCATGAGTGACATGCTTCCCCCTGCTGCTGGCTTGCCGCCAAAACCCCATTCAAAGAAAGGCGGGCACGCGCCCAGTCCGGCTGCGGTGAATGCAGCCGCCGCCAGCTTTGCCGCCTTGACAGCCAATCTGGACTACCTCGACGCCGCCAGCGTGGAACAGGTGCGCCAAGCCTACCGTTTTGCCGACGAAGCCCACCTGGGACAGCTGCGCAACAGCGGCGAACCCTACATCACCCATCCGATTGCCGTGGCCGCCCAATGCGCAGCCTGGAAGCTGGACGCCCAGGCTTTGATGGCAGCCCTGCTTCACGATGCCATGGAAGACTGCGGCGTGACCAAGCCGGAGCTGATTGAACGCTTTGGCGCGCCGGTGGCCGAGCTGGTCGATGGACTGACCAAGCTCGACAAGCTGCAGTTCAACACCCGCGAAGAAAACCAGGCCGAATCATTTCGCAAGATGCTGCTGGCCATGGCGCGCGATGTGCGGGTGATCCTGATCAAGCTCGCCGACCGCACCCACAATATGCGCACCATGGGCGATATGCCGCGCTCGAAATGGGCGCGCATCGCGTCCGAGACGCTGGACATCTATGCACCCATCGCCCACCGCCTCGGGCTGAACCAAACATACCGTGAACTGCAGGATCTGTCGTTTCGCTATCTGCGGCCCTGGCGCTACTCCATCTTGTCCAAAGCAGTGAGCAAAGCGCGCAACCGCCGCCGCGATCTGGTGCAAAAAGTGCAGCAAGAAGTCGAGGTGGTATTTGCGCAAACCGGCATGCAGGTCCGTATAGCCGGACGCGAAAAGACGCTCTACTCCATCTACCAAAAGATGGACGACAAGCACCTGACCTTTGCCCAGGTGACCGACATCTACGGCTTCCGGGTCATCGTTTCCAGCGTCACCGACTGCTACACCGCCCTGGGCATACTGCACCAGCTGTACAAACCGGTACCCGGAAAATTCAAGGACCACATCGCAATTGCCAAGCTCAACGGCTACCAGTCGCTGCACACCACGCTTGTGGGCCCATCTGGCGTGAATGTGGAGTTCCAGATGCGCACCGAGGCCATGCACCTGGTGGCGGAATCCGGCGTCGCGGCACACTGGCTGTACAAGACCAATGACGCAGACAGCGCCACTGCCGAACGGCTGGGCACCAAATGGCTACAGTCGCTTCTCGACATCCAGGATGAAACCCGCGACGCTGCCGAGTTCTGGGACCACGTCAAAGTGGATCTCTTCCCCGACGCCGTCTACGTCTTCACGCCCAAAAGCCAGATCATGGCCATGCCGCGCGGCGCCACCGTGGTGGACTTTGCCTACGCCATCCACAGCAATGTGGGCGACCGCACCGTCGCCGCCAAAATCAATGGCGAGCAAGTGCCGCTGCGCACCGAGCTGCGCAATGGCGACATCATCGAAGTCATCACCGCCCCGGTATCGGCGCCGAACCCAGCATGGCTGGGCTTTGTGCGCACCGGCCGCGCCCGCTCCAAGATCCGCCACCACCTGAAAAGCATGGCGCAGACCGAATCCGAAAGCATGGGCGAAAAACTGCTTACCCAGGCTTTGCGGGCTGAAGGACTGGGGAAACTACCCGAATCGAGCCCGGAGAGCCAACCGATCTGGGACAAGCTGCTGCGCTTCACCGGCAACCGCACGCGCGCCGAACTGCTGACCGACATCAGTCTGGGCAAGCGCGTGGCCAGCATTGTTGCCAAGCGCTTGGTGGTCTTGCTGACCGAGAACGGTGAAAAACCCGACGCCCTGCTGCTGACCCGCGAACGCTACACAGCCCACGAAAGCCTCTCGCAAGGGGCCGTGGTGCTGGATGGCAGCGAAAATACTTCCGTGCAATTTGCCCGCTGCTGCCGGCCCATCCCGGGGGATGCCATCGTCGGCTACCTGGGGCGCGGCGAAGGTCTGGTGGTGCATACCGACGACTGCGCGGTCGCCAAGCGCCTGCAGTACAAGGACAGCGAGCGCTTCATTGCCGTGGACTGGGCCGACGAACCGGTACGCCAATTTGAGACTGGCGTGGTGGTAACCGTCAAAAACAGCAAAGGGGTATTGGCCAGGGCCGCCGCCGCTTTGTCGGTCGCCGAAGTGGACATTACCCATGTGGACATGGGCCAGGAGGGCGAGCAAGACGCCACCGATCTGCGCTTCCTGATCTCGGTCCGCGACCATGCCCATCTGGAAGTCGCGCTGCGCCAACTGAAGCGCACGCCTTCGGTGTTACGGGCCGCGCGAGCCAAGCCTGCGTCTTAAGCCGCGCCAGGGGCTGGGTATTCCACCCGCACCACTTCAATATCTTGCGGCCCCACCGGGGACTGCAGCCGCACCACATCGCCGACCCGCGCCTTGAGCAAAGCACGGGCGACAGGCGACACCCAGCTCACCTGCCCCTGGGCCGTATCCGCCTCGTCAATACCGTAAATGGTGACGCTGCGCTCTTCTCCCGAAGCATCTTCATAGGCCACCGTGGCGCCGAAAAATATCTGGTCATTGCCGTAGTGCACGCTGGGGTCCACCACCTCGGCAATCTCCAGCCGCTTGGTGAGAAAGCGGATTCGCCGGTCGATCTCCCGCAGGCGCTTTTTGCCGTACAGGTAGTCGCCGTTTTCGGACCGGTCCCCATTGCTGGCCGCCCAGTACACAACGTCCACGATCTTGGGACGCTCGGTTTCCAGCAGCTCGGTAAATTCCGCGCGCAAACGGGCGTAGCCTTGGGGGGTGATGTAGTTTTTGCTGCCTGCGGGCAAGGGCGCCGATGGCAGTTCGTCTGCATCGTCGTTGTCCGCATCGGTCTCGCGAGTGAAGGCTTTGCTCATGGAACGCCTATTTGAAACCCAAAGTAGAAAGCCCGCAATCTTACGATTGCGGGCTTTTACATTTTGGTGCGGCTGGCAGGAATTGAACCCACGACCCCTTGGTTCGTAGCCAAGTACTCTATCCAACTGAGCTACAGCCGCGCAGCCTTGCATTCTACAATGGTTTCGGGCCCATTTATCCAAATGGGCAAAAATAAGCGTAAAAAAACCCGCAATCGCAAGATTGCGGGTTTTTACATATGGTGCGGCTGGCAGGAATTGAACCCACGACCCCTTGGTTCGTAGCCAAGTACTCTATCCAACTGAGCTACAGCCGCTAAGCTTTCGATTCTACAACGGATTTCCCGGCCTCTTAAAGCTGCGTGAGAAAAATGCGGCCTGCTCCAAAATTTCTTCAGCCCACACCCTGGCCAAGCCCGCTAGCATCCAGGGCATTCAGGAGAACCGCTTGCCACACGTCATTACCAACATCGAAGATCTGCGCGTGCTTGCGCAAAAACGCGTACCCCGCATGTTCTACGACTATGCCGACTCCGGCTCGTGGACCGAGGGCACCTACCGCGCCAACTCGGCCGACTTCCAAAAGATCAAGCTGCGCCAGCGCGTGGCGGTCAACATGGCCAACCGCAGCACCCGGGTCAAAATGGTGGGGCAAGACGCCGCCATGCCGGTGGCCATCGCTCCAACCGGCCTCACCGGCATGCAGCATGCCGATGGCGAAATCCTGGCTGCACGGGCTGCAGAAAAATTCGGCATCCCGTTCACGCTGTCTACCATGAGCATTTGTTCTCTGGAAGACATCGCCGCCCATACCAAGGCCCCGTTCTGGTTCCAGCTGTACTGGATGCGTGACCGCGCCTTCATGGAAGCGCTGATGGGCCGCGCCAAAGCCGCCGGTTGCTCGGCCCTGGTACTCACCCTGGACCTGCAGGTGCTGGGCCAACGGCATAAAGATTTGAAAAACGGCATGACGGCGCCCCCCAAACCCACGCTGGCCAACATTCTGAATCTGATGACCAAGCCACGCTGGTGCCTGGGCATGGCGGGCACGCGCCGCCATACTTTTGGCAATCTGGTGGGCCACGCTAAGAATGTCAGCGACATGTCTTCGCTGAGCGCCTGGACCAAGGAACAGTTTGACCCCCAACTAGACTGGAACGATGTGGAATGGATCAAAAAGCGCTGGGGCGGCAAGCTAATCCTGAAAGGCATCATGGACGTGGAAGACGCCCAAATGGCTGCCAACAGCGGTGCCGACGCCATGGTGGTGTCCAACCACGGTGGGCGCCAACTGGACGGCGCGCCCAGCGCCATCGAAGCCTTGCCCGCCATCGTCGACGCAGTAGGCCCCCTCATCGAAGTCTGGATGGATAGCGGCATCCGCTCTGGCCAGGACGTGTTGAAGGCCTGGGCCCTGGGTGCACGCGGCACCATGATAGGACGCAGCTTTCTGTATGGCCTGGGCGCTATGGGCGAGGCCGGCGTCACCAAATGCCTGGAAATCCTGCACAAGGAACTCGATGTGACCATGGCGTTTTGTGGCCATACGCAAATCGGCACCGTGGACAAAAGCATTCTGTTGCCCGGCAGCTTTTAAGCCGCGCGGCCCACGGCCTTGGCGGCATAATCAAAATACAGCATGTAACGGTTATGCCACTCTCAACAAGGATTGACGCCATGGGTACAGAAAAATTTCGCTTGGTCACCCGCAGTGATTTCGACGGCCTGGTATGCGCGGTGCTGCTCAATGAGCTGGACATGATTGATGAGATCAAGTTTGTCCACCCCAAGGACATGCAGGACGGCAAAGTGGCGATCACCGAGCGCGACATCACCACCAACCTGCCGTATGTGGCGGGCGCGCATCTGGCGTTCGACCACCACCTGTCTGAAACCATCCGCAACCAGAGCGGACTCAAGAACCATGTGATCGATGCCAAGGCACCATCCGCTGCACGCGTGGTGTACGACTACTACGGCGGGGCCAAGGCCTTCCCCAACATCACCGTTGACATGATGGACGCAGTGGACAAAGCCTATTCGGCCCATTATGTACGCGACGAAATCATGGAACCCACGGGCTGGGTGCTGCTGAACTACCTGATGGATGCGCGCACCGGCCTGGGCCGATTCCGCGAATTCCGCATCAGCAACTACGCACTGATGATGGATTTGATCCAGTACTGCCGCAACCACGGCATTGACGACATCCTGGCCCTGCCAGATGTTAAGGAACGCGTCGAGATCTACCAGGAACACGCTGTCAAGGCCAAGGCGCAAATCGAGCGCTGCGCCACCGTACACGGCAACCTGGTGGTGCTGGACCTGCGTAACGAAGAAACCATCTGGGCCACCAACCGCTTCATGATTTACGCCCTGTACCCGCAAACCAATATCTCCATCCATGTGATGTGGGGTGTGCAAAAGCAAAACACCGTGTTCGCCACCGGCAAGTCGATCCTGGACCGCAGCAGCAAGACCAATGTGGGCGAACTGATGCTGGCCTATGGCGGCGGCGGCCACCATGCGGCGGGTACCTGCCAGGTCGAGAACGAGCAGGCGGCGGCAGTGCTGCAAACCTTGATCACGAAGATCAACCAGGACGGGTAAAGTTCGTCGGCACGCGCCCCGTATCGAGAATCAATCTCATTACAATAGGGCTTTGATCCACCCGCGTCAATAGTGAAACCCTTGCTGTTCGCGGGCCGGAGTACAAAGGACCCGTGCCGTGAAATCTCTTCTGTTGAGTGCTGCATTGCTGACGGCTTTCGCCGCCACCGCCCAAACCACCGCCCCTGTCACCGCCGCGGCAGTCGCCGCCGATTACAGCAAACTGGTCTACGCCAGCTACGAAGACACACTGAGCACGGCCCAGGCGCTCAACACCGCCATCACCGAATTCAACGCCGCCCCCAGCGCCGAAGGCCTGGCCAAGGCACGTAAAGCCTGGATCGCTGCACGCGAGTTCTACGGCCAGACCGAAGCCTTCCGCTTCTATGCCGGCCCCATCGACGACAAGAATGGCCCCGAAGGCCGCATCAACGCCTGGCCCATGGACGAAGCCTATGTGGACTACGTCGTCGGCAAGCCCAAGGCCGGCATCATCAACAACCCCAAGGCCAAGATCACCGCCAAAAGCCTGTCGGCCCTGAACGAGCGTGGTGGTGAAGAAAACATCGCTACCGGCTGGCACGCCATCGAATTCCTGCTGTGGGGCCAGGACCTGAGCGAAACCGGCCCCGGCGATCGTTCGTTTGAAGACTTTGTCGACGGGAAGACACCCAACGCCAACCGCCGCCGCGAATACCTGAAGGTGGTCACCGACTTGCTGATCAGCGACCTGTCCGGCCTGGCCAAAGCCTGGGCTCCCGATGCCAAGAACTACCGCGCCAAATTCGAAAAATCTGGCACCAACGCACTGCGCAACATGCTGGTCGGCGTAGGCTCCTTGTCGCGCGGTGAACTGGCCGGTGAACGCATCGAAGTCGCTCTGGCCTCCAAGAACCAGGAAGACGAACACTCCTGCTTCTCCGATAACACCCACCGCGACATCGTGGCCAATGCCACCGGCATTGAAAACGTCTGGCTCGGCCGCTTCAAGCGAGCTGACGGCAGCGTATTGCAAGGCGCTTCGCTGCGCGATCTGGTGGCCGCCAAAGACGCCGCCACCGCAGAACGCACCAGCAGCCACATCGCCGCTAGCGTGAAGGCCGCCGAAGGCATCCACGCCCCGTTTGACCGCGAAATCGTCGATACCGAGGGCCGCAAGCGCGTGCAAGCCGTGGCCGATGCGCTGAAGCTGCAAAGCAAGGACTTCCTGGACGCCGCCAAGGCCGTGGGCATCACCAAACTCACCTTGGTAGACCCCGCCAAAGAATAAGTCCATGCGTCAGCCGATCCAGAATAAAAATCGCTGGCGCACTCCATGCACGCTGACCCTGGCTGCGGCCGGGGTCGCCGCGGCATGGCTGGCCCTGGCCTCCCCCCCCGTACCCGATACCTCTGAAGACAAACCCGGTGGCGACACCACGGTATTTGAAGAGGGTTTGAACGCTTTTTCCTTCCCTGCAGCCAACCTGGACGAAGAGGCCCGCACCAGCTTTGCCATCGGCAACTCCTTCTTCCGGCGCAACTGGGTGGAGGCTCCGTCGTCCACCTCCGCGCGCGATGGCCTAGGCCCGCACTTCATCGCCCGTTCCTGCGGCGGCTGCCACACGCAGGACGGGCGCGGCGCGCCGCCCAATACTTTCAAGAACGGCATCACCGCCGAGCAACCCATAGGCCTGCTGTTCCGGCTGTCGGTCATGGGGCCGGACGGCAAACCCTTCCCCGAGCCGACCTATGGCGAACAGTTCGCCAACTCGGCAGCGCAAGGCGTCAAACCCGAAGGCCAGGTCCGCATCCGCTACGCAGAGCTACCCGGCAAGTTTGCCGACGGCAGCCGCTACAGCCTGCGCCAGCCGCACTACAGCTTTACCAAGCTGGGCTATGGCCCCATGCAGCCCCGCACCATGGTCAGCCCGCGCATTGCGCCGCAGATGCCCGGCGTCGGCCTGATCGATGCGATTGCCGAGGCCGACATCCTGGCCAACGTGCAGCAGCAAAGCCAGCGCAGCGACGCCATCAAAGGCAGCAGCAACCGCGTGTTCGACCCGTTTGCAGGCAAAGAAGTCGTAGGCCGCTTTGGCTGGAAAGCCAATACCGGCAGCCTGGCGCACCAGTCGGCCGCCGCCTTCAATGGCGACATCGGCATCACCTCCGAGCACTTCCCCCGCGAGGACTGCACGCCCAAGCAAAAAGACTGTGCAGCCGCCCCGCGCGGTGGCGAAAAAGGTGGCCCGGAAATCGACAACGCCACCCTCACCAAGGTGATCCAGTACCAGGCCACCCTTGCGGTACCAGCCCGGCGCAATTACGACAGCGTGGACGTGCGCCGCGGCCAGGCCTTGTTTGCCCAGGCCCAGTGCGCCGTCTGCCACCGGCCCAGCTACACCACCGGCGCCTCGCCCTTCCCCTCTCTCAGCGGCCAGAAGATCACGCCCTATACCGACCTGCTGCTGCACGACATGGGCAAAGGCCTGGCCGACAACCGACCGGACGGCCTGGCCAATGGCCACCAATGGCGCACTCCGCCGCTGTGGGGCATTGGCCTGATTCCCGATGTCAATGGCCACAGCTTCCTGCTGCACGACGGCCGCGCCCGCAACACGCTGGAAGCCATACTGTGGCATGGTGGCGAAGCCGAAGCGTCACGCCAGCAGGTGCTGCAAATGCCCAAAGCCGACCGCGATGCGCTGGTGAAGTTTGTCAATTCGCTCTAACGAAAGCATGGCCTTGACTTTTCTGATCGACCGCCGCCGTTGGCTCTTACTGGGGGCCGGCGTACTCTGCCACGCCGCCTGGGCGGCGCCCTTGCCGCCCCGCATCGCCAGCCCGTCACTCACCCAGTCTGACTTCGTGCGCAACGGCTTGCAGCTGCACTTTGTGCCCGCGGCGCAGGCTTTTGCCCAGTCCACCGCCGCCTTGCGCGACCGGCTCGCTGACGGCTGCAGCCTGCAGCCTGCACGCGCTGCCTGGCGCACCGCCATGCTCGACTGGGAGCGGCTGTCGGCCGTGTCCGTCGGCCCGCTGCTGGAGCGGCGCAGCGCCCGCACCCTGGACTTCTGGCCCACCCGCCCTGCCATGGTCAGCGCCGCCGTGCAGGCCCCACCGGCCGACGCTGCCGCGGTGGAACAACTCGGCGCCCCGGCCAAAGGTCTGCCGGCGCTGGAATGGCTGCTCTGGCAGCGCGCCCCGGACGCCGCCCAGTGCGCCTTCGCCGCCCTGCTGGCCGAGGCCTGCGCCGTCGAAGCCCAGGCCATTCTGGCCGACTTCCAGGCCCTGGCCCGGCAGAATTGGACGCCAGAAACTGCGCTCACCGTATTCCACGAATGGTTCAGCCAGGCCGTCGGCGGCTTCGAGCAACTGCGCTGGAAGAAGATGGGCAAGCCCGCACGCAGCGGCCGCGCCAGCGACTGGCCGCGCGCCACCAGCGGCAATACCCGGGCCGCCTGGCAGGCCGCCTGGGGCGGGCTGCAGCACTTCCTGGTCGGCACCGGCCGCACACAGGAACAAGGCAGCCTGAACGGCTACCTGGCCGGCGACAACCAGCTGGACCTGTCGGCCCAGCTGGAATCGGCGGTGGCGCAGCTGCACACCCGCATGCAGGCGGCCGACCCGGTGCGTGGCACTGCCGTGACCGCCGCCATGCAAGCCCTGGCCAAGACCAAGCAACTGATGGAGGACAAGATCGCCCCCGAGCTGAAAACCATGGTCGGATTTTCGGAGTCGGACGGTGACTAAGCCCTACAACTTAAGGCGCCGCGACTGGCTGGCACTGGCCGCCGCCAGCGCCGCCATGCCCCTATACGCGGCTTCCGCAGCCCGCCCCGGCCTGCTGACCTCCTGGACCAGCGGCGACGACAACCAGGCCTGGGCCGGCGTCTGGCAGCTGGGCAGCCCCCCCCGCGGCGTGGCCTTGCCCAAGCGCGCCCACGAGGTGCAGATGCTGCACAGCGCCCTGGGCCAGCCCACGCACGCGCTGGCCGTGGCCCGCCGCCCGGGCGAATACCTGCTGCGCTTCGACACCCGCACCGCCCGTGCCGTGCATTGGCATGACATCGAAGACGACCGCGTACTCTGCGGCCACGCCAGCTATGCACTGGACGGCAGCGCCCTCTACACCACCGAAACCAATACCGACACCGGCGCCGGCATGGTCGCCGTGCGCGACCCGCTGAGCCTGGAAAAGCGCGCCGAATTCCCCAGCGGCGGCCTCGACCCGCACATGGTGCTGGTCGAACCTGATGGCAGCCTGCTGGTGGCCAACGGAGGCCTGCTCAGCCTACCCGAAACCGGCCGCACCAAGCTCAACATAGGCCGCATGGATTCGTCGATCGCCCGGCTGGACGCCAAGACCGGCGCCCAGCGCCAGGTCTGGCGCGTCAGCGACCCCTTCCTGAGCCTGCGCCACCTGGCCCGCGCACCCGACGGCACCGTGGCCGTGGCCATTCAGGCCGAGCACACCGACCCACAAGCCCGGCTCAGTGCACCGCTGCTGGCGCTGCTCGAGGCCTCGGGCCTGCGCAGCGTGCCGTTGCCACTGGCCCTGGCCTTGGGTGGCTATGCGGGCGACGTAGCCTATGTGCCGGGCAGCAGCCCGCTAACCGCCGACCGCTTCGTCATCAGCGCCACCCGCGCCGGGCAACTGGCCTGGTGGTCGGCCCAAGGCGAAGCCCCCAGCCAGCTGCCCTTGCCCGAAGCCGGCGCCCTGGCCGTGCACGGCACGGACTGGCTGGCCAGCGGCGCCCAAGGCGATCTGCGCGGCATGCTGGACGCCCATGCGCTGGAGCGCCACCTAGACAACGTGCGCTGGGACAACCACGGCAAGTGGTTGGCCTGAGAATCTGCAGCAACTATCAAAATAGTAGCTGCTCGCGTTGATGCAATAAGCGCCAAAGCCGTATCGGGCTTGTACTTTTGAATCGGCTGGGTTGTAAATTGCGTTGCAGGCCTGCAACAAAACGTAGAGAAATGCTGCGTTTTCAGGCCTAAGTAGCTGTGTTTGTGCCGTCAACGCAACAAGAATGATTCGCATTAATTTACAATTAATAGCTAATCCTTCACCCAGCCAGCCACGCCTTGCGGCCCCCCCACCAAGGGCCCATGCGCCAGCCAGCCATCGTTCAAACCCTTAGGCTGACTTCCATGTCTCGACGCAAAAATTCCAAACAAAATTCGGCTCCAGCGCACATTCAACCAGCGCAAGTAGCTATCAAAATTGCAGCACCTTATGCCATGCTGCCTCTGGGCGCCATGCTGTTGGCAGGCTCGATGGGCGCGATGGCGCAGACCGAGACCAAGACACTCGCGCCTGTCGTGGTGAAAGAAAAGGCCGAAGCAGCCCAAGGCAAAGACACCATCAAGGTTGAGCGCACCACCATCGGCAAGGGCAACCAGGAACTGCGCAACATTCCCCAGTCGATCACGGTTCTGACCGAAAAGCTGATCACCGACCGTAATTTCGATACCGTACGGGACGTGCTGCGCAATACCGGCGGCATTTCGTTCCTGGCAGCTGAAGGCGGCGAAGAAGACATCAAACTGCGTGGCTTCAGCTTGCAAGGCTCTGGCGATGTGTTCGCGGACGGCATCCGCGACCCGGCCTTCTACGAGCGCGACACCTTCAACAATGACCGCGTGGAAATCCTGCGTGGTTCGGCGGCCCTGCTGTTCGGCCGCGGCTCCACCGGCGGTGCGGTCAACCAGGTCAACAAGCAGCCGCTGCTGATTGACCAGAACGAAGTCAACGTGACCGCGGGCAGCCACAAATACCGCCGGGCCACGGGCGACTTCAACGTGAAGACCGGCGACAGCTCGGCTTTGCGCATCAATGCCATGGCCAATACAGCCGACAACAACGGCGCAGGCAGCAGCATCGACAAGCGCGGGATTGCTGGCGCATACCGCTTCGGCATTGGTGAAGTCGACGAATTCTCGGTGGGCTTCTACCAGTTGGAAAACCGCAACGGCATCAACTACGGCATCCGCTGGATCAAGCCTACGGCGGCCTCCCCAACCAGCACATCGCAACTCAATCCCAATCTAGATCCAGATGCTTACTACGGCATGGACAGCGACTACAACCATGGCCGTGCCAGCTACGGCACGCTGGGCCACATCCACCGCTTCTCGGCCGACACCGAACTGAAAACCACCATCCGCAAGGGTTCTTACTCGCGTGACCAACGTGCCACCCTGTGGAACTTCGCCGGCGCAGCCGCCCAACCCAATGGACAAGCGGTGGGACTGAACAACTTTGGCTCCGGCACGGTGCTGACACGCAGTGCGCAGAACAAGGTACAGGACATGAACAATCTGTACGGCCAGTCCGACCTGAGCAGCAAGTTCGAGGCACTCGGTTACAAGCATGAAGTACTGGCGGGCATCGACTACGCCCATGAAGAGCGCACAGTCTATGGAGCCCAAACACTGACCGCAGCGCAAGCGGCTGTCCTGAACCGTCCTAACACGACGATCGGCACCCCCGACGATGGAGCCTCCGTCCCAGAAGGCACCCGCCCTTTCGGCGTGACCAACAACTACACCTCCAACGGTTACGGCATCTACGGCCAGGATGTGGTGCAGCTGGCTCCCAATTGGAAGCTTTTGGGTGGTCTGCGCTTTGACCACATGACAGCGGGTTACAGAGCCTACAACGCGACCTCCGGGGCCGGCACGGGCACCTACTTCATGAACATTGCCAAGTGGAGCAAGCGCGCGGGCGTGCTGTTCCAGCCGAACGAACTGCAGTCGTTCCACGTCGCTTACGGCACCTCGTTCAACACCTCTGGCGACGCTTATTCGCTGGGTGCCACGAACGCCGAAACCCCTCCAGAAGAAAGCCAAAACCTGGAACTGGGCGCGCGTCTGGACTCGGCCGACAAGCGTTTCACCACGCGCCTGGCCTTGTTCCGCACGACCAAAATGCATGAGCGCAACACCGATCCCCTGATCCCGATCGCCGTGCTGTCCGGCAAACGCCATGCCCAGGGTATCGACCTCGACTTCACTGGCCGTATCACGCCGCAGTGGGAAGTGTTTGGCTCCTACGCATGGATTCCAGTGGCCCGCATCGACGTAGGCGCACAAGGTGCTGAAGGCCAAGGCCAACGCCCATCGCTGACGCCCAAGTACAGCGGCACGGTGTGGACTACCTACCAGATCACGCCGCAAATCCGCGTCGGCGCGGGCCTGAACTTCAAGGGCGAGCAAACACCTAACCGCAACCCTGGCTTCTCGTCGCCGAGCTATGTCACGGCCGACCTGTTGGCCGAATACACGGTGATTGAAGACAAATTCACCGTCAAAGCCAATGTGACAAACGTGACCAACAAGCTGTACGGCGATGCGCTGTACACCGCGTTCTATGTGCCGGGTGCGGGCCGCACCATGCAGGTCACGGCCAAGTACAAGTTCTAAGCTTGCTGCTTTTGTGCTGATCGCTACAAGCCGCCCTTCGGGGCGGCTTTTTTCATGCGCAGGCCACCACCCTGCGCATACACCACAATCTCCTCCCATGCTGCTGCACATACCCCACATCCTGAGCCCCGAAGAAGTCCAACACGCCCAGCGCCTGCTGGCGACCGCGCCCTGGGCCGATGGCCGCAGCAGCGCCGGCAGCCAGGCACGGGCCGTCAAAAACAACGAACAGCTGCCGCACGACTGCGATGCCGCTACCGAAATCCGCGCCATGCTGCTGCGCGGGCTGGACCGCAACCCGACCTTCTTTTCGGCCGCCCTGCCCAAGCGCGTCTATACGCCGCAGCTCAACCGCTACCAGGGTGGCAGTAATTTCTACGGCAACCATGTGGACAACGCGGTGCGCTTCGCGCCCGACACCGGGCTGCGGGTGCGCACCGATATCTCCTGCACCCTGTTTCTCAGCGAGCCGGCCGAATACGACGGCGGCGAGCTGGTGGTGCAAGACTCTGCCGGCGCGCAGCGGGTCAAGCTGCCGGCCGGCGATATGGTCCTGTACGAGGGCACCAGTGTGCACCAGGTCGAACCGGTCACGCGCGGCGCCCGCCTGGCCTGCTTTTTCTGGATCGAAAGCATGGTGCGCAGCGGCGAACAACGCCGCCTGCTGTTTGATATGGACATGGCCCTGCTAGGGCTGCGCCAGCAGCACGGCGAAACCCCGGAAACCACCGCGCTAACCGGCACGTACCACAACCTTTTGCGCATGTGGGCCGACACTTGAGCACACCCCCAGGCTGCAGTGCTGCGCACTTTCCGCCACCCCCCTTGCAGGGGGCAACACCAGCAGCCTGGCAAAGCCAGTTCTGCGGTGTTCCTGGACCGCATGCACCCTGGCTTCAACGGAGCGATACGCTATGGCCATGATTTCACCCGTCGTAGCCCAAATCCCGCCCGGCGTAGTCACGCTGGAAGACCATGCCCGCCACGCCCACACCGTGCTGGACGCCAACGCCTGGGCTTACTTCAGCGGCGGCGCTGGCGACGAGATCACCCTGCGTGCGAATCGCAGCGCCTGGGACGCCCAGCTGCTGCAGCCCCGTGTGCTGCAAGCCCTGGCCGGCGGCCATACCCGCACCACGCTGCTGGGCCGCACCCTGGCGCACCCGATTCTGCTGGCCCCCGTGGCCTACCAGCGCATGGCGCACCCGGACGGCGAGCTGGCCAGCGCCTACGCTGCAGCAGCCCTGGGCGCGGGCTTGGTTCTCAGCACGCAATCCAGTATTGCTCTGGAAACCATAGCTGCTGCCGTAATACCGGAGAGCGCCAGAGGCCTTTTGTGCTTCCAGCTTTATCTGCAGCATGACCGCGGCTTCAGCCTGGACCTGGTACGCCGCGCCGAACAGGCCGGGTACGACGCACTGGTGCTGACGGTAGACGCCCCCACCAACGGCGCACGCGACCGCGAGCGCCGCGCCAACTTCCGGCTGCCGCCCGGCGTGTCGGCGGTGAACCTGGTCGGGCTGGCGCCCGCTCCGGCGCCGGCCCTGCAGCCTGGCCAAAGCGCCTTGTTCGACGGCTTGCTGGCCCACGCCCCCACCTGGGACGACGTGGCCTGGCTGCAGGCCCACACTCGCCTCCCCATACTGCTCAAAGGCATCCTGCACCCCGACGATGCGCGCCAGGCCGCCGCACTGGGGTTGGCCGGGGTGATCGTCTCCAACCACGGCGGGCGCACGCTGGACACCACGCCCGCCACCGCCGCCGTGCTGCCGCGCATCAAGCAGGCGGTGGGAGACATGCCGGTGCTGGTCGATGGCGGTATCCGTCGCGGCACCGATGTACTCAAGGCCGTGGCTCTGGGCGCCAGCGCGGTGCTGGTGGGACGGCCATACGTCTACGGGCTGGCGAATGCGGGTGCAGTCGGCGTAGCCCATGTGCTGCGCCTGCTGCGTGACGAGCTGGAAATCGCCATGGCCTTGTGCGGCTGCGCGACCCTGGCGCAGGCCGGTCCGGCCCTGCTGTTTGCGCAAAATCAAGGGAATTCCGCGATAGGGATTGCAAATGCGACGGATTCGTATTTATAATCACCTATCTTCAACAGCCAGCCACCCTGCTTGCCGCCATGATCGTCTGTGTATGCAACCGCGTTTCTGACCGTGACATCGCCCGCCATGTTCGTGCGGGCTACGGGTTTGACGACATACAACTCGAACTCGGCGTGGCCACCCAGTGTGGCCGGTGCGAAAGCTGCGCCCGCGATGTGGTCGCGCAATGCAGTGCCTCCCACCCGGTTGCAGCGATTCAGCTCGCCAGCTCCATTTTGGAAAGCAGGGCATGGAACTCCTCGGCACGCTTGGCGCAAGCCTGATCCTGGTCGTAGGTTCGGCCTGGTGGATCTTTCGTAAATAAATTTTCAGGCTGCGGCCCTCAGCTCTGCCATCGCAAGGCGGCAGGGATTGCTTGCGCCCACACTCTATGAACAGCACTGCGCCTTTGTCTCCCTCCTTCTCCCTGCCGCGCCTCAGCCGCAATGCGGTGATCGTCAGCAGCGTGCTGGTTTTCCATGGCCTGGCTATCTGGGCCCTGCAAAGCGGACTGGTTCGCAAGGCGATAGAAATTGTGGTGCCGGTCGAGATGCTGAGCGAATTCATTGAAGCGCCCAAACCCAAGGTGGCACCGCCGCCACCGCCCCCCGCACCCATCAAGCAGCCGGTAGTCAAAACCAAGGCCCCCACCCTGCCGCCGGCACCACAGCCCCTGGCCATCGCCGACCCGACACCCGCGCTGAACGCGCCTACCGGCGTCACCACGCCGCAGCCTCCCGCGCCCCCCGTTGCCGAACCGGTAGCTGTAGCACCGCCCGCGCCTCCGGCAGCCCCCCCGGCACCACCCAAGATCGTCTTGCCATCCAGCGATGCCGACTACCTGAACAACCCCTCGCCCACCTACCCTGCCATGAGCAAGCGCCTGGGAGAACAAGGCAAGGTGCTGGTGCGGGTCTTCATTGGAACTGATGGCCTGCCTGGCAGAGCCGAGATCAAGAAGTCCAGTGGCTATGAGCGGCTGGACAAGTCGGCCCTGGAATACATCATGAAATGCCGCTTTGTTGCCGGCAAGGTCAACGGCGTGCCCCAACCCATGTGGTACGAGGCGCCCGTCAATTTCGTACTCGAATAATTTTTACTTTTGGAGTTTTTAATGGAATCGCAATTCGGTATCGCCAACGTCTGGACGCAGGGCGACTTTGTCACCAAGACCGTGGCCATCATTCTGCTGGCCATGTCGCTGGCCTCGTGGATCGTCATCATCCTGAAGGCGCTGGACATCTTCAAGTTCAAAAAGCTGGCCGGCAACGCCGCCGACTTCTGGCACAGCGAAGACTTCGCCACCGGCCTGAAAAAGCTGGGCGATGACCCGACCAACCCGTTCCTGCAAATCGCCCTGGAAGGGCGCGAAGCCACAGCCCACCACCGCAACACCAAGGCCCATCTGCATGACAGCCTGGACGTCAGCGATTGGGTTACGCGCTGCCTGCGCAACAACATCGACGAGTTCACCGCAAAGCTGCAAGCTGGCCTGGCCATCCTGGCCTCCGTCGGCTCCACCGCGCCTTTCATAGGCCTGTTCGGCACGGTCTGGGGCATTTACCACGCGCTGCTGAGCATCGGCCTGTCCGGCCAATCCACCATAGACAAGGTGGCTGGCCCGATCGGCGAGGCGCTGATCATGACGGCGCTGGGCCTGGCCGTGGCGATTCCTGCGGTGCTGGGATACAACGCCCTGGTACGTGGCAACAAATCCATCCTGATCAAGCTGAACAGCTTTGCCCATGACCTGCACGCCTTCTTCGTCACCGGCGCCCGTGTCGCCACCGGTACCGCTGCCAAAGTGGTGCCGATGAAAAAAGGGAGCTAAACCATGGCCTTCGGAACCCAGGACGACGCCGATGAGGTGATGAACGAGATCAACATGACGCCCCTCGTGGACGTGATGTTGGTGCTGTTGATCATCTTCATCATCACCATCCCGGTGATGAAGCACGCAGTCAACATCGACTTGCCGCGCGCCACCAACCAGGTGCAGGACGTCAAGCCGGAAACCATCCGTCTCAGCGTGAATGCGCAGGGCGAGTACTACTGGAACGAGAACAAGGTTGCTGACGCCGACTTGGTGCCCATGCTGCAGGCCGAGGCCGCCAAGGAGCCCCAGCCCGAGCTGCATATTCGCGGCGACAAGGAAGTGCGCTACGAGCGCGTGGCACAAGCCATGGCGGCGGCCCAACAGGCCGGCGTCAAGAAGATCGGCTTCATCACCGAACCCAAGGCGCCCTGAAGATCTTTTTTACAAATTTCTTCGAAAAGCGCTTGCGATTTAATTGAGAATAGTTATCATTACCACATCGCACACTTCTTCAGGAGCACACCATGTACGCTAACCTAGCCGCCCGTCCTCTGTTCAACCCCACCTCGGGCGAGAACGCGAACAGCGTGCTCCAAGGCATGGACATGGGTGCGGCCGCAGCCAAGGTGCTGTCGGTGGAAAGCCGGGATCTGCTCAAGGGCCAGAAGGCTGTGGAGATCATGCACAACGGTTCGGTCTACCGCTTGCAAAACACCAAGCTGGGCAAGCTGATTCTGACGAAGTAACAGTTTAGATTTCGTCCTGCCCTGGGCTGGGGTAAGGCGAAAAGAGTTTCATCGTGGGGCGACTCCCAAGACTTCACCATGAAGTCTGCAAGGGTCGTTTTTGCTAGCCAACGGAGGACGGACTTGTCCGGCATCCGACTAGCCATGCTTTTTTTCCCACGCAATATTGACACTACAAGCTGGCCTCAGTTCTGGGCCAGCACTTTCTTAACCGCGGCCAGCCCATCTTCGCCGCCATAAGTCTTGACCCCGGCCAGCCAGGTTTCCACCAGCTTCGGATTGGCTTTGAGTTGGCGTAAGCCGGCCGCCTTGGCGTCGATCTTCTGCTCCAGCACCTCGGAGATCGCCTTGTTCTCGAAGTCCACGGTAAATTCCATCTGGCTGAACAAGCGGCCCACATTCGGGCACTGCGCCGCATAGCCCTTGCGCGACACGGTATTGACCGTTGCACTGCCGAAGTTAGGGCCGAAGTATTCCTTGTCGCCGTCCAGGTAGTTGACCTGGAACTTGGTGTTCATCTGGTGCGGCTCCCAGGCCAAGAACACGATCCAGTCCTTGCTGCGTTCCTTGCGCGCCACCTGGCTGAGCATGCTTTGCTCGCTCGATTCCACCAAGCTCCAGCCCTCCAGGCCGTAGCTCTTGGCTTCCAGCATCTTCTTGATGTTCTGATTCGCCGGCGCGCCCGACTCGATGCCGTAGATCTTGCGGTCGAACTTGTCGGCATATTTGGCCAGGTCGGCGAAGGTTTTAACGCCAGCATCAGCCACGTAGCCGGGCACAGCCAGGGTGAACTTGGCGTTCGGCAAATT
Source organism: uncultured Albidiferax sp. (assembly GCA_963513025.1). Taxonomy (GTDB): domain Bacteria; phylum Pseudomonadota; class Gammaproteobacteria; order Burkholderiales; family Burkholderiaceae_C; genus Rhodoferax_B. The sequence goes on from CAUPON010000024.1 coordinate 65,214, forward strand.
GGCACGCACCACCTCCATGCCGCCGTCCTTCAGGATGGGCTCGACCAGCGGCTTTTGCGCGGGCATCCAGTTGCCCAGAAACACGTCGATCTGCGACTTCTGCATGCCCACATAGGTGATGGGCACCGACAGCGACGACACCTTTTGCTCGTAGCCCAGCGCGCCCAGCAGCACACCGGCGACCGCATTGGTAGCGGTGATGTCGGTCCAGCCCGGATCGGCCATGCGCACCTGCTTGCAGGCCTCGGGCTCGGCGCTGAAGGCGTTCTGGCCCACCAGCAAAGCGCCTACGACCACGCTGGCCGATGCCAGCAAAACACGTTTACTTCCCATGCTGCACTCCTGAGGTTAAAGGTTGATTTCCACTGACACGCGGTTGGGCTACCGCTTCACGACTGGGTAGCGGGCACGCGCTTCCAGCGTGTCCAGATCGATGTGGTTGCGCATATAGCGCTGGCTGGCCGCCTGGTAAGGCTGGTGGTCCCAGGCCTGGCGGGCACCATGGTTCTGGGCTTCGAAATGGAAGCGACGCCGGCGCTGGCTGGCCACCACCTTGGCGCGCAGCCCGGCCATGTCCCAGCGGGCCGCGACCTCGCTGCGAAAGCCGTGCAGCAGCTCGGCCGCAGCCGGGTCGGCTGCCAGGTTGTGCAGTTCGTCAGGGTCGGTATCCAACCGGTACAGCTGGTCCGGATCGCCGGGCGAATGGACGAACTTGTAGGTGCCGCGGCGTAACATGACCAGCGGCGCCACCGCGCCCTCGCCCAGGTATTCGCCCACCACCTCGTCATGCCCGCCCGCGCCGCGCAGATGCGGCAGCAGGCTGCGGCCGTCCAGCGGCTCCGGGTAGGCCGGCGCAGCGCCGTCAAACGCCAGATCCACCAGGGTCGGCAGCACATCTACCAGCGACACCGATGCCGCCACCCGGCGGGGGCTGAACCGGCCCGGCGCGTGCACGATCAGCGGTACGCGGCAGGCGTTTTCGAAGAAATTCATCTTGTACCAAAGCCCGCGCTCGCCCAGCATGTCGCCGTGGTCGGACAGCAGGACGATGATGGTGTTGTCGGCCTGGCCGGTCTGCAGCAGGGTGCGGCGGATCTTGCCGATCTGCTCGTCCACATACGAAACCGCGCCGTAGTAGGCATGGCGGGCATTGCGGGTCTGCTGGTCGCTGATGGGCGTGCTGTCCATATCGCTCACATGGCGCAGGCGTTGGCTGTGTGAGTCCGGCGGCACGGCGTCGGCGCTGACGCGCGGCATATCGATATCTTCGTCACGGTACAGGTCCCAGTATTGCTGCGGAATCGCGTACGGGTCGTGCGGATGGGTCATCGACACCAGCATGCAAAACGGCCGCGGGTCGTCGTCGCGCACCATGTCGAACAGCTTTTGCTGCGCCAGGAACACCACCTCTTCGTCGAAATCGAGCTGGTTGCTGCGGATGCAGGTGCCGGCATCCAGCACCGAGCCCATGTTGTGGTACCAGCTGGGGCGGACTTCGGGCTGCTCCCAATCGGGGGTCCAGCCGAAGTCGGCCGGGTAGATGTCGGTGGTTAGGCGTTCTTCAAAACCGTGCAGCTGGTCGGCACCGCAGAAATGCATCTTTCCCGACAGAATGGTGCGATAGCCCGCATGCCGCAGGTGGTGTCCAAAGGTCAGCACCTCGGACGGCAGCTCGGCCGAATTGTCGTAGGCGCCAATCGCCGAGGGCAGCTTGCCCGCCATGAACACATAGCGCGACGGCGCGCACAGCGGGCTGTTGGTATAGGCCGATTCGAACACCACGCCGGCCACGGCCAGTGCGTCGATGTGCGGGGTTTTGCTGACGCGGTTGCCATAGGCGGCCAGCGCCGAAGGCGCCAGCTGGTCGGCCATCAAGATCAGAATATTCGGCTTCCTGGCTTCCATGGATCTTTCCAAACATAATGTGGATTTATGCAACGAATCCAGTCTACGTAGGTACTAATTGCACGTGAAGACGGTCAATTCTTATGAATACATAAATTTTCGTTATGGCAAGTACACGACGACTTCCCCCGCTGCACAGCCTAGTGTTCTTTGAAGCGGCGGTCCGGCATCTGAGCTTTACTGCTGCCGCGCAAGAGCTGGGCACCAGCCAGCCGGCGGTCAGCCAGCGCATCGGCCTACTCGAAGAAGATTTGGGCGTGCCGCTGTTCAAGCGCGAACACCGCGGCGTGTCGCTTACCGCCGACGGCGTGCAGCTCTTCAATGCAGTGCGCGACGGCCTGGCCGACATCGGCGACGCCGCTGCCAAGATCCGCGCGCGCCGTGCCCGCCAGGTGCTGACGGTGGCCACCGACTTCGGTTTTGCCGCCTACTGGCTGATGCCGCGGCTGGGCGCGCTGCGTGAGCTGGTGCCGGACCTGGACGTGCGCATCGTCACCACGCAAAACGAGTTCGACATCCGCGGCGAATCGGTGGACATTGCCATCGCCTTTGGCAGCGGCCCCTGGCCGGGCTGTGCGGCGACACGGCTGTTCCCGGAAATCGTCATCCCGGTCTGCAGCCCGCAGTTCCAGGCACGACACGGACTCAGCGGCCAGCCGTCGGCACTGGCGCGGCTGCCGCTGCTGCACCTGGAAAGCGCCGAACCTCTGCGCTGGCTGGGCTGGGATAACTGGTTTGCGCTGCAAAGCCTGTCCACCAGCGACGAGAGCCACGGCCTGACGCTGAACAACTACCCGCTGGTGGTGCAGGCGGCAATTGCCGGGCAAGGTGTGGCGCTGGGCTGGGTACCGCTGGTGGATGAGCTGGTGTGCAGCGGCCAGCTGGTGCCGGCGGTGCAGCACGCGGTGAAGACGGCGCGCGGCTACTTTCTGGTCGAGCCGCATGCGCAGCGGGCGTCAGAGCCCTTGCGCCGCTTCCGGCAATGGATCATCGGCGAATGCGAGAGCGCGCTGCTGCAGAGCCCGTTTTACACACAAAATAGGCCGGTAGCGCAGGAACCGTAAGCGCCAGACGCTACCAAAAATAGAGCAATTACAAACCAATGGCGGCGATGCCAGCCTTGGCAATCTGCACGTCTTCGCTCGACTTGACGCCGCTCACGCCGACCGCGCCAATGCACTGCCCGTCCTTCATGATCGGCACGCCACCTTCGAGCAAGCCCTTCACGTCGGGCGCTGTCAAGAAGGCGGTGCGGCCGCCATTGATGATGTCCTCGTACGCCTTGGTTTCGCGGCGACCCAGCGCGGCCGTGTGGGCCTTGGCGGGGGCGATGTGTGCGGTCAAAGCCGCCGCGCCATCCAGGCGTTGCTGCCACAGCAAATGGCCACCGTCGTCCACAATGGCGATGGACACCGCCCATTGGTTTTTCAGCGCTTCGGCTTCGGCGGCAGCGGCAATGGTTTTAACGTCGGCGAGTTCCAGTACGGATTTGGTTTTCAAGGCAGCATCCCTGTGAGTTGGTGAAGGCCGCAAGCATACCAATTGGGCCCGGGGTTTTGCGGCGCTGCAGCACGGGAATCACCGCCCCAGACCAGTACCCCCATGAAAAATAGGTCGGCCATCCGGTGTTATTTGGGCATTGGCCTTGAATCCACCTAGAATTTCCCCACCTGCTATTGCAGATCTTCAAGGAGGTACCGATATGAACGACCGTTTAACCAGCATTGCCACCGGCCAACCCAGCGACTACAGCTACGGGGTTGCCCAGGAGCAGCGCCAGCGTGTGATGCGCAACACCTATTGGCTGCTGGCCCTTAGCCTAGTGCCCACGGTGCTCGGCGCCTGGCTGGGCGTGGCCACCGGCATCACCCAGAGCCTGGGCGGCGGCTTGGGCCTGATCGTCTTCATGGGCGGTGCTTTCGGATTCATGTACGCGATTGAAAAGACCAAGAACTCGGCGGCCGGCGTGCCAGTACTGCTGGGCTTCACCTTCTTCATGGGCCTGATGCTGTCGCGCATGATCGCCATGGTGCTCGGTTTCAAGAATGGCCCGGACTTGGTGATGACGGCATTCGCTGGCACCGCTGGTGTATTTTTGGTGATGGCCAGCGTGGCCAGCGTCATCAAACGCGACATTTCGGGCATGGGTAAATGGTTGTTTGTCGGCGCCATCGTGCTGCTAGTCGGCGGCATCATCAATGTGTTTGTCGGCTCTACCGCCGGCATGATGGCCTTGTCGGTGGCCGCTATCGGCATCTTCAGCGCCTACCTGCTGTACGACCTGAAGCAAATCATCGACGGCGGCGAAACCAACTACATCAGCGCCACGCTGGCCCTGTACCTGGACCTGTTCAACATCTTCCAGAGCCTGCTGGCCTTGCTCGGCATCATGGGCGGCGAGCGCGACTAAAACGCTGATACCCCTATCGACAAAAGGCCCTTCGGGGCCTTTTTGTTTGGCCGGTTGAAACTAAGCCTCAATGCATGTAGTCTTTAGCCGATAACCATGTATCTGTTGGCTACTTTGGGCACCATGTCACCCCGCTATCTTCTCGCCTCTTGCGTAGTCCTGCTGTTGTCGGGCTGCGAAATCCCGGGGGTCTATCCCGACCCCAAGATAGCTGCGCGCGAAGCCGATGCCAAAGCCACCGGTGGCGCCTGCCGCTATGCCTTGCGCGGCATCGAAGATTGCTACACCCTGAACCCCAAAGCCTCCAAGGCCCAGGTGTTCGCCGGCTGGAAGGAGATGGACGGCTATATGCGGGAAAACAAGATCGACGGCGTGGCCTCGGTCATCAGAATCCCGGCAGAGGGCGAGCCGCCCGTAGAAGAAGCAGTAGCCAGCAGCAAAGAAAAAGCCGCCCCAGAAGCAAAAGAGCCCCGTAGCGGCAAGGCCAAAGCCTCTTAAGCCTTAAGTTTCGAGTTCGAACACCGCCATGCTTTCCACATGCGCGGTATGCGGAAACATATTCACCATGCCCGCCGACAGGCAGCGGTAGCCCGTTTGGTGCACTAGTACTTCGGCATCGCGCGCCAGGGTTGCCGGGTTGCAGCTCACGTAGACGATGCGCCGCGGCGGCGTCCAGCCCTGTCGTAGCGCTGGGTCCTGGTGCAAAGCAGCCAGGGCCTGGACCAACGCAAAAGCCCCTTCGCGCGGCGGATCGACCAGCCATTTGTCGGCACTGCCGTCGGCGGTCAGGACTTCGGGCGTCATCTCGAACAGATTGCGCGCTACAAACTTCGTAGCTGCTAGCGCTGATCCTTCCTGCGCAGAAGCCTGATTTACCTTGTAATTCTCGCGCGAACGCGCAACCAATGCCTCGCTGCCCTCGATGCCCAGCACCTCGCCCGCCTGGGTGGCCAGCGGCAGGGTGAAGTTGCCCAGACCACAGAACCAGTCGATCACGCGTTCGGTTCTCTGCGCATCCAGCAGACGCAGTGCGCGCCCCACCAGTACGCGGTTGATCTGCGGATTCACCTGGGTGAAATCGGTGGGCTTGAAAGGCATGTGGATGCCGAACTCAGGCAATGCATAGGCCAGTTGGGTGCCGCCCTCGTCCAGCAGATGGATGCTGTCCGGCCCCTTGGGCTGCAGCCACCATTGCACACCGTGCGTGCTGCCGAAAGCCCGCAGATGCGCCAGATCGCTTGCGCTCAAGGGTTCCATGTGGCGCAGCACCATGGCCGTCACTTCGTCGCCGCAGGCCAGCTCGATCTGGGGCAGGGTTTCGCGCGCATCCATGCCGGAAATCAGCGCCCGCAGTGGCAGCAACAAGGCACTGACGTGCGGCGGCAGCACCGGGCAGACCTTCATGTCGGCCACGTAGCCGCTCTTGCGCTCATGGAAGCCGACCAGCACTTCGCCCTTTTTGCGCACATAGCGCACCGACAGCCGGGCCCGGTAGCGGTAGGCCCATGCCGGACCTTCGATCGGCCGCAGCATGGTTTGCGGCTTGACCTTGCCCAAGTGCCAAAGGTTGTCTTCCAGCACGCGCTGCTTGATGGCCACCTGCGCGCCCACATGCAGATGCTGCATCTTGCAGCCGCCGCAGGCACCTTCATGCAAGCCGAAGTGCGGGCAGCCAGGCCGTACCCGTTGCGACGATTCTCGGTGGATGGCACCGACCGTGGCCTGCTCGAAACTTGCCTTTTTGCGGTTGATATTCGCTGTCACCACTTCGAACGGCAGCGCGCCCTTGATGAAAACGACTTTGCCATCGGGCTTGTGGGCCACGCCCTGGGCTTCGATATCGAGTGACTCGACCAGCAGGCTGTCAGCGGGGTAATGGGGTTGAGGAGGATAGGTTTCCGTCAAATCGGTCATACAAGCTTGCTCGTGGGTCACAAAAGATGCGAGGCATCCAGAATTAAGGGGCGCAGTCGTTGGCGGTCAACTTGAACGCCCGGGGCGCAAAGCCCAGGTCGCGCACCGCCTCGGCGTGGTCAAACACAAGGTTACGGTTCATGCGCTCGGCCATGGCGGCCGACCAGTTGCGGTAGCGAGGAAAACAGCGCAGCACCGCTACGGCCAGGCGGAACATCCACAGCGGCACCGTCAGCAAGCGTGGCCGGCGGCCCAGCGCGGTAAACACCCGCGCCACCATGCTGCGGTATGCCAGCGTTTCGCCACCGGAGATGTTGTAGGCATGGTTGGCCGCTTCGGGCGACCGCAGGGCTGCCACACAGGCGCCCGCCACATCGGCAGCATGGATGGGCTGGCGCAGCCCGTTGGCCTTGCCAAACACCGGAAAGAAACCAAACCGCCGGATAAAACGAGCGATCTCGGTGATGTTCTTGTCCTGCTGCAAACCATAGATCAGCGTAGGCCGCAGGATCGTCCAGGCCACGCCGCGATGCTGAGCCCATGCCTGGATACGCTGCTCCGCATCGGCTAATCGGCGCGCCAACGCCTGTTCCTCCAGGTCGTTGGAGGTATCTTTGGTAAATCGACTGGTGGAAGACAGCGCCACCAGGCGCTGCACGCCATAAGCCTCCAGCAGCGGCAATTGGTCCAGCAAAGCCCATAGCGGTGCTACGCAAACCCAGTTGGGAATAGCAGCAGGGTTCAAGGGAATGGTCGCGGTTCTAGGTTCCAGCTGACGCCATTCCACATCCGGTTCAGCGGAATTGCGCGGACGCCGGGAAAAAGCGGCAACCGAATATCCGTTTTGCCTTAGCTGTGGCAGCAAGCAGGCGCCAACAAAACTGGTCGCCCCCAAAACACCGATTGCAGCAGCCTTAGTCATGTTTACGCCCCATGGCCCGCCCGGCGCGCTTTCCGGTGTGGTAGGCAGCCACCAGGGCAAAACGCATCCACACCCCGGCAGCCACCAAGCCCATTAGAAGACCCGGATACTGGTGCTGGAAGAATTTTCTATAAAAGCGCACCATGCCCTTGTGCTTGTGCCATTCCACAAAAATCGGGCGGCTACGGCTGCTTACACCCAATGCGTGCGTTACTTTGGCAGAAGGAACGAACAATATCTTCCAGCCCAAGCGCCTGAAACGCATACACCAATCCAGATCTTCGCAATGCAGAAAATAGCCTTCATCCCATAGCCCAACACTTAGCACCGCCTGGCGCTTCACCAACATGCAGGCCCCCGAGATGGCTTCCACCTCGATGGGGGCGTTGGGCAGAGGCTGCTTGTGCAGATGGAAATCAAAAAACAATTTGGGCCAGCGGTGGGCAAAACGGTTGAGTCCAAATGCCCGCACAAACGAGCGCCAGGGCGTAGGCACGGCCCGTCGCCCGCCGCCCTGCTCGGATCCGTCGGCATTGATCAGTAAGCCGCCCACCATCCCCACCGACACATCGGATTCCAGAGCCTGCAGCAGAGCAGGTACCGCAGCTGCATCCAGCCGGCAGTCGGGGTTTAAGAACAGAATAAAGTCACCGCTCGAGTCGGCAAAACCCATATTGCAGGCCACCGCAAAGCCGAGATTGGCCGCATTACGGATGATTTTGAGCCGTGGTTCATTGTCAAACTGCCCTGCGCATTGCGCCAGGCTAGAGTCCTGCGATGCGTTGTCGACCACCACGACCTCATCGACCAGCGGCAAAGCCGAAGCGATGCAGTCGACAAGAAACTGTCCGGCGTTGTAATTGACAACAACAACAGAAATCAAAATATCCCCTCTTTTTTTTTGACAGCATTCATGTGCCGCGTCCAGCATCATGCATGGAAGGATCACAACTGTATGGAAATCTTTCACACGCGTGCAATTGCAAGCCTACAATGAAAAAAGCCTTTGCAAATCAATGACTTGCAAAGGCTTTTCATTTTGGCGGAGTGGACGGGACTCGAACCCGCGACCCCCGGCGTGACAGGCCGGTATTCTAACCAACTGAACTACCACTCCTGGTAGATAGCTTTCGGCACATAGCTCTTACGAGCAACATACCCAAGCGCTACAACTTGGCGACCCTACGGGGATTCGAACCCCGGTACCTACCGTGAAAGGGTAGTGTCCTAGGCCTCTAGACGATAGGGTCAAAACCTTGGAACAACGTTATCAAAAATAACTTCCACA
>CAUPON010000025.1:0-73062 GCA_963513025.1 uncultured Albidiferax sp.
GATTTGGTATCGTTCTTCTTGGGTCAAGTGCGTATAGGTCATGGTGCAACGTTTGGGACTGGCCGGTCACAACAGTGCATCCTATGCACTCTTGGCCCAACCCGTTTGGAAAACGTTGCACTTCGTACTTGAATCTGCCTGTCAATGTTGTGAAAGTCCTTTGTTTGAAGTTACTTTCCTCCTCCACACTGATGGTGGTGTCCAATCTGTAGCGCGCCAACTTTTCTCAAGAGGAATACCGATGAACGCGATCAAAGAAGCCCAGAAACTTATTGCCAATGATCCTGCCGGTGGGGACTCAAGGACGTTGGCGCTGTTGGTACTCAGCCTGGAATCAAAGGTCCCATTTCCCTTGGAGCGCTTGTACGACCTGGATATGAAGGAATTTGAGCTGGCTATTGAAGTTTTGCGCGAATGGCGCTTGGACAGATACTTTGCGGGCAAATCGAAGCTCTACGACATGTCGCTGCAGGTGCAGCAGTTGGCTCAAACATGACGGGCAGAGGCTATGCGATAAGTGGCAAGTTGCGTTCCTGGTTCATTTGATCGGTTAATTCGGCGATTTCAATAGCCACTTTTCAACACAATCCGGTTCCTCGACCTGGCGACGACGAAGTATCCGCGACGGAAGTGGTAAGCCCGGCGCTGTCGAATGTGGGTGCTCCACGGCCAGCAATGCAGAGACAATCCAAAGATGGCTCAAGGCAAGGGAGTAGCCCCCGCAGCATTAACAGTTTTGACACGTCTCTGTCACAGCTTAATACGAACATCAAAAATTCCGGTCTTTCAGGGCAAGCCAGATGTCGGACGTTCAGCTAGACCTTTTGAGACCGCGCATATCAGCGCTACCCATCACCCCCTCGCTTCCAAGCACGCTTGATTTCATGCGTGCCCTGGTTGGGGCTCTCATATGGATGATTGCTGCCGAATTGAGTCGACGGTATTCCGTCATCGGCGTGGAAATGAATCTTGTCTGGCCGCCGGATGGGATTGCTGTTGGTCTCGTGCTGGCCTACGGGTTGCGTATGGTCCCGGTCATTGGCGCTGGCGTTATGGTTTGGCATATGCAGCGAGGGATCCCTCTGAGCGAATCACTGGTTGGCGCGTTCGCACTCATGCTTGCGCTGCTGGTCGTTTGTTGGTTGAGGAAGCGCGAACATGACAGACCGCATGAAGCCAATCCCGTCACCGCGTGCATTCGCTACCATTTTTTGATTCTGTTGCCGGCCATATGCATTCTCACTGCACTTGGCTGCTGGCAATTTATGCTCGCCGAAATGCCATCACGTCATGGACTAGCCCAGATAGTATTGGTCATGGGTATTTCCGAGTTGTTCGGCATTCTGCTCTTCTCAAAGTTGACGGAACTACTCGTGCGGGCACTGGATCAACCAGGTCGCAAATCTCTGGTCAGCCTCCAGTGGTGGCAGGCATGGTGGTTTGTCATCTTGGGTACGCTAGTGGCTATTGGCGACGCGGCGGATCATGCCAAATTCGGTGGCCTCGGAAGTTCGGTTCGCTACGCCGTGTTTCCGCTCGTCGCATGGGCCGCATTCTCGGGCCGCCCCCTGTTCGTCCACGTGGCTACGGCCCTGGCCGCACTTGCCCTACTCTGGCTCACGCCGACCGATCTGCCGGACACTGAATGGGCCTTTCTAATCCTCGATCAGGCTGTACTGGTCGTGTGCCTCGCCGGACTTGGTTTTTTTGCATCCGCGGCGATGGAGCACAGGCGGGTAATGGAATCCAATCTGCAGGAACTGGCCCACATTGATCCCCTCACAGGCATGCTCAACGGGCATGGTCTGGCCGTTTGCCTGGAGGCACCAGGCGCGCAGCAACTATTGATCGGGATTGAAGTTTGCAACATGGGGCAAATCGAAGATCTCATCGGCATGACCAGCGCCCGGCAGATTGAAGAGGACATAGCCAAACTCCTGCGTGACCAGCTTCCCGACGCCACCCTCTTGTCGCGAGTGAAAGATGGGTTCTTTGTCGTTACGCTACCGCCCGGGCAGCCCAGCGATGAATCGATAAACAGACTACGGCAGATACTTGCGGGTAGGCGCTACGTTTTGGGCGAACAAGGTGTCCGGATTCGCGTTGCGCTGAGTGCGATCGACACCCGGACGAGCACGGTAAAACGCGATGAAATTTTGGCAGCACTGATCCTTGCATGCCGAGTCGCGGGCGATTCCGATGATCGCGGCCAGGTCGATGCTGGTGACGCCCCTGAAATCCTGATGCGAGCCCGACAGGAGCAGTTGTCTCGCGCCGAGAGTCTGCGAGAAGCTCTCCGCAACCGGGCGGCAAACGCAACGGACGGTGTCGGCCTCTGGCTCGCATGCCAGCCCATCCGTGCTGCACGCGACGGCCTGAAAGACCTCGGCATTGAAGTGTTACTCCGCTGGAATACGGCACCGGGAATCCCCAGCGCTCCTTCCGAATTTCTTCCGCTTGCAGAAAGACACGGCCTGATGCCGCAAGTGGACCGCTGGGTGATCGCCCAAGTTGTACAAGCTTTGGTGAATCGTGGTGCAGGTGAACTGACGCTGGAGAAGATATCGATCAATCTTTCGGGTTCCTCGATGTCTGATACCCGCCTGCTGGAATACATTGCCGATGCGATCAGGGCGATCGGCTTTCCCGCTAGCCAATTCTGCTTCGAGGTCACTGAGACCTCCAGCATCGCGGAGCGCACCCAAGCCATCAGCTTGCTTTCAGCTCTGCGCGCCTTGGGCGCTCAAACATCGCTTGATGATTTTGGTACCGGTTTGGCGACTTTCGATTATTTGAAGTCATTACCCCTGGATTACCTAAAGATCGATGGCAGCTTCGTGCGTGACATTGTGACCAGTAGGGTTGACCAGCGAATCATCATGGCAACATGCGAAGTTGCGACTGCCATGGGATTGAAGACCGTCGCCGAATTTGTGGAAACCCCGTCACAACGCACGCTCTTGGCCGCCTACGGCGTCGACTACGTACAAGGTTATGGAATCGGAGTGCCAATGCCGCTTGATGACTACCTTGCACACAGATACGAAGCATCCAAAGATGAAGTCAATGCCGGGGGGGCGTAAGACTGCCCTTTGCCAAAGGCAACAAAGTCCTGTCATCAAATCGGCACACTGATGACGTAACATTTGTTCACAACCTAAGATCGCGAAGCCTAAATGTCCGAAAACTGCGAGTATTTGAGCGAATTTCGGCCAAAATTTCGACAACCAAGTGCAGGGGACCTCTCCACCCAAGTTCCGTGCATCACGACGGACGAGACAAACGAAAAAGTTCTGGACGTGTTCAGCCGGCACCGCGACCTAATTAGTCTGCCGGTGATCGAGGGAGGCCAACCGATAGGTCTGATCAACAGAAACATTTTCTTGTCGCAAATGAGTAAGCCGTACCGCTTCGAAGTGTATGGCCGCAAGAGTTGCATTGCATTTATGGACAAAGAGCCATTGATTGTCGAAGCCGCCACGGACATCGAGACATTGACTTCCAAAGCTGTTTCGTACGGTGAGAAGGCCTTGTCGGATGGCTTCATCATCATAAGTGATGGGGAGTTTGTCGGTGTTGGAAGTGGCTTGCAATTGATGCGTGCAGTAGCCGACATGCAGCAGTCGCGCAACCGTCAGATCATGCATAGCATCGAATATGCTAGCGTGATCCAACAATCCACCTTGCGTAGCTCGCGTGAATCCCTGGCCCGCGCATGTCCCGATGCTGACCTTGTATGGGAGCCACGAGATGTGGTTGGTGGAGATTTCTACCAGTTCAGTATCGATACCGACGGCTGGTTTGCTACCGTGGCCGACTGCACTGGGCACGGCGTTCCCGGCGCATTCATGACTTTGATTGCTTCTACCAGTTTGAATCAAGCTATTGAACGGCACGGCGCTCACGACCCCGCGCGTCTGTTGGGCAGCGTCAACCGCGGTATCAAACAAATGCTGGGGCAGGTCGATGAGCAGCGCGAAACTCCGGGTTCGGATGACGGAATGGACGCCGCATGTTTCTGGTTCGAACCTGAAAGCGGCCGCCTGCTCTTTGCCGGAGCACGTCTTGCAATGTTCGTGTTGCGTCCCGAAGCAGACGAAGTAGAGGTGGTCGAAGGCCAGCGCAAAGGCGTGGGCTACGTGGACACCGAATTTGACTTTGCTTGGCGTAATCAGGAATTGCTCTTGCCCCAAGGCAGTTTGGTGTTTATCACGACGGACGGACTCATCGACCAGGTGGGTGGCCCACGTGCCATCGCCTTCGGGAAACGGCGTTTGCGTGAATTGCTGGTGGGTCAGCGTAATCGCCCGTCGGCGGAGGTTAATCGCGCCGTGCTGGACGCGTTGCGGGCCTGGCAAGGTCTGCATCATCGGCGTGATGACCTAACGTTATTCTGCTTCCGCACTTGAAACGGTATTCCCCATGCACTCCCCATTGTTCGCGGAAAAATACGGCTCCTTCTTCAACTTGGCGCGTCAGCATCAAGTTATCTTCTATTACGTGGGCTATTTTTCTCAGCACATCGTTGCCGCCATGGCCGAGGCGGTGAAACTTCAACTCGAAGTCGCTGGCGTTGCGGGACCCACACGGCGTAAGTTGTTTTCGTCTTTTGTCGAGATGGCGCAGAACATCATTCATTACTCTGCCGACTCGCTGACCCCACAAAGCCAGGATGACGGCGAGCTGCGCCACGGTTCTGTGTGTATCAGGCGTGAGGACGATGGTCGTTTTCTGCTGCTGTGCGCCAACCCAGTAGAACTGGAAATTGCCAACGAGTTGCGTGGCAAACTGGAAGCATTGCGGAGCATGACGCTGGACGAAATCAAGCTGGCTTATCGCCAGACGCTGCGCGAAGAAACTCCGGAAGGCAGCAAGGGTGCCGGCATCGGACTCCTCACGGTCGCCCGTGACGCAAGCGAACCACTGGAATTCGACTTCGATGCTGCCGACGGCATTGGGCAGACCCCCATATTTTATTTAAAGGCTGCGATCTAGATCGCGCAATCCTGGCAAGAATCGAGATCACCGATGGACAACCTCTACGTCGCCCCCACGCCCAGCACCCCGGAAGTGGACTTTAAGTTCGACACCCACACACTGAGCTTACGGGGCGAGTCTTACCCGGAAAACGCAGCTGCCTTCTATGGCGCGGTGATCGCTCAGCTCAAGAACTACCTGACCCAATTGAGCGAAGGAAGAGTTGAAGTCAATATCGCGCTGGCTTACTTCAACAGTTCAAGTACCAAGATGCTGTTCAATCTGATCGAGGCTCTGAATGACGCCGTCGAGGCCGGTAACCAGGTGAAGCTCAACTGGTATCACGACGAAGAAGACGACACCATTCTTGAATTCGGGCAGGAGTTGAGCGAAGACTTTCCCGCCATCGGGTTTTCCAGTCATTTGGTAAGGCCGGCTTAAATGGATATATCGAATGTCCCACCGGATTTGTTCGGCGCAGAACATCGTGCGTTGATGGCCGGCAAGGCCGCCTACGAGACCTGCTCGGTGGCGCCGACGGGACCCTGCCACCAAGCGCTCGGAGAGTTGCTCACTGCATATGAGCGGTTGCTACGCGAAACCCGTCGGCTGGTGCGCCGCAGCGACCGGGCAGAACTCGAGATGACGCAACTCAACCAACGACTGCAAGATCTGGCCAACGAACTCGAGTACCGCGCTACGCACGACTCGCTGACCGGGGTCTTCAATCGGGCCGCCATCATCCAGTTGGTCAACCAGTATTTCTTACGTCAAGACCTGGCGCTCATCGTGTTGGACATCGACCATTTCAAACGCGTCAATGACAGCTTTGGTCATCCCGTTGGAGATCGGGTCATTGTCGGTGTGGTGGATTGCCTCAAAGATGTGGTGCCCGCCACGGCGCACATCGGCAGAGTGGGTGGTGAAGAGTTCACCGTATTGTTGCCTGGGCAAAACGGCGACGCTGCGGAAGAGATGGCGCAAGCCTTCCGGCGAACGATCGAAATGCACGCATTTGATCTGCCAGATGGCAGTGGCGTCACAGCGAGCTTCGGTGTGAGTTGGTCTCCTTCCGGTGGGAAATTTGATGACACTTACAACTTGGCCGATGAAGCTTTGTACCAGGCCAAACGGGGCGGGCGCAACCAAGTCTCGCGCGTTTCGCGGCATCATTCTTCCCAGCCTTGTTAAGGCCGATAAAGATCGGACCAGTTTGGGCTCGATTACCTATGGTGGATTGAGCAGATATCCGCTGGTAAAAACCCTTTACTGACGCACGTTTCCGCCGTCCTTGGGTGGTCAATCCAAATCTATTCCCAGGCTGAAGATTTGGGAGTAAGTAGCGCCCATTCTCTCCACCGAAACCTCGGTTGAACTGGCCGTCCCTTGACAAGCGAATTTGCCACTAGAGTCGCTCAAAAAATACTGAGGCATACGCCATGAACTGCGGCATTGCCAGACCAGGCCGAGGTGACGACAGTTGCGAGCCAAAGTACCTTGGCGAAGGTCATATTCGCAAGCAGCGCGCGGCGCGCGCCATGTAGTAATGCAAGGGCGGAGTTTGAAGTCCCGCATGTTTGGCCTGGTCGTCCCATAGGCGCAGGGCCACGGCTTCATCGGCATGCGGTTGAGCAATGAAATGACTGGCCTCGGCGCTAGAGAACATGCCGCCCTGCAGCGCCAGGCTGCGTTGCGAATCAGGCGACAGTGCATCCAGGTAGCCGGTGCGGGTACTGCACAGATAGCGCTTCGCATCCACATGGAATTGCATAGAGTCCAGCACCCGGCGGCTGAACACGCCGCGCAAAAACGGCACGATGCGGAACTGGTGCAGATCGTCGATACCCCGTAAAGTAGGCGAGTCGCCGTGTGCGGTGAGCAGATGCCCCAGATCGTGCAGAAGTGCGGCGGTGACCAGTTCGTCGTCGGCCCCAGTCTGCTCGGCCAGCAGCGCGGTCTGCAAAGCATGCTCCAGCTGGGTCACGGGTTCGCCGCTGTACTGGCTGTGACCATGGCGGGTGAACAGGGCTTCAATATCGGCTAGATTCAGTGGCATGGTGGTTCGGGCAGGAGCGGAATGGGTGAACTCAGGCGTAGCTTTTCCCCGTGCTTGCCAGATTTTCAGCCGGGTCAGCTTGTGCCGCGGCCGCGGAACGACTCTTGTAGTTCTGCAGCGTGCGGTCGCGGCTGTTCATTACGTGCTGAAACATCGCTTGACCGGCGGCATCCGCATCGTGGGCGGCAATGGCCTTGACTATCTGTCGGTGCTCACGCGAGTAGATCGCCATTGATTCACCAGTCAGATTCTGCCGACGGAACAGCGACAGCTCGTTCACCAGCTTGCGGTAGGTGGCGCTAAATTTCGAATTGTCAGTGAGCTCCAGCAGCCGATCGTGAAATCCGAGGTTGAGGCGGTGGTAGTCCTGCGCATTACTCGCTTTGGTAGCTTGCTCCATTTCGTCGACGAACTGGCGCAGCTCCTTGATCTGCGAGGTGCTTACGGTTTGCGCCAGCTTGCGGCCGACGTACTGGTCCATCACCGCGCGCAGCTCGAAGATATCCAAAGCCTCTTCAATCGGCACATCGCGCACGAACACGCCACGGTTCTTCTCGGTACGCACCAAGCCGGACTCCTCCAGCATGCGAAGGGCTTCGCGCACCGGGCCGCGCGATACGCCCAGCTGCGTGGCCAGGGTCGATTCGGTGAGTTTGGCGCCGGAGCTGAACTGGCCATTAAGGATCATGCTTTCGATCTCGGTCTGCACCAAACTTGCAAGCGAACTGCGCTGAACCAGTGCAATGTGGGGGTGGGGTGAAGCTTGTGTTGGCATGGCTTTATCGTTGTGTGATCATTGAGGATTGTCTACGATTCTCAATCTGTGACCTACGATCTATGAAAGGATGGCATTAATTTTGCGTTGGGAAAATGTCATCAGCATGACATGAGGTTTGGTCAAAGTCCGCTCCTTTCACAAGGAGTCTTTCCCATGTATTTTTGGAAATCCACCCTGGCCGTTGCACTCGGCCTGGTCTTCACCGCTGGCGCCTTTGGCGCAGAAAAAACCCAGCTGACGGTCTACACCGCGCTGGAAGTCGATCAGATCAAGGCCTACCAGACAGCCTTCAACAAGGTCAATCCCGACGTCGAAATCAAATGGGTGCGCGACTCGACCGGCGTCATCACCGCCAAGCTGTTGGCCGAGAAAGCCAATCCCCAGGCCGACGTCATCTGGGGCGTGGCCGCGTCCAGTCTGGCCTTGTTCGACAAGAACGACATGCTGGAGCCCTATGCGCCGATCAACCTCGACGCCATCATGTCCAAGTACCGTGACTCCCGAAAGATTCCGGCCTGGTGGGGCATGGACGTGTTCGGCGCCACGGTTTGCTTCAACACCGTCGAAGCAAAGAAGAAGGGCATTGCCATGCCCACCAGCTGGAAGGACCTGACCAAGCCCGAGTTCAAAGGCCAGGTGGTGATGCCAAACCCGGCTTCGTCCGGCACCGGTTTCTTCGACGTTGCGGCGTGGCTGCAGCTGTGGGGTGATGAAGGCGGGAAGGGCGGCGGCTGGAAGTACATGGACGCGCTGCACGAGAACATCGGCCAGTACACCCATTCCGGCTCGAAGCCCTGCAACATGGCCGCTGCTGGCGAATACGTGGCCGGCATCTCGTTCGAATACCGCGCCCATACCAATAAAGCCAAGGGTGCGCCGATCGAATTGGTGTTCCCCAAGGAAGGCCTGGGCTGGGATCTCGAAGGCTTTGCCATCTACAAAGGCACAAAGAAGCTGGAAGCCGCCAAGCAGCTGGCCGACTGGGCTTCCGGCAAAGACGCGATGGTGCTGTATGGCAAGAACTTCGCCATTACGGCCCAGCCGGGTGTGGCACCTAAGCTGGCCGATATTCCGGCCGACTATGAGTCGCGCCTGATCAAGATGGACTTCAACAATTCGGCCGTCAACCGGGACCGCATCCTGGCGGAATGGTCCAAGCGCTACGACGCCAAGAGCGAGAAGAAGTAAGCATGCTGGCGCCCCGTAATCCTCTGGGCGGCGACTCCCTCGCAGTGCGCGAGGAGAGCGGGCTGCAAGATGCCAGCTATCTCCGGCTGCAGAACATCCACAAAAACTTTGGCACGTTCAACGCGCTGCAGAAGATCGACCTGTCGATACGGCGCGGCGAGTTCGTCTGCTTTCTCGGCCCCTCGGGCTGTGGCAAGACCACGCTGCTGCGTACGATTGCCGGGCTGGAGAAGCAAAGTTCCGGCCGCATAGTGCAGGCCGGGCGCGACATCTCGCTGCTGCCGCCGGCGCAGCGCGACTACGGCATTGTGTTCCAGTCGTATGCGCTGTTCCCGAACCTGACGGTGCGTGACAACGTGGCCTACGGCCTGGTGAACCGCCGTGTGCCGCGGCGGCAGATCGATGCACGCGTTGAAGAGCTGCTGCGGCTGGTGGGTCTGCCCGGTAGCGAAACCAAGTACCCGGCGCAGATGTCCGGCGGCCAGCAGCAGCGCGTAGCGCTGGCGCGGGCCCTGGCCACGTCGCCAGGCCTGCTGCTACTGGACGAGCCGCTGTCGGCACTGGATGCGATTGTGCGGGTGCATTTGCGCAATGAAATCCGCGCGTTGCAGCGCCAGCTCGGCGTGACGACCATCATGGTCACGCACGACCAAGAAGAAGCACTGTCTGTGGCCGACCGCATCGTGGTGATGAACCACGGCGTGATTGAGCAGGTCGGCACGCCGATGCAGGTCTACCGCGAACCGGCGTCGCCCTTCGTGGCCGACTTTGTGGGCAAGGTCAACAAGTTGGAGGCGGTGGCCGAGGGTGACCACTGGTTTCGCTGCGGTGATCTGCGCCTGCAATGTGCCGTCGGTAGCGGCGCTGACTTTCGCCCTGGCCGCGCAGTTCATTTGTACCTGCGCCCCGAAGACCGCAGCATCGATGGTCTGCGTGGGGACGCGCCTGGCCTGTGCAACGGCACGGTCGAGCAGGTGGAGTTTCTTGGCGGAAACTGCCTGGCGCGGATGGCAATCGACGCCATACCCGGCCAGCCGGTGCAGCTGCAGTTTTCGCTTAACCAGATGGACGAATACGGCATCCGCGAGGGCGGCCGTCTGCGCTTTGCGCTGCGTGCCGACCGAGTGCGCGTGTTCCCCGCCGCCGAAGCCTGAATTCTCCTTCCACCCAACTCCCTGTATTCCATGTCTGCTGTTCTTGTTTCCGCCGCACCGCGGCCACGCATTGACTGGAGCGATCGGCTGGCGCATGCCGCGCTGCTCGGCATCCTGCTGCTCTTGGCAGTCGGCCTGCTGGGGCCGCTGCTGCTGATCCTGTCGCAAGCGCTGGGCGGCGAAGGCGCGCGTAGCGGCCTGGGCAACTTCACCAGCTACCTGGCGTCGCCAGCGCTGCTGCAAAGCCTGTGGCACAGCGTCTGGGTATCGGTACTGGTCACGCTGATCGTGCTGCCGCTGGCCTTTACCTTTGCCTATGCCATCACCCGCAGCTGCATGCCTTTCAAAGGCCTGCTGCGCACTATCACGCTGCTGCCGCTGCTGGCACCGTCGCTGCTGTCGGCCATTTCGTTGATCTACTGGTTTGGTAACCAGGGCGTGGCCAAGGAGTTTTGGCGCTCGCTGGGCTTCGACGGCATTTACGGCCCCTCTGGTATTGTGCTGGCCGAATGCTTTGCGGTGTTTCCGCATGTGCTGATGGTGCTGGTCTCGGCGCTAACGCTGGCCGACGCCCGGCTGTACGAGGCCGCCGACGCACTCGGTACCAGCACCTGGCGCAAGTTCTACACCATCACCTTGCCCGGCGCCAAATACGGGCTGATTTCCGCCGCACTGATCAGCCTGACCCTGGTGGTCACCGATTTCGGCATTCCCAAGGTGGTGGGCGGAAATTTCAATGTGCTGGCCACTGATGTGTTCAAACTGGTCATTGGTCAGCAGGACTTTCAGCGCGGTGCGGTGGTGGCGCTGCTGCTGCTGACGCCGGCGGTGCTGACCTTCGTGGTTGATTATTTCGTCCAGCGCAAGCAGACGGCCATGCTCAGCGCCCGTGCCGTCCCATTGGTGCCCAAGCCGGCGCTCGCTTTCGACGCAGCAATGATGCTGTTTTGCTGCTCTATCTGCGCGCTGATGCTGGCGGTGTTTTGTATGGCGGTGTTCGCCTCGTTTGCCACGCTGTGGCCTTATAACCTGGCGCCCAGCCTGGTGCACTATGTCTCGGGCTTGGTCGATGCCGAGCTGGGCGAGGCCTTTGCGAACAGCTTGAAGCTGGCCGCCGGCACCGCCGTCATTGGCCCGCTGGTGGTGTTTGTGGGCGCTTACCTGCTGGAGAAAACCCGTGGCCTGGACTGGTCGCGACCGTTGATCCGGCTGATGGCGATGCTGCCCATGGCGGTACCGGGTCTGGTGCTGGGCCTGGGCTATATCTTCTTTTTCAACGCGCCACAGAATCCGCTGAACTTCCTCTACCAGACAGGGGGACTATTGGTGCTGTGCACCATTGTGCATTTCTACACCACCGGCCACCTGACGATGCTGACGGCATTGAAGGCACTGGACGCCGAGTTCGAGTCGGTGTCCGGCTCGCTGAAAGTGCCGTTCTATGTCACTTTCTTCCGTGTGACCCTGCCAATCTGCTTGCCGACCTTGCTGGACGTATCGCGCTACTTTTTCATCAACGCCGTGACCACTATTTCCGCCGTGGTGTTTCTTTACTCGCCCGATACCAAGCTGGCTTCAGTTGCCATTCTGAACCTGGACGAAGCGGGCGACACCGGCCCGGCTGCGGCCATGGCGGTGCTGATCGCCGGTGCTTCGCTGCTGGTCACCCTGCTCTATCTGGCGCTGGGCAAGCTGGTGGAAAAGCGCACCCAGGCCTGGCGCAACCCTGCGCGCTGAGCGCGCCACCCACTCCATTGCTCTTACTTCATCTTTTATGCAGAACCAGAACTTTGACCTGATTGTGGTGGGCGCCGGCATCGTCGGCCTGGCCCATGCCTATACCGCCGCCCGCCGCGGCCTGCGCGTCTGCGTGGTTGAGCGAGACGCGGCCTGCGTCGGCGCCTCCATACGCAACTTCGGCTTCATCACCGTCACCGGCCAGGGTGCCGGCGACACCTGGCGCCGCGCCAAACGCGCCCGCGAGGTGTGGGGTGAAGTGGCACCGCTGGCCCATATTCCCACCGTGCACCACGGGCTGTGGCTGACGGCCTTTCGTCCTAAGGCGTTGGATGTGCTTCAGGAATTCATGGCCACGCCGATGGCCGAAGGCTGCGCGTTGCTGGACGTGGCCGAGGCCGCCCGCCGTGCCTCTACATTGCAACTGGACGGCGCCCAGGCCGTGCTCTACAGCCCGCACGAGATGCGGGTTGAGTCGCGCACCGCCATCGGCCTGTTGACCCACTGGTTGGCAGAGACGCAGGGTGTGCAGTTCCGCTTCAGCGAGGCGGTGCTGGATGTGGCCACGCCGGTGGTGCGCACCTCGCGCGCCACCCTGCATGCCGAGCGCGTGGTGGTCTGCACCAATACCGACATCAACGGCTTGTTTGCCGAGCGCCTAGCCGCACACCAGCTACGCCTGTGCCAGTTGCACATGCTGCGGGTCCAGCCCGAGCCGGGTTTTCAGCTGCCCGGATCGGTGATGGCCGACCTGAGCCTGGTGCGCTACCACGGCTACAGCAAGCTACCGGCCGCCGCCGCGCTGCGCACCCAACTGGATGCGGAGGAGGGCGAGTCGCTGGCGCACGGCATTCATCTGATCGTGGTGCAAAGTGCCGATGGCTCGCTGGTGGTCGGCGATTCGCACCACTACGGCCCGGTGCTCGAGCCATTTGCCAACCAGCGGGTAGACGAGCTGATCCTGCAGCACATGCAGCGCACGCTGAAGCTCAAAGAAGCGCGCGTCACCGAGCGCTGGGTTGGCACCTACCCGGCTTCCGCCAGCACCGACTGCCTGATCGACCAGCCCGACGCCGCCACCCGCATGGTGCTGGTCACCAGCGGCACCGGCGCCAGCACCGCATTCGGCATTGCCGAAGAAGTTTTTGCCAACTGGTAAGCCCCAATATGACCACGACCCCTCACACCACTGCACCCCACACCCAACTCACCGCCGTCGTCTTCGACTGGGCTGGCACCATCATCGACTTTGGCTCCTGCGCACCCATGGGCGCCTTCGTCCGCCTGTTTGAAAAATTCGGCATTCAGCTCACCATCGAAGAGGCCCGAGGCCCAATGGGCGTGGCCAAGTGGGACCACATCCATGCGCTGGGCGCGCTACCGAGCGTTGCCGCGCAGTGGCTGCAGGTGCACGGCAAGCAGTTTACCGATGCCGACGTGGACCATCTGTACGAAGTTTTCACGCCAATGAATGTCGCCGTGGTGGCCGACTTTGCAGACTTCATTCCCGGCGCGGTGGAGATGGTCAACACGCTGCGCGCGCGCGGCTTGAAGATCGGCTCGACCACCGGCTACAACCGGCCCATCATGGACGTGGTAACGCCGATTGCCGCAGCTGGCGGCTATGTGCCGGACAACCTGGTCTGCGCAGGCGACCTGGCTACAGGCCGGCCCTCGCCTTTGATGATGTACCGCACCTTTGCTGACATTGGCGTCTGGCCGCCGTACACCGTGGTCAAGGTGGACGATACCGGCGTCGGCATCGAAGAAGGCCTGAACGCCGGTACCTGGACCGTCGGCCTGGCCGTAAGCGGAAATGCCATGGGCCTGACCCTGGCCGAGTGGCAGGCGCTGGACCCCGCGCAGCAGCAGCTACGCCGCGCCACCGCCAACGCCAAGCTGCAGGTGGCGGGTGCGCATTACGTGGTCGATTCGGTAGCCGATCTGCTGCCGGTGCTGGACGACATTGCCGCCAAGTTGGCCGGGGGATTGCTTCCGCGACAGCACGTTGTGCCACGCTAGTAGATCACCGGGACGTGTTGGTAACCCAACTTTGGAATGGCCGTTCCAGTGCGTTTCCCGAGTTGTGTATAGAGCTTGAACGCTCGAATGCGGTCTTCGTACGAGTACATGAACTACCTCCAGGTAGTCCAAGATTTGGTCCGCACCCCCAACTGTCTTCGACAGCAACAATGTGATCGGGGTGGCGCGCCCACCGAGGCAACCGCCTTCAAGCCGTCTTCCCGATGTCGTCCAGCTGGGCTCGCAGGCTCATGTGGTCAAGGGTTTTGATGGGCAACGCGATGAAGAGCTCGATGCGCTTGTGCAACGCGGCGACCGCATTCTTGAGCGACTGCCGTTTTTCGTCCTCGGTGCCGTCCACCGTCAACGGATCGGCCACGCCCCAATGGGCCGACACGGGATGTCCGGGCCAGACAGGACATGTCTCCCCAGCTGTTTCGTCGCACAAGGTGATCACGTAGTCGATCGTCGGCGCCCCAGGCAAGGCAAACTCATCCCACGACTTGGTGCGCAACCCGTCTGTAGGCAACCCTGCTTTTTTCAGGAAGTCGAGGGTCAACGGATCGACCTGCCCAGCAGGGCGGCTGCCGGCGGAGAACGCCTTGAACTGGCCGTGACCAAGGGCATTCAGTTGGGCCTCGGCCAGGATACTGCGCGCAGCATTGGCATGGCACAAAAACAGAACATTGAAAACAGGATCGCTCATCAGATTTTCCTCCGTTGGAGTGGCCGCTGATTGCTGACGCCTCGGCGCAGTGGTCAGCCCGCCGCCAGCTTTTTGCTCTCTGCCTGCGCCAGATTTTGCAACTGCAATGCCATGTCGAAAAGTTTCGACTTGCCGGCGTAATACCGTTCCAGGCGCCACTCCTTCAGAATGTCGAGCGCCAGATCAAACTGCTCCAGATCCAATTGATATAGCTCTTCGAGTGGAAAAGCATCATGGGACTCCAGGGACAGGACCAACTGGGTGAGGGTTTTCGTATCCTCGTGTCCGGGATTGCGCGAGATGAAGCGCTGGGCTTGTTTGATGGCGTTCATAGGGATGCTTCCTGAGATTGGTGGTGGCAGCATGCTCGTCTGCGCATGGATATTACATACTGCCATAGCCCATCAATGATGACAATATGGCTTCAATTTTGTGAAAACTCTTCATATTACCTGGTGCGATAGGCCGCGACATAGGCTCAACGGGACAGATCAAGCGTTTCGGCCTGGACTGAACGGTACAGTGCAGGAATGCACCATTTTGGTATCAACATTCTTTTCGTTTCGCGGCGTAACACCGCCCGAAGCACGCTGGCCCAAGCGTGCCTGGCGCAATTAGGTGCCCAGCGCTTCAGGGCGTTTTCCTGCGGCGCCCCCGGCCATACGGGACGGGCACCTGACCCGATCGCGTCGCACGCTTTGCTCAAGGCCGCGATGCCGTTGAGGCTGACAGATTGCCGCGATTGGCATGCGTTCACCCGAGGTGGTGCCGTGAAGATGCATTTCGTCATCAACCTGGCACAGGAACTGGCCGACAGCTTGCCCGCATGGCCGTGCCAGCCGGTCACCGCGACCTGGCCGTTCGCCGATGTGGTGGGCGCCGGCGAGGCTGCGGAAAACGTCGACCACGCCATGTGGACGACGCTTTTGGCCCTGCGCCGTCGCATCGAACTCTTGGTCAGTTTGCCTATGCATGGTGCCGACACATCGGCAATCCGAGACGACATTCGAGATATGGCGAACATGCGCTGACGCGGATAGTCCCCCACCGCCTTGCTAGCCTGCTTGTCAAACTCCGCCGTGATGGCCACCTGCGCGTTGACTTCGGCCTTGACCTTGTCTTTGTCAAATATCTGCTGGATACCGGCCTGCGCGTCTCCAGTACGGACGCTGGTGTCTCCGGCCATACCCGCGATGCCGGCCTTGGTCGTGCTGGCGGCATTGCCCGAATCCTGGCCGAAGCCGGCGCTGCCGCCGGGCGTGGTTTTGCTGTCGCCCTTGTCGTCCTTGCCTGTGCTGATGCTGGCCGACACGCTGTAGCCGCTGGCGCTGTAGCTGGCCACGTTCTGGATGTCGGAGGTGGTGAGCTTGCCGCCGGTGGCGACGGTGTTCAGGTTCTGGTCAACAGCCGCCTGGGTGCTGGTGATGGCACCGCCCGTGAGGGTGGTGTTGCCCTTCACATGGACCGCAAAGCCGCCGTCGCCCGCGCTGATGGCGCTTTGCTCGGTCACGCTCTGGTAGTTGCTGTGGATATCGGTCTTACCCGCACTCAGGCTACCGCCGGTGGGGATGAAGCCCGGCCCGATGGTGATACTGCCGCCGCTGCTCTTGCTCTGCTCGTCGTAGTGGCTCAGGTCCTGCAGGCTGGTGATGGCCAGGTTGCCGCCTACATTGGCCGTGACCTGGTTGGCGGCTACCGTGGCACCGGCCAGAGTCGTGTCGCCCCCGCTGGTGAGGGACACCGCATTGCCTGCGCTGATGTGGGTGTTGGTGTAGGAGGTGTCAGAGCCATTGCCTTGGCCACGGCTCTTGTTACCCGACAGGGTGACGCCAGTGCTGGCACCGATGCTGCCGCTCCGGCCACTTTGGCTGCTGGTTTGCACGTTTGTGCTTTGTGCGGCCAGCAGGGCGATGGCGTTGTCGGCTTTGAGGGTGGCGATAGTGCAGATGAATACTGCAAAATTGATAGCTGCTTGCGCAGGTGTTAACTGCGCTGGAGGCTGATTTGATGTGTGAATTGCCTGCCTGATCACCTTACTCAATTAGCTGTTCTGCAACCATGCCCGGCCCCACCAGAACCTGGCGGGGTTGACGCCTGCGGAGAAGTGGAACGGGTGGAGCAAGGTGGACTTGGCGCAGACGCCAGCCAAGCAGGCAGTGCTGGTGCAGGCACTGGATGGGTTGATGGTGGGGTATTGGATGCGCAGGTAGCGTTGCACACCGAGACAGCGCAATCAACGATCAAAAGGCACTGTCCGCATGGGGCGGGAGGGGACACGTCACGATGCGGGGATTTGCTTAAAAATTGGTCAAGACGGCAAATGGAAACGTACCGAGCCTGCCAGATTTACGGCGAGGAACAGAACCAATCTCGTGAAAAACGGGGTTGGAAATGCATGCCTGGAGCTTGGCGGACATGCGGACAGGACAACTGGGTACGCAGCAGTTGGCGGTTTGGATGTTGCGATGGGCAAACCCAGCGTTCCGCCAGTGGAGCTACCGCACCTATATTGCCACACAGCACTTCTACAATGCCTATTTGCCGGGTGTTCGGCGGATGCGCACAAGGGATTCCTATGATTTTTGTGACGGGCGGTGCTGGCTATATCGGCTCCCATACCTGCGTCGAGCTGCTTAATGCAGGCCTCGATGTCACGGTGTTCGACAACTTCTGCAACAGCCAGGCCGAGTCCCTGGCCCGGGTCGAGCGCATCACGGGCAAGAAGCTCCAGGTCATCGAAGGTGATATCCGCGACCGGGCCGCGCTGGTGGCCGCCCTGCAGTCCAGCCAGGCTACGGCGGTTATCCATTGCGCGGGCTTGAAGGCCGTGGGTGAGTCGGTGCAGCAGCCGCTGCGCTACTACGACAACAACGTCGTCGGCACCTTGCGCTTGCTGGAGGCCATGGGTGAATGCGGCCTGAAGACGCTGGTGTTCAGCTCGTCGGCCACGGTATACGGCGATCCGCAGCGCCTTCCCTTGACCGAAGACCACCCGCTGTCGGCTACGAATCCCTATGGCCGCAGCAAGCTGATGGTGGAAGACCTGCTGCGGGATCTGCACCGCAGCGACTCCTCCTGGCGCATCGGCATCCTGCGTTACTTCAACCCGGTAGGTGCGCATATCAGCGGCCTGATTGGCGAAGATCCGCGCGGCATTCCGAACAACCTGCTGCCGTTCGTCGCCCAGGTGGCGGTGGGGCAGCGCGAGTTTTTGAACGTATGGGGTGACGACTACGCCACCGCCGACGGCACGGGTGTGCGCGACTACATCCACGTGGTGGATTTGGCTATTGGCCATCTGAAGGCGCTGGAGCGGCTGCAGGTGGTGCCGGACTTTTTGACCGTGAACCTGGGCACCGGCATAGGCTACAGCGTGCTGGACATGGTGCGGGCCTTCGAGCAGGCCAGTGGCAAACCGGTACCGTACAAGGTGGCGCCAAGGCGGCCGGGCGATATTGCGGCCTGCTACGCCGAACCGAGCGCTGCGCGCGAGCTGTTGGGCTGGCGCGCCGAGCGCGGGCTGGATGCTATGTGTGCCGATGCCTGGCGCTGGCAAAGCGCCAACCCGACCGGGTTCAGCGCTTAGTTTCTAAACGCTGCGCCCGATATCGGGCCAGCGGTGGTGCAGCCATGTCCAGGCCAGCAAGCCTACGCCGAGCATTCCCATGGATGCCAGCGCCAGTGCAATGCTGGAATGCATCACCAGTGGGGCCAGCACCCCGGCGACCAAACCGTTGGCGGTCGATCCCAAACACGCTTGCAGGCTAGAGGCCATGCCACGCCGTTCGGGGTAGAGGTCGAGCACCAGCAAGGTCACGGCGGGCACCATCATGGCCCAGCCGAAGGCGAAAACGGCCACCGGAAACAGCGCCCAGCTGGCATGCGCTTGGAACAGCAGATTGGCCAGCACATTCACTCCCGAGATCACTACCATGATGACAAAGCCATGGCGGATCTGCGTTTTTGCCGGTACCTTGCCGGCCATGCGGCCACTGAACCAGGCTCCGGACATGATGCCGCCGATGGTCAGCACAAAGAACCAGAAAAACTGCGTGGGCCCCAGCCCCAGCAGGTGGCCCAGAAATTCCGGCGCCGACAGCACATAGAGGAACATGCCGTTGAATGGCACACCGCTGGCCAGGGCCAATAGCAAGAAGCGCGGGTTTGAGCATAGCTGCCAGTAACCACGTAGCAGGTGGCGTGCGTTCAGCGGCTGGCGTTGGTCCAGGTGCAAGGTTTCAGGTAGGAATCGGAAGTTGGCGACCCACAGAAGCACGCCCACGCCGGTCAAAAACCAGAAGATGCTGTGCCAGTTGAGGTGCACAAACAGCCAGCCGCCAATGATGGGGGCAATCGCCGGGGCCACGCCGAAGTAGATGGTGATCTGGCTCATCACCTTTTGGGCATCGGCCGGGGCAAACATGTCGCGCACCACTGCCCGCGACACCACGATGCCTGCGCCGGTAGACAGGCCTTGCAGCGCCCTAAAGAACACCAGTTGCCCAATGCTCTGCGACAGCGCACAGCCTACGCTGGCCAGGGTAAAAATCGCCAGCCCTGTGAGTACCACCGGACGGCGGCCAAAGCTGTCCGACAGCGCCCCGTGGAACAGGTTCATGAATGCAAAGCCGAACAGATAGGCCGACAGCGTCTGCTGCATCTCGGCCGGGGTTGCGCCCAGCGATGCCGCGATACCCGAGAACGCCGGGATGAAGGTATCGATGGAAAACGGCCCGAGCATGCCGAGCAGGGCCAACAAGATAGCCAAGGCCCAGCGTGGCGCGGGCCACAATTGGGCGGCGTTAGGGTTCATAACAAGGGGCGGGGTGGTGGGCCCACCAGTATCCCCGCGAACCGAATTGCGTGCTTAGCCCTTCAAGCCCGCCGCCGCGCGCAGCAGCTGGGCTTTGTCCGTCCGCTCCCAGGTGAACTCGGGCTCTTCGCGGCCGAAGTGGCCGTAGGCGGCGGTCTTTTCGTAGATCGGGCGCAGCAGGTCCAGCATCTGGATGATGCCCTTGGGGCGCAGGTCGAAGTGCTCGTTCACCAGTGCGGCGATCTGATCGTCGGGGATCGCCCCCGTGCCTTCGGTGTACACCGTGACGTTCATCGGACGGGCCACGCCGATGGCATACGCCACCTGGATCTGGCACTGGCGCGCCAGGCCGGCGGCGACGATGTTCTTGGCCACATAGCGGGCGGCGTAGGCGGCCGAGCGATCCACCTTCGTTGGGTCTTTGCCGCTGAACGCGCCGCCACCATGCGGGCAGGCGCCGCCGTAGGTGTCGACAATGATCTTGCGTCCGGTCAGGCCGCAATCACCTTGCGGGCCGCCGATGACGAAGCGGCCGGTGGGGTTGATCAGGTACTTGGTGTCCAGCAGCCACTCTTTCGGTAGCACCGGCTTGATGATTTCTTCGATGATGGCCTCAACGAACGATGCCTTCATCTTCTTGTCGGTCTCGCTCTGGTCAGGGCTATGCTGGGTGGACAGCACCACGGTGTCGATGCTGTGCGGCTTGCCGTCGACATAGCGCATCGTCACCTGGCTCTTGGCGTCGGGGCGCAGGAACGGCAGACGGCCATCTTTGCGCAGCTGGGCCTGGCGTTCGACCAGGCGGTGCGCGTAGTAGATCGGCGCGGGCATCAGCTCGGGGGTTTCGTTGCAGGCATAGCCGAACATCAGGCCCTGGTCGCCGGCGCCGGTGTTCAGGTGGTCGTCGCTTGCGTGGTCCACGCCCTGGGCGATGTCGTTGCTCTGCTTGTCATAGCAGACCATGACCGCGCAACCTTTGTGGTCGATGCCGTACTCGGTGTTGTCGTAGCCGATGCGCTTGATGGTGTCGCGCGCCACCTGGATGTAGTCCACGTGGGCGTTGGTGGTGATCTCGCCTGCCAGCACGACCAGGCCGGTGTTGGTCAGTGTTTCGGCGGCGACGCGGCTCAGCGGGTCCTGTTTAAAGATTGCGTCCAGAATCGCGTCCGAGATCTGGTCGGCCACTTTATCGGGGTGGCCTTCGGAAACGGATTCGGAGGTAAAGAGAAAGTCGTTCGCCATTTTGATGAAGCTCCTGCGTTTTGAAGACAATACACGGATGCGTTGCCTCCAGCTTTGGGCTTTGGCGAACGCTTTAGCAGATTTGTTTTGAGTCGCCCTGCAAGTAGTTCAATTAACTCAGCGACCCTTTTATTTTACCGCCTCGCAAGTATGTCCCTGTTATTTCGATGGTCTGCCCACCTGCCGCTGGCGGTGTTGCACATGGTAGGCGCAATGTTGGGCTGGCTGGCCTACCTGGCCTCGCCCACCTACCGGCGGCGCTTCCGCGAGAACGTGGCCCAGGCTGGGATTGCCCCGCGCCAGGCGCGCCGCGCGATTGCCGAAGCCGGCAAGCTGGTGACCGAGCTGCCCTGGCTGTGGCTGCGTCCCCGCGCCGAGAAGCTGCCGAAAATCCAGTGGCAGGGCGTGGAGCTGCTGGAGGCCGCGCTGGCCCAGGGCAAAGGTCTGGTCTTTATGACACCGCATGTAGGCAGCTTCGAAGTCGTGCCGCAGGCGCATGCTGCGCGCTTCAGCGCGCAATACGGCGACATGACGATTCTGTACAAGCCGTCCAAGTTCGCCTGGCTGAATGCCCTGCTGAAAGAAGCACGCTCCGCCCCCGGGCTGGAGGCCGCGCCCACCACCACGGGCGGTGTGCGCATGCTGCTCAAGTCGCTGAAGCAGGGCCGGGTCGTCGGCATGCTGCCCGACCAGGTGCCGGGTGAGGGCCAGGGCGTGTGGGCACCGTTTTTTGGCCGGCCCGCCTACACCATGACCCTGGCTTTACGTTTGGCGCGCCAGACCGGGGCGCCGATGCTGGTAGCCTTGGGCGACCGCCTACCCTGGGGACGCGGCTATGTGATCCATGTGCACCCCCTGCAGCTGCCGCTGGACCAGGGCGACGAGGTCGCGGCTGCCGCGCTGAATGCCGCCATGGAAGACCTGATCCGCCAACGCCCCGGCATGTACCTCTGGAGCTATGCGCGCTACAAGCAGCCGCGGCCAGAATCCCGTCCCTGACTTGCATGGTCCGGGGTGCAGAGCACCCCGGACCATGCAAGTTGTTTCACATTAACTGGAAGTTCGATGTTTTCGCATGCAGTGATTGTTTTTATGCGCGTGCTGGCGCGCCTGCCGCTGCCCTGGCTGCGGGCTGTCGGCTCCGCCCTGGGCGTGCTGCTGTTCCAGCTGCTGCGCTCGCGGCGGAAAGTGGCGGATACCAATCTTTTGCTATGCTTTCCAGAGCTGTCTGACCAGGATCGGCATGCGCTGGTGCGAAAAATCTTCGTTAACTTTACCCAGGCCTGGCTGGACCGCGGCTGGCTCTGGCATGGCCCGCCCGAGCGCACCTTGCAGCGTCTGAAGATTGTCGGAGATGTGGCCCAACTGGACGGTGACACGCCTACCGTGCTGTTCGTGCCGCATTTTGTCGGCCTGGACGCGGGTGCCACCGCCTTGTCGCAGCAGGTATCGCGCGACTTCAACACTATCTTCACCCCGCAGTCGAACCAGGTGATGGACGCCTGGATCGCAGAAGGCCGGCAGCGCTTTGGCAATGCGCGCCTGTTCGACCGGCGCCAGGGCGTCAAGGAAATCGTCGCCTCGCTGCGCCAGGGCCAGCCGCTGTACCTGCTGCCGGACATGGACTTTGGCGCGAAGGATGCGTTTTTTGTGTTGTTCTACGGCGTGGCCGCGGCCACCGTGCCGTCGCTGTCGCGCTTTGCGCGCCTGGGCCGCGCCAAGGTGGTTCCGGTGCTGACGCGGATGACGCCGACCGGCTACGAGGTGGAGATTCTGCCGGCCTGGGAAGACTTCCCCACTAACGACGCCGAGGCCGATACCGCGCTGATGAACCGGCGTTTGCAGGACTACATCGCCACCATGCCCGAGCAGTACTTCTGGGTCCACAAACGCTTCAAGACCCGGCCACCGGGTGCGGCCGAAGTGTATTGATGTTTGCTATTATTTTCATAGCTTATGGCGCAGGTGGAGTCTGCGCTGTCGGCCGAAAAGATGCTTAATCTTCGTCGAGATTTTCAGGCTCTTCCAGCGGCGCAGGAGTCGCCGCTGCCGGGGTTTCCTTGACCACCGGATGCGCCCACTGCCAGAGCAGCTGGCTGGCTTCGTCGATGCCCTGCTTCTTCAGCGCGGAGAACAGCTTGACCTCGCCGCCGCCGGCCTGCAGCCGCGCAATCGACAAGGCCTTGGTGGCTTCTTCGCGGTTCAGCTTGTCGGCCTTGGTCAGCAGGATCAGGAACTTCAGGCCTTCGGCGACCCGGGGACGCACGATGTCGAGCAGGATCTCGTCCAGCTCGGTCAGGCCGTGGCGCGGGTCGCACATCATCACGATGCCGACCAGGTTTTCACGTGTGACCAGGTAATTGGCCATCACCTGCTGCCAACGGATCTTGTCGGCCTTGGGCACGGCCGCATAGCCGTAGCCGGGCAAATCGGCCAGCACCGCGTCGGTCACGCCTTGTTTACCCAGGCTGAACAGGTTGATGTTCTGGGTGCGGCCGGGCTTCTTGGAGGCGTAGGCCAGCTGCTTTTGCTGCGTCAAGGTATTGATGCAGGTGGACTTGCCGGCATTCGAGCGGCCGACGAAGGCGATCTCGGGCACGGTCAGCGGCGGCAGGTGGTGCAGCTGGGGCGCGGTGGTCAGGAATTTGGCCGTGTGCATCCAGCCCGAGGCTATGACGGCCTGGCTTTTCTGCGGGGGCTGGGGGCCGCGGGGCGCGCCGGATGGGCTCGCCGAGGAGCCATCGGTGGGCGGTGTAGAGGTAGGGATCATGCAATCTTCAGTAGGTTCTCAGCGAGAGAACCGGGCCTGCATTGTAGAATCATTGGGTTGTACGCCCTAGAACAGACAATAGACACACCCCTCGATATGAAGCTTCTTGTCTCCTTGCTTACCGCCGTCGCGCTGGCCGCTCCCCTGATGTCGGCCTCGGCCAACGAAGAAAAAGCCGCAGCGCCCGTGGCCGCCAAACCAGATCTGGTCAAGGGCGAGGCCAGCTTCACTGCTGTGTGCGCAGCCTGCCATGGAGCCGATGGCAACTCGGGCATCCCGGCCAACCCCAAGCTGGCGCAGCAGCACCCCGAATACCTAGTCAAGCAGCTGCAGGAGTTCAAATCCGGCAAGCGCAACAACGCCATCATGAAGGGTTTTGCGACCACTTTGAGCGATGAAGACATGCGCAACATCGCGTTCTGGGCCGCCTCCAAGAAAGCCAAGCCCGGTTTCGCCAAAGATAAAGAGCTGGTCGCCCTGGGCGAGCGCATCTACCGCGGTGGCATTGCCGACCGCCAGATCGCCGCTTGCGCCGGCTGCCACAGCCCCAATGGCGCCGGAATTCCGGCCCAGTACCCGCGCCTGGGTGGTCAGCACGCAGACTATGTAGCCACCCAGCTGACCACCTTCCGCGACGGTGGCCGCAAGAACAGCCCGCAAATGACCCAAGTTGCCGCCAAATTGAACGATCGCGAGATCAAAGCCGTAGCCGACTACATCGCCGGCCTGCATTGATGCTGGCTGAGCGCCGCGTTCTCTAGGGGAACCAAGCGCCCAGTTCACACCCTAAAAGGGCGGGCCATCTCTGATGGCCCGCCCTTTTTAGATTCTGTTACCGAAGCCTCTTACCGCTCCATGTCAGTTACCACCCACGGCGTTCGCGTCAAAACCGGCTCCCAAGCGCTGCGCTCTGCGGTGGAGCTGCTGTCGTCGATGCGGTTCTCGATTTCGCTGTTGACGGTGATCTGTATCGCCTCGGTGATCGGCACGGTGCTCAAGCAACAAGAGCCGCTGGTCAACTACGTGAACCAGTTCGGCCCGTTCTGGGCGCAGGTGTTTGCCACCGCCAATCTGACCACGGTGTACAGCGCCTGGTGGTTCATGCTGATTCTGGCGTTTCTGGTGCTCAGCACTTCGCTGTGCATCGCCCGCAGCACGCCCAAGATCCTGGCCGACTTCAAGGTATTCAAGGAAAACATCCGCGAGCAAAGCCTGAAGGCCTTTGCGCACCGGGCCGAGGCCGGGTTGGACGAGCAGCCCGAAGCGGCGGCCCGGCGCATCGGCCAAACCCTGGTCAGTGGTGGCTGGAAGGTCAAGCTGCAGCAACGCGACAACGGCTGGATGGTGGCGGCCAAGGCCGGCGCCGCCAATAAGCTGGGCTACATCGCCGCGCACAGCGCCATCGTGCTGATCTGCCTGGGCGGCTTGTTCGACGGCGATCTGGTGGTCAAGGCGCAGATGCTGCTCAACGGCAAGTCGGCGTATACCGGCGGCGGGCTGATTGCCGATGTGGCCCCTGCGCACCGCCTGGGCCCGAACAACCCGACCTTCCGTGGCAACATCCTGGTGGCCGAGGGCACGCAGTCCAGCACCGCCATCCTGAACCAGGCCGAGGGTGTGGTGGTGCAAGACCTGCCATTTGCCATCGAGCTGAAGAAATTCATCGTTGAGTACTACTCGACCGGCATGCCCAAGCTGTTTGCCAGCGACATCGTGATCCACGACAAGGAAACCGGCGCCGCCATCCCCGCGCGGGTCGAAGTGAACCACCCGGCCAACTACAAGGGCGTGGAGATCTACCAATCCAGCTTTGACGATGGCGGCTCGGCGGTGAAGCTGCGCGCTGTGCCGATGGCAGCTGCCACTAAGCCGTTCGAAATCGAGGGCGTGATCGGCGGCACTTCGCAGCTGGCCAAGGGCGCGGACGGCGAGAAGCTGAGCCTGGAGTACACGGCTCTGCGCGTCATCAATGTCGAGAATTTCGGTGCCAACAGCGCGCCAGGCGTGGATGTGCGCAAGGTCGACCTGCGCCATGCCATCGACTCCCGCCTGGGCGCGGCCAACAAGACCCAGACCGAGAAAGTGCTGCGCAACGTCGGCCCCAGCATTACCTACAAGCTGCGCGATGCTGCCGGCCAGGCGCGTGAATTCCACAACTACATGCTGCCGGTGGACACCGGCGACGGCGTGCCCTCGTACCTGCTGGGCATGCGCGAGAACCCGGTAGATGCGTTCCGCTACCTGCGGATTCCGGTGGACGCGCAGGGTGAGATGAATACGTTTTTGCGGCTGCGCGCGGCGTTGGCCGACCCGGCGGTGCGCGCCCAGGCGGTGCAGCGCTACGCGGCCCATGCGGTAGACGGCGCGCGCCCCGAGTTGGCCCAGCAGCTGGCGCAGTCGGCCGACCGGGCCATGGCCTTGTTTGCTGGCAGTGCGCCTACCGGAAAGGGTGCGGCTATCGGCGGCCTGCAGGCAATCGCTGATTTCATGGAAACCAATGTGCCCGAGGCCGAGCGGGCCCGGGCTGGCGAAGTGCTGGTGCGCATCCTGAATGGCGTTTTGTTTGAGCTGGCGCAAATCACCCAGGAACAGGCTGGCTTGCAACCCCTAGAGCCGAACGAGAAAACCCAGGGCTTCATGACCCAGGCGGTGCTGGCGCTGAGCGATGCGCAGCTCTACCCCGCGCCCATGGCCTTCCAGCTGACCGACTTCACCCAGGTGCAGGCCAGCGTATTCCAGGTGGCGCGTGCACCGGGTAAGAAGGTGGTGTATCTTGGCTGCGCGTTCCTGATCCTGGGCGTGTTTGCCATGCTGTATGTGCGTGAGCGCCGCGTCTGGGTCTGGCTCAGTGCGCGCGACGGCCTGACCCATGCCTCGATGGCCTTGTCCACCAACCGCAAGACGCTGGATGGTGACCGCGAATTTGACCACCTCAAGAGCAAACTCATTGGGGCGAAAGACTGACATGAACACTGCAACCGCACCCGCCACGATACAGCTCAACGAAGCCTATCTGTCCCGCCGCAACCCGTTCGATTGGCTGTTTGCCGCGCTGGTGCTGGCCGGCGGCCTGTTCGCCTTCAGCCGCTACATGGATTTCATGGATGTCTATGAAAAAGGCATTCTGCTGGCTGCGATCCCGGCCGCTATCTGGGTGGGTTGGTTCTGGCGCCCGCTGCGCGCGCTGATGCTGGTGGTGACGGCGCTGTCGCTGCTGGCCATCTGGTGCTACCAAGTGGACGGGCAGGGCAGCCTGCCACGCTCGGAAACCGTGTTTTGGCTCAAGTATTTCTTGTCTAGCCAGTCGGCGATTTTGTGGATGAGTGTGCTGTTCTTTATGGCCACAATGTTCTATTGGCTGGGCATGGCTTTCTCGGGCAGCAACAGCGCCAGCATGGAGGCTATCGGTTCGCGCATCGTCTGGGTGGCAGTGACCATGGCCCTGGTAGGCACCATGGTGCGCTGGTACGAGAGCTACTTGATCGGCGCCGACGTAGGCCATATACCGGTCAGCAATCTGTACGAAGTGTTTGTGCTGTTCTGCTGGCTGACCGCTACCTTCTACCTGTACTTTGAAGCCCAGTACAACACCCGCGCGCTGGGTGCCATGGTGCTGCTGGTGGTGAGTGCGGCCGTAGGCTTTTTGCTCTGGTACACCGTGGTGCGCGAGGCGCACGAGATCCAACCCCTTGTGCCGGCGCTCAAAAGCTGGTGGATGAAGCTGCATGTGCCCGCCAACTTCATCGGCTACGGCACGTTCGCGTTGGCCGCCATGGTGGCGTTCGGATACCTGATCAAGCAGCAGGCCGACGAGACCCGCTGGTACAAGCTGACGCCGCTGTGGCTGCTGGGCATTGTGCTGTGCTTCATGCCGCTGGTGTTCCGCAAGACTACCAGCGAGGCGGGCGGCAGTTACTGGGCGGTATACCTGGGGATCTCGGCGCTGATCATGGGCACCATCCTGTGGGGCCGCAAACGGATTGCCTCGCGCCTGCCCAGCATCGAGATACTGGACGACGTGATGTACAAGTCCATCGCCGTCGGTTTTGCCTTCTTCACCATCGCTACCGTGCTCGGTGCCCTGTGGGCGGCCGAGGCCTGGGGCGGCTACTGGAGCTGGGACCCGAAGGAAACCTGGGCGTTGATCGTTTGGCTGAACTACGCAGCCTGGCTGCACATGCGCCTGATGAAGGGCTTGCGTGGCACCGTGGCGGCCTGGTGGGCGCTGGCCGGCCTGGGAGTGACTAGTTTCGCCTTCCTGGGCGTGAACATGTTCCTCAGCGGATTGCACAGCTACGGAACCTTGTAAGGTTTTGGGGGCTCCATTCGACTGATACCCACACATCCAAGGAATCCCCATGCTGATCAAGAACCACGCCAACGGCTTTACCCACTCTGCCTCCAGCGAGATCACGCCGCAGCGCGTGTACGAGGGGCGGCGCGACATGGTGAAGCTGATGGCTACGGGCGTGGCCGGGGCCGCCCTGGCCAGTTGGGCGGGACGCGAAGCCCTGGCCCAGGGCTCGGGCAAGCTGGCGCCTTTGGTAGGTGGCAAGTCGGCCGTGGCCGGCGCCAACGTGATGGAAAAGCCTACGGCCTATAAAGACGCCAGCAGCTACAACAATTTTTATGAGTTCGGCACCGACAAGGCCGATCCTGCGCAAAACGCCTATACCCTGAAAACCACGCCCTGGACGGTCGAGGTCGAGGGCATGGTCAAGAAACCCGGCAAGTACACACTGGAAGACCTGTTGAAGCTGGCTCCGATGGAGGAGCGCATCTACCGCCTGCGCTGCGTCGAGGGATGGTCGATGGTGATCCCTTGGGTCGGCTATTCGCTGAGTTCGCTGATCAAGCTAGTCGAGCCGACCAGCAGCGCCAAGTACGTCGAGTTCGTCACCCTGGCCGACCCCAAGACCATGCCCTTTGTAGGTTCCCGTGTGCTGCAGTGGCCGTATGTGGAAGGCCTGCGCATGGACGAAGCCATGCACCCCTTGGCGCTGCTGACCTTTGGCATGTACGGCGAGGTGCTGCCGAACCAGAATGGCGCGCCGGTGCGCATGGTGCTTCCCTGGAAGTACGGCTTCAAGAGCGGCAAGAGCATCGTCAAGATCCGTTTCACCGACAAGCAGCCGGCCACGGCCTGGAACAAGGCCGCGGCCAATGAATACGGCTTTTTCTCCAACGTGAACCCCGACGTGGACCATCCGCGCTGGAGCCAGGCCACCGAGCGTCGCATCGGCGAAGACGGCCTGTTCGCCAAGAAGCGCAAGACCCTGGTGTTCAACGGCTACGAGGGGCAGGTCGGCCAGCTGTACGCCGGGATGGATTTGAAGAAGAACTTTTGATGGCCACGCTGTCCAAGGCGTTGCTGCACCCGGCGGCCAAGCCGCTGCTGTTCGCGGCCTGTCTGCTGCCCTTCATCTGGCTGGTCTATGGCGCGTTCACCGACGGGCTGGGCGCGAACCCGGCCGAGTACCTGATCCGCTCCACCGGCGACTGGACCTTGCGCTTTATCTGCATAGTGCTGGCGGTCACGCCCTTGCGCACCATCAGCAACACCCCCGCGCTTGCACGGTTCCGCCGTATGCTGGGGCTGTTCGTCTACTTTTACGTGGTGCTGCACCTGCTGAGCTACAGCGGCTTCGACATGGGGTTTGATGTGGCGGATATCGCCAAGGACATTGCCAAGCGGCCGTTCATCCTGGTGGGGTTCACCGCCTTTGTGCTGCTCACGCCGCTGGCGGCCACTTCGTTCAACCGGGCTATCAAGGCCATCGGCGCCAAGCGCTGGCAGACCTTGCACAAGCTGGTCTACCTGATCGCCGGGCTGGGCTTGCTGCACTTTTTCTGGATGCGGGCCGGCAAGAACAACTTTGCCGAGGTGGCTGTCTACGCCGCCATCATTGCCGTGCTGCTGGGCTGGCGCGTGCAACAGTTTTTAAAGAAAAAAGGCCTACAGCGCTTATCTAGTAAGCGCGTACAGCTATCAAAGTAATAGTATTGGCCTAGCCAATGCGGCTCTCAAAGCGCAGCTGGTCGGCAATGGTTTCGCGCACCCGGATCAGATGAGCTTGTGGTCCGTCGACCAGCACTTCGGCCGCGCGGCCCCGGCTGTTGTAGTTGCTGGCCATGCTCATGCAGTAGGCGCCAGCCGATAAAACACCGAGCAGGTCACCGGGCTGCACCGCCAGATCGCGGTCGCGGCCGATCCAGTCGCCGCTTTCGCACACGGGGCCCACCACGTCGTACTGTGTCGTTGTGCCAGCGCGCGGCGCCAGCGGGGCGATGTGGTGGAAGGCCTGGTACATCGCCGGGCGCGGCAGGTCGTTCATGGCGGCATCGATGATGCAGAAGTTCTTTTGCTCGCCGGGCTTGAGGTACAGCACCTCAGCCACGCAGACGCCGGCGTTGCCGACCAGCGAGCGGCCCGGCTCGATCATCAGCTGGCGCTGGCCGTAGCCGCGCGCGTCCAACTTGGCCAGCAGTTTGCCCCAAAGCACATCGGCCTCGGGCGGGGTGTCGCCCTGGTAGTTGATGCCCAGGCCGCCGCCGAAGTCGATGTGGTGCAGGGTGATGCCGGCGGCCTCGATCGCGTCCACCAGGTCCAGCACCCGGTCCATCGCGTCCAGGTATGGGGTTTCTTCGGTGATCTGCGATCCGATGTGGCAGTCGATACCGACCACCTGCAGGCCGGGCAGGCTGGCTGCGCGTTGGTAGGTGGCCAGCGTGTCTTCGTGGGCGATGCCGAACTTGTTGCCCTTGAGCCCGGTGGAAATGTAGGGGTGGGTCTTGGGGTCCACATTCGGGTTCACGCGGATGCTGATCGGCGCGCGCAGGCCTAGCGACAGGGCGACTTCGTTCAGCACCTCCAGCTCGGCCGTGCTCTCCACATTGAAGCAGCCAATGCCGGCCTGCAGCGCCTGGCGCATTTCTGCGCGGGTCTTGCCTACGCCGGAGAAGATTACCTTGGACGGCATTGCGCCGGCGGCCAGCACGCGTTCCAGTTCGCCGCTGGAGACGATGTCAAAACCGCAACCGGCTTCGGCAAATACCTGCAGCACGCCCAGCGAGGAGTTGGCCTTCATGGCGTAGCAGATCTGCGCGTTGCGGCCGGCAAAGCCGCGCTGGTAGGCGGCCAGCGCGTCCAGCATGGATGCTTTGGAATAGACGAACAGCGGTGTGCCGTGGGCTTGGGCTAGTGCCGTGAGGGCCTGGCCTTCTACGCACAAGGCGTTGTTCTGGTAGGCGATGTGGGGGTGGCCGGGAAGGGGCTGGGTGGTCATGGTGGCTTACACAAAAAAGATGGGCAATGTTAGGCCGGCGGCCGGCGCCGGCCAATAGCAGATACAAGGTGTTGTCCGCGAACGGCCTGGGTTTTGCAAGCGATGCGGCGATCTGGCCTGCATTCCTGGGTGGATCAGGGGGCTGAAGCCGGTGCCGCGGGTTTCAGGGCTTCGGGGGTCAGGGTTTGGGGCAGGGTGGCGCGGCGGGCGGCGGCGGCTTCTGCGGGATGGTAGAGGTCGCCTTTTTGGCCGCAGCCTGCTAAAACGACCATGACGCCCGCAAGACATACGGGGCTGACTAGAATTTGGATTAACTTCAACATAGCGAAATTGTATGACCGACCCTGAATTCATGGACCGCGCGGAAATTTTGCTCAAGGCGGTCGAAGCGAACTGCGACCGCATCAATGACAGCACCGATGCCGATATCGACAACCAGCGCACCGGCGGCATGGTGACGCTGACCTTTCCCAACCGCAGCCAGATCATCATCAATCTGCAAAAGCCGCTTCAGGAAATCTGGATGGCCGCCAAGTCGGGTGGCTACCACTACAAATTTGATAGCGGCCAGTGGATGGATACCAAGGGCCAGGGCGAGTTTTTTGCCAGCCTGACGCGCGATGCGAGCGCGCAAGCCGGTGAGCCGC
The DNA here is from genome assembly GCA_963513025.1 of uncultured Albidiferax sp. GTDB lineage: Bacteria > Pseudomonadota > Gammaproteobacteria > Burkholderiales > Burkholderiaceae_C > Rhodoferax_B. The sequence continues at coordinate 31,377 of CAUPON010000025.1, forward strand.
TCACCTTTGCCGCCTGATCAGTTCTTGAACAGATCCATGATGCGGTTCCGCTCCTCTGCCGCCGGCGGAGTCGGCGTGGCGCCTTCGGCGCCTGGCGTGGCCAGTTTGTCGTCCAGCCCCAGGCTGGTCACGCCGGTGTTACGGGCGTATTCGGTATAGAACCAGTCGCCACCCGAGTTGGTGACACCTTCCGGCGCCACCTGGGCGACCACCGGCACGCCGCTGAGCGCGGTTTCCATGAAGTTGATCCACACCGGCAGGCTCAGGCCGCCGCCGGTTTCGCGCGCCCCCAGGTTGCGCGGCGTGTCGTAGCCAATCCAGGTGATGGCCGCCAAGGTGGGTTGGTAGCCGGCGAACCAGGCATCGATAGAGTCGTTGGTGGTGCCGGTTTTGCCGTACACATCGGGTCGCTTCAGGATGCGCTGGGCCGACGCGGCCGTGCCGCGCAAGGTGACTTCGCCCAGCAGGTTGGTCATCATGAAAGCGTTGCGGGCGCTGATGGTGCGCATCGATTCATCCAGCACCGGGACCTTGGTTTCAACCAGCACCCGGCCTTTTTGGTCCGTCACCTTGGATACCAGCCAGGGGTTGACCCGGTAGCCGCCGTTGGCGAAGACCGAGTAGGCCGTGGCCATCTGCATTGGCGTTACCGAGCCTGCGCCCAGCGCCATGGTGAGGTAGGCCGGATGCTTTTCGGCCTCAAAGCCAAAGTGGGTGATCCATTCCTGGGCTTTTTGCGGCCCGACGGCCTGCAGCAGGCGGATGGAGACCATGTTCTTTGACTTGGCCAGCGCGGTGCGCATGGTCATCGGGCCTTCAAATTTGCCGTCGTAGTTCTTCGGTTCCCAGGGTTGGCCGCCGGTGACCCCGGCATCAAAGAACAAGGGCGCATCGTTGACGATGGTGGCCGGGGTGAATCCATGCTCCAGCGCAGCCGAATAAATGAAGGGTTTGAAGCTGGAGCCCGGCTGGCGCCAGGCCTGGGTCACGTGGTTGAACTTGTTCTTCTGGAAGTCGAAGCCACCCACCAGGGCCTTGATGGCGCCGTCGCGCGGGTCGAGTGCGACAAAAGCGCCTTCCACCTCGGGCAACTGCGTGATTTCCCAGCTGTTCTTGGGCGTCTTGGTGACGCGGATGATGGCGCCGCGCCGAATCTTGATGTTTGGCGGAGCCTTGTCCGCCAGACCCGACTGCGCGGGCTTCAGGCCGTCGCCAATGATCTCCACCGGGTCGCCGTTGCCACGCACGGCGGTGATCTTCTTGAGGTTGGCATCCAGCACCACGGCGGACATGACATCGCCGTTGTCGGGGTGGTCTACCAGGGCGTCGTCAATCGCGTCGTCAAGTTCAGCCGCTTCCTTGGGCAGGGTGACGAACTTTTCGGGGCCGCGGTAGATCTGGCGCCGTTCAAAATCCATCAGCCCCTTGCGCAGGGCTTTGTAGGCGGCGTCCTGGTCGTCGGCCTTGAGTGTGGTGTAGACGTTCAAACCCCGGGTGTAGGTTTCTTCGCCGTACTGGGCAAACATCAGCTGGCGCACAGTTTCAGTCACGTACTCGGCGTGGACGCGGCTATTGCTGGCGCCGGAGCGCACATTGAGTTCTTCTTTGCGCGCGGCTGTGGCCTGGTCTTCGGTGATGAAACCGTTCTCTTCCATGCGGGTGATGATGTACTGCTGGCGCACCCGGGCGCGCGAGGGGTTGGTGATCGGGTTATAGGCGGATGGCGCTTTGGGTAGGCCAGCCAGCATGGCGGCTTCGGCAATGCTGATGTTTTTCAGCGGCTTGCCGAAATAGGTTTCGGCGGCCGCAGCAAAGCCATAGGCGCGGTTGCCCAGGAAAATCTGGTTCATATAGATTTCCAGAATCTGGTCTTTGCTCAGCGCGTGTTCCAGCTTGAAGGTCAGCAGGATTTCGTAGATTTTGCGGGTATAGCTTTTTTCTGCCGATAGATAGACATTGCGCGCGACCTGCATAGTGATGGTGGATGCGCCCTGGCTCTTCATGCGTCCCAGGTTGGCCAGTGCGGCACGCACCATACCTTTGTAGTCGACGCCGCCATGCTGGTAGAAGCGTGAGTCTTCGATGGCCAGTACCGCATCTTTCATGACTTGCGGGATTTGTTTGATGGGCGTGAGGCTGCGGCGTTCTTCGCCGAACTCGCCCAGCAGGATTCCTTCTGCCGAGAAAACCCGAAGTGGCAGCTTGGGGCGGTAATCGGAGAGCTCGGAGATATCCGGCAGGTTTGGGTAGGCCACTGCGAGTGCCAGTCCGATGACGAGCGCCAACGCGAGCGCCCCAGCCAGGGCCAGGCCGGCACACCAGGTCAGCAACCGTAGCAACCAGGCGAGTGGGCCGGCGCGTGGCTTCTCGGCGGCTTTAGGGGCGGTGGAAGAAGATTTTGAAGACATAAAAAAACAGCGAACCCGTTGGCAAATAAGTAGGGGAAGGCAAATGCGTTGGCCCATTTTGCCTTTACCCTAGGCGCTACCGCCAAAGTCGGGCTCGCAGTGGCTCAGCGGGTACGATCGTTCGCTATGTGATTGCTGCCGCGTGTACTTTTGGCAACGGTCTGTAGATTTACCGATGGAAATATGCTTTGCTGGGGGGTAGTCTTGCTGATAGCATGCCCAGGAATTGTTAAATTTTGTAGCATCTTGCTCAGCACCGGGAGAAAGATTTGGTCTCATTGGGATCGTTGTTCAGTCGCAAACCCCAGCCTTTGTTGGGTTTAGACATCAGCTCATCCAGTCTCAAGTTGGTAGAGCTCGACCATGACGCCATCGGAAACCTGGTGCTCAAACGCTGTGCTATTGAGCCTTTGGAGCGCGGGTGGATCACCGACGGCAACATTGAAAAGTTCGATGAAGTCGCAGAGGCCATGCGCCGTTTGGTCAAGAAAAGCGGTACCCGCACCAAGAATGTTGCCATGGCTTTGCCGCCTTCTGCGGTCATTACCAAGAGGATTATTTTGCCCGGCGGCCTCTCGGATATGGAGCTGGAAGTGCAGGTCGAATCCGAGGCCAACCAGTACATCCCCTTTTCTTTGGATGAAGTGAGCCTGGATTTTTGCGTAGTCGGCCCCAGCGCCAGTTCGGCTGGCGATGTGGAGGTGCTGATTGCCGCCTCGCGCAAAGAAAAAGTGCAAGACCGGCAAGGTTTGGCCGAGGCAGCGGGCCTGCATCCAGTGATTCTGGATATTGAGTCCTACTCGTCGCGGCTAGCGACCTCGCGACTGATTGAGCGCATGCCTAACAAGGGGGCGGACACCATGGTCGCGTTGTTTGAGGTCGGTGCCCTGACCACCAGCATGCAGGTCATTTGCAATGACGAAGTGCTGTACGAGCGTGACCAAGCTTTTGGTGGTGCCCAGTTGACCCAGTTGATCGTGCGGCAGTACGGTTTTTCGGCCGAGGAGGCTGAGTCCAAAAAGCGCAGTGGTGAATTGCCGGAAGACTATGGCACTACGGTGCTTCAGCCCTTTGTGGAGAGCCTGGCCCAGGAGATCGGCCGGGCATTGCAGTTTTTCTTCACGAGTACCCCGCACAACAAGGTGGATCACGTAATGCTGGCCGGCGGATCTGCCGCGCTGCCGGGCCTTACGGAAGCCGTGACCCAGCATTCGTCCTTTACCTGTAGTTTGGCCAATCCATTCGATGGCATGGAGATGGGCGACGACGTCCGTTTGAAAAAAATGATGCGTGAGGCGCCTTCGTATCTGACTTCGTGCGGATTGGCGATGCGGAGGTTTCTGCAGTGATCCTCATTAATCTATTGCCGCACCGAGAGGCGGCCCGAGCGCGGCGACGCGAGACCTTCAATGTCATGCTTGCGGCCTCCGCCTTACTGGGTGGGGTTTTGATTGGCGTTGGCTTTCTTTGGTATGAGGCGCAAATCTCCGGGCAGCAGGAGCGCAATGCGTTCTTGAACAAAGAAATCGCGGTGCTGGATGGGCAAATCAAGGAAATTGCGAATATCGAGGCTGAGATCAAGGCTTTGACAGAACGGCAGAAAGCCGTAGAAGACTTACAAGCCGACCGCAATTTGCCGGTTCATTTGTTGAATGAACTGGTGAAACAGCTGCCAGATGGGACTTACATCACCAGCCTGAAGCAGGAGAATCAAAGCGTCACGATCCAGGGTGTGGCCCAGTCTAACGAGCGCGTATCTGAGTTGTTGCGCAATCTGGCGAACAACACGCCTTGGTTGTCGCGGCCCGACCTGGTTGAGATTGTGGCCAGTACTGTCAGCTTGAGTCCGCGTGACCAGCGCCGGGTAGCGAAATTTAATTTGCAGGTACGTCTAATGCGTTCTAGCGAAGTGCAAAAAGCGGGTGAAGCTGCGGCAACTGCTGCCGTTGCCACTCCATAGCAAGAGTGTCATGGCAAAAAAACCTTCAATAGATATTGATTTCAAGGCATTGCAAGACAGCCTCCAGAGGCAGTTCCGTGACTTGAATCCCAACGATCCATCGGTGTGGCCGGTGGTACCTCGTTCGTTGCTGTTTTTGGTGGTCGTAGTCGCCGTGGTTGCGGGTCTTTGGTACGCGTGGCTGAGCAGTTACGAAGAGGAGCTGATTGTTGAACAAACCAAAGAAGTTGAGCTACGTGAGGCCTATAAGACTCGCTTGGTCAAAGCAGTGAATCTAGATGCACTGAAGAAGCAGCGTGAGCAAGTGCAGCAATACGTCACGCAGCTCGAAAAGCAGTTGCCAAGCAAAGCGGAGATGGCCGCACTTTTGTCCGACGTGAATCAAGCAGGTTTAGGGCGTAGCTTGCAGTTTGAGCTTTTTCGTCCAGGCCAGGTGGTGGTTAAAGATTACTACGCAGAGTTGCCGATCTCTGTGCGTGTAACTGGCCGCTACCATGATATTGGTGCGTTTGCATCCGATGTCGCCAATTTGTCCCGGATCGTAACTTTGAATAATTTGTCTATTAATCCGGCTCAGGACGGAAATCTTTCCATGGAAGTCACAGCAAGAACCTTCCGTTATTTGGATGCAGATGAAATTGCCGCGCAGAAGCCAGGGGCAAAAAAATGAAATGGCTTCTTATATGTCTATCTGGCATTTTGGGCTTGGCATTGGTTGGCTGTAGCGTTTCCGGTGAAGATGAGTTGCGTCAATGGATGAGCGAGCAACGCAGCCAGGTACACCCCAAAGTAATGCCCTTGGTTGAGCCTAAGAAGTTCTTGCCTCAAGCCTATACCCAAGAAGCTGCAGTGGACCCTTTCAGCTTGCAAAAGCTTACTCAGGCGCTCAAGCGCGATTCGACACAGAGCGTTGCCAATACGGCTTTAATCGCGCCAGAGTTGGCTAGGCGTAAAGAGGCTTTGGAAGCCTATCCGGTTGATTCCATGGCGATGGTTGGCAGCCTGCGCAAGGCAGGCCAGCCGGTAGCTCTATTGCGTATTGACAATCTACTCTACCAAGTGCGGGTGGGCAATTACCTTGGCTTGAACTACGGTCGAGTCACCAAGATTGACGAGTCGGAGCTGACGCTGCGTGAAATTGTCCAAGATTCGACGGGAGACTGGGTCGAGCGGTCCGCTAGTCTGGTGCTACAAGAGGGAGCGAAATGAATAAGCAGAATCAAATGGGGTGGCACATGCTAGACCGATTAGCCGGAGCTTTGGTATTGGCCTTGGCATCCGTAGCCGCGCAAGCGCAAACCGCGATTGAATCCGTGACGGGCTCAATCCAAAGCGGCTCCGAAGTAATTCGTATCGACCTGAGTGACGCGTTGACGGCATTGCCATCTGGGGTCTCTATCCAATCCCCTGCCCGGATTGCATTGGATTTTCCTGGCGTATCCAGCAATGTGGGGCGTTCGGCTATCGAAGTGAATCAGGGCAACCTGCGTTCAGTCAATGTTGTGCAAGTGGGCGACCGTTCTCGCGTGGTTTTGAATTTGAAACAAGCCACTTCTTATAAGGCTGAGCTCAAAGGAAAATCGATTTTGGTGGTGCTTGATGCGGTAGCTGTTGCAGCGCCAGCAGTAGGTGCTGTGCCAACTTTTGCCGATGCGGGCAGCCGTGATAAAGCGCCTCTCAAAGACATTGATTTCCGCCGTGGTGACGACAACGTGGGGCGAATCATTGTTTCCCTCAAGAATAGCCAGGTCGGGGTGGATGTTCGCCAACAAGGCCAAAACCTTGTAGTGGAGTTTTTGAGCTCTACCTTGCCGGAGGGCCTACGCCGTCGCCTTGACGTAGCTGACTTTGGTACGCCAGTACAAACCGTAACAACCACGCAGGTGGGCGACCGTGTTCGAATGGTGGTTGAGCCCAAAGGGGCTTGGGACCATAGCGCTTATCAAAGTGATGGGCAGTTTGTTGTAGAGGTTCGCCAGCAAAAGGTGGATGCAAACAAGCTGGTTCAAGGGCCAGGCTATGCTGGTGAGAAGCTTTCGTTGAACTTCCAGAATATTGAAGTGCGTGCGTTGCTGCAAGTAATTGCTGATTTCACAAACTTTAATGTGGTGACCTCTGATTCCGTTACTGGATCCGTTACCTTGCGATTGAAGGATGTGCCTTGGGATCAGGCGCTGCAAATCATCATGGATGCCAAAGGTTTGGGCATGCGCAAGTCTGGCTCGGTGCTGTGGATTGCTCCAAAAGACGAGATCGATGCACGTACCCGCAAAGATCTCGAGTCAGCCGCATCTATGCAGGCTTTGGAGCCATTGCAAACGCAGTCTTTCCAATTGAATTATGCAAAGTCATCTGACATCGTGGCCCAATTGGGCGCCGGTGGGGCCACATCTGGCTCAGGCCCGCGTTTTCTCAGTTCACGAGGAACAGCGATTTCGGAACCTCGTACCAATCAGATTTTTGTCAATGACATCCCGAGCCGTCTACTGGCGGTTCAAGAGTTGATTAAAAAGCTTGATATTGCTGTGCGTCAAGTTCTGATCGAAGCGCGCATTGTGGAAGCATCAGATACTTTTGGTAAGTCTCTGGGTGTCAAGCTTGGTTCCACTGCGGGTAGCTCAACTACGTCAGGTACTGCTGCCGGAAGTGTCGGACTAACGGGTAACACACGTTTTACCGTAGGTACGAGCTACAGTAACGTCACTGCCAGCAACGGCTCTAGTGGTAGTGCCGTAGATACTAGTAGTAACTTCGTCAACTTGCCTGCGGTTGGACAGGGCGGTTACGACGCTGCTTCGTTTGCGTTGTCGATATTCAGCAGTGCGGCCAATCGTTTCCTGAATCTCGAAATATCAGCCCTGGAAAACGATGGCAAAGGCAAGCTGGTATCCAGCCCGCGTATCGTTACAGCCGATCAAACTAAGGCATTGATCGAGCAGGGCACTGAGTTTCCTTATCAACAGGCAACATCTAGCGGAGCCACTTCAGTCGCCTTCCGCAAGGCGAATCTTAAGCTGGAGGTTACGCCACAGATAACACCTGAAGGTAATATCATTCTTGATTTGGATATCAATAAGGATAGCCGCGGTGAAACTACTTCGGCGGGTATCGCTATCGACACCAAACACATCAAAACCCAAGTCCTAGTGGAAAACGGCGGCACGGTGGTAATCGGCGGCATATTTACTTTGGATGAAACCGACAGTATCACCAAAGTGCCAGTGTTGGGTGATATTCCTTATTTGGGAAATTTGTTTAAATCTAAATCACAGGCTAGTACCAAGAAGGAAATGCTTGTGTTTATAACCCCTAAAATGATTGTTGAGCGCTCTGCATCGCGCTAATAAAATTGAGATATAAAAAGGGAAATTAATGCGTCACTTAAAATTTTGGATGATATGGGTGTTGACAGCTTCTTTGGTTGCTTGTGGAGGTGGTGGTAATCCGGGTAGTACTAGTAACAATAGCACTCCGAATGTTAGTTCTATTGGTTTGTTGGCTTCTGCTAGTGCTTTAGATTCTTCCAGTACTTCTGCTGGAGTCATTATTACCGCTGTTGTGAAAAATGCATCCAATAATGGTGTTGCGTCGCAGGCGGTCTCGTTCTCAGCCAATTCAGGTTTGTTGCAAAGCGCATCTACTGCGACGGATGCAAACGGGAAAGCTACTGTGACACTAAGCACAGGAGGTGATAGTGCTAACAGGTCGATTACAGTTACTGCTACTGCGGGAGGAGTATCTAACACCATAACTATTCCTGTCACAGGCACTTCGGTTGGAGTTACGGGCAGTGCGTCTATGCTGATTGGTGCAAGCACTACTTTTGCTGTAAAAGTAACTGACAGTGGCGGGGCTGTCGTACCTAACGCATCTGTGTCTGTCGTGTCGGCTTTGAGTAATCCTGTAAATCTTTTATCTTCAACGACAAATACTGCGGGAGCTGCAAGCTTTTCTTACACCGCGACCAATACGGGTAACGATATTCTGACGGTTACAAGCAGTGGTGCGAGTACGCAATATGCTGTAGCTATTAGTAATACCAATTTTTCTTTCATATCTCCGTCAGATGGGGCTGACGTTGCTATTGGGTCTACTCAAGTCGTGACTGTCCAGTTGCTACCTGCTGCTGCGGGGACGACTATAAACTTCAGTTCTACGCGTGGGGTTGTCGCTACACCGTCCGTTGTCACGAATGCGTCGGGATTGGCCTCTACTACTGTTTCTTCTACGACTGCTGGCTCTGCTAACATCACTGCACAAATTTTGAATGGCGCACAAACCCGGCGGTCCGTAAATTTTGTTGCTACTACTCCCGCTTCTGTTGTTCTTCAGGCGAACGTGAGTGCCATTGCACCTAATTCTGCTGGATCTTCTGCAAATGTGGTGACACTGACTGCGACGGTGAGAGATGCTAGTGGTAATGCGGTGAAAAATCAGGTGGTTAATTTTTCAATAGTAAGTGACACCAGTGGAGGTTCTATTGGCACAGGATCTGGAACGACTAATGGAAACGGAGTGATCACAGATACCTTCATTCCGGGCCCATCGTCTACTGCTGCGAATGGCGTTGTTCTGCAAGCCATGCTGGCGAGTAATTCTTCTATTTCAAATACTATGGCTTTAACTGTTAGTGCGAGAGCATTGTTTATTACAATTGGAACTAGTAATACGATTACAAATTTGGATCAGAATACTTACAGTAAGCCATTCTCTGTTTATGTAAATGATGCAAATGGTGTGGCAGTCACAAATCAAACCATCGTTTTGTCTGTGTATCCGTTGTCTTACATCAAGGGGTCTCTCACTTTTACCTCGGGCGCTTGGGTACATAGCTCTACTGACACGGTATGTGTGAATGAGGATGCAAATCGCGACGGCATTGTGCAAGCTACAGAAGACGATGCTAGAAACGTCGCTGTATCTAGTATCAGTGTGACTGGGGCCGGCAATGGTGATGGCGTCTTAACTCCGGGATTACCTGGATTTTTAAGCCCATCCTCTGTGACTACTGATTCCACTGGGCTGGCGACATTTAATTTGAACTATGGGGAGCAGTATGCGCCTTGGCTTTATTTTGAAGTCAAAGCTCGGGCTTCTGTTTCGGGTACTGAGTCAAGTGCTGTGTATTATTATTCTGCTGCAGGTCTTGCCAGCGATTTCACGAGTGCAACCGTAGCGCCTTCTGGAGTGACTAGCCCATTTGGAACAGCAACGAATTGCAGCGATCCCCGTTAAGCATCTCTCTTGTCGGCCTCCCTGGCTCCGGTAAATCCACCATAGGCCGCCAACTCGCCCGGCGGTTGCAGGTTCCCTTCATCGACTCAGACCACGTGATCGAGCAGCGCATAGGCTGCTCGATCCGTGAGTTCTTTGAGCGCGAGGGGGAGGCGCGCTTCCGTGACGTGGAGGAAGAGGTCATAGACACCCTGACGCAGGACGGTCCCGGTTTGCTGGCCACTGGCGGAGGAACCGTTCTGCGGCCTACCAACCGCCAGGCGCTGCGTTCGCGGGGCCAGGTGGTGTATCTACGCTCGACGCCTGAGGAGGTGTTCCGCCGCCTCCGCCACGACGTGAACCGCCCATTGCTGCAAGTAGCAGATCCTTTGACCCGGTTGCGCGATCTGTTTGCCATCCGCGATCCCTTGTACCGAGAAACCGCGCACTTTGTGATCGAGACCGGGCGGCCCTCGGTGTCGTCGCTGGTCAATATGATCATGATGCAGCTGGAGTTAGGTGGCACCGCGCCGGCATCTTGACGGGCGCGGGCTTTAAACTTGGCGGCTATGCATTCCACACCGACCATGGCCACCCAAACTGTCCACATCAGCTTAGGCGAGCGCAGCTATCCGATTGCTATCGGCACCCAGCTGCTAGACGACCCGGCCACCTGGGCTGACCTGCCGCGCGCGGCGGCCGCGTTGATTGTCACCAACACCACCGTCGGCCCGCTGTATGCGCAGCGCCTGCAGACTGCGCTGCAAAGCCATTACGCCACCATCCACACCGTGGTGCTGCCGGATGGCGAGGCCTATAAGAGCTGGGAAACTCTTAACCTGATTTTTGATGCCCTGCTCGGCCATGGCTGCGACCGTAAAACCGTGCTGTTCGCCCTGGGCGGTGGCGTAGTGGGCGACATGACGGGTTTTGCCGCCGCCAGCTATATGCGCGGCGTGCCGTTTGTGCAGGTGCCGACCACTTTGTTGGCCCAGGTGGATTCGTCGGTGGGCGGTAAAACCGCCATCAACCACCCGCTGGGCAAGAACATGGTAGGGGCCTTCTACCAGCCCTGCAAAGTGGTCTGCGATCTGGACACCCTGGCCAGTTTGCCCCCGCGCGAGCTCAGCGCCGGCCTGGCCGAGGTCATCAAATACGGCCCGATTGCCGATATGTCTTTGCTGGACTGGCTGGAGGCGAACATGGATGCGCTGCGCGCCGGCGATCCGCAGGCGCTGGCCCATGCGGTCAAGCGCAGCTGCGAGATCAAGGCCCATGTGGTCGGCCAGGATGAGCGCGAAGCCGGTTTGCGGGCAATTCTGAATTTTGGCCACACCTTCGGCCACGCGATCGAAGCCGGCATGGGCTACGGCGCCTGGCTGCACGGCGAAGGCGTGGGCAGCGGCATGGTGATGGCCGCGCATCTGTCGCAGCGCCTGGGCCTGATCAACATGGCCTTGGTGGAGCGCCTGACCCGCCTGATCGCCCGCGCTGGCCTGCCGACCCGTGGCGCGGTGCTGGATGCGACCGACAACGCCGGCCGCTACCTGCAACTGATGCGCTTGGATAAGAAGGCCGAAGCCGGCGAGATCAAGTTTGTGCTGATCGACCCACCCGGCAGCGCCGCGGTGCGGGCCGCACCGGACGCCCTGGTGCGCTCGGTGGTGGATGCCTGCTGCCAGTAAGTGTGTGACATGCATGCTATTTTTAACATAGCTGCTAGCGCAATATCTATATGCGCTAGAGGCACTTTTTACCTATAAACATGCCTTTGGCTGCCTATGCCTGCAACCCGGCCCAGAGCCGGGGCCGCCGCTTCCCCGAGGTGGCCGCGCCCACCCGCACCGAATACCAGCGCGACCGCGACCGCATCGTGCATTCCACTGCGTTCCGGCGCTTGGTCTACAAGACCCAGGTGTTCCTGAACCACGAGGGCGACCTGTTCCGCACCCGGCTCACCCATTCGCTGGAGGTGGCGCAGCTGGGCCGCTCGATTGCCCGGGCACTGGAGTTGAACGAAGACCTGGTCGAGGCCATCGCCCTGGCTCACGACCTGGGCCATACGCCGTTTGGCCATGCCGGTCAGGACGCGCTGAATGCCTGCATGGCCGACTTTGGGGGCTTCGAGCACAACCTGCAAAGCCTGCGCGTGGTCGACGCGCTGGAAGAGCGCTACCCGCTGTTCGACGGCCTGAACCTCAGCTTCGAAACCCGCGAGGGCATCCTCAAACATTGCTCGCGCGCCAATGCCGAAAAGCTCGAAGCCGTCGGCCCACCGCACCTGGACGGCCGCGGCGATGTCGGCTGGCGCTTTCTGGCGCACACCCAGCCCAGCCTGGAAGCCCAGCTGTGCAACCTGGCCGACGAAATCGCCTACAACGCCCATGACATCGACGACGGCGTGCGCTCCGGCCTGATCAGCCTGGAACAGTTGCAGGACGTGCCGCTGGTCGCGCATTTCTACCAGCAGACCCTGGCCGAGCACCCCCAGCTCACCGGCCGCCGCGTGCTCTACGAGTCCATCCGCCGCATGCTCAGCGCCCAGGTGTACGACGTGATTGCCGCCACGCAGGCCGCGTTGCAAACCGCCCAACCGGCGAGCGCCGACTCCGCCCGGCAGTGCGCACCCCTGCTGTGCTTCAGCCCCGCGATGCGCGTGCAGTCGCAGGAGCTGAAGCGCTTTTTAATGAAAAACCTGTACCGCCATGCCCAGGTGATGGATATGACCGGGCTGGCCAAGACCGTGGTGCACGAGCTCTTCGACGCCTACCTGGCGGCCCCGCAGGAAATGGCCCCCGGCTTTGCCGCCCGCGCCGCTGCGGGTGCGGGTGCGCCGCGGGCCGTGGCCGACTATCTGGCCGGCATGACCGACCGCTTTGCGTCGCGCGAGCACCAGCGTTTGACCGGACAAAAATTACTGGGCTGAAGACCCCGACCAGGAGACGCCGTGAGCTTCCTTAATCAACTCAAAAACCAAGCCCACGCGCTGCGCGACCAGCAGAATGCCGCACAGCACAGCCTGGAAGCCCGGGTGGCGCAGACCGAGGCCGCCTGCCAGACGGTGTCCGCTTACCTGGTCGATCTGGCCCAGCAGCTGAACGTGATTGCGCCACCCGCGCCCGCGCTGTCGCTGGACGGCAAAACCCCGTGGCCGCCGATGAAGCTGGTCGACTTCCGCTGCGACCAGCGGAAGAAGCGCACGAGTGGCCTGGACCTGGTGGACTATATCGGCATGGGCTGGCGCATCACGCCGCAGGACGGCACGCCGGTCAAGGGCGCTGTCAGCGTGAACTTTCCGCCCGATCTGGAGCGCGTTGAGTCGCGGCTGACCCTGGGTCACCTGCAGCACGAGCGCCAGGAGCAGCGCCACCCAGACACCAACAAGCTGCTGTCCATCCGCTTCGAGTACCTGACCGCGCTGATGGGCAGCGTGCGCGTCACCCCCGACCACGAGCAGGCCAGCCTGGCGTTTCGCATCAGCAATGCCACCGGCTTCGAGGTGCTGACCACGCAGTGGGCCGCCAGCGACACCACGCCCGCCCTGCTGGACGAGCTGGCCCGGCTGGTGGTCGGCCAGCCGAACCGCTTCATCCGCTGACCCCATGACCGCTGCCGACACTACCGTACTGAACGACATGCGCCGCTGGCTGGAGCGCGCGGTAATCGGCCTGAACCTGTGCCCGTTCGCCAAGGCCGTGCACACCAAGGGACAGATCCACTACGCTGTCAGCCAGGCCACCGACACCGAGGCGCTTCGCCAAGACCTGGTTTATGAGCTTAAAGAGCTGCTCGCGCAGGACCCGTCTGTACGAGACACTACGCTTTTAATAGCGCCACAGGTGCTGGCCGATTTTCTGGACTACAACGATTTTCTGGACGTAGCCGATCGGCTGCTGCGCAAGATGAAGCTGGATGGGGTGGTGCAAATCGCCAGCTTCCATCCCGACTTCCAGTTCGGCGGCACGGATGCGGACGACATCACCAACTACACCAACCGCGCGCCGTACCCTTGCCTGCACCTGCTGCGCGAGGCCAGCATCGACCGCGCCGTAGCGGCCTTCCCCGAGGCCGAAACCATTTTCGAGCGCAACATGGCCACATTGGAGGCGCTGGGGCAAAACGGCTGGGATGCGCTCGGCGTGGGAAAATCACCCGATGAAGACCCCCAAAAGTAAGCCTCTCCCCACGCCCGCGCTGCCACCCGAAATCGACCCCGCCCAGTCCGTCGAGCTGCTCAAAGAGCTGCACATCCTGACCCGCGACGGCAAGCTAAACCAGGACTCGCGGCGCAAGCTCAAGCAGGTCTACCACCTGTTCCAGTTCATCGAAAAGCTGCTCGGCGAGCTGCCGGCCAGCGCCCAGGGATTGACCCTTGCCGACCACGGCGCGGGCAAGTCCTACCTGGGTTTCATCGTCTACGACCTGTTCTTCAAGGCCCTGGGCGCCGGCCACATCTACGGCATCGAAACCCGGCCCGAGCTGGTTGCCAAATCGCAGGAACTGGCAGCGCGGCTCGGTTTCGAGCGCATGTCGTTCCTCAACCTCAGCGTGGCCGAGTCCACCCAATCCGATCTGCTGCCCGCGCACGTTGACGTGGTCACCGCGTTGCACGCCTGCGACACCGCCACCGACGACGCGATTGCATTTGGCCTGCAAAAGAACGCCCGGGCCATGGTGCTGGTGCCTTGCTGCCAGGCTGAGGTGGCCGCCTGTCTGCGCCAAAACAAGGCGCTGAACGGCACCAAGACGCCGCTGGCCGAACTCTGGCGGCACCCGCTGCACACCCGTGAAATCGGCAGCCAGCTCACCAATGTGCTGCGCTGCCTGTACCTCGAAGCCTGGGGCTACCAGGTAACGGTGACCGAGCTGGTAGGCTGGGAACACAGCATGAAAAACGAGCTCATCATCGCCAAATACACCGGCCATAAAAAGCGGGCCTCGGCCGAGCGCCTGGCCAGCCTGCTGGCCGAGTTTGGTCTGGGCGGTCTGCTGGAGACGCGCTTCCGGTTACCTGAAAGCGCCGTCGCCGATTGATATCTAGCGGTGCTCGGCCCAGAAGCCGCCGCGCAGTTGCCAGCCATGGCCGCTGGGCACCCATTGGTGCGGCGTCCACTGGTAGCCGGGGCGATGCGCCTCCCAGTGGCCGGGGCGCCACACATGGCTTCCACCCTGCCAGACCCACAGGCCGGATATCCAGAAGTAGCCGGGACGCGGCGCACCGATAATTTCCACCTGGGGCGGGGGCGGTGCAACTTCGGTGTAAATGACTTCGGTCGGTACTTGTTGCACGGGTGGGGCGGCATAGACCACGCGTTGCAGTGGCGGTGCGACAACGCAGCCGGACAGTGTGATGGCCGCGAGTGCAGCAGCCAGCGCGGGGACGGTGAGGCGAAAGGGCATGAAATCTCCGTAGTGAATGGGCTGGTTTCGTTAAATCCATAACCCGGCGTTGCAGCGGCCGGCAGACATCGCGTACGTAATCGTCGGTAAAGAAAAATAGGGGTCAGATTCCTATTAATATCGCCCATCCGTCTGCTCTGCACCTCTATGGCCCGGCTTCCCCGCCTCACACTTCCCGGTGTTCCTCACCACGTCATCCAGCGCGGCAACAACCGTCAGCCCATCTTTGCCTGTTCGGCCGACCACACGCTGCTGCTCGGCCTGTTGGCCGACAACGCCAAAAAGTTCGAGGTGCTGGTCCATGCCTATGTGCTTATGGACAACCACTTCCACCTGCTGGTGACGCCGCAGACGCAGGACGGCCTGCCGCAGATGATGCAGGCCGTGGGCCGCAGCTATGTGCGCTATTTCAACGACAGCCAGGGCCGCAGCGGCACGCTATGGGAAGGGCGCTACAAATCCACCGTGCTGCAAACCGAGCGCTATCTGCTGGCCTGCATGGCCTATATCGACCTGAACCCGGTGCGCACCGGCCTGGTGGCCGATCCGCGCGACTACCCCTGGTCCAGTTATGGCCACTACACCGGTGTGCGCAACGATAAGCTCCTGACCCCGCACCCGCTGTGGTGGGCGTTGGGCAACACGCCGTTTGCGCGCGAAGTGGCTTATGCCGATTTGGTGCATACAGGCATCACGCTGGAGCAGCAGCAGCGTCTAACCCAGTCGGTATTGCGCGGCTGGGCCCTGGGCGACGCGGATTTTGTGGCGGATTTACAAAAACGCACCGAGCGTCGCGTTAGCAAATCGGCCGCGGGCAGGCCGGTTTTGACTCCAAAAAAGCAATGAAAATGGCCTCAGGCGCTCATAGATATTGCACGAGCTGCTACATTTTTCAATGTGTCCCTATTTAAATTCTTATTGATTTAGTCAACAAATAATTGGAATCTGACCCCAATTTTTTCGCTTGGCATTGTTGTTGCTGTGCCTTATGCTTCGAGTCCCCGCGAAACATATAGGAGAGCGCCATGACAACGGCTGCCGAGATCCAGTATCTCAAAGACCACGGTTTGTATTCCTCCAGCAACGAGCATGACGCTTGCGGTCTGGGTTTTGTGGCCCATATCAAGGGCGAAAAGCGCCACGATATCGTCACCCAGGCGCTGAAGATCCTGGAGAACATCGACCACCGCGGCGCGGTCGGTGCCGACAAGCTGATGGGCGACGGCGCGGGCATTCTGATTCAGATTCCCGATGCGCTGTACCGCGAAGAAATGGCCAAGCAGGGTGTCACGCTGCCGGCCGCCGGTGAATACGGCGTGGGCATGATCTTCCTGCCCAAAGAGCACGCCTCCCGCCAGGCCTGCATGCAGGAAATGGAACGCGCCATCAAGGCCGAAGGCCAGGTGTTTCTGGGCTGGCGCGATGTGCCTGTGGACAAGAACATGCCCATGTCGCCCAATGTGCGCAAGACCGAGCCGTTGCTCAAGCAGGTCTTCATTGGCCGTGGCGACGACGTCATCGTGCAAGACGCGCTGGAGCGCAAGCTGTACGTGATCCGCAAGACTGCCAGTGCCAACATCCAGAGCCTCAAGCTGAAGCACAGCAAAGAGTATTACGTGCCCAGCATGTCCAGCCGCACGGTGATCTACAAGGGCTTGCTGCTGGCCGACCAAGTTGGCGCCTACTATCTGGATCTGCAAGACCCACGCTGCGTGTCGGCCCTGGGGCTGGTGCACCAGCGTTTCTCCACCAACACCTTCCCCGAGTGGCCTTTGGCCCACCCGTACCGCTATGTGGCGCACAACGGTGAAATCAACACCGTCAAGGGTAACTACAACTGGATGAAGGCCCGCGAAGGCGTGATGGCCTCGCCGGTGCTGGCTGCCGACCTGGCCAAGCTTTACCCCATCAGCTTCGCTAACCAGTCCGACACCGCGACTTTCGACAACTGCCTGGAACTGCTGACCATGGCCGGCTACCCGATCAGCCAGGCCGTGATGATGATGATCCCCGAGCCCTGGGAGCAGCACACCCAGATGGACGAGCGCCGCCGCGCCTTCTATGAGTACCACGCCGCAATGATGGAGCCTTGGGATGGCCCGGCTTCCATCGTCTTCACCGATGGCCGCCAGATCGGCGCCACGCTGGACCGCAACGGCTTGCGCCCCTCGCGCTACTGCGTCACCGATGACGACCTGGTCATCATGGCCTCGGAATCCGGCGTGCTGCCCGTGCCCGAGAACAAGATCGTGCGCAAATGGCGTCTGCAGCCCGGCAAGATGTTCCTGATCGATCTGGAACAGGGCCGCATGATCGACGACGACGAGCTGAAAGCCAACATCGTCAACACCAAGCCTTACAAGCAGTGGATCGACAATCTGCGCATCAAGCTCGACAGCGTGCCGGCCGATGCGGCCCAGCCCGCTGCCAGCGACACAGCCTTGCTGGACCGCCAGCAGGCCTTTGGCTACACCCAGGAAGACATCAAGTTCCTGCTGTCCCCCATGGCCCAGGCTGGGGAAGAAGGCATTGGCTCCATGGGCAACGACAGCCCGCTGGCCGTGCTCAGCGACAAGAACAAGCCGCTGTACAACTACTTCCGCCAGATGTTCGCCCAGGTGACGAACCCGCCGATCGACCCGATCCGCGAAGCTATCGTCATGTCGCTGGTGTCTTTCATCGGCCCCAAGCCGAATCTGCTGGACATCAACCAGGTGAATCCGCCCATGCGCCTGGAAGTGGCCCAGCCCATCCTCGACTTCGAGGACATGGCCAAGCTGCGCGACATCGAGCGCCATACCCATGGCAAGTTCAAGAGTGCGACCCTCGACATCACTTACCCCGCAAGCTGGGGCCGTGAGGGCGTGGAAGCCAAGCTGGCCTCGCTGTGCGCCGAAGCTGTGGACGCGATCAAGGGCGGCAAGAACATCCTGATCGTTAGCGACCGCGCCGTCAGCGCTACGCAAATCGCCATTCCCGCCTTGCTGGCCAGCAGCGCCATCCACCAGCATCTGGTGACCAATGGTCTGCGCACCACCACTGGCCTGGTGGTGGAGACCGGTACCGCCCGCGAAGTGCACCACTTCGGCGTGCTGGCCGGCTATGGCGCCGAAGCCATCCACCCTTACCTGGCAATGGAAACCCTGGCCGACCTGCACAAGGACCTGCCCGGCGACCTGTCGCCCGAGAAAGCCATCTACAACTACGTCAAGGCCATCGGCAAAGGCTTGTCGAAGATCATGTCGAAGATGGGCGTGTCCACCTACATGAGCTACTGCGGTGCGCAGCTGTTCGAGGTGATCGGCCTGAACCAGGATACCGTGTCCAAGTACTTCACTGGCACCTCCAGCCGCGTCGAAGGCATTGGTGTGTTCGAGATAGCCGAAGAAGCCCTGCGCATGCACAAGGCCGCGTTTGGCGACGACCCGGTGCTGGCCAGCATGCTGGACGCAGGTGGCGAATACGCCTGGCGCGTGCGCGGCGAAGAGCATATGTGGACGCCCGACGCCATCGCCAAGCTGCAGCACAGCACCCGAGCCAACAACTGGAACACCTACAAGGAATACGCCCAGCTGATCAACGACCAGAGCCGTCGCCACATGACGCTGCGCGGCCTGTTCGAATTCAAGATCGACCCGGCCAAGGCGATTCCGGTGGAAGAAGTCGAACCGGCAAAGGAAATCGTCAAGCGTTTCGCCACCGGCGCGATGTCCATGGGCTCGATCTCCACCGAGGCGCATACCACGCTGGCCGTGGCCATGAACCGCATTGGCGGCAAGAGCAACACCGGCGAAGGCGGCGAAGACCCGAACCGCTACCGGCAAGAGCTGAAGGGCATTCCAATCAAGCAAGGCCAGACGCTGCGCGAGATCATCGGCCCTGAGGTGGTGGAAGCCACCAACTACCCGCTGCAAGACGGCGATTCGCTGCGCTCACGCATCAAGCAGGTGGCTTCGGGCCGCTTCGGTGTGACCGCCGAATACCTGGTCTCCAGCGACCAGATCCAGATCAAGATGGCCCAGGGCGCCAAGCCAGGCGAGGGTGGTCAGCTGCCCGGCGGCAAGGTGACTGAGTACATCGGCAAGCTGCGCCACTCGGTGCCGGGTGTGGGCCTGATTTCGCCCCCGCCGCACCACGACATCTATTCGATCGAAGATCTGGCCCAGCTGATCCACGATCTGAAGAACGTGGCGCCGCACGCCTCCATCAGCACCAAGCTGGTGTCGGAAGTCGGCGTGGGCACCATCGCCGCGGGTGTGACCAAGTGCAAGAGCGACCACATCGTGATCGCCGGCCACGACGGCGGCACCGGCGCATCGCCCTGGTCGTCGATCAAGCATGCGGGCGGTCCGTGGGAAATCGGCCTGGCCGAAACCCAGCAGACCCTGGTGCTGAACCGCCTGCGCGGCCGTGTACGTGTGCAGGCCGACGGCCAGATGAAGACCGGCCGCGACGTCGCCATCGGCGCGCTGCTGGGCGCCGATGAATTCGGTTTCGCCACCGCGCCGCTGGTGGTCGAGGGCTGCATCATGATGCGCAAATGCCATCTGAACACCTGCCCGGTGGGCGTGGCGACGCAAGACCCGGTGCTGCGCAAGAAATTCCAGGGCCGGCCCGAGCATGTGGTGAACTTCTTCTTCTTCATTGCCGAAGAAGTGCGCCAGATCATGGCCCAGCTAGGCATCCGCAAGTTCGACGACCTGATTGGCCGTGCTGACCTGCTGGACACCCGCAAGGGCATTGCCCACTGGAAGGCCAGCGGCCTGGACTTCAACCGCCTGTTCGCCCAGCCGAATGTGCCGGCCGATGTGCCGCGCTACCACGTGCAAGACCAGGAACACGGCCTGGAGAAGTCGCTGGACAACGTGCTGATCGAGAAATCGCAGCCCGCCATCCTGCGTGGCGAAAAGGTCAAGTTCATGGAAGTGGCGCGCAACGTGAATCGTTCGCTGGGCGCCATGCTGTCCGGCGCGCTGACCAAGGTGCGGCCTGAAGGCCTGCCCGACGACACCATCCGCATCCAGCTCGAAGGCACGGGCGGCCAGTCTTTCGGCGCCTTCCTGGCCAACGGCATTACGCTGTACCTGATCGGCGACGCCAATGACTACACCGGCAAGGGCCTGAGCGGCGGCCGCATCGTCGTGCGCCCCAGCATCGATTTCCGCGGCGTGGCGACGCAGAACACCATCGTCGGCAACACGGTGATGTACGGCGCGACCAGCGGAGAGTCCTTCTTCAGCGGCGTGGCCGGCGAGCGGTTCGCCGTGCGTCTGTCGGGTGCCACCACGGTGGTCGAAGGCACGGGCGACCATGGTTGTGAATACATGACCGGCGGTACCGCGCTCATCCTGGGCAAGACCGGCCGCAACTTCGCAGCCGGCATGAGCGGCGGCGTGGCTTACGTGTACGACGAAGACGGCCAGTTCGCCAAGCGCTGCAATATGGCGATGGTGTCACTGGAAAAGGTTCTGCCATCCGGCGAACAGCAAGGCCTGGGTGTGGCCGACCAATGGCACAACGGCCAGCCCGACGAAGCCCAGCTGAAAAAGCTGCTGGAAGACCACAACCGCTGGACCGGCAGCAAGCGCGCCCGCGATCTGCTGGACAACTGGACCGAAGCCCGCGGCAAGTTCATCAAGGTGTTCCCGCTGGAGTACCAGCGCGCCCTGGGTGAATTGCATGCAAAAAAAGTGGCTCTGGCGCAGGCGGCATCTGCGCAAGCAGCTATTAAAAATGAAGCAGTGCCGGCTAAGTAAAGAACAAGGATTCAATCATGGGAAAAGTCACAGGCTTCATGGAATACGGCCGGGTGGAAGAGGGCTACAAGCCACCAGCCGAGCGTTTGAAACACTACAAGGAATTTGTTGTCGGACTCGACGAATCGCAGGCCAAGATCCAGGGCGCGCGCTGCATGGACTGCGGCATTCCGTTCTGCAACAACGGCTGCCCGGTAAACAACATCATTCCCGACTTCAATGATCTGGTGTACCGCGGCGACTGGCAGAACGCTATTGAGGTGCTGCACAGCACCAACAACTTCCCCGAGTTCACCGGCCGCATCTGCCCCGCACCCTGCGAGGCGGCCTGCACGCTGAACGTCAGCGACCTGCCGGTGGGCATCAAGTCCATCGAGCACGCCATCATCGACCGCGCCTGGGACGAGGGCTGGGTCAAGCCGCGCGTGGCCAAGCACAAGACCGGCAAGAAAGTCGCCGTGGTCGGCTCCGGCCCCGCCGGCCTGGCCGCGGCCCAGCAGCTGGCACGCGCCGGCCATGACGTGACCTTGTTCGAAAAGAACGACCGCGTCGGCGGCCTGCTGCGCTACGGCATTCCCGACTTCAAGATGGAGAAGAGCCATATCGACCGCCGGGTCGAGCAGATGACCGCCGAAGGCGTGACTTTCCGCACCGGCGTGATGGTTGGCGCCGCCAAAGACCCGCTGGGCAAGGGCTCCAAGGTCACCAACTGGGCCAAGGACACCGTTACCCCCGAGCAACTGCAAAAAGACTTCGACGCTGTGGTGCTGACCGGTGGCGCCGAGCAATCGCGTGACCTGCCCGTGCCCGGCCGCGATCTGGACGGCATCCATTTCGCGATGGAATTCCTGCCCCAGCAGAACAAGGTCAACGCCGGCGACAAGGTCAAGGGCCAGCTGCGTGCCGATGGCAAGAAGGTCATCGTCATCGGCGGCGGCGATACCGGCTCCGACTGCGTGGGTACCAGCAACCGCCATGGCGCGGTCAGCGTGACCCAGTTCGAGGTGATGCCTCAGCCGCCCGAAGAGGAAAACCGCCCCATGACCTGGCCTTACTGGCCGATCAAGCTGCGCACCAGCTCCAGCCATGAAGAAGGCTGCGAGCGCGAATTCGCCATTTCCACCAAGGAATTCATCGGTGAAAAAGGCAAGGTCACCGGCCTGAAGACCGTGCGCGTCGAGTTCAAGGACGGCAAGCTGGTCGAAATCCCGGGTACCGAAGTCGTGATGCAGGCCGATCTGGTGCTGTTGGCCATGGGCTTTGTGAGCCCGGTGGCGAATGTGCTGGACGCGTTTGGTATCGACAAGGACGCGCGTGGCAACGCCAAGGCCTCGACCGACTTTACCGGCGGTTACGCGACCAATGTGCCCAAGGTGTTTGCGGCTGGCGACATCCGCCGCGGCCAGAGCCTGGTGGTGTGGGCGATCCGCGAGGGCCGCCAGGCGGCACGCGCGGTGGACGAGTTCCTGATGGGTTACAGCGACCTGCCACGTTAAGAGCTAGGACCTGCTAACAGGTCCGGTAAGTCTTGGTAAGTGTAAGTACTAGGACAATCCCTTATCATGCAAAAGCCGGAAACGTTCCGGCTTTTGTTTTTTTATGACCCCAAGCCCTTCTGACAACCTTGTTGAAATCCGCCAGCTGACCTTCGGGTACGGAGCGCGTCCGGTGCTGGACGGCATCACGCTGTCCATCCCGCGTGGCAAGGTCACGGCGCTGATGGGCGCCTCCGGCGGCGGTAAAACCACCGTGCTGCGCCTGATCGGCGGCCAGCTCAAGGCCCAGCAGGGCGCGCTGCTGCTGGACGGTGCCGATGTCGCCGGCTTTGACCAGGCAGCCTGGTACGCGGCCCGCCGGCGCATGGGCATGCTGTTCCAGTTCGGCGCCTTGTTCACCGACATGTCGGTATTTGACAACGTGGCGTTTCCGCTGCGCGAGCACACGGATTTGTCGGAAACCCTGGTGCGCGACATCGTGCTGATGAAGCTGGGCGCGGTCGGCCTGCGTGGCGCGCGCGACCTGATGCCCAGCGAGGTGTCGGGCGGCATGGCGCGCCGGGTGGCGCTGGCCCGCACGATTGCGCTGGACCCGGATCTGGTGATGTACGACGAGCCGTTTGCCGGGCTGGACCCAATTTCCCTGGGTACGGCGGCGCGGCTGATCCGCGATTTGAACGACACCATGGGCCTGACCAGCATCATCGTGTCGCACGACCTGGACGAAACCTTCCGCATTGCCGACAAGGTAGTGGTGCTGGCCAACGGCAAGATCGTGGCCCAAGGCACGCCCGACGAGGTGCGCCACAGCACCGACCCGCTGGTGCACCAGTTCATCCACGCCTTGCCCGACGGCCCGGTGCGCTTCCATTACCCCGGCCCCAGCGTGGAGCAGGATTTTGGTGCCGGCTTGCAGCCCGTGCCACCTACCGGAGCCCCACGATGAGCTGGTACAAACCCTCCGATATCGGTTTTGCTCTGCGCTGCAAGCTCGGCGATATCGGCCATGCCACCCGGCTGTTCCTGCGCCTGCTGGCCCTGGTGGGGCCGACCTTGCGGCGCTTTGGCCTGGTGCGCGACCAGATCCATTTTCTGGGCAATTACTCGCTGGCGCTGATCGGTGTGTCGGGTCTGTTCGTCGGCTTTGTGTTGGGCCTGCAGGGCTACTACACCTTGCAGCGCTATGGCTCCAGCGAGGCGCTGGGCCTGCTGGTGGCGCTGAGCCTGGTGCGCGAACTCGGGCCGGTGGTCACGGCCTTGCTGTTTGCCGGGCGCGCCGGCACCTCGCTGACCGCCGGCATCGGCCTGATGAAGGCCGGTGAACAGCTGAGCGCCATGGAGCTGATGGCGGTGGACCCGGTGCGCCGCATCCTGGCGCCGCGCTTCTGGGCCGGCGTGATCACCATGCCCTTGTTGGCGGCGCTGTTCAGTGCGGTCGGCATCCTGGGTGGCTGGGTGGTCGGCGTGCTGATGATTGGTGTGGATTCTGGCGCGTTCTGGAGCCAGATGCAGGGCGGCGTCGATGTCTGGCGCGATGTCGGTAACGGCGTGGTCAAAAGCGTGGTGTTCGGCTTCACGGTAAGCTTTGTCGCGTTGCTGCAAGGCTATGAAGCGCGGCCCACGCCCGAGGGCGTGGCCCGGGCGACGACGCGTACGGTGGTGGTGGCCTCGCTGGCGGTGCTGGCCTTGGACTTTTTGCTGACCGCCACCATGTTTTCTATTTAAGGTCTAGTTATGCAACGCTCTAAAAACGATATTTGGGTAGGTTTGTTTGTACTGCTGGGAGCGGCTGCGCTGCTGTTTCTGGCGCTGCAGTCGGCGAACCTGCTGTCGCTGAGCTTCCAGACCGGCTACAGCGTGAGCGCCAAGTTCGACAACATCGGCGGGCTCAAGCCCAAGGCGGCGGTCAAGAGCGCTGGCGTGGTGGTGGGCCGGGTCGAGGGCATTACTTTCGATGACAAAAGCTTCCAGGCGAGGGTGACATTGGCCATGGACCCGGCCTATGCTTTTCCGAAAGACAGCTCGCTGAAGATTCTGACCAGCGGCCTGCTGGGCGAGCAGTACATCGGCATTGAAGCCGGTGCCGACGCCAAAAACCTGGCAGCCGGCGACACCATTTCCACCACCCAGTCGGCCGTGGTGCTGGAGAACCTGATCAGCCAGTTCCTGTACAGCAAGGCGGCCGACGGCCCGGAAACCCCGGCTGCACCCGCTGCAGCGGCTCCCGCAGTTAAAAAATAAGAGCGGATATTCATCCCCATATTCACTATGAAAAAAATAGCTAAACACGCAAAGATTGCCTGCGCTAGCGGCATATTTCTTGTAATTTCTGGTTGCGCTACCGGCCCCCAGGCGAATCCACGCGATCCGCTGGAGCCGCTGAACCGCAAGATCTTCGGCTTCAACGAGGTGGTGGACAACGCGGTGCTCAAACCCGTGGCCACGGTCTACACCAAGGTGACGCCCTCGCTGGTGCGTACCGGGGTGACCAACTTCTTCTCCAATCTGACCGAGGTCTGGAGCATCGCCAACAACGCCTTGCAGCTCAAGGGCCGTGAAGCCGCAGAGAGCTGGATGCGCTTCAGCATCAACACCGTGTTCGGCCTGGGCGGCGTGTTTGATCTGGCCACCGACATGGGCTTGGAGCGCCACAAGGAAGACTTTGGCCAGACTCTGGGCAGCTGGGGCGTGCCCTCGGGCCCGTATCTGGTGCTGCCTGTGCTGGGTTCGTCCACCGTGCGCGACACGGCTGCCTTGCCGCTGGACATGCAGGGCAATGCGCTGAATGCGGTGCCGCATTCGGGCGACCGGGACCGCCTGACCGGCCTGAACCTGGTCAACACCCGGGCCAATCTGCTGCGCGCCAGCGCAGTGCTGGATGACGCAGCGCTGGACAAATACACGTTTAGCCGCGACTTCTACCTGCAGGCCCGCCGCAGCGAGGTCTACGACGGCAACCCCCCGGAGCCGACCGCCGAGCCGGCCAAGTAAGGCCGCGCACTGTGTAACCGGGGAGCAAAGTAGGGCTGCGCAGGCGGCCTGGTGTCAACCCCGGGGTTTACATTGCCATTATTGAAACGCGGGTTGTCCCGCACAGAAGGATTGTATGAAGCGTCGTTTTTTAGGTTCCCTGTTGGCCGGTATGGTGTTTGCGGTGGCAGCGACCACCTCCATGGGGGCTGCGGCCGCCGATGAAGCACCCGACGTGCTGGTCAAGCGCATCTCCTCCGAAGTGCTGGACACCATCAAGGCCGACAAGACCCTGCAGCAGGGCAATATCGCCAAGATCATGCTGCTGGTGGACTCCAAGATAATGCCGAACGTGAACTTCCAGCGCATGACCGCCTCGGCCGTAGGCCCAGGCTGGCGCCAGGCCACCCCCGAGCAGCAAAAACGCCTGCAGGAAGAGTTCAAGATTCTGTTGGTGCGCACCTACTCGGGCGCGCTGGCCCAGGTCAGCGACCAGGAAATCAGCATGAAGCCGTTCCGCGCTGCCGCCGAAGACAAAGAGGTTGTGGTGCGTACCGAGGTTAAGGGCCGCGGCGACCCGGTGCAGCTTGACTACCGCCTGGAAAAAACCCCTGGCGACGGCGCGGGCTGGAAGATCTTCAACCTGAACGTGCTGGGCGTGTGGCTGGTCGAGACCTACCGCAGCCAGTTCGCCAGCGAGATCAACGCCAAGGGCATCGACGGTCTGATCACCACCTTGACCACGCGCAACCAGGCCAACGCTGCCAAAAAAGGCTGATCCATGCTGGTCTTGCCCGCTGAGTTGACCCACGCGCAGGCCACGGCTTCGCTGCGCATGCTGCTGCAAGGCCTGCGCTCGCAGCCGGCTGCGCCGGTGGTACTGGATGCAACGGCATTGGCCCGGTTCGACTCGTCGGCGCTGGCTGTAATGCTGGAGTGCCGGCGCGAAAGCACGGCCATGGGCCGGGCTTTTACGGTGCGTGGCTTGCCGGCGCGCCTGGCGGCGCTGGCCGGCCTGTACGGTGTGGCCGAGCTGCTGCCGGCAGCCGTTTGAAGCCGTTCCAAGGGTAATTACCCAAAGCCTGCGCGCTAAACTGATCGGCTTTTCCTAGCCGATTGGAGCGCACCATGCCTGGACTCTTGTCCCATGTAGACCCCGAGGGTCTGCTTGAATATTCGGTGGTCTATACCGACCGCGCGCTGAACCACATGTCGCAGAGCTTCCAGGGCGTGATGCGCGGCATCTCGGGGGTGCTCAAACAGGTCTACCAGGCCCAGTCGGCCATCGTAGTGCCCGGCAGCGGCACCTTTGGCATGGAAGCGGTGACCCGCCAATTCGCCACCGACCAGAACGTGCTGGTCATCCGCAACGGCTGGTTCAGCTACCGCTGGACGCAAATTTTCGACATGGGCAAGATCCCGGCTGCGTCCACCGTGCTGAAAGCCCGGCGCCAGGGCGAGGGCAAGCAGGCGCCGTTCGCCCCCGTGCCGATTGCCGAAGTGGTGGCCACCATCCTGGCCGAAAAGCCGGCCGTGGTGTTCGCTCCGCATGTGGAAACCGCCAGCGGCATGATCCTGCCCGATGCCTATCTGCGCGCCGTGGCCGACGCGGTGCACGCCGTGGGCGGCCTGCTGGTGCTGGACTGCATTGCGTCCGGCGCCATCTGGGTCGATATGCAGGCCACCGGCGTGGATGTGCTGGTGAGCGCGCCGCAAAAAGGCTGGAGCGGTTCGCCCTGCTGCGCGCTGGTCATGCTCAGCGCGCTGGCGCGAACCCGTATTGAATCCACCACCAGTAGCAGCTTTGCCTGCGATCTGCGTAAGTGGCTGCAGATCATGGAAGCCTATGAAAACGGCGGCCATGCCTACCATGCGACCCTGCCCACCGATGCGCTGGCCCGGCTGTACACCGTGATGCAGGAAACCCAGGCCTATGGTTTTGACAAGGTGCGCGCCGAGCAGCAGGCGTTGGGCGAACAGGTACGTGCGCTACTGGTCCGCAAAGGCTTCCCCAGCGTGGCGGCGCCGGGCTTCCAGGCGCCGGGCGTGGTGGTCAGCTACACCACCGACGCCGAAATCCAGTCGGGCAAGAAGTTTCTCGGCCAGGGCCTGCAGACGGCGGCCGGCGTGCCCTTGCAGTGCGACGAGGGGCCGGACTTCCAAAGCTTCCGTATCGGCCTGTTCGGCCTGGAGAAGCTGCATAACGTCGAGCGCACGGTGCAGAACTTGGAGCGGGCGCTGGCGCAAATCCTGCCCTAATGCCCACACCCGGCGGCATGGCCCCCCAGCCGTTAAAATCGTCGGCCCATGCCAGCCATCTCCTTCCAGCAGGTCTCCAAGACCTACGCCAGCCCCCGCGGCGCCAAAAGTCCCCCCCTCACCGCCCTCGACAGCGTCAGCTTCGATATCGCCCAGGGGGAATTTTTTGGCCTGCTCGGGCCGAATGGCGCGGGCAAGACCACGCTGATCAGCATTTTGGCTGGCCTGAACCGCGCCACCGGTGGCAAGGTGCTTGTGCACGGCCACGATGTAGTGGGCGACTACGCCAATGCGCGTCGCCAGCTGGGCGTGGTGCCGCAGGAGCTGGTGTTCGACCCGTTCTTCAACGTGCGCGAGGCGCTGCGCATCCAGTCGGGCTATTTCGGCGTGAAGAACAACGACGCCTGGATCGATGAGTTGCTGGAAAGCCTGGGCCTGACCGACAAGGCGAATTCGAATATGCGCCAGCTGTCGGGCGGCATGAAGCGCCGGGTGCTGGTGGCCCAGGCCCTGGTGCACAAGCCGCCGGTGATCGTGCTGGATGAACCCACTGCTGGTGTGGACGTAGAACTGCGCCAGACCCTGTGGCAGTTCATTGCCAAGCTCAACAAGCAAGGCCACACGGTGCTGCTGACCACCCATTACCTGGAAGAAGCCGAAGCCCTGTGCTCGCGCATCGCCATGCTCAAGCAGGGCAGGGTGGTGGCGTTGGACCGCACCAGCGAACTGTTGAAAAATGCCTCCAGCAATGTGTTGCGCTTCAAAGTTGATAGCGAACTCCCAAGCGCCTTGGCGCAGCAGGCCCGCATTACGGGCCGCATCGTGCAGTTCCCCGCGCACAACGCGGCCGAGATCGAGCGCTACTTGGCGGCTGTCCGTGAGGCCGGTTTGATTGCCGAAGATGTGGAGATCCGCAAGGCCGATCTCGAAGATGTATTTTTGGACGTGATGACCAATGGCTATACGGCCACTGAGGTGGCAGCATGACCGGCTGGCAAACCCTGCTCTACAAAGAATCGCTGCGCTTCTGGAAGGTCGGTTTCCAGACCGTGGGCGCACCGGTGCTGACCGCTGTGCTGTACCTGTTGATCTTCGGCCATGTGCTGGAAGGCAAGGCCCTGGTTTACGGCACGATCAACTACACCGCCTTCCTCGTGCCCGGCCTGGTGATGATGAGCGTTCTGCAAAACGCGTTCGCTAACAGCTCGTCCTCGCTGATCCAGAGCAAGATCATGGGCAGCCTGGTGTTTGTGCTGCTGACTCCCATATCGCATTGGGGCTGGTTCTGGGCCTATACCGGCTCGGCCGTGGCGCGCGGCCTGCTGGTCGGTACCGGCGTGTTTGCGGTGACCGCCATCTTCACCGGCGCCAGCTTTGTGGCTCCGCTGTGGATCATCGTGTTCGCCGTGCTGGGCGCGGCCTTGCTGGGCACGTTAGGGATCATTGCCGGCCTGTGGGCCGAGAAGTTCGACCAGATGGCTGCGTTCCAGAACTTCGTCATCATGCCCATGACCTTTCTGAGCGGCGTGTTCTATTCCATCCATTCGCTGCCACCGTTCTGGCAGACCGTGAGCCACCTGAACCCGTTCTTCTACATGATCGACGGCTTCCGCTACGGTTTCTTTGGCGTCAGTGACGTATCGCCTTGGATAAGCCTGGGCATCGTCGGCACGGCCTTGCTGGTGGTCAGCGCCATCACCGTGAACCTGCTGCGCATCGGCTACAAGATCCGCGGCTAATCAAAAAATACTCCCATGACTGCTGAAGAACTGCAAAACCTCATCGCATCGCACCTGACCTGCGAACACATCGAGCTCGAGGGCGATGGCCGTCACTGGTACGCCACTATCGTCTCGGCCGAATTCGAAGGCCGCCGCGCCATCCAGCGCCACCAGCGGGTGTATGCCACGCTGGGCGCGAAAATGCATACCGACGAAGTGCATGCGCTGTCGATGAAGACCTATACGCCTGCCGAGTGGGCTGCCTTGCCCCGCTAAACCCTACTGATCGTATTCCATGGACAAATTAATCATCCGCGGTGGCCGCAGCCTGCAAGGCCACGTCCGCATCTCCGGCGCCAAGAACGCCGCGCTGCCCGAGCTGTGCGCGGCGCTGCTGACGGCTGAACCCGTCACCCTGACCAATGTGCCGCGCCTGCAAGACGTGGCCACCATGCTCACGCTGATCCGCAATATGGGCGTGACGGCAGAGCGCTCTGAAGACGGCACGGTCAACATCAACGCCGGCGCCCTGTCGTCGCCCGAAGCCCCGTACGAGCTGGTGAAGACCATGCGCGCCTCGGTGCTGGCGCTGGGCCCGCTGCTGGCGCGCTTTGGCGAAGCCACGGTGTCCTTGCCCGGCGGCTGCGCCATCGGCTCGCGCCCGGTAGACCAGCACATCAAGGGCTTGCAGGCCATGGGCGCCGAGATCGTGGTCGAACACGGCTACATGATCGCCAAGCTGCCCAAGGGCTGGACCCGCCTCAAGGGCTGCCACATCACCACTGATATGGTGACCGTGACCGGTACCGAGAATTTCCTGATGGCCGCGGCCCTGGCCGAAGGCGAGACGATTCTGGAAAACGCCGCCCAAGAGCCTGAAATCTCCGATCTGGCCGAGATGCTTATCAAGATGGGCGCGAAGATCGAAGGCCATGGCACGCACCGCATCCGCATCCAGGGCGTGGACAAGCTGCACGGCTGCAGCCACCAGGTGGTGGCCGACCGCATCGAGACCGGCACCTTCCTGTGCGCCGTGGCCGCCACGGGCGGCGACGTGCTGCTGCAGCACGGCCGCGCTGACCACCTGGATGCGGTGATCGACAAGCTGCGCACCGCTGGCGTCACCGTAACCCCCGAGGGCGATGGCATCCGCGTGCAGTCCGCAGGCCCGGCGCATGCGCACCTGAAGGCGCAGAGCTTCCGCACCACCGAATACCCCGGTTTCCCCACCGACATGCAGGCCCAGTTCATGGTGCTGAACTGCGTGGCCCAAGGCCCGAGCAAGGTGACCGAGACGATTTTTGAAAACCGCTACATGCACGTCAACGAGCTGGTGCGCCTGGGCGCGCACATCCAGATCGACGGCAAGGTGGCGGTGACCGAGGGCGTGGCCAAGCTGTCGGGCGCCACCGTGATGGCCACCGACCTGCGCGCTTCCGCCAGCCTGGTGATTGCCGGCTTGGTGGCCGAAGGCGAAACCGTGGTCGACCGCATCTACCACCTGGACCGCGGCTACGACCAAATGGAAGCCAAGCTGCGCGGCATCGGCGCAGACATCGAAAGAGTGAAAGCATGATCACCCTCGCCCTCTCCAAAGGCCGCATCTTCGACGACACGCTGCCGCTGCTGCACGCCGCTGGCATCGAGGTGCTAGACAACCCCGACACCTCGCGCAAGCTGATCCTGGACACCAATCAGCCCGATGTGCGGGTGGTGCTGGTGCGCGCCTCCGACGTGCCAACCTACGTGGAAAACGGCGGCGCTGACCTGGGTATCACCGGCAAAGACACGCTGATTGAACACGGCGGCCAGGGCATGTACCAGCCGCTGGATCTGCAGATTGCCAAGTGCCGCATCAGCGTGGCGGTGCGTGCCGACTTTGACTACGAACGCGCTGTGAAGCAGGGTTCTCGCCTGCGGGTAGCTACCAAATACGTAGCCATCGCACGCGAATTCTTCGCCGCCAAGGGCGTGCACGTGGACTTGATCAAGCTCTACGGCAGCATGGAACTGGCGCCACTGACCGGCCTGGCCGACGCCATCGTCGACCTGGTGTCCACCGGCAACACGCTCAAAGCCAACCACCTGGTGGAAGTCGAGCGCATCATGGACATCAGCTCGCGTCTGGTGGTCAACCAGGCTGCGCTGAAGCTCAAGCAGGCCCCCATCCGCGCGCTGATCGACGCCTTTGCCCAAGCCGTCGCCGCACGTTCTACCTCCTGATTGCTATGACATTTATAGCTGCTCCCGCACATCTTTCCACCGCTAGCGCCACTTTTGAGGCCGAATTCAAGGCGCGCCTGCATTGGTCGGCCGAGGCCGACACGGCGATTGAAAAAACCGTCGCCGATATCCTGGCCGATGTGCAGCAGCGGGGCGACGCGGCGGTGCTGGAGTACACCAACCGCTTTGACGGCTTGAGCGCGAGTTCGCTGGCGGAGCTGGAGCTGACCCAGTCCGAACTCAAAGCCGCCTTCGACACCATTCCCGCAGGCCAGCGCGACGCCCTGCAAGCCGCCGCCGCCCGTGTGCGCACCTACCACGAGGCGCAGAAAAAAGCCTCGGGCGAGAGCTGGAGCTACCGCGATGCGGACGGCACGCTACTGGGCCAGAAGGTCACACCGCTGGACCGCGTGGGCATCTATGTGCCCGGCGGCAAGGCGGCTTATCCCTCGTCCGTGCTGATGAACGCCATTCCCGCCCACGTGGCCGGCGTTGCCGAGATCATCATGGTCGTACCCACGCCCAGAGGTGAGAAGAACGCGCTGGTGCTGGCCGCCGCCTATGTGGCCGGCGTGACCCGCGCTTATACGATCGGCGGCGCGCAGGCCGTGGCCGCGCTGGCTTATGGCACGGCCACCATCCCTAACGTACACAAGATCACCGGCCCCGGCAATGCCTACGTGGCCGCCGCCAAGCGCCGCGTGTTTGGTACGGTGGGCATCGACATGATTGCTGGCCCGAGCGAAATCCTGGTGCTGGCCGACGGCACCACGCCGCCCGACTGGGTGGCGATGGACCTGTTCAGCCAGGCCGAGCACGACGAACTGGCGCAAAGCATCCTGCTGTGCCCTCACAAAGACTACATCGCCCAGGTGCAGGCATCTATTGACCGACTGTTGAACGGCATGCCACGCGCCGAGATCATCGCCAAAAGCCTTACCGGCCGTGGCGCGCTGATCCACACCCGCAGCATGGAAGAGGCGTGCGAGATCAGCAACCGCATCGCGCCCGAACACTTGGAAGTTAGCAGCAACGACCCGCACCGCTGGGAGCCGCTGCTCAAGCATGCCGGCGCCATCTTCCTGGGCGCCTACACCAGCGAGAGCCTGGGCGACTACTGCGCCGGGCCGAACCACGTGTTGCCCACCTCCGGCACCGCACGTTTCTCCAGTCCACTGGGCGTGTACGACTTCCAGAAGCGCAGCAGCATCATTGAAGTCAGCCAGGCCGGCGCCCAGCAGTTGGGTAGGATTGCCGCCGAGCTGGCCTACGGCGAGGGCCTGCAAGCCCATGCACGCGCCGCCGAAATGCGGCTGGACTCGAAGTAAAATTTTTAGGCGTAAAAATAGCATCTAGTGCAGACTCCATCTGCGCTAAATGCTATCTTTTTTGATAAAAAAGGGGCTTGAGGGCGTACCTTCCCCCTTCCAGAAACACCGCGGATCTGGCTCGGCCAGTCCGCCGGTGTTGCCCCCTGCAAGGGGGGGCGAAAAGTGCGCAGCACTGGAGCCTGGGGGTGCGCCTATTTCTCCAGCTTGAACTGGGGCGCGTGGGCTTGCAGCCACTGCTCCAGCATCATCAGAATCCAGACCATTTCACCAAAATAGCCGGGGTGTTCCTGCAGGCGTTCTCCCAGCAGGCTGCGGATGAATTCCGGGCGCACGATGTTGCGCGTGGCCAGGCTGTTCAGTGCGTCGGTGGCGATCTGCTTCAGGCCGTCGTGGCGCGTGGCCCAGACGCCGAAGGGCAGACCGAAGCCTTGTTTCTTCTTGGTCAGAATTTCGTCCGGCAGGAAACCACGCAGCGCCTCTTTGAAGAACCAGCGCAGCTTCAGGCCCTTGAGTTTGTACTCGGTGGGCAGCTTGAGCGAGAAGTCCAGCAGGGCTTCGTTCAGCATGGGGAAACCCACACCCAGGCCAGCCAGGCGGGTGGTGCCACAAACCTTGGGCAGATCGCTTTCGGCCAGGGTGTAGCGCCAGTCGAAGGCCAGCATGCGGTTTACCTGGCTGTCGGCCTTGGCTTCGGCCCAGACGCCGCGCTGTTGCACGGCTGGGCCCTGGATTTCTACCTGGGCGAGGAAGTCGGGCGTCAGCACGTCGCTAATGCCAGGACCGCCCAGGCGCAGCAGCAGGTTGTACATCTGCAGCCGGTCGGGCATCGGCACCTTGGCCTGTTCCACATAGCTGGAGGCCTTGCGTAGCAGGGCGATGGAGCTATCGGCCGACTTGTCCAGCAGTGGCTCCATCAGGCCGCTGCGCAGAGCGGAGGGCACGACGCCGTACCAGCCAAACACCCGCTGCTTGGCATAGCGGGCGTTGCCGCCGAACAGTTCGTCGCCGCCGTCGCCGGCCAGGATTTTGCTCACGCCGTCGTCTTTGGCCACGCGCGAGCAGTAGTACGAGGGCAGGGCCGACGAGTTGCCAAACGGCTGGTCGTAGGAGCGGGCCACGTCGGCAATGCTGCGCACCAGGTCGTCGGGGGTGACGTAGTACTCGTGGTGCTCGGTTTTGAAATGGCGCGCGGCCAGGCGCGCGTATTCCATCTCGTCATAGCCCTCGGCATCGAAGCCGATGGAGTAGGTGGCGGCTTTTTCTCCGCTCTTGCCGCTGATGTCGCTGAGCATGCCGGCCACCGTTGAGCTGTCGGTGCCGCCGCTCAAAAAGCAGGCGGCTTTGCCGCCGTCCAGCTGGGCGGCTACCGCGTTGCGCACCAGGCCGCGGAACTCGTCGCGCAGGGCGTCGAAGGACACATTGCTTTGTTCGGCAAACGTCGGCACCCAGTAGGGTGCGACCGTCAGTTGGCCGTTGTCGAACAGCGCGTAGTGGCCCGGCGGCAGGCGGAACACGTCTTTGAAGATGGTGCGCGGCGAGGGAATCGCGTGGAAGTACAGGTAGTCGAAGATGGCCTGCGGGTCGATTTCGGCGCCATCAGTTCCTTGGGCCAGCGCATCGGCGCGTTCGGCAAAACGCAGCTGGCCATCGACCACGCGGTAGCAGAGGCTGCGGATGGCAAAGCGGTCCACCGCAAGGAAGGTCCGCCCTGAGGGTTGCTGCAGGCCCACCGCAAAGTCCCCGGTGGCCTGCAGCGCGGCCTTGGCGGCATCCTGGGCGCAAGCGGCCTGCCAGGCGGCGATGGCGCCTTCGGTACGGGCCAGTTCTGCCAAACGCACATCTGCAAAGCGGGGGCTGCCAAGTGCCAGAGAGGGGGAAGTCAGGGACATGGGGGGCATGGGGGACATGGGGTAGGGCGGTAAAAAAGAGGGGCCAAACCACAGCAAGCCGGCTCAGGGCGCGGGCGCTTTCAGCTGCTGCATCGCTCCGGGATTATGCGGGGCAATGTCCAGCGCCCTGGTTTGGGCGCTGTGAATATATTCGCGCTGCGGCCGCAAATCCTGGCCGCTGTTGCTGCCCAGGTCCAGGGCCTTGCCCAGAACGGCTGCGGTGGAGCGCAGCCGGTAGCTGCCGCCGGGTTGGAAGGCGCTGCGCTCCACGTTGAAGTTGTTGCGGAAATCACCCGGCGTGCCGGCTTGCAGCGGTGCCGGGCCAACCAGCAGGTTGTTGGCCGCCAGCACGCTGTCGGCCCCGGGCTTGATGCGCAGCCAGCTGCCGCCGCTGGGCAAATCGTCGACCAAGGTGTTGTTCACCAGGTACAGCTGGTTGCTCGGCCACACATAGCCTTCGGCGCCGAAGGAGATGACGGCCGGGTTCTCGGTCAGCGGGCCTTGCTGGACGATGTTGCCCAGCACCACGGCCACGCCGCCGTTGGGAAATTCCAGCTCGTAGCTAGCGCTGCCGCCGTCGTCCGTCAGCCGGTTGTACAGGATGTGACTGAGCGCGGCCCGGCTTTTCAGCAAATGCCCGGTTTGCGCGTGGTGGAAGTAGCTGCCAGTCACCGTGGCATGGGCGATGCGGCCTATGTACAGATTGTGGTTGTGGCCGTCGGGCCGGTTGTTGTGGGCGAACTCGCTGTTTTCCACCTCCAGCACGGCCTGGCCGTCGTTGTTGGTCAGCAAGCCCATTTCGTTGTAGGTAAACGAGCAGTCGCGCACCAGCAGCCGGCCGGATTCAAAGCGTATGCCCGCGCCGTTGCGGCTGGGCACGCGCGCATCCGAAAAGTCGAAGCCCTCGACGCTGAACTGGGCCGAGCGCACCACCCAGATGCCCTTGCCCTCGGCCGCCTGGCCGTCAGCGCGCAAACGCACCCGG
The DNA here is from genome assembly GCA_963513025.1 of uncultured Albidiferax sp. Lineage (GTDB taxonomy): Bacteria > Pseudomonadota > Gammaproteobacteria > Burkholderiales > Burkholderiaceae_C > Rhodoferax_B. The sequence continues at coordinate 66,989 of CAUPON010000025.1, forward strand.
CCCCCCACGGCGCGCAGGCGGATGTTGGCCTGCGTCCATACCGCCACATCGCCCACGTAGTCGCCCGCATCTACTTCAATAATGGAGTTGTCGCCCGCCAGCTTTGCGGCAGCAGCTATTGTTTTAATAGTGCGCAGCGGGCCGACCTGCAGCGTCTTGAAAGCCTCTTCGGCGCTGGCTGCGCTGCACAGCAGCAGGGCAACAACGAGCCAGCCGATGCGGCGAAGAAGGCGAGTGGGTCGAGGCAGTGGCATAAATACCGGGCATTCTGCCGCAAGGCCCGGTCTGCTTCCCCCGTATGATCCTGCAGCCAAGAACAACCCAGGGTTCCGTGTGAAAACAGTTTTGATGATCGCCTACCACTTCCCGCCGCTGGCGGGCAGCAGTGGCATACAGCGCACCTTGCGGTTTGTGCAGCATTTGCCGGCCCTGGGTTGGCGCCCCATCGTGCTGACGGCCGACCCGCGCGCCTACGAGCGCACCAGCCCCGACCTGCTGGACGACGTGCCCAAGGCCACCGTGGTGCGCCGGGCTTTTGCGTTAGACACCGCGCGGCACCTGAACATCCAGGGCCGCTACATGGGCTGGATGGCCCGGCCCGACCGCTGGATCAGCTGGCGCTTCGATGCCGTGCGCCAGGGACTGCAACTGGTCAAGGAGTTCAAGCCCGATGCCATCTGGTCGACCTACCCGATCGCCACCGCGCATGTGATCGGCCAGCAGTTGCACAAGAAGACCGGCCTGCCCTGGGTGGCCGACTTCCGCGATCCGATGGCGCAAGACGGCTACCCGGCCGACCCTGACACCTGGCGCAGCTACCAACGCATCGAGCAGCAGGCGGTGGAGCAAGCCAGCCGCAGTGTTTTCACCACCCCCGGTGCCGCCCAGATGTACCGCGAGCGCTACCCCCAGGCCGCCAGCCGCATTACCGTGCTGGAGAACGGCTATGACGAGGAAAGCTTTGCGCACGCCGTGGCGGCGCCGGCGAGCCCGCTGGCGGCCGACCAGCCGGTGGTCTTGCTGCACAGTGGCATCGTCTACCCGTCGGAGCGCGACCCGACCCAGCTGTTTGCCGCGCTGCAGCGTCTGCGCGCCGCTGGCGATTTGCAGCCCGCGCAGTTGCGCATCCGCTTCCGTGCCTCGGCCCACGACGATCTGTTGGCCGGCCTGGCCAGCCAGTACGGCGTGCAGGACTTCATCGAACTCTGCCCGGCCGTGCCCTATCGCGAAGCCCTGGCCGAGATGCTGTCCGTCGACGCCTTGCTGGTCATGCAGGCCAGCAACTGCAACGCACAAATCCCCGCAAAGATTTACGAATACCTGCGCGCCGGAAGGCCGATACTCGGGCTGACCGATCCGCTGGGCGATACCGCCGGTGTGCTGCGCGGTGCCGGCCTGGAGGCGATGGCGCGCATCGATTCGGTAGACGAGATCGCCGCGCTGCTGCCCCGCTTTGTGGCCGCGGTGCGGGCCCAGAGTGTGAAGTTGCCCGACCCGGCTGCGGTGCAAAATGCCTCGCGCCAGGGCCGTTCCAAGGCTTTTGCTGATTTGTTGGCCGAGGTGGTGGGCAGCCGCTGAGGCTGCAGGGACGCTTCGGGAGGGCGGGAGAGAGACAAGAACGGGCTTGCTTGTGCCAGGGGCCGATTTTTCGGGGTTGTTTCCCATGCGTTCAAAAAATACGTGTTTGGTGTGCGGCGAAGCCAGTGCGCCCTTGTTTGAAAACCAGATACTGGGCCGCTACCCGGTGGCGTATTTCCAGTGCCAGAGCTGCGGGATGGTGCATACCGAGCATCCTTACTGGCTGGACGAGGCCTATGGCGCGGCCATTTCCTCGCTGGATGTGGGCATGGTCGGGCGCAATATTTTTCTGGCCAACAAGGCGGCGCAGACGATTGCCGCGGTGTTCGACCCCGGCGCGCGCTTTCTCGACTACGCCGGCGGCTACGGCCTGTTTGTGCGCATGATGCGCGACAAGGGCTTTGACTTCTACCGCCAGGACCGCTACTGCAGCAACATCTTTGCCCAGCACCTGGACCTGAAGGACCTGGAGCCGCATGCGCGCTTCGAGCTGGTCACGGCCTTCGAGGTCTTCGAACACTTGGTGGACCCGGTGGCTGAGGTCCGGCAGCTGTTTGACTATGCGGACTCGGTGTTGTTCTCCACCGTGCTGGTTCCCGAAGGCGAACCGCTTCAGAAAGACTGGTGGTACCTGGTGCCCGAAACCGGGCAGCACATCGTGTTCTTTACGGCCCGCTCGCTGGAGCTGCTGGCGCAGCAGCTGGGCTGCCGGTTTTTCTCCAACCAGGCCGATCTGCACCTGTTCACCCGTCGCGATATGGCCGACCCTTTTACTGAGAAAAAGAAGCCGCTCTCGGTGCGAGTGGCCGAGAAATACCTGCGCTGGGCCCTGCCCACCGACCTGCGGGGCAAGAGTCTGCTGGCGCAGGATTTCGAAGCCGCACGGCAGCGCGCCAGCCGGCGGGCTGAGCCGGCTGAGCGGCGTTAAGCCTCAGCCCGCCGGGCTTGGAAACTCCATCGTCACCCGCAGCCCACCCAGCTTGGGGGATGGCCCCAGCCGCAGCTGGGCTCCATGGCGCTGGGCAATCGCCTGGGCAATGGCCAGGCCCAGGCCGCTGCCGCTGGCGGTCGCGCTGGCGCTGCGGAAGAAGCGGTCGAACACCCGCCCCATGTCTTCCGCGGCGATGCCCGGGCCCGAGTCGTCCACGCTGAGCACCGGGGCGCCGTTGTCCAGCGCGATGGCGACATCGACCCGGCCGTGTTCTGGGGTGTATTTGAGTGCGTTGTCCAGCAGGTTGCGCAGCAGGATGCGCAGCGCCTCGGCGTGGCCTTGCACCCATATCGGTTCGCTGGGTGCGACGCCGATGTCCTGCTGCCGCTCCTGGGCCTGCGGCAGCATTTCTTCGACCGCCAGGCGCACCAGGTCTTGCAGCTGGATGCGTTCGGGCGGGGTCTCGGTGGCTGATTCCTGGCGCGCCAGCACCAGCAGCTGGTTCATCAAGCGGATCGCGCGGTCTATGCCCTGGTGCAGCCGGGCCACGGCGACGCTGCGGGTGGACGCATCGGCCGCGCGGTCGAGCGCTTGGGCCTGCAGCTTCAGCGCGGTCAGCGGCGAGCGCAGCTCGTGGGCGGCATTGGCGACAAAGGCTTGCTGGGCGTGGAAGGCGGTGTGCACGCGGTCGAACAGCAGGTTCAGCTCGCGCACCAGCGGCCGTACTTCTTCGGGCAGGCCGTCTTCGGCCAGCGGCGACAGGTCGTCGGCAGCGCGGCTGGCCACCTGCTGGCGAGTGCGTTCCAGCGGCTTCAGCGCGTGGCGTATGGTCCACCACAGGGCCAGCATCAGCAGCGGCGCCATCCAGGCCATGGGCAGCATGGCACGTGCGGCCAAGGCCCGGGCACGGGCTTGGCGAGCGCTCAGGTCCTGGGCGATCTGGATGGTCTGGGCCGCGGTCTGGATCGAGTAGACGCGGTAGCGCGTGCCGTTTTGCTCCACGTCCGAAAAGCCCAGCACAGCCTGCGGTGGCAGCCGGTTGTGGTGCGACTGGAACAGCTGCACGCCGTTGGCGCTCCAGATCTGCACCTCGTAGTCGGCCTCCAGCTCGGATTCGGTCGGCTCCAGCTGGCTGGGCGCGCCATTGCGCAGCGCATAGGCCATTTGCTGCAGGTGGTAGTCGAACATCTCGTCGGCCTGCTGCAGCGCGCCGCGGTAGGCCGACACGGCCTGGAACAGCGCGGCCACCAGGATGGCCGTCATCACCGAGCCCAGCAGCCGGCGGCGCAGGGAGTGTGTGCCGCTCATGGCTTTGGCATCACATAACCCAGGCCGCGCACGTTCTGGATCAGCTCGGCACCGAGCTTTTTGCGCAGGCCGTGGATGTAGACCTCGACGGCATTGCTGCTCACGTCGTCCTTCCAGCTGTAGAGCTTTTCTTCCAGCTGGGCGCGCGAGAACACCACGCCGGGCCGGGCCATCAGGGCTTCCAGCACCGCCCATTCGCGGGCCGACAGCACGATGGCCTGGCCGTCGCGCGTGGCTTCGTGGGTGGCGGGGTTCAGGCGCAGGCCGTGCACTTCCAGCAACGGGTCGGCGCGGCCGGCGCTGCGCCGGGTCAGCGCGCGGATGCGGGCCAGCAGCTCGTCGATGTCATAAGGTTTGAGTCCATCGTCGTCGGCGCCGGCGTCCAGGCCCTTGATGCGGTCGGCCACCGCGTCGCGGGCGGTGGCGACCAGCACCGGCGTCGCGTCCTTGCGCTGGCGCAGGGCTTTCAGCACCTCCAGCCCATCCAGCTTGGGCAGGCCCAGGTCCAGCAGCACCAGGTCGTAGTGTTCGCTGCGCAGTGCGGTGTCGGCCATGGCGCCGTCTTTCACCCAGTCCACGGCGAAGTGCTCGGCGCGCAGCACGTCGAGCACGGTTTCGCCAATCATCGTGTCGTCTTCTACCAGCAGCAGTCGCATGGAAGTCCTGTGTTTCCTATATGCGCTGCGAGTATGCCCGGCCGGGCTTAGGCCAGGCTTAAGTCTGGCGTTTTAGCGGGCGACGAGCACTGGCAGCGTGGATTCGGCCAGCACCTTGGTGGTGATGCTGCCCAGCATCAGCTTGGCAATGCCGGTGCGGCCGTGCGAGCCGATGACGATCATGTCCGCGCCTTCGCTGTGGGCGTTCTCGACAATGGCTTTCGACACGGCCCGGTCTTCTACTACGATGGTTTGCAAGGCCACGGGGCTGCCCTGGTCGCACAGGGCCTGCACTTTGGCGTGCGCCGCAGCGGCTTCCTGCTGCGCGGCGGCCATGTAGTACTGGATGCCGTCGGTGCTCATTTCGCCCACCGCCAGATAGGGATAGGGGTCTACCGCATACAGCGACGTTAATTTGGCACCCATGCTCCGGGCCAGGTCCACGGCCAAGGCCGCAGCGTGGTCCGAGGCGGTCGAGCCATCGGTAGCCAACAGAATGTGTTTCAGCATAGGGACTCCTTGCGCACAAGGCTTGTGCTGTCCCCATTGTGCGACCGATGCGCACGCTGCAGCCTTGACTTGCGTCAAGGATGTAAGCCTTTGCTTCTCTATCTATAAAAAAGGCTGCTAGCGCAGTATTCACCAGCGCAGGCAGCTATTTATTAAATAGCAATCCTGCACTGGCTACAGGGCCATATAGGTTCTTAGGCCAGACGCGCCCGGTGCCGCGCGATCTGCGCGCTGACCTGGGCCGGCGCGGTACCACCCAAGGTGTTGCGGGCGTTCATGGAGCCGCGCAGGCTCAGCACGTCGTACACGTCTTTTTCGATCTTCGGATTGAACTGCTGCAGCACCGACAGCGGCAGCTCGGACAGATCCACGTTGTGCGAGATCGCGGCCTTGACCGCATGGGCCACGGCCTCGTGTGCGTCGCGGAAGGGCAGGCCTTTTTTCACCATGTAGTCGGCCAGGTCGGTGGCGGTGGCGTAGCCGCGCAGCGCGGCGCGTTCCATGGCTTCGGGCTTGACAGTGATGCCGCCGACCATTTCGGCGAAGATGCGCAGCGTGTCTTTTAGCGTGTCCACTGTGTCGAACAGCGGCTCCTTGTCTTCCTGGTTGTCCTTGTTGTAGGCCAGCGGCTGGCCCTTCATCAAGGTGATCAGGCCCATCAGGTGACCGACCACGCGGCCGGTCTTGCCGCGCGCCAGCTCGGGCACGTCGGGGTTTTTCTTCTGCGGCATGATGCTGGAGCCGGTGCAGAAGCGGTCGGCAATGTCGATGAAGCCAAAGCTTTGGCTGATCCACAGCACCAGCTCTTCGCTCAGGCGGCTGATGTGCACCATGGCGATGCTGGCGGCGGCGGTGAATTCGATGGCGAAGTCGCGGTCGCTCACGGCATCCAGGCTGTTTTGGCACACGCCCTCCATACCCAGCGTTTTGGCCACGCGCTCGCGGTCCAGCGGGTAGCTGGTGCCGGCCAGCGCGGCCGAGCCTAGCGGCAGGCGGTTCACGCGCTTGCGCACGTCCAGCATGCGCTCGGCATCGCGGGCGAACATTTCCACATAGGCCAGCATGTGGTGGCCAAAACTCACTGGCTGGGC